>NZ_BDBX01000053.1 GCF_001613205.1 Nocardia sienata NBRC 100364 | reverse complement strand
GCAACCCCGGCACTTCGTCCAGCAGAGCCGAGGAGGCCACCGCGGAATGCGCGTCCACCCGCGCCAGGTACACCGCCTGCCCGGGTCGGGCGGCCGCGTCCACCTCGGCGACCGTCGGCGGCCGGCCCTCCGGCCAGCGGGTCTCGTCCCAGCCGTCGGCCAGGATCGCGCCGTCGGGGTGACGGGCGGCGTATCCGGCGACCAGCTCCAAGCAGTGGTCGAGCGAGCGGGCCGCGGAGAGGTCGAGGCCCGAGAGTTGCAGGCCGAGCGCGGTGGTGTGCAGATGGGGTTCCACGAAGGCGGGCGTCACGAAAGCGCCGTCCAGCTCGATGACCTCGGCGTCCGGATGCAGGGCGCGTCCTACATGGTCGGCGCCGAGCCATACGACGACACCGTCGGTCACCGCCAGGGCGGTGGCATCGGGCGCACTCGAACTGTAGATCCGGCCTCCGACCAGCAGCTGCGTACTCACGGGAGTCCAGTCTGCCGCACCACCGCCCGGGTCGCGCGGGCCGGTCCGGGCGACCCGGGCGGCGTGGGTCCGAGACGGCGCCGGGTCACCCGGGCGCGGGGGACCGCGGGGAGCGTTGGGGCACCTGCCCGGCCGCGGCGAATTACGCTGCCTGCATGGTCAACACGCTCGGTGCGGTCGGTACCGCCGACTACGTTCTGCTCACCACCTTCCGCAAGGACGGCACCCCGGTGCCGACGCCCCTGTGGGCGGTGGCCGAGGACGACAAGCTCTACGTCTGGACCGTCACCGACAGCTGGAAGGTGAAAAGGCTGCGGCGCAACCCGGAGGTGACGTTGCAGCCGTGTGATTACAAGGGCACCCCGCGCGGTGCGGTCGTCCACGGCACCGGCCGTGTCCTGGACGCCGCAGGCAGTGCGCGGGTCCGCCGCCTGATCCGCCGCAAGTACCGGTTCACCGGCCCCCTGGTGGTTTTCGGCAGCGTTCTGCGTCGCGGGAAGTCGGGCACTGTCGGAATCGAAGTGACCCCACGGGCCGAGCCGGCCACCCCGGAATAAACGGCCGCCGTCCGGCTCCGGTCGCGGCGGGATTGCCACCGGAGCCGGAACGACCGGGCGGGGGTAGCGAACCCGCCCGGCCTGCCTGGTCAGTCGGCTTGTGGCCGCAGCCATTCCTCCAGATCGTCTGCCGCGCCGAGTTGGGCGGCGAGTTCCGCTCGTTCGGCGTCGGTCAGCCCGAGCGCTACCAGGTCCGCGCGGCGCTCGGCGGCCTTGTCCGGGTTTCCGCGCGCGATCGCCAGTTCGGCCAGCGCCGCCAAGGCGCGCGCCCGGTCCAGCACGCCGGCCTTCGCGCCGTGGCGGCGCAGCCCGGACTCGAGCGCCCGTTCGGCGGCTTTGTCGTCGTTCTTGGAATCGCGCAGGATCCGGGCGTTGTCGAGCACCCGGGCCAGGCCGGTCAGTTTCGCCGATCCCCCGTACTCGATTTCCATCGGCTCCGTCCGGGAGATATAGGTCACCCAGTTGCCGTCCGGGTCGATGAGACTGAACCTGGTCTGACCGGTACGGAACCTGGTGATCCGCCCTGACCCCTGTGCGGGAATCCGCCCGAACCGTTCCCGCAGCGCGGCGCTGAAGCGGCGGTGCCGGTCGGCGACATCGTCGACCATCATCAGGCAACCCGCCTCCCCCCTGACCACCTGTCCCACGGGAGCGGAGGTGAAGTGGAGGTCGCAGTCGTGCGCCGAGACCGCGCCGTAAACGTACGGCTTCGTCTGTTCGTGGGTGACCGTGTAACCGAGCGCCCGATAGAAGTCGAGCGTGCGGGTCAGATCGCGTGTGGGCAGCACCGGTACCGCGGTATCTCCCATGAGAACCCTCCCAATAGTCAAGTTTGACTAGCCGAGGTTAGGACGTTCGGCGATCGGAAGTCAAATTTGAGTACCGTACTGTTCCGGTGACGGAAGGAGCGACGATGGCGGCGGTACGGTTGCTGGTTCTCGGGGTGGCACGGCGGCAGCAACCGACCCACGGTTACGCGGTGCGCCGCGAATTGCTGTCCTGGCGCGCCGATACCTGGACCAATGTGCAGCCCGGCTCCATCTATCACGCCGTGAAACAGCTCACCCAGGAAGGCAAGCTCCGCACCCTGGGCACCGAGGACGGCGGCCGGGGGCCGGGCCGGACCCTTTTCGAACTCACCCCGGCCGGCGAAGCCGAATTCTTGGAGCGGATGGACGCGGCGCTGACCAGCGTGGACATGGAGGAACTCGGAGCCGGCATCGCGTTCATGGACGCCCTGCCGCGCGCCCACGTGATCGCGAAACTACGCGAACAACGCGCGGGCAGCCGCGCGATCCGCGACGACCTGCTGGCCATGGTCGGCGATTATCCGGGCCGCTACGAGCCCCCGCACGCCACCGATCTGCTCGAACTGTGGAGCGGGGTCTTCGACAATCTCACCGGCTGGACCGCCGGTGTGCTCGACCGGTTGGAACGGGGCGAGTACCGCATGGCCGACGATTCCTAGATCCGGCCCTGTTCGGCCGGCGGGAGCCGCTTTTCCAGGATATTTCTCGCCGGCCGCTCGTCGGTGTACCACTCGCTCACCACGACACCGTCCACGACATCGGCATCGATCACCGTGGGACGATACGGTGCGGCCGCGGCGATCTTCGCGACCCGGCGCGCGGCCAGGGCCGCCAGCACCGGACGGAACAGCGCGCGGGTCGGCGGAATGAGCATCAGCAGCCCCACCACCGAGGTGACCAGGCCGGGAACGAACATCAGCAGGCTGCCCGCACCCACCAGCGCGCCGTCGGCGACGGCGGCGCCCGGGGTGATCTCACCGCGCGAGGCGCGACGGAACTGTTCGCCGACCCGGCGCCACTGCGAACCGAGCAGTAGCATGCCCGCGGCGGAGCTGGCGATGAGCAACACGATGGCGGGAACGGCACCGAGCCAGGCGACGGCGGCGGCGAAGACGGCGATCTCGGCTACGAGATAGACGAGGAAACCGAGGACGGGCATGGGCGAACCTTTCGGTCGGGCTACCCGGACAACGAACGAGATGTCCGATTTGCTCCCGGAACCGTCGATCGCCCGGCTTCCGGCCCGCGGCCGGGAACTCGGCCCGGGTCCCGGATCCGGGCCGTAGCACCGGATCGGGGATCTCGGTCGCCCCGGTGCCGCTCACTCAGCCGCCCGGGCGCACCACACCGGTTTCGTAGGCGAGCACCACCGCCTGCACACGGTCCCGCAAACCCAGTTTGGTCAGTACCCGGCCGACGTGGGTCTTCACCGTGGCTTCGGAGAGGAACAGCCGGCCCGCGATCTCGGCATTGGACCGCCCGGCGGCGATCTCTTCGAGTACTTCGCGTTCCCGGGCGGTCAGCACCTCGAGGATCTCGGGGTCGCGCGAAGGCGTGGGTTCTTCGGCGATGAGCCGGTCGAGGAGGCGTTTGGTGACCTTCGGCGACACTACCGCGTCTCCGGCCGCGACACTGCGGATGGCCGAGATCAGGTCTTCGGGCGGGGTGTCCTTGAGCAGGAATCCGCTCGCGCCGGCGCGCAGCGCGCCCAGGGCGTGCTCGTCGAGATCGAAGGTCGTCATCACCAGGACGCGGGCGCCGTGATCGGCCTCGAGGATGCGCCCGGTGGCGGTAACCCCGTCCACCACCGGCATCCGGACGTCCATGAGCACCACATCGGGGGTCAGTTCCGCGGCCCGGGCCACCGCGGTGGCGCCGTTGTCGGCTTCGCCGACCACCTCGATATCGGGGTGTGCGCCGAGCACCATCTTGAGTCCTACGCGCATGAGTTCCTGGTCGTCCACAACGAGCACGGTGATCGGCACGGATTCCAATGTAGTGGCGGCCGGCGCCTATTCCCGCTCGGGTGCCGACAGCGGAATCCGCGCATACACCCGCCAGGCGCCGTCGGTCCGGCGCCCGGCCTCCAGAGTGCCGCCGAGCACCGCCATCCGTTCGCGCATCCCGGCCAGCCCCAGGCCACTGCCCTCGATCCGATCCTCGGGCCGCACCGGGACCCCGCCGGAGTCGACGACCTCCACCTCGATGTGGTCGGCGTGCCGCCGCACCCGCACCCACGCCTTCGGATGGGCGCCGGCGTGGCGGAGGGTGTTGGTCAGCGCTTCCTGCACGATGCGGTGCATACCCAGGCTGATCTCGGGGGCGACGCCGTCCAGTTCCCCGGCCAGTTCCAGTTCGACCGCCAGGCCCGCGTCCCGCATCAGCTGCACCACCGCCGCGAGCCCCGCCGTCCCGTGCTGGGGGACTTCGTCGGGGGCGTGTTCGGTGCGCAGCAGTGCGACGGTGCGGCGGAGTTCGCGCAGCGCCTCGCGTCCGGTTGCGGCAATGGTGACCAGCGCCTGTTCGGTGGTGTCGGGATCGGTGCGCAGGGCGAAGCGGGCGCCGTCGGCCTGGACGATCATCACGCTCACCGCGTGCGCGACCACATCGTGCAGTTCCCGGGCGATGCGGGTGCGTTCGGCCGAGACCGCGTCGTGCGCGCGGCGTTCCCGGTCGGAGTCGGCGACGGCAAGCCGGGCCGCCACTTCCGCGTCGTAGGCGCGGCGGGCGGCGGTGAACTCGCCGAGCGCCCAGCACAGGGCGAAGAACACCGAGACGAAGGCCAGGTCTCCGGCCCGGAAACCGCTCAGCAGCGCCATCCCGTAGGCGGTATCGGCGACCAGTGCCAGCACATACCAGAGACCGGCACGCCGGCCGACATAGGCCACCAGCGTGTACAGCATGACTCCGTGGCCGATCAGCGCGGCGTGCCCGGTGGGGTCACCGACGAGGTAGCCGACCGTACTGGCGCAGATCGACAGTCCCATGAAGGTCGCCGCCATGGCCCGCGGATAGATCCGGCGCAGCACGATCGGAAGCGGGATCAGCACCGAGAACACTACGAAGGCGGCGAGGTGGGTGCTGTCGCGGGCCATGGCGAGGTCGAACACCAGCAGCGCCGCCGCGAGCGCGGAATCCGCGACGACGGGATTGTCTCGAAGCCACAGAATGAACCGGCGCACCCGCCCAGCCTAGGAGGACGGTCCCGGGTGGGACGCGCCAGCGGGTGACCTCGACCTGCGGACCGTCTGGTTTGCTGAGCGGGTGGATGTAACCGACTGGCTGATGTTGTTGCCGGCCGCGGCCGCCGCCGGCTGGGTGGACGCCGTGGTGGGTGGTGGCGGTCTGATCGTGCTGCCGACCCTGCTGCTGGTGGCGCCAGGCCTCGCCCCCCAGACCGCGCTGGGCACCAACAAGCTGGCGGCGGTGGCGGGCACCGCCACGGCGGCGGCCACTTTCGCCCGGAAGGTTCCGCTCCAGTGGCGGCTGCTGATACCCGCCGCCGTGCTGGCGGCGATCACCGCGGCGGCGGGCGCGGCGGCGGTGGCGCTCATCGATCGCGACCTGTTCATCCCGATCGTGCTGGTGGTACTGATCGGGGTGGCGATCTTTGTCACGGCCCGCCCCTCGATCGGGATCACCCTGGCCACCCATCCCCCGTCGCGACGCAAGGTAGTGCTGGTGGTGGCACTGGCGGCGGGTCTGATCGGCGCCTACGACGGGCTGCTCGGACCCGGCACCGGGACATTCCTGATCATCACGTTCGCCACCCTGCTCGGTACCGAGTTCGTGCGGGCGGCGGCGATGGCGAAAGTGATCAACTGCGGCTCGAATATCGGGGCGCTGATCTATTTCGGTGCCACCGGGCATGTGCTGTGGGCACTGGGCGCGGCGATGGCGCTGGCCAATATCGCGGGCGCGGTACTGGGTTCGCGCATGGCGCTGGACCGCGGCGCGGAATTCGTGCGCGCGGTGCTGCTGGTAGTTGTGGTGGCCATGGTGATCCGGCTGGGCTGGCAGCAGTTCGGCTGAACGCACCACCCGCGATCCGGTGCGGCAGACTAAGTTGTGCAGGGTGACGGCGACATCCTCCACCGAATCGGGCGGCCTACCGTCCGGGCACGATATCGATCCGGAGTTCGCGGATCTACCGCTCGCGGCGCTGGCGGAGTCGGCGCTGACCACGGCCCGCGCGGCCGGGGCCGAGCACGCCGATCTGCGGGTGCACCGATTGTGTACCCAGACACTGCGGTTACGCGACGGCCGGGTGGAGGCACTCACCGATACCGTCGAACTCGGCTTCGCGGTCCGTGTCATCGTCGACGGCACCTGGGGTTTCGCCTCGCACGCGGCACTGACCCGGGAGACCGCGGCCGAGGTCGCGCGGTCCGCGGTGACCGTGGCGACCACTCTGCGCGACCTGAACCGGGAACGCGTCGAACTCGCCGACGAACCCCGCTACGACAACGCCCGCTGGATCTCCGACTACGGCATCGATCCGTTCACCGTGGCCTCGGCCGACAAAGTGGCGCTGCTCCAGGATTATTCGGGCCGGCTGACCGCCGCCGACGGCGTCGACCACGTCACCGCGTCACTGCTTCAGGTCAAAGAGCAGACCTACTACGCGGACACCGCCGGTTCCTCGATCACCCAGCAGCGGGTGCGCCTGCACCCGCAACTGGAGGCGATCACCGTCGATACCGCCTCCGGCGCGTTCGAGACCATGCGCACCCTGGCGCCCCCGGTCGGCCGCGGCTGGGAGTACGTCACCGGCGCCGACGGGGTCTGGGACTGGGAGACCGAACTGGCCCGGATCCCGGAGTGGCTGGCCGAGAAGGTGAAGGCGCCGACCGTCACCCCGGGCCCTACCGATCTGGTGATCGACCCCACCAACCTGTGGCTCACCATCCA
The DNA here is from genome assembly GCF_001613205.1 of Nocardia sienata NBRC 100364. Classification (GTDB taxonomy): domain Bacteria; phylum Actinomycetota; class Actinomycetes; order Mycobacteriales; family Mycobacteriaceae; genus Nocardia; species Nocardia sienata. Next base: position 67,973 of record NZ_BDBX01000053.1, on the reverse strand, counting down.
CGAATCCATCGGGCACGCCACCGAATACGACCGAGCGATCGGCTACGAATCGGCCTACGCCGGCACCTCGTTCGCGACCCCGGATCTGCTGGGCACGCTGCGCTACGGCACTCCGGTCATGCATGTCACCGCCGACCGGATCCAGCCGCACGGGCTGGCCACCGTCGGCTACGACGACGAGGGAGTGGCCGGTCAGCGCTGGGATCTGGTGCGTGACGGGGTACTGGTGGGCTACCAGCTCGACCGGGTGTTCGCGCCGCGACTGGGCCTGGACCGCTCCAACGGCTGCTCCTACGCCGATTCCCCCCACCATGTACCGATCCAGCGGATGGCGAATGTCTCGCTGCAGCCCGATCCCGACACCGATACCAGTACCGCGGAATTGATCTCGCGGGTCGACAACGGCATCTATATCGTCGGCGACAAGAGCTGGTCGATCGATATGCAGCGCTACAACTTCCAGTTCACCGGGCAGCGTTTCTTCCGCATCCGCAACGGTGAGCCGGCCGGCCAATTGCGCGATGTCGCCTATCAGGCGACCACCACGGATTTCTGGGGTTCGATGGAGGCGGTCGGCGGACCGTCGACCTGGCAGCTGGGCGGTGCGTTCAACTGCGGTAAGGCCCAGCCCGGCCAGGTCGCGGCGGTCAGTCACGGCTGCCCGTCGGTGCTGGTACGCGGGGTGAACGTCCTCAACACCCGGACGGAGGCGCGACGATGACGGTGATCGGTGTGGGAGCCCTGCCCGCGGGGGCGGTCGTCGAGCGGGCCCTCGGCGCGAGCCGGGCCGACGAGGCGATCGTGATCGTCAGCGACGAGTACGAGGCCTCGCTGCGCTGGGCCGGCAATTCCATGACCACCAACGGCGCCTCCGTCTCACGGCGCTGGTCGGTTATTTCGGTGTTCCGGGACGGGCCGCGCTCGGCACGTGTCGGCAGCGTGGCCTCGACCAGCGTCGACCCCGCCGATATCGAGGCCGTGGTGCGGGCCAGCGAGGAGGCTGCCCGATCCGCCGAACCGGCCCGCGACGCCATGCCACTGCTGGACGCGGACGCGGTGCCGGCGGCACCGGATTGGGAGCAGACTCCGGCGACCACCGGGATCGATGTGTTCACCGGGCTCGCCGCCGATCTCGCCACCGGTTTCGACGGCGGCGACCGGCTCTACGGTTTCGCGCACCATCAGGTGCAGACCACCTGGCTCGGCACCTCCACCGGTGTCCGGCGCCGCTACACCCAGCCCACCGGGTCTATCGAGATCAACGGTAAGCGCGGCGACGGGGCGGAGCCGGCCAGTGCCTGGGTGGGCGCGGGCACCACCGATTTCACCGATGTGGACACCCCCGGCCTGCTGGCCGAACTGTCCCGGCGGCTGGACTGGTCGGCGCGGCGGGTGGAGCTGCCCGCCGGACGGTACGAAACCCTGCTGCCGCCGTCGGCGGTGGCGGATCTGCTCATCTACATGTACTGGTCCATGGAGGGCCGGGGCGCCCAGGAGGGACATACGGCGTTCGCCGCCGCGGGCGGTACCCGGGTCGGCGAGAAGCTCACCGATATCCCGCTGACGCTCTCCTCCGATCCCGCGGCGCCTGGATTGCAGTGCCTGCCGTTCGTGGCCACATCGGCCTCGTCGGAGACGGTATCGGTGTTCGACAACGGGCTGTCCGCGCCGCGGGTGGACTGGTTGCGCGACGGCGCGATCGCCGATCTGGTGTATCCGCGCGCCACCGCCGCCGACTACGACGCCTCCCCTACCGTCCCGGTACAGAATTTGCTGCTCACCGGCGGTTCCGCCGCGACACTGGACGAGATGATCGCGCGCACCGAACGTGGTCTGCTGCTCACCACCCTCTGGTACATCCGCGAGGTCGATCCGGCCACCCTGCTGCTCACCGGTCTCACTCGCGACGGTGTGTATCTGGTGGAAAACGGAGTGGTCACCGCGGCGGTGAACAATTTCCGGTTCAACGAGAGCCCGCTCGACCTGCTGCGCCGCGCCACCGAGGCCGGGGCCACCGAACTCACGCTGCCGCGGGAATGGAAGGACTGGTTCACCCGCACCGCCATGCCACCGCTGCGGATCCCGGACTTCCACATGTCGTCGGTGAGCCGGGCGACCTGAGCCCGGACAACGAGTGTGTTGTCGAGCGGTTACGGGTCTCCACGTAGGTACCGGGTCACCATGTCCGCCAGCTCGTTCTCCACCGTCTCGGTCGCCGTCGCACGTGGGTCGGCCATGAGTTTGTGCGTGTTGACTTCCACCGTGAGTGTGATCAGCTCGGCAGCGGTGTCTATGTCCGGCACCTGGACATCGGGATGCGCGGCGAGGAGTTCGCGTACCTGGCCGATGCGGACCTTTCCGTGCCGGTCGATGGTGTCGAGTAGGTCCTGCGACACGGGCGCTTTCTCGATCATGATCCGCAGCAGACGCGGGTCGTCGCGATGATTGTCGATGGCATCGTGGACCAGCGCCCCGACCGCCCCCCGCAGACTTCCAGGGGACAGGTCGAGCTGGTCGGCCTGTTTCCATCTACCGCGGTCGATGTGCTGGATCAGCAATTCGGTGAGGATGGCGTCCTTGTTGGGAAAATACTGATACAGCGAGCCGATGGAGATGCGGGCGTGTTCGGCGATGCGGTTGGTGGTGCCGGCGGCGTAGCCGTGCTCGGCGAAAACGTGAGCAGCGGCGGTCACGATGCGTTCGCGGGTGAGTTCTGCGCGCACCTGGCGAGGCTTGCGGCGCGGGTCGAGACGACGACCGGACGACGGCATCCGGATCCTCCTCCTGGGCGCGAAAAGCGAGTAGCCAAGAAGCTGAACAATTTCTCACAATAGTGTAGTGACCTGCGGAAACAAGTCCTCTTCCGCTACGGAAGAGGTGCGCAGCGACAGTTCGGTGCGGTCTCTTCACCGACTGACGACCGTGGAGGAAGTCGACAGGCTTGTCGGCCGGCCGGCCAAGGTGGTCATGCTCAAGCAGCTCGCTCTTCTCGATCAAGGCTGCCGGGATGTGCTCGTGCACTGCCCGATCGCGGCCTTCGGTTACCGGGCCGCGGATGGCATCAGCCGGACCACCTTCATCGGCGGTACGCCGGGATTCGTGCGGGTACGGTCGGATACGCGGTTCACGTTCTCCCTGAACGAGTCCGCTGCTCCACAGGGCCCGGCTTCGTTCTTCTTCCTGATGCCCGGTATCGGCGAGGTTCTGCGCGTCAACGGCTCGGTGGTGGCGCGGAAGGGCGCGCACGCCACTGTCGAGATCGATCAGGTCTACGTGCACTGCGCGCAGGCCGTCCTGCGGGCCCGCCTGTGGCAGCCGCCGGTCCCGACGGCGGCGACGGCGGTCGAAGTAGAGGGCCGCGGCCCACTCTCCCGGCCCGTCGTCGCGCAGTTTCTGGCCGCGTCACCTTTTCTCGCATTGTCCACGTGGGATCGTTGCGGTGGCAGCGATACGAGCCCACGCGGGGACCGGCAGGCAGTGGCACGGATGCTGAACGGCCACACACTGGCCATCCCGGATCGCCGAGGTAACAAACGCGCCGACGCGCTCCACAATCTGGTGCAGGACGACCGGCTCTCGTTCGCCGCGCTCGTCCCGGGACGCAGTGGCGTGCTGCACGGGCGTGGCCGTGGCTCGATCACCGACGATCACACACTGCTGGAGACGGTGGCGTTGCGCGGGGTCGTCCCGCACGCGGCCCTTCTCATCGACGTCGAGGATGCCGAAGTCGTCGACAACGACGCCGTGGTGCGCTCGCGCCTGTGGACCTCGGATGCGCTCGTCGACCGTCGTGCGGTACCGGACCTGATGGCCCTGGTAGGTAAGCAGGTGGCCACGACCACAGACGGCCGCCGGCCCGGACCCCTGCTGAAGGCCATCGACAAGCTCCCGGGGGCGGGGCGGATGTGGCGTCTGGGCATGAACCATGTCTACCGCGTGGGACTGCGAAAAGAAGGCTACGAGGACATCGAGAAGCGAACAGAGGGCCGGCGCTTCCTCCGGCGCCGCCGGAGACATCGAACTTCCTCGTAGGACGCAGTCGATCGCCGCGCCGGGCCGCTGCTCGGTCATGCCGCTGTGGTCAACACCCGGGGCCCGTCGGCGGTGATCGCGACGGTGTGCTCGGAGTGGGCGGTGCGGGAGCCGTCGGCCGAGCGGATGGTCCAGCCGTCGGGATCGGTGACGATCCGGTCGGTGGTCGCGGCAAACCACGGTTCCAGAGCGAGGGTGAGCCCGGGCCGCAGCCGGAAGCCGCGGCCCGGGCGTCCGGCGTTGGAGACGTGTGGGTCCTCGTGCATGGTCCGCCCGAGCCCGTGGCCGCCGAATTCGGTGTTCACGGGGTAGCCGTACGCAGCCGCGACGGCGGAGATCGCCGCGGAGATGTCACCGATGCGGTTGCCGGGCTGCGCGGCCTCGATCGCCGCGGCCAGCGCCTCCTCGGTGGCCCGTACCAGACGCAGATCCGCGGCGACGGGGGTGCCGACGATGACGGTGGTGGCGGCGTCGGCGACCCAGCCGTCGATGCTCAGCGCCAGATCCGCCGTCAGCACATCACCGTCGCGCAGCGCGTAGTCGAAGGGCAGCCCGTGCAGGACGGCGTCGTTGACCGACAGGCAGACCGTATTACGGAACGGACCGCGTCCGAACGAGGGCGCGTAGTCCCAGTAACACGACACCGCGCCCCGCTGCCGGATCCGTTCGCGCACGATCATCTCCAGATCGAGCAGGTTCACACCCACCGCGGCGACCGCTCGCAGTTCCGCCAGGATTTCGGCCACGAACGCCCCCGCGACACGCATCCGCTCGATCTCCTCGGGCGATTTCAGCTCCACCATCACAACCTCCGACATCAATGGTATTTATATACCGTCATTGCGGTACATTAATACCACTCTTTACAGTGGAGGCATGGTCCGCCTGCCCCTCACCGCCTCCCAGATCGACGCCGGCCGCCGCCTCGGAATCCGGTTGCGCACCGCCCGCGACGGGCGCGACCTCGCCGAGGTCGCCCGCGCGGCCGGTATCTCCCCGGAGACTCTGCGCAAGATCGAAACCGGCCGCCTCCCCTCACCCGGCTTCGGCACGGTCGTCTCCCTGAGCCGCGTTCTCGAACTGCCCCTCGAGGAGCTGGCCGAGATCTGGACCGCGGACAATTTCGCCGAATCCGCCTGAGCCGATCGGAAGGGCCGGGCTACCCGTTTCCCCGCAGCTCTTCCGACACGGCCCGATATGCCCCGATATCGGCCTGCGCACGGGTATGACGGCGCAAATTCCAACCCCTCCGACATCGTCGAGAGCGATCGACGAGAGATTGCGCCGCCCTGGATCATGCCTACGAGAGGCCCGTAGCAGCGGGTGACCGGCCTTCGGAACGAGCCGGACAGCGGTCGCGGGCGAGCACCCACCGATCGCCGGAACCTACGCGCCGGCGTCGCCGCGGGCGGGTCGATAGTCAGCGAATTCCCAGCGTGCGATCCGGCCGATCGCACGGGCCAGCGCATCCCAGGTGGGACGGTCGAGATCGCGCAGGAAACCTTCGATCCAGCGGCCGACCTCGGCGGTATCGATACGGTCGAGCACCAGCGCGTGGTCGGCCGGCCGGAACCCGGGACCGAGCGTGTCTTCCCCGCTGCCACGCGAAGTCCGAACTACGAGATCGAACGATTCCTCCCCCGCTTCACCCACCGGGCCGATCATCAACTGCACCAGTGCCTCGTCGGCCGCGCACACTGCATCCGGATCCGCGAGATCGACATCCGGACTGTGCATTCCCTTCAGTTCCGCTCTCATGACCGCTCCTCGATCTCCAGATGCGCGTTGCTCTCCCAGTGCCGGCGGGTGTCCGACCGCGACTCGTAATTGGCCTGCACACCTCGCTCGATCGATTTCCGCTGGGGCGGGCGGTACTGCCGCAGTCCGTCCGCGCTGACCCAGCCCTGCGTACCGCCGTAGGGAAACGGCCTGGCCTCGAGCCCCACCCAGGCCAGTCCAGCGGCATCCGCCTCGGCCCGACCGGCCCGGCCGACACCGAAATTCCCGCTATCGGCTCCCGCGTCGCGCACAATTTCGGCCACCCGCCGCCGATCCGGCCGAGCCGGTGTCGTGTGCTCATTGTCCGCCCGCGGTGTCGCGGCGCCGTGTCCGGCCGCGGCCTCCGCACCGGCCCGGCCTTCGGTGCCGACCGGCCCGCCCCGGGGGATCCGCTCCGCTCCCGCGGCATCCTCGGCCACCAGCCTCCCCGGGCCGACCCCGGTACCCGTTCGGATCAGACCGTCGAGTTCGATTCGGACCTTCTGGACATAGGTCTGGACATAGACAGACAGGCGGTTCGCGAACGCGACATACTCGTACGGGACCCGCGACACCGGCAGCCTCTCACACATCCGAAACGCTGGTCAGCCTACGTTGTGGTGGCAAATCGCAATCATCGGCCGCCGCTATCGACAGAAGCCGAGCGCCTCCAGAGCGAGTTCGCCCGGAACAGTAGGTCACCGGCCGCCGGAACGGGCCGGCCCTGGAAGCGCGCCCGCCGGGACCTACACGCCGGTGTCGCGGGCACGCCGATAACCCGCGAACTCCCACCGTGCGACCCGGCCGATCGCCCGGGCCAGCGCATCCCAAGCCGGACGTTCCAGATCACTCAGGAAATCCTCGACGTAGCGGCGGACCTCTGCCGCCTCGATACGGTCGAGCACGAGTGCATGGTCGGCCGGCCGGAACCCGCGCCTGCCCGCATCCGCCTCGCCCTCACTCGACTTCCGGATGACGAGATCGAACGCCTCCTCCCCCGCTCCGCCCGCCGGGCCGATCATCAACTGCACCAGCACCGCACCGGCCGCGCTCACAGCATCCGGATCCGCGAGATCGACATCCGGACTGTGCATTCCCTTCAGTTCCGCTCTCATCACCGCTCCTCGATCTCCAGATGCGCGTTGCTCTCCCAGTGCCGGCCGGTCTCCGACCGCGACTCGTAATTGGCCTCCACACCCCGCCCGGACGGTTTCTGCTGGGGTGGGCGATACTGCCGCAACCCGTCTGCGCTGACCCAGCGATGGGTGCCGTTGTAGGGAAACGGCCTGGCCTCGAGCCCCACCCAGACCAGTCCGGCGGCATCCGCCTCGGCCCGACCGGCCCGGCCGACACCGAAATTCCCGCTATCGGCTCCCGCCGCGCGCACGATCTCGGCCACCCGCCGCCGATCCGGCCGAGCCGGGGTCGTCTTCTCCGCGTCCGCCCGCGACTGGGCCTCGCCGGGCCCGGCCGCGGTTTCCGAACCGGCCCGCCCCTCGACGCCCGCCTGCCCATGCCCGGGGATCCGCTCCGCTGCCACGGCATCCTCGGTCACCAGCCTCCCCGGGCCGACCCCGGTACCCAGCCCGATCAGACCGTCGACCTCGACGCGGATCTTCTGGACATAGGTCTGCACGTAGCCGGACAGACGGCTCGCAAACGCGATGTACTCGTGCGGGACCCGCGACACCGGCAACCTCTCCGAAATCCGAAACACCGGTGAGTCTATTTTACGGCGTCAAATCGATGCCCACCGGCTATCGATATCGGTCGGATCCCGCGACCCATGCCGCCCGGACGAACACGCCGGCGCGGCACCGAAGGGCACCGCCGGCGCGCCGGCGAACTGCAGTCCCCAGCGTCGCCGGCCACATGCTGATCACGAGAACGCCGGTCCTAAAGGGGTGGCCGCGTGGGCCGGCAGGCCGGGTGCGACCACGGCGGCCGCCCGGCCGTCGCCGCGGTGTCGGGGCGATGGCTTCGGCGGCGCGGCGATATGAACAGCAGGCAGTACAGCAGCGCGAACAGTCCTGGGTGGATGCCGGACCAGTCGCCGGCGGGCACCCGCGCCCGGGGCGCGCGGTGAAGGGCCGGGTGGCAGAGAGCCCGTCGCAAAGGGCCGGGAACACGGTCTGTATGCCATGCCGGAGCGGGCTGCGGGAACAGACCTACGCCGAAGCGGGGACCTCGGCCGTACCCGAGGCGAACCTTCTCCGCCGGTGCCTCATCGCCCGGTGACTATCCGGCGAGAGAACAACCGATTCACCCGCGACCGCGCCCGCTCAGTGAGGGCGTTTGGAGGTGGTGGATTTGCTGGGCTTCTTCTTGCTGTTGTTCTTGCCGTCGCTGTCGGGCTCCCATTCGTAGCCGGGAGTACCTTTCTCGCAATAGGAATCGGCGACCTTGGTATCGGTGGCGTCGAATTCGCACCAGCGGTCGCTGCTGCAGGCGACCGCACCGAGGCCGGCCGCGAGAGCGATCACCACAGTGCCGGTGACAGTGCGCAGACGGGTGCCGGAATACATGTTCTCTCCTGATATTTCGGGGGAAGGGCGACCGCGCGGTGGCGGATCAGGGGGCGAGCCGGAGGCGCGCCACGACGGCGCGGTGGTCCGAACCCGCGAGGGTGAATGTACTGATGTGCTCGGTGGTGCCGCCGGATACCAGAATATGATCGATACCGATCAGCGGGCCCCAGGTGCGGTCGGCCGGATAGGTGAGCAGCCTACCCGCACCGGCCTGTTCGGCGGCGGCGGCGAAATCGCCGCTCACCAGGCGGCGGAAGGCCGCGTGGTCACTGGTCGCGTTGAAGTCGGCGCCGACCACCGCCGGTCCCCTCGATTCACGCAGTATGGTGTCGACGGCGCTCATCTCCTTCGCCCAGACGTCGGCGTCCGCTGTCGGCGGAAGTGGGTGGAAGGCGTGGATCGCGACAGATCCCAGAGCGGGGTGGGTGAGCGTCGCGGACAGGTTGCCGAGAACGAACTCCTGGTGCCGCACCGGCTGCGAGAGCGGGAACCGGCTGTAGATACCGGTGCCGCCGCCCCCGGGCCCTGGATCCAGATAGTTGTACGGGAGCAGAGCACCGAGACCGGCCGCAGTCAGGGCGTCAACCGCCTCGGGGGTGAGTTCGTCCACGGTGAGCACGTCGACTCCGCGCTCGCGGACCGCGGTCACGAGTGCGGTCGTGTCCGCCCCGCCGAACAGCAGATTCGATTGCAGCACGGTCAGCTCGGCGCCGGTCGCGGCGCGGCTGTCCGCAACGAAGAGCGGTAGCTGGGTCCACAGCACACCGGCGAGCACGATCACCGCCGCCACCGCGCTACGCCATCCGCGGGCGGCCAGGAACAGCAGCAGGGCGGCCACGGCGCCCAGCATCAGATACGTCGCTCCCGCCGCCAGCAGGATCAGTTCCCGCCGCTGCCAGCCGCCGAGATGGAGGGCCAGGCCGAGGGTCCCGGCCAGCAGCGCACACCACCCCGCGCCGAGCAGCACCCGGCGGACAACTCCGTGTGTCATACCCGCAAACCTATCGGGCGCGCTCGAGAAAACCTTGCGAAGTTCTTGCGGGGCCGTGGAACCGCAGCGGGCCGCCTACTGCCGGTCGCCGGTCAGAGCGCCCCACCGGCATCGATCCGCTGGGTGGTCCCGGTGATGTAGCGACCGTCGTCGGACACCAGATGCAGCACCGTGGCGGTAATGTCTTCCGGTTCCAGGGCGACCACCGGAAGCCGGTTCAGGGTGCGGGCCGCCTCTTCGAAGTCGGCGCGGTCCGGGTTCGGCAGATCCGGCCGGAACAGGCGGTAGGTGGCGTCGTTGAGGATCATGGGGGTAGCGACCGTGGTGGGGTGCACAGTGTTCACCCGGATATCGTGTGGGGCCAGTTCTTTGGCGAGCACCTTCATCAGCATCACCAGCCCGGCCTTGGATGCCGCATAGTGCGCGGTGTTCTCGTTGGCGTGGTACGCGGCCAGCGAACTGGTGATCACCACCGAGCCTCCGCGGCCGCCCGCGATGATGTGCGGCACGGCGGCCTTGAGCGATTTCCACACCCCGGTGAGGTTGATGTCGATCATGTCCTGCCAGACATCCTCGCTCATCTCCAGGGTCGGGGCCGGACTGGAGATTCCGGCGTTGGCGACGACGATATCGAGCCGGCCGAATTCCGCCATCCCCGCGTCGACCGCCGCGGTCAGGGCGGCGAGATCACGGACGTCGGCGTCCCGGGCGACGATACGGCGACCGGTGGCCTCCACCAGGCGGGCCGTCTCGGCGAGGTCGGCCGCATCGGCCAGCGGGTACGGAACACTGGCGACCTCGGCCGTGGTGTCGACGGCGATGATATCGGCGCCCTCCTGCGCGAAACGTACTGCGTGAGAGCGGCCCTGGCCGCGCCCGGCGCCGGTGACGAATGCGATCCTGCCGTCCAATTTGCCCATGAGTCACTCCGTATCGCGCGCCATATCTTTACTCTCGCCGCAAATCGACGATATGTCACCGACTGCCGAAAGTCGATGATCACTGTGCCCAGCTACGGCAACCCGGGCGCAATCTATCCGGCGGCGATCGACCTATCATCTTGGTGCCCGCAGCGTCGCGGACCGGCCGAAACACATTCCGGGCCAACGCCTCTCGATCGCCATGCCGTTGGCTGCCGATATGCTTGGAGCACGCCATGATCACGCAGCCAGACCCCGTGCCATCGCCCCTGGGACCCGGCCGAGGCGACGAACAGCGATTCCCGCTGTATTCCGCCGAATTCACCGCCGACCCGCACCGCGCCTACCAGGAGATGCGCACACGCCACGGTTCCCTGGTCCCGGTGGAGCTGGCACCCGGCGTCCCCGCCACCTTGGTGATCGGATACCGCGCCGCGCTACGGATTCTCAACGACCCGGACCGTTTTCCCGCCGACCCCCGCCACTGGGAGGAAACCGTCCCCGCCGACTGCCCGGTACTGCCGGTACTGCAGTACCGGCCGAACGCACCGCGCAGTGCCGGCGCCGAGCACACGCGCTACCGGGGCGCTGTCACCGCGGCGCTGGCGGGGGTGGACCTGCACCGTCTGCGCGCTACCGTCGAACGCTTCGCGGCGCCCCTGATCAATACGTTCTGCGAGTCGGGCTCGGCCGATCTGGTCGCCCAGTACGCGTTCCCACTGACCTTCGAGGTCATCAACGCGATGCTCGGCTGCCCACCCGAGATCAGCGACCGCGCCGCCGCCGCGACCGCCGCCATCTTCGACGGCGTCGACTCGGAGAAGGGCAACCTGATGTTCGGCGAGGCGGTGCAGGAACTGGTGGACGCCAAACGCGCCGCGCCGGGCGACGATGTCACCACCCGGCTCCTGCGCCACCCCGCGGCGCTCGACCCGACAGAGATGACCCATCAGGTGATCTCCCTCTACGGCGTCGGTATGGGGCCGATGCAGAGCCTGATCATCAACACCTTGTGCCTGATCCTCACCGACGACAGGTTCGCCGACGAAATGCTCGGCGGCGCGCTGTCGACCCGGGACGCGCTCGACGATGTGCTGTTCGACGACCCGCCGCTGCCCAATGCCAGCGTCACCTATCCGCGCCGGCCCGTCCTGGTCGACGGCGTCTGGCTGCCGGCCCATCGGCCGGTGGTGATCAGCCTCGCCGGGTGCAACAAAGATCCGGAGATCGGGACCGGTGATCACACCGGCAACCGGTCGCATCTGGCCTGGGGTGCCGGTCCGCACGCCTGCCCGGCCCAGCCGACCGCGTACTTGATCGCGCAGGAGGCCATCGATCAGCTGCTCGACGCGCTGCCCGAGCTACGGCTCGCGGTGCCGGTGACGGAACTGGTCTGGCGGCCGGGCCCGCTGCACCGCACCCTCGCCCGGCTACCGGTCGCCTTTCCGCCCACACCACCGCTGCCGGCGGACCGAGGCGCGGTCCCGCGCGGGTGACCCGGATCGAGCGTCCATCACCAGCGGCGACCATCCTCGCGTCGGCGATACACCCGCCTCCGCAACTGCTGCCCCGGTCGAGCGCGCGGGCTATCGCGCGACCAGGTCGGGTGCGTGGCGACCGGGAACCGGGACGAATCGCGGAATGTACCGGAACATCACCGTCGCACCGGTCACCGAGACCACGCCCAGGGCCGCCACCGCCACGCCGAGCGCTACCACGGTGGCCGCGGCCCCCGCGGCCAACGGCCCGAGAAACATGCCGAAATCGTGGGTGAGCCGCCACGCCGCCAGAAATTCCGCGCGGGTGGCGGCCGGCGCCACATCGGCGCCCAGAGTCATGATCACGCCGTTACCGAAACCGTTGCCGATCCCCATGATCACGGCCACCGCGCCGATGGTCCACACATCATGGGCCAGCGGCAGCAGGAAATAGGACAGCGCGATGATCAGCAGCGACGGCACCGCGATGAACCGGCGGCCGTAGCGGTCCATCAGCTGCCCGGCCGGATACGAACACAGCAGGTCGAACGCGGCGCCGATACCGAACACCAGCGACGCCGACGCGGCGTCCAGGCCGATATGGTCGGCCCACAGCGGAAGCGCCGCCTCCCGGGAGGCGCGGGCCGCGCCCATGAGCAGCGATCCGGCGCCCAGCGTCGCCAGCAGCCGCCGGTGCCGGCGCAGGATCGTCCCCAGCGGGACCCCACCGGCCGGTGCGTCGTGGGCGCGCGGCGGATCGGGCACCCGCGACATCAGATAACCGGAGACGATCACACCGGCCAGCTGTACGGCGAACCCGCCGCGGATGCCCACCCCGAGGATCACCAGTGCGCCCGCGAACGGGCCGATCAGAAAGCCCAGCCGCCACATCAGCGCGAAGGTCGCCATGGCCCGGGCCCGCATCTCGACCGGGACCACCTCTGCGAGATAGCTCTGCCGGGCCAGCCCCCATACCGCGTTGGACACCCCGGTGAGCAGGGCGCCGACCGCCAGCACCGCGGGTGTCCAGGCCAGCAGCGACAGCAGCACCCCGGTGGTGCCGATCAGCGATCCGGCGATGATCGAGCGCCGCTCGCCGAACCGGGCGACGACCCGGCCTGCCGGGAGATCGCCCAGTACCGCGCCGAGCCCGACGAGGGCCACGATCACCCCGGCCACGCCCACCGAGGCGCCGAGATCCCGAGCGGTCAGGGCGATCACGGGGGAACCGGCGCCCTGGCCGATACCGAACACCGCGGACGGGAGGAAGACGGTGGGCAGCAGCGGGCGCAGCGTTGTCCAGGTGGATGTCATCCGTTCGGCTCGGCCGCGCGCTATCCGACCACCTTGCCGTCGGGTCCGGCGTTCTCCGGGTAGGTGCCGTTGGCATAGGGGTTGAACTCGTTGGTGTAGAGATCCTTCGCGATCAGCTTCCCGCGATCCACCTCACCGTTGCGGACCAGCCAGTCGATCCACAGTTGGATCTCTTGCTCGCGCGTGACACCACCGGGCCCCGCGACGCCGGTGCTCTTCCAGTAGTTCGCCTTCTCCGGGCTCTCGCCTTCCCGTCCCCGGCGGGTGATGATGTCCTTGAACTTCGCGATCACCTGGTCGCGCGGTGTGGTCTGGGCCCAGCGGATCGCACGGGCGGTGCCCTGGGTCAGATCGGCGACTGCCTCGCGGTTGCGGGCCAAGAAGTCGTCGCGAACGATATAGGTGCCGTAACTGAACGCACCGAACAGGTCACCGTCGGTGAACAGCGGCCGGACCCCGCCCCGGGCCACCGCCTCGTCCCGCCAGATATCGAACAGCGCGACCGCATCGATCTGGCCCTGTCGCAGTGCCTGTTCCGCGTTCACCGGCGGCACCACGGTCAGCTCCACCTGGGCGATCTCGTCGTTGGACAGACCCTGCCGGGCGAGCCATTCCCGGGCCACGAATTCATGGTGCGCACCGAGAGTGTTCACCCCGAACTTCTTGCCGATCAGATCGCGGGCACTGCGGATCGGGCTGTTGTCCAGGACGTAGTACCCGGTGAAGTTCTCCTTGTCCGAGCCGTAGTAGCTGATCACCGAGGTGATCGGGGAACCCGCGGCGGCGAGTTTCACGACGGCGCCGTTGAACGCGCCGCCGATATCGGTGGCACCGGTGGCCGCGGATTGGATGTCCTGCGGGCCGCTGGTCGTATTGCCGACCCAGTCCAGCGCGACCTTGTCGAAATAGCCCAGATCGGCGGCGAGCTCGGGATAGGTGACCTGACTGGCCCAACCCTGGTACCGGATGAGCGTCCTACCGTCCTCGGTCGTCCGGGTTTCCGACGGGGCGCCGCACGCCGACACCAGGGAGACGGCCGCGAGCAGCGCGAAGAGCAAGGCCGGCACACGTTTACGCATGGCGTGATCATGACGATGCCGACCGCGGGCGACGAGATTTGCACTATCCGCGATTCCAATCGTTGTCGGCCGGGTGACCCCGGGTGCAGCCTGGCATTCGTCACTGTGACCCGCGCTGCGCCGAGGTGGAGCGGTCGTCGGAAGAGGGATTCGAATGACGGATGTGCACGAACTGAGCGCCGATGTTCTTGTGATCGGTGGTGGCCCCGCCGCCACCTGGGCGGCCGTCCGCGCCGCCCGCGCCGGCGCCGACGTGGTGCTCGCCGACAAAGGCTACTGCGGGACCAGCGGCGCCACCGCCTCGGCCGGCACCGGCGTGTGGTACGTCCCGCCGGACCCGGAGGCGCGGGAGGCCGCGATCGCGAGCCGCGCGGCCCTGGGCGGCTATCTGGCCGATCGGCGCTGGTCGGAGCGGGTCCTCGACGAAACCTACGACCGCCTGAACGAACTCGCCGAACAGGCCCGCTTCCCGTTCCCGGTCGGCCCGGACGGGAAGCAATTGCGCAACGGACTGCAGGGGCCGGAGTACATGCGGCGGATGCGGATCCGAGTACGCCGTGCCGGTGTGCGGATCCTCGATCACAGTCCCGCTACCGAACTGCTGGTCGACGCGGCGGGTGCGGTCGCGGGTGCCGCGGGCTATCGGCGTCAGGCCGGGCAGAGCTACCGCGTCCGGGCCGGTGCGGTGGTCCTGGCGACCGGCGGTTGCGCTTTCCAGTCCAAGGCGCTGGGCTGCGATGTGAATACCGGCGACGGCGCGCTGTTCGCGGTCGAGGCCGGAGCCGAGTTGTCCGGAATGGAATTCTCGAACGCCTACGGCATCGCGCCGGAGGGGACCTCGGTGACCAAGACGGCGTTCTATCATTTCGCCACCTTCTATCGCGCCGACGGCAGTGTGCTCGAGGGGGCCGGCGGCCGCAACCGGTCCCCCATCGCGGCGGAACTGTTGCGCGACAGGGTCTACTGCCGAATCGATCAGGCCGACGAGTCTGCCCGGGCCGCCATGCGCCGCGCCCAGCCGAATTTCTTCCTGACTTTCGACCGGCTCGGCATCGATCCGTTCACCGAGAAGTTCCCGATCACGCTGATCGCCGAGGGCACTGTCCGCGGCACCGGCGGTATCCGGCTCGTCACCGACGAATGCGGTACCAGTGTGCCGGGCCTCTACGCGGCCGGTGACGCCGCGACCCGTGAACTGATCTGCGGCGGTTTCACCGGCGGCGGCAGTCACAATGCCGCCTGGGCGATTTCCTCGGGCACCTGGGCGGGCGCCGGGGCCGCCCGGTACGCGCTGTCGCTCGGGGCGGGTGCGGCGGGCCGCCGAGTGACGGGGATCGGCGACGTGGGTGCCCGGCCTGAGGGCCGCCGGACCGAGCACGATGCGCGGCAGGTGGTGGCCGCTGTACAACGCGAGGTCCTGCCCTACGACAAGAACTATTTGCGGCGTGGCAGCGTGCTCACCGAATCGCTGATCACGCTGGACGCACTCTGGTCGGAGATCCGTGAATCCTTGGGCGGCGACGGCGCGGAGCGGGTGCGCACCCGGCAGGCCGCGGCGATGACCGCGCACGCCCGCTGGATGTATCGGGCGGCCCTGGCCCGCACCGAGACCCGGGGCATGGCGAAACGGCTCGATTTCCCCGACCAGGACCCCGATCAGCACCATCGGCTGATCACCGGCGGGCTGGACCGGATCTGGGTGCGGCCCGAACAGGCGGCGATCCCGGCGGCGGTGGCGTCGTGATCGAACTCGTATCCGCGCAGCGCTGCATCGCCTGCGACAAATGCATCGCCGTCTGCCCCACCGATGTTTTCGACCGCGGCGCCGACGGTATTCCGGTGATCAGCCGGCACAGCGACTGCCAGACCTGCTTCCAGTGCGAGGCGAACTGCCCGGCCGACGCGCTGTTCGTCTCTCCCCGCACCGCCCCGGAACCGGAATCCTCGGCGGCCGGAGACCAGGAGGAGCTGGTCCGCAGCGGGCTGCTGGGCAGCTACCGCGCGCAGATCGGCTGGGGTAAGGGCCGCACACCCGGCACCCTGCGGGCGGTCGGGCCCGCACTCCAACCCAACGGGTCGCCGCTCACCAGCTGATCGACCGGCCCTATCGGGCAGGGTTGCGGTGTCGGTCCCTTACTGGGCGTCCGTACTCGCGGCGATCGCCTCGCTCTGGATCCGGTCGAACTGCGCACCCATGGCCTCGGCCAAGGCGGTCGCCGCCGAGAGTGGACGCACCATCACCATGAACTCGTCGATCTTGCCTTCGGCGTCGAAATGCAGGAAATCGCAGCCGGTCAAACGTTTGCCCGCGACGGTGGCCTCGAAGACGAGGGCGTGGTCGCGGCCGGCGGGGTCGGCGATTTCCCGGAGGTAGCGGAAATCCTCGAACACCCGGAGCACGCCGCGCAGGATGGCCGCGGTGATGGGCTTACCCGGATACGGCTTGTAGGCCACCGGGCTGGTGAACACCACGTTGTCGGCCAGCAATGCCTCGATGGCGACGGTGTCGCGGTCCTCCACGGCCTTGCGGAATGGGTGCATCCGGAAACCTCGCATACTCGATGTGCCGGCCGGACCTTCGCCGGCCGTTTGCTACACGGTAGGCCGATCGCGGTCGCGCGTCACGGGTTGCGGGCCGGGGTTTCCACGGCCGCCGGTTCTTCGCTCCCGACCGGTCGTGGACGGGCCCGCAGGACGAGCGCGCCGAGGAGGGCTGCGGCCGCAGTGAACCCGGCACCCACCCACGCTCCTGTCGACACCGCGTCGGTGAACGCGATCTTCGCGACCTCGGAGTATCCGAGTTCGAATGCCGCGCCGATGGATTCCCGGGCGGCCGGGGGCGCGTCGGCCGGCATTCGCGCGGTGAAGACGCCGGCCAGCACACTGCCCAGGATGGCGATACTCAACGCCATACCCACCTGTTGCAGGGTGTCGTTGAGGGCCGAGCCGACACCCGCGTGGCGTAGCGGGATGGCGTTCATGATGGCGGTGTAGGCGGCCGGTCCGGCCAGGCCGCTGCCGATTCCCATGACCAGCATGGCGGCCAGTACCCACAGATACCCGGTGCCGACGGCCAGGATCGCGAAAGCGGCGGCCATGACCGACAATCCCGCGACGATCAGCGTCTTGTTCGCGAGGTTCTTGCCCAGGGTCGCGCCGAGGCCGTTGCACACTGCGCCGGCCAGGGCGTAGGGCAGGAGCGCGAGACCGGCTTTCATCGGCCCGTAGCCGAGAACGAACTGCAGGTATTGGGTGAGCATCAGCATGACCGCGCCCATCCCGAACACCATCAGCAGCACAGTGGCGCAGGTGCCGGTGAAATCGCGGTTCGCGAACAGTCCCAGCGGCAACATCGGATGCTCCTGCCGACGCTCCCACAGCACGAACGCGGCAGCGGATACGACGGCCAGGAGCAGCACCGGGAGGTTCCATTCGCGCTCGATGATCAGGTACACGGTCGAGGCGAGCGCGAGGATGGACAGCACCACGCCCACCCCGTCGATCGGGCGCTGTTCTCCGGTGGTCTCGGGCATCAGCACCAGGGCAGCGGTGATCGCCAGTACGGCCACCGGGATGTTCAGCAGGAATACCGAACCCCACCAGTAGTGCTGCAGCAGCAGGCCGCCGAGCGTCGGACCGGCGACGATGCCGAGGATCGACACGGTGGACCAGGCGGCCAACGCCATCCGGCGTTCGCTCTCGTCGAAGGTGGTCATCAGGATCGACAGCGTCGAGGGCATCAACAGGGCGCCACCCACACCCATGACGGCCCGGGCGGCGACCACCTGCCACGGTTCGGTGGCCAGGACCGCGGCCAGCGAACCCGCTCCCAGCACGATCAGGCCGAGGATCAGCATCAGCCGACGGCCGAACCGGTCGGACAGGCTACCCGCGGTGAGCAGCAGGCCGGCGAAGACCAGCACATAGGAGTCCAGGATCCACTGGATATCGGAGGGAGTCGCGTCCAGTTCGCGGATCAGCGAGGGGATCGCGATATTGAGCACGGTGCTGTCGATCATCAGCACCAGCAACGCGAGGCACAGCGCGGCGAGGATCATCCATCGGCGGGGATCTCGTACAGTGTTCGATTCCACTCGCACACCGTACGACAAAATCGAACAGCGTGCGAACAGGGCTAGGATCGAACTGTGACCGAGCAGTTCAGAAGTGTGTGGACCCGTGCACCCCGCCGGACCAAGACCTCAAACCTGAGCCGGGACCAGATCGTGCGCGCCGCGGTCGCCGTCCTGGACAAGGAAGGTCTCGAGGCGCTGAGCATGCGCAGACTCGGCGCCGAACTCGGGGCGGGCGCCACCAGCCTGTACTGGCATGTCGCGAACAAGAACGAACTTCTCGAACTGGCCCTGGACGAGATATGGGGTTCGATCGACGACGGCGGGCTGGAAACCGCCTCCGGCCTGCGCGAACTACTCAGTACCTTCGCCTACAACTTCCGTGGTGCGCTGTTGGCGCATCCATGGTCGGCGACGCTCATCGGCCAGATACCGAGTGTCGGCCCGCAAGCCTTCCGGCTGACCGAGAGGCTACGCCGGGCCTTCGCCGAAGCGGGTTTCCAGGGCTTCGATATCTACCTGGCCAGTGGCACCGTCACCAGTTTCGTCCTCGGCCAGGTCGTGCCGTTGATCGCGATGGAGAAAGCCCACGGTGGACCCGTCGACCAGGGCCAGGTGACGCGGATACTGGACGAGCTGAGCGTGGACTACCCGCAGATGCGCGCCGATTACCGGGCCTTCATGCCCGAGGATTCCACGGTCGGCAACGCACTCGGCTTCGAATTCGGGTTGCTGTGCCTGCTGGATGGCCTGGAGGCCCGCCTTCGCGCCCAGCAACCCTCGCCCTCGACAGGGGCGGACGAATCCCCCCACTCCCGGTGACGGCGGGCGAGCCACCACGCCACCACCGAAAGGGCAGCCGAAGAGCATTTTCTTCGGGAATCGGGGGCCGTGTCGCGTTCGCGGCCGACCGGCCGGCACCTGATGCAGCCGGGCAATGCCGCGCGGAGGCAGCTCCGAACGCTTCCCCCACGCTGCGGTCGGCTTTCTACCGGGTCGTGGATATCCGGATGAATGCACTGCGCAGCGCGGCGGCAGCTTCGGCACGCGCGGTGGCGGCGACATCGAACGGGTGGCGCAGGAACTCGTGGATCATTCCCGGGTAGCGGCGGACTTCGACCGGCACACCGGCGCGGGCCAGCGCGGCGGCGTACTCTTCCCCCTCGTCGCGGAGGGCATCGTATTCGGCGGTGACGACCAGGGCCGGCGGCAGACCGGAATGGTCGGCCGCCAGTAGCGGCGAGACACGTGGATCGAGCTTCTCCTCCTCGCCGCGCAGGTAATTGTCCATGAACCAGTGCTGGCCGGCCTGCGTGATGTTCCCGAACTTCCCCGCGAACTCCCGGATGCTCCCATTGCTGCGCCGGAAGTCGGTGTCGGGATAGATGAGCAACTGGAAGGCCAGCGGTGGTCCTCCCAGTTCGCGAGCCATATGCGTGACGACCGCGGCGAGGTTGCCGCCGGCGCTGTCACCGGCGACCGCGATCCTGGTTCCATCGGCGCCCAAGCCCTCGGCATTGGCTGCCACCCATCGGGTAGCGGCGAAACACACATTCACTGCCGCGGGGAACCTGTGTTCGGGGGCCAAGGGATAGCCGACCGAGACGACCACGGCGGTGGCGCCGTTCGCCAGGCTGCGGCACAGACCGTCGTGGGTGTCCAGATCACCGACGACGAACCCGCCGCCGTGGAAGAACAGCACCACCGGCATCGGCTGGGCACCGGTCGGTGTATAGATTCGTATCGGTACCCGGTGGCCCGCCAGCGCGATGACGCGATTTTCCACCGCGGCCACCGGTTCCGGCGCACCGAGCATCGGGATCTGGCGCCGCAGCCCCTCGCGCGCCTGCTCGGGCGTGAGGGTGTGCAATTCCGCGAAGCCCGCGCGCGCGATTCGTTCCAGATATGCCTGAACCTGAGGATGCAACTCCGACAAGGACATGTTCGATTCACTCATGCAGCTATCCTGTGACTTGAAGCATGGTTCAAGTCAAGGAGGATGAATCGTGGAGTTGCTCGATATCGCCGAGGTGGCCGAGCGGTCCGGATCGGCGCCGTCCGCCCTGCGCTTCTACGAACGACGCGGCCTCATCCGTTCGGCCGGACGCAACGGACTGCGCCGCACGTTCGAGCCGGACGTACTCGATCGGCTGACGCTCATCGACTGCGCGCGGCGAGCGGGTTTCACCCTCGCGCAGATCCAGCGGTTTCTGAGCGCGACACCGAACGACACCGAATTGCGCGCCCACCTTGCGCTGCGGGCGACACAGCTGGACCACGACATCGCGCGGCTCACCCGCATGCGCGACAGCCTGCGCCACGCGGCGACCTGCACCCACGAGCCGCTGGTCGAGTGCCCCGAGTTCAAAACCACCATCGCCGAGGGTGAAAACGCCCGCGAAGTGCCAGTACTCGCCACCGGCCCATTGGAGGACGGGCCGGCGGGCCCTCGATAATCCCTCGCCCGCCTGGGACCCATCGATCGCCGCCGGGTCACGATGCGGTCTCGGCAAGATCGAACATCACAGGTTCGGCAAGATCGGTTATCCGGGGTGCGTCGGCGGTCGCGGGGCTTCTAGGCTCGCGAAGGGCCGCCGCCGCTCCCCGCGACCACGGTGCGCCTCCCCCGGACCCGGCGTCCGGCGACACCGACCGCACCGACCGGCCAACGGCGTGCCGGCACCGATACCGCGCCCCGAGCGCCGACGACCCCGAAGGACCCACTGTGAAAAAGACCGTCCTGGCCGCCGCTGCCCTCGTTCTCCCGCTCATATCCGCCACCGCCGCCGGCGCCGAGCCGGTTCCGGTGCTCCCCGAACCGCCGGTGGCGGCCGCGCAGGATTCGGTGCCTTCCGGCCCGCTCGGCACCACGTTCCCCGTCCGTACCGGCGGCGATATGGCCGTCACTATCGACCCCACCGACGCGGTGGTCGAGCCGCGCGCCGACGGACAGCGGGTGCTTGTCTACGATGTGACCGCCGAACAGACCGCGGGCAACCCCTACTTCCTGCCCACACTCGACCTGCGCATGGTGACCGCCGACGGGACGACGGTGTATCCGCTCACCGATGTCCCCGGCGAATACCCGGCCGGGTTCCTCGAGCCGGGACAGCCCCGCCACGGGCTGGTGGCCTTCGGCATCGACCAGCAGCAGACACCGGACCGGATCATCTTCGCCACCAGCGACTATTTCGTGCAGAGCAGCTGGACCCTCTGACCCCGTCCCGGCCGGCTATTCGAGTTCGCCCTCGGTCTCCAGGTACACCTGGCGCAGCCGGTCCAGCGTCTCCCGCTCGGGGCTCGCCCACATTCCGCGTTCGGCGGCCTCGAGCAGCCGTTCGGCGATACCGTGCAGCGCCCACGGGTTGGACTGCTCCATGAACTTACGGTTGGTCTCGTCGAACACATAGCTCTCGGAGAGTTTCTCGTACATCCAGTCGGCGATCACATCGGTGGTGGCGTCGTAGCCGAACAGGTAGTCCACCGTGGCCGCCATCTCGAAGGCACCCTTGTAACCGTGCCGGCGCATGGCCTCGAGCCAGCGCGGATTGACCACCCGGGCCCGGAAGACGCGTGTGGTCTCCTCCGACAGCGTGCGGGTCCGGACAGCGTCCGGGCGGGTGCTGTCGCCGATATAGGCCTCCGGGTTCTTACCCGTCAGGGCGCGAACCGTCGCGACCATCCCGCCGTGGTACTGGAAGTAGTCGTCGGAGTCGGCGATATCGTGCTCACGGGTATCGGTGTTCTTCGCGGCCACCGCGATCCGGCGGTACGCGGTACGCATATCGTCGGCCGCCGGAGCACCGTCGAGATCGCGCCCATAGGCGTAGCCGCCCCAGGTGGTGTAGACCTGCGCGAGGTCGTCATCGGTGCGCCAGCTCTTGGAATCGATCAGCTGGAGCAACCCCGCGCCGTAGGTGCCCGGTTTGGACCCGAAGATCCGGGTGGTGGCCCGTCGCTCGTCCCCGTGCTCGGCGAGATCGGCGCGGGTGTGCGCGCGGACGTAGTTGCTCTCCGCGGGCTCGTCGAGTTCGGCCACGAGCCGGACCGCGTCGTCGAGCAGCGCCAGCACATGGGGGAATGCGTCGCGGAAGAATCCACTGATCCGTACCGTCACATCCACGCGCGGCCGGCCCAGTTCCGCGAGATCGATCACCTCCAGAGTGGTCACCCGGCGGCTGGCCTCGTCCCAGACCGGGCGCACCCCGAGCAGGGCGAGTACCTCGGCGATATCGTCACCGGAGGTGCGCATGGCCGAGGTGCCCCAGACCGACAGACCCACCGAGCGCGGATACTCACCGTGGTCGGCCCGGTAACGTTCGAGCAGTGATTCGGCCATGGCCTGACCGGTTTCCCAGGCCAGCCGCGACGGTACGGCCTTGGGGTCCACGGAGTAGAAGTTACGTCCGGTCGGCAGCACATTGATCAGGCCGCGCAGCGGCGAACCGCTCGGGCCCGCGGGGATGAAACCGCCGTTCAGGGCGTGCAGTACGCGGTCGATCTCGACTCCGGTGCCGCGCAACCGCGGTACCACCTCGGTCGCGGCGAAACGCAGCACCGCGGCGACCGCCGCGCGATCGCCGCCGGCCGTTTCGAACAATTCGTCCGCGTGCTCCTCGACGAGCCCGTCCACGGCCTCGGGCGCCCACCCGGTGGCCTGCAGCGCGACGATCAGTTCCCGGGCGCGCGCCTCCACCGAATCGACCCGTTCCCGCGCCTCCCCACCGGATTCGCTCAGCCCCAGCGCTTCCCGCAGCCCCGGCACCGATATTTCCCCGCCCCACAACTGCCGGGCCCGCAGCATGGCCAAGACGAGGTCGACCTCGCCGTCGCCGGCCGGGGCGCGGCCGAGAATATGCAGGCCGTCGCGGATCTGGACGTCCTTGATCTCGCACAGCCAGCCGTCGACGTGCAGCAGCATATCGTCGAAGGATTCCTCGTCCGGGCGTTCGGCCAGACCCAGATCGTGGTCCATCTTCGCAGCACGCATGAGCGTCCAGATCTGCTGCCGGATGGCGGGGAGTTTGGCCGGATCCAGCGCGGAGATGTTCGCGTGCTCGTCGAGCAGCTGTTCGAGACGGGAGATATCGCCGTAACTCTCGGCGCGCGCCATCGGGGGGATCAGATGATCCACCAGGGTGGCGTGGGCACGGCGTTTGGCCTGGGTGCCCTCCCCCGGATCGTTCACCAGGAACGGGTAGATGAGCGGCAGATCCCCCAGAGCGGCATCGGTACCGCACGCCGCGGACATGCCCAGGGTCTTGCCGGGCAGCCATTCCAGGTTTCCGTGCTTGCCCAGATGCACCATCGCGTCCGCGCCGAAACCTCCGGACGCGGGATCGGTGGACAGCCACCGATAGGCGGCGAGGTAGTGGTGGCTCGGCGGGAGATCGGGGTCGTGGTAGATGGCGACGGGGTTCTCGCCGAAACCGCGCGGCGGCTGCACCATGAGCACCACATTGCCGAACCGCAGGGCGGCGATGACGATTTCGCCGCGCGGGTCGGCGGAACGGTCCACGTAGAGCTCACCCGGGGGCGGCCCCCACGCCTCGACGACAGCGGCGCGCAGTTCCTCGGGCAGCGTGTCGAACCAGGCGGTGTAGACCTCGGCGCCGATCCGTACCGGGTTGCCTTCGAGCTGTTCGGCGGTCAGCCAGTCGGGATCCTGCCCACCGGCGGCGATCAGCGCGTGCATCAGCGCGTCGCCGTCGCGTTCCTCCAGGCCCGGGACCTCGCCCGTGGCGCCGAGATCGTATCCTGCGGCACGCAATTCGGTGAGCAGCGCGATAGCGCTGGCCGGCGTATCGAGTCCGACGGCGTTGCCGATACGGGCGTGTTTGGTCGGGTAGGCCGACAGCATGAGCGCCAGGCGTTTGCGGCCGGCGGGGATATACCGCAGCCGTGCGTGCCGCACCGCGATCCCGGCCACCCGGGCGGCGCGTTCGGCATCGGGCACGTAGGTGGACAGTCCGTCCTCGTCGAACTCTTTGAAGGAGAACGGCACCGTGACGATCCGGCCGTCGAACTCCGGGACCGCGACCTGGGTCGCCACGTCCAGCGGGGACAGCCCGTCGTCGTTGGCCTCCCACTGCGCGCGGCCACTGGTCAGGCACAGACCCTGCAGGATCGGGACATCCAGTTCGGCCAGCGCGCCGATATCCCAGGCCTCGTCGTCACCGCCCGCCGCGGCCAGCGCCGGCTTGCTGCCGCCGGCCGCCAGCACGGTGACCACCAGTGCGTCGGCCTGCCGGAGGGTGGCGAGCAGGTCGGGTTCGGCGGTACGCAGGGAGGCGCAGTAGACGGGCAGCGGTACCGCGCCGGCGTCCTCGATCGCACCGCACAGCGCGTCGATATAGCCGGTGTTCCCGGCCAGATGCTGGGCCCGGTAGTAGACGACGCCGACCGTCGGTTTCCCGGCCACCGGCTCCGGATACCGCGCGGCGCGTTCGAGCCGGCCCCAGGCGGGCAATTGCACCGGCGGTTCGAAGCCGTGCCCGGTGAGCAGGACCGTATCGGAGAGGAAGTTGTGCAGCTGGCGCAGATTCTGCGGGCCGCCGGCCGCCAGGTAGTTGTGTGCGTCGGAGGCCACGCCGACCGGCACGGTCGAGCACTCCATCAGTTCGGCGTCGGGGGCCATTTCGCCGCCGACCGCGACCACCGGTACCCCGCTCGCCCGAACCGCCGCCAGGCCGTCCTCCCAGGCGCGTTTGCCGCCGAGGATCCGCACGATCACCAGATCGGCGTCCGCGAGCAGGCCGGGCAGATCCTCCACCAGCAATCGGGCCGGATTGGCCCACCGGTACTCCGCGCCGCTGGCGCGCGCGCTCAGCAGATCGGTATCGGAGGTGGACAGCAGCAGAATCACAGCGATGACCTTCCTGGGGTGACGCGCCCGTGGGGGGTTGTGTGCTCGCCGGAGAGGGTCTGGCTGTGTCAGTGGCGCGACCGCACCGGAGTTCCACCGGTTTCCTCGTCACCCGTCGAGCCCTCGGATGCTACCGCGACCGCCGGAGCCGTCCGTCATCACACCGGCGAGCGGCACCCGCCCGCGCGTACTTGCCGACGCGTCTCGTTACCTGTTGGCTTCCTGCCATGACCGACGAACCGGGTACGCAACTGTTCCACCAGTCCATGCCTTTCACCGAACGCCTCGGTGTGGAGGTGCTCGAACACGGTCCCGGGTTGGTGCGCAGCCGTATCGCCTGGGACGAGACACTATGCACGCTGGGCGGCGTGCTGCACGGCGGCGTGCTGATGGCGCTGGCGGATGCGACCGCGGCGGTCTGCGCGTTCCTCAATCTCCCCGAGGGCGCCCAGGCGACCACGACAGTCGAATCGAAAACGAACTTCCTACGCGCCGTGCGGTCCGGTCATGCCGAGGCCTCGTCCCGGCCGCTGCACACCGGGCGCTCGTTCATCGTGGTCGCGACCGAGGTCCGCGACGACGCGGGCAAGCTGGTGGCGAAGGTGACACAGACCCAAGCGGTGCGGTAGTCCGGCGTCCGTAAACTGGTCGGATCATGGCGCGTACCGATCCCGATTCCTGTCCCGGTGTCCTGCGTCTGCACGAGGCCGCCGACGGCCCGCTGGCCCGAGTCCGGGTGCCGGGCGGAGCGCTCGCGCCGGAGCAGTTGCAGACCCTCGCCGCGGCCGCCCACGATCTCGGGGACGGCACCATCGAACTGACCTCGCGTGGCAATGTGCAGTTGCGCCGGGTCCGCGATGCCGACGCGCTCACCGAACGGCTGGCCGGCGCCGGGCTGCTGCCGAGCCGGACCCACGAGCGGGTCCGCAATATCATCGCCTCGCCCCTGTCCGGACGAGTCGGGGACCAACCCGATATCCGGCCGCTGGTCGCCGCCCTGGACGCCGGGCTGCTCGACTCGCCTCGGCTGGCCGAACTCCCGGGCCGGGTCCTGTTCACCCTCGACGACGGCCGGGGCGATATGAGCGCGCTGCGCCCGGATATCGGTCTGCACGTCCTCGACGGTGACCGCAGCGCCCTGCTGCTCGCCGGTGTGGACAGCGGGATCCGGATCGCCACCGCCGACGCGACCGAGGTGATGCTGGCGGCGGCACACGGTTTCCTCGAACTGGCCGACGGCCAGTGGCGCCTGCACGAGATCGAGGACGGTACCGCACGGCTGGCGACGCTGCTGGGCCTGGTTCCCGGCCCCGAACGGCTGGAACTCGCGGAGACGGCCGACCGGCCGATCGGCTGGTTACCGCAGGACGACGGGCTGGTCGCACTCGGCGCCGGAGTCCGGCTGGGCGTGCTGCCCGCCCGCACCGCCGAATTCCTCGCCGCCGTCGAACGTCCCGTACTGCTCACCCCGTGGCGCGGTCTGATCGTCGCCGATCTCGAGGAGTGGCCCGCCGAACAGGTGGTGCGGGTGCTGGCACCGATGGGCCTGGTCTTCGACGCCGACTCACCGTGGCTGCGGATCACCGCCTGCGCGGGGCGGCCGGGCTGCGCCAAGTCACATACCGATGTGCGTGCCGACGCGACGGCCGCGGTCGAATCGGGCCGGACGGATATCCCCGGGACCGCCGCCCCGCAAGCCCCGATCCCGGCCGCCGCGATCACCACGGCGGGTCGCCAGCACTGGTCCGGTTGCGAACGTCGCTGCGGCCGGCCCGCTGCGGAGGTCACCGAGGTCACCGCCGGTCCCGGGGGTTACCGGGTGCGGCCACCCCACACCTGAGCCGCCGTACCGCACAGGGCCGGGCCGCCCCGGCGGACAGCCCCTACTGCTGCTGCGATGTCGAGGGCTTTTCGATGGGCCGCGAACGACGGTCCCCGTCGTCCTGTTTGCCGTGGCTGGCCACCAGGAGCACGACGATCAACAATCCCATCACCGCCGCCACGGCCAGTGCTGCCGAGGGCTTGCGCAGTTCCTCGGTTTCCTCGCGCACCGACATCTCCTCCGGCAACGGCGGCACGGATTCGGCGACATGGTGCTCGGCTCGTGCCTCGACTGCCCGGCATCCGTTCGCCCGATTCGCATTTCCGGTGACGAACGACGAACTGCCTTGACGTGTCTGAACTGTGAGCATGCGGAAATGGTATCGACGTCCCACCGCCCGACATTCGGAAACTTCCCGGTAATGAGAAATTAACTTTTGCTCGGCGCGAGGTATATCTGCGCCGGTCAGCGGTTCGGAGCCGGGATCGGCAGGCCCACAAGGCAAATCGGGCCGGTGTGACGTAGGGTACGCTGTCCGGCCCCAACCCGGTCTGTGTCGCAAAACATAGGTCAGCCGGCCCGGACGCGCCGCACACCCGCGTAGGCGCGCGGGGCGTACCGCAGGCGATCGGGCAGCAGCGGCCAGACCGTACGCACTGCCGCCGCGAACACACCGAACAGCCTTTGATCCACCGCCGTCCAGCGCAGGTCCAGGATCTCGCGAGCACGTTCGGGCATGAGCGCGTTGGCGAGCCAGACATTGAACGCCATCACCGGCCGCCAGATGACCGACCACACCGGTTCCGGGATACCGGGCAGCGCCGGAATACGAGTACTGCCCAGCCGGAGCGCGAAATCGGTGGTGGCGTTGGCCTCGAGCACCTCGTCGATGGTGCGGTTCCAGTACTGCTCGAACTCGGCGTAGTTCGCCACCAGCACCCGATCGGACAGTCCGTACATGCGCCACCAGGTGATGCCCTCGGCGATCAACTGATCCTTCTCCGCGACGGTGAGCGGGGTCCCGAAATGCTCGTTGAGGGCGATGGTCAGTTCGACGAAAGTCGCGTGGGTCCACCAGTACACGTCGGGGTTGAGCGCGTGGTAGCGCTCCCCGCGAGAATCGGTGCCCTTGAGCGGGCGATGATAGTCGCGCACCCGGGCTGCCTGCGCCTCGTTGTCGGCGTCGTAGATCATCCCCTGGATCTGCGGGAGGGACCGGATGAGGCGGTCCCACGGATCACGGAAGAAGTCGGAGTGGTCCCGCAGGGCCGCGCCCACCGCCGGATGCATGTTCTGCAGGATGCCGGTGCGGCCGAGGAACAGCATGTTCCGCAGGTCTCCGGCGTACTCCCAGGTCAATGACCCGGGTCCGATCGGTGCCCCCACCAGATGGGGTGTGGCGGCGGTATCCGGAGCACTCACGATCTGACCTCCTTGTCGAACGACGCGAAACTCTGAGACGGATAGTAGGTCATCATCTCAGTTTCTCGCCGACCGAGGGCCTCGAACATCACACCAGAGGATTCCGCGACACCCGGAACCCCGTATCGTATGGTCGTCTGGACTGTTGTCCATACACTTGTGGATACAGCCGGGCCCGGTTACTTCACGAGCCCGCAGCGGTAGGAGAAAGCAGGTTCACCGATGAAGACCAAGGGCGCTCTCATCTGGGAATTCGACCAGCCGTGGCAGATCGAGGAGATCGAGATCGGCGATCCCCGCAAACACGAGGTCAAGGTCGCACTGGAAGCGGCCGGCATGTGCCATTCCGACCACCACCTGGTCACCGGCGGCATCCCGATGATGGGATTCCCGGTACTCGGCGGGCACGAGGGCGCCGGCATCGTCACCGAGATCGGCGAGGGCGTGGAAGATCTGGCGGTCGGCGACCACGTCGTCCTGTCGTTCATCCCCTCGTGCGGGAAATGCAAATCCTGTCAGGCGGGTCTGCGTAACCTGTGCGACCTCGGCGCGCTCCTGCTCGCGGGTACCTCGGTGACCGACGGATCGTTCCGCATCCAGGCCCGCGGCCGCGACGTCTACCCGATGGCCCTGCTGGGCACCTTCTCCCCGTACATGGTGGTCCACCAGAGCTCGGTGGTGAAGATCGACCCGTCGATCCCGTTCGAAGTCGCCTGCCTGGTCGGCTGCGGTGTCACCACCGGATACGGGTCGGCCGTGCGCACCGCCGATATCCGGCCGGGTGAGGATGTCGCGATCATCGGATTGGGCGGCGTAGGTATGTCCGCGTTGCAGGGCGCGGCCCACGCGGGCGCCCGCTACATCTTCGCGGTAGACCCGGTGCCGTGGAAGCGCGAACAGGCGTTGAAATTCGGGGCCACCCATACCTACGCCTCCATCGAGGAGGCGACCGCGGGCTGCGCGGAGGTCACCTGGGGCGGTATGGCCAAGAAGGTGATCGTGACCGTCGGCGAGGTCCACGGCGAGGACGTCGACAGCTGGATGGGCATCACCGCCAAGGCCGGAACATGCGTCCTCACCGCCATGGGCAGCCTGACCGAGAACAAGACCACCCTGAACCTGGCCATGCT
The DNA here is from genome assembly GCF_001613205.1 of Nocardia sienata NBRC 100364. GTDB lineage: Bacteria > Actinomycetota > Actinomycetes > Mycobacteriales > Mycobacteriaceae > Nocardia > Nocardia sienata. The sequence continues at coordinate 38,561 of NZ_BDBX01000053.1, read as the reverse complement.
CTCGCTGCTGCAGAAGAATCTGCAGGGCACGATCTTCGGTGGCGGCAATCCGCACTACGACATACCGCACCTGCTGTCCATGTACCAGGTCGGCAAGTTGAATCTCGACGATATGGTCACCCGCCGGTACCGGCTCGAGGACATCAACGACGGCTATCAGGACATGCTGGCCGGTCGCAATATCCGCGGCATCATCCGCTACACCGACGCGGACCGCTGAGCCGCTCGGCTCACCGGCGCCGGCCAACCGCGCGACCGGACAGTGACGAGGAGGACGTGTGAGTTACCGAGTCGTGCAGTGGGCCACCGGATCGGTCGGCCGGGCCGCACTGCGAGCCATCATCGATCACCCCGAACTCGAGCTGGTGGGATGCTGGGTGCATTCACCGGACAAACGCGGCCGCGACGTGGGCGAGATCCTCGGCCGCGCGCCCGTCGGGGTGCGGGCGACCGACAGTCTCGACGAGATCCTCGCACTGCCCGCCGACGCTGTGGTCTACGCACCGCTGCTCCCGCGCGCGCAGGAGGTGGCGGCACTGCTGCGGTCGGGGAAGAACGTGGTGACACCGGTGGGCTGGTTCTATCCCGACGAGGAGCAGGCCGAACCGGTCCGGCAGGCCTGTCTGGCGGGCCGGACCACGCTGCACGGCACCGGGATCGACCCCGGCGGGGTCACCGAGGTGTTCCCGTTGATGCTGTCGGCCATGTCGGCGGCGGTCACCTTCGTGCGTGGCGAGGAGTTCTCCGATATCCGGACCTACGGCGCGCCCGATGTGGTGCGCCACATCATGCGGTTCGGTGCCACTCCCGCAGAGGCCGCCGCGGGCCCGATGATCCGGCTGCTCGACGGCGGCTTCCGCCAATCGGTCCGGATGATCCTGGACACGCTGGGTTTCGGCGGGAACCCCGAGATCCGCACAGTGCACGAGACGGCGGTCGCGACCGCGCCGATCGAATCACCCATCGGCACCATCGAACCCGGGCAGGTGGCCGGCCAGCGCTTCCACTGGGAGGCGGTGGCCGGCGGCGAGACCGTCGTGCGCATCGGGGTCAACTGGCTGATGGGCCGGCAGCATCTCGACCCACCATGGACCCTCGGCGCGGAGGGCGAACGGTTCGAGATCGAGATCGACGGCGATCCGGGCACATTCGTCACCATCCGCGGCTGGCAATCCGAACCCGGCGACCCGCCGGAGGCCGAGAATCCCGGAATCGCCGCGACGGCCGCGCACTGCGTCAACTCCGTCCCATACGTCTGCGCGGCCGAACCCGGTATCCGCACCTCGGTCGAACTACCGATGGTGGCGGGCCGGGCCCATCCGCGATTTGCGCGCGGTTCGTAGGCGAACGGCGGACCGCTAGGCGCGGCGTAACGCCAGGACCGGAATGGTGCGGAAGCCGGCCGCCTTCTGCTCGTATTCCGCGAATCCGGGATAGCGGCGGGCCTGTTCACCGTAGATGCGGTCGCGCTCCGCGCCGGTCACCTCCGTAACGGTGACGGGGTAGGTTTCGGTGCCCCGCTCCATCGTGGCCTCCCCGGCCGCGGTCAGATTGTGGTACCAATCCGGGTTCGTCGGCGCACCCGCCTTGCTGGCGAATACGTAAACGAGGCCGTCGGGGTCCTGCTCATCGGCCAGGTACATCATCGGGGTCACCGATTCCCGGCCGGTGTGCCGGCCGCGATGGTGTACCAAGGCCAGCGGGGCACCCTCGAAGAAGCCGCCGACCCGGCCCTCGTTGGCCCGGAATTCCGTAATGATCCGGTCGTTCCAGTCGTCTGCCATACCCGGCATTATGCTGTGGGCCACCGGCGGGGTCCGTACTCCCGGCCGCGCGGCGGGTCATCGCCGGACCACCCCGACGATCACCGCAGCGCGGCGGTCAGCGCAGGCACAGCGGCGTGATGTCGGAGCGGCCGCCGGTGGTGGGCGAGCTCAGGTACATACAGGGTGTCTGTCCCGCCGCTGTGATGGCGGACTTCACCTGGTCCCAAATCGGCGCGTCGAGAGCGGCCGAGCGGGCCAGCACGAAACCCGACAGGCGGCTCGGGTCGGTCACCAGCGCCCAGGAGTAATCGGGGGCCAGCGCGGTGACGATGTAGTTCGTCGGGCCGTCGAGCATGTCCTGGCTCGGCACCCCGGGGAAGCTGACGTGCAACTGCGCGCCGGTCACCGGATCGTTCACCTTCGCGGTGCCGCGGATCTCGTTGCGACCTCCCGCCCAGGTCGTACAGGAGTTGTATACGGCGATGTTGCCCTGCGGATCGAGCGTGTACTGCGCGCGGGTGTCGCGCGCGCAGTCGAGATTGAACGGCTGGGGCACCGCGGCGAGCTGGTTCCAATCGCCGAGGTACCGGTTCAGGTCCAGTACTGACACGGGGGCGGGGCCGGGTGGCAGCGGCGGCTGGGCGACCGCGCCACCGGCGACGAGAGCACCGAAGGTCAGCAGGGCGGCCACGAGGCCGGCGGTGCGGCGAACAGCGCGATGTGCTGTCACGAGAACTCCTCGCGTATCGGCGGTGTGTGACCACTCTACCCCATATAGATGCATAATCGATGCACAGCTATTCGGCACAGGAGGATCGATGGTAGCCATGGGGTCGGCCCGATTCACGGGAGCGGCCACGGCGTGTTACGGACCGGCCGTGGCGATCCGCCCGGCGGCGCTGCTGCGCCCGTGCGGCCGGGACGAGGACACGGTGAACACGGCCGTACGGCCGTGGCACGCACGCCGAAGTCCCGGGTCCGCCCCGGCCGCCGAATCGGAACAGGCAGAATAAAACGATGTCCGACGACGGTTCCAGCTCCGCTTCCGATGCGGCCGGCTACACCGTCCGCGCGGTCGCCGAGCGGCTCGGTATCCCGACCGCCACTCTGCGCAGCTGGAACCGTCGCTACGAGATCGGCCCCACCGACCACCGCCCGGGTACCCACCGGCTGTACACCGAAGCCGATATCGCCCAGCTCGATCGGATGCTCGGACTCATCCGCGACGGCGCCACCCCGGCCGGTGCCGCGGCCGCTGTGCGCGCACCGGCCGTCGCCCCCGGTGACCTGTCCTCATTGCTGACCGCCGCCTTCCGCCTCGACTACCGTTCGGTGACAGCACAATTGGCCGGCGCGCTGCGGGCCTACGGCGTGGTCGACACCTGGGAACGATTGTGCCGCCCCGCCTTCGCCGACATCGTCGCCCGCCAACTGGGCGGCGAGGGCTGCATCGATGTCGAGCACCTGCTCTCCTGGTGCATCACCTCGGCGCTGCATCGCAACAACCCGCCGGACCGGCTGCGGCCGCGGCCCATCGTCCTCGCCTGCACCGGCGGCGAATCCCACGCACTACCCCTCGAGGCGCTGCGGGCCGCGCTGGCCGAACGCGAGATCGGGGCGCAGATGCTCGGAGCGGATGTGCCCACCACCGCTCTCGCCGACACCCTGGCGCGGCTGGACCGGCCGGCCGAACTCGTGCTGTGGTCGCAGCACGAGTCGACGGCGCTGACCTCCAGCGTGCGGGCCGGCACCGACGCCGGAGCGCAGGTATTCGTCGGGGGCCCGGGCTGGGACGCGGCCATCCTGCCCGCGGCGGTCGAACGCCTGGCGAGCCTCCCAGAAGCGGTCCGGCGGCTCTACTGAGTCCACTTCTCCTCGCCCACCCAGCACACCCATCCGGCACCCCGGACACGGCGAACCATCTCGCGGCCACGTGGCCCGAGGGACCGTCGACCGCGCCCGGGTAGCAATAGACCATTAAACGATGCATAATTGATGCATGAGCGAGCGCTACGCGCACACGCGGCGCCTGTGGCAAGAGCCATTCGGTGGGTATACCGACGGGACGAGCGCGCTCGGCTTCGACCCCGTGTTCCAGCACATACGGCGGTTCTATCCGGCTCATGCCGGGGCGGGCTTCCGCGGCGGCTGTCCGGATGTCGAGCAGTTCGTGCCGACGAGATGAGGCGAGGTGTGATCCGATGATCCGTACAGTCGACGCTCTGCTCGACCGGACGATAGTGCCCGGCTACACCCGCCTCGGCTACCACCTGCGCAAGGTCTCCTGGACCCGTGACGACCCCCCGACCGACGCGCTGCGCGGTAGAACCGCCCTGGTCACCGGCGCGAACTCGGGAATCGGGAAATCGATCGCCACCCGCTTCGCGGGCTTGGGCGCGCGCACCGTGCTGGCGGTCCGGGACGCGGGCCGCGGCGAGCGGGCCCGGCGGGAGATCCGCGACGCCGTTCCCGGGGCACAGGTGGAACTCGAGATCTGCGATATCGCCGAACCGGGAAGTGTCGACGCCTGCGCCCGGGCGCTGAGCGCGCGCCACGAGGCGCTGGACGTGCTCGTCCACAACGCGGGGGTACTGCCCGGTGACCGCACCGAGAACTCCGCCGGACACGAACTGACGCTGGCCACCCATGTCCTCGGCCCGCTACGCCTCACCGACCGGCTCGCCCCCCTGCTCGCCGCCTCCGGCGACGCCCGCATCATCTTCGTGGCCTCCGGCGGGATGTATACGCAGCCACTGCCGTTCCGGGATCCGCAGTATCGCAGCGGTGAATACCGGGGCGCCACCGCGTACGCCCGCACCAAACGGATGCAGGTGGCGTTCGGGCCGCTGCTGGACGGACGTCTCGCCGATCACGGGGTCGGCGTGCACAGCATGCATCCGGGCTGGGTCGCCACACCGGGGATCACCCCCGTACTCCCCCGCTTCGGCTCCGCGCTGCGCCCGGCGATGCGCACCGCCGCCGAGGGCGCCGATACCGCGGTCTGGCTGGCCACCACCACCCCGGCGCCGCTGTCCGGCCATTTCTGGCACGACCGGCGTATCCGTGACGAACACTATCTGCGCCACACCCGCTATACCGAGGGCCACCTGCTGTCGCTGTGGGAGTACTGCCTCGACGCGGCGGACGTGCCGTTGTATCCGCACTGACGCCCGCTGCTCCCCCGCCGCCGCGCCTGGTGGATCCGGCGACCGATGAATTCCGCTCGCCCACGCCGTCGTTCATAGTGAGCCCGCGTGGATCTCGTTGCGAGAAGGAGTCCCGATGCCGGATACCGAGCACGACCCGGCCGCCCCGCGGCGGCTGACGCAGCATCCGACCGTCCAGCGGATGGCCGGTCGCGAGCGTGAAAAACCCGACCCGGTCCTCGCCGCCGACCGGCTCCGCGAGATCTGCCTCGCGGCCGGCGCAGATGATGTGGGGTTCGTCGCCGTCGAGGATCCACGGGTCACCGACGAACTCGGGCACGCGCGGGCGATCCTGCCCGCCGCCCGCACATTCGTCTCGTTCTGTGTACGGATGAACCGGGACAATCTACGCAGTCCGCAGCGCAGTCTCGCCAATACCGAATTCAATCACGCGGACGACGAGACCAATGCGGTGTCCCGCCGGATCACCCGGGCGCTTCAGGACTCCGGATACCGCGCGGTCTATCCCGCGCCGGGATATCCGATGGAAGTGCAGCAGTTTCCCGGGCGTATCTGGGTGATCGCGCACAAGGTGGTGGCCGAGGCCGCCGGGCTGGGCGTCATGGGCATCCATCGCAACGTTATCCACCCCCGTTTCGGTAACTTCATCCTGCTGGGCACGGTGGTCACCGACGCGGTGATCGACACCCCGAGCGCGGCGCTGGATTTCAATCCCTGCCTCGAATGCAAGCTGTGTGTCTCCGCCTGCCCGGTGGGAGCGATAACCCCGGACGGGGGTTTCGATTTCCAGGCGTGCTACACGCACAACTACCGGGAATTCATGGGCGGTTTCACCGATTGGGCGGAAACCGTCGCCGACAGTGCCGGCCGTGACGACTACCGGCAGCGGGTCACCACCGGGGAATCGTTCTCCATGTGGCAGAGTCTGTCGTTCAAACCGAACTACAAGGCCGGTTACTGCATGGCCGTATGCCCGGCCGGCGAGGATGTGATCGGCGCCTATCTCGACGATCGCCGGGCCCATCTCGAGGAGGTGGTCCGGCCGCTGCAGAGCAAGACCGAACCGGTGTACGTGCTACCCGGTTCGGCAGCCGAAGAGCATGTCGCACGCCGCTTCCCGAACAAGACACCGCAGCAGGTCACCAATGGTTTCCCGGACGAGGTCAACGATCTGCTCGACCAGATCGGCCCGCGCCCGCGCGGCGGTGCCGGCGGGGCCTCGTAGGCCCGGTCCGCTCGGCCGGTGGGACGGGTGCCGCTCCCGTAGCGTTGTCCGCAGGAGGTCGAGGCGTGACGCCGGCTGCGGGAGGCGATATTCGCCGGATATCGAGTCGTCCGGTCGCTCGGTTCGGGTGGGATGGAGGCGGTGCCCAGCCTTTGCTGTACCGCCTTCGGGGTCGCCTGCTGCCGGGGTCGAGTGCATGTCGGGGGATTCGAGGAGCAGTGCAGCGAGTGCGAGTATGCTCACCTGATCCCGAAACGCTCACGGCCTGTGGGTGTTCGGAGGTCCGTGTGCTTCATTCCTGTTGTGTGCTGCTCTGTCTCGGGAGGTCGTCGTGCGTGTCGGTCGATTGGTATCGGTTATTGCCGCGGTGGTGCTCGCCGCGCTCGTCACCGGCGGGGGCCCTGCCGCCGGACAGAGCGATTACGCGCAGACCGGGCTCACCCTGCACAACAACTACCGGGCCAAGCACGGCTCCCCGGCCATGGCCTTGACCCAGAACCTGAACAACCAGGCCACGCAATGCGCGAAGTACTACGCCGCCAAGAAAACGATCGATCACAGCTGCCCCTACAAGAACGGGGCCGGGGAGAACCTCGTCGGGGGACAGGGCAGCTGGGACGCTGTCTCCTTTGTCCAGATGGGCACGAAGATGTGGTACGACGAGGTCAAGGAATACGACTTCAACAACCCCGGGTTCAGCATGGCGACGGGTCATTTCACGCAGTTGGTGTGGAAGGCCAGCACCCGACTCGGTATCGGGTACGCCTCGGAGGGCGGCTACACCGTCGTCGTCGGCCTCTACAACCCAGCCGGCAACGTAGAGGGGCAGTTCCCCCAGAACGTGGCACGCCCGCGCTGAGCCAGGGCCCTACGGCCCCTATGGCAACCAGGGATGTTGCGCCGTTTGGGGTGGGCCGGCCGGGCCGTTGCGCGTGAGTTCGGGCAGGTACTTGTACAGCGTGGTCCGCGAAACTCCCAGCAGCCGCGCGATCGAGGACACCGATTCGTCGGGCCGGGTGAGCAACGCGCGTGCCTGGCGGACCTGTTCATCGGTCATGGCCGGTGGCCGGCCGAGGCGCTGCCCGCGGGCCCGGGCCGCGGCCAGGCCCTCGTGGGTGCCGTCGACGATCAGTCCGCGGATGAATTCGGCCAGCGCGGCGAAGACGTGAAAGACCAGGCGCCCGCCGGGGGTGGTGGTGTCGAGTGATTCGTGCAGCGACCGGAACCCGATGCCGCGGCGCCGCAGGTCGGCCACGATCGAGATCAGGTCCTGCAGAGAGCGGCCGAGCCGGTCCAGCGAGGCGACCACGAGGGTGTCGCCGGCGCGCATGTAGTTTAAGCACCTCGCGAGCTGTTCGCGCTCGACATCCTTGCCTGACTTCTTGTCGGCGAACACCTTCTTGCATCCGGCCGCCTTCAGGGCGCGGGTCTGCCGGTCGAGGTTCTGGTCGCGGGTCGAGACGCGGGCGTACCCGATCAGTACTCTCCCCCACCGATCGGGTCCAGGGCATCGCCGTCGAGGGAAAGCGGTTCGAGCGCATCGGTAGCCGTCACCCCGCGATCGTACAGAAAAGGGTGGGCGAATTACCTGAACAGGTTGTCCCGGTCCGCTGATAGCCTCCCGCTGTCCGGAGCTCGGCGGCGAACTGCTCGTTTCCGCCGAGCCCAGTCGATCACGCAGGAGGAAAGATTGTTCGACCTACCATCGATGCCAGCGACCGCTCTCGCCCTCGTCGAATCGGGACGGCTACCCGAGCCGTTGGCCGAGTACTTCGATCCCGCCCATCGGTCATCGACCGATCCTGACCGGTGGGAGAAAATCGCCTGGGGTGCCTACCTCCAGCTCGATAATCCGGCACTCGATCCCGAAGTACGCGGCCCGCTGGCGCTTCTGGGCGCCTACGCCTTCATCGAAACCTCCGAATACGAGGTCCTGGAGTTGGTGAAGCGCTCAGAACTGGCGATGGAACTGCTGGAGCGAGCGGAAGAACACGGCATCAGCGAAGAGGAGATCGACCCTTTGAACAAGTGGGCCTACGACACATACGAGGCCGGCGCCGGCATCAGATGAGGACACCCGGCGGACTCGTGTCGCGCGGCCCACAGCACCCGTCGACTCAATGTCCAGAAAAGCCCCTCCTCCAGTTATGGACACTCGGACTTTACGACGCGTTTTTTGAACAGTACGGTTTCGGCCGACCGGGGGCGTTCGCCTGCCGGAGCCCGTTTCGGCCCGACTGTTCAACAAATGATGGCGGCTATGGACGAATTTTCAGCTGAAATCTCGCTGACCAGCGATAAATCGCAGAGTAGCGTCCAAAAATGCATCGGTTCTTGCACAGTGGTGGCGCTCGGTATCAACTCGCGGGTCTCTCAGCCCCTCGGCGAAGATCCAGGGTCCTGTTATTTGTAGCGGGCGACGGCGCCGTAGAACCCGGCCGGATGGGACCAGTCGCTCGCGCCTGCCTCGACGTACTTGCACGTGTCCGGGATGACGTGCCCGCCGACCGCGGCGGCTGTCCGCTCCGCCCAGGCCGTGCACTCTTCCTTGGTCGCGGTGACACACAGGTACAGGTCGTACCTGTTCGGATCCCTGCCTTGGTCGAACACCTCGTTCGCCAGGCAGCTCCCACCACCGGCACCTGTGGCCTTCGCAAGACCCGGGTCGACGGCGATGGCACCGAGGCCGGCCACGGCGATGGCAGCTGCGGCGAGTGCCCTTATCAGCGCCCGGTTCATCGACCTTTTCATCAGGACCCCCTCGTTCGATATTTCGAGACCGAGCCCGAATCGGACCCGTCGAACTCTTGGACGTCGATCCGCGCGTATGGGTTCCCGACGGCAGAAGATACGTGTGGTTCCATCGGCCATCTCCGACGTCACTCATCGGCGGATGCGGACGTCGGTCGGGGTCGGAAGATGTTCGTATCGTTCCGTAGGGGCGGTGGCGCCCGGGTGCGGCGACCTTGGAGCCCGAGTTCTGTCGCGGTCTTGCGCGCCGCCTAATGCAAGTGCACACTTACGAAAGTGGAGTCTTTCAGAGATGTGGATCCGGGAATCCTGGGGGATCCGATGCGTCGGGAGATCTTCGAGCGGGTCGCGCGGCGGCCGGCATCGGTGGGTGAGCTGGCCGAGTCGTTGCCGATCACACGTCAGGCGGTGTCGCAGCATCTGAGGGTGTTGCGGGAGGGCGGTCTGGTGATCGTCGAGCCGCAGGGCACCCGGCGGATCTATCGGATCGACCCGGACGGGCTGGCCGGTATCCGGGCGTATTTCCAGCGTATCTGGGATCACTCGCTGGCTGCTTTCCAGAAGGCCGCCGAGGCCGCGGCCGCCGACACGACCGAACAGGAGCCGAATCGATGACCACACCGACCCCGTTGGCTGCGTTGCAGGGCAGCGCGAGTGTGCCGTTGCCGTTGGAGAAGGCGTTCGCGTTTTTCACCGAGTCGTTCGGTGACTGGTGGCCGTCGGCGTATCACATCGGCGCGGCCGAGATGGCCGACGCGATCCTGGAGCCCAGGGTGGGTGGGCGTTGGTTCGAGCGTGGTGTCGATGGTTCGGAGTGCGATTGGGGGCGGGTGCTGGTGTGGGATCCGCCGCATCGGATCGTGGTGACCTGGCAGATCAACGGCCTCTGGCGCTTCGACCCGGATCCGGCGCGGGCCAGTGAGATCGAGTTCCGGTTCACCGCGGAGGCGCCGGAGCAGACCGTGCTCACCCTCGAGCACCGCCACCTGGACCGGCTGGTGGAAGGAAAGGCAATTCGCGACACCATCGTCGAACGCGGCGGCGGGTGGAGCACGGTGCTGGCGCGGTTCGCCGAGATCGCCGGAGCACGAGCATGACCGGCAATGCCCGGGCCGGCCGGGCCGAGCCGGGAGCGGACCTTATGAGCGATATGGACATGGCCGAGGCCGAACGCCGGGAACTCGCGGCGCTGCTGGCGACCTTGACCCCACAGCAGTGGGAGATGCCGACCCCGTGTGCGCGGTGGCGGGTCCGGGACGTGGTCGCGCACATGATCAGCTACGAAGATCTCGGGCCCGTCGCGCTGGCCGCGCGGTTCGTGCGGGGCCGGGTGTTGTGGACCAACCAGGTCGGAGTCGACGAACTGGCCTCCCGCACCCCTGAGCAGCTGCTGGAAATGCTCACGACGCACCTGCGCCCGAGCGGGCTGACCGCGGGGTTCGGGGGCATGATCGGGCTGGTCGACGGCACCATCCACCATCAGGACATCCGCCGCGGACTCGGTCTGCCCCGGCAGATTCCGCCGCACCGCTTGGTCCGGGTGTTGACCGCGGTGCGCACCAACCCCCGGCTCGGGGTGCCGTGGCGTATCCGCGGGCTGCGGTTGGAGGCCACCGATCTGGAGTGGTCGAGCGGGAAAGGGCCGCTGGTCTCGGGTCCCGGTGAGGCGTTGTTGATGGCGATGGCCGGCCGCCGCGGCATCACCGCCGAGCTCACCGGGCCGGGCCGGGCACGACTGGCCGGACGTATCGGGGAATGACCTCGTAGTACCAGCCGGCCCGCCCGGGGTGGGTCAGCGCTGCCGCAGAAATCCTCGATCCCCCGACGATGCCATCACCCGCGAAGAACTCATCCGCCGCCGCGACACCGGCGAGATCACCCTGCGCAGTGACCATCACCGGTCCGGATCCGGACCGGATCCGGACCGGAAAGCAGTCCTGGCGCGGCGGATCCGCTGGTTCGTCGCCGCGACCATCACCTACAACCTCATCGAAGCGATCGACGCCCTGTCCGAAGGCACTCGGGTCTCCTCGACCGCGCTGATCGGGTTCGGCCTGGACCCGGTGATCGAAGTGTCGTCCGCAGCCGCGGTCGCCTGGCAGTTCGCCTGCTGCGATCACCCCGCCGGAAAGGACCACTGCTGCCACGACTGCCCGAGGCCGCCCGCGCCCGCTACTGCCAGGAAATGACCGCGGCCCACAACACGTTGATCGGATGAGCCCCCGGGCGGGCCGCCTCGCCCAGTGATGGCCGAGGAGGCGCGGAACAGCAGCGCCCAGTGTCCACGAAAGGGACGCTTATGACCCTACGATTGCGGCCGATACCGCAGAGATCGAGCCGCTGCTGCGCTCGGTGGCGACCATGGAGATCAACACCTGCAGGCCGCTGGTCGAGGTCGTAGATCGTCTGGCATCACTCGTAGGGCCGCCGCCCCTTCGGCCTCATCGCTGACGAGTCCTCGTATCCGGCGTCAAAAAAGGGAAATCTCATGGACAACTTTTCGCTGGAATTCATCGTTCACCAGCGATGGTTTAGGCGCCCGTGTCCATAGATGCATCGGTTCCTGCACACGACCGGCCTACATGCAGCCATGCGCAGCGACCGCGCGGGTGTGTCCGAAAACCATGTCGCCTGACCGTCTCGGAACCAAGGTTTCGAGAGACCGATGCCGGCCCGGGAAAACCTTGGTGGAGGGTTCGCGCAATCCTGTCTCGATATCGGTATTCGCCGCCCGGAGGAGCGGACCCGGCGTGGCGCGGAGTCTCCTGGTCGCCTGTCAAACGCGGGGAGTCGCTGCCGTCAGCAGGGCGCCAGAGGGAAGCACGCCGGCGGCGGGGCAGCAGGCGCTGGCGGGGCAGCAGGTTTCGCGGGCACGACCGTCGACGGCGCGACAGGCCCCTCGGTGCGCTCGGTGGGTGAGTCCATGTGGGTGAGGGTCAGCACGACCAGCACGAGAATCCCGCCGATCAGGAGCGCACCGAGGGCCCACAGGGTCGGCATGACCGAGGCACTGCGCGATCCGTGATAGTAGGGAGAGCGACCGCCACCCCGACGAGGCGCGGGCCTGTCGGTGAAGCGGGTACCCGCCCTCACATTGGTGCCGCCCAGCCGTCCCCCGCGTGCATGCCTCCGTGGCGACTCGATCCCCATAACCGAAGTATGACGCGATGATCCGGCACACCGGTCCGATTCGGACAGGTTCACCCTGATGACCACCGGCGGGCAGCAGACCTACCGCTGGAGATCGGCTGGCGTGCGGAGTATGTCTCTCTATGTAGAAGAGACATACATTCCTGGGGAACCCCGTTCCACCTCCACCGCAGGTCACCGGACTTTTCCGGCCAGTAAGGGTGATATGTCGTCCGTGCCCGACCGAGGATCTCGCGGCCAGTCGACCCGTTCACGGTGCAGGGGGGTTAACGGCGACTGGGCCGGTTGGCCTGTCTCGGTCGCATCATCGTCTCCGCCGCAGGCCGAGCACTGACCTGTGCAGTTGGCGTCGAGTGCGGTCGAGCAACCCGACTGCGATCTCGCACGCCCGGTCGCAGTCGGGTGCTTGGCCTGGTCCGCTGCAACCGAGGGGGATCGACCCCGGGGCGGGGTCGCGAGGCCAGGACCGCCATGGTCATCGTGGCTACGGGCGGCCGCGCTGACAGGGGAAGGCGGTCAGCCGGGCTGCGACCGTGTCCGGGTCGCTGGGGTCGACGAACTCGACCGGTTCTTCGAGCCGGAACATCTCACCGTCTGCCGGATACCGGGCGAGTTCCGCGGTCAGCACCATCGGAGACTTGGTGTGCAGTACCACCGGCTCCTGCTGGTCCGGCAGCTCGATCGTCACGGAGAAATCGAACAGGTCTTTCTCCTCGTAGCGGGCCGGGGAGGTCTGCGTGAGCCTCAGCGTGCTCGGTACCGTGGTATCGACATCATTCTGCTCGAAGGTGATCGCGCCACCGTCTTCGATCGGCGCGTGCAGCCTCAACCCGACGGTGCGCAGCCGCACGCTGTTCACCGGATCTTCGGGATTCTCCATGACGCGCTGTTGGAGCCCCCCTCGCAAGTCGAGGGTCAAGGTCTTGTCGTGGTATTCGAAGGTGCTGCCGGTAGCCAGCATCGAGCTGGGAATCTCCGCGCCGACGGGAGGCAGGTCCGTCTGAGCCTGCGCCACCCCGGCCCCGGTCGGGCACACCGCCACGGCCACGCAGGCCGCGGCCACCGACAGCATCCGATGCCACCCCGATGCTGCCCTACCCACCGACTGGACATATTGCGAACTGTTCAACGACCACTCCGTTCTCCGTGGAAAACTCACCGGTCACTCCGTGGCTGTATTCGCAACCATGCCCCACCCGGATGTGTCGCCCCGCCTCCAGCTGCCACCATCTCGCCGACCTGGCCCTTGTGGGCGATGCTCTACCCGCCTTGGAGGCCGGAGCACCACCGCATCAGCAAGGTTGGCACCGCTCCGTGCTGCCGCCGTGTCGAAACCTAGGTTTCGAGGCGAACTCTGAAACCGCCGAGCCACACGATCCCTCGTGTGGGGCTGTTCACCGGGTGTTCGCTTGCACCACGACATAGGCGGTTGTCAATATCGATGCATGTCTAATCCGCAATTGCCGATCGAACCGGCCGAGGCCTGTCACCCCGCGCCCCGGGCGCGTGAACCGCTGACCGCGGACGCGGCGGTGGAGCTGGCGGCGGTGTTCAAAGCGCTGTCGGACCCGGTCCGGCTGCGGTTGCTCAGCTCGATCGGCTCGCGTGCTGGACAGGAGGCGTGCGTGTGTGATCTGTCCGAGGGCATCGACCTGACCCAGCCGACCATCTCCCATCACCTGAAGGTACTGCGTAGCGCTGGACTGCTGACCAGCGAGCGTCGTGCGTCGTGGGTGTACTACCGGGTGGTCCCGGAGGCGTCGCGGCGGGCTGCGGAGGCGCTGCTGCTGGAAAGCGGCGAGGCTGCGGCGGCGATCGCGTGAGCGCCACCGACACCACCGGTGCCGTCGAGCAGGGTGTGGTGGGCAAGCTCTCGACCTTGGACCGGTTCTTGCCGGTGTGGATCGGTGTGGCCATGGCCGCGGGTCTGCTGCTGGGCCGGTTGATTCCCGGGCTGGGTGACGGGTTGGCGGCGGTGGAGATCGATGGGATCTCGTTGCCGATCGCGATCGGGCTGCTGATCATGATGTATCCGGTGCTGGCGAAGGTCCGCTACGAGCGCCTCGATACCATCACCGGCGACCGGCGGCTGCTGGCCGGGTCGCTGGTGTTGAACTGGCTGCTGGGACCGGCGCTGATGTTCGCGCTGGCCTGGCTACTGCTTCCCGATCTCCCGGAGTACCGGACGGGGTTGATCATCGTCGGCCTGGCGCGCTGTATCGCGATGGTCATCATCTGGAACGACCTGGCCTGCGGGGATCGGGAAGCCGCCGCAGTGCTGGTGGCGATCAACTCGGTGTTCCAGGTTGTCATGTTCGCGGTCCTGGGCTGGTTCTACCTCTCGGTCCTGCCCGGATGGCTCGGGTTGGAGCAGACCACGATCGACACTTCCCCGTGGCAGATCGCGAAGTCGGTGCTGATCTTCCTCGGGATCCCGCTGCTCGCCGGCTATCTCACCCGCCGGTTCGGGGAACGCGCGAAAGGCCGCGACTGGTACGAGACCACGCTGATCCCAAAGATCGGGCCGTGGGCGCTCTACGGGCTGCTGTTCACCATCGTCGTGCTGTTCGCCCTGCAAGGTGACCGCATCACCTCCCAACCTCTGGACGTGGTCCGGATCGCGGTCCCGCTGCTCGCGTATTTCGCGATCATGTGGGGCGGGGGCTACCTGCTCGGCGCCGTCATGGGCCTGGGCTACGAACGGACCACCACTTTGGCGTTCACGGCGGCGGGCAACAACTTCGAGCTCGCCATCGCCGTGGCGATCGCCACCTACGGCGCTACTTCCGGTCAAGCTCTGGCCGGGGTCGTGGGTCCGTTGATCGAGGTCCCGGTGCTGGTGGCGCTGGTGTATGTGTCGCTGGCCCTGCGTAACCGGTTCCGTACCCCGACCGCCACGGCCGAAGTGGGTTCGCGGTGACCATGGTGCTGTTCGTGTGCGTGCGCAACAGCGGCAAATCGCAGATGGCGGCCGGGCTGATGCGCCAGGCCGCCGGCGACCGGGTCGTCGCGTTGTCGGCGGGCACCGATCCGGGGGCGAAACTCAACGCGTTGTCGGTGCCCACCCTCGCCGAGGTCGGAGCCGATATCGCGGGCGAGCACCCGAGGCCGGTGGATCCGCTGCTGCTGCACACCGTGGACCGGGTGGTCGTCCTCGGCCGTGAAGCCGACCTCGACGTCCCGCCCGGTGTGCAGGTTGGGCGGTGGGAGACAGACGAACCCGCGCAGCGCGGGATCGAGGGCATGGAGAGGATGCGGCTGGTCCGCGACGAGATCGCTGCCCGTGTGCGCGCCTGCTCACCGAACTCGGCACCCCCTACCGTCTGAAAGGCCCTGTTGTGACCGATAAGCCGAGTGTGTTGTTCGTCTGCGTCCACAACGCCGGTCGCTCCCAGATGGCCGCCGGATTCCTGCACCATCTCGCCGATGGCGCGATCGAGATCCGCTCCGCGGGTAGCGATCCCGCCGAGCGCCTGAATCCTGCGGCGGTGGAGGCGATGGCCGAGCTGGGGATCGACATCACCGCCCAGACCCTGAAGATCCTCACCCCCGACGCGGTGGAATCGTCCACGGTGGTGATCACCATGGGCTGCGGTGATACCTGCCCGGTGTTCCCCGGCATCAGCTACCGCGACTGGGACCTGGAAGACCCCGCCGGCAAAGGCGTGGACGCGGTCCGCCCGATCCGCGACGAGATCCGCGCCCGGGTGCGGGCACTCATCGCCGAGCTGCTACCTGCCACCGCCTGAAACCCGGGAGCAGATCCTGGGCCAGGACGCCGGGGTCGACGTGATGGCCTTGCCCCGGCAGGGTTTTGCGTGCCGGGTCCGGCAGTGCTTCGGTGAGCCGGTCGGCGGCGACCGTGCCCACCGAGGCGGTGATCATCGCGCGTGCGCCCGCTGCCGCGCCGTCGCCGGCCGCAGACGCCGCACCAGATAGGCCGCATCCCGGCCGACCCCACGCAGCGAGTTCGACGACGGGGTCCGCTGCCACTCCAACCCCAGAAACCCCAGCCCCGGGTGGGTGAGCGACAGGCCTTGACGCTGCCGCGGGACCCCGGTCTCGGTCAGCGCCCCGGTGCCGGTTAGATACGGGAGGTGCGGGCGGTACCCGGTGGCAAAGATGACCGCATCCACCGAGGTCCGAGGCCCGTCGGGCCACACCACACCCTCCGGTGTGAACGCGGTGAACATCTCCCGCCGCTCCGGCTTCCCCGCCGCGAGCGCGGCGCGGTAGCGGCCTTCGTCGAGCACCGGCTGCGTCGGCGCCTGTTTCACGATCCGGCCCAGCGGGGCGGCATCGAACCCGGTGACGGTGAACCAGAAATGCACATCCCGGCCCAGCGGCCGCTGCGGCACGAACTTCACCGGCGCCCTACTGGCCAGCACCACCTGCGCGTGCTCGGCGAGCTCGGCAGCGATCTGCACCGCCGAGTTCCCCGCCCCCACCACGATCACCCGCCGGCCCGCGAACTCGCCCGGGTTGCGGTACTGGCTCGCGTGCAGGACCTGGCCCGCGAACTGGTCCTGCCAGGGCACAGCGGGCAGGAACGGGGAACCGAAGGACCCGGTCGCCGCGATCACCCGCGGCGCGGTGAACACCGTCCCAGATCCCGTGGTTACGGTGAATTCACCACTGTCGCCGGTGGTGACAGTCTCGGCCGGCGTGCTGGTGTGGATGTCGGCGTCCACGCCCGCGGCGTAGGTGCGCAGGTAGTCGATCACCTCGTCGCGGTGCGGGTACCGGTCCGGATCACCGGGAAACCGGCGCCCGGGCAGGCTGCTGTAGCGGGCCGGGGAGAACAGAGTCAGGCTGTCGTAATAGCGCGGCCACGACCCGGTCGCCTCCCCAGAGGCTTCCAGGACCGCGGTGTTCAGGCCCTGGCCGGTGAGGTGGTGGGCGGCGGCCAGGCCGGATTGGCCGCCGCCGATGACCACCGCGTCGTATGCGTGTTCGGTTGTCACAAGGTCTCTTTCTTCGAACTATCGACCGTGGTCAGGGTCGCGGTGAGTGCGGCGACAGCAGCGACCGCACCGAGGACGAGATAGGCGTGGGCGTAGCTGCCGGTCCACGCCGACAGCACCGTGCCCGCCCACGGCGCCAGCGCGGACACGACCACCACCGGTGCCGACAGCAACCCGTTGAGCCGCCCGTAATGAGTGGCGCCCCACCGGTCGGTGATCGCGGTGGCCTGCACCAGCGTGAAGATCCCGCGAACCAGCCCGGCGCCGATCGCAACCGCGATCAACACGATCACCGCCGACACCACCCCGAGCAGGGTCGTCGAGGCGGCGAGGGCGACCAGGACCAGCACGGTGCGGGCGGTGACCCCGGTGTAGCGGGCCAAGGGCAGATACCCGATCCGTCCCAGCACCTGCCCTGCACCACCCAGCCCGAGCGCGGTCGCGGCCAAACCCGGGCCGAAGCCCTGCTCCTGCAGCAGCGCGACGAGGTTGAAGATGCCGGCGAAGCTCGCGAACGCCGCCAGACAGAGGGTCCCCACCAGCGCGGCGAAGCGCGGGCTGCGCGCAATCCGCGTGTGGTCGGCGTGCGCCGCCGACACCGGCGCCGGAGGGTCCGGCCACAGCGCCCGCAACCCGAACCAATGCGCCGGCACCGTCACCACCGCCAGCACCGCGGCCAGGACGAGATAGGTCGCCCGCCAATCCGAGTGCGCATCCAAAGCAGCGGTCAACGGCGCGAACACCGTGGACGCCAAACCACCGGCCAGGGTCAGGACCATCAGCGCGGTCACGCTCTGCGGCCCCCACCAGCGGGTCAACGCCGCGAACGCCGGCGGATACAACACCGCCCCCATCGCCACCCCCGCCGCGATCCAACCGAGGTAGAACACGGCCAGGTTCGGTGCGGCCGCGACCGCAAGCAGCGCAAGGGCCCCGAGAATCGACCCGGCGGTCATCACCCGCCGCGGCCCGGCCCGGTCGATGATCGCCCCGACCGGGATCCCGGTAAGCGCGGTCGCGAGCTGGCCGAGGGAGAACGCGGCGGTGATCACCGGCGCCGACCACCCCGTACCCGCGGTGATCGACACCGAGAGCACCGGAAACGCGTAATACAAGATCCCCCAGCCGGTTGTCTGGGTCAGGCACAGCACCGCCAACACCCGGCGGCGCCCCGCCCGCGACAACCCAGCCACTGCCGCGGGCGCGGCCCCCACATCCACCACTCCGATACCCCGGCCCTACTGAGCGGCGGCGGCCGGCGCACAGCACGCCACCGTCGACCCTGCCTCCTCCTCGGGTGCGGCCTCACCGCGGCCGTCGGTACCGCAGCACGCCTGCACCGCCTCCCCCTCGTTCTTCCCCGCGAACCGGGGGTCGGTGCCGAAATGCTCGGTATCGGCCAGCACGGTGTAGACCTCCCACCGCTCCTCACCGGGACCGGTCACCCACACCTTGTCCTGGGTGGCGAAACAACAGGTCGTCGCGATCTGCTCGTCGGTGAACAGACCCGCCTGCGACAAGCGCGCGATCTCGGCCTGCACCTTCTCCGAGGACTCCACCTCCACCCCGAGATGGTTGATACTGCCGCCCCGGCCCGGGTTCTCGATCAGGACCAGCTTCAGCGGCGGCTCGGCGACCGCGAAATTCGCGTAGCCGGGCTTGCGCTTCGCCGGCTCCACACCGAAGAGCGTCGAGTAGAACTCGACCGCCTGCCCCAGATCGTCGACGTTGAGTGCGAGCTGAACACGTGACATCATCACCACCACCTGTGAGACATATATCGAAGTATTGGAGCCCCCAGTCTGCCACCTTTTCGACATAAGTCAACATAGTCGGTAGGATGGACTCCATGCCCAAAGCGCTGCCCGTGATCGATATGACCGCCCCGGTCTGCTGCCCACCCGTGGCCGCCGGCCCGGTCGACGACGAGGCGGCCCTGCACGTCGCGCTCCGGCTGAAAGCCCTGGCCGATCCGGTCCGGGTCAAACTCATGTCCCTGCTGCTGGCCAATCCGGAAACCGGATGCAACGGCGGCGAACTCGCCGACGTCGTCGGGCTCTCCGAATCCACGGTCAGCCACCACCTCGGCCAACTCCGCAAAGCCGGACTCGTGAACTCCGAACGCCATGGCATGAACGTCATCCACCGCGCCCACCGCGACGCCCTCGCCGCACTCTGCCTCGTCCTCGACCCCAACTGCTGCCGCTGACACCACGGCGTCCCCCGGTCACCGCGAAAGCCGAAACGGGATCCGGCCAGCGTGCAATTCAGGGAAGTCGATACCTACCGACCCGCCAAAGGACGGGAGTTGTCTTCTCGACAAGAAGGTGCTCGACGCGCCCCGCAAACTCATGGTCGATTACCTCCTTCACTGCACCCCCGGCAGCGAACCCGCGGAACAACTGGCTTCCGCGGCATTTTCATAAAGTATGAATATAAAAAGGCTATGCTTTTGGCATGAGTCGTCAAGACACCGCTCCTGGCGCGTCCGCCGCCATCGGGGCAGCCCTCTACGGCCTGGCCACCAGGGCCACGAGACGCCTGCCCCGGGACATGAGCCTGACGTCGGCCGCCACCCTGGCCACTCTGGCCCGGACCGGCCCGCGGCGCATCACCGATCTGGCCGCGGTCGAGGGCGTCACCCAGCCCGCGATGACCGCCCTGGTCCGAGTGATGGAGAAGTCCGGCTTGGTCGAGCGGCGGGGCGACGCGTCCGACAAGCGGGTCACGCTGGTGTGCCTGACCGAGGCCGGCGCCTCCTATGTCCGGACACGGCGCCAGGCGGGTGTCCACGCGTTCGAGCGGTTGATCGGCGAGCTCACCGGCGACGAGGTCGAGGCGCTGGTGGCGGCCCTTCCGGCGCTGAAGCATCTGGCAGAGCTCGAAAGCCAGGACCACGAAGGAGCGAAGCAGTGACCGGGCAGCCGGTCGGCGGGTTCGCGGTGAAGGCGTTCTCGGTGGCGCGTTCCGAGGCGCGGCTGCTGGTCCCCGCTCTGATGTTCATCGCTCTGGTCGTGGCGGCGGTCGCCAGTCTCGGGGCGCCGCTCATCACCAGCGTGGCGACCTCATTCCACGTCTCGCTCGGCAGCGCGCAGTGGACGCTGACAATCGCGCTGCTCAGCGGCGCCGTCGCCACGCCGGTCCTGGGCCGGCTCGGAGCCGGCCCGCATCGGCGGGCCACGATCCTCGCCACACTGGTGGTCGTCGTCGCCGGCAGCGCGCTCACCGTGCTGCCGCTGCCGTTCGCGTGGCTGCTGGCCGGCAGGGCGGCCCAGGGCGTCGGGCTCGGGCTGACGGCGCTGATGATGGGCGTGGCCCGGGACCACCTCCCCGAGGAGCGCAGCGCGGCCGTGATCGCCCTGATCTCGGTGGTCTCGATCATCGGGGCCGGCGTCGGCTACCCGCTGGCCGCACTGCTCGCCGAGCTCGGCGGGGTACGGGCCGCCTACGGCCTCGGCCTGACCGTCACCGCCGCCGCCCTCCTGACCGCGTGGCGCTCCATCCCCGAAGCCCCCGAAGGCCGCTCCGCCCACGTGGACGTGGCAGGCGCGGTCATCCTGGCCGCTGCGCTGCTCCTGGTGCTGTTCCTCGCCGGCGAACGGAATCTGTGGAGCCGACACCTCGCCGTGGCGGGGGGCCTCGCCGTCGTCGCGGTGGTGCTGCTCTGTGTCTGGGCCGTCATCGAACTGCGCAGCCCGACGCCCCTGGTCGATGTGCGGGCCGTGCGGCACCCGGCGGTTGCCGGGGCGAACCTCGCCATGTTCGTCGGCGGAATCGGCATGTACCTCCTGCTCACGCTCATCACCCGGTACGCGCAGACGCCACCCGACGCCGGCTACGGCTTCGGGCTGACGACCTTCGTCGCCGGACTGGTCCTCATCCCGTTCTCGGTGCTGGGGTTCGTCGCCGGCAAACTCACGCCGCGGGCCCGGACGCGGATCGCCGACCCGCTGCTCCTGGCCGGCAGCGCCGTCGTGGTCGGCGGCGGGTTCGCCCTGTTCGCGGCGGCCCGGTCGGACCTGGCCGAACTGTTCGCGGCGATGGGCGTGCTCGGCTTCGGCGTCGGCGGCTTCTCGGCCGCGATGCCCGGCGTCATCCTGGCCGTCACCGCCAAGAGCGAGACGTCGAGCGCCATGAGCTTCAACTACGTCGTCCGCAGCGTCGGGTACTCCCTGGGCAGCGCCATCGGCGGCATGATCCTCGCCGCGGGCACCGGCCCCGGCCACCTCTTCCCCGACCACAGCGCCTACACCACCGCGGCGCTGGTCGGCATCGTCGCCATGGCGATCACGACGCTGACAAGCCTCGCTCTCGCCCGCCGGCGCTCATCCGAGACCAACCCGTAAGTCACATGCACTCATCCCGACACTGGAGGTTCCATGCCAAAGGGCTACTGGGTCAGCGCCTACCGCACCATCTCAGACCCTGAGAAGCTGGCTGCTTACAACAAGCTGGCCGGTCCGGCCGTCGCGGCCGGCGGCGGTCGGGTCCTAGTCCGTGGCGGTCGGGTCGTGGCGCATGACGCCGGAATCGCCGAGCGCACAATCCTGATCGAGTTCGACAGTTTCGAGCAGGCCGTCGCGGCGCACGAGAGTGCGGCCTACCAGGAGGCGCTGGTCGCCCTCTCCGACGGTGTCGAGCGCGACTTCCGCATCGTCGAAGGCATCGACTGATCGAGATCCTGGTGGATCTTCACCGAAGCTCCACCCACGCGCCCCCGCCGCCACCATCCGGCCCGCGACCGGCTTCCGCCGGCCGCGTCCTCACCGCCGCGCCGGGCGGGGCGACCGCGGGGCTGGTCGTGGTGGCGGTCCTGGTCGTCGTGCTCACCCTGCGTCCCGGTGGCGACCGGGCCCCCACCGCGGCGACCCCCGCTCCCCAGGTCATCGTCGATATCTCCTGGCCGCACCACACCGGGCAGGAGATATCGACCAGTGGTGGGCGGCGGCCTCGCTGTGACCCGGGTATCCCGGTGGCCGAGGCCCACCCGCACCGGCCCACTGCGCTGCGCCCGGCATAGGGTGTCCGCATGCCCGACACGCGCACCAGCTACGTCACCGACGCGGCCGAGATCTACCGCCGGTCGTTCGCGATCATCCGAGCCGAGGCCGAGCTGGACCGGTTCCCGGCCGATATCGCGCAGGTCGTGGTGCGGATGATCCACGGTTGCGGCCAGGTCGACCTGGCCGGGGACGTGCTGTTCACCCCGCAGGTGGTGTCCGCGGCGCGGTCCGCGCTGCGTGCCGGCGCGCCGATTCTGTGCGATGCGAACATGGTGGCCTCGGGGGTCACCCGGACCCGGCTGCCCGCGGACAACGAGGTGCTGTGCCTACTGCGTGACCCCCGGGTGCCGGAGCTGGCGGCCGAACTCGCCACCACCCGGTCGGCGGCGGCGCTGGAATTGTGGCGGGAGCGGCTCGACGGCGCGGTGGTGGCCATCGGCAATGCGCCGACCGCGCTGTTCCATCTGCTGGACATGATTGCCGCGGGCGCCCCGAAACCGGCCGCCGTGCTCGGTATCCCGGTGGGCTTCGTCGGCGCGGCCGAATCGAAGGACGCGCTCGCCGCGAGCACGGGCGTGGAATATCTGACGGTGCGTGGGCGGCGCGGCGGAAGCGCCATCACCGCCTCCGCCCTGAATGCGATTGCGAGCGAAGTGGAATGACGGTGGCTACCGGAAAGCTGTGGGGAGTCGGGCTGGGCCCGGGCGACCCGGAACTCGTGACGGTGAAGGCGGCCCGGGTGATCGCCGAGGCCGATGTGATCGCGTTCCACAGTGCCCGGCACGGCCGCAGTATCTCGCGCGGTATCGCGGAACCGTATATGCGGCCGGGCCAGCTCGAAGAACACCTGATCTACCCCGTCACGACCGAGACCACCGATCATCCCGGCGGCTACCAGGGCGCGATCGACGAGTTCTACGCCGCGGCGGCCGAACGGCTGGCCGCGCATCTGGCGGCCGGCCGGTCGGTGGCACTGCTGGCCGCCGGTGACCCACTGTTCTACAGCTCCTATATGCATATGCACCGGCGACTGGCCGATCGGTTCGAGGCGGAGATCATCCCCGGGATCACCTCGGTGAGCGCCGCGTCGGCGGCACTGGCCACTCCGCTGGTGGAGGGTGAACAGGTACTGACGGTGCTGCCCGCCACCCTGCCCGCCGACGAATTGACCCGCCGTCTCGCCGGCAGCGAGGCCGCCGCGATCATGAAACTGGGCCGCACCTACCCGGCCGTCCGCAAGGCTCTCGCCGACTCGGGCCGCCTCGACCGCGCCTACTACGTCGAACGGGCCAGCACCGGACGCGAACGGGTGCTCCCCGCCGGAGAAGTGGACGACACCCAGGTTCCGTATTTCGCGATCACCATCGTCCCGGGTCCCGAACCGACCACCCCGGTCCCCGCCCGCCGGGCTCCGGCGGCCACCGAGCCGGTGACCCGCGCGGCGAGCACACCGGCCGCCGAGACCGCCGCACCGGGTGGCGCGGCGAGCGTCGGCGAGGTGGTGGTCGTCGGTCTGGGACCGGGCGATACGCGATGGACCACGCCGGAGGTCTCCGCCGCGCTGGCCGCCGCCACCGACCTCGTCGGCTACACCACCTATATCGACCGCGTCCCGACCCGCCCCGGTCAGCGGCGCCACAGCAGCGACAACCGGGTCGAATCCGAACGCGCTGCCATGGCCCTGGACCTCGCCCGCCGCGGCGGCCGGGTCGCTGTGGTCTCTTCGGGCGATCCGGGGGTTTTCGCGATGGCCGCGGCCGTCCTGGAGGAATCCGCGGACCCACAGTGGTCAGGGGTTCCGGTGCGGGTCCTGCCCGGGATGACGGCGGCGAACGCGGTCGCCAGCCGCGTCGGCGCCCCGCTCGGGCACGATTACGCCACGATCTCCCTGTCCGATCGCCTGAAACCGTGGGAGGTGGTGGCCCGGCGCCTGGCGGCGGTGGCCGCGGCCGATATGGCCATCGCCGTCTACAACCCCGCCTCGAGTAAGCGCACCTGGCAGGTGGGCGCGATGAAGGACATCCTGCTCGCACACCGCGCGCCGGACACTCCGGTGGTTCTCGGCCGCGATGTGGGAGGCCCGGGCGAATCGGTGCGGGTGGTGACGCTGGGCGGATTGGAGCCCGCCGAGGTCGATATGCGAACCCTGCTGATCATCGGCGCCTCCACCACCGCGGTCGTCGACGGCGCCGGGGCACCGCGGGTCTACACCGCACGGCGCTACCACGCTTGAAACCGCACCATCCGATAGCATTCCACTATGGAATAGTGCCGGCCGGAAGGACGACGTGGTGAACGGCAAACAGAAGCGACCGCTGAACTCCACAGCCGCCTCACTTCTGGGTTTTCTGCACGCGGGGCCGATGTCGGGCTGGGATCTGGTGACAGTGGCCCAGGACTGCATCGGCGATTTCTGGACCATCACCCAGAGCCAGGTCTATCGGGAACTCGCCACCATGGATTCGGCGGGCCTGGTGGTCAAGGGCGAAACCGGTGCCCGCGAGCGCACGCCGTACCACATCACCGACGCCGGCCGCGCCGCGTTCGCCGAATGGATCGCGCGCGACCCGAGCCCGGAGACCATCCGGTTCCCACTGCTGCTCACCCTGCATTTCGGTGGTCACCTCGAACCGGCGCACCTGGCCTCGATCATCGAAAGCGCCCGCAAGGTCCACCAGGAACGTCTGGACCGCTATCGCGCCGAGGCAACAGGTCCGGAGATGTCCCCGTACACCCGGGCCACCCTGGAATTCGGTATCGGATACGAGCGCGCGGTCCTGGACTGGTTCGACCGGCTGCCCGAACTACTCGGCTCGTGAACGCGCGCTGCCGATCGTGCAGCGACCCGTGATCGGAAACCGAACCACGCGGTGAACGGGACTGCGGGGACCCGCTGCACCGCATCGGCCGGCGGATATCGTCGAGCGCGAGGTGGAACGGCCGGCCACACGAAGCATTCCGACCGGGCCGGGTACCGCCCGGAACGGGACCCGGAATTACTCAGCGCGTTCCGCCCGGCCGCCCGCCGCGACCCTCGGCGGCCCATGCGGACAATACTTCCCGCGCTTCGCCGACCGTGGCCACCACCGTGACGCCGAAGGGCACGGGCGGCCGATCCACAACCACCACCGGAATGCCGGCGGTGCGCGCGGCGGTGAGCTTCGCGGCGGTCGCCGTACCCCCGCTGTCCTTGGTGACCACGACATCTATACGGTGCCGGGTCAGCAGTGCCGATTCGTCGGCGATCGTGAAAGGTCCCCGGGCCAAGAGGATTTCGTGCCGCGGGGGCAGTGCGCCCACGGGCGGGTCGATGGCCCGGATGAGGTACCAGGGCCGCGCATGATCGACGAAGGCCGCCACCCCCTGACGGCCGATGGTGAGCAGGATCCGGTCCCCCAGCCCGGCGGCGGTGTCCGCGGCGGCGGCCAGATCGGGGACCCGGTACCAGCGATCGCCGGAGCCCGCGGTCCAGCCCGGACGGCTCAACCGGATCATGGGAAGTCCGAGCCGCGCGGTGGCCTGCGCGGCATTGGCGGTGATCACCTCGGCGAAAGGATGGGTGGCGTCGACGACGACTTCTATCCGATTGTCCACCAGCCATTCGCGCAGCCCGTCGACACCGCCGAATCCGCCGATCCGCACCTTACCCGCGGGCCGGATCGGCTCGGAAACCCGACCGGCGAGCGAGGACACGAGCTCGTGTTCCCGCTCGCCGGTGAGCAGCCGGGCGAGTTCCCGGGCTTCCCCGGTTCCGCCCAGCAGCAGAATTCTCAGGGCTGGCCGCTGAAGTAGGCGATGGCCGAATCCAGCAGCGGCGGGCCGCCGGCGACCGCGAGGCCGATACCCGCGCCGATGATGGCGCCCGGGATGAAACCGACACCCAGGAAGAGGAAGCCGATGGCCGCGCCGATGGCCGCGCCCACGGCCGCACCCAGCGAGGCCGCCTGCAGTTCGCTCATGAACCACTGCTGGGCACCGATGAACTGCGCCTGCGACGGCGCGCCCGCGACCGGAGTGGCCCGCGGGGTCAGCGTCAGCCGGCTGTCGCCCTCGTCGATGGTGGCGGCGACCGCGACGACTTGGCCGTTGGTGGCCTGGGTGAGCGGGATACCGGTCAGGCGCTCCCCGGCGGCATTGCTCAGCACCACCGCGTTGTTGGCGGTGTCGAGGCTGAACACACCGCCGGAAACTGTGGTGACCAGCGACTTCCCGGACTCGGCCAGCGCCAGGGTGTAGTCGACGCCACGATCGTGACCGGTGACTTCCGCCACCGCGTTCTCTTGTTGCTCGACAGCGGGCGCCGTCGGAGCGGGCGCCGCGTAGCCCGTGCCCGCGGCGATACCGGTGGCCGCGGCCGCCATGATCGCGGTCGCGGCGAACTTCTTGTATTTCACTATCGAATCTCCCCGTCGCGCGCGAATCCGCGTGACCCGCGCTAGAACCCCCGTGACCTTACTCCCGATGCCCGATTCGTCCATTCGTGTTGTCACATACGGGAATTCCCTCCGGTCCGGCCCTTCACCACCGACCATTGGGTCACCGGCAGCTGGGGCCGCCACGTGGTGAAGCGCCCCAGAGGTTCCCCGCGGTAGACCTGGAAGCGGCGCAGGGCGCCGCCGTGCGCCGCGGACCAGTCGAGCAGCAGCGCCTCCGATTCCGCGGTCACCGCGTTCGCCACCAGCCGGCCCCCGGATGGCAGTCGGGACCAGCAGTGCTCGAACAGCGCGGGCGTGGTGAGTCCGCCACCGAGGAAGATCGCGTCGGGGTCATCGGCCACCGCGTCCCCGGCGAGTTCGGCCACCGCCTCGCCACGCACCTCGAGACCGGGTACGCCGAGCGCGACGGCGTTGGCGGCGATCTGCGCCCGGCGCCGCGCCAGGACCTCGAACGTGATCGCCCGACAGGCGGGATCGGTGCGGCACCACTCGATGGCGATACTGCCCGAACCGCCACCGATATCCCACAGCGTCTCCCCGGGTCCGGGGGCGAGCGCCGCCAGCGTGAGCGCCCGGATCTCGGCTTTGGTGAGTTGCCCGTCCCCGCCGTAGGCGGCGTCGGGCAGGCCGGGCAGCCGGGTGAGGCGGATGCGTCCGGGTTCGCCCGCCACGGTGACGGCGACGATATTGAGCGGATCGCCCGCGGGCTCCCGCCAGGTGGCGGCGGTCCCGGACACCAATCGTTCGGCGGGCCCGCCCAGCTGTTCCAGCACGGTCAGCGCGGAGGGGCCGAACCCGTTACGCCGCAGCAACTCCGCGATCTGCCGCGGGGTGCCGGCATCGGCGCTCAGTACGAGGAGCCGCCGCCCGTCGGCCAGTTCGGGCAGCAACCGCTCCAGCGGCCGGCCGACCGCGCTGACTGTTCCCGCCTCGGCCACCGGCCAGCCCAGCCGGGCACACGCCAGCGAGGCCGCCGACGGTTGCGGGAGAACTCGCAGCGCGCCGGGCCCGAGCAGCCGAGCCAGGGTGACACCGATGCCGTAGAACATGGGATCGCCGCTGGCGAGTACCCCGAGGCGGGTTTCGCGATGCTCGGCCAACAGCCCGGGCAGCGCGGGAACCAGCGGCGACGGCCACGGTTCCCGCCGTGCGGTCACCTCCTCGGGGAGCAATGCCAGCTGCCGCGCCGAACCGAACAGCACCGCGCAGTCGCGCAGGACCTGCCGGGACCGGTCGGGCAGCCCCGCCCAGCCGTCGGCACCGATACCCACCACCGGAATCCGGGGCCCCGCCCAGGAGAGCGCGGGGTCGGCGGTCACCGGGGCAGCCGCCGCCAGACGGCCTGCGGTAGCAGGCGCATCCCGAAGAACACCGGGCGCAGGATTCCCGGGATCCACACCCGCGCCGAGCGGCGGCTCAGCGCGGTCACCACTGCGGCGGCGACCTGGTCCGGTGTGCTGGACAACGGTGCCGGGTTCATCCCCTCGGTCATCCTGCCCACCACGAAGCCCGGCCGTGCCAGCAGCAGATGCACGCCGCTACCGTGCAGCGCGTCGGCAAGCCCGGAGGCGAATCCGTCCAATCCTGCTTTGGCCGACCCGTAGACATAGTTGGCCCGCCGCACTCGGACCCCGGCCACCGAACTGAACACCACCAGCTGACCGCTGCCCCGGGACCGCATCTCGTTGGCCAGAACGGTCAGCACGCTGATCTGGGCGGTGTAGTCGGTGTGCACCACCGCCAGCGCGTGGGCGGGGTCGGCCTCGGCGCGGGATTGTTCGCCCAGTACCCCGAAAGCCAGTACCGCGACCCCGATCGGCCCGTAGTCGGCGGCGATCTTGCCGAGCAGGGCGGGATGGCTCGCGGTGTCGTCGGCGTCGAACTCCACCGGATGCACCGCGGTCGCGCCGGCGGCGGTGAGCGCCGCGGTCTCGGCATCCAGATCCTCGCAGCGCCGCGCTGCCAGCACCACCGCCCGCCCGGGCGCGAGCCGCAGCGCCACCTGCAGACCGATCTCACTGCGTCCACCCAGCACCAGCACCGTGCCCGGGTCGATCCCTCGTGTTCGACGCACAACCATGCGCTCAGTCTGTCATCCACACGCGGCGGTGTGCGGAACCGGGAGACGTACCGGGCGCTCGCGGCGACCCGCTACGGTCAATCCATGACGCTGCGTACTGCCGAATTGTCGCCGGCGGCCGTCGAGTTCCTCACCGAACGGCATCTGGCGACCCTCACGACTCTGCGGGCCGACGGCACCCCGCACATGGTGCCGGTGGGGTTCACCTGGGACCCCGTCGCCGGTCTGGCCCGGGTGATCACCGACGGCGCCTCGGTGAAGGCCCGTAATGTGCGGCGTTCGGGTTACGCCGCCGTCGGCCAGGTGGACGGTGCGCGGTGGCTGACCCTGGAGGGTCCGGCGGCCGTCCTCGACGACCCGGCAGCGGTGCGGGAGGCCGAACGGCGTTACGCCGAGCGCTACCGGGTGCCCCGGGACAACCCGACCCGGGTGGTGCTGGCGATCGATGTCCGGCGAGTGCTGTGCGGGGTCCGGTTGCGCGAGGCCTGAACGCCGGGCCGGCTAGCTGTCGGCCGGTAGGACGGTGAGGCCGTGCGGACGCTCGTTCATCGGCACGCAGCCGTCCTCGGTGACGACCACGATGTCCTCGATCCGGGCGCCCCATTCCCCCGGGAAATAGATCCCGGGTTCGATACTGAACGCCATCCCCGGGCGCAGTTCCAGGTCGTTGCCCGCGACGATATAGGGCTCCTCGTGCACCGACAGGCCGATACCGTGCCCGGTCCGGTGGACGAATGCGGGCCCGAACCCGGCGGCTTCCAGCGGTTCGCGGGCGGCCGCGTCCACGGCTTCGGCGCGGACACCGGGTCGCACGGAAGCCACCGCGGCGGCCTGGGCGCGCTCCAGTTCGGCACAGCGCGCCGCGATCTCCGGATCGGGTTCGCCCAGCACATAGGTCCGGGTGGAGTCGGAGTAGTAACCGGGCTCCACCGGGCCGCCGATATCGATCACCACCACGTCACCGGCCTCGATCCGGCGCTCCGACACCTCATGATGCGGATTGGCGCCGTTGGGCCCGCTGCCCACGATCACGAACGCGGCCTCGGTATGGCCCTCGGCCACGATGGCCTCGGTGATGTCCTTGCCGACCTCGGCCTCGGTCCGCCCGACCCGCAGGAACTCCCCCATCCGGGCGTGTACTCGGTCGATGGCCGCGCCCGCCCGGCGCAGCGCCGCGATTTCGGCGTCGTCCTTGATCATGCGCAATTCCCGCAGTACCGGGGTCGCCGAGACCGGGAGCCCGCTGAAACTGTGCGCCAGCGGCAGCAGATGTAGCGCGGGCATGGAATCGGCCACCGCGACGCGGGAGCCGATGTGCAGCGCCGACCGGACCAGCTGATACGGGTCCACCCCGTCCACCCAGTCCAGGACCCGCAGGCCGAGTTCGTCGACTGCGGACTCCTGCAGGGCCGACACCTCCAGTTTGGGGATCACCACCGACGGGGTGGCCTTGTCGGAGGTGATCACCAGACAGGTCAGCCGTTCGAACGACTGGGCCGCCGATCCGATGAGGTACCGCAGGTCCGGGCCAGGGGTGATGAGCAGGGCGTCGAGATGGGCGTCGCGGATCAACTGGACCGCCCGCTCCAATCGCTGCCCGTAGACCTCCGCCGCGAACCGTGACTCCGTGTGCGCGCTCATGACCTCGAACCTACCTCGCACCCGGGGGGCGGCACATCGGAGACGTCGGTGGGTCCTTGTAGATTCACCGGGTGACTACGACCGAATCCACGCCGCGTCCCCTGCTGCTGCTGGACGGCGCGAGTCTGTGGTTCCGGGCCTTCTACGCGATCCCGGACAAGATCACCGCGTCCGACGGCCGGTCGGTGAACGCCCTGCGCGGGTTCACCGATATGGTCGCCTCCCTCGTCACCAGGCATCGCCCCGCCCGGCTCGTGGTGTGCCTGGACCTGGACTGGCGGCCGAAGTTCAGAGTGGATCTGGTGCCCACCTACAAGGCCCATCGGCTCGACACCTCGGCCACGGCCGCACCGGGCGCCGAGGAAGTACCGGACCGGCTCACTCCGCAGGTCGACATGATCCTCGAGATGCTGGCCAGCGCCGGTATCGCCACGGGCGGTGCGGAAGGCCTGGAAGCCGACGATGTGCTGGGTACCCTCGCCTCCACCGAGCTCACCGACCCGGTGATAGTCGTCAGCGGCGACCGGGATCTGCTGCAACTGGTCCGCGATACCCCCGAGCCGCCGGTGCGGGTGCTGTACGCGGGCCGCGGGCTGGCCAAGGCCGAACTGTTCGGGCCGGCGGAGGTCGCGGCGAAATACGGGGTCCCGGAGCAGAACGCGGGTCCGGCCTACGCGGATATGGCGACACTGCGCGGGGATTCCTCGGATGGGCTCCCGGGCGCCGCGGGGATCGGCGAGAAGACCGCCGCCACCCTGATCAGCAGGTTCGGTTCACTCGAGGCGCTGCGGGCGGCGGTAGACGATCCCGCGGCCGACCTGGCCCAAGGGATCCGGACCAAACTGCGTACGGCCGCCGACTATCTCGACGCGGCGGCGCCCGTGGTGCGCGTGGTGCGCGACGCCGATGTGATCCTGTCGCGGCCCGATACCCTGCATCCCATCCCGGCCGATATCGACGCGCTACGCGAACTCGCCCGCGCCTACAACGCGCAGAGCCCGGTCGAGCGGTTGATCACCGCGCTGGCCGACTGCGCCTGACCGGCCCATGACAGCGAAAACCCGCCGGAGGGCAGCGTCCGGCGGGTTCGTCCGGCGAGAAGATCAGCTCGGGCGGCCGACTTCGTAGGTGCCGTCGTCCTTGGTGATCTTGATGTTGACCTTCTTGGCCTCGCCACCGACCTTCAGATCACAGGTGAAGGTGGCATCCACCGCGACCTCCTGGCCCGCGGGGCACTGGACATCCTCGACGTCGTCGATCCCGTAGGAATCCGCCAGGACTTTCGCCACGCCCGTCTGCACGGCGGCCTGGTCCAGCTGGTCCTTTGCGGTGAGGGTCAGAATGCCGACGACGGCGCCGACCACGAGCACCACCGCCAGCACCGCCCCGCCGATGATGAGGCCGGTTTTCTTACCACCGCCCGACGACGGCGGCTGCTGTCCCCACTGCTGCTGATTCGGCTGACCCCACTGCTGCTGCGGCTGCTGCTGTCCCCACTGCTGCTGGTTCGGATCACTCCACTGCGGCTGCTGCTGATTCGGGTCACCCCACTGCTGCTGCTGATTCGGGTCACCCCACTGCGGCTGGGGCTGCTGGGGCTGCTGCCCCCACTGCTGCTGATTGGGGTCGTTCCACTGCTGCGGCTGAGGCTGCTGGGGTTGCGGTTGCGGCTGGCTCCACTGCTGCTGCGGTGGCGGAGCCGGCTGCCACTGCTGTCCGCCCTGGTCACTACCCCACTGCTGGGTGGGCTGCGCCTGCTGCGGGTCGGGAACCGGGGGCTGTGCGGGCGACTGGTTCCCCCACTGCGGCGCCGCGCCGGGCGGCTGCTGCCCACCCCAGACCTGGGTGGGATCGTTACGTCCCTCCCCGGTGCCCGGGGCGTCGTTCGGTCCGTACGGCCCGCTCATCTGGTTGCCTCCACTCGCATTGTCCAACACACGGTAGCCCCCCGCGTGCGGTTGAAATCAAATCACAATCGATGGTCTCACGCTGTGACTACCGAAGCATGAGCGAGGGCCCTGCGTCGTTACGCTCCGCTACCGCGTCCGGGCCTGACTCTCTCATGCCGCGTCCACCGCGACGACACCACGCCGGATCGCCCGGACGGCCTTGGCCGCGGTCGCCGCGACCTCGGTATCGTCTGCGGTGGTGTGGATCTGATCGAGCAGATCGATCACCTGCCGGCACCAACGCACGAAATCACCGGCCGACAGCGGCGTGCCCTGATCACCACTGGCCAGCAGCGAATCCGCCAGCGCGTCACCGCGAGCCCATTTGTAGATACCGCCCACGAACCCGAGATCGGGTTCACGGCTGGGAGCCAGCCGGTGCTCGGACTCGTCGTTGCGCAGCCGTGACCACTCGGCGATGGTGTCGGCGACCGCACGGCGGATCGGCGCGGTCGGTCCGGCGGCGCCGAGATAGCCCCCCTCCGAACGCGATTCGTACACCAGAATCGACACCACGGCCGCCAGTTCGGCCGGGCCCAATCCACGCCACAGTCCCTGCCGCAGGCATTCGACCACGAGCAGATCGCTTTCCGCGTAGATACGGGCCAGCCGCCGCCCGTCCGCGGTGACCTCCCCCTGGTGCACGAAACCGCGTTCCTCGAGCAGCCCGACGATCCGGTCGAAGGTGCGGGCCAGCGAATTGGTGGTCGTCGCGACCTTCTGCCGCATCGACTCGGTCTCCCGTGCCACCCGGTTGTAGCGCTCGCCGACCCGGGCCAGCTGCTCCCGATCAGGCCGGGTGTGGGCTGGATGGGCCCGCAGCGCGCGGCGCAGAGCGCCCAGTTCGGGGTCGTCGGCGCCCGCGGCACGTTTGTCCCGGCGCGGACGGTGCGGTGCGATGATCCCGGTGCTGCGCAGGGCCGAGGCGAGATCGCGGCGGGTCCGCGCGGTGCGGTGGTCGACCCGGCGCGGCAGCCGCATCCGGCCCAGCGGCTGCGCCGGCACCGGGAAATCGGCGACCGAGACCCGGCCCGCCCATTTGTCCTCGGTGAGCACCAGCGGACGCGGATCACCGGGGGTGGCGTCGGGTTCCAGGATCACGGCCAGCCCCGCCCGGCGCCCGGCGCCGATGGCGACCACATCGCCGCGGCGCAGTTCGGTCAGGGCGGCGATACCGGCGGTGCGCCGGTCGGTGCGGGTCTGCTGGTTGA
Organism: Nocardia sienata NBRC 100364; assembly: GCF_001613205.1. Taxonomy (GTDB): domain Bacteria; phylum Actinomycetota; class Actinomycetes; order Mycobacteriales; family Mycobacteriaceae; genus Nocardia; species Nocardia sienata. Next base: position 5,218 of record NZ_BDBX01000053.1, on the reverse strand, counting down.
GCTGTCGTTCACGCTGTTTGATTCGCTCCCGCAGACCGAAGTACTCCAGGAAGTCCCCGTCCTCGCCGCCGAGCTGGGCGGCGAGTTTACGCAACTGGCTCTCGTTGCGTTCGATACCGCGGACCAGCCCGACCACCGAGCGGTCCGCCTGGAACTGGGCGAAGGAACGCTCGAGCAGCAGCCGCGCCTCTTCGGCGCCCAGCCGGTCGATCAGGTTGATCGACATGTTGTAGCCGGGTTTGAAGGAACTGCGCAGCGGATAGGTCCGGGTGGAGGCCAGACCGGCGACCGCGCTGGTATCGACCTCGGGCTGCCACAGCACGACCGCGTGGCCCTCCACATCGATACCGCGCCGCCCGGCCCGCCCGGTGAGCTGGGTGTACTCCCCCGGGGTCAGTTCGGCGTGGGTTTCCCCATTGAACTTGACCAGCCGTTCGAGCACCACGGTGCGCGCGGGCATATTGATCCCCAGCGCCAGCGTCTCGGTGGCGAACACCGCTCGGACCAGGCCTTTGACGAACAGTTCCTCGACGGTGTGCCGGAAGGCGGGCAGCATTCCGGCGTGATGGGCGGCCAGGCCGCGGTGCAGCGCCTCCCGCCACTCCCAGTACCCGAGCACCTCGAGATCGGCGCGCGGCAGTTCGCCGGTGTGCTTGTCGATGATCGCGTCGACGACCTCGGGATCGGCCGCACCGCCCAGATCCAGCCCGGAACGCAGGCACTGGGCCAGCGCGCCGTCGCAGCCGGCCCGGCTGAAGATGAAGGTGATCGCGGGCAGCAGGCCCTCTTCGTCGAGCCGGGCCAGTACCTCGGGCCGGGGCAGCGGCCGGAAGAACCGTCGCGGGCCGCCCCGCCCGCGTGGACCTCCCCAGCCCTCCATCCGGTCGGCGCTCTCCCGCTGTTTGATGTAGCGGACCAGATCCGAATCGACCAGTACCCGCTGGTCGGAGGATTCGCTGTCGAACAGGTCGAACATGCGGCGCCCGACCATCACGTGCTGCCACAGCGGCACCGGCCGGGTCTCGTCCACCACCACGGCGGTGTTCCCGCGCACGGTCTCCATCCAGGCGCCGAACTCCTCGGCATTGGACACCGTGGCCGACAGGCTCACCAGCCGCACTTCCGGCGGCAGGTGCAGGATGACCTCTTCCCACACCGCGCCACGGAACCGGTCGGCCAGGTAGTGGACCTCGTCCATCACCACATGGGACAGGGCGCGCAATGCGTCGGACGAGGCGTAGATCATGTTCCGCAGCACCTCGGTGGTCATCACCACGACCGGAGCATCGGGATTGATCGACTGGTCGCCGGTGAGCAGACCCACCAGCTCGCGGCCGTACCGCTCGGTGAGATCGGCGAACTTCTGGTTCGACAGCGCCTTGATGGGCGTGGTGTAGAAACATTTCCCGCCCGATGCCAATGCCAGATGCACCGCGAATTCGCCGACGACGGTCTTCCCGGCGCCGGTGGGCGCGCAGACGAGTACCCCGTGCCCCTCCTCGAGGGCGGTACAGGCCTGGCGCTGGAAGGGGTCCAGCTCGAATGTCAGCTGGGCGGCGAACCGGGACAGTTCGGCGGTCAGCGACGCGTTCGGTGTCACGGCTCCGAGACTAATCGAGGAATCCGACACCGGTCGCGCCGATAATTTCCGGGGAGGTGCCCGCAGCGGTCAGAGTGTGTCCGAATAGTCCGTGGTCGGGCGACCGGTCCGCTCCGGGGCGGGCACCGCATCGGCCGACGGAATGGGCGTGGCCGGATCGACCGAGGTCGGCGCCTCGATCCGCGAGGCCTCCTCGTCGTCGAGCGCGCCCAGCTGCTGCTCCTCGATCCGGGCCCGGCGCCGGTCGTTGAACCGGGCGAACTGCACCGCGAACTCGAACAGCACGGTCAGCGCGAGCGCCAGCGCCAGCATGGAGAACGGGTCCTGCGGAGTGACGATCGCCGCGAACACGAACAGACCGAAGATGATGCCGCGCCGCCAGGCCTTCAGCTTCTCGTACGGCAGCACCCCGATCAGGTTCAGACCCACGATCAGCAACGGTGTTTCGAAACTGACACCGAAGATGATCAGCAGCTGGATGATGAAACTGAAGTACTGGGAACCGCTCAGCGCGGTGATCTGCACATTGTCGCCGATACTGAGCAGGAAACTCAGCGCGTGGGAGATGACCCAGTAGGCCAGCACCGCGCCGCCGACGAACAGGAACGAGCCGGTCACCACGAAACCGACCGCGTACTTACGTTCCTTCGGATACAGACCCGGAGTGATGAACGCCCATGCCTGGTACAGCCAGACCGGGCACGCCAGCACCACGCCGGCGGTCAGCCCGACCTTCAACCGGAGCATGAACTGCTCGAACGGAGCCGTGGCCAGCAGGCGGCACTCACCGCCGGGAGTCAGCGAGGCCCGCGCCGAATCGGGCAGCGAACAGTACGGACCGCGCAGGATCTCACCGAGGCTCTCCAGCCCGAAGAACGAATGCGCGTACCACAGGAAACCGACGATCGTGGTGACCAGCACGGCCGCCAGCGAGATCAACAGCCGGGTGCGCAACTCCCGCAGATGGTCGACCAGGGACATGGTGCCATCGGGATTGGTCCGGCGCTTGCTGTGCCGGGGGTCGAACGGAATTCGCATGGTGTGTGGATGCCCTCGTATCAGAGTGCCTCGCTCCGCTCGGCCTGCGGCGCTGTCCGATGCCCCGGCGATACTCCGCCCGGTATGCGGTCAGGGCCCGGCCGGCAGCGCCGGGTCGACAGCGTCGTATCGGGGTCCGGGTGTGCCCGGACCCGCGAATACGGGCTCAGAGCGTTTTCGACTCGCTCCGCGTCTCCGTGGCCTGCGGCGCCGCCTCGCGGCCGGCCGGCAGCTCCGGAGCGGGCTGCGCGGCCGCGGTGCTCGCGGGCTTGCCGTCGTTGTGCATCTCGCTCACTTCGCTCTTGAAGATGCGCAGCGACCGGCCGAGACTGCGGGCCGCGTCGGGCATCCGCTTCGCGCCGAAGAACACCACGAACAGCGCCGCGATGATCAGCCAGTGCCAGATGCTCAGACTGCCCATTGTGGTTACCTCCCAAGACTGTGGTCTTTCCGATGCTACCTGCCCAGACAGGCGCATCGAACGCAACCGGGGGCAGAGGCCCGCACGTCACCCGCCGGTAGATCGCTGTTCACCGCCACGTCGGGTGCCCGCGGGCGCGGGGCCTGCCCGCGGGCTGTCAGGCGGGCTCGTCGAACCCCGCGGCCGAATACGCCGCCAGGGCGGCATCGGAGCGGTCCCGGACCGCCGCCACCAGGTCCGGCGGACCCAGCACGGTCACCCCGGACCCGAACCCGAGCGCCAACCGCGCCATCCAATCCAGTGTGGCGAAACGCATGGTCGCCTCGATACTCCCGTCGGCGTGCACCGCCACCCGGTGCATCGGGTACTGGTCCAGTACCCAGCCGTGATCGGCGGCGATCAGCAGCCGCGCCAACGGGACCGCGGGATCGTCCTGGAACAGATCCAGCCCCGCCTCCGAATCGCGCGCTTCCCGCGGCGGGTGGGCCGGTTCGTCGAGTTCGGCCGCCGATTCGATGCGGTCGAACCGGAACAGCCGTACGCCCTCGGCCTCTCGGCACCACGCCTGCAGATAGCTGTTGTCGTCGACGGCGACGATCCGAATGGGATCGACCACCCGGTCCGACACCACATCGCGGCTCGCCGAGTAGTACTCCAGCCGCAACGCCCGGCGCGCCGCCACCGCGGACCGCACCGTGGTCACCGCCGGAGCCTCGGCGGGTAGTTCCCCGGCCGGGAGGTCCCCCGCGTCCCCGGCCGGCACCGCCCCGGAGATCGCCGCCTCGAGCTTGGCGATGGCCGAATGCGCGGCGGTCGGATCCACCATGCCCGGCAGATCGACGATCGACCGCAGCGCCACCAGCACCGCTGTCGCCTCGATCGAGGTGAGCCGCAACGGCCGCTCGATCCCCGCGGTGAACGTGACCTGGACACTCTCCTCGGAAAAGGACAGATCGATCAGATCACCGGGACCGTAGCCGGGCAGCCCGCACATCCACAGCTGATTCAGATCGGCCATCAACTGCTTGGTCGTGACGCCCAGATCGGCCGCGGCCTCGGCCGCGCTGATTCCCGGATTGGCCACGAAATACGGGACCATGTTCAACAGCCGCGACAGCCGCGCCGACAACCGGGTGCTCACAACGCCACCTCCGTCCGGTCGATCACCGCACGCAACCGCGCCACCACATCGGCCCGCAACTCCGCCGGTTCGAGCACCAGCGCATCGGCACCCAACCCGGTGATCAACCGGGCCAGCCAATTCTGTGACCGGATCGGCACCGCGAGCACACTGCCCGGCCGGTCACCGACGGTCCGGCTACCCACCACCTCGCCGATCCGGCGCAGATCCCGGCCCCGGCCCTGCGCCACCCAGATGGTCGCCGACCCGGTGACCGGCACACTACCGGTCACCCGGGTCACGATCTCGCGCAGATCCGTCCCCTCGGGCGGATGCACGACGTTGCGCGGCCCGTACGCGGTGATCTCGTCCCCGATCCGGGACAACCGGAAAGTCCGCACCGCGTCCCGGTCCCGATCGTGGCCCACCAGATACCAGCGCCCCCGCCACGTCACCACCCCCCACGGTTCGACATCCCGCATCAGATACGGGGCGTTACTGGCGCCGCGATGCTCGAACCGCACCGCCTGCCCGGCATCGATCGCCGCGAGCAACTTCCCCAGCACCGGCTCGGACCCGCGCGTGCGCGCCGGCACCGCCGGAATGGCCGCGAACGCGGTATCGGTCTCCACGTGCACACCCCCCGCCCGCAATTTCAGCAGGGCCCCGGCCGCGGCCGCCGCCAGCTCAGGCGACTCCCACATCTGCAGGGCCACCGCCACCGCCGCCGACTCCTCGCTGGTCAGGTCGATATCCGGTAGCTCGTAGGCGTCCCGGTTGATGCGGTAGCCCTCCACTGTCGAGAAACGGCCGGAGGGGCCCACCTCGAGAGGTATGCCCAGATCCCGGAGTTCGTTCTTGTCCCGCTCGAACATCCGGCTGAACGCCTCGTCGCTGGCACAGTCCTCGTAGCCCGCGACGCTCTCCCGAATACGCTCCGCAGTCAGGAACTGCCGAGTCGACAGCAGCGCGATGACCAGATTCATCAGGCGCTCGACCTTGGATATCGCCACGCGAAGCAGAATAGTGCAGTGTCTAT
>NZ_BDBX01000052.1 GCF_001613205.1 Nocardia sienata NBRC 100364 | reverse complement strand
CGGCCCGGCGGTCGCTCGGGGGGTCCCGGCGGCCCCGACGGCCGCGGACCGGCGCAGAAACGCAAGAACCGGTGGAAGATCGCGCGGCGGATCGCCTACGTCCTGGTCGCACTGGCCATCGTGGTGCCGAGCACGGTGTTCCTGATCGCCTATTCCACGGTGTCGGTGCCCGAACCCGGTGATCTCAAGACCAACCAGGTCGCCACGATCCTCGCGGCCGACGGGGAAACCGAGATCACCCGTGTGGTGCCGCCGGAGGGCAACCGCACCGATGTGACGATCGATCAGATTCCGCCGCACGTGCGTAACGCGGTGATCGCCGCCGAGGACCGGGATTTCTACAGCAACCCCGGTTTCTCGATCTCCGGCTTCGCCCGCGCCGCCCGCGACAATGTGCTCGGCCGCGAAAGCGCCGGTGGTGGTTCGACGATCACCCAGCAGTACGTGAAGAACGCGCTGGTCGGTGACGAGCGCAGCCTTACCCGTAAGCTGCACGAGCTGGTGATCTCGGCGAAGATGGCCCGGCAGTGGAGCAAGGACGAGATCCTCACCGCCTACCTGAACACCATCTACTTCGGGCGCGGCGCCTACGGCATCAATGCCGCGGCCAAGGCGTATTTCGACAAGCCGGTACAGGAACTCAGTGTGGCCGAGGGCGCGGTACTGGCCGCGACCATTCAGCTGCCGTCGCTGCTGGATCCCGAGTCGAATCCCGAAGGCGCCGAGACCCGCTGGAACTATGTCCTCGACGGTATGGTCGCCGGCGGCAATCTCGACCGTGGCGAGCGTAGCGGTCTGACCTATCCGCAGGTGGTGTCCTCGTCCAAGGCCGGGGAAACGACCGAGGCCGCGGGGCCGGAGGGTCATGTCAAAGCGCAGGTGCTGCGCGAACTCTCCGAAGCGGGGATCAGCGAACAACAGCTGAACACCTCCGGCCTGCAGATCACCACGACCATCGACGCCAAGGCGCAGCAGGCCGCCGTCGACGCCGCACGCAAGAATCTCGAGGGCGAACCGGACAAGTTGCGCACCGCGGTGGTCTCGATCGATCCGAAAACCGGTGCGGTGCGCGCCTACTACGGCGGCGAGGAAGGCTACGGCTACGACTTCGCCAATGCCGCCCTGCAGACCGGCTCCTCGTTCAAGGTGATCGGCCTGGCGCAGAACCTGGAGAACGGTGTTCCGCTGTCGCAGATGTACGACAGCTCGCCGATCACGGTGAACGGTATCGAGATCACCAACGTCGAGGGTGAGCAGTGCGGTGTCTGCACCATCGCCGAGGCGCTCAAACGTTCGCTGAACACCAGCTTCTACCGCATGCAGCTGGAAATGCAGAACGGCCCGCAGAAGATCGCCGATATGGGGCACAAACTGGGTATTCCGGAAGAACTTCCGGGCCTGGGCCCCACGCTGACCGAGCCGGGCGGAGCCGGACCGAACAACGGTATCGTCCTCGGCCAGTACCAGGCCCGGCCGCTGGATATGGCGTCCGCGTACGCGACCCTGGCCGCCTCGGGCATGTACCACAAGCCGCATTTCGTGAGCAAGGTCGTATCGGCCGACGGCACGGTACTGCTCGATCGCGGCGATGTGGCCGGGGAGCGGCGCGTCTCCGAGGCCGTCGCCGACAATGTCACCGCGGCCATGGAACCGATCGCCGGTTACTCCCGTAACCACGGGCTCGCCGGCGGCCGCGCCTCGGCCGCCAAGACCGGTACCGCGCAGCTGGGCGACACCGGTGAGAACAAGGACGCGTGGATGGTGGGTTACACCCCGTCGCTGTCCACCGCGGTGTGGGTCGGTACCACCGACAACTCGCCGTTGCGCAATTACGGCGGCGCGATGATCTACGGTTCGAGTCTGCCGTCGGATATCTGGAAGGCCACGATGGACGGCGCCCTCGAGGGCACGCCCAACGAGAAGTTCCCCAAACCCGCGCCGATCAAGGGTCAGGCCGGTGTACCGAAGTGGACGGCCCCCTATACAGCGCCGTCCACCACGAACCCGACCTTCGAACCCCCGGTGGTGATCCAGCCGAGCCAGGTCGAGATCCTGCCCGGTATCACCATCCCGGTGCCCGGGGTCGCGCCCAACCCGCGTAGCCAGCAGCAACCGCAGAACCAGCCGCAGGGCAACGGCGAAGGCCCGCTACCCGGGCAGCCCACTGCCGGACAGACCAGTACGGCTCCGACGGTGACCCAGGCGCCCGGCGCCGGCGGCGGTACCGACACCGGCGGCGACAGTGAGGACAGCGGCGACAGCGGCGGCGACAGCCGTCCGGACTCGGGCGGATAACCCGCAACACTGTCCGGGGGTCCCGGCTCGGTCCGGGCCGGGACCCCGGTAACAGGTAACCTCGGGTGCCGTGAGCGAGCAGCGACTGGTGGGTGGGCCGGACGACGGTGTGGGCCCCGGAAACGGGCGAACCGGCGCCACAGCCGGTTACGATTCGCCCGCCCCGCTCGCCCGAGATCTGCGTTCGGCCGACGCGCGCGACAAGCCGAGTCGCAACGACTCGATGACCGCCCAGCTGTGCACGGTCATCGGCGGCCCGGTCGGCGATCACGCACTGATCGGGCGCGCACGGTTCTGGACACCGATGCGGGTGCTGCTGGCGTTCACAGTGATCTTCCTGGCGTTCGGCTGGTTCGCGAAGGCCGGATGTATCCAGCAGACCACCACCTCCGGCGGGCTGCTCACCCTCGACTGGAACAACGGCCGCCAGTACACGGCCATGTGCTACTCGGACACCGTGCCGCTGTACGGCGCCGAGCGTCTCAACGAGGGAGCGTTCCCGTACAAGAAATCCTGGGTGGAGGAAACACCCGGCGGCGGCACCGAGGTCCGGCATATGGAGTATCCGGTGCTGTCGGGCATGTACCAGTACGTCTCCATGCTGGTGGCCAAGAGCTGGGACGCCAGTCCGCTGCCGGGGGCGCTGCAGGTGGTCCTGTATTTCAATGTGGTGGCCCTGGGTCTTTCGGTCGCCTGGCTCGTCACCATCTGGGCGACCGCGCTGCTGTCCGGGCGGCGGATCTGGGACGCGGCGCTCGTGGCGTGTTCACCGTTGGTCATCGTGCACGCCTTCACCAATTTCGATTTCCTCGCGACCGCCTTCGCCGCACTGGGTCTGCTGGCATGGGCCCGCCGTCGCCCACTGCTGGCCGGTGTCCTGCTGGGGCTTGGCGGTGCGGCGAAGCTGTACCCCCTGCTGTTGCTGGGCCCGATCGTCGTGCTGTGCCTGCGCGCCGATCCGATGCAGCGCACCCCCCGCGCGCATCAGGCGATGCGGTTGCGCGATATCGACAGTGCCGCGGCGCTGCGCACCTGGCTCGCGGAGGTCCCCGCGCGTATTCACCTGATCGGCACCCGTCCGCTCGGCGCGGCCGCGCTCACCGGCGCCGGCGCCGCGGTCACCTGGGCCCTGGTGAATCTGCCGATCGCGCTGCTCTACCCGGACGGCTGGCGGGAATTCTTCCGGCTCAACACCACGCGCCACGCCGATCCCGATTCGCTGTACAACGTGGTGATGTCGTTCACCGACTGGTCGGGTTTCGACGGCGTGCTGCGGCATGGGGAACCGCCCACTGTCCTCAACCTGGTCTCGCTGTTGCTGTTCGTGGCGGCCTGTCTCGGTATCGCCTATATCGGCCTGACCGCCCCGCGCCGCCCCCGGCTCGCCCAGCTGTGCTTCCTGGTCATCGCAGCCTTCCTGCTGACGAACAAGGTGTGGAGTCCGCAGTACTCACTGTGGCTGGTCCCGATCGCGGTCCTGGCCCTACCCCACCGGCGGCTCCTGCTGGCGTGGATGACGATCGACGCACTGGTCTGGGTGCCGCGTATGTTCTACTATCTCGGCGAGGACCGTAAGGGGCTACCGGAGCAGTGGTTCACCGCCACGGTGCTACTGCGCGACCTCGCGGTGATCGGATTGTGTGTGCTGATCGTCAGGCAGATCTACCGGCCCGAACAGGATCTGGTGCGCCGGGACCATTTGGACGACCCGGTCGGCGGGGTGGTCGACCGCGCCCCGGACCCGCTACTTCCGTGGCTACCGGAGATGTTGCGGCCCCGGATCTCCCTCGACACCCACTGGACCGGTGCGATGGCCGCGACGCGGACCGGTAGGCAAGACACCGTAACCGCCGCGGCACCGGCGGAGGCGGTCCGAGAGCTCCGGCCGCCTGCGCGCCTGGGCTGACCTCGGGCCTCCGGCTCGAGGTGCAGACCTGTGAAACGCGAAACGCTCACTCGGCGATTCATGTTCGGGATCAACGGAGGCGCCTGCTCGCGCCACCGCAATCAGTCAGGGGATATCGGTGGACGACCAACAGCAGCACGAGAATATCGCTCGGCAACGACGGACGACCCGCAACATACTGGTCGTGGCCGGGATCGGTCTCGTCGCGTTCGTACTACTCGGGATCATCGGCTACCTGATCGGCGACGACACCGCAACCGAAGAGACCGCACCCGCCGGCGCCACCACCGAGGTTGCGCCGGCCCCCGTGGCGCCACCGCCCGCCGAGCAGAACAACAGCCCGGCAACAACCCCGGAAACATCCACGATCGAATCATCGGCACCCCCCGCCGCGTCGCCGCCACCCGCGGCGACGCCGGTCTACTCCGATCCACGGTGCGCGCCGGCGAGCGCCGAGCTCGTCGCCCTGGTCGCCGCCGGCCTCACGACGGACGGGCACGAGCTCGCCAACGGCACCGTGATCGAGGAGAACGGCACGACATATTTCGGCGCGACCACCCTCGATGCCGTGGGCGATATGGACGCCCGTTCGGACGTGTGGATCGTGCGTGACGGCGCGGTGTACTCATCGACAGGCGGCGCTCGCAACCAAACGAGCTTCCCGCGCGCGAGTGACGAACTCGGGATCTCGCCGGGCGATCCGATCGTGCTCGCCGTGGACAACTGCGTGATCGACCTGACCAGCTGATCACCCGTATAAGACGAATCGCCCCGCCGCGGCGGCCGGGGCGATTCGCTGTGCGGTCGGAAGATTTCGCGCTTTCGGTCGCAGTCACCGGCCGGTCGCCCGGCGCTCGCCGGCCCCGTCACCGTGGCACTGTTCGCCGGCACCACCGCAGCAGCGACGTGACCGGCTGCCCCGGGCCCGGTGCTCGAATCCGGCCGGCGGCGGCCGGGTTCAGCCCGCCCGCAGGATCCGTGCCCGCTGTTCTGGTTCGTGCGGTAGCAGATCCAGGTCCAGCTGCCAGGCGTTACCGGTCCACGGATCGAAGAGCGGGGCGCCGGTGACGGTCGGCAGATGGCGGCAGGCACGCGACAGCGCGGCCACCGTGCTTTCCCCGGACTCGGATTCGCCTGCGCCGACGATGATGGTCGACAGGCCGATCAGATCTCCGCGCGCCAGCAACGCCACCAGCCGCTGCGCGTCCGCCGCCTGATATCCGTGCGGAAAATCCGCCGCGAGCAGGATTCGGTGCTCGGCCGGCGGGGTCGTCTGCCCGGAGTTGTAGGCCATCTCCGCCAGTTCGGCGGCGTCCACGAGTTGCTGTAACCGCGGTGAGATATCGGAGTGGTCGGTGATCGGCGGACCCGCCAGCACCGGCGCCAGCATGCCGGTGAAACCGGTGAACGCGCCGGTGAGATCGATGATGTCGACCAGGGTCCGGCGCCCCGGTGCGGCCCGCATCAATCGGGCGAGCAGGGCGCCGATCACCGGTGCGACGGCCGCCGAGGATTCGGTGTCCACCCACAGCGGGCGATTCAACGGCACGGGCACACAGTAGGGAACCCGCAGTGCGCCACGATCGAGTGCGTAGAGCTCGCCGAGCCGGATCCCGTCCGCCGCGGTGGCCGGGCGGTCCCATGCGGGCGAGCTCCACGAAGCCAGCGCCGCCGGCAGCACCGCGTCCGCCTCGCGCAGTTCGCGTAGCAACTGGGTGCTGTCGCGCCGGTGATTGTTCTCGGCGGTCTCCGTGAGTTCGTCGTGCCGCCGCTGGGCGGCCGCCCGCGCTGCGTCGGCCGCGGGGGTGTTGCGGGTGGCCGGATCGGAAACCGCGGCCGACAGTTCCTGGTCGAGCCGTTCGGCCGCGTAACCGCGCGCCGATTCCAGGGCCGCGGCCGAACGCGCGGCGTCCTCGAAGATCATCCACAGGCGTTCCAGCCCGTGCCCGACCTCCAAGGGCGGGATCTCGGCCTCCGCGCCCGGCATCGCAGCCCCTGCGATGGGGCCGGCCATCGTCGCGTCGAGCACAGTGGGCGCGGCCTGCATCGCGGCCGGTACGGTGGCGAAACCGCCGGCGCCGTGTGCCCGGAGCAGTTCACCGATACCGCCCGCGTACCCCTGACCGACCGCGCGCAGCTTCCAGCCCGCACCGCGCCGGTACACTTCGAAGCAGATCAGAGCGGTTTCTCCGGCCTGCGGGGCGATCACGAACTCGGCCACCGCGGCCTCGTTCTCCGACAGCGACGCGGTCACCACGCCGAGCCCGCTCTGCGCGGCGGCCACCAGCAGCACCGCCTGGGCATCCGCGCGTATCTCGGCCGGCGTGACGACGACCGCCGCCTCCTCGACTCGAACCCCCGGGCCGGCCGGACGCTCGGACACCAGCACATCGGCCGCCGAACCGACCCGTAGGTCCGCGGCGACCACCAGCGCCGAAACCGTCAGCGGCACGGCGGCGTTCACCTGGAAGCGAATGATCCCGCCGCCCAGCGGGATGTTCTGACCCGCCTGTAACTGCTTCATCGTCTGTCCCCCGACACCGTTCATACCGCCAGGAACCGACCCAGCTGGGGAATCGCCTCGCCGGGATGTTTGGCGTTGAAACCCTCGCCGATGGCCTGCATCTTCCAGTCGTTGCCGGCCCGGAACAGCTTCGCCATCGCCATGGCGGTGGTCGGCGTGCCGCCGGTGAGCGAGTAGCGGGCGAGCTCGGCGTTGTTGGCGCCGTCGATCAGGCGGCAGAAGGCATTCTGCACCTGGCCGAAGGTATGGCCCTTGTACGAGGTCACGACGAAGATCAGGCTGTTCACGTGGGCCGGAATCCGGGTGAGGTCGACCAGGATCACCTCGTCGTCACCCGCGCCCTCACCGGTGAGGTTGTCGCCCTGGTGCCGGACCGAACCGTCCTTGGAGGTCAGCTGTCCGTAGTAGGCGACATCCACCGGGTTCATATCGGCGAACATCATCACCGAGGCGTCGAGGTCGATATCGACGGTCCGGCTACCGAATAGTCCGCGCTGCTGCACCGGATCCCAGCCCAGCCCCATCTTGACGAAGGTGAGCGCCGCGCCGTCCTCTTTACGGAGACTGACCCGCTGCCCCTTCTGCAGGCTCACCGGACCGGTTTTGCTCAGGCTGATCTCGCCGGGATGCTGCTGGGTCGGCGCCGCCGCGGCGGGCTGCTGTGGGTAACCGGGGCCGGGCGGCGGCGGATAACCACCGCCCTGGGGCGGATAACCCCCGCCCTGCGGCGGATAGGGTGGAGCCGGCGGTTGCTGCTGGGTGGGGTAGGCCTGCTGGGTGGGCGGCGGGGGTACCGGCGCGGTCTGCTGCGCGGGCGGAGGCGGCGGCGCGGCGGCCGGTGCCGCGGTCTGCGTTTCGGCAGGCGAATCGTCCACGGTGACACCGTGATCGGTGACCAGCGCGGCGAAACCGCCCGCGTAGCCCTGCCCGACCGCCCGCACCTTCCACGCGCCCTGGCGCCGATAGAGCTCGAGCGCGATTACGATGGATTCGGTGGCCAAACCGTCGATCCGGTACTCGAACAGCTGCGCGCCCGACTGATCCGATACATAGGCGACCGGCGGCGCGAACTGCCCGAAATTGGTATTCGGATCGTCGAGGGTTATGACCGCGCGGACCTGCGCGATATCGGCGGGGACCGCGCCGAGGTTCACCACCAGCGACGCGGGCTGCCCGGCCGGGCCCGGCCGCAGGTTCACACCCGGTCCGCTGGGCTGGTTGTAGAAGACGAAATCCGCGTCGGACCGGACTTTGCCCTGCTCGGTGACCAATAGGGCGGACAGATCGGCCGGAGCCGCCAACTGGATGGAAACCACCACGTCGTTCGTGGCCAGTGGACCGTTCTGGCCCTTGGCGAGTGTTGCGGACAAGTCAGACCCTTCGCTTGTCGGTGCGTATGATGCCACTGTACGAGATGCTCGTATTTATGGCGCCGCCTCCGGCGTCGCAGGGTCGGGGCCCTGTGACCCCGGTTCTTCACTCCGCCGCTGGAGTCGCTGCGCTCCTTCGCTCTGTCGCTCCAGAACCGGGGGCGGGCCCCGACCAAGGACGTCGACCATCCGGAGTGGACGAATGGTGTGGCCGGGCATGGACTGGAACGACCTGCGGCGATTAAGGTGACGGCGACGGATGAGCACCGGCGATGGCCGGGCTCCGGGGCGGCGAGAACAGGCGACTACGCATGGCACAACTCTTCGAACAGTCGAAGAAGGTGATCGAGGTACATCTGGCGAACACCAGTATCCGCGCCATCTCCGGCTCGATGGTCGCCTACGAGGGCGCCGTGCAATTCAAATCGGCCGGGTTCGGCGGCGGGGACGGGGTACTGGCCGGGATGAAGCGCCGCGCCACCGGCGAAAAGCTCTCGCTGATGGAATGTGGTGGCCAGGGCCGGGTCTTCCTGGCGGTAAACGGCCAGTACGTCTCGGTGGTGAATCTGAACAACGAGACCCTGCAGGTCGAATCGCAGCAGTTGCTGGCCTTCGCCGGGAACCTGCGTACCGATGTGCGATTCGCCGGGGTACGTGGGGCGTCCAGCGGTCAGGGACTGTTCACCACCACGGTCAGCGGTCAGGGACAGGTCGCCCTGCTCTCGGCGGGCGGCCCGCTCATCCACCTCGAGGTCTCACCGCAGTTCCCGCTGGTTGTGGACCCCGACGCGTTCGTCGCCGCCCGCGGCAATCTGAACCAGTCCTTCGTCACCGATGTCTCCTGGCGTGCGGCGCTGGGACAGGGTGGCGGCGAGGCGTTCTCGCTGCGCTGGGACGGGCAGGGCGTGGTCTCGATCCAACCGGCGGAACGGTAGGTCATGTTCGAGCAGATCAATTCCAAGGTCGTCGCCGTCGATATCGCCACGGCGGGCGGCGTGGTCGCCCGGGCCGGCGGCATGCTCTTCTACACCGGCGACGTGTCCTTCGCACCGCACGAGATTCCGGGTGGCGCCGGGATGGGCGGCGGCGGGCTGGTCCGGATGGCGGGTCGGATGATGGCGGGCGAACATCAGCGCACCATGCTCGCGCAGGGCAATGGCAGCGTCCATTACGGTTTCGCCGGTCTCGAAGTGCAGGTGGTCCAGGTACAACCGGGTGCGGTACTGCAGGTGGAGGCATCCCGGCTGCTCGCCTACACCGCCGGTCTGCAGACCTCGGTGGTATCGGTGGCGAGTTCCGGCGGCGGAGGCGGCGGGGGCCTGATGGGTGCCCTGCGCGGCGCCGCGTCGGGTGCGCTCACCGGTCAGGGCATGTTCACCACCCAGCTGTCCGGGCAGGGCAGCGCCGTCCTGCTCGCCCACGGTGGTTTCCTCGAACTACCGGTGGGCGGGCCGAATCCGGTGGTGGTGGACCCACAGGCGTTCATCGCGTCCTACGGGAATGTGCACACCGATCTGAAGGCCGCGGTGAGCTGGCGTGACGCGGTGGGCCGCGGCTCCGGCGAGGCCATGCAGTTGCAATGCGCGGGCCAGGGCCTGGTGTACGTGCAGGCATCGGAGGAAAAACTGTGAGCGAGATCCTCAACCCGATGAACCTCGGGGAAAGCGACAACGTCCCCGGCAACAGCTACGCCTACTGCATCGATCTGAACAAGCCGTGGTTCATGCGCAAGGGCGCGATGATCGCCTACTACGGGCAGATGCGGTTCCAGGCCCTCACCCACGGCCTGCAGGGCCAGCTCCTGCACATGGTGGCGAACCAATTCTCGGCGCCGCTGTTCACCGGCGACTACGTGGTGGCCGAGGGGCAGGGCAAACTGCTGATCGGTGATCGCGGCTACGACATCAACTCCTACGATCTCGACGACGGTAACCTCACCATCCGCGCGGCGAACCTGCTGGCCTTCGAACCCGGGCTTTCGCTGAATCAATCGATCGTGCCCGGTTTCCTGACGCTGATCGGCACCGGGAAGTTCCTGGCGTCCTCGAACGGGCCGGTGATATTCGCCGAACCGCCGCTGCGGGTGGACCCGGAATCGCTGGTGGGCTGGGCCGATTGCCCCTCTCCCAGCCATCACTACGATCAGCGGTGGGTTTCGGGCTTTCTGGCCGCCGGGGCGGCCGCGTTCGGGGTGACCTCCGGTGAGGAGCGCCAGTTCGATTTCACCGGCGCGGGAACCGTTCTCATCCAGTCGAGCGAGAAGGTCCTCAGCGACGCCGCCCTCATCCGCACCATCGAGGGGCAGCTGCAGAGCGGGATCACCGTGCCCGGTCTGCAGCGGCTACAAGGGGTCATCGCCCAGCAGCTCGCCGGTCAGCAGCAGGGTTACTGAGCGGACGTATGCGACCGGCCCCGTCCGGCTGCGGTCCGCTGCACCGCACGGGCAGACTTGGCGCATGCTGCATGTGCGGATAATGTCGCCGGCCGAATTGACCGACGATGTGGTGGCGATCCTGGAGTCCGACGACGCGGTGAGTGGACTGGCGGTCCTACGCGGAAGCTCGCTACGGCCGAAAGGCGATGTGGTGTTCGCGGACCTGGCCCGCGAAGCCGCCAACGATGTTCTCGAACGTCTGCGTGCGATCGGCCTCCACCATCGCGGCAGTATCGAATTGGAGCAGATCTCCACCTGGATGTCGCTGTCCGGGTATCTCGCCGAGCTGCGCACTCCGGGCTACAGCGCCGATTCGGTCGTCTGGGCCGATGTCACCCAGCGCTCCTACGAGGAGACCGAACTCAACTGGACCTATGTCAGTTTCATGACGCTGGCGACAGCACTGGCCAGTATCGCGATCGTGGTCGATTCACAGATCCTGGTGATCGGTGCGATGGTGCTCGGTCCGGAGTTCGGCGCCATCGCCGCGCTGGGCGTAGCGCTGGTCCGGCGCCGTGCCGCGCTGTTCGGTCGCGCCGTAGCCACTTTGGCGATGGGTTTCGGCGCCGCCATCGCGGTCACGTTCGCAGTCGTCCTGATCGGCCGGTTGTTCGGCTGGATAACCGTCGACGTCGTCACCGGGGACCGCCCGGAGACCTCGTTCATCTACACACCGGACAAATGGTCGTTCATCGTCGCCCTGATCGCGGCAGCGGCCGGGGTGCTGTCGCTGACCTCTTCCAAATCGGGTGCGCTGGTGGGAGTGTTCATCTCGGTGACCACTGTTCCGGCCGCGGGCAATATCGCGCTGGGCCTCGCCTTCGGCGCCGGTTCGGCCATCTGGGGTAGCGCGTTGCAGCTTGTGGTGAACCTGGCCGGGATGGCAATAGCGGGCTGGGCGACACTGGCGCTGCAGGATGCCGTGTGGTCGCGGGTCTCGTTGCGGCGTTCGCGCGCCGAGGCGCGGGCCCGCCGGCGAATGCTCTAACCCGCCGCACCGGCGGCCACCGGACCGGTGAGTGCGGCGGCGAACCAGCCGAGTATCTCGCCCCCCGCCTCGATTCCGGTGGTCGCGGTGACGGTCAGGCCCGGCCGGGTCCAGCCGAGTTCCTCGAGCTCACCGTGCCGGGGCCGGATGGCGTGATCGGCCGCGGCGAGCATTTCGGCGTCCAGCGCGCCGTCACCGGCGGCCAGCGTCGGCGCCACCGGGTCCAGCGCGCCGGACTCGACGAGCCGGGCCCGGACCTCGGCCACCGCCCGGCTCTTGCACACCGCCGTCGGCATCGTGTAGATCTTGCGACCCTGCCGCGACGCCGTCCAGCCACGCTCCCGGCACCAGGCATCCCAGTCGGTCAGGAAATCCGGGGGAGTCGCGGCGAGATCCACCACCAGATAGCAGAACAGGCCGTCGGCCTCGCGGAACTTGAGCACCCACGAGTCGTCGATGCGGGCCCGCAGCGCGATCTCGACCTCGGCGAGACCGGCCCCGCCGGCCCGGACGGCCGCCTCGATCGCCCGGCGCCACCGCGCGTCCGGTACCCCGTCGACCAGGATGTTCCCGCCGTTGCTGGTGACCGCGTACGGCCACGGCGCCCCGGGCAACCGGATCCGGCCGAACTGCTCGATGGTCCGGGTGGTGGTCGGTAGTACCACCGCCGCGACAGCCAGTTCCCGCAGCCGGTCCGCGGCGGCCGCGGTCATATACGACAGCGGAGCGCCGTCGAGATGCTCCACACAGACTGTCGCCGCGGCAGCGGTGCCGGCGGCCGCGGCGGAGTAGATCATCGTGCGATCCAGATCCGTGGCGACCAGCAGTGGTTTGGCGGACGACATCTACCGCTGCACATCCTTGATCAGGCCCATACACGAATACGCGAGGTCCGGCACGACTTCCACCGGCACCGCCCGGGCCTGTGCCAGCAGCCGGATATGGGCGTGCTCGGGCGCGTCCGGTTCCCGCACCAGCACCCGCCACGGCACCCGGCGCAGCAGGACACGGGTGGTCTCTCCGACACCGGGTTTCACGAAGTTCACGCTATCGATCCCGTATGCGGTGCGCACCCGTTCCACCGACGCCCAGCCCGCCCAGGTGGGTGCGCGGTCCCCGGAACGTACCGCCGCGACCTGTGCGCTCACCTGCGGCCGGACCGTCTCGAACGCCCCGGTGACGGTATCGATCAGTCGCGTGGAGACATCCTCGTCGGCCAGCTCGGCGTAGAACTTGGCGCCGTGGAAATCACCCGGTCCGATGAGGTCCCGGTTCAGCACCGTCCGCGAGACCAGGCCGGACACCGTGGAGTTCAGGCAGGCCGAGGCGATCAGGAAATCGTCGCGGGTGCCGTAGGTGCGCACACAGTGCCCGGGATCGGCGAGCACGGCGAGGTCGTCGTCGAAGCGGGCGCCGCCCGCCGCGTGGTATTCGTCGAGCGCCGCGGTCAGTTCCCGGGTGATCGCGCCCTTGCCGGTCCAACCGTCCACGAACACCACGGACGCGGGATCGTGATGGTGGGCCAGATAGTCCAGGGCCACGGTGTCGATCCCGCGATCGCGCACGATCGACACCGCGTAGTGCGGGATATCCAGCGCGGCGCGCTGCCCGTGCCCGGTGGCCAGCCAGCGGCGGATCAGGATACCGACGGGGGTGCCCGCCCGGGCCAGCGACACCAGCACGATATCGGTGCCGCGTTCGGCGGCCACGAGTTCGGCCACCGTCCCCACCGCCAGGGCCAGCCGTTCGGCGCTGTCGGCCAGTACCCGGTCGAACAGTTCCCGGTAGGCGGCGTCGGGCTGGTATTCGATGGGCAGGGATTCGGCGTAGTGCGCGAGTCCGGACTGGATCCGCTGTTCGCGCGAAGCGGTATCGGCCTCCAGGTCGGCGTCGGACAGGTCCTTCAGGAGCCAGGCCACATCGGCCCGATCGTAGGAACCGAATCCGGGACCGAACAGCGGTGCGGGCCCGGCCGAACCACCCGAACGCGCGGCGGCCAGCGTGCGCGGATCGGCCTCCCGCATGATCGCCACCACCACATCGGAACCGGCGGCGGTGAGTACATCGACCAGCCCGCCCGGGCCATAGAGCCGCTCGCCGTCGGCAGGTGAATCGGCCACGAACACGAGCACCGGGTCCATGCCCGGATCGCCGGGCCAGCACGCGTTGTAGAGGTAGCGCGGTTTGTCCTCGCCGGCTTCGGGAGCCGGGAACCGGAAGCCGCGGCGCAGCGGATAACCGGGTTCGTCCAGGACATACGCCGGTGAACGGGTGGTGGTCTGGTACCGCGTGGGCACCCCGGACTCGGCGATCCCCACGGCCAGGCACAGCGGCAGGTACATCAGCTCTTCATGGGCGAGCACGATCACCGGGCGACCGGGATACTCGGTGGCCAGCTGATCCCGCAGCATCTTCCCCGCGGCAGCGGTGGCCTGCTCGAACCCGGCCCGGTCGGCGCGCAGGAATCCGTGCCGGCCGCCCTCTGGCACATCCCGCGGCCACGGGAGTTCCAGCCGCGTCGACACACCGCGGCGATCGGCCACCGGATTCAGTTCGGCCGCAGGGAGTTCCGAAACAGTGGCCACCAAACCCTCGGGCAGCACTGTGGCACCCGATGCCAGGCACACCGTATCGATCCGCGCGCCCAGCGCGGCGGCCGCCGCGGCGAACCGGTCGCGGTCGGCGTCGGTACGCATATCGACCAGCGTGGCCAGCACATAGTGTGTCCGCGGCGCGAACTCGTGCAGTGCCTCGATGGCATCCAGCGCGGTCGCGCCGGTGGAGATCTCGTCGTCCACCAGCACCAGCGGCAGACCCGCGGTGAACACGTCCGCGGGCATCGGCTGCAGCAGATGCGAGGTAGCGTGCGAATGCCCCTCCTCGAACCCGGTGAGTGTCACCGCGCCCGGCACCACCCGGCGGGTCGAATGCAGGTAACACGCCGCATCGATCCGTGTGGCGACACAGTGACCGAGACCGGTCGCGGTCTCGGCGAACCCGAGCACCACGGCATCCTGTGCACCGAGGACCGCGCGCACCAGATCACCGAGGCGGTCGCCGGCGTCGCGGAC
This sequence comes from Nocardia sienata NBRC 100364, assembly GCF_001613205.1. Classification (GTDB taxonomy): domain Bacteria; phylum Actinomycetota; class Actinomycetes; order Mycobacteriales; family Mycobacteriaceae; genus Nocardia; species Nocardia sienata. The sequence goes on along the minus strand of NZ_BDBX01000052.1, from coordinate 63,992 downwards.
CCGGACGGGATCGGTCGGCAGATGTTTGCCCAGCACCGTGGAGACCAGCAGATGCGCGCGCCGCGGATTCTTGCGCAATCCCGGCTGCACCAGATCGGCGATCTCCGGTTCGGCCGCAAGAGTGTCGGGAGTGTCCCCGTGCCGGAACGCCTTTCGATGCCGCAGCTCGATACCGAGCTCGCGGGTGGCCCAATACAATTCGCCGGATCCGTCGCTCATACCGTGACCAGCGCCGATAGCAGATCCACGAAGGACACTCCTTTCTCGGCCACCCCGAAGACCCGGGCCCGGGTCAGGGTGTTACGCGCCCAATTGCGATGTGGCCGCATCTCGTTCATCTTGTTGCGGTAGCCGGACGCGGCGACTCCACCGGCCTCCACCTGCAGAATGTCGAGGGCATCGCAATACTCCTCGTGCGTGACCACCGACAGCGCGTGCACGGCCGCCACATGCGAGGGGTGGATGACGGTTTTGCCCTGGATACCGTTGGCGCGATCGAGTGTGATCTCCCGCAGCAGGCCGTCCAGATCCCGGCTCACCAGATAGCTGCGGAACGGTACCGCGTCGGATTCCTCGAACGGCGCGGTGCGCAGCAGCGGCCGGAACATCCGCTCGTGGTCGGCGAAGTACTCCCATACCGGCCCGGTGATCACGAAACCCGTACCGTCGGCCCGGCCGAGATAGTTCACGATATCGGCGATCACATCCGCGATGACCCGCACATCGTAGATGGTCAGATCACGGTCGCGGCGGATACCGAAGGTCGCGCACATATCGGTGGCGCCGACCCGCACGGCCAGAATTCGTTCCCGTACCTCGGCCAGGCAGGCCGCGATCTGGGTGAGTTCGGAATCCCTGGTCTGCCGATGCACCAGCGCCGCGGATTCGAGTACGGGCATCCCGTAGAGCGGCCGTTCCGTACGAGCGGCGGCGGCGGTCAGCGCGGCCAGGTACTTCGGTGCCGAGGAACTGTCGAACTTGGGGAAGACGAAACCCGTCAGTACCTGCGCGCCCGCGCCCAGCCGGTCGATCAGTTCGGGCACGGTGTCGGCGTCGCGGACGCGGACGAACAGCATCGGGTTCGGGTCCGGGCGGGCGGCGAGTTCGTCGAGAGTACGCACGGTCTGCTGTTTGGCGAACTCGACCTCGTGGTCGGCGACGGCGTCCTCGAGGTCGATCACCATCGAGCACACTCCGCGCTCGGCCCGACGCACGATCGTTGCCGTGAGATCCGCGCGAGTGGCCGGTACGTACAGGGTGGCGCCCAGCGCCATTGCCAATATCTCCCGATCGGCACAGTCGTCGAACGGCTCCGGCTGGCGGTGGAACAGCGCTCTGGCGTCCGGCCCCTGCAGATACCTGAAGTGTCGGCGCGGTACCTGCTTGTACAGGGAAATTTCCTGCCGGACGGCCGTGCCTGCGGTCATCGAGCCCCCGTCTCATCCTCGTCGTTGTCCCGGTGGTGGTTGTTTCCGCATTCGCTCGACAACCCCGGCAATGAATTCGGCGATGGTGTCGAGTTCGTTTACATATGCCCAGTAGTCGGGGTGCCGGCCGGTGAGGGACGCGGCGACCCGGTCGAGGCGCTCGACCTGAGCGTCCAGTACCGAACCCCATTCGGCGACCAGTCCCCGTGATACCGCCAGCATCTGGGCGTCCCGGAGGCGGAACCGTACGGCCTCGGCGCGTTGGCGCGGGTCTTCGCGGACGGCCCGCAACTCGGCCAGCCGTTTGGTCACGGCGTCGACCAGTTGTTCGGCGTCGGCGAGGTGGCCGCGCGCGGTGGTGGTCAGTTCAAGGGCCTGCTCCGGGGTGTTCTCGGCCGCGGCGGCACGGGCCCCGGCCAGGGCTTGTGCCGCGGCGGCGATATGACGCTCGCTGGTTCGCTCATTGTCTGCCAGATCCGCCGAACTCGCAGCATTGAACTCCCGCAACAGCGCCGAATGCGCGGGCCCGATCCGCTCGGCCCGGGTGCGGACCGCGGCGAGGCGGGTGGTGACCGAGGAGATGGCGTTGCGCGCGGCCGGTGCCCGAGAAGGGGCTCGGGCCAACGATTCCGACAAATCGGCCGTAACGGAAGCCAGCCGGTTCGCCGCCGTCCGGGCCCGGCCGCGGTCGTCCGGCGGTACCGCGGTCAGTGTGACCATTGCCTCATCCACCGCCGCGGCGCCAGCGCGTATCGAGGGATACTCGGCGTACTCCGATTCGGCCGCCTGTCTACGCGCCCGCGCCGCATCGGCGGTGACCCGCGCGACCAGTTCCGGTACCGCCCGCCGTACCGCGATCGCTTCCTCGAGCGCGGCACGGTCGCCGTGGTAGAAGCGGTCGACCCGCTGCGCGGCCGACCCCAGCTGCCGGATCACCGCGTCCACCCGCTGTTGCCGGCCGGGCCGGCGCGTCCCGGACTGTTCGTCCTGGTCCAGCTCGCCGGTGAGCTGGAGGTATGCCGCGGCGGCGGTGTAGCAGTCTTCGCGCGCCGAGGCCCAGCGGCGGCCCAACCCCCGTTCCGGGAACATCTCCTCGGCGGCCGCGGTGGCTGCTTCCGCGGCCGACTGCCGCCGGTCCATATCCAGGAACGCCGTCGTCAGTGCCGACCGTGCTTGTTCGAACCACGGATCCTCCCCCGACCGGAACCATCCACGCCTGCGGCCTGCCACAGACCCGATGGTATGAGATCCCACCGCCCGCGCGCCGCCACACCGCGTACGGCCGGACTCCGCGCACCCCCGTCGAACACCGCGAGGGAGCGGCGCGGGCGGGCACTCCGAAAGCTTTCGATCCCAATCCATCCGGGGCAGTCGCCCGCGCCTGCCGGTGACCGGCTTGCCCGAGTTTGTACGCAAGTTCACCGAAACCCACTACTGTCGTATTGCGTACCCGGCGGTTACCGACATGCTGGGAATCACAGACGACTACGAAAGGGAATCCCGCATGGGTGTCAGTTTGTCCAAGGGCGGCAACGTCTCGCTGAGCAAGGCGGCTCCGGGCCTCACTGCGGTCGCCGTCGGCCTTGGCTGGGATGTGCGCACCACCACGGGCACCGATTTCGATCTCGACGCCAGCGCGATCGCCACCGGAGCCGACAAGAAGGTCGTCTCCGACCAGCACTTCGTGTTCTTCAACAACCTCAAGTCCCCCGACGGTGCCATCGAGCACATCGGCGACAACACCACCGGCGAGGGCGAGGGCGACGACGAGGTCATCAACGTCGATCTCGCCAACACCCCGGCCAATATCGAGAGCATCTTCTTCCCGGTCTCGATCTACGAGGCGGACAGCCGTTCGCAGTCGTTCGGTCAGGTGCGCAACGCCTACATCCGCGTGGTGAACCGGGCCAACGGCGAGGAGCTGGCCCGCTACGACCTGTCCGAGGACGCCTCCACCGAGACCGCCATGGTCTTCGGTGAGCTGTACCGCAACGGGGCCGAGTGGAAGTTCCGCGCCATCGGCCAGGGTTACGCGTCCGGCCTGGCCGGTATCGCGCGCGACTACGGTGTGAACGTCTGACGATCCACACCCGCGGGTAGCGTGAGGGGGTCCGGTGACGGGCCCCCTCGTTCTCTGTCCCAGAGGCATCAGGGGACAAATTGGACAAATAGGCGGTCGACGGCAACGCTGGTGACTGGTCGTCGATGCCGCCGACCAGGTTTCTCGTACAGGCCGGGATACCGACCGCAGTCCGGCCACCGCACACGAAAGGTCCCAGCGTGGTCCTGCGCATTTTCGGTTTATCCTTAGTCGTCACGGTGCTGTCGCTGGGGGTGGCATTCCTCTACGGCGGCCCGACCGCCCTGGCGCTCTGCCTCATCCTCGGCATCCTCGAGGTATCTCTGTCGTTCGACAACGCTGTCATCAACGCCACCATCTTGGAAAAGATGAGTGAGTTCTGGCAGAAGATCTTCCTCACCATCGGCATCCTGATCGCCGTCTTCGGTATGCGGCTGGTGTTCCCGCTGGCCATCGTGTGGATCACCGCGGGCCTCAACCCGGTCGAGGCCTTCGACCTGGCGCTGAACCCACCCGCCGGCGACGCCCCCTACTTCCCCGACGGCTCCCCCAGCTACGAGACCCTGCTCACCGGTGCGCACCCGCAGATCGCGGCGTTCGGTGGCATGTTCCTGGCGATGCTGTTCCTCAACTTCATCCTCGAAGACCGCGAACTCACCTGGCTGTCCTGGATCGAACGCCCCCTGGCCAAGGCCGGCAAGCTGGACATGATGTCGGTGGTCGTCGCCGGTATCGGCCTGGTGCTGGCCGCGGAGTTCCTCGCCCATGACGACGACCGCTCCACCGTGCTGCTGGCCGGTCTGCTCGGCATGATCATCTACATCGCCGTCGACGGTCTGGGTTCGATGTTCAATGCCGAGGAGCACGCCGAGGAAGCCGCCGGCGGCCCGTCCGGGCTGGCCAAGGCCACCGGTAAGGCCGGGTTCTTCCTGTTCCTCTACCTCGAGGTCCTCGACGCCTCGTTCTCCTTCGACGGTGTGATCGGCGCGTTCGCCATCACCGCCGACCCGATCATCATCGCGCTGGGCCTGGGTCTGATCGGTGCCATGTTCGTCCGGTCGATCACGGTCTACCTGGTGCGCAAGGGCACGCTGAACGAATATGTGTACCTCGAACACGGCGCTCACTGGGCCATCGGCGCCTTGGCCCTGATCCTGCTGATCACGGTCGGCGATATCCACGTCCACGAGCTCGTCACCGGCCTGATCGGTATCGCCTTCATCGGCGCGGCGGTGCTCTCCAGCATCCGCCGCAACCGCAAGGAGGACGATACGAAACCCACCGAGGCTTCGGAGCCGGCCCCGGTGGGCTGACACCGGCACATATCGAACGGCAGTGGGAGCGGACCCGAGGGTCGGCTCCCACTGCCGTTTCATCGGTCCGGAGCGGCAACGCACTCCATCGTGCGGCCGACCGGACGAACCTCGGCCGGGCCTGCCCTCAGGTGCCCGGCGCCCCCGCCGCGTGCCGCGCCGCGTCGTACCGCTCGAAATACGCCTGGCCCACCGCGAACATGCCGCGTTGCGGTAACCGGAAGTCACCGAGCGCCGTCTGCTCGGCCAACGGCCCGGCCGGGCCGATATCGACGCCGTCGATCCGGGCCACCGTGCGCTCGACCGTCCACAGCATCCGCGGATTCAACCGGAACCATTGCCCGTTCGGGGTGGTGCCGCGCAGCCGCACCCGCCCCACACCGAGCGCCGGACCCGCCACCCGCGACATGACCGACAGCACCGTGGGGTTCCGCCACAGCGCCGCGGGCAGCACGCCGCCCAGCGCCGTCATCGCCGTCGTCGCCGGCGACCGCCCCAACTCGATATCCCAGACCAGCGTGCCGGGCACCGTCACCGTCAGCGCGAAGGGCCCCGTCCAGGTCACCGAGATATCCGCGACCCGCGCGTCCACGAGCGCGGCACCGTAATACCGCACACAACTGCTCTCCGGCGCGACATTGCTGTAGATGACCCATTCCCGGTCCGGGTTCCGGTGCCAGACCGATTCGTATCCGGGCCCCACCGAGCTGGCCGCGAAATGCCGGAACGCCAGGTAATGGCCACTGGCGAACGGCTGACCCATCACTCCGTACCCGGCGAACCGCTCCGCGTCCGCACCCGCGGGCAGTGCCGGCTCGGTGCCGGCGATCGCTCGCGGACTCTCGACCATTGCCGTCCTCCTCGACGAGCGGACGCTACACCCCAAGCTTACGTCCGTGAGCTGGGAAAACACCTACCCCGACATCGGATCGTCCGCCACTGCGCCGCTCCGGTACGCCACGCGTGACCGTGCGGCGCCGCGGACAACACAGCACCGCGCGCGGGTGCTTCGCCGAGATCCGGCCCGCGCAGCCGCCCGGCCCGTCCATCGCACAGCCCTTCCCTCGCACGGCCACCGCCGACCGGTCGGCACACGACCGCACGTTCGCCACACGCGCCACGCCGATCCGGCAGTATCGAGTCCATGGCGACCGATAAGGAACGTATGCTGCGCGGCGATCTCTATCGCGGCAACGACCCGGAACTCGTCGCGGAACGCCGCGCCTGTCACGCACTGACCGCCCGCTACAACGACACCGCCCCCGAAGCCGAGACCGAACGGCAGGAAATCCTCGGCAAGCTGCTGGGCGAGTGTGGTGCCGGCACGGTGATCATGCCGCCCTTCCGTTGCGACTACGGTTACCTGACCAGAATCGGCAGCAACACCTTCCTCAACTACGACACCGTGATCCTCGACTGCGCCCCGGTCACCATCGGAAACGATGTAGCGATCGGCCCCCGCGCCCAGATCCTCACCCCGCTGCACCCCATGGCGGACCACGAACTCCGGCGGGCCGGCTGGGAATCCGCCGCACCCATCACCATCGGCGACAACACCTGGCTGGGCGGCGGCGTCATCGTCTGTCCTGGAGTCACCATCGGCGAGAACTCGGTGATCGGCGCGGGCAGCGTGGTAACCCGCGATATCCCGCCCCGCGTCTTCGCCGCCGGCAACCCCTGCCGCGTCATCCGGGATCTGTAGCAGGCGTCGACCGGACGCTCGGTCCTCCATGGCCACGTTCTCCGGAACCTGCTGTAGCTCCCACTCGGCACCGGTGCCGTTACCCGGTGCTGCGATCGGCCGGTTCGACACCACCGGTACCCGGTCGCGACCGGGTCATTACCTCGGCCGGTCGTCCTCGGATCCATCCTCCAGGGTCCGTTGCGCCACGGCGAACCCACCGGCGCGGCGGCGCTGCCGGAAATCTCTCGGCGTCTCCCCGTATTCGGATTTGAAAGCCGTCGAGAACCCGGTGTTGGTGAACCCGCACCGCGCGGCGATCTCCGCGATGGACTGTTCTCCCGGATGCGCCAGCAGATCGCGTGCGATACGCAACGCTTCGCTGCGCCGCAACTCCCGGTAGGTGATACCGGTCCGGTGCAGTACCGAACCCAACTGACGCGGTGACCAGCCCAACGCACGTGCGACAGCGGGCAACCGTACATCGCCGGACCCGATGTTCTCTCGGACGAATGCCCTGATGGCATCCACGGTCTCGGTCAGGTGGGCCTGCTGTGGCCCCAGGTCACCGGCGAGCATCAGGCACAGCAGTTCGGTGACCCGGTCACAGACGGCGTCGAACTCCGGTGTCGACAGTTCCGACTGTGCGGCAAGGGTGGCGCCGAGCATGCTCTGCACGACGCGGCCGAGACCCGTCGACATATCCAGCGACGTCCGCACTTCGGGGGCGGGCAGCCGGCGCTCCAGCCGCGCACGGGGCAGGAGCAGCGCGTAGGCCGTCGAACCGGGCAACAGCACCCGGCAGACTCGGTCCAGTTCGAGAACGAATCCGCGATGGGCCGCCACCCTGGTGAGCCGGTCCTGCTGCTGGATGAGCCATTCGCCGCGTCTCGGCAACACCATCCAGCAGTAGTCGCTCGGACCGTGCCGGATATGCGAACGGTTGCGGTGCATCAGGTGGTCACCGCGCTGCTGGGAGCGCAGCAAGGTGTAACTCGGGGATTCTTGAACCGTGATCCGAGCCCACCAGTCGGCCGGATCACGGTAGAGGTGGTCCGCCTTCAGGAAATGGTCGGTCACCTCGGTCCATTCCGCCGCGCTCGCGACGGTCAGCTGGGAATACCGCATAGCGGTGGCTCTGCCGGTCTGATACTCATCTCCGCCTATCCGCTCGGGGACGGTCCGACAGAATTCTGACAGCTTCCCGCTGCCGGCTCGACGCTCGCTCAGTCGCGGGATCCGAGCTGCACCGGCACGCGGAGCGGACCATTGGTCATGAACTGCGGCGCGTAGCGGACCTCCGCCGGATCACAGGCGAGGCGCATCCGCGGGAACCGACCGAACAGGGTGGCCAGCGCGATCCGGGACTCCAGCCGGGCCAGGTGTGCGCCGAGGCAGAAGTGCGGACCGCGGCCGAAGCCCAGCTGATCGATATCGTCGCGATCGATATCGAAGACATCGGCATTCGAGTATTTCCGCGGGTCGCGTCCGACTCCCGCGTACCAGCCGACGATCGCCCCCCGGGGGATGTCCACACCGGCGATCCGAACATCCCGCAGGGCATACCGGTTGAACATGGCGCAGGCCGCGTTCCGGTAGCGCAATGTCTCCTCCACGACGTCGGCCCAGCGACCCCCGTCCATGGCCGCCGCGAGCTGATCGGGAAAGGTGTAGAGGGCCACGACCGCGTTTCCGAGCAGGTGCATCGTGGTCTCGTGTCCGGCCACGATGATGATCCACAGCATTTCGACCAGTTCGGCATCGGCGATTCCGTGGTCGGGCTGGGCCTGCACCAGATCCGAGGTGAGGTCGTCCCCCGGGTCGTTGTGCTTGTCCGCGACCAACCCGGTCAGATAGCCGACCATTTCCTGCATGGCGGTCCGGGTCTGCTCACCGGTGCTGGCGTGCGAAATCAGGGTAGACGTCCAGTCCCGGAACTTTCCTCGGTCGCCAACCGGTACGCCGAACAGCTCGCAGATCACCGCGACGGGCAGCGGCATGGTGAAGTGCTCGACGAGATCGACTTCCGGCCGGTCGGCGAATTTGTCGATCAGGTCGTCGGCCAGCTGCTGGATACGCGGTTCGAGTTGGGCGACCCGGGCGGGAGTGAAGGCACGCGCGATGGCCCGGCGCATCCGCATATGATCGGCGCCGTCCTTGTTGAGCAGGTGATCGGCGTCGGTCAGGACCCGTAACGGCCAGTCGGCCGGAACAGTGCCGTCGTGCATCGCGGGACAGTTCTTCGCGCTGTGACTGAACAGAGTGCCGTCACCGGCGAGGATCTCACCGACCGCCTGGTGGCTGACCGCCATCCAGGCCCGGACTCCACCGGGCAGTTCGTAGGGCACGATGGGCCCGGTCCGGATCATCCGGTCGAAAGTGTCGACAACTGGTTCTCCAGCGGTGGGCAGCTGGATGAGTGACTCGGTCATGCAGGACTCCGTGCTGTGATCGGCCTCTGTACGCGCGCGATCGACGCGTGCTCGAAGAGTGTGATCCAGTTGGAAGCAGCCGATCGACTCGAGCGGCAATCTCTGCCGCGCAGCGAAATTCGGCGGTGTGGGATCGAAAGACCCAAAGGTACGGCGAGTCGTTCGGCCGGCCACCGTCTCACCGTGCTCACCGAAGAGCAGCGATTGTTCCTGGAGCGAATACTTTCGGCAGCTCGTGCAGCTGCCGGCGCCTGGGCGTGCCCGCGCCGGACGATCTCAGGTGTGGGCGAGCAGAGTCGTCAGTGCCACATGCAGGGCAGTGCCGGTCAGGACGCTGAGCACGGCATTGCGGCGCCAGAGGTGGAGGGCAAGAGTGGCGACGAGGGCCGGCCCGGTGACGGCGAGTTGGGCGGTGGTGATGTCGCGCAGGGTGTACCCGGCGAGGATCACCATGACACCGACCGGCATGTGCCGGCTCAGGTACTCGACGGTGGTACTGGTCCGCAGTGGGGCCAGCACTGCGAAGGGTAGGGCGCGCAGCGACCAGGTGATCACGGTGCACACCGTGACGGCAGCGATCAGGTATCCGATATCAGGCACGAGTCAGCTCTCTACTGGTGAAGGATCGACGGATCAGCAGGGCGGCGGTGAAAAGCCCCAGCGCGACGGGCAGCATCTGCCCCGGTAGCAGGATCCGGGCGACCAGTGCACAGACCAGCGCGATGACCGGGGCCGGGATATCGCGCTCGGCGCGGTGGGCGTCGACCGCGAGTACGACGAACAGCGCGGTCAGGGCGAAGTCGAGGCCGTCGAGCTGCACCGGCAGCAGCGCCGCGCCGGCAGCGCCCATGGTGGCGCCCGCGACCCAGTAGCCCTGACACAGCACCTGCAGCCAGAGAATGCGGCGGCCGCTCCACTCCCGCGCCGACGCGCCGGTGGTCAGCGCGTAGGCCTCGTCGGTCAGCGCGAAGGTCGCGTACCCCTTGGCCCACCGGCCGCGGACCCGGTGCAGCGGAAAGGACAGCGCATAGAAAACGTGGCGGAAGTTGACCAGGAACGCGGTCAGCGCCACCTGTGCCAAGGGCGTAGCAGCGGTGACCAGCCCGATGAGCAGGAATTCCAGCGAACCGGCATAGACCACTCCGGCGAATACCGGTGCCCACCACCAGGCCAGCTGGGAATGCACCACCAACACCCCGAGAGCCAGGCCGAGCGGGAACAGGGCCAGGCCCACCGAACCGGAGTCGGCCAGCGCTGCCCGGAGATCCGACGGCGTAGCTTCGCGGCCCGGCAGACCCGGAATATCGGAAACTGCGGTCTGCGTCGAACTCTTCACCGGGACATTTTATGTGTTTAACCACGTAATATGGTTTCCGAAGATACCTCCGATCAACGATTGGGAGACATGAATGCAGCTGGATTCTGTTGATCGAGATATTTTGTTCCATCTACGCCGCGACGGTCGCCTGACCAATGTCGAACTGGCCAAACGCGTGGGCCTGACCCCGCCACCCTGCCTGCGCCGGGTGAAGCGGCTGGAGGATGCCGGGATCATCAGCGGCTACCGGGCCCGGATCGATCCGGCCGCGACCGGCCGCGGGTTCGAAGTCGTCGTCGCGGTCGAGATCAGCATCAACGACCTGCAAACCGTCGAGGAATTCGAGAAGGCCATCGCCTCCTACGACGAGGTCGTCGAATTCCACCGTCTCTTCGGCCGCCCCGATTACTTCGTCCGTGTCGCGGTAGCCGACCGCGAGATCTTCGAAACCTTTTTGACCGGCAAGCTCATGGGTCTGCGAGCAGTCGCCCGGGTGGATTCCCACCTGATCATGAAGAAAATCAAGACCGACGACTGAACCGGGCCCGCGGTCGCCGGGCGAGCCGGCTCGCCACCGACTGCCCGGAAGCCAACGCGCTCGTGACCGAGACATGAGGATTGCTCTACGGCAGTGACCGGCCCTTCGCCCCCGACCCCGCGGTGCTGTATTTCAATGGCGGACTCGACGAGTACCCCCTCTCCGACGCCGACCGCCGTGCCATCGAGCGAACCAACGCCACGACCTTGTTCCCGCGTTTCGGGTCCGCGACGGCACTTCCGGCGATGCCGATGCGAGGCAGGGTGCGCAGGAGCATTCGGCAATGGGCTTTCCGAGGCGTCGCTCGAGCGATCAATAGCCGCTGATCCCATGGTGTTCATTGCTGCTCTTCCTGGTAGCCATCGGGCGAGACTGCGCAGTGGTGCAGCCTTTCGCGCACGTCGTGACAGCGCCCGTCGCCTAGGCCCCGGGTGCGGCAGAGGGCGGATACGACTCCTTCTTTTTGCAGGTCAGTACATGAAATTCGACTGCACCTTCGTCGGTGAGTCGTTCCTCGCCGACGACGGTCAAGCCCGCCGCGGCGAGGTGGCCGGTGACTTCCGCGATCGGGCGGAGCCGGAAGCGGTTTTCGGTGAAGGGCATCCGCGCCATCGCCGTCGGGTCGCCGACACCCAGTACCAGGCGCCCCGAGGGACGCAGGACACGGGCCACTTCGGTGAATGCTGTGGTGAGGTCCTCGATGAAGTACACGGTGTTGGTGCTGATCACTGCGTCCACCGTTGCCGAGGTGAGGGGCAGGTCGTGCATGGCGGCGTTGTGCAGTTGCAGCCGGTTGTTGGCGATCTCGTTGCGGTAGTGGCGGCGTGCCTGGTCGATCATGGTGGGTGAGACCTCCACGCCGTGCACGGTGCCGGTGGCGCCGACTCGGTCCAACAGCAGGCCGAGACCGACTCCGCCTCCGAAGCCGATATCGACGACCGTGGCGCCGTGGGCCGGGTCTGCGGCGGCGACGGCCGCCGCCACGGTGGCGCGGTTGCCGCGGTTGAGTATGCGGCCGACGAGCCGTCCGATCATGCCGTCCGGTCGTCCGAGCTGGGTGCCTATCACATCCCACAGGCGTCCTGCTATCGGCGTTTTCACAACACATTCACCTCATTCGACGGGGACCGGACAGGGCCAACATAGCTCGCCTCCGGAGCACATCTCCGGTTCGGCGTTCTTTTCCGGTAGGTCCGTCCGGCACCCGGAGTTGCCGCGGATCCCGGTGCTGCCACTGGGCGTTCGAGTCCTTCATCCAGGGCCGGCGGTCACATTGCCCGGCTACCCCGAGCGTGTGGCTCGGGGTAGCCGAACGGGACCGTCGGGTGGGTTGCTACTGCGCGGTGGAGCGGAATCGACGCAGTCGCAGACTGTTGCTGACCACGAACACCGAGGAGAACGCCATGGCCGCGCCGGCGAGCATCGGGTTGAGCAGGCCGGCCATGGCCAGCGGGATGGCGGCCACGTTGTAGGCGAATGCCCAGAACAGGTTGCCCTTGATGGTTCCGAGGGTGCGGCGGGCGAGGCGGATGGCGTCGGCGGCGGCGCGCAGGTCGCCGCGGACCAGGGTCAGGTCGGCGGCCTCGATGGCGACATCGGTGCCGGTGCCCATGGCCAGGCCGAGGTCGGCTTGGGCCAGTGCGGCGGCGTCGTTGACGCCGTCGCCGACCATCGCCACGATCTTGCCTTCGTTCTGCAGCCTGGTCACGACGGCCACTTTGTCCTGCGGCATGACCTCGGCGATCACTTCGTCGATTCCGACCTGGGCGGCGATCGAGCGGGCGGCGGCTTGGTTGTCGCCGGTCAGCATGATCGGGGTCAAGCCGAGCGCCCGTAGTTGCGAGACCGCTTCGGCGGAGGTGGGTTTCACCGCGTCGGCCACGACCAGCACACCGCGTGCTGCGCCGTCCCAGCCGACCGCGACCGCGGTCCTGCCTTCGGCCTCCGCCGCCCGCATCGCCTGCTCGAGCTCGGTGTCCAGGTGCAGTGACCAGTCCCGCAGCAGCCGGGTCCGGCCGACGACCACCGCATGCCCGTCGACGACACCCTGCACGCCGAGCCCGGCCACGTTGGCGAAGTCTTCGACCGGTGGCAGCTCACCTCCTCGGTCGCGTGCGCCTTTGGCGATGGCCGCGGCGATCGGGTGCTCCGAGGAGTCCTCCAGCGCGCCGGCCAGCTCCAGAACCCGGTCGGCGGATTCGCCGTCGGCGACGACGACATCGAGCAGGGTCATCTTGCCGGTGGTGACAGTGCCGGTCTTGTCCAGCACCACGGTATCGATGCGCCGGGTCGATTCCAGCACCTCCGGTCCCTTGATCAGGACTCCGAGCTGGGCGCCACGGCCGGTGCCGACCATCAGCGCGGTCGGGGTCGCCAGCCCCAGGGCGCACGGGCAGGCGATGATCAGTACCGCCACCGCCGCGGTGAACGCCGCCGCGACCGAACCGCCGGTGCCGAGCCAGAATCCGAGCGTGGCCACTGCGAGGGCGATGACGATCGGTACGAAGATCCCGGAGATCTTGTCGGCCAGCCGCTGCGCCTGCGCTTTTCCGGTTTGGGCGTCTTCTACCAGCTTCGCCATCTGCGCGAGTTGGGTATCCGCACCGATTTTGGCGGCACGCACCACGATCCGGCCACCGACGTTGACGGTGGCACCGACGACCGTGTCGTCGACGCCGACCTCGACCGGCACGGATTCCCCGGTCAGCATGGAGGCGTCCACGGCCGAGGACCCCTCGACCACTACGCCGTCGGTGGCGACCTTCTCCCCGGGGCGCACCACGAATCGGTCGCCGACGGTCAGCGCGTCGACCGGGATGCGCTCCTCGCTGCCGCCGCGCAGCACCGAGACTTCCTTGGCGCCGAGTTCGAGCAGGGCGCGCAGCGCCGCGCCGGCCCGGCGCTTGGAGCGGGCTTCGAAGTAGCGGCCGGCGAGGATGAAGGTGGTGACTCCGGCCGCGGCTTCGAGGTAGATGCTGCCGGTGCCGTCCATTCTGGCGATGGTGAATTCGAACGGGTGGGTCATTCCCGGGGTGCCCGCCGTGCCCCAGAACAGGGCATATACCGACCACCCGAACGCGGCCAGTGTGCCGATGGATACCAGGGTGTCCATGGTGGCGGTGCCGTGGCGCAGGTTGGTCCAGGCCGCCCGGTGGAAGGGCAACGCACCCCACACCACCACCGGCGCGGCCAAGGTGAGCGACAGCCACTGCCAGTTGGCCAACTGCAAGGCCGGGATCATCGCCATGGCGATCACCGGCACGGTCAGTGCCAGCGAGATCAGCAGTCTGCTCCGCAGCGATGCGGTCGGGTCCGCTTCGGTGACCTCCACGGTCTCGGCGGCCGGGGGTTGCGGTAGGGCGGCGGTGTAGCCGGCCTGCTCGACGACACTGATCAGGTCCTGGGGCGCGATATCGCCGGTGTAGTCCACGCGCGCCTTCTCGGTCGCGTAGTTCACCGTGGCGGTGACGCCGTCGAGTTTGTTGAGTTTCTTTTCGATGCGGTTGGCGCAGGATGCGCAGGTCATGCCACCGATCACCAGTTCGACCCGCCCGGGAGGCGATGATTGTGTCACGGTGGTCATGGGGTGCTCCGTTCTGTGATGCTCGAACTCGGTGGTCAGTGACCGTGGCCGGTCTGTTCACCGGGTAGCCGGCCGGTGAGGGGCCCGTCGGGGGTGGCGCGTTCAGCGGGGCGGGCGTCGTGCGGGTCGAGGGTCGGGCCGAATGCCGCGCCGAGGACGACGGCCGTCCCGAAACCGCCGCGAGGCCGAGTGCGAACCCGGCGAACTTGCTGGAGGTACTCATCGGGATCAGTCGGCCAGCTGATAGCCGGCTTCGTCGACAGCTGCCGCGATCGCCTCGCGCTCGACAGGAGCTGTGCTGGCGATCGTGACCAGTCCGCTGGCGAGTTCGACATCGACCGAGGTGACACCGTCGATCCTGCCGACTTCCTCGCGTACCGAGGAGACGCAGTGCCCGCAGGTCATGCCGGTAACCGTGACGGTGGTGGTGGTGGTGGTTGCGGTGCTCATCTGTTTCTCCTTGCTGTTGTAACGGTTTCCCGCCGTCGAACTGAACCGATAATACCCCCCAGGGGTATGAAGTCAAGCCGCTGGATTCGGCGCACCCAGAACTGCGCCCGCCGGTGCAATCCCCTGTCCAGCAAGAAAAATGCCACACCGCTTGTGTACCCAAGGGGGGTACGGTATAGATGGAAGTGCTCCTCCCGCGGCCGGTGACCACGAATCCGGATGGACCCGCGGGCCCTTACTCGATCGACAGGAACTGATATGAGCACCTCGATCATCACCGTCGCGGGAATGACCTGCGGCGGTTGCGCTTCCAAGGTCCGCGCCGAAGTCGGCGCCCTCGACGGTGTCACCGGCGTCGAGGCCGATCCGGCCACCGGCCGTGTCACCGTCGAATCCGGTGACACCGTCGACCCCGATGCCATCAGTAATGCTGTGGAGGCCGCCGGCTATCGAGTCGTCACCTGAAGTACCGGACCCTGGACACAGTCGTAACCCCAGGGCCCGGTCCTCGGCGCACCGCCCGGTCCTCCCCGCCTTATCGGCGCGCCGATAAGGCGCCCTGCGCCCGTTCGTGTCTTCCGTGGTCGGCGCCACCGGCGGACCGGTCACAGGATCGTGAGGGAGAACCGCGATGACAACTACGTTGTGTCGCGACCGTAGCGGTGTCGCGTCGCCGTTCCGGCGCCGCGGCGAGAACAATGAAGACAAGGAGGTGGTGCAGGTGAGCGGGATGTTCGCACATGCCGCTGTAGCGCGCGGACGCGCAGACGGTGTCCGACGCGGCGACGCCGGTGCGCCACCTGGGATGAACGCATCCTCCCGTCTACGACGCACCTCGGTGGCACTGCTGCTGATGGCGGTGCTGCTGGTCGTCCCGATCATGCACTGCACCGTGGACCGGGTCGACGAGCACGCGCACGCCCACAGCTCTGACACGGTGGCCGCGCTGTCGGTCGGTAGCGCGCAGGCCGAGCATCTGCAGACCATGAGTGGTCCCGTCGGTCACGACGGTGATCAGCACATGATTTTCTGTGTCGAGAAGGCGCTGATGCCCTCTGGTGGCGCGACCGTGGCGCCGTTGCTGTGGATGGTGCTGATCGGTGTGGTCGCCGCGGCTACGGTGACGGTGATGTTCGCCGGCGGCGCCCAGGGGATCCGCGGGCCGCCGGGTACCGGTGTACCCGCGTTGACCGGGCAAGCCATTCTCACGAATTTCTGTATCTCCCGACGCTGACAGGTCAGCGCCAGGCCGTCGTGTGCCGTCGGCCGGTGTTCGCTGCCTGCTCACCGTCTCAACCGCCCTGGGTGGCGGTTCGGATACAGAAAGCGACGATCATGAACAACGTCGTGTCCGGCAAGTCCGCTGCGTCTGCGGCTGTGCTCACCCCGCCTGCTCCGGTGCGGGAGTCGAGTTCGCTGGTCGGCAATACCCCGGTTCTGTGGGTGGGTGCGCCGCTGGCGCCCACCGGCCGCGGATTCTGGGCGAAATTGGAGGGGTTCAACCCCGGCGGGATCAAGGATCGACCCGCCCTGCACATGGTCCGGCGCGCGAAACAGCGCGGTGATCTGGCACCGGGGGCCCGCATCATCGAATCCACCAGCGGCACGCTGGGCCTGGGGTTGGCGCTGGCGGGCGCGGTGTTCCATCATCCGGTCACCGTGGTCACCGATCCGGGGCTGGAACCGATCGTGGAGCGCATGCTCGCCTCCTACGGCGCACGCGTCGAGGTGGTGGCCGAGCCGCACCCCACCGGGGGCTGGCAGCAGGCCCGCCGCGACCGTGTCACCGAACTCCTGGCCGCCGAGCCCGGCGCGTGGTGCCCCGACCAGTACAACAACCCCGATAATGTCGACAGCTACGAATTCCTGGGCCTGGAGTTGACGCAACAGCTGGGCGAAGTCGATGTGCTGGTGTGCGCGGTCGGCACCGGCGGTCACTCGGCCGGCGTGGCGCGAGTACTGCGCCGATTCAATCCCGACCTGAAGCTGATCGGCGTGGACACGGTCGCCTCCACGATCTTCGGCCAGCCCGCCGGCCCGCGCGTCATGCGCGGCCTCGGCTCCAGCATCTTCCCCCGCAACGTCGACTACCCCGCCTTCCACGAAGTGCACTGGGTGGCACCGGCAGAAGCGGTCTGGGCCTGCCGCGCACTGGCCGGTACCCATTACGCGACCGGCGGCTGGAGCGTGGGGGCCGTCGCGCTGGTCGCCGGGTGGGCCGCGCGCACCCTCCCTGCCGGCACCCGGATCGCGGCAGTGTTCCCGGATGGTCCAGAACGCTATTTCGACACCGTCTACAACGACGACTATTGCCGCGAGCACGGACTGCTCGATGCCGCCCCGCCGATCGAACCCGAGGTGATCGCGCACCCGGGCCAGCGGGTGGTGGACTCGTGGACGCGCTGCACCACCGTCATCGACCCGCACGCCATGAACCGGGCAGGAGAGGGCGCATCGTGACCGTACCGAGGAGCTTCCGCAGCTTCGATCCGGCCGCGCGGCTGCTGATGATCAACCAGTTCGGCATCAACCTCGGCTTCTACATGCTGATGCCATACCTGGCCGGCTATCTCGCCGGGCCGCTGGGGCTGGCCGCGTGGGCGGTCGGGCTGGTACTCGGTGTCCGTAATTTCTCTCAGCAGGGCATGTTCCTCATCGGCGGCACGCTGGCCGACCGGCTCGGCTACAAACCGTTGATCGTCGCGGGCTGTCTGCTGCGTACCGGTGGCTTCGCGTTGCTGGTGTTCGCGACTTCCCTGCCGTGGCTGCTGGTCGCCTCCGTCGCAACCGGGTTCGCCAGCGCATTGTTCAACCCGGCCGTGCGCGCCTATCTGGCGGCCGATACCGGCGAACGTCGCGTCGAAGCGTTCGCGGTGTTCAACATCTTCTACCAGGCCGGCATACTGGCCGGGCCGCTGGTGGGCCTGACACTGATGTTCCTCGACTTCCGCGTCACCGCCGCGGCCGCAGCGGTGGTGTTCGCGGGCCTGACCGTGGCACAACTGTTCGCCCTCCCGGCCCGCCGCGACCGCAACGCCGCGGAACAGACTTCGGTGCTACAGGATTGGCGCGTGGTCGCGGCCAACCGCCGCTTCCTATGGTTCTCGCTGACGATGATCGGCTCATATGTGCTGTCGTTCCAGGTGTATCTGGCCCTGCCGCTACAGGCCGAGTACCTGGCAGGTATCCACTCCCAGGTGCTGGTCTCGGCGCTGTTCGTGGTCTCCGGAGTCGTCACCGTAGCCGGACAGCTGCGGATCACCGAATGGTTGCGAGCACGCTGGGGAACCGGACGCAGTCTCGCTGTGGGAATGACGCTCCTCGCCGCAGCGTTCCTGCCGCTACTCGCAGTGCCCGGACCCGGGCGATTCGGCGTCGCGGCCGCCGTTGCCGCGCTACTGCTGTCCACGGCAGTGCTCGCGGTCGGCACCGCCGCGGTGTTCCCCTTCGAAATGGACACCGTCGTCTCATTCGCCGGCGGGAAACTGGTCGCCACCCACTACGGCTTCTACAACACGATCGTCGGCATCGGCATCCTGGCCGGCAACCTCGCCACCGGCGCCGTCGTCGGCGCCACCCGAGCCGCCGGCGCGGACTGGGCGGTATGGGCCGGACTCGGCCTCATCGGCGCACTGTCGGCCTTCGCACTACACCGACTCGACCGATCACACCCGCAGGTACAGGCTGACGGCGAGCAGGACATACACCCCACCACCACCCAAGCCCGCCCTTCCGGCCTGGAAGCCACCCAGCCGGACAGGACAGCCACCCAGCACCTGCCCGCCGGCGTCGATCATCAGGAAGGCGAACCGGCGCGGACAACGCGACGCTGAACCTAGCGGACCCGCCACACCTCACCCCGACCGGCTTCGCGTACGCGGCCGATCCGAAGGTGAATGCCGTACGTGAACAGCAGCGCACGAGGGGCTCCAGCGGTGGCGAGATGCGCCCGGCCACCGATAGAGCCGACGCCCACCGGCCAGCGCATCGACATCTTGACGTATATACCCCAGGGGGTATTGTCAATCGAGGAAGATACCCCCGGGGGTATAAACCTTGTGCCGACTCAGCGAACGGCCCGTGAAGGCGGAGGCAAGCAGTGACAGAGACGATGACCGACCGGAGAGCCCGCGGCCGAACAGCGGGTGGGCCGCTGTCGCGCCTGGGTGCGACCATGGCCGGGCACACGCGCTGGGTGTTCGGCGTGTGGTTGATCGTGCTGGTCGCGCTGGGCTCGGCGGCGCCGAGTGTGTTCACCTCCCTTGCCGGCGCCGGATGGCAGGCCAACGGGTCGGAGTCGGTGCAGGTGCGAGAGTTGGCCCAGCGGCACTTCGGCGGAAACTCCTCAGCGGCCGTGCAGGTGGTGGTGCATTCCGACACCGAGACCGTCGACAGTCCGGCGGTACAGCGCGTACTCGACGGGGTGACCGCCGAATTCGCCGGTGACAGCCGCTTCGGCAAAGTGGTGCCCCCACAGCCCGGGATGACGATCAGTCCGGACGGACACACGGGCATCCTCATAGCGGGCGCGAACGCCTCCACCGACGATATGGTCCGCGCGGTCGACGAGCGCGAGCAGGCACTGACGGCACTGTCGGGCGAGGGGGTCGAGGTCTATCCGACCGGGGCATCCGCGCTGTGGAGCGATTTCAACCAGGCCAACCACGACGCGATGATCAAGGCCGAATTGTTCTCCTGGCCGGTGACGCTGGGGATCATGGTGTTGGCATTCGGGTCCCTGGTCGCGGCGGGCCTGCCGCTGCTGCTGACCGTCGCCGGCCTGGTGGCATCCGCGGGTGGGCTGGTGCTGTTGAACCAGATCACACCCATCTCGGTGTGGGCGATGAATTTCGCGATGATGTTCGCCCTCGCCCTGGGTATCGACTACGCCCTGTTCATCGTCGCCCGTTTCCGCGACGCGCTGATCAGAGCCGGCAGTGTTCGTGCCGCCGTGGCCGAGACCATGGACACCGCCGGCAAGGCTGTCCTACTGTCCGGGCTGACCGTGCTGGTGAGTCTGTCGGCTGTCCTACTCGTTCCGGCGCCCGCGGTACGCACCATGGCGGTGGGCATCATGCTGGCGGTGGTCTTCGTCCTCGCGGCCACGCTCACCCTGCTGCCCGCAGCTCTCGGTTCGCTCGGGGGCAGGATCAACGCCGCGGCACTGCCGTATGCCAAACGGCAGGAGCATCGCTCGCCGCGGTTCGCGCGGTGGGGCGAACTACTGCACGCGCACCCGTGGCCGTTCGCGATCGGCGCACTCACAGTCCTGATCGGGCTGGCGCTTCCGGTGCTGGGACTGAAGGTCGCGATGCCCTCGATCCAGGTCGTGCCCGCCGACGCGCCGGTGCGGCAGGGCTACGAACTGGTGCAGCGACAGCTGGGCCCCGGCGCGCCCGGAGCGTTGCAGATCATCGCCCCGGCCGGCGACGCCGCCGAGACCGCGCGTATCGCCGCCGCCGGCGACGGTATCGCGATGGTCACACCCGACCGGCCCGCCGGTGACGGTTCCGGTCTGGTGATGATGCAGGCATTGCCCACGGTCGACCCCTCCGACGGGCAGATGGGCACGATCCTCGACGGACTGCGCGATCGTCTTCCGGAGCAGGCGCTGGTCGGTGGCGCGCCCGCGGAGAATCTCGATCTACAGGGTGCCCTGGACCACTATCTGCCGATCATCGTCGGAGTCATTCTCGCGCTGGGCTTCGTACTCCTGCTGGTCGCCTTGCGAGCCCCACTGATCGCCGCACTGGGCACCCTGGTCAGTCTGCTGTCCACCGCGGCGGCCTTCGGTGTGGCGAAGCTGATCTTCCAGGACGGTCACGGTGCGGGCCTGCTCGGATTCACCCCGCAAGGGTTCCTCGACGGATGGGGGCCGGTGTTCTTCTTCGCGATGATCTTCGCGATCGCCATGGACTACACCGTGTTCCTCCTGGCCACCGCGAAGGAGCACTACGAGCACTCCAAGGATCCCAAAACCGCCCATGTCGACGGGCTGGCCCACTCCGGGCGAGTGATCTTCGCGGCGGCCGCCGTCATGGTCGCGGTCTTCTTCACCTTCGCCCTGGCCCAACCCCTGCCACCGAAGGAGATGGGCATCATCCTCGGTGTCGCCGTACTGCTCGACGCCATCGTGGTCCGGCTCGTCCTGCTACCGGTGCTGCTGCGGCTGACCGGCCACGCCGCCTGGTGGTCGCCCCGATGGGTCCGCACAGTGCTCCCGACCATCAACTTCTCCCATCAGTGATGGCGAACCAAAGGCCTGATACCCCGGGGGGTATATTCGGAAGGTGACCGAGAAGGAGAACACGATGATCGGCGACGAGAACAGCATCGCACCAGTACTCAACCGGTTGCGCCGCGCCCACGGCCAGCTTGCCGGCGTGATCGCGATGATCGAGGCGGGACGCGACTGCAAGGACGTCGTCACCCAGCTGGCGGCGGTGTCACGCGCCCTCGACCGGGCCGGCTTCAAGATCGTCGCCACCGGCCTGCGCGAATGCCTCGAGCGACAAGACGACGGCGACACCGACCCGATGACCGTCGACGAATTGGAAAAACTGTTCCTCACCTTGGCCTGATCCCGCGAGCAGTGCGGGGCGGCGGCCGGCTCGAGAAAAGGTTTGCGACCCTCCCCCGCGGCTGTAGGGTCTCAAAATTCATGGCATGTGCTGGTTGGCCGACCTCGACAGAACGGGAACGGGCCGTCAGCCTCTACGCCAAGGCAAAGCCGTAATGAGCGCGGGGGCCCGAATTGACCTCTGGCGAAGGAAGAAACGAGGCCGCCGATTGTCGGTAACCCCCACCATCATGCACGGTATGGCGACTTCCTACCCGTTGGCCCCATTCCAGTGGCTCATCGATCACAACGGCGATGACCGCTGGCTGGGCGAGATCTTCACCGTAGCCTTCTTCCGCGGGCTCGACCCGTCGGAGGTGGTGTGCCGCTTCAGCCGCGGCGAGGACCACGGCCAGGAATCGAGCTTCGATGGGCTTATAAAGCAGGCCAGCGAGTTCTCCTTCAGAACCGACGGAGGATCCGGGGGAGGCAACGTGGGTGTCGTGCAGGCCGGTGAGTGGAGCGTGGCCATCGAGCCGTTCGGGTGGATGGCCACGCTCCCCGATGTTCTGGCCGAATTGTCGCGTGATTGTGAGGTACTGGCCATCACTCGGCACGCCTACGCCGAAGACAGCTTCGCGTACGCGATCGACGGCACGCTTGTCACGGGCTACAAACCCTTGGAGTGCCCCCACATTCGATACGGCTCCGAGCCCGACCGGCTCAATGGGTTGATGCGGGAACTCGGCATGACGCTGGACATACGGGACGACGCGCATGACTGGGATGACGGGGATGACGGCTACGACGACTACTTCGCTGCCTTGCCGAGAGCTTTCGCCTTGGCCGCGAAGCTCACCCAGGTGCGGTTCATACCGGAAGTGCTCGATCGTGCGATGCTCATCGGACCCGTCGCGTACAGGTGATCGTCCAGTAGTCGCAGGGACGAGTACGGTTCTCAGAGCCATGGCGGATCCGCCACGTCACCGCCACTCATTCTGAGATTCCGTCACGAGTTTCGAGACCCTACAGCGGCGCTCAGCCGCGGGCCATATCGACGAAGCGCGACAGATGTAGCTGGTGGGCGACGGTGATCGTCGCCGTGGGCCCGTTACGGTGCTTGCCGACGATGAGGTCCGCTTCACCACCGCGCGGGTCGTCGCGTTCGAACGCATCCGGCCGGTGCAGCAGGATAACCATGTCCGCGTCCTGTTCCAGCGAACCCGATTCGCGCAGGTCAGAGACTTGCGGACGCTTGTCGGTGCGCTGTTCCGGACCACGGTTGAGCTGACTGATGGCGACAACGGGAACTTCCAGTTCCTTGGCCAGCAGCTTCAGATTCCGCGAGAAATCCGATACCTCCTGCTGACGTGATTCGACCTTCTTACCGGAGGTCATCAGCTGGAGATAGTCCACCACAACCAATTTCAGATCGTGACGCTGTTTCAGCCGCCGCGCCTTGGCGCGGATCTCCATCATGGTGAGGTTCGGCGAATCGTCCACGAACAGCGGCGCTTCGCTGATCTCGCTCATCCGCCGGGCGAGCTTCGTCCAGTCGTCGTCGCTCATCCGCCCGGACCGCATATCCCCGAGCTTGATCTTCGCCTCGGCCGACAGCAGGCGCATCACGATCTCGGTCCGGCTCATCTCCAGCGAGAAGATAACGCTCGCCAGCCCGTGCCGAATCGAGGCACTGCGCATGAAATCCATTCCCAAAGTCGATTTGCCCACCCCAGGTCTCGCCGCGACGATGATCATCTGACCGGGGTGCAGGCCGTTGGTGAGTTCGTCGAGTTCGGAGAATCCGGTCGGCACGCCGAGGGAGATACCGCCGCGGGAGGCGATGGAGTCGATCTCGTCCATGGTGGGCTGGAGGAGTTCTTCCAGTGGGAGGAAATCCTCGGAAGTCCGGCGTTCGGTGACCTCGTAGACCTCCGCCTGGGCGCGGTCGACCACCTCGGCGACATCTTGCCCGTCGGCGCCCGCGTAGCCGTACTGCACGATGCGGGTGCCGGCTTCCACCAGTCGGCGCAGGATCGCCTTCTCGGCCACGATCTCGGCGTAGAAACCGGCGTTCGCCGCGGTGGGAACGGTCTGGGTCAGGGTGACCAGGTAGGGGGCACCGCCGATTCGCTTCAGTTCACCGCTGCGATCGAGTCCGGCGGCGACGGTGACCGGGTCGGCGGGTTCGCCACGTCCGTAGAGATCGAGGATGGCGTCGTATACGGCTTGATGGGCGGGCCGGTAGAAATCACCGGAACGCAGAACCTCGACCACGTCCGCAATGGCGTCCTTGCTGAGCAGCATGCCGCCGAGTACCGACTGTTCGGCCGCCATATCGTGTGGCGGCTGGCGCCCGAAATCCTCGCCGGGGGGCTCCGGCGGGAAGTCCGTGTGCCCGCGGTCATCGACGACTGCCATCCGACTCGACCGTCCTCTCATTCTGACCGGACGCACCCTTCGACGACCGGTTCTACCCCACGGGTCCGACAAGTTCGCCGAGAGGCCGGGGCGCCGGTGACCAGTGGTCAGACGTACCAGCTATCACCCAGATAGGTCCGAACCACCGCATCGTGGCGGGGTGCCGCACATGGTGCTGCGATGAACCTAGGCGAGGTTCTATCCACATGCCAACCACGCCTGTGCACAGACCTGTGGATAACCTGGGGATAGTTCACCTCAAGTTGTGCACAACTTGTGGACAACTTGGGGAAAACGCAGGTCAGCCCCGGAAAATACCCAGCTAGATCCGGATTTTCACCAACCGCGCAATGTGGATAAACAAAGCGTCGGCGTGTCGGCGATGTTGAACATCCGGGCGTGTTGAGTTAACGGACGAGCGAACAGCTATGAGCTGCGTCACATTACGTCCGGTTGGTTTTGTGAATGATCCACAGGACTCACATCTTGTGGATAAGACATCCCCCGCTCGAAGAGGCACCGCCCGCAAAGATGCAGGCAGCCGCCATCACAAAAACTTGAGCAAACACCAGGCTAACCCGAGGTCGCCATAGTACCGCCGTAACCGACCGGAGATCACGTCGGCTCTGGAAAGAACGGACGTGATCCCCGGTTCGGGGTAGGTATGCGTGGACCGGCTCAGCCGGCGGCCACGACCTCCAGCGCGAACTTCGCGGCGACGTCCGGGTGCAGATGGACGGTCACCTGGTGCTTGCCGGTGGCCTTGATATGCGACTTCGGCAGCTCGATGCTGCGCTTGTCCAACACCGGGCCTCCGGCCGACTTGATGGCGGCGGCGACATCGGACTGGGTGACCGAACCGAAGAGTTTGCCGGTGCCGGCGGTCTTGACCGACAGCGAGACACCTTCGAGGCCCTCGATGGCCTGCTTCAGTTCGTTGGCATGACCGAGGTCGCGCACCCGACGGGCCTCCTGGGCCCGGCGGATTCCCTCGACCTGCTTCTGCGCACCGCGGCTGGCGACGATGGCCAGCCCACGGGGCAGCAGGTAGTTACGGCCGTAGCCGTCCTTGACCTCGACGGTGTCGCCGGGAGCGCCGAGGTTGTCCACATCGGCAGTCAGAATGAGCTTCATATGCTTGACCGACCTTTCTCAGCGAGCCGTCGAGACGTAGGGCAGCAGCGCCATCTCACGCGAGTTCTTCACCGCGATGGCGATATCGCGCTGATGCTGTACGCAGTTGCCGGTGACCCGGCGAGCGCGGATCTTGCCACGCTCACTGACGTACTTGCGCAGCAGCGGCACATCTTTGTAGTCGATGTCGACGATTCCGGACTTGCTCTCCTTGCAGAAAGTGCAAGCCTTCTTCTTGAGCACCTTTTCGCGCGCCGGTGCCTTGGCCATTTTCGTTCACTCCGTATTCTTGGTGGCCCGCTGTCGCGGGCCGATGCGGGCCGTCTCAGAACGGCGGTTCATCGTCCATCCGCCCGCCCCCGAAGGAGCCGGCCGCGGGCGCGCTACCCCACGGGTCGTCCGCAGCGCCCTGCTCGGACCGTCCACCGCCACCGTTTCCGGCGTTGTAGTTACCACCACCACCGCTGTTGGAACCGAATCCACCGCCGCCACCACCGCGACTGGTCTTGTTGACCTTGGCCGTGGCGTATCGCAGCGAGGGGCCGACCTCGTCGACCTCGAGCTCGACGACAGTGCGCTTCTCGCCCTCACGGGTTTCGAAGGAGCGCTGCTTGAGCCGGCCGCTGACGATGACGCGGGATCCCCTGGTCAGGCTTTCGGCGACGTTCTCCGCGGCCTCGCGCCAGATATTGCAGCGCAGGAACAGCGCTTCGCCGTCTTTCCACTCGTTGGTATTACGGTCGAAAATACGGGGGGTGGAGGCCACGGTGAAATTGGCCACCGCCGCGCCCGCGGGCGTGAATCGAAGCTCGGGATCGGCCGTCAGATTTCCGATGACCGTGATTACCGTATCGCCAGCTGCCATGGGGGTTCCTCCTGCTCGGTGTGCAGTCCGGGTGCACTCGCCTGTTGCGTTAGAGCCTAGAGACAGACTCCGACGAAACGGCGATGGCGCCGGAACTACTTGTCGTTGCGCAGAACCTTGGTGCGCAGCACCTGCTCGTTGAGGCCCAGCTGGCGGTCGAGTTCGTTCACCGTGGCGGGCTCGGCGGTCAGATCGATCACCGCGTAGATGCCTTCGGCCTGTTTACGAATCTCGTAGGCGAGGCGCTTACGGCCCCAGATATCGACCTTGTCGATTTTGCCGCCCTCGGTGCGAACAACACCGAGCATATTTTCCAGGGACGGTCCGACGGTGCGCTCGTCCATGCTCGGATCGAGGATGACCATCACTTCGTAATGACGCACGAACCAATCACCTCCTGTGGTCTGGGTTCGGCCACGGACGGTCCGTGGCAGGAGGGTCGTCGCGTCAGCAACCGGGCAAGAGTACCCGAGCCGACCGTCCGAAACGAAATCGATCTCCGGCATTGTGACGACCTCACCGCCGCAGGCCCGATATGGAATTTCCCGCTCGGCCCGCGGTCGATTCCGGCTGATTCTCTTATCCCTTCCGACCTGGCCGGACGCGGGCCCGACCGGCGGCCGTCGCCGATACGATCGCGCGGCGGCCCGTGGCGGAGCCCACTAGGGTGTCGGTATGTCGATCGGACCGGCCGTACGTGTGCCCGGAGCCGATCACGTCGGTCGCCACACCACCGTTCTCACGGCTGTGCTGTTGTGCGGCGCGACCCTCGTGGTGGCATTCCTCAACAAGGCGCGCTGCGCCGGCGCCCCCTTCCGCGCCGACGGTCGCAGTGCCGCTTTCGATTACGTCAAGGACGCCTGGGTCTGTTATTCCGATATCCAGTTCCTCTGGCTGGGCCGCGATATCGATCAGCATATTTTTCCCTATGTGCACGGCGGGATCACCGCCGACGGCACCCTCACCGGCGGCGCCGTGGAATATCCGGTACTGAGCGGTCTGCTGATGTGGCTCGGCGCGCTGGGAGCCCACAACGACGCGGCCTTCCTGCTCCGCTCGGCGCTGCTACTGGCACCGTTCGCCCTGGTCACCGCATGGCTGCTGGCTCGGCTGGCCGGGCGGGCCGCGCTGCTGTGGGCCGCGGGACCGCCGCTTGTGCTGTACGCGTTCCACAACTGGGAACTACCGGTGGTGTGCACGACCGTGGCGGCCGCCGCGGTGATGGCGGCGACCCGCTACCCGTTGCGTCTGCGCGGGGTGGTGGCGGCGACGCTGCTGGGCCTGGGCTTCTGCTTCAAGATCTACCCGGCGATCTTCGTGATCCCGCTGCTGCTGTACGTGCTGACCGGCGGGGAACTGGAGCGCGCCGGTCCGGGAGCACGTCCGCGGCCGGACGTGGCCGGCGCGCTGGGCACCGCGGCCGCCGCGTGCGGCACGGTGGTGGCGGTCAATCTGCCGTTCGCGCTGGCCGGTTTCGACGGCTGGCGGGCCTCGATCGAGTTCCAGCAACAGCGCGAGGCCGATATCACCACCAACTCGATCTGGTACTGGGGTCTGCGGCCGCTGTTCGGTTCCGATCCGCTGAGCAGTGCCGCGTTCGCCGAAACCGTGTCGATCGCCTCGCCGGCGCTGATCATCGCGTCCTTCGCCGTGGCGGTGGGAGCCGGATGGCTGCGCTACACCCGATCCGGTGTCTACCCGTGGCTCGGTGTCAGCGGGGCGATGCTGTGCGGGTTCCTGCTGTTCCACAAGGTGCACTCGCCGCAGTACACCCTGTGGTTGATCCCGTTCCTGGTGCTACTGGCGGTGCCGTGGCCGGTGGTGTGGAGCTATCTGGTCGCCGATATAGCGATCGGCGTGGGGGTCTTCCGCTATTTCTACACGATGGGGACCGGGCATTCGGTCGAGTTGATGGAGGCGGTGGTCCGGTTCGGCGTCTGGGGCCGGGCCAGCCTGCTGGTGCTGCTGTTCTGGGTGTTCCTGAAAGTTCCGGCGCGAATCCCGTGGATACACACCGCCGAAGTATCGGCGGACGCGACGCCGGTGCGGGGAACCGGACAGAAGGCGCGCGACTGAACCGGTTCCAAGGAAACTAGAACGTGTTACATTCAAGGTATGACACCCGTCGCGTCCCATTGCGCCGACCGCCGTTATCGGAGGTGTTCGCCGTATTCGGGCCACCCGGGTGACAGCGGCCGGATGAGCCGCCGCGCGGCAATTATGTAACTTGTTCCAGGCATAGGGAGACAGCACCGCCATGCGTACCGATATCTGCGACCGGCTGGGGATCGAGTTCCCCATCTTCGCCTTCACCCACTGCCGCGATGTGGCGGCCGCGGTCAGCAACGCCGGCGGTCTCGGCGTACTCGGCGCGGTCGGCTTCACCGCCGAACAGCTCGAGGTCGAACTGGCCTGGCTGGACGAGCACGTCGGCGACAATCCCTACGGCGTCGACCTCGTCATCCCCTCCAAGTACGAGGGCAAGGGCATCGACGGCCTGTCCCCCGAACAGCTCGAGGCCGAGCTCGCCAAACACGTCCCCCAGGGGCATCGCGACTTCGCCGAGAAGATCCTCGCCGACCACGGCGTGCCGAAGCTCCCCGAGGAAGAGGTCCACCCGCAGCTGCTCGGCTGGACCGCCACCACCGCCGCGCCGCAGGTCGAGGTGATCCTGCGGCATCCGAAGGCGAAGCTGGTCGCCAACGCGCTCGGCACCCCGCCGCCGGAATTCGTCTCCCAGATCCAGGAATCCGGCCGGCTGATCGGCGCGCTGTGCGGTTCGGTGAAACACGCGCTGAACCACAAGGACGCGGGCCTGGACTTCGTGGTCTGCCAGGGCACCGAGGGCGGCGGCCACTGCGGTGAGGTCTCCTCGCTGGTGCTGTGGCCGCAGGTCATCGATGCCGTGGGCGATCTGCCGGTCCTCGCGGCCGGCGGAATCGGCGACGGCCGCCAGGTCGCCGCGGCGATGGCGATGGGCGCCGCGGGAGCGTGGACCGGGTCCATCTGGCTGACCGTGGAAGAGGCCAATGTGCCGCCGGCCCAGATGAAGACCTACATCGACGCCACCAGCCACGACACCATCCGCTCCCGGGCCTGGACCGGTAAACCGGCCCGCATGCTGCGCAACGACTGGACCGACGCCTGGGAGTCCGCCGACACCCCCGATCCGCTGCCCATGCCGCTGCAGATGATGGTGGCTCTCGATGGCGTGAAACGCGGCCACCGCTACCCGGAAGCCGCCAAGGATGTGAACTTCAACCCGGTCGGCCAGGTGGTCGGCATGATGAACAAGACGGAACGCTCGGCCGATGTCATGAACCGGCTGGTCGAGGAGTACGTCACGGCCTGCGAACGGTTGAACAAACTGAACGGCGATATCTGATCGCACCGAAGAGTCGGCTTTCCGGAAGCCGAAAGCAGAACGCCGCCAGAAATACTTCTGTGTTTTTGGCGCCGCCTGCGGCGTCGCGGGGTTGAGACCCCCTCGGTCTCGCCGTTGCGGCCTCGAGACTTGAGCCTTCGGCTCATGCGACGTGCGGTCGGCCTTCCACGGAAGGCCGACCGTTGAGCACCTTCGGTCAAGGGGCGAGACGGGCCTCAACCCTTCGAGGTGTCTCGCAACACTCGACTCATGGGGTTGCGCGGGCAGAAAATGGCCGGAGGCGCATGTGGACTTGCGCGCACCGTGAGGTCGCTGCCGGACTTCTCCTGTGGTCGCCCGACCTCGCTCAGGCGGTGGCCGCGTGGACCTCTTCGGCTTCGCCCTCGGCGCCGAGGAGTTCCTCGAAGCGGGCGACGACCTTGTTGTGGTACATCCCGAAGAGGTCCTCGAACAATGCCAGCTGCGCCGGGGTGGGGCCGGATTCCGATTCCCAGACCGCGATCAGCGCCCGCCACACCAGGACGTGCAGATCGGCGGCACCGGCGAAGTAGGCGTCGACGGCCTCGGGAACTTCGAGCACCATTTCGCCGATGGAGTTCAGGATCGCGCGCTGCATACTCGATTCGAGGGCTACCAGCAGCTTGCGGACCACCCCGATCTCGATGGCGAGTATGCGCCGGTAGTCGGGGACGTCCAGTCGCGCCAGCGTTTCCAAGGTGTCGATCTCGGCTTTCAATTCGGCGAGATCCACTCCGGCCGCGGCCGCGGCGCCGTGGGCGAGCCCGGTGTAGGAAAGCAGTGCGTCCATCACGATGCCGCGCTCGACCTCGACGATATCGCGGAACATCTCGATCGCCACGTCGGGCATCGGGATGGAGAACCGGAAGAGGTGCCGGTAGACGTCCAGGCCGCCGGCCGCGCGAACCTCGCGGATGGTGAAACCCTTACCGCGCCGGGCCTCGACGAATCCGTAGGATTCCAGCCTGCCGAGAGTGAGCTGGGCGGTGGCCCTGTTCATCTCGAATTCCTCGGCGACCTGACGGACCGAGGGCATCAGCCCGCCCGGCTGATATTCCCCTGCGGCGACCCGCCGTGCCAGTTCATCGGCGACATCGGCGACCACCGTGCGGGATCCCATGGATGCAACCTTTCTCGGCAGCTGATACGTCCCAGACAGTCTATGCGTAAATATGCCAAACTGCACAGGAGAACTGGCGAATCGCTTCTGGGGATGAGGTATGAGCAGTCGACGTGATCCTGGTGCGCCGCCGGTGCGGCAGGCGCTGCGCAACGCCAAGCTCGTCGCGCTTCCGGTCGCCTTCGCGGGCCGGCAGGCGGCGGGCGCGGGCCGCCGGGTGCTCGGCCGTTCGGCGCAGGAGGTGAACCGGGATATCCAGACCCGGACCGCCGAGCACATGTTCGAAGTGCTGGGTGAACTGAAGGGCTGCGCGGCCAAACTCGGCCAGCTGCTGGCGATCTATCAGCTGGCCCTGCCCCGCGATATCGCTGCCCCGTACCAGGTCGCGCTGGCCCGGTTACAGGATTCGGCGCCGGTGATGCTGCCCGCCACTGTGCACGCGGTGCTGGCCGAGCATCTGGGGCCGGATTGGCGGGAACTGTTCCGCGAATTCGACGATCGGCGGGCGGCCGCCGCGTCGATCGGCCAGGTGCATCGCGGAGTCTGGCACGACGGACGCGCGGTCGCGGTGAAGGTCATGTATCCAGGCGCTCGGGCAGCTGTGGAATCGGACCTGGTGCAGTTGCGGCGGATCTCGACACTGGCCTCGGTGTTCCTGCCGGGCGCGGATGTGAAATCGGTGACCGAGGCGCTCTGCGAAAGTGTGCGGGCGGAGCTGGATTACGCGGCCGAGGCCGATAACCAGCGTGCGTTCGCGCGGGCGTATACCGCCAGTACCGAATTTCGGGTGCCCGAGGTGCTGGAGCAGCGCGGCGATGTGCTGGTCTCCGAATGGCTCGACGGGATCGCGGCCACCCGGCTCATCGAGTCCGGGAGCCGGCCGCAGCGGGACCGGGTCGGCGGGCTGATGATGCGGTTCGTGCTGACCGGATGGGAGCGGCACGGGCTGCTGTACTGCGACCCGCATCCCGGCAATCTGCGGCTGCTCCCCGACGGGCGGCTGGGGGTAATGGATTTCGGTGCGTGCGCACCGTGGCCGCATCCGGGTTTCACCCGGCTGGTGGTCGAGATGTGCGACGCGATCTTCAACGGTGGTCCGGCGGCTGTGGAGACCGCGGTGCGGACCCACGGGTTCGCGCTGCCCGGCCGGGCCTTCGACGCGGTGGCGCTCGACGCGGCCCTGTCGGCCTGCGCGGAGCCGGTGCGGCACCCGCGGTTCCGTATCACCACCCCGTGGTTGCGCAAGCAGGTGCTGCGTACCACCGCGCTGCGGCTGACGAATGTGATGCGGGAGCTGACACTGCCGCCGGAGTGCACTCCGTTCGCGCGGGCAGCGCTCACCATGGTCGGCACCTTGAGCCAGCTGGAATGCGAATGCGATTTCGGCGACGAACTGGAGCGGTCGGTGCCCGAACTCGGGGAGGTCTTCGCGGTCATGCGGCGCGCGCCGCGTGTATCGGCGAATTGATGCCCGGCGGTCGGATACGGACAGCTCACCGTCTGGGACATTTTCCGGTGAGGATACCGAATTTGCGGAAATTCTATCCTATTTATCCCCAGAATCCTTCAGTAACCCAGCCATCGACGCCACGGGGGCAGCAGCCGCTCGGCGAACAGGGCATATCCCTGCGCGCCGGGATGTGCCCCGTCCCCGGCCCGTACCTGTTCTCGCCAGACCGGATCTTCGGCCAGCAGCCCGAACGACGCCGCATACGGCACGCCGAACTGGGCACACGTCTGCTCGAAGCGCCGGTCCAGCTCCTCGATCCGCCGATTGTGCCCGGACTCCTCGACCGGCGGCGGCCCCACCACCAGCACCGGCCACTCCTGCGCCTGCGCGGTGGTGAGCAGCACGGACAGATTCGTCACCGAATTCTGCGCGTCGACCCGCGGCCGGCCTTCGGCGACCACAGTGTCGTTCACCCCGAAGGAGAACACCACCCGTCCGTCCGACCCCGCGGGCAGCCGCACCAGGCATTCCGCGAAGCACCGCGCGACAATATCGGCAGAGGTGTGCCCACGCACCCCGAGGTTGTACGTGGTCCATGCCGCTCCGGCGGCCCGGGCGTGCGCGGTCAGTCGGCCGGTCCAGCCGAGAGCCTGCGGGTCGCCTACGCCGGCCACAAAAGAATCTCCTATGAAACAGATGCGTTGATCACCACTCACCCCTGGATTCTGACAGCGTGTTGGTGTGTATCGTCCGGCTCGGGCTCCTGCATACTCACCCGCTGGTGGGCGTGACCGGCCCGTCAGCGTCACCTCGATCCGAAAGTACCGATACGACATGCGAGTCGATGGGCGGGAGATCCCGGTTACGGGCAGTCTCCTCCAACCGCTCACGCGGCGGACCAGCGATATTCTCCGTGTCGTCTTCGCGGCCGCGGGCGTGGCCGTTGTCATCGCCGGGTCCCTGATCACCCGGCCCGAATGGCTGGCGCTGGAGCGTTCGGTCTCCAATATCGTCGGATTCCTCAACCCCGACCAGTCGAATCTGGTCTATCTCCTGTACGGGATAGCCATCCTCATCCTGCCGTTCGCGATCCTGGTGGAACTGGCATTCGGACGGCAGTGGAAATTGCTCGCCGGTTACGCCACCGCCGGGCTCACCGCGGTACTGCTGCTGTCCATCACACCCAGCGGGTTGTCGGCCCCGCAGTGGCATCTGCAGGTCCCGGAGAATCTGGACGACAAGACGTTCCTGCAGCAGTTCCTGGACGACCCCCGCTGGATCGCCCTGCTGGCCGCGGTGCTCACCGTCTCCAGCCCCTGGCTGCCGGTGCGGCCGCGGCGCTGGCTGTGGGTGCTGCTGCTGGCCTTCGCGCCGATCCATCTGGTGGTCAGCACGGTGGTCCCGGCTCGCGCCATGTTCGGCCTGGCGGTCGGCTGGCTGGTCGGAGCGGTGATCGTGCTGCTGGTGGGGACTCCGGCGCTGGAGGTACCGCTGGACGCCGCGGTGCGCCGGCTGGCCGGCCGCGGCTACACGGTCACCCGGTTCACCGTCGTGCGGCCGGCCGGTCCCGGCGCGCTGCTGCTGTCGGCGACGGTGGAGGAGCGCGAGCGGGCGCTGGTGGTCGAACTGTACGGCAAGAATCAGCGTTCGCTGAGTGCGCTGCGCCAGTTGTGGCGCTGGCTGACCTTCCGTTCCAGCGAGACCGCGCCGCTGCACGGTTCCATGCATCGCGCGGTCGAGCATCGGGCACTGATGTCGATCGCGCTGACCGAACTCGGCGTGGCCGCGCATCGGCCGGTCACGGTGGCCGGGCTGCCGCGCGGCTGGATGCTGTACGCGCATACGCTGCCGGCCGGGCGCTCGATAGAACAGGACCCCGCCGATACCGCGGCACTGGATTCGGTGTGGCAGACACTGACGGTACTGCGCGAACACGGGATCGCGCACGGTGAACTGCGGCCCGCCGAGATCCGGGTGGGACCCGGCGGCGGTGCGCTGTTCGGCGGTTTCACCGCGGCGGAATTGTGTGCCTCCGATGCCCAGCTGCAATCCGATATCGCCCAGCTGCTGGTGTCGATGACGGCGGTTTTCGGCGCCGAGGCGGCGGTGCGGTCGGCGATCGGCGCGCTCGGCGAGCAGACCGTGCTCACCGCATCGCGCCGGCTCACCAAATTCGCCATGCCGGGCGGGATCCGCAAAGCCATCCCGGACTGGAAAGCGGTGGTGTCGGCCGCACGGGAAGAGGTCCGCACCCAGACCGGCGAGGACCGGATCGAAGCAGAGCAGATCACCCGGTTCAACCGGAAGAGTTTCATCCAGCTGGTCCTGCTGGTCGGCCTGGTCTACGTGGCCTACCCGTTCATCAGCGCGGTGCCGACCTTCTTCACCCAGCTCAAAGAGGCCAGCTGGTGGTGGGCCCTGGGCGGCCTGGCATTGTCGTCGCTGACCTACCTCGGTACGGCCGCCGCACTGTGGGCTTGCGCGGCCGGTGTGGTGAAGTACTGGCCGCTGGTCCTGATGCAGATCGCGAACACTTTCGCCGCCACCACCACCCCCGCGCGCGTGGGCGGGCTGGCCCTGAGCGTGCGCTTCCTGCAGAAGGGCGGAGTCGGCGCGGTGCGAGCCACGGCCGCGGTGGCCCTACAGCAGGCGGTGCAGGTCTGCACGCATATCGGACTGCTGGTGTTGTTCAGTGTGGCCGCCGGGACCTCGGCGGACCTCTCGCATTTCGTCCCCTCGCCGACGATCCTCTATCTGATCGCGGGGGTCGGAGTGGGAATCGTCGGCACCTTCATGTTCGTGCCGAAACTGCGGCGCTGGCTGAACAACTCGGTGCTCCCGCAGGTGCAGGAGGTGGTCGGCGAGCTGGCGCTGTTGGCCCGCGACCCGAAACGCTGCGTGATCATCGTGCTCGGCTGCGCGGCACTGACCCTCGGGCAGGCACTCGCGTTGTTCGCCAGTGTCCAGGCGTTCGGCGGGGGCACGACTTTCGTCACCGTCACCATCGTGACGATGATCGGCGGCACCCTGGCCTCGGCCGCGCCGACACCGGGTGGTGTCGGCGCGGTCGAGGCCGCGCTGATCGGCGGTCTGGCCGCGTTCGGCCTGCCCGCCGCGGTGGCGGTGCCGTCGGTGCTCCTCTACCGGGTACTCACCTGCTGGATACCGGTGTTCTGCGGCTGGCAGGTGATGCGCTGGATGACCGAGAAGAACATGATCTGAGCTGGGTCCATATGCGCGTCTCTGGCGCGCGGAAGGTCAGTCGAGTACGTCGAAGGCATCCGCGGTGGTGCGGAGGCCGGCGCTGACGAGCGCGATATTGGCCAGGGAGGCGGTGTGCACCTGGGGGTCGGCTGCGGCCACGCAGTCGGCGACCGTGTAGACGGTGAAGCCGAGGTCGGTGCCATGGCGTGCGGTCTGCTCGACGGTGAGGTTGGTGGCGACACCGGTCAGGAACAGGGTGTCGATATCGTTCTCGGCCAGCCAGCGCGGTAGATCGCTGCCGGCCAGCCCCGACAGTTTCTGGTTGTCGACGATCCGGTCGGCCTGCCCGGCGATCTCGTCGATGAGCCGGCTTCCCGGTGCGTCCGGACGGAACTCGTGCTGGGCCGCCCCGACCGACTGCATGAACCCGGTATTGCGCACCAGCCGCCCTTCCCCTTCCGGGACGGTGAACCGCGTGCAAACGATCGGCAGTCCCAGCTCCGCCGCCTGTTTGTGGAAGTCCGCAGCCCGCTGCACCACTCCGCTGGCGGCCACCGGTTCGGCCAGCATCGGGCCGAAGAAACCTTCCGGCCGAATAACGTTGACCTGCCAGTGCAGGGCGAGGACTGCAGCATGTTGATCCGACATGGCGTAGATAATCGACCATGCGCGCCCGGGGCGCACCACTGGCTGGGAAAAGCCCTGGCCACCGGGCGCGCCGGAGCTCTACGCGCAGGTGTGCGCCGGATCGGCGGGACCGATCCGGCGCATGCTTCACGTGAAACGTTACCTACGAATCGAACTTGCGCAGTTCGACTTTCACGACCTTGCCGCTGGCGTTGCGCGGCAGTTCCGCCACGAGCACCAGCTCTTTCGGATGCTTGTAGCGGGCCAGGTTCTCGTTGAGGAACGATTCCAGTTCCGCGAGGGTGAGATCGTCGGCCGGATCGTTGAGCGCGACCACCGCGACCGGCACCTCGCCCCACTTCTCGTGCGCTTTGCCGATCACCGCGGCCTCGCGGATCTTCGGATGCGCGAACAGGACATTCTCCACCTCGGCGCAGTAGATGTTCTCACCGCCGGAGATGATCATGTCCTTCTTGCGGTCCACGACGTAGATGAAGCCCTCGTCGTCCTGGCGGACCAGGTCACCGGAGTGGAACCATCCGCCGGCGAACGCATCCGCGGTCGCCTCCGGCTTGTTCCAGTAGCCCGACATCATGGTGGGGCCGCGGTAGACGATCTCACCGACCTCGCCAGGCGCCACATCGTTCATCTCGTCGTCGACGATGCGGGCCTGGATGGTGGGGATGACCTTGCCGACCGAACCGAGTTTGCGGATGGCGTCTTTGCCCTCGAGCACACAGGTGATCGGCGACATCTCGGTCTGCCCGAACACCGCGACATTGAAGGCGTCGGGGAACGCGTCGGCCATCGCCTTCAGCACGGTGTCCGAGGCGGGAGCGGCTCCCCAGCTCAGCGCACGCAGCGCGAGTTTGCGCTCCTTGACGGTCGGCTCGTCGCAGATCAGCTGCCACTGCGCGGGCACGCAGAACGCGGAGGTGGCCTGCTCGGCCTCCACGGCGTCGAGGAACTCGGTGGCACTGAAGGCGCCCAGCGGATGCAGCACCGTCTTCGCGCCGAGCAGGAAAGCCGGTGCCAGGCTGCCGAGACCGGCGATATGGAAAAGCGGTGAGGTGCAGAAGCCGATCGACTCCTGCTCGAGCTGCAGCGCCCGGATACAGGTGAGGGCCTGGGCGTTCATATTGCCGTAGGAGAGGACCGCGCCCTTGGGGCTGCCGGTGGTGCCCGAGGTGTACATGATGAGGCACGGCGTGTCCTCGGCGATATCGAGCGGGGTGTGCGCATCCCCGGTCTCGGCGATCGCGTCCTCGAAGCCGACGACCCCGTCACCACTGCTGCCGCCGATGACGAAGCAGTGCTCGAGGCTCGGCGCCTGGCTCTGCACCGCGGTGGCCAGCGGCTGAAGCACGGTATCGGTGACCACGGCCTTGGCGCCGCTGTCGCCGACGATATAGGCGACCTCGGGCGGGGTGAGCCGGAAGTTCACCGGGACCGCGATGGCGCCCAGGGCATTGATCCCGAATACGGCCTCCAGGTATTCGGGGTAGTTGAGAGCCAGGATGAGTACCCGGTCGCCGAAGCCGACGCCGCGGCGCGCGAGGGCGTCGGCGAACTTCTGCGACCGTTCGTGCAGTTGGCGCCACGTGGTGTCGGCACCGCGGAAACGCAACGCCACCTCGTCCGGCCGCATCACCGCATGCGTGGCGATCTGGTTGTTCCAGTGGTTGCGACGCGATCTGATCGGCTCGGCGAGGGCCTGCGCACCGGTGGACATCCCACGTACTCCTCTCGGTACCGCGTGCGCCGCACGGAGTGTCCGGCGCCACACGCAGTGTGAACATGTCGGCAGAATAACAATTCACATCAGCACCGGCAAGGAAATCGGGCACGAATAGCGGTTAATTCCGAGGAACTCGACGGGGGAAAGAGTTCGCGCTCGTTGAAGCGCGTATTTGGGGTGATACCCGATGCTCTGCACGTCATCCAGCTACACGAGATCCCATCACATATGCGAATCACGACTCACTTCCAGGGTTGATCGGGCGCTGACACCCGTGGCACCATGCAGCAGACGCGGACTATCCGCGAAAGTAGAGGAGAGCACCGATGCTGCGGACCAGGTTCACCGAGACCTTCGGTATCGAACATCCGATCGTGCAGGGCGGGATGATGTGGGTCGGCCGGGCCGAGCTCGTCGCAGCCGTGGCCAACGCCGGTGGGCTCGGTTTCATCACCGCACTGACCCAGCCCACGCCCGATGACCTGCGGCGCGAGATCGAGCGCACGCGCGAACTCACCGACAAGCCGTTCGGCGTGAACCTGACCATCCTGCCCTCGATCAACCCGCCGCCGTACGAGGAATACGCGCGGGCGATCGTGGACAGCGGGATCAAGATCGTGGAGACCGCCGGCAGCAATCCCGAGCCCTTCCTGCCCACCTACCGCGAAGCCGGGATCAAGGTGGTGCACAAGTGCACCAGCGTCCGGCACGCCCTCAAGGCCCAGAAGATCGGTGTGGACGCGGTCAGCATCGACGGCTTCGAATGTGCCGGGCATCCCGGCGAAGACGATGTGCCGGGCCTGGTGCTGATCCCCGCCGCGGCGCGCGCGCTGACCATCCCGATCATCGCCTCCGGCGGTATCGCCGACGCCCGCGGCCTGGTCGCGGCGCTGGCGCTGGGCGCCGACGGCGTGAACATGGGGACCCGGTTCCTGTGCACCGAGGAGTCCTCCATCGACCGGAAGGTCAAGGAGCAGATCGTCGCCAACTCCGAGCGCGACACCAAGCTGATCTTCCGCACCATGCACAACACCGCCCGGGTCGCCGACAACGAGGTGAGCCGCAAGGTGGTCGAGATCGAGAAGGCCGGCGGCAAGTTCGAGGATGTCCGCGAGCTGGTGTCCGGCGCCCGTGGCCGGCGGGTCTTCGAGGAGGGCGACCTCGACGCCGGTATCTGGTCGGTCGGCCTGTGCCAGGGTCTGATCGAAGACATCCCGACCTGCGCCGAACTCATCGGCCGCATGGTCGGCGAGGCCGAGGAACTGATCAGCGCGCGGCTGGCCGGTTTCGTCGCTTCGGCCTGATCGGGCCGGTTCCACCGCACCGGAACCCCTGCGCCTCGTCGGAGCAATGGCGATTCGATCCGACGCAGGAAAGCGGGAAGCCATCCGGGAAAGGTTGGCTTCCCGCACTCTCCGGCCGCGGCCGGACCCCGGGTTCAGTGTGCCGCGAGCGCGGCCACAGCGTCGTAGTCGTGCGCGGCGACCACCTCGATTCCGTCGGGCAGCGCGTGCAACCGATGGATGGTCTCGAAGGC
Source organism: Nocardia sienata NBRC 100364 (assembly GCF_001613205.1). Classification (GTDB taxonomy): domain Bacteria; phylum Actinomycetota; class Actinomycetes; order Mycobacteriales; family Mycobacteriaceae; genus Nocardia; species Nocardia sienata. The sequence continues at coordinate 25,112 of NZ_BDBX01000052.1, read as the reverse complement.
GATATCGCGGTCGGCGTCGAACAATTGCCCGGGCATGGGCGCCTTCTCCCGGATCAGTTCGATCTGCAGCCGGTTCCACACCGAGTCACCGGCGAGCAGCACCCGGCGCCCGTCACTCGTGGCCAGCAGTACGCCGATACTGCCCGGGGTGTGCCCGGCCAGGTCCACGAGCAGTACCGAACCGTCCCCGAACAGATCCAGGCTGTGCGCGAAGGTGAGTATCGGCGGGCCGTCGAGCTCCAAGGGCTCCAGCGGCCGACCCTGTAGCGGCCCCCGCACCACCCCGGCCGGAGCGTGTGGACCCCGCAGCGCCCAGCCCAGTTCCGCCGAAGGCAACCGCACCGGAACCGAATCCGGCAATTCGAGCACTCCGGAAATATGATCCCAGTGCAGGTGGGTGGGCAGGACGAAATCGACGGTGGCAGGATCGAGATCGCGCGCGGCCAGTGCGTCCGCCAGCCCGAGTACCGGTTCGTCCGGGGCCACCAGCGACGGAATCGGGAAGGGTAGCCCCGGCAGCACCCGCCGGTGCACATGCGCGCACAGGGCGGGGTCCACGATGAATCGCGCAGAAGGATGCTCGACGATATAGGCACCCATCGCCATGGGCAGATGTCCGAGACTGCGCACCCCCTCGGCGACGATGGTCGTCGGTGCCGACATCCGCCCCTGCACGAGCACGGTCAGCTCCACACTCGCGCGGGCCGCCGGCAACGGGGCGGACTCCAACCGCGCCAGGAAATCGGTATCGGCTCGCCGCGGACGCAGCAGTCGCGCCGGGGTGGCGGCCAGTGCCGCACAGCAGCGCAGCAGAGTCGGGAGGGTGGGGGTTCGTCCGTCGGCGGAATCGGCCACACGGCAACGGTACCGGCCGGGCCCGCGAACCAGTAGCGACAGCCGGGGTGAGTTCCGCGGTGATCGTAGCCGCTACGCAGACATCCACCGGCCGATCGGTCCAGACCGTCGATCATGGAAGCCGCACGGCGCCAACCTGTTCGGGAAACCGAATACCCGGATTTCTCCGGCATAATCGAGTCGTGAGGCCATCCGCTCGCCACGGCCGCCAGGCAGTCCGGCTTTCCACAGTGTCACTACGATGATCGGTCCTCCCCAGGGAGTGCTCTTCCTGTTCCCGGGCGAAGGCGGGGAACACGAGCGAATGGGCAGGACGCTGGCCGGCCGCTATCCGGTCTTCGCGGACGCGGTCACCGCCGCCGGTGACGCGATCATCGCCGCCGGCGGCCCCCGCGTCTGGACTCCCCGATACGGCTTCCGCCTGCCCGGTGGATACCTCCCCGGCCCGGATGCCGCCGAGCCGCTGACACATCCGGAATTCGCCCAACCCGCCCTGTTCGTCTACCAGGTGGCACTCGCCGAACTGCTGACCGCGTGGGGCGCCCGGCCGGACGCCGCCGTCGGTCACGGTACGGGTGAGATCGCCGCGGCGGTAACCGCCGGTGTGCTGCCCCTGGCCGAAGCCGCGAAAGTGGCAGTGGCGCGCGGGCGCGCGACGGCCCGGCCGGCGGGTTCCAGCGCGACGGCCGAACTGCTGGCCTCGGAGGCCGAGGTGATCCGCCTGGTACGACCGCTGGAGGGGAAGGTCGCCGTCACCGCGGTCAACGGCCCGCGGTCGGTGCTGGTCACCGGTACTTCTCGCTATGTGGACGTGGTGGTGCGCCGCGCCGAGCGCCGCGGTATCGTCGCCGCCCGCACCCTGCGGGATCATCCCGCGCACAGCTCGGCCATGACCGAGGTGATACCGCGGTTGCTCGACGACCTCGGCCCGATCCGGTCGACGGCCCCGCTCCTACCGCTCTACTCCAGCACATATCCGGGCACCGTCGTCGACGCGGCCGTTATGTCCGCCGGGTACTGGGCCGACAACCTCACCGGCCGAGTCGAACTCGACGCGGCGCTGCGGCGGGCAGCCGGCGACGGGATGGCGATAATTCTGGAGGTCGGGCCCGAACCACAACTCGCCGCGGCCGTCCGGGCGATACCGCAATTCGCGCACACCACCTACGGCGCCGCGGACAGCACGGACGAAGGCACCGCCTTCCTCACCTGCCTGGCCCAACTCCACGCGGCACGAGCGCTGGGCGCGACAGCGAGCGGGGGGTGGGAGAACGGCCGCAACGGTATCGAGCGCCGGCCGGCTACTGGAACAGACACCCGGACCATGGCACCGGCCGAGGGATGGACGGAGCCGTCGGGAAGCGGAACAGGCTCCCCGACAGGGTGTTTCGATGGTCGCGCTACGGCTGCGGCAAAACCGCGACCGGCCGGGCCCACTGTCACGGCCGAGCCCGACGGCCGATCGAAGGGAGAGGATTTGCGGGCGGAGGTCACGGGTGCCGCAACGCTGGCATCGATACGGCTCGCCGATGACCCCCCACCCACAGATATCATCGCATGGACGCGGGTGGTCGATGCCAATAGGGCTATCCGCTTCATGGCCGGGCGAGTCGCCCTCGATCCACCGATGGTGATCGATCGGGCCGGAACCTATGTCGTCAGTGGAGGTCTGGGTGCCCTCGGCTCGGTGATGGTGCGCCGTCTGCTCGCCGCGGGGGCTCGCGATGTGGTGGTGCCGACACGTTCGCCACGTCCGGTTCCGCCACTGCTCGAGGGGTTCGAAGAGCGAATCGTAGTGGTGCACTGCGATACCGCCGACCGTCACGATCTGGACAACGCGCTGCGCGATATCCGGGAAACCGGGTGCACCATTCGCGGAGTAGTCCATGCGGCACAGGTTTTCGAGGACACGGTGGTCGGTACCGCCGTATCCGGCTATATCGCAACCGGTTCGGCACACACAGTATCGGAGGCCGCGGGCGAGCACCGAGATGCGCAACATGGCCCGGCACTCGACGCGAGCCGGCTGGCGCGCCGATTCGCCCGGATCTCGGCATCGGCTGCCCATCTCATCGAACTCACCGCGGCCGACCCGGTCGCTTTCATCGCGGTGTTCTCCACCCCGGTCATCGGAGCGCCCCGGCCGGCCGTTGCGACAGCCGACGGATCCTGGGCGTATACGGAGGAGGTCGATTTCTCCGAACCCGCCGCAGGTGCCCGCGAGCGCTGACGAATCCGGCGCGGCCCGAGCACGTGGGCCTCACGGATTCGTCAGAGACCGAGGTCTACCGTTGCGCGAGCAGATGGACGATGGATTCGGGAAACGGCGATTCAGTGCTCGGTCCGGCCGAGCAGCCGGTCGGTTTCACGGCGTTGCCGCTTCGTCGGACGCCCGGACCCGCGGTCTCGTTGCGGCAGGGCGGCCAGAACTTCCTTGGGCGGAGGCGGTGGACTGCGGTCGATCAGGCATTGGGCGGCGATCGGAGCACCTACCCGTTTCGTGATCACCCGTTCCACGATGACGATCCGCTCGACACCGTTGTTGCGGATGCGGATCTCGTCACCCGGACGTACCGGCTGTGCGGGTTTGGCCGTTGCACCGTTCACACGCACATGGCCGCCTCGACAGGCGGCCGCCGCAGCCGATCTGGTCTTGAACAGGCGGACAGCCCAGACCCAGGAGTCGACCCGGGCCTGGATATTGCCGCCGTTCGGCTCGGTAGCGGCTCGGTTCACCCCTTATACGATACGACGCGCGGTGACCACATCGTCGGCGGAGAGGTGGGTGTAGGAGACCGGCTCACCGGACTGCACCGCGTTCAGCAGCAGGCCGTCACCCGCGTACATACCGACGTGGCCGCCGCCGTTGGTAATGACGATATCGCCGGGCTTCAGGTTGGAGAAGGCCACCGGCGCGCCCACATGGGACTGTTCGAAGCTGGTACGAGGCAGCTTGATACCCGCCTGCTTGTAGGCCCACTGGACCAGGCCGGAGCAGTCGAAGTTGGCCGGACCGGCCGCGCCCCAGGAGTACATGGCGCCGACCTTGGTCTTGGCGGCGTCGAGCGCGATATCGCCGAGAGTCTGCTGCTGGACCGGGGCGGGCGGCGCGAAGTTGGGCAGAGCGGGAGCGGCGGGCATGGCGTGCGGAGCCTGCTCGAGGGCCTGGTTCAGCTGCTGGTTGAGCTGGTCGGCCTGGGCGGCGAACTGGTCCGGTACCTCGACGTCGAATTTGCCGATACCGGGAACGTCGATCGTGGTCGTCGCGGCCGAGGCGATCGCGGGCATCGTGCCCGTAGTCGCGGCCAGCGTGCCCATGACCAGTGCGCCCTTGACAGAATTAGGCAGCTTGGATTCTCGCTGCAAGCTGTGCTTACCCACCGAGCTACGTCTCCGATCTTCGTGCTCTCCCGCCGCTCCGGTCGCGCGTCCTACTCGATTCGCGGCGGCCGACTGCGGCGGTGACCAGTGGCGCCGCCTCACTTACGAAACGACTCGACTCCACTAAGTCACAAGAAGGTTACGATGCCTCCCCGGTGTTGTCCAGCCGAACGGGCGTCCTTTTCGCGCCATCAGGGAGTACACCTGTAAAACGTCGGCGCGAGAGCGTTTTTCGGTTCGGCGGCAGATCACGCGCAGGTCTCGTCCGGGCGTGTCCGCCGAATTCGCGACGCGGCGACCCGTGGGACGCCGGATACCCGCCGGGCATCTCTAGGACCCGGTATAGATACCGCCAGATTTCCCTATCGGTTCGCTACGGTGTCAGGGTATGGACCCTGTGCGGAACCCGTATGCGCCCGGCGCCGGTCAGCGTCCACCGGAACTCGCCGGACGCGACAAACAGCTCGACGCGTTCGATATCGTCCTCGAACGGATTGCCCGGGGTCGTCCGGAGCGCAGTGTCGTGCTCACCGGACTGCGCGGCGTCGGGAAGACTGTGCTTCTCAACCAGCTGCGCTCGGCCGCGGTTTCCCGGGGCTGGGGTACCGGCAAGATAGAGGCCCGCCCGGACCAGGGCCTGCGCCGGCCACTGTCCTCGGCTCTGCACACGGCCGCGCGGGCCATCGCCAAAAACCATCACAACCAGGAACGGATCGACGATTTCCTGGGCATTCTCAAAGCGTTCGCGCTGCGCGCGACCGCGGACAAGGGCATGCGGGAGCGGTGGCAACCGGGAATCGACGTACCGGCCGTGACCGGTCGCGCCGATTCCGGCGATATCGAAATCGACCTGGTGGAACTGCTGACGGAGGCCGCGGCGCTGGCCCAGGACGTCGGCGCGGGTATCGCTGTCTTCATCGACGAAATGCAGGATCTGGGTCCGGCCGATATCTCGGCCATCTGCGGCGCGTGCCACGAACTCGGTCAGGACACCGCGCCGCTGATCGTGGTCGGAGCGGGACTGCCACATCTGCCGGCAGTCCTGTCCGCGTCCAAGAGCTATTCCGAACGACTCTTCAGCTATCACCGCATCGACCGACTGGACCGCGAGTCGGCCGACCGCGCGCTGATCGCGCCGGCCGAGCGCGAGGACGTGAAATTCGCCGACGAGGCGCTCACCGCGCTCTATCGCAAAGCCGACGGGTATCCGTATTTCGTGCAGGCCTACGGCAAGGCGACCTGGGACCAGGCGCCGGGCAGCCCGATCACCGCCGAGGATGTCGAGGTGGCGGCGCCGGCCGCCGAGGAAGAGCTCGCAGTCGGGTTCTTCGGCTCCCGGTACGAACGGGCGACACCCGCCGAACGCGAGTACATGCGCGCGATGGCGGACCTGTCCGGTGACGACGGCCCGGTCGCCACCTCGGCGGTGGCCGCCGAACTGGGCCGCAAGCCCGCATCGCTGTCCCCGGCCCGCGACGGACTGATCAAAAAGGGACTCATCTACTCCGCGGAGCGCGGCACCATCGGGTTCACCGTCCCGCATTTCGGGCGCTACCTGCGCAGCGTCACCATCTGACCGGCCATGTCGGCGATCTATCGGATTCACTACGAGACTTCCTGGAAGCCATGCTCCGAGCCCGACCGGGGTCACCTCTTTGTCTTTATGCCAGCATCTAGCGATTCGACTAGAGACGCATATACTTCGCTCGACTCAGGTCGAGCGTTTTATACGCACTTCTTCCCTTGGAGCTAGACATACGCATACGTTCCTACGGCGCGACACCGGCCACCGGTCGAGTCGTGCACACCGGCTCCCAAACCGAAACCCGATCTTGATCATCGGACGAGCCGGAATCAGGATTTTGCCGTACTGTGTTGTAGATCACCTTGTGTGGTCGGTCACAAGTACGCCGGACGGCCGGCGCAGTCCGGGCGGCGTTCACACCGCGACCGGTTAGCAACTCAGGAGGTATCCATGACCCGTAGCGACATCGCGGAACTCCGATACGCCGTAAATCAGCTTCGCCACTCCATCGGGGCGCTGCGCACCCATTATGGAGACGCCGGCTCCGTGCGCCGGCTGGAGAACGATCTGGAACGGCTCTGCATCGATGCAGACGAACTGGAGAAGAGCCCACCACCGCAGGTGGCGGCCCGCCGCGGCCAGGAACCCATCTATGTCCCGGACAGCAAATCCGACGAATCGGCGTGGATGGGCGCGCAGGACGAGGGCCTCGGCTTCCACTCGCGGCCCCGCACCCAGTAGCCGGGCAGGTTCACCACCGGATAACTGAGCACCGGACATCGGGCCGCAACCCGATGATCTTCGGACGGCCGGTCGCCGCACAGGCGACCGGCCGTCCTCGTTTGCGATGGGTTCACCCGAGCAAGATCGGCAGTAAATGTGGCGCAAATCACCCACCCTCGAAGCGACCGAGATTGCGCGGACCCTGCTCGTTCGATAGCAGGGCGGGCGTATGGTGCTCAGCATCACATTCGATCGCGGAGGTACCCATGACCACCCGCACCGCCGATCAGCGAGGCATCGACCAGTGAGTGCCGCAACGACCACAACCGCTCCCGAAGCGGGTACAGGCGTATTCAGCAGGACCCGGGCCCGGATCACCACCCGGACCCTACGCACGGATCGATGGTGGCTACCGCCCCTGATCACGGTGATCGGGCTGGCCGCGTTCGTCGTCTACGCGACCATCAGATCCTTTGTGCGCACGGCCTATTGGGTACCCGACTACCACTACCTGACGCCGTTCTACTCGCCCTGCCTGAGCACCTCCTGCGTCGAGGGCGCGAGTCACTTCGGCACTCCGTTCGGCGATCTGCCGATGTTCCTGCCACTCGGGTTCCTGGTGCTGCCGTTCCTGCTCGGGTTCCGGCTCACCTGCTACTACTACCGCAAGGCCTACTACCGGTCGGTGTGGTTCTCACCGCCGGCCTGCGCGGTGGCCGAACCCCATGCGAAGTACACCGGGGAGACCCGGCTGCCACTGATCATCCAGAACGCCCACCGCTATTTCTTCTATGTGGCGGTGATCATCTCGCTGGTCAACACCTACGACGCGATCATCGCCTACCACGGCAAGACCGGCGGGTTCGGGATGGGTCTGGGCAGTCTGATCATCACCGGCAATGTGATCCTGCTGTGGGCCTACACCCTGTCCTGCCATTCCTGCCGGCATATCGCGGGCGGACGGCTCAAACATTTCTCCGCGCATCCGGTGCGGTACTGGTTCTGGACGCAGGTCTCCAAACTCAACACCAGGCATATGCAGCTCGCCTGGACCACGCTGGGCACTCTCGTACTCACCGACTTCTACGTGATGTTGGTGGCCGGCGGCACGATATCCGATCTTCGCATCATCGACTGAGGAGTTTGCACGGCTATGCCCGAAGTGGAGCGGCACACCTACGACGTCGTGGTGATCGGTGCCGGCGGCGCCGGATTACGCGCGGTGATCGAAGCCCGGGAACACGGCCTCTCGGTGGCGGTGGTGTGCAAATCGTTGTTCGGCAAGGCCCATACCGTGATGGCCGAGGGTGGCTGCGCGGCGGCGATGGGCAACGCCAACGAGAAGGACACCTGGCAGACCCATTTCCGCGACACCATGCGCGGCGGCAAATTCCTGAACAACTGGCGCATGGCCGAACTACACGCCCGGGAGGCCCCCGACCGCGTCTGGGAGCTGGAAACCTACGGCGCCCTGTTCGACCGGACCGCCGACGGCCGGATCAGCCAGCGCAACTTCGGTGGACACACCTATCCGCGGCTGGCGCATGTGGGTGACCGTACGGGGCTCGAACTGATCCGCACCATGCAGCAGAAGATCGTCTCGCTGCAGCAGGAGGACTACGCGCAGACCGGTGACTACGAGTCACGGATCAAGGTTTTCGCCGAATGCACCATCACGGATCTGCTCAAAGACGGTGACCGGATCAGCGGCGCCTTCGGCTACTGGCGCGAATCCGGCCGCTTCATCCTGTTCGAGACCCCCGCGGTCGTTCTGGCCACGGGCGGAATCGGAAAGTCCTACAAGGTGACCTCGAACTCCTGGGAGTACACCGGCGACGGCCACGCCCTGGCGCTGCGGGCCGGCGCCCGGCTGATCAATATGGAGTTCCTGCAGTTCCATCCCACCGGGATGGTGTGGCCGCCGAGTGTGAAGGGCATCCTCGTCACCGAGGGCGTCCGCGGTGACGGCGGCGTGCTGAAGAACACCGACGGCAAACGGTTCATGTTCGATTACATTCCGGCGGTCTTCAAAGGGCAGTACGCCGAGAGCGAGGAAGAGGCCGATCAATGGCTGCGCGACAACGATTCGGCGCGCCGCACCCCTGATCTGCTGCCCCGCGACGAAGTGGCCCGCGCCATCAACGAAGAGGTCAAGGCCGGCCGGGGTACCGAACACGGCGGGGTCTACCTGGATATCGCCTCGCGACTCGGCCCGGACGAGATCATCCGCCGGTTGCCGTCGATGCACCACCAGTTCAAGGAACTGGCCGATGTGGACATCACAAAGGAACCGATGGAGGTCGGGCCCACCTGTCACTATGTGATGGGCGGTATCGAGGTGGATCCGGATACCGGCGCGGCACACGTACCGGGCCTCTTCGCCGCCGGTGAATGCTCGGGCGGTATGCACGGGTCCAACCGGCTCGGCGGCAACTCCCTGTCGGACCTGCTGGTCTTCGGCCGGCGGGCGGGGCTGGGCGCGGCCGAGTACGTCGCAGGGCTCGTCGAGCGGCCGCGGGTGGCCGACACCGATGTCGCGGCGGCGGCCCAGTCCGCGCTCGCCCCGTTCGATCCGCCGGAAGGTGCCTCCGGGGAGAACCCGTACACCCTGCACACCGATTTGCAGCAGACCATGAACGATCTTGTCGGCATCATCCGCAAGGAACACGAGGTCCGCGAGGCGATCTCGCGGCTCGATGCGCTGCGCGACCGGTTCGCGCACGTCACCATCGAGGGGCACCGGCAGTTCAACCCGGGCTGGCATCTCGCCCTCGATATGCGGAACATGCTGCTGGTCAGCCAGTGCGTGGCGCAAGCCGCGCTGCTACGCACCGAGAGCCGCGGCGGGCACACCCGCGACGACCACCCGGGTATGGACCCGCAGTGGCGCAACAAACTACTCGTCTGCGCCACCGACGGCGCCGGAGTCGCAGCCGTCCCCGATATTTCGGTGACCGTGCAGGATCAGCCGCCGATGCGGGGCGAACTACTCGCTCTCTTCGATTTCGGCGAGCTGGAGAAGTACTACACCCCAGCCGAACTCGCGGGCCATCCGGCCGCGGTGAACGGCGCCGCGGCCGGGTCCACGCCCGCGGGCGGCGAATCGGACAGCAAGGAGGCGTGAGCGGATGAGTTACGACGCCCAGTTCCGCATATGGCGCGGCGATACCGAAGGCGGGGAACTACAGGACTACACGGTGGCGGTGAACGAGGGCGAAGTGGTCCTCGACATCATCCACCGCCTGCAGGCGACTCAGGCGCCCGATCTCGCGGTCCGCTGGAATTGCAAGGCGGGCAAATGCGGTTCGTGTTCGGCCGAGGTGAACGGAAAGCCACGACTGCTCTGCATGACCCGTATGTCTACCTTCACTCCGGAAGATGTCGTCACTGTGACACCACTGCGCACATTCCCGGTGGTCCGCGACCTGGTGACCGATGTCTCCTACAACTACAAGAAGGCACGCGAAATCCCGTCGTTCACACCGCCGCCGGATCTGGAGCCGGGACAGTACCGGATGCAGCAGGTGGATGTGCAGCGCTCGCAGGAGTTCCGCAAGTGCATCGAATGCTTCCTGTGCCAGAACACCTGCCATGTGGTGCGCGACCACGACGAGAACAAAGAAGCCTTCGCCGGTCCGCGGTACCTCATGCGGATCGCGGAGCTGGAGATGCATCCGCTGGATGTGGCCGATCGCAGGGACGCCGCACAGGAGCAGCACGGGCTCGGCTACTGCAATATCACCAAATGCTGCACCGAGGTGTGCCCGGAGAATATCAAGATCACAGACAATGCGTTGATTCCGATGAAGGAGCGAGTCGCCGATCGGAAATACGATCCGATCGTATGGCTCGGCAACAAGCTCTTCCGGCGCTGACCGATTCGACCGGCCGGCTCACAGCATCGCGACCACACCGGTCGCGACCAGCCCCACGAGCACACCGACGAACAACGCCGAGAACACCGAGCCGGTGAGTACGAAGACGCCCACCGCAGATGCCGCAAACAGCAGGCCGACGATCAACCGTGCGGCGGCGTCGCCGGGCCCGAATTTGCGGAGCCGGGGACGGGAATTTCTGATCCCTGGGTCCACATATTGTTGTCTACCCGTTACCGGATGGAGCCAAACGCCGTGCTCACGGGCGGGTCGACCGGGGTGGAGGAGGACTCACGGCCGATCGAACTCGCCGTCTCGTACGCCGGCGATGAACGCCGCCCACTCCCCCGGGGTGAAGACGAGTACCGGACCGTCGGGGTTCTTTCCGTCGCGCATCCCGACATGACCGTCGGCGAGCATCGCGATCTCGACGCTGTGGGCCCCCGGCGTGGCGGCGTCTTCCCCGGTCCCGCCGCTCACCCAATGGGCGCCGGACAGGTCCACCTTCGTACCGTTGTCGATGCTCATACAGGTTCTCCTTCACCGCCGCGGAAATCGCCGTATTTCGAGTCGAGGGCCCCGGGGCCGGGCGCCACAAGCATGTAGCGCGATGCTACGCGCAGCCCCGGCCGAGTCGGGTTTACACCCGTCTACAGGAAATTTCGCGAATCGGTACCGCTAAATTCGCCGAATCTCCCCCGATATAGGTTCTTCTCGGCCTATGGTGAGCTGTTGGTCGTATGTACACACCCGGAAAACCACCGCGGACAACAGGAGTCGACCGCGGGTTCAGAAGGAGGTCGTGTGATGCGGTTGAATCTGGACGCCCCGATCCCCACCCTGCTCGCCTGCGGTGCCGATCCCGGCGTGATGACCCCCGAACAAGCTCATTCGGCAATGCAGTTGCACCTGGACTGCACCGTCGACGAGTGCCGGGTCCGCCGGCGGGCACGCGCCACCCTGGTGGAAGCGGGTCGCTGCGTACTGGACAACCGCGCCCTCCAGTAGCGACCGGATTTCGCCGTCGTTCCGGCCGCTCAACGGCCGGATCCGGGCGGCTCCGGCGAAACAGGAACCCGAGAACTCTCGGGAAGCGACGCCTTACCGGTCAGTGCCAGCGATGATCGGTTACCGGAGCGCGCGGACCGAACCGCGGCTTACGAGCTTGCCCACTGATCTCCAGCAGACGGATGGTGCGATAGCGATGTGGACGTACCGGTTCGAGGTAGTCGACCATCTCGGCATCGTCCATATCGCGACCGAGCAGGGTCCAGCCGACGATCGACGCCAGATGGAAATCACCCACCGACAGCGCATCGGCGTCGCCGAAAGCGCGCTGCGCCGTCTCCGCGGCCGTCCATTCCCCGATACCGGCGATCGTGCGGAGCCGGCGTGCGGCCTCGGCCGGGTGCAGCGCGGTCATCCGCTCCAGCGAGTCCGCTATGCGAGCCACCCGGACGATGGTCCTGCTGCGCTGCGGCCCGACATTGGCACCGTGGAAACTCCATGAGGGGATGCGGCTCCAGGTCGCCGCGTCCGGCGGTACCCGCATACCCGCCGGGGCCGGGCCGGGCGGCGGACTACCGAAGAGGTGCACCAGGCGGCGCCACGCGGCATGCGCGGAGACGATGGTCACCTTCTGCTCCAGGATCGCCGGTATCAGCGCTTCGAGCACCCGGCCGGTGCGCAGCATCCGCAGCCCGGGATACCGCTGGTGCGCGGCCGCCACCGTGGGATGGATGGGCACGAAATCGTCGACCCTCTCGTCCAGGCACAGCATGCGATCGAGCCCGTCGAGGAACTCCGCGGCGCCCGCACCCCACGCGTCCGCGGTGACGGCCGACAGATCGTCCTGGACCAGCCGGTAGGTCACCGGCCCGGTCGGCATTCGCGAGGTGTGCCAGTGCGCCCCGTCCGGGGTGATCTGGTGACAGGGGTCGCCGGGCCCGCGGCGCAGCGGCGCGAGGGTATGGGCGAGGTGGACCGGGGCTTCGGCGGACAGGGTCCGCCTCGCCCGCGCATCGTCGGTGGATCCCGGGGTTCGGACAGGCACCATGTCATTGTGCGCTGCCCGGAGTAACGCCCTCCGAGTGCCCGGCGATGAAGACGCCGTTGAGCAAATATGTGGTTTATGCCGTGACTGGAGGTTTTTATGATCACCGAAGCGCTCAATTGGATACTCGATCTCTGGGGTTCGGTTTTCGCCGGTAGTTCCGGCTACGAGATACCACCCGGGACCCTCCCGTTCGGGAGCTGAGCCTTCACGAAGAGCGGCCGGCCTTTCGCGGTCGGCCGCTCTTCGGTATCGCGAAATCCCTGGGTTCGCCCGGAATCAATTGTCTCCCAGCAGGACTTGCGCCAGATGCCGGCCGCGCCGGGCGGTGAGCTGAGCGACCTGGGTGCGGCAGGAGAATCCGTCGGCGACCACGAGGGCATCCGGTTCGGCACTCTCCATCGCCGGCAGTATTCCGTTGCCCGCCACCGCCGTCGAAATCTCGTAATGCCCTTTCTGCATACCGAAATTACCCGCGAGACCGCAGCATCCTGCGATCTCGGTCATACTTACCCCCATCTGGGCAAATATTCGGCGATCGGCATCGAAGCCCAGCACCGAGTGATGATGGCAATGCGGCTGGACAACCATCGACCGGCCGGGGTAGCGCGGCGGACGCCAGTCCGGTTGCGCGGTGAGGAACTCGGCGAGCGTGCGGACCGCGGCGGCGACCGGCCGGGAACGCGGATCCCCGGGCAGCAATTCCGGCAGGTCGGCGCGCAACGCGGCGGTGCAGGAGGGTTCCAGACCGATCACCTGCCCACCGGCCCGCACATGATCTTCGAGGGCATCGAGCGTGGCACGCAGCCGTGCTCGGGCGCCGTCCAGCTGCCCGGTGCTGATCCAGGTCAAACCGCAGCACACCTGCCGGCGCGGCACGACCACGCGGTAACCGAGTGAATTGAGCAGGCGCACCGCCGCCACGGCGATATCCGGATCGAAGGCATTGGTGAAAGTGTCCACCCACAGCATCACAGTCGGCGGATCCGGCTTATCCACCTGCTGCTTTTCCGCTTCTCGGCGCCAGATCCGCCGGAAGGAACGCGGCGCGAGCTCCGGCACCTCCCGGCGTGGGTCCAGCCCCGCGGCCCGCATCCCGAGCCGGCGCATCGGTCCGGCGCCGGCCAGCGCGTTGACCAGCCGCGGCACCCGGGTGGCGCCGGCCAGCCAGCGCGGGAGCATACCCAGTGTGTAGTGGTCGCGGGGACGCGGCCGGCCGCGATAGCGGCGGTAGAGCGTCTCGGCTTTGTAGGTCGCCATATCGACACCCGCCGGGCAGTCCGTACCGCAGGCCCGGCAGGACAGGCACAGATCCAGCGATTCGGCCACCGCGGGCGCGGCCCAGTCGAGCTCTCCCCGGACCACCTCCTGCAGTACCCGGGCGCGGCCCCGAGTGGTGTCCTTCTCATCGGCCGTCACCAGATAGGAGGGGCACATGAAACCGCCGGTGTCACGCGTATCGGCCCGGCATTTGCCCACTCCGACGCAGCGGTGCACCGCGGTGGTCAGATCCCCGGCGTCACCGGCGAAGGCGAAACCACCCGCGCGCGGCAGCGGTGGTAGACCCGCCAGTCGCAGATCGGCGTCGAGCGGACGCGGATGCACCAGCACGCCCGGGTTGAGGAGGTTGGCGGGATCGAACAGCGCCTTGTAACCGGCGAAGACCGCACGAACCTCAGGGGAGTACATGATCTCCAGCAGTTCCGAACGGGCCCGGCCGTCGCCGTGCTCCCCGCTGAGCGAACCGCCGTGGCCCACCACCAGATGTGCCGCGTCGGTCAGGAAGGCGCGGAACCGTTCCGGTGCGGTGGCGATGGGCAGGTCCAGGCGCACATGGATACAGCCGTCGCCGATATGCCCGTAGAGCATTCCGTCGACCTTGTGCTCGCGGGTCAGCTCATCGAAATCGCGCAGATAGGCGCCGAGCCGGGCGGGCGGAACCGCCGCGTCCTCCCAGCCCGGCCAGGCGGGCTCACCGTCGCGGGTGCGGCCGGCCAGACCGGCGCCGTCGGCCCGGATCCGCCACAGCGCGGCCGCGGCGCCGGGATCTTCGATGATCCGGCTGTCCAGCGCACCCGTCGCCGCACACAATCGGCGGGCGGCGGCGTGGGTGGCGGCCGCGTTCTCCCCCGCCAGCTCCACGAAAAGCCAGCCGCTGCCGCGCGGCAGCTCGGGGACCCGCCGGCCGTGCGCGCGCACCATTTCGATCAGCCGGGCATCGATACCCTCGACCGCCACCGGCGCGACCGAGACCACCGCGGCGATATCGTCGGCGGCGGTCGCCAGATCGGGGTAACCGAGTACGACCAGCAGGGTCGCCGCCGGAATCGGCACCAGTTCCACCTCGGCTTCGAGCAGCACACCGCAGGTGCCCTCGGCGCCGACGAATGAACCGGCCACCGAGCCGCCACGTTCCGGAAGCAGGTATTCGAGCCCGTAGCCCGATGCCTGCCGGTCGAACCGGCCCAGGTCGGTGCGCAGCACGGCGAGTGATCTGGTGGTGAACTCCGGTAGGCCGGGGACCTCGTCCAGCGAATCGGCGAGGCGGCGGAACGCGCCGGTACCGTCGATGATCCGCAGCTCCCGGACCCGGTCGGAGGTGCGACCCCACGCGATGGCGTGCGGACCGCAGGCGTTGTTGCCGATCATTCCGCCGAGGGTGCAGCGATTCTGAGTGGAGGGGTCCGGGCCGAAACGCAGCCCGTGTTCCCGGGCCCGGCGCTGCAGCTCCGACAGCACCACGCCCGGTTGCACCCGGGCGGTCCGCCGATCCGGATCTATCTCGGTGATACCGGTCATATGCCTGCTGAAATCGAGGACGATGCCGGGACCTACCGCATTGCCGGCGACCGAGGTGCCGCCGCCCCGCGGGGTCACGGCCGTACCCTCGCTCCGCGCGACCTCCAGTACGGCCGCCACATCGTCGTCGGACCGGGGAAAGATCACCGCTTCGGGCAGCACCCGGTAGTTCGAGGCGTCCGAGGAGTACTCCACCCGCCGTCGGTGCGAGATATCCACCGTCTCGTTACCGATCCGCGCACGCAGCTGCCGTGCGAGTGTGTCCCGTCGTGCGTCGTGGTCGGTCACGAGATCCAGCCTAGGCGGGCAGTCCGGATTTCCTTCCCGACTCGGCGGATCCGGATGGGTCGGCGGTCGGTCCTGCGCCGCGTGGTGACTCCGCTGTGGCGGAGCCCGCCCCGCCACCGGCTGCTCCGGTTCGGGGAGCCCGGCGTCCCATGGCTCACGTCGCGGGCCGCGCATCCTCGGTTCGCGGGCGGACCGCTCGTCCCGCGCTGCCCGATATCCCCCTTCTTGTCACTCGGTAGGAGTAAGACGGTGTCGTGGCCAGATGGCTGTTGCACGTCGACCTCGACCAGTTCCAGGCCGCGGTGGAGTACCGGCGCCATCCCGAACTACGGGGGCAGCCGGTGATCGTGGGCGGAAACGGCGACCCGGACGAGCCCCGCAAGGTGGTGACCTGCGCGTCGTACCCGGCGCGCGGCTACGGGGTGCGGGCGGGTATGGCGTTGCGGTCGGCGGCGCGAAAATGTCCGGAGGCGGTCTTCCTGCCCTTGGACGTCCCCTGCTACGAGGAAGCGTCCGAGGAGGTCATGGCGCGGTTGCGCGTGTTCACCGATCAGGTGGAGGTCTGGGGGTGGGACGAGGCGTTCGTGGCGGTCGATACCGATGAGCCCGAGGATTTCGCTCGGTCGATCCGCGCGGCGGTGGAAGAACTGGATCTCACCTGCGCGATCGGCATCGGCGACAACAAGCTCACCGCGAAACTGGCCACCGGTTTCGCGAAATCGGTCGGGAAGCCCGGGGGCGTCGCAGCCGACCATCCGGGAGCGCACGACGGGATGTTCCGGCTCACTGCCGCCAACTGGTCGGCGGTGATGGCCCATCGTCCGACGAACGCGCTCTGGGGGATCGGTAACCGGATCGCGGCCCGGCTGGCCGAACTCGATATCCATACCGTCGGGGATCTGATGACCGCCGACCGGGCCCGGCTAGCGGCCGAGTTCGGTCCGGCCAACGGTCCCGCGCTGTGGGTGATGAGTCGCGGCGCCGGTGATACGGAGGTAGTGACGAAACCACCCCCGGCGGTGGGGCGCAGCAGATCGCAGACCTTCCCGCGGGATCTCGTCGATCCGGCCGAGATCGGCGCGCAGGTGGCCCGTTTGGCGGCGGAGGTCGCGGCGGAGGTCGTCGAGGCGGGCCGGACGGCCATCCGGGTCTCGGTCACCGTGCGCACCAGCACCTTCTACACCCGCAGCAAGCAGTCGAAACTGCCCGAGCCGACCACCGATATCCCGACGATCGTCGATACCGCGCTGCGGGTGCTGGATCGCTTTCCGCTGGACCGTCCGATCCGCCTGCTCGGTGTCCGTCTCGAACTCGCCCCGGTCGCGCAGGCTCCCGGGACCGGTGGTTCGGGGACACCCGGCGCTTGACCTGAACATTGGTTCAGCTTTTAGTGTCGGTGCACCGGAGTTCAATCGTGCTCCGGAGCGGAAGGACATGTCAGATGAGCATGGAATCGGTGGCCTGGGACCAGATGTACCGGCGCATGCACGCACCCGAGGAGACACGGTCGTTCAGTCTCGCCACGGCACGGCGCATCCTGCGCTTCGCCCGGCCACATCGGCAGCGGCTGATCGCTTTTCTCGCACTCAGCGTGGCCGCGGCGGTACTCGTGGTCGCCACGCCGTTGCTGGCGGGCCGGGTGGTCGACGATATCTTCGCGGGGTCGCCCCCACGGACGGTGATACTGCTGGCGCTTGCCATCGCGGCGCTGGCGATCCTGGACGCGGGCCTCGGCCTGGCCATCCGCTGGCTGTCGGCGCGCATCGGTGAGGGCTTGATCCTCGACCTGCGGACCGCGGTCTTCGACCACGTACAGCGGATGCCGATCGCCTTCTTCACCCGCACCCGCACCGGCGCGCTGGTCAGCCGGCTGAACAATGATGTGATCGGAGCGCAGCGCGCCTTCAGCGACACCCTCTCGGGCGTGGTCGCCAATATCGTCACCGTGGCGCTCACCCTGGTGGTGATGCTCCAATTGTCCTGGCAGATCACCTTACTCGCCCTGCTGCTGCTGCCGGTATTCGTGATCCCCGCCCGCCGGATGGGCGACCGGCTGGCCGATATCCAGCGCGAGGCAGCGGGATTGAACGCGGCGATGAGCACGCAGATGACCGAACGTTTCTCCGCACCGGGCGCGACCCTGGTGAAACTCTTCGGCCGCCCGGCCCAGGAATCGGCCGAGTTCGCGCTGCGGGCGCGGCGGGTCCGCGATATCGGCGTGCGCACCGCCATGCTGCAGACCGTTTTCGTCACGGCGTTGACACTTGTCTCGGCGCTGGCCGTCGCGCTGGTCTACGGCCTCGGCGGCTGGTACGCGCTGCGCGGGCAACTGGACGCCGGTGCCGTGGTGGCCCTGTCACTCCTGCTCACCAGGCTGTACTCACCGCTCACCGCGCTGGCCAGCGCTCGGATGGAGGTCATGTCCGCGCTGGTCAGTTTCGAGCGGGTCTTCGAGGTCCTCGATTTGAAACCGCTGATCGAGGACGCGCCCGGGGCGCGGCCGGTGCCCGCCGGTCCCGTCGCGGTGGAACTCGACGACGTGCGGTTCGGATATCCTGCCGCCGACAAGGTCTCGCTGGCCTCGCTGGAAGAGGTGGCGACCTTGGACACCCGCGGCGGCGAGGAAGTGCTGCACGGGGTGACACTGCGCGCCGAACCCGGCCAGTTGATCGCCCTGGTCGGCTCCTCCGGCGCCGGCAAGTCGACCATCGCGCAACTGGTCTCCCGTCTCTACGACGTGGACGCGGGCGCGGTCCGGCTGGGCGGCGTCGATACTCGCGAACTCACCATGCAGTCGATCCAGGAAACGGTCGGCCTGGTCACCCAGGACGGCCATCTCTTCCACGACACCATCCGGGCCAATCTGCTGCTGGCCGCTCCGGAGGCCGGCGAGGACCAGCTGTGGGACGCGCTGGAGCGGGCCCGCCTGAGCGATCTGATCGCGAGCCTGCCCGACGGGCTGGACACGGTGGTCGGGGAACGCGGCTATCGGCTCTCCGGCGGTGAGCGCCAGCGTCTCACCATTGCCCGGTTGCTGCTCAAACAGCCGCGAGTGGTGATTCTGGACGAGGCGACCGCCTCCCTGGACTCGACTTCCGAGGCCGCTGTGCAGGCGGCGCTCACCGAAGCGCTACAGGGGCGTACCGCCCTCGTGATCGCCCACCGGCTGTCCACCGTGCGCGCGGCCGATCAGATTCTGGTGGTCGAGTCCGGTCGTATCGTGGAACGTGGATCGCATGCCGAACTGCTCGCCGCGAGCGGGCGTTATGCCGAGCTGTATCGGACCCAGTTCGCTCAGGAACCGGCGCCGGCGGCGGCGTAGCAGGCCCCGGACGGTCATCGTCACTCGACGGTGACCGTCCGGCTGTGCCAACCCGTCGCGCCATCCGGGACCGGGTCGGCGCGCTCCTCGGTCTGCACCCCGCCCGCACCGTCGGTGGCTCGTACCCGCAGGGTGTGCCGACCTTGTGGCGCGTCCCAGCGCCAGGTCCACTGACGCCAGGTGTCCAGCGAGTACTCCGGCGCCAGGTCGGCCGGCTCCCAGGGACCCTCGTCGACCTGCACCTCCACCGCAGCGATCCCGCGATGCTGAGCCCAGGCGACCCCGGCCACCACCACCGGCCCCGCAGCGATACGGCCGAAGGCCGCCGGGACATCGATGCGGGAGGCGGTTTTGATCGGGCCGAACGCCGACCAGCCGCGCCGGGTCCAGTAGGCCTGGGCGCGATCGAACCGGGTGATCTCCAGATCGACCACCCATTTCGTGGCGCTGACGTATCCGTAGAGACCGGGCACCACCATCCGGGCCGGGTAACCGTGCTCGACCGGCAGCGGTTCGCCGTTCATACCCACCGCGAGCAGGGCGTCGCGACCGTCGGTGAGGGCCGCCACGGGCGTACCGGCGGTGAAACCGTCGGCACTGGTGGACAGCACCATATCCGCGTCCGGCCGGACCCCGGCCTCGGCGAGGAGATCGGCGAGTGGGTATCCGATCCAGGTGGCGTTGCCGACCAGATCACCACCGACCTCATTGGACACACAGGTCAAGGTGATCATCTTCTCCACGGCGGGCCGCCGCAGCAGATCGTCCATCGTGAACCGGATTTCGCGCTCCACCATGCCGTGGATCCGCAGCTGCCAGTCGTCGCTGGTCAACGCGGGTACCCGCAGTGCGGTGTCGATCCGGTAGAAGGTGTCGTTCGGGGTGCGGAACGCGGTGAGTCCGGGGACGGGCGGATCGGTCCCCGGTGGTATGGGCGCGGCCGGCACCTGGGGGCGCGGGACCACGAACCGCCGCAGATCCGCGGTCACCGCGCGCGCACGTTCGCCGGCCCACCGCCCGGCCGCGGCGGATCCGGCAGCGAGCACAGCGGCCCCGGCGGCCAACCCCAGGAACCGCCGCCGCGAGGCGTCGGTACCGTTCCCGCCCGCGGCCTCTGCCGCGGAACCACCCGCCGGCGCTGCGCGGCGCGGTGCCCGGCCGATCAGGATCCGCAGGGTGAAGATCCCGGCCACGGCACCGAGCAGGATCGGCACGGCGAACGCCGCGGTCGCGTTCGGCCGCCGCAGCACGGCGAGACAGACGGCCACCGCGAGCCCGGCCAGCAGCACGCTGCCATAGGGCCGGCGCCGTTCCAGCAAGCCCGCCGCCACAGCCAGTAAGACCATCGCCGCGCCCATGGTCAGGAACAGCACGAGTTTGTCCCGGGTACCGAACTGTTCGATCGCGAACTCGCGCAGCGCCTGCGGGGTGTGGTCGACCACGGTCGCCCCGGTGGCCAGGAAGGGCGACGCGTCCGGCGCGATCAGGGCCGCGACGAGTTCACCGACCCCGAGCACGACCGCGGCGGCCAGCAGCCCGCACAGTCCGGCCGCGAAGCGGCAGATGGTGCGCCGATCCTGCTGATCCGGCCCCGGGAAACCGGTCGAACTCGTCGTGTCCTGCATCAGCGTCCTCGTTCATCCCCCGGCGCGGGCGCCCCGGTGGTCGGGAATTCCTCACGTGGCCCTCTGCGGATGGTGTCACTCCTGGCCGCGGGAGGGAAGACGCCGCTGCATACGAAAGGGCCGCGGTAACCCCTTCGGGTTGCCGCGGCCCTAGATCGTGGATCAGGCGCTGGCCGCCAAGGCCCGGCCGTCCAGGGCCGGTTCCCGCACCGGTTCGATGGCGTAGGCCAGGATCTCGGCGACATCGCCCACCGGACGGACGTCGAGCTCGGCCAGCACATCGGCGGGGACATCGTCCAGATCCGGCTCGTTGCGGGCCGGGATGAACACCGTCTTCAGTCCGGCACGCTGCGCGGCGAGCAGTTTCTGCTTGACCCCGCCGATCGGCAGCACCCGGCCGTTCAGCGTGACCTCGCCCGTCATTCCGACATCGGAGCGCACCGGGCGCCCCAGTGCCAGCGATACCAGCGCGGTGACCATGGTGACACCGGCCGACGGTCCGTCCTTGGGCACCGCGCCGGCGGGCACGTGGACGTGCAGGTTGCCGTCCAGCACCGTCGATTCGATGCCGATTTCGCTCAGGTGCGACCGCACGTAGGTCAGCGCGATCTGCGCCGATTCCTTCATGACGTCGCCCAGTTGGCCGGTCAGCGTGAGGCCCCGGTCGCCCTCGGCGGTGTTGGCCTCGATGTAGAGGACGTCACCGCCCAGCCCGGTGACCGCCAGACCGGTCGACACACCCGGTACCGCGGTGCGTTCCGCCGAATCCGGAGTGAAACGCGGCCGCCCGAGGTAGTCCTTCAGATCCGCGATATCGATGGTCAGCGGTGGTGCCGTGGCATCGGTGTGCCCGGACGTCGTATCCGTCTCGGCGCCCACGTCGGTGACCGATGCGACACCGGTCTCGGACAAGCGCGTCGCCGCCTTGCGCAACGCCTTGGCGATCAGCCGCTCGAGCTGCCGGACCCCGGCCTCCCTGGTGTAGTTCGCCGCGACCTCGCGCAGCGCCGCGTCGGTGACCCGGACCTCCTCGGCGGTCAGCGCGTTGCGTTCCAGCTGCCGGGGCAGCAGGAAGTCGCGGGCGATGGCCACCTTGTCGTCCTCGGTGTACCCGTCGACCGTGATCACTTCCATCCGGTCCAGCAGGGGGCCGGGGATGGTGTCCATGACATTGGCCGTGGCCAGGAACAGCACATCGGACAGGTCCAGGTCCATATCCAGGTAGTGGTCGCGGAAGGTGTGGTTCTGCGCGGGGTCGAGTACCTCGAGCAGGGCCGCCGCGGGATCGCCCCGGAAATCCGAGCCGATCTTGTCGACCTCGTCCAGCAGGACGACCGGGTTCATCGAACCGGCCTCCTTGATCGCCCGCACGATCCGGCCGGGCATAGCGCCCACATAGGTGCGCCGGTGCCCGCGGATCTCCGCCTCGTCCCGCACCCCGCCCAGTGCGACCCGGACGAATTTACGGCCCAGGGCACGGGCGACGGATTCACCGAGCGAAGTCTTACCGACCCCGGGCGGACCGGCAAGCACCAGTACTGCGCCGGATCCACGTCCGCCCACGACCTCCAGGCCGCGTTGCGCGCGCCGCGCGCGCACCGCCAGGTACTCGACCATCCGGTCTTTCACCTCGTCCAGGCCGTGGTGGTCGGCGTCGAGCACGGCGCGAGCCGCCGCCACATCGGTGGAGTCCTCGGTTTTCACCTGCCACGGCAGTTCCAGGACGGTGTCCAGCCAGGTGCGGATCCACCCGGATTCCGGGCTCTGATCGCTGGACCGCTCCAACCTGCCGACCTCGCGCAGCGCCGCTTCCCGCACACTTCCGGGCAGATCGGCCTGTTCCACACGGGTGCGGTAGTCGTCGGCGCCGTCGGGTTCGTCCTCGCCGAGTTCCTTGCGGATGGCGTTGAGCTGCTGGCGCAGCAGGAATTCGCGCTGGCTCTTCTCCATGTTCTCGCGAACTTCGTCACCGATCTTCTCGGTGACCTCGGCCTCGGCGATATGCGCCCGCGTCCATTCGATCAACCGGTTCAGCCGTTGCGCGACATCCGGAGTCTCGAGCAGTTCGCGTTTCTGTTCATCGGTGAGGTAGGCGGCATAGCCCGCGGTATCGGCGATGGCGGACGGTTCGGTGAGCTGGTTGAAGGCGTCGATCATCTGCCACGCCTCACGCTTCTGCAGCACCGAGACGACCAGCTTCTTGTACTCGGCGGCCAGTTCCCGGGTGCGTCCGTCGGCGGCGGGGATTTCGACCGGTTCGGCCTCGACCCACAGTGCGGCGCCGGGGCCGGTGACCCCGTGACCGATCTTCGCGCGCCGTTCCGCCTTCAGCACCGCGGCGGGCGTGCCACCGCGCATCCGGCCGATCTGCTCGATGGTGGCGATCACGCCGTAGGCGGCGTAACCCTCGGACAGGCGCGGAGCCAGCAGCACGGTCCCGGTCTGCGCCGCCTGGGCGGCGTCGATGGCCGCCTGCGCGGATTCATCCAGTTCGATCGGTACGACCATCCCGGGCAGCACGATGGGATCGGTCAGGAACAGCACCGGAAGATTCAGTGGTGTAGTCACGAACACAACCTCCAATAGTTGAGCTACACCCACTCAACTTGGTCGGGTTCGCCTTTGTTCCACCGCTGTGCCGCTGTTCACTCAGGGCGAAGAGCGCAGCGCCCGGCCCTCGTTCTCACACTGCGCGAGTCGCCTGCGACACCGGCGGACGTGCGCGGCGACCTGCGGATGGGCGGGCTATCGACGCGCGGCCCGTATTCCGAGGTAGTCCACGATGGTCGGCGCGGGATCGGCCAGATCGTCCACTCGCAGATAGCGCAATGCCGCCGCTCGGCGGATATGTTCTGTGGCGTCGGTCAGCGCCGGGTCGGGCTGGCCGTCGACGACCCGTATCCCCCCGCCGGGTATGTGTTCGATATTGAACACATGGGAATCGCCGAGGTCGACGCGCCGTCCCGGTGGCCAGTCCGCGACGACGATCCCGCGTGAACCGGGCTCCCGGAACGCCTCGTACAGCTCGCTGCGCCGGCTCACTGCCGTGAACCTGCGGGTCCAGGCGATCTCGGTAAAACTGTGCGGGAAACCGGTCTCGAACGGGAACGGCACCTGCCCTGCCTCGACATCGCGTCCGCGCCGGCGCAACTCGTACGCGGTCGCCACGGCCACGCAATTATTGCTTCGCCGTGGATCAGCCGGGTCGTAATGCGGATTCACCCGGGTCAGGCAGTCGTCGATCTCTCGGTTGATGCGCTCGGACCGCGAGGGCCTCGGCTGAAACCATGCGGAGCCGTCCGTTTCCGGACGGGACGGGTTGCCCCTCGATGCGCTGGGTGCTGCGTAGGTCAGCTGCGTGCCCAGACAGTGGTCCACGCCACCGAGATCGTGCATCGTCTTGTGCAACCGCCTACCCGTCTGCCCCATCACTTGCGCGAGAGCCGGTGCCTCACAGTCGACGAGCGCACGAGCGACCTCGGCGGACGCGCGTCGGATAGCCGCGATCAGCTCGTTGTTCACCTGCACAGTTGCCGGACCCGTTCGTATCGAAACCATTTGGTCTCTTTTCGAAGAAAGCGGTCCAGGTGTTACCAGCGATGCCGCTGTGCCCAGTACTCCAGCCCGGACTCAGTGACCGGCGAACGCCTCCGCGAGCCACCACGCGCCGCCGTCGCTGGTGATCTTCGCATCGATCACCAGCGGCCGGGCCCGGCCGGTCCGGCGGTACCGGTCGACCCACTCGCCTACCGGGGCGAGATCGGCGACCGAGCGCACCGTGACACCAGCAGCCCCGAACCCCTGCGCCACGGCGGCGATATCGGTGTCGGGGAAGGTCACCGTGCTGTGGTCGGCAGCGGTGAAATGGTGCACCTCGGCGCCGTAGGCGGAGTCGTTGTACACGATGACCACCAGCGGCAGCGCACAGCGCACCGCCGTCTCGAGTTCGGCGATCGCCATGAGGAATCCGCCGTCCCCGGTGCCGAGCACCGGGAGCCGGTCCGGTCGCGCGAAGGCCGCGCCGATCGCGGTGCCCAGGCCCAGGCCGATCGACTGGAACGCCTGGGTGAAGCAGAATCCGTTCTCATCGGGCACCGAGAGATGCGTGGCGGGGTAGCCCATGAAGTTCCCCGAGTCGATCGAGACGATCCGCTGCGTCGGCAGGATCTCGTCGAGCGCGATAGTGAGAGCGCGAGGATCGACCCGCTCGCCGGTGGAGGAGTCGTCCACCGCAATGTCGCGCCAGCGACCCGTGCGGGCGATGCGGGCCGCCACCTCGGCGGTGCGGTAACCGGTTACCTCGCCCGCGCCGGACCGTTGTAATTCGACCAGCACATCGCGGGCGGTGGGCTCACAGTCGCCGAGCACCCCGAGATCGACCGGGCGGTGCGCGCCGATGGCGTCGATATCGTCGTCGACCTGCACTACCCGGGCGTCCGGTCCGATCAGGCGGCCGTGCCGCATCGTCCACATATTCAGCGCACAACCCCAGCCGACCACGAGGTCGGCGCCGGCGATGAGATCGGCGGTGGTCGGTGAGGAGAAACCCCCCGAAATGCCCAGGGCGAACTCGTCTTCGACGAAGAGTCCGTTCGCGACGGCCGAGGTGGCCACCAAGGCGCCGCAGGTCCGCGCCAGGGCGGCGATCGCGGGTCCGGCGTGGCGG
>NZ_BDBX01000051.1 GCF_001613205.1 Nocardia sienata NBRC 100364 | reverse complement strand
AGCGGAACGGCCACCCCGATCGCCGGGGCACCTCCACCCGCGCCGCCGGGCGACGGTAATGCCAAGGGTGGCCCGACCGGGGGCGCCGGAACCGGTGGCACCGGCAGCAGCAGGAGCAGCAGCGGTGCCGCGGAACCCACACCGGCCGAACCCAGCGCGGCGGAACCGGTCGCCGCCGAACCGGCGGCAGCAGACCCGGTGGCCGCGGACCCCACGGCAGCCGAACCCACACCGGCGGAACCGGTGCCGAGTATCCCGGCGGCGGCCGAACCGGCCGCGGCGGAACCGGTACCGAGCACTCCGACTCCGGCCGAACCCAGCGCGGCCGATCCCGTACCCAGTACTCCGACCCCGGCCGAACCTACTGCGGCGGAGCCCGTTCCGAGAGCGGCCGAGCCGGTGCCCAGTGCGGCGGAACCGGTCGCACCCACTCCGCGGCCGGCCGAACCCACCGCGGCGGAACCTGTTCCGAGCACGGCCGATCCGGTACCCAGTGCGGCGGAGCCGGTGACCCCCAGAGGCGCCGCGGCGGCCGAGCCGACGGCGGCCGAGCCGGTGGCCAGGATGGTGCCGAGAGCGGTGCCCGATCCCACCGGGCCGAGGGGTTCGGCAACCGGCGCCGGATCCGGTCGCGGGCCTGCGACCGGCGCGGGCTCGGCGGTATCGACCGGTTCCGGCTCCTGGATCCGGCCGGGGATACCCAGGGGCTGCCACTGCGCGACATCACCGGAATCCGTACCGCTGCTACCGGCATCGGAGTCCGGCGCCGGTGCGCTACTACCCGTTCCGAGACCGGTGGGCGCGCCCGATTCCACCGGAGCTCGCTGCCCGCTCGCATCCCCCGACTCCGGTTCGCTGCCCGGTATGACGAGCGGGCCGCCCTCGGGAAGTCGCGCGCCCGGTCGAGGCGGGGCGATGCCGTCACCTCCGCTACCGGAGGGGCCCTGTTCGGTGACCGGCCACCGGCCCGGGTTCGCTTGCGCGAGTGTCGGCCCGCCGATCAGTCCCAGGCATCCGGCCGCTCCGGCTACTGCAAGCAATCGCTTGATGCGACCCACGGCCATGCGCCAGTCAACCCCTTGATCGATATTGCGGATTCGCCCGGCGATGACGTCTTCCGGGTAGAACGAACAGATGGTTGCCCATGGTAAACCAGCAAACTCACCGGTGCATGAGGAAGTGACGACATCCGGCGGCCGCCTCCGGTCAACCGCTGCTCGCGTGCCAGCGCACAGCGGGCGATGCCGCGGAAGGGGTGGAATAGACCACAATCATCCGGTGCGAGGCCCGGTAGCTGGACGGCAACGGGTCTATACCGAAACGGGTCCGTCCCGCCGCCGGTCGGCGGCGGGACGGACCCGTTCGACTGTGGCGAATCCTTACGCTCCGTACACGGGTTCCGGGGTTGCGCCCTTTGCGATCAGCTCCGACACCACGGTGCCGAGTTCGGCGGGATTCCAGCGCGCGCCACGGTCGACCGGCACCCCGTGGCGCCAGCCCTCGGCCAGGGCGAGGCGACCGCCCTCGACCTCGAACATCCGGCCGGTGACACCGGCCGACTCCGTGCTGCCCAGCCACACCACGATCGGTGAGATGTTCTCCGGCGCCATGGCGTCGAATCCGTCCTCGGGGGCGGCCATCATGTCGGCGAAAACGGTTTCGGTCATCCGGGTGCGCGCCGAGGGGGCGATCGCGTTCACCGTGACGCCGTACCGCCCGAATTCGGCCGCGGCGGTCAGGGTGAGGCCGGCGATACCCGCCTTGGCGGCCCCGTAGTTCCCTTGGCCGACACTGCCCTGCAGGCCGGCGCCGGAGCTGGTGTTGATGATCCGGGCATCCACGGTACGACCCGCCTTGGATTCCGCGCGCCAGTACGCGGCCGCGTGGCGCATGGTGGCGAAATGACCCTTGAGGTGGACGCGGACCACCGAATCCCATTCGTCCTCAGCGAGGTTGACCAGCATCCGGTCGCGGACGAATCCGGCATTGTTGACCAGGACGTCCAGGCCGCCGAAGGTGTCCACGGCCTGTTGGACGAGCCGCTGCGCGCCCTCCCAGCTCGCCACGTCGTCACCGTTGGCCACGGCTTCACCGCCGGCCGCCCGGATTTCCGAGACCACCTGCTCGGCGGGGGTTTCCGCGGTCGACTCGCCACTGAGCGTCGAGCCGAGATCGTTCACCACGACCTTCGCGCCCTCGGCGGCGAAGGCCAGGGCGTGTGCCCGGCCGATACCCCGGCCGGCGCCGGTGATGATCACGATCCGTCCGGCGCAGATGCCCTCGGTTGCCATGTCCGTTCCTATCGTCGATGGTCGATATCTGTTCGAGCCGGTGTCAGGCTTTCGCCGCGTCACCGGAATGGGTGGCGGTCGCGACCGCGAGGAAGGCCGGGGGTTCGCCGCCGCCGTGGATCTGCAGGGTCGCCCCGGAGATGTACCCGGCCAGCGGGGAGAGTAGGAAGGCCACCCCGTTGCCGACATCTTCGGGCCGGGCCAGCCGGCCCATCGGGATGGTCCGCCCGACGGCGGCCACTCCGTCGGCGTCGCCGTAGTGCAGAGCGCTCAGTTCGGTTTCCACCGCACCGACCACGAGGGAGTTGATCCGGACCTTCGGTGCCCATTCCGCGGCGAGGGACACGGTGAGCGCGTCGACTCCAGCCTTCGCCGCACCGTAGGCGGCGGTGCCCGGCGAGGGCCGGTGGCCGCTGAGGCTGGAGATATTGACGATCGAGCCGCCGTCTTCCTGCCTGCTGATCACCGCGTGCGCCGCCTGGGCGACGTGCAGGGCCGAGAGCAGATTCAGCTCGATGATCTTGGTGTGGAATTTGGGGCTGGCATCCTGCGCCAGGGCATAGGGAGCGCCACCGGCATTGTTCACCGCGTGATCCAGCCGCCCGTGCCGCCGGACGATCTCGGCGATCATCTCCGCCACGGCTGCCGGGTCGCGGACATCGCACGGCAGGAAATCGATTTCCCGCCCGTCCACCTCGACCGGAGTATCGCCGGGACGGCGGGCACACGCCACCACGGTCGCCCCGGCGGACAGCAGGACGCGGCTGATCCCGGCGCCGACGCCGCGGACGCCGCCGGTTACCAGAACGACGCGATCGGACAGGTCGATTTCGAGTGCCACCGTGTTAACCTACCAAGCAATTGCTTGCTTAGCCAAGATGCTCGAGATGCGAGATGGGATACGCGATGGGGATCAAGCGCCATTCGGAATCCGCCGGTATCGCCGTGGTCACGGTCGACTATCCGCCGGTCAACGCCATACCCTCGGACGGCTGGTTCGCCCTCGCCGACGAGATCCGCGCCGCCGGGCGCGACCCGCAGACCCGCGTGGTGGTGCTGCGCGCCGAGAACCGCGGCTTCAACGCGGGCGTCGATATCAAGGAGATCCAGCGCAAGCCCGGGCATCAGGCGCTCATCGACGCCAACCACGGTTGCTTCGAGGCATTCGGCGCGGTCTACGACTGCCCGGTCCCGGTGATCACCGCGGTCCAGGGCTTCTGCCTGGGCGGCGGGATCGGCCTGGTCGGCAACTCCGACATCATCATCGCCTCCGAGGACGCGACCTTCGGCCTGCCCGAGGTCGACCGCGGTGCGCTCGGCGCCGCCACCCACCTGGCCCGGCTGGTCCCCCAGCACCTCATGCGCGCGCTCTTCTTCACCGCGAGCACCGCCACCGCCCAGCAGCTGCACCATTACGGCTCGGTACTGAAGGTGGTCCCCCGGGAGGAACTCGACGCCGCCGCACTCGAGGTCGCCAAGGACATCGCGGCCAAGGACGGCCGGGTCATCCGGGCCGCCAAACGCGCCCTCAACGGCATCGACCTGCAGGATGTGCACCGCAGCTACCGCTTCGAGCAGGGGTTCACCTTCGAACTGAACCTTTCCGGAGCCTCCGACGAGATCCGCGAACGCTTCGACCAAGACCTCGCGGCGCGCAAGGACAAGAACTGACATGGAACGGAAGACCATGCGAGACAAGCGGAAAACGCTGGACGAGATCGTCGGCGAACTGCGCAGCGGGATGACCATCGGCATCGGCGGCTGGGGTTCCCGGCGTAAGCCGATGGCCCTGGTGCGGGCCCTGCTGCGGTCCGATGTCACCGACCTGACGGTGGTCACCTACGGGGGCCCGGACCTGGGATTGCTGCTCTCGGCCGGGAAGGTCCGCAAGGCCTACTACGGGTTCGTCTCCCTGGACTCGGCGCCGTTCTACGACCCCTGGTTCGCGAAGGCCCGAACCTCCGGGCAGATCGTCGCCCGCGAGATGGACGAAGGCATGCTCAAATGCGGGCTCGAGGCAGCCGCGGCGCGACTGCCGTTCCTGCCGATCCGCGCCGGCCTGGGGTCGGATGTCCCGAATTTCTGGGACGGCGAGCTGCAGACCGTGACCTCGCCGTACCCGGGTCCGGACGGACGCGCGGAGACTCTGATCGCCATGCCGGCCCTGAATCTCGACGCCGCGCTGGTGCATCTCAATATCGGTGACGCGCACGGTAACGCCGCCTACCAGGGCGTGGACCCCTATATGGACGACCTGTTCTGCCTGGCCGCCGAGAAACGCTACCTTTCGGTGGAACGCCTCGTGGAGACCGAGGAATTGGTGAAAACCGTTCCCCAGCAGGCGCTGCTGCTCAACCGCATGATGGTCGACGCGGTGGTCGAGGCCCCGAACGGCGCACATTTCACCCTGGGTGGTGAGAGCTACGGCCGGGACGAGAAATTCCAGCGGCACTACGTGGAAGCCGCCGGGTCGCCGGAGACCTGGCAGACCTTCGTCGACACCTACCTCAGCGGTTCCGAAGCCGACTACCAGGCCGCCGTCGCGCGATTCAAGGAGGAGCGGTGACCAGCACCGAAACCATCACCCGCGCCGAAGTGTGCGCGGTCGCCTGTGCCGAGATCTTCCGCGGCGCCGGGGAGATCTTCGCCAGCCCCATGTCGCCGATGGCGCAATTGGGCGCGCGGCTGGCGAAACTCACCTTCGAACCCGATCTGCTGATCTCCGACGGTGAAGCCTTCTTCCTCGCCGAGACCCCGCCGATCGGCGGCAAGGCGCCGGTGGAGGGCTGGATTCCGTTCCGCAAGGTGTTCGATGTGCTGGCCTCGGGCCGCCGCCATGTGGTCATGGGCGCCAACCAGCTCGACCGCTACGGCAACCAGAACCTCTCGGCCTTCGGCCCGCTGCAGCAGCCGACCCGGCAGATGTTCGGCGTCCGCGGCGCGCCCGGCAATACCATCAACCACCCCACCAGCTACTGGGTCGGACGGCACACCAGGCGGGTGTTCGGCGAGAAAGTGGATATCGTCGCGGGTGTCGGCTACGACAAAGTCGACCCGGACAACCCGGCCTTCCGTTTCCACCACATCCACCGGGTGGTCAGCAATCTGGGCGTTTTCGATTTCAACGGCCCGGATCACACGATGCGCGCACTGAGCCTGCACCCCGGGGTCACCGCCGGTGAGGTCGCGGAAAACACCTCCTTCGAGATCGCCGACCTGGGCACGGCCGAGGAGACCCGGATGCCGACCGCCGAGGAACTGCGGATCATCCGCGAAGTCCTCGATCCGAAGAAGATCCGCGATCGGGAGGTCCCGCAATGACCCCTCGGCTGCGGACCCCGCTGACCGAACTGGTCGGGATCGAACACCCCGTCGTGCAGACCGGCATGGGCTGGGTGGCGGGCCCGAGCCTGGTCTCGGCCACATCCAATGCCGGCGGGCTGGGCATTCTGGCCTCGGCCACCATGACCTACGACGAGCTGGAAACGGCCATCGCCAAAACCAAGGCGCAGACCGATAAACCGTTCGGCGTGAACATCCGCGCCGACGCCTCGGACGCGCCCGAGCGGATCGATCTGCTCATCCGCGAGAACGTCAAGGTCGCGTCCTTCGCTCTGGCGCCGAAGAAGGACCTCATCGCCAAGCTGAAAGACGCGGGCGTAGTGGTGGTTCCGTCGATCGGCGCCGCCAAGCACGCGGTGAAGGTCGCCTCCTGGGGCGCGGATGCCGTGGTCGTCCAGGGCGGCGAGGGCGGCGGGCACACCGGCCCGGTGGCCACGACCCTGCTGCTGCCGTCGGTCCTGGACGCGGTCGATATCCCGGTGGTCGCGGCCGGCGGCTTCTTCGACGGGCGCGGCCTCGCCGCCGCCCTCGCCTATGGCGCCGCCGGAGTCGCGATGGGCACCCGCTTCCTGCTCACGCAGGAGAGCAGTGTCCCGGATTCGGTGAAACAGGAATACCTGCGTCGTCAACTAGGCGAAACAGTGGTGTCCACCAAGGTCGACGGTATGCCGCACCGGGTGCTAAACACCGAACTGGTCCAGAAGCTGGAGAACTCGGGGCGTATCCGCGGTCTCACCGCGGCCGTGGGCAACGCGGCCCGGTTCAAGAGTATGACCGGGATGAAATGGTCCACGCTGGTCCGCGACGGTCTGGCCATGCGCAAGGCCAAGGACCTCACCTGGTCCCAGGTGATCATGGCGGCCAACACCCCGATGCTGTTGCGCGCCGGGCTGGTCGAGGGCAATACCGAGGCCGGGGTGCTGGCGGCGGGCCAGGTGAGCGGCATCCTGGAGGATCTGCCCACCTGCCAGGAGTTGATCGATCGGATCGTCACGGACGCGGTCGCCCGGATCGGCACCCTCGCCGAGCTACGGCAGGATGCCGAGTCGGCGACCTGATCGGCGAAGTACGGACCCGCCCCACCGGCTCGGTGTGGGCGGGCCCGAACCGACCGCCCACACGCGTGAGACACTCGCTGCGATGGTAAACCGCTCGGTTCGGGAGGCTCCGATGTTCGCGCTCGTGGTGAGGTTCGACTTGTTGGACGCCGAGGCCGCCATCGGCTTCGATCGGCTGGTGGAGGAGACCGCGAGGGGGATTCGCGAACTCGAGCCAGGGACGCTGGTCTATGCCACTCACACCGTGACCGAGGCTCCACTATCCCGTGTGTTCTATGAGGTGTACCGAGACCGCAACGCGTTCGACGAGCACGAGCGGCAGCCGCACACCCGCCGTTTCCTGGATCAGCGCAGCAATTACGTCGCAGATCTCCGAGTCGAATTCCTCACCCCTACAATGGTCGAGGGGCTGCCGGGCTGAGCATCACAGCCGGTCGGTCATCCCGGAACGTAGGAAGCATTCCGTCTGGTCGAGCCGCACCAGCCAGAATTCAGCCCCGCACGCCGATGCGATCGGCCAGATCGGCCAACGCCGGATTACGCTCCTGCTCCCGCAGCTCCTGAACGATCTGCTTCATCAATGTCTGGTACCGCGCCCAGTCCCGGCCGCCCACACGCTCTGCATTGAGCAGCAGGTCTTGAGCCTCCCTGTACTTGTTGACCCGAGTCAGTGCCTGCGCCCGGTCCAGCAGATGCCGGGCCTGGCTCACCCGCGTCAATCCGACGCCGCGGTTCGGCATATCCTCAGCCACTTTCAGAGCCTCGGTATATCGCTCGCTGGACACATTGATGTCGACGGTCTGCATAACAACCTGACTTGTGCCGAAATTGCACTCGTACCACTTGGTGTCACCTGGCAGCCGCGCCGCTATCTCACCGGCCGCAGCGGCGGTGTGCAATGCCTCATGCACCCGCTGGTTCCGGCCCGCTGCGGTCGCACCTTGCAGCACCAGCGACCCATACACCGAAAGATGCTGTTCGGATACCTCACCGTCGGGCTCCACGGATGCCGCCGCTTTCAGCGCTACCTTGTGCGACTCCTCGTAGCGGCCCTGCACCAGCAGCTGCCACGCTACAGACCCGCGCAGGGTGGCCGCGAGCAGCGGGTCATTGCCGCGTTCGGAAGCCGACAGCGCCGACCGGATCGCGGCGAAAGCCGAATCTGCATGCCCGAGATGCACCAACGTGCACCCTGTCACCCAGTACATGCGCGCCAAAAGCTCGTGCGCGGTGGGACTCTCAGTGCTTTTCGCGGCATGAGCAGTAGCCCGAAGTTGCGCGATTCCCGGCGGCAGTACCGAGGCCAGCGTCTCGTATCTGCCATTCCAGTAGGCGCCCCACGCGTATTCGACAGCACGACGTGCATCGGTCAGCGAAACAGGTGGGCCCTCAGGACCATCGTCGATCAGGTCGTCCACGGAGGCCAGCGCCTCCCGGATGGCGACCACCCCGGCGCCGGGGTCTTCGGTCGGCATCCCGTACCGATTGCCGACGAGGTCTGCGAGGTCGACGTCCAATGCGCGAGCCACCTTTTTCAGGGTGGCGACGCTGGCGCCTTTTCTGCCCTGTTCCAGTTTCCGGATCGTCTCGTAGCCAACACCCGACTTATCGGCCAGACCCTGTTGGGTCAGCGCTTTGCCACGGAACTTCTTGATCTGTTGGCCAATTGTGTTGTCCATGATCGCCCTTCGGTGCGCCCCTACGATCTGAGATTACAGGCGAATCAATCAAAAAGGGGTACCTCCGGTACCTGCTGGGTGGTGGCAACCGGGCTTACGTTCGAGGTCGTTACCCGGTGTCCAGGTCGGACACCGGGTCCCCTCGAACGGATTACACCAGGAGTGACCGATGCACACTGAACAGTCCGGGGTTTCACCACTGCTGCCGACTCGCGTACCGAACAACCAGGCTATGGCCACCGCACTCCGGATATGGCACAACCGCGACCGCGGTCTCATGGAACGGGTCGTGGCCGCCCTCCGGGCGCTCGACCACCCGGCCGACTGTAGATCGCAACAGCCGGTGCGCGGATACGCGCACGCACACCAAGTGATGGGAGTTCACGCTCATCACCGATGCCCACGGTACGACCTTGCTGTCCGTTACACACAGCAGGTACGACCGTGACCACCCCGCGCCGCGCGGTTGTGCTGTGCCGACCCGATACCCTGAGTCGCGAAATACGTTGCTTGGCAGGACTGTACGAGCTCGAGATCGTCTACACGGCGTTCACCGACACCAAATCATCCCGACTCGACACCCTGATCGCTGTGCACCACATCATCGAACACGATGCCGACGTAGTGGTGACCCCGCATCTCGCAGCTGCACAGATCGCGAACGACCCGCAGTGGCGGGCCGTTGTCGCGACCACGGAGATCATCACTTCTGATGGGCCGGTCCGAGATTTGCGCCGGTGAGAGGCGGCGTAGAGCCAGTCGCCCGATACTCGTCTCTCGGCAGGCGTGCATGCCAGCAGCATCTGTCGTCGATTCTGCGCGGTCAGCCCCGCGGCCAGGGCCGTACCTCGCCCCAACCCCAGGTGGGCGTGGGTTCGCTCGTATCCTCCGGGGCATCCGGGCCCGAGAAGAGCAGCGCCATCCGCGTCCCCCACTCCAGGTACCCCGCGAAGGCCGAGCGGAACTCGGCGTCGGCGGGTAGTCCGACCTTGTCGGCGGTGTCCAACAGCAGACTTACCCACCGCTGACGCTGTTCCTCGGTCAGTGCCCGGCCCCGGTGCCGGGATGCCATGTATCCGTGACCGCCGTGTTTTTCGGAATAGATCGCAGGTCCGCCGAAAACCTCGCCGAGCCAGGCGGCCACATGCTTCGCGTGGTCGGGGTGCATACCCTCGAATACCGGGCCGAGGACAGGATCCTCGGGAACCCGTTCGTAGAAGGTGTCGAAGAGCTTCGCGAACGCCTCCGCGCCGCCCGCCCAGTCGTACAGCGACGGCACCAACGCGACCGGCTCGTAGTGCCGCATCTCCTCGATACCGGCCACGTAATCCTTGATTTCGGCGAAGAACGCGCGGAAGTGGGAGCTGTTGCGGAACTTGTCCAGATGATCGCTCGCCGAAGTCCAGGTGAGCCGGAGGATATAGACCTCCGGATCGTCGACGCACCGGTCCAGATCATAGGTCCGGCAGTACGGCGAGAACTGCAGCGATACCGCGGCGCGGCGATAGGCATCTTCGAACGCGGCCGGGTCGGAAACGCGGTACCGGATGTACTCGGTGATCATGGAGGAAGTCGACCACCTTGGGCCCCACGGCACAAGAACGTACTTTGTGGTGCGTGAGCGTGCGGCGGACCTTCTACTCCTGCCAGGTCGAACTGGCGATGGACACCATCGGCGGCAAGTGGGCGGTTGTGATCCTCGGCTATCTGAAGGAGCGGCCGCGGCGCTACGGCGAACTGCGCCGGCTCGTCCCCCAGATCACCGAGAAAATGCTGACCCAGCGGCTGCGCGAGCTCGAGGCCGCCCGCCTGATCGAGCGGACGGTGCACGATGCAGCGGTCCGCACCGTGACCTATCGGCTGATCGATCCCGGACTACAGCCGGTGCTGCAGGCGCTCTACGACTGGGGTGGGACCCTGGCGGCTCGGGACGGTATCGACATCGGGCCCCCACGCGAGGAACCGGCGGAATCGCGGCGCAGCGATCCGGTGGGCTGAACGGCATCGCCGCATCAATATTTTGCGACCCTACGCCGACCGGTGCCTTCGACGGGCACGAAAAAGCGGGCCCCGCCTGTCGGCGGGACCCGCGGGCGACCTCTTGTGAAGGTCAGTCACCGACCGTAACCGCCTGCGCTTCCTCCACACTGTGCGGGGCGGGGTCGTGGTCGTCGATATGGGCCAGCGCCGAGCGGCCGGCCAGCAGCACCACCACACCGGCGGCGGTGCAGACCGCGCCCACCCAGAACGGCAGCGAGACACTGGTTTCCCCGAGTTTGCCCGCCAGCCACGGTGCGGCGGCGCCGCCCGCGAAACGGACGAAGCTGTAGGCGGCCGACGCGGTCGAGCGTTCCACCGGGGCGGAGATCATCACGGCCTCGGTGATCAGCGTGTTGTTCACACCCAGGAACAGGCCCGCGAGAACGACACCGACGATCAGCACCGGCTTGTGCTCGGCGAACAACGCCATCACCGCCAGATCCGCGGCGAACAGCCCGACCGCCACCGCGATCATGGGCAGTGTGCCGAAACGGCGCTGCAGTCGGGGCGCGAAGAAGACCGAGGCCACGGCCAGCAGGATGCCCCAGCCGCAGAAGATGAAGCCGATCGCGTAGGTGCCCATGTCCAGCGGGAACGGGGTATAGGCGAGCAGGGTGAAGAAACCGAAGTTGTACAGCAGCGCCGTGATGCTCACGACCAGCAGGCCGCGGTGGCGCAGCGCCTTGAACGGGGCGGCGAGCGAGGTCGGTTTCGCGGCTTTCGGCCCCTCGGGCAGCAGCACGACGATCGCGACGGCGGCGACGGCCATCAGCACGGACACACCGAAGAACGGCCCGCGCCAGCTGATTCCGCCGAGCACCCCGCCCAGCAGCGGCCCGGTGGCGATGCCGATACCCAGCGCCGCCTCGTAGAGGATGATCGCGCGCGCGACTCCGCCGCTGGCGGCGCCGACAATGGTGGCCAGCGCGGTCGCGATGAACAGCGCGTTGCCGAGCCCCCAGCCCGCGCGGAAGCCGACGATCTGGCCGACCGTCCCCGACATACCGGCGAGGGCCGCGAACACGATGATCAGCGCGAGGCCGGCGAGCAGCGTCTTCTTCGCGCCGAACCGGCTGGAGACCACGCCGGTGACCAGCATGGCGACGCCTGTGACGAGCATATAGCTGGTGAACAGCAGCGATACCTGCGACGGCGACGCGCGGAGCTGTTCACCGATGGGCTTGAGAATCGGATCGACCAGGCCGATGCCCATGAACGCGATAACGCTGGCGAAGGCGACGGCCCAGACCGCCTTCGGCTGCCCGGTCGATGTGCTGTGTCCATCGAGCACGAGCGCGGGCCCTGCGTGGTCACGCTGCGCTGCCGCCTCCGGGCCTGACGCGCTCGTGCTGTCCGGCTCGGTGGCCGTCCCGGTCGTGGTGCTCATCGGTCTTTCCTCGATTGCGTGTGGTGCCCGGCCGATTCCCGGATCGCCGCCAGCAGGTCTCGTAGATCGGCTGCGAGTCCGGCGAGGCGTTCGGCGTCGAAGCCGGGTAGCGGGCCGGACAGCGCCTCGCGCATGGAGGCGCGGGTGGCGGCGAGCCGGGCACGCCCGGCCGGTGTGAGTTGGACGACGACCGCGCGCGAATCGTCCGGGTCGCGGTGCCGGGAGGCGTATCCCTCCCCCACCAGACGGGCGATGAGTGCGGTGGCCGTGGGTTGCGACGTGCGATCGATACGAGCGAATTCGCTGACCCGCAGCGAACCGTGTTCCTCGAGCACTGCCAGTGCGCGCACGGTGGCGCGCGGCAGGTCGTCGACGCTGAGCATTCCCGCCGCGCGCGTGAGCCGACCCGCGGTGACCAGTAGATCGACGACGGTGTCGTCCACATCGGTCACCGGGTTCGACTGCACCCAACGATTATTACATAGGCTAACTATCTATTTCCAGACCGCCCGGTGGGATACCCGCCACATGCCTCGGCTGCGACTCCGCTGGAACGCCGGCCCGGGGAGGCCTGGGAAGCGGCGGAGGCGGTCCGGGAAGCCGGGCGATACTACTTCGAACTGATCCTCGAGCGACGGGCCCGCCCACGCGACGACATGATCAGCCCCCTGATCGCGGCCGAGGTCGACCGCGGTGACAAGCGAATTCCGCCCTGACCGATATCGAGATCGCCGGATTCATCTCGCTGCCGGGCGGCGCGGGCGCCGAAACCGTCGCCAAGCTCGTCGGCATCGCGGCTGTCCTGTTCGCCGACCACCCGCAACAGTGGCGAGCCCTGTGGGCGGGCCGGTCGAAGATCCCCGCGGCCTTCGAAGAAGTGCTGCGTTACGACGGGCCTGCGTAGTAAGACCTGCGCTACACCCGCCAACGCGCCGATCCGGGACCGCTGACGGAGCCGATGTGGTGGCGGCATTGCCGCCACCACGTCATCAGCGATCGAGCCTTTCGATGATGGTGGCGTTGGCGGTGCCGCCACCCTCGCAGATGGTGAGCAGGCCGTAGCGGCCGTTGATCCGCTCCAGCTCGTTCAGCAGCGTGGCGAAGAGTTTCGCGCCGGTCGCGCCGAGCGGATGACCCAGTGCGATCGCGCCGCCGTTCACGTTCACCTTCTCCGGGTCGGCGCCGGTCTCCTTCAACCAGGCCAGCACCACGGGGGCGAAGGCCTCGTTGATCTCGACCACGTCGATATCGTCGATGGTCAGGCCGGTCTTCTCCAGCGCCCACCTGGTGGCGGGGATGGGCGCGGTGAGCATGTACAGCGGGTCGGCGCCGCGAGCGCTGACGTGGATGATGCGGGCGCGCGGGGTGAGACCGTATTCCTCGACCGCCCATTCCGAGGCGAGCAGGGTGGCGCTGGCGCCGTCGGAGATCTGCGAGGCCACCGCGGCGGTCAGCGGGCTGCCCTCTTCCAGCGCGGGCAGCGAGGCCATCTTCTCCAGGCTGGTCTCGCGCGGACCCTGGTCGATCCAGAAATCCCCCACCGGCACGATCTCGTTGTCGAACCGGCCCGCTTTGATGGCGGCGCGGGCGCGCTCGTGGCTGCGCAGCGCCCACCTCTCCATGTCCTCGCGGGTGATCCCCCACTTCTCGGCGATAAGCTGCGCGCCGCGGAATTGTGAGACCTCGCCGGTGCCGTAGCGGTGATCCCAGCCCTCGGCGCCGACGAACGGCGAATCGAAGCCGTACTCCTTACCGGCGATCATGGCCGCGGAGATCGGGATGGCGCTCATGTTCTGCACCCCGCCGGCCACGATGACCTCGGCGGTACCGCTCATGATGGCCTGGGCGCCGAAGTTGATGGCCTGCTGGCTGGACCCGCACTGCCGGTCCACGGTGACGCCGGGGACCTCTTCCGGATATCCGGCGGTCAGCCACATCGTCCGGCCGATATTGCCGGCCTGCGGGCCGACATTGTCCACGCAGCCGACGATCACATCGTCGACCCGGGCGGGGTCGATCGAATTGCGGCCGAGCAGGCCCTGCAACGCGGCCGCGCCGAGATCGGCCGGATGGACCTCCGCCAGCGCACCACCGCGCTTCCCGACCGGGGTGCGCACCGCATCGATCACATACGCCTCACGCAACGGTGCATAGGGGCGGCGGGCAGCAGTTGCCATGGGTTTTCTCCTAATCGGTGTGGCCCGGCACGGTGAGCCCGTCGAGCACGAGGGTGAGGTACTGCTTGGCGAGCGTGTCGACGGTGATCGATCCGCCGCCGGGCCGGTACCAGCGGACCGCGACCCAGACAGTGTCGCGCAGGAAGCGGTAGGCCAGGTCGATATCGAGTTCGGGGCGGAAGCTGCCGTCGGCGACGCCGTTGGTGAGGACGCGGCGCCAGAGCTCCCGGAATTCGCGGTTGTAGTCGTCGATGTAGGCGAAGCGTTCGGCGGCTTGCAGGCGTTTGGCCTCGGACTGATAGATGGCGACCGCCGCATGGGAGCGGTCGAAGGCCTCGTAGGAGGCGAGTACCAGGGCTTCCAGCGTGGCACGGGAATTGAGCCCGGCGGCGACGATCTCGCGGTAGCGTCCGAACAGTTCGTCGAGAAAACCGCGCAGGATTTCGTCCACCATTCCCTCTTTCGAGGAGAAGTGGTGGTACAGGCTGCCGGAGAGGATGCCCGCCGCGTCGGCGATATCACGCACTGTGGTGGCGCGCACGCCCCGTTCGGCGAACAGTTCTGCCGCCATATCGAGTAGTTCGGTTCGCCGGGCCGATTTCGAGGGGTCGGGTGCGGTCACCCCGCCATGATACAACCAAGCATTTGCTTGGTCCATGGGCGGTGGGTGACCGGCGGGCCCGAGGTTTCCGGCTCCCCCCTCCCTGTCGGAGCCGGACCCCTCGGGCCCGCGTCGCGGAAGAGATACGAACTCCGCACTGCTTCCGATCATTTGGACGGCCGATATCCGGATCCGGTTCCGCGACAAACCGAATTCCGGTAACCGAATCAGAGACCTGCCGTCC
This sequence comes from Nocardia sienata NBRC 100364, assembly GCF_001613205.1. GTDB lineage: Bacteria > Actinomycetota > Actinomycetes > Mycobacteriales > Mycobacteriaceae > Nocardia > Nocardia sienata. Next base: position 66,345 of record NZ_BDBX01000051.1, on the reverse strand, counting down.
GCCGCGAGACGGGCGGCAGCGGGGCCGGGCCCGGCACACACCGGGGGGCGCGCCGGGACCGTCGGTATATTCGGCGGATGACGACGCCGTTCCCGCAGCGCCGGTGGGGTTCCCGGGAGAGCCCGCTGGCCCGTGCGGCAGACAGGTTCGCCGGCACGAAATTCGGCTCCCGGGTGGTCCGGGCCCTCACCCCGCTGGACCGCCGGGTACTCGAACGCACCGGCGCCCGCTACACCGTGCTCGGGCCGATCGGGGCACCGGTGATCCTGTTGACCACCACCGGTCGCCGATCGGGACAGCCACGCACCACGCCGCTGCTGTGCGTGCACGACGGTGCCACCCTCTACGTCATCGGCAGCAATTTCGGTGGGGCACGCCACCCGGCCTGGACCGCCAACCTCCTCGCCGAGCCGCGCGCGACCGTGGCCATCGCGGGAGAACGCATTCCGGTCACCGCCACCCGGATCGAGGGCGCGGCGGCGGAATCGATCTTCCAGCGTTTCGCCGAGATCACCGGCGCGTACTCCGCCTACCGGCACCGCACCGAGCGGGAGCTGCGTATCTTCGCGCTCACTCGCGCCTGATCCGCTTCTCCCGGACTCCGTCGTGCACGCGAACCCACTGCGGGCACGGCACCGCGTCCGGGAGTGCCGAGCCCGGCGCACGAGTCCCCGACCGGCGCGGGCGCGATCTTCGGCCGACACCGAAGCGACCTCGGGCGACACCGCGCGCACGGGTTCCCCTCAGGCGCGCTGGCTGCTGATCGACACCACCTCGCCGGTGAGGTAGGTGGTGTAGTCGCTGGCGAGCATCGCGATGGTGGCCGCCACCTCCCACGGTTCGGCCGCCCGGCCGAACGCCTCGCGTTCGGAGAGCCGGTCGAGCAGTTCGCTCGAGCTGGTCTTGTCCAGGAAGGCGTGCCGGGCGATGCTCGGCGAGACCGCGTTGATGCGGACCCCCAGCTCGGCCGCCTCGACCGCGCTGCACCTGGTCAGCGCCATCACACCGGCCTTCGCGGCGGCGTAGTGCGCTTGGCCGTACTGGGCCCGCCAACCGAGCACGCTCGCGTTGTTGACGATCACGCCGCCGTGTTTCGCGTCGCGGAAGTAGTTCAGCGCGGCCCGGGTGCAGCGGAAAGTGCCGTTGAGAGTGATGTCGAGGACGCGGTCCCACTGTTCGTCGGTCATATCGACCACCGGCGTCTCACCGCCGAGGCCGGCGTTGTTGACGAAGATATCGACCCCGCCCAGCGCCGCGGCCGCCCCGCGGACCAGTTCGTCGACCTGTTCGGTGCTGGTGACATCACAGGCGATCGCAGCGACCTTACGGTCGGTGAACTCCTCGGACAGCTCCGCACGCGTGGACTCCAGCCGCCGTTCGTGCCAGTCCGAGACCACCACATCGGCGCCTTCGGCGAGCAGCCTGCGCGCCGTCGCGGAACCGATCCCGGTACCGGCGGCCGCGGTGACCACGGCCCGGCGGCCGGTGAGCAGTCCGTGCCCGGGAGTCTGCGCAGGCGCGACCGACAGCGGCCCGCTCACTGCCGGGCCTCGCGGGGGAGACCGAGCACCCGCTCGGAGATGATGTTGCGCTGCACTTCGTTCGAACCTCCGTAGATCGTGTCGGCGCGGGTGAACAGATACAGCCGCTGCCATTCGTCGAGATCACCGTCCGCGGCGACGAGTCCGGCGGCGCCGCGCACCGCCATGGCGAGTTCGCCGAGCCCGCGATGCCAATTGGCCCAGAGCAGTTTGCCCACCGAGGCCTGGCCGCCGTCGTCGGCGGTCTCGGCCATGGTGCGCAGCGCGTGGGCACGCAGCACCCGCAGCCCCACCCAGGCACGATCTATCTTGTCCGCCAGCAGCGGGTCGTCGAGGGCGCCGGACTCGCGGGCCAGGTTCTCGATCGCCGCGAGTTCCCGGGCGAAGCGGATCTGCTGGCCGAGCGTGGAGATACCGCGTTCGACGTTCAGCGTGCCCATCGCGACCCGCCAGCCGTCGCCCGGTTCGCCGACGACCAGGTCGGCATCGGTGCGCGCGTTGTCGAAGAACACCTCGTTGAATTCGGAGGTGCCGGTGAGCTGCACGATCGGCCGGACCTCGATACCGGGCTGGTCCATCGACACCAGCAGATACGAAAGCCCTTTGTGGCGTTTCGAACCCGGTTCCGTGCGGCAGACCGCGAAACACCAGTCGGCCACATGCGCCAGCGAGGTCCAGATCTTCTGCCCGTTGATCGACCACTGGTCGCCGTCGAGGCGTGCGGAGGTCGAAACGGCGGCGAGGTCGGAGCCGGCGCCCGGTTCCGAGTAGCCCTGGCACCACAGTTCGGTGACGGTGCGGATCCCCGGCAGGAAACGGTCGCGCTGGGCGTCGGTCCCGAAGGCCAGCAGGGTCGGGCCGAGCAGTTCCTCACCCACATGGGAGACCCGCGCGGGCGCGTTCGCCTTCGCGTACTCCTCGTGGAAGATGATCTGCTGCGCCACGCTCGCGTCGCGCCCGCCGTACTCCACCGGCCAGCCCAGGCAGGTCCAGCCGGCGGCGGCCAGCGCGCGGTCCCATTCCAGGCGTTCGTCGAAGGCCTCGTGTTCGCGACCGGGTCCGCCCAGCCCGCGCAGTTCCCGGAATTCACCGCTGAGCTGCTCGTCGAGCCAGCTGCGCACCTGCGCGGCGAATTCGCGGTCGCTCAGCGCGGCAACGCTGGTCCGTTCGGCCGTAGGCCGCGCCCTGACGGCGTGTTCGGCCGATTGCCGTCCGCCGTCGCGACCGGTACCGGATTCTGAGGTCTGGATAGCACCCACGCCGGTAGGATAACCTACCAAGCACTTGCTTTGTAGACCGCAACTCGCAGACCGCGCACCGCCCACGGCCGCACGACATCGAGGACACCCGTGACAACCCCTGCGCACACCCCGCCGACGGACCGGACCACACCGCTGGCCCTGCACGCCGCCGCCCAGAACTACGGCGCCGCGCCCGCGCTGGCCGACGGACCGGTCCGGCTCGACTGGACCCAGCTGCTCGAACAGGTCCAGGACGTGGCACGCGCCCTGCTCGCCCGCGGAATCCGGACCGGGGACCGCGTGGGCATCTGGTCGCCCAACACCCATCACTGGGTGATCGCCGCGCTCGGCGCCCACTACGCCGGCGCGACACTGGTCCCGCTCAACACCCGCTACGTCGCCGACGAGGTGGCCGATGTGTTGCGGCGTGTCGATGCCAAGGCCCTGTTCATCGCGGGCACCTTCCTCAAACGCGACCGGCTCGCCGAGTTGCGCGCGGCCGCACCGGATCTGCGGATCGGTACTGTGATCGTGCTGCCGGTCGAGGGCACCGAAGAGCCGGTGCAGGACGCGTTGAACTGGTCCGAGCTGGCCGCGGCCGGCGCCGGAGTCACCCGCGAACAGGCGCGGGAACGGGCGGAATCGATCAGCCCCGACGATCTGTCCGACATCCTGTTCACCTCCGGCACCACCGGCCGCAGCAAAGGTGTCCTGATCGCGCACCGGCAGACGCTGTCCGCGGTCCGCGGCTGGACCGAATGCTCGACGCTGAACAGCGACGACAACTATCTGATCGTCAACCCGTTCTTCCACAGCTTCGGCTACAAGGCCGGAATCATCGCCTGCCTGCTCACCGGGGCGACCATGGTCCCGCAGATCGTCTTCGACGTACCGACCACCATGCGGCTCATCGATCGGGAGCAGATCACCGTCCTGCCCGGCCCGCCCACCATCTACCAGTCCATCCTGGATTTCCCGGACCGCGGCGAGTACCGGCTGTCGAGCCTGCGCGTGGCCGTCACGGGGGCGGCGCCGGTACCGGTCGTGCTGGTGGAACGAATGCGCCGGGAACTGGATTTCGATGTGGTGCTCACGGCGTACGGGCTCTCGGAGTCCACCGGGTTCGGCACCATGTGCCGGGTCGACGACGACGCCGAGACCATCTCCGCCACCAGCGGCCGCCCCATGGCCGGTTTCGAGCTGAAACTGAGCGACGCGGGAGAGGTTCTGCTGCGCGGACCCAATGTGATGCTCGGTTATCTGGACGATCCGGAGAGCACCGCGAAAACGATCGACGCGGACGGCTGGTTGCACACCGGCGATATCGGCGTGGTCGACGACCGCGGCTATCTGAAGATCACCGACCGGCTCAAGGACATGTACGTCAGCGGTGGATTCAATGTGTACCCCGCCGAGATCGAACAATCCCTGGCCGGATTGGACGGTGTGGCCGTTGTCGCGGTGATCGGTGTGCCGGATGCCCGGATGGGCGAAGTGGGTAAGGCTTTCATCGTCCGGAAACCGGGTGCCGCCCTCAGCGAGGAGCAGGTGTTCTCCTACGCCACCAAGGCACTGGCCAATTTCAAGGTGCCGCGATTCGTCGAATTCCGCGACGAATTGCCCTACAACGCCAGCGGCAAGGTGCTCAAACGCCGGTTACGTGAGGAGAATTCGTGATGTCGCACAACCCTGCCGCCAACGACGCCGGGAGCGTTCCCTACGAGCCCGATGTGGTGACCTACGAACGCCGCGGCGCGATCGCGGTGGTCACCCTGAACCGGCCCGACTACCGCAATGCCCAGAACTCGGTGATGACCTACGCGATCGATGCCGCGTTCGAGCGGGCGGTCGAGGACCCCGAGGTCAAGGTCATTGTGCTGGCCGGCAATGGGAAACACTTCAGCGCCGGCCACGACCTGGGCACTCCTGGGCGCGACCATCATGTGAAGTACCCGAACAAGGCCGCGCTGTGGTGGGACCATACCGACCGCACCGGCGGTGACCAGCGCTTCGCCCGCGAGATGGAGGTGTACCTGGGGATGTGCCGTCGCTGGCGGGAGATCCCCAAGCCGACCATCGCGATGGTGCAGGGCGCCTGTATCGCGGGCGGCCTCATGCTGGCCTGGGTCTGCGATCTGATCATCGCCTCCGACGACGCGTTCTTCTCCGACCCCGTGGTCCGGATGGGGATTCCGGGGGTCGAATACTTCGCCCATCCGTGGGTGATGGGCCCCCGGGCCGCCAAGGAATTCCTGTACACCGGTGACCGGTTCGATGCCGCGCAGGCCAAGGAGTGGGGCATGGTCAACCGCGTCGTGCCGCGCGCCGACCTGGAATCGGAGACCATGGCGCTGGCCGACAAGATCTCCGCCATGCCGCAGTTCGGGCTGGCGTTGACGAAGAAAGCGGTCAACCAGTCCGAGGACCTCATGGGAATGCGGGCCGGAATGGATTCGGTGTTCGGACTCCATCATTTCGCGCACGCGCACAACGCCGAGGTCGGGGCGGATTCCCTGGGCGGCATGAATGCCAAATCGATGAAAGCGCAGGCGACTACGGCCCACGCGAAGAATACGGACGGGAAAGACTGAATGGATCTCGATCTCGACGAAGGCACCCGGGAATTCCAGCGGGAGGTCCGCGAATTCCTGGCCGCGAACGTGCCCGCGCAACCGCTGCCGTCCATGGACACCGAGGCCGGTTTCGAAGCCCATCGCGCCTGGGAACGCACCCTGGCCGAGGCCCGGTTGTCGGTGGTGTCGTGGCCGCGCGAGTTCGGTGGGCGGGACGCGTCGCTGCTGGAATGGGTGCTCTTCGAGCAGGAGTACTACGCGGCCGGCGCCCCGGGCCGGGTGAGTCAGAACGGTATCTTCCTGCTGGCCCCCACCCTGTTCGAGCACGGCACCCCCGAGCAGCTGGAACGGATCATGCCGCGGATGGCCCGCGGTGACGATATCTGGGCCCAGGCGTGGTCGGAGCCGGAGGCCGGTAGCGATCTGGCCGGTATCCGCTCCACCGCCCGGCGCACCGAGGGCGGCTGGGTGCTCAGCGGTCAGAAGACCTGGAGTTCCCGGGCGGCGTTCGCCGACCGGGCGTTCGGCCTGTTCCGCAGCGATCCCGCCGCCGAACGGCACCGCGGCCTCACCTACCTGATGTTCCCGCTCGACGCCGATGGCGTCACCGTCCGCCCGATCCCCCAACTCGACGGCGAGCCCGGTTTCGCGGAGATCTTCCTCGACGATGTCTTCGTTCCCGACAGCGATGTGATCGGCGCCCCCAACGAGGGCTGGCGGGTGGCCATGAGCACCTCCAGCAACGAGCGCGGTCTCTCGCTGCGCAGCCCCGGCCGGTTCAGCGCGACGGCGCAGCGGTTGATCGAGCTGTGGACCGAACGCGGCGATACCGGCACCGCGGCCCGCGATGCGGTGGTGGACGCCTGGCTCGGCAGTGAGGCCTACCGGCTGCACACCTTCGGGACGGTCACGCGGCTCGACGAGGGCGGCAAGCTCGGCGCCGAGTCCTCCATCACCAAAGTGTTCTGGTCCGAGCTCGATATCGCCATGCACGAAACCGCCCTTGACCTGCTCGGACCCGAAGCCGAACAGGCGAGCCGCTGGACCGACGGCTACCTGTTCTCGCTGTCGGGTCCGATCTACGCCGGCACCAACGAGATCCAACGCAACATCATCGCCGAGCGGCTTCTCGGCCTACCGAGGGGAACAAGCCGATGAAATTCGCGCTCAGCCCGGAACATCGGGACTTCGGCACCAGTATCCGCAAACTGTTCGAGTCCGGTTCCACGACCGCCGCGGTGCGGGCGTGGAGTGCCGGCGATCCGGCGCCCGGCCGGGCACTGATCGAGCAGCTGGCCGCCGCCGGGGCATTCGGCCTGACCGTCAGCGAGGAGTTCGGCGGTCTGGACGCCGAACCGCTGGACCAGGTGGTGGCCTTTGTGGAGATCGGCCGGGCCGCGGCACCCGGGCCGCTGGTGGAGTCGGCGGCCGCTGTCCCCGCGCTGCTCCAAACGCTCGCCGGCACGGACCCCGAACCGGCTCGGCGCTGGTTGCCGGGAATCTCCGAGGGCACGGTGTCGGCCACTGTCGCCTTCACCGGTACCGGTGGGCGGGCGATCGCGGTGGACGCCGACCGGACAGATCTCGTACTGGTGGCCGACGGCGATCGGTTCAGTACCGGACGGGTCGGCGCATCGGTTCGCTCGGTGGACCCCGCACGCCGGCTGTTCACGGTCGAGGCCGATGAACTCATCGCCGAGGGACCGGGCGCGGCGGCAGCCGTCGCGGCCGCGTTCGACGCCGGGACCCTGGCCAACGCGGCCCAGTTGCTCGGCGCGGGCAAAGCGCTGCTCGACGCGTCGACCGACTACGTGAAGCAGCGCAAACAGTTCGGTCGCCCGATCGGTGAGTTCCAGGCCGTCAAACAGAAACTGGCCGATGTGCTCATCGGGCTCGATCTCGCCGAACCGCTGCTGTACCGGGCCGCGCTGACCACCGCTACGGCCAACCGGGCCCGCGACACCTCCGCCGCGGCCGTCGCCTGCGCCGACGCCGCCTACCGGGCCGCCCGCGCGGCCCTGCAGGTGCACGGCGCCATCGGCTACACCGCCGAATACGACCTGTCGCTGTGGCTGACCCGGGTCACCGCCCTGCGCGCTGCCTGGGGCACCCCGGATCTGCACCGCGGCCGGATCGCCGAGGCGCTGCGCGCCGGGCACGCCGCGGATCCGGCCGGCGCGCTCACCTGACCGGAGCACCGGCAGGCAGCGGCGAGCGCGCCAGGATTGCCCTGCCGGTATCCGTCCGAAACCACGGGAGAAGAAATGATCAGCGAGGAACAGCAGGAGCTGGTGGCGGCGGTGCGGGGACTGCTGGCCAAACGTGACGCGCGTGCCGGTATCCGCAAGGCCATGGACACCGATCTGGGCTACGACCCGCAGCTGTGGGCGCAGCTGTGCGAACAGGTCGGCGTGGCCGCGCTGGCCGTACCCGAGGAGTTCGGCGGGTTCGGCGCCGGCCTGGTCGAATCCCTGCTGGTGGTCGGCGAACTCGGCCGGACACTCGCCGATGTGCCGATGCTGGGCTCGGCGGTACTGGGTGCGCAGGCGGTGCTGCTCTCCGGTGACCATGAGGCCTGCGCGCGACTGCTGCCCGGTGTCGCCGAGGGCCGGCGCACTCTCGCCGTCTGCTGGGCCTCGGCCCGTGGCTGGGACGACTTCGGGGTGAAGGCCACGGGGGGAACGCTCGACGGTACGGCCCACTACGTACTCGACGGCACGGTCGCCGACACTCTGATCGTGGTCACCGAATCCGGTCTCTTCGAGGTCGACGCGACTGCCGACGGTGTCGAGCGGCGCCGGGTCGCCGCCATGGACCCCTCCCGCGCCCTGTCGGAGGTCTCGTTCACCGCGACACCCGCCCACCGGCTGGGTGACGCGGACCCCGCCCCGATCATCGAGCGCCTGCACCGCGTCGCGTGGGCGGCCGTCGCCGCCGAACAGGTCGGTGCGGCCGAATACTGCCTGGAGGCCACGGTCGACTACACCAAGTCGCGGGTGCAGTTCGGCCGGGCCATCGGCAGTTTCCAGGCCCTCAAACACCGGATGGCCGATATGTACGTACTCGCGGAGTCGGCGAAATCGGCGTCTCTGGCCGCCACCTTCGCGGTGGCCGAGGACACACCGTCGGCCGCCGAGGACGTATGGGTCGCCCGCCGTCAGTGCTCGGAGTCGTTCTCCACCATCGCCGCGGAAACCATCCAGTTGCACGGCGGTATCGCCATCACCTGGGAGCACGACGCGCACCTGTACTTCAAGCGCGCCCACGGCGACGCCGAACTCTTCGGCGTCCCACGCCGTCCGCTGGTCCACAACTGAGAACACGGCGACCCGGTGTCCGCCGGGCCTTCTCGTCGACCGTCTTCGGCAAGGCCACGCCGGACGGTGAACCGGGGACTCGCGGGCAGCGGTGGCACGCAGACTCGCTGCCGGCAGCGACATGTGGTGCGAAAAAAGAATTGCGTGGGCGCGGGAGCCGTGCCAGAGTAACCGGTAACAGCGAGTTGTGAGGGAGGTGGAGAACGTGACGGTCGCCCGGATTGCCGTGGCGCGGCGAACCGCACCGGTTCGTACCGCCCTGTCGTTCTCCCTCTCGAACTCCACTCGCTGAGCCCGGTCGGGCTCGGCGCCCGACGAAGGATTTCCTCCCTGATGGTCGACTTCGACCCACTCGTCCCTTTCGGCTGGACAGAAACCGTAGCCGCGCAGTACCTCCCACTCCTGGACCCCGATTGCGTACCCGCGCGCATCGTCCGGATGGATCGCGGTGAATGCGATGTGGTGACCCCCACCGGGCCCGCCCGGGCCACCTGTCCGCGCGCGGACTCCTCGGTGAGCGGCTTGTGCACCGGCGACTGGGTGAGCCTGGACACTCGCGCACATGTCCGGGCACAGCTCCCTCGCCGTACCGCTATCACCCGTTCCGCCGCGTCCGGGCGGTCGGAGGCCCAGGTGCTGGCCGCCAATGTCGATACCGTGCTGATCTGCGCACCCGCCGACGGCGACGTGGATCTGGGCCGTATCGAACGCATGCTCGCCCTGGTCTGGGAGAGCGGCGCCCAGCCCGTGGTCGTCCTCACCAAGGCCGACACCGCCGAGCACCTACCGCTCGACGAAGTCCGCGCCGTGGCGCCGGGCGCACCGGTGCTGGCGGTCAGCGCGACCGCCGAACTCGGCCTCGATGTGCTGGTCGCGGTGTTGACCGGGACAGTGGCACTGCTGGGACCGTCCGGCGCGGGTAAATCCACCCTGGCCAACGCACTGCTCGGCGCGGAGGTGTTCGCCACCGACACGGTGCGTACGACCGACAAGAAGGGCCGGCACACCACGGTGCACCGTGAGCTGCGGCCGCTGCCCACCGGCGGCACCCTCATCGACACTCCCGGGCTGCGGGGTGTCGGATTGTGGGACGCGGCCGAGGGCATCAGCCGGACCTTCAGCGATATCGAGCAACTCGCCGAGAGCTGCCGATTCGCCGACTGCGCCCACGAGGCCGAACCGGGTTGCGCGGTCCGCGCGGCCGTCGAATCCGGGGAAGTACCGGAACGGCGGGTGCGCAGCTACCGCAAGCTGGGCAAGGAGAACGCCTGGATGGAAGCGCGCTCGGACAAACGGCTCCAGGCCGAGCGCGACAAGGTCTGGCGGGGTCGCGCCAAGGAACAGCGGCGCATGTATCGCGAGCGCGGCTCCCGGCGCTGACCCCGCGGACAGCCGCCAACCAAGGAAAAGCGGCGGCCGCTTCAGCTCTACTGAAGCGGCCGCCGCGTACCATCTCTGCGCTGTCCCCTGTTTCGCTTCGGGGTAACCGAGGCCCCGGGACCCACGACTTCGAAACTCGGGACTCCGGCGCTCAGGTGTCACGAGTGAGCGGCACCGGATCCAACGAACTCGTCGGCTATCTCCTCGTTCGTCTCCTCGGAATCCCAATCCTTCTCGAGCGCGAGCGTCCCTTGCAGCGAGCCGCGGCCGGTACGGCCGACGCTGTGCTCGGCGGACACATTCCACGACATTCTCGTGAGAATACGCGCGGCCCATAAGGTACCTGGGATACACGGAAGCCCGAGGACTCCGGCCACTTACTCGGGGACCTCCAGCAAGCCCTCGTCGACGGCCCATTTGATGGTCTTCTGCAACCGTTCGCATGTATCCGGCCGACCGGGCCCGTACCCCTTGGCGCTGAGTTCGGCGAAGACCGGGCAGCGGGTGGCCGGGTTCTCGGCCCACTGCACCGAGGTCTGCCGGGAGCTGCTCTTGCGGACCCGTACCTCGGCGTCGCAGGACTGACACCGCAGCGGTGTCAGGCCGTCCTCCAGGTATCGCTGCTGGTCCACGACCGTCTGGGCCCGCACCGCGGCCTGCCGGGCGGGCTGGTCGGCGAAGTCGGGTGCTTTTGCCCAGCGGGTCATATCAGACTCCTGCCTCCGCTTGGTCGGCATCCGCCGCGGCCGCCTCTTGTTCGCGTTTGCGCCGCAGGTTCTCTTCGACCTCGGCCTCCCACGCCTCGTTCGCCTTGGTGGTGTCGACTTCGAATTCGAACCGCTGGGTCATCTTCTCGGTCACATCGGCGACATCGACATAGAACTGGTCGTACCAGCGCCGCAGCTGGTAGACCGGGCCGTCCTCCTCGCAGAGCAGCGGGTTCTCGACCTTGGATTTATGCTTCCAGATCTCCACGTCCTGCAGGAAACCGTCGCCGAAGAAATCGGCCATGGTCTTCGCGAGGTTCTGCGCGGTCTCGTCGTCGAGGCCCTTCGGCTTCTCGACGGTCAGGCCCCACTGCAGCATGAACGAATCCTGTGTCACCGGGTAGTGGCAGTTGATCAGGTTGACCGTGATCTCGTAACCGCCGTAGCTGTTGACCAGGGGGTTGATCATGTAGGAGGGCCCGAAGTACGAGGCCTCCGATTTCAGGAGTTGATCGCCGGCGTACTTGGCGCCCATCCCGATATCGGGCCGACCCTTGGTCTCCAGGAACTGAGTGGCGACATGCCCCTCGAAAACATTCTTGAAGAAGGTGGGGAAGGCGTAGTGGATATAGAAGAAGTGGGCCATATCCACGACGTTGTCGATGATCTCACGGCAGTTCGCGCCCTCGATCAGCAACGAGTTCCAGGTCCACTCCGTCCAGCCACTGTCGAGTTCCTCCACCGGGTTGCCGTCGGCATCGGTGTAGGGGCCCTTGATGTAAGGGATGGTGACCTCGGGTGGCGGTTCGTTGCGCTCGTGGTCGTGCCAGACGAAGAGCTGACCGTTGCGCTCGAGGGTGGTCCAGCGCCGCGTCCGCGCCAGCGGCGGAACCCGCCGCGCGTACGGGATGGACGTGCATTTGCCGTTCGCACCCCAGCGCCAGTCGTGGAACGGGCAGGCGATATCGTCGCCCTTGATCTCACCCATGCTGAGATCGCCGCCCATATGCCGGCAGTAGGCGTCGAGTACGTGCAATTCGCCGGCACTGTCGGCCCAGATCACCAGCTTGGTGCCGAACGCCTGCACCGAATGCGGTTTGCCGTCCCGGAAATTCTGCGCCAACCCCAGGCAATGCCATCCGCGCGCGTACCGGGTGGGAACCGAGCCGACGTCGAGCTCCCGGACCTTCGCACCGCCCGGCGTGGTTGCTGCCATCGCAATTCCTCCTCCTGCTGTACTAGAACACGTTACAAAACTGACGTCCCGAACGCCAGCGATTCACGCCACATGCAGCACATGTCGCATATTCACACCACGCGAACACCGGTTCTCGACATGAACAAGAACCTGTTCTAGTCTCAGAGGTAAATTCTGCGCCGAGCAGATGACTACCGGTTAGCAAACGACCAGGCAGGAGCAGGGGCCGGAGATGACGCGAGAAGTGACGATGCGGGTCGAAGCGCTATTGCCCACGCTGCGCGCCCGCGCGCAAGAGGCGGAAGACCTTCGGCAGATTCCCGAGGAATCCATCAAGGACCTGCAGGAAGCCGGTTTCTTCCGGTTGCTGCAGCCCAAGCAGTGGGGCGGGCACGCCGCGGACCCGGTCGTCTTCTACGACACGGTCCGCAAGATCGCCAGCGCCTGCGGCTCCACCGGTTGGGTCGCCGGGATCATCGGTGTGCACAACTGGCACCTGGCGCTGTTCGGCCAGGAGGCCCAGGAAGAGGTGTGGGGCGAGAACACCGATGTGCGGATCTCCTCCTCCTACGCGCCCATGGGCGCCGGCACCGTGGTCGACGGCGGCTACCGGGTCAGCGGTTCGTGGGCCTGGTCCTCGGGCTCCGGCCACGCCGACTGGACCTTCGTCGGCGGACCGGTGATCAAGAACGGCAAACCGGTCGATTTCGGCAGCTTCCTGATCCCCCGCTCCGAATACGAGATCGACGACGTCTGGAACGTGGTCGGCCTGCGCGGCACCGGATCGAACACGCTCGTGGTGAAGGACGTTTTCGTACCCACGCACCGGTTCCTCAGCTACAAGACCATGAACGACCTGAAATCGCCGGGTCTGGAGCGCAATACCGATCCCGTGTACAAGATGCCGTGGGGCACCATCCACCCCACCACCATCTCCGCGCCGATCGTCGGTATGGCCTACGGCGCCTACGAGGCCCATGTCGAGCACCAGGGCAAGCGGATTCGCGCGGCCTACGCCGGCGAGAAGGCCAAGGAGGATCCGTTCACCAAGGTGCGGATCGCCGAGGCCTCCAGCGATATCGATGCCGCCTGGCGGCAGCTCTCGGGCAATGTGGCCGAGGAATACGCGCTGCTGCTCGAGGGCAAGGAGATCCCGTTCGACCTGCGCGTACGTGCCCGCCGCGACCAGGTCCGCGCAACCGGCCGGGCCATCGCCTCGATCGACAAACTGTTCGAGAGCTCGGGTGCCACCGCCCTGGTGAACGGCACCCCGCTGCAGCGGTTCTGGCGCGACGCGCACGCCGGGCGCGTGCACGCGTCCAACGATCCCGAACGCGCCTACGTCATGTACGGCACGCACGAATTCGGGCTGCCGGTTTCCGACGGGATGGTGTGATGACCTCGACCGCCGAACTCACCTACGAGTCCACCTCGCGATTCGCCCAGGTTCGCCCGGATCTGAAACTGCATTACCACGAGGCCGGTGTGGGTAACGGTCCCACCATCGTGCTGCTGCACGGCGGCGGCCCGGGCGCGTCCTCGTGGTCGAACTTCTCCCGCAACATCGCGGTGCTGGCCCGCGACTTCCATGTGATCGCGGTCGACCAACCCGGGTACGGGCAGTCCGATAAGCCGACCGAGCACCCGCAGTACTTCGTGCACAGCTCCTCGGCGCTGAAGGATCTGCTCGACACCCTGGAGATCACCGACCGGGTCCATCTGCTGGGCAATTCGCTCGGCGGCGGCGCCGCGGTGCGTTTCGCGCTCGACCATCCCGATCGCGCCGGGAAACTGATCCTGATGGGCCCGGGCGGGCTGAGCACCAACCTCTTCGCTCCCGACCCCACCGAGGGCGTCAAACTGCTGGGCAAGTTCAATTACGAACCCACCCGGGAGAATCTCGAGGCGTTCCTGCGGATCATGGTCTTCGACCAGTCCCTGGTCACCGAGGAACTGATCGAGGAGCGTTTCGCCTCGGCGAGCACCCCCGAGGCGCTGGCGGCCGCCCGGGCCATGGGTAAATCCTTCGCCAGCGCCGATTTCGAGAAGGGCATGCTCTGGCGGGACGCGTACAAACTGCGCCAGCCGGTCCTGCTGATCTGGGGCCGCGAGGACCGGGTGAACCCACTCGACGGCGCGCTGGTGGCGCTCAAGAGCATCCCGCGCGCACAATTGCACGTATTCGGCGGGTGCGGGCACTGGGCACAGCTGGAGAAGTTCGCCGAATTCAACCGGCTGGCCACTGATTTCCTGCTCGGCGTCAAGGAGAAATGACAATGAGTATCAAAGCACTCGGCTATATGCGCATCGAGGCCACCGATATGGCGGCCTGGCGCGAGTACGGGCTGAAAGTGCTCGGCATGATGGAGGGCGACGGGAACAATCCCGACGCGCTGTATCTCCGGATGGATGATTTCGCCGCCCGGCTGGTGATCGTGCCGGGTGAGAAGGACCGGCTGCTGGTCTCGGGCTGGGAGGTCACCGACGGCCCCGCCTTGCAACGCCTCCGGGAGACACTGGAGAAGAACGGCGTCGACTTCGAAGAAGGCACCAAGGAGGAACTCGCCGAGCGCCGGGTCGAAGGGATGATCCGCTTCCGGGATCCTTCCGAGAACACCCTCGAGGCGTTCTACGGCGCGCAGTACCTGGGCCGGCGGTTCGTCAGCCCGTACGGCCACAAATTCGTCACCGCCGAACAGGGCTTGGGCCATGTGGTCCTGACCTGTAATGACGATGCCGCGGCACAGGCGTTCTACCAGGATGTGCTCGGCTTCCGGCTGCGCGATTCGATGCGTTTGCCGCCGCAGCTGGTGGGTCGGCCGGAGGACGGCGACCCGGCCTGGTTGCGGTTCTACGGATGCAATCCGCGCCACCACGCGCTCGCGTTCCTGCCGTTGCCCAATCCGACCGGCATCGTCCACCTCATGGTCGAGGTGGAGAACTCCGACGATGTCGGCCTGTGCCTGGACCGGGCCATGCGCAAGAAGGTGAAGATGTCTGCCACTCTGGGCCGGCACATCAACGACAAGATGCTGTCGTTCTATATGAAGACGCCCGGTGGGTTCGACGTCGAATTCGGCTGCGAAGGGCTGGAAGTCGACGACCACAGCTGGATCGCCCGGGAATCCACCGCGGTGAGCCTGTGGGGCCACGATTTCTCCGTGGGTTTCAAGTGATCTCCGGCCGGGCCCGGTGCGATACTCGCATCGGGTCCGGCTGAATCCGGCGGCCCGTCCGCCGGCAGCTCCATGAACGAGGCGAGGACGGTATGAACGTGACGGCACCAGCGGATCCGGCCGACGGCGCGGACGACGCGGCCGCGGAGCAGGCCACCATCGACCCCCGGCAGTTCCGCAATATCCTCGGGCAGTTCTGCACCGGCATCACGGTCATCACCACGTTCACCGACGACGAAACCCCGATCGGTTTCGCCTGCCAGTCCTTCGCCGCCCTCTCCCTCGAGCCACCCCTGGTGCTGTTCTGCCCGACCAAGGGTTCGCGGTCCTGGGCCGCTATCGAAGCCAACGGCCGGTTCTGTGTGAACGTACTCGCCGAGGAACAGCAGCCGGTCTGCGCGAAATTCGGCTCTCGCGAGCCGGACAAGTTCGCCGGAACCGATTGGCACACCTCCGACCTCGGCCTGCCGCGGCTCGACAACTCCCTGGCCACCATCGAATGCCGGGTGGACAGCGTGGTCGACGGCGGCGACCACTTCATCGTCATCGGCCGCGTCCTGGCCATGTCGGAGACCCCCGCCGCGACCAACGGCCGCCCGCTGCTGTTCTACCGGGGCCAGTACACCGCCATCGAACCGGAGAAGACCACCCCGGCGCCCTGGCGCGCCGACCTCGACCACTTCCTCACCACCACGACCCTGGACACCTGGTTGTAGCAACAACACCCCACCACCAGCGCGGATCGACGACCGGGTTACCGAACCATTGACCCAACAGGTAGCTTTGTCCGCCGTGTCGGTACAAGGGGGAAACGACGAACGATCGATTTTCGACCACGTTCCACTGGCAGCATACGAATTGGCAGGGCAGGGAACGCACCTGTTGACCGAGGTCGAGCGTGATGCCATCGCGGCGTACGCCCTCGGCGGTTACGAGCGGGTCAATGCCGCGATGCGGGGGCTCATCCCGATGACTTCAGCGCTCAGCTCACGGATCTCTGCGATCCGCTCCGGACTGCGCCGTTACCCTCTGCCGACCACTGTCCGAGTCACACGTGAGACCGATGCCTATTTGTACGGCATAACCGACGAACAGTCAGCACAGGCATTGATCGATCAAGAATTCGCCGAGCCCGGTTCTTGTCGACGTCGGGGGCCTTTCAACCGCCGCATTCCACTCGACGACCGAATCCGGCGATTCTGGAACTCGTAGTGCCGGCCGGAACGCCGGCACTACGACTCGGCGAGCTCGCCGAGATCAAGGAAGAACGCGAAGTGCTCATCATCGACGCACGTAGGTACTTCGTCGTTGCCGTCCGATTTGATCAGCAGCGTAATATGTGGCGTATCCAAGCGGCCGTAATGGAGGAGGAGCTGTGAGTCCGCTCACCGATGACAAGTTGCAGCCGCGCCGCGTTCCACTGACACCGGAGCAGGTACGCAAGCGCCGACAGCAAGCTCAGCAGATACTCGCAAACGCGTCCGACTCCCGTCGCAAGGACTCCGGCCCCGCTCAATAGTCCGGCTGGCACGTCATACCCGAACGCCCCCGGGCCGCCGAAACGCAATCCGAACATGCCGACCCTGGTTTACTCCGCCAGTCCGAGTAAACCTGGTCTGTTCGCCATCGACCGCCACTGCCGAGCGGGGTCGGCGGCGAGCCGGCGGGTGGTCAGGTCGAGTAGCCCGCTGACGTGGGTTACCGTGGCGGCGACCTCGCCGTCCGGGCGGGTGAGGACGTGCTCGACCCGGTAGGTCTTGCCCGTCCCCCATACCCAGTCGCAGGTGATGTCGACCAAGTCGCCGCCGCGCAGCTCCCGCTGGAAGCGCAGGACCGTTTCCAGATTCACCGGACCGAAGCCGGCCACGATCATTTCCTCCACCGAGATACCCGCCGCCTGAACACACGCGAACCGGGAGTGATCGGCGTACTGGTGATACGCCGCACCGGTCACATGTCCCTGGAGATCCAGATCGGAAACTCTCACTTCGATCCGGTTGCTGAACGCCATCACCGAATCATGCCGGTCGCCACCGACAGGCGGCAGGCGCGCTACTCCCGGTTTCCGGCCAGTTCCTCGGTGATTCGCTCCAGACCCTCCCCCGCCCGGCCGTCGGCGATCTGCCGATCGATGAGGTTCTTGATCGGCCCGACGATGTCCAGGGCGACCCCGGCGTCCCGGCTGGCCCGCACGATCGCGTCGAAGGCGGGTTTGTGGAACCGCGCGGGCTGCACCTCGTCGGTGTAGTCGCCGCTGTCGATCACCTCCGCATACGCCGGGAGCAGTCCCGCCATGGCGGTGACGTACGCGGCCGCCCGTGGGGCGAAGGAAGTGGCCGTGACCCCGGCCGAGCGCACCATGGCGGCACCGTGGAAGAACCCGGTGAACATCGCGTACATACCGGCCAGCAGCGCGAAATCGTAGAGCGCGGCGGTCCCGGGATCGTCGCCGAAATAGTCCGCCGCACCCAGCTTTTCGAGGTCGGGCCGGAACCGCTCGAAGACCTGCTCCGATCCGCTGTACAGGATCGAGGCGCCCGGTCCGCCGATCATGGGCGGTACCGCCATGATGCCGCCGTCCAGGAAGTCGATACCGCGGTCGGCGGCCCACCGGCCGAACTCCCGCGACTCTTCCGGAGTGGTGCTGGTGAGATCGATCAGCGCCTTGCCCCGCAGTCCATCGGCCACCGGATCCAGTACGGCGTGGACCGAAGCGTGGTCGCCGAGCACCGCGATCACCAGGTCGGCGGCGGCGAGCGCAGCGGCCGGATCGGCGGCGCGCACCGCGCCCATTCCGACGAGTTCGGTGTCCTTTCCGGGTGTGCGGTTCCATACGGTGGTGGGATTGCCGCCTTTGACCAGGGCGGCGGCGATGGCCCGGCCCATCGGTCCGAGACCGAGTACCGTCACGGCTGCCTGTTCCTTCGCGGTCATATCTGTGCCGACTCCTCTGCTGAATGCGTTGTACACGCTTCGATGAACACTGGCTTCGGCGCGCCGTGTTCGAGAATCGCCGACACCAGGCGCCGCGACAAGTACCTACTATTCGGTGGGGTAGTTACCACGACGTATGTGAGCAGGCAGCGAGGCCGAGATGGGCGAGAAAAGGTTCGGGCCGTACTTCTGCGGTATCGATGCCGCTATGGATGTGATCAGCGGCAAATGGAAAGGCCTGATCCTCTGGGAGCTGGAGAACTACGGGGTGCGCCGCTTCGGTGAACTGCGCCGCGGATTGCCCGGTGTGTCGGAGAAGATGCTGATCCAGCAGTTGCGCGAACTCGAAGAGGACGGGCTGGTGGACCGGAAAGTCCACCCCGAGGTGCCGCCGCGGGTGGAGTACCGGCTCACCGGCCTGGGCCGATCGATGAACAGCGCGCTGGAACCGCTCGGCGCCTGGGGACGGGAACGGATCGAACGAATCGGCGCGGCCCGGATCCAGCCGCTGCGCGAGCCGAGCCGGACGGCGGCCGATCAGGACGCGGCCGCGAAATAGGCAGTGCGTACGTCCACGATCGTCGGCGGAGGCAGATCGGGAGCCCCCGCGCCGAGCTCACCCAGCCGGATATGCCAGGTGGGTGCGGAGGTGTCGATGGCGGTCCGGGCATCGGACGGCTGCAGGACGACCTCGGCGCCGCCGGTGCACCAGTAGGCGCCCACCAGACCGTCGGCTCGGCCGCCCCATGCCCCACCCACCCGGATACGGCATCGGCGGCCGTCGGCCAGTTCCAGCGCCCACGGTTCGGGCTCGAGGGTCTTCCCGATCGGTTCGAGCCGGGGCTCCACGCTGTACCAGCGCAGTTCCCGGTTCCAGGGATCATCGGCGCACAGCAGTTCGGTTCCGCCGGCGCCGGCCCAGCAGATATCGGCGGCGTCGGCGGAGGCACCGCAGTGGTAGATACCCGGGCTGGTCGCGGAACGACTGGATACGGCGTTACTGCAGTCGAGCCGACCGGCGGGCGCGGTACCGGATACATCGAAACCGTCGGTCGGCCGGCCGGATGCGTCGACGGCGACCAGGGAAACCACCGTGGTGGACGGCGGGTCCGGTGGCTGCTGCACCTCGGGCGCCGCGGCCGTCGATGATCGCGCCGGGACCGTGGGAACTCCCGAGGAGACCACCGAGCCGGGGTCGCCGCCGCTCGGTGACGCGCAACCGCTCAGCGCCACCACCAGCAGCGAAGTGAAAACCGGGACCGACCGTACCCACACCGCGAACGCCATGAGTCACCACCTGGCTCGGGGACAGTGGAGCCGAGTGTAGCCGGGGCAGACCCGAAGTCGGCAGAATCGAAGAGGTGAATCCCGTCGGACCCGAACCGGTTCGGTCGGTTTCCGGTTTCACGGCAGCTTCGCGTGGCGTCCGGTGCGGACCGTTGGTACCGGAAACCCTCCGGCGCAGCGTCACGTTCGGCGTCGGAGAGGGGTTTCGGACACGCGACGGTCTACCCGACGACCCTCACGCAGCTGTCACCGTGAAGTTCGCTCCTGCCCGTTCGATGACCTCGTCGAGTACCTCGCGGGAGCGGAGCAGATCGGCGATCATGCGGTCGATCCGGTCCCGTTCGGCCTGCAGCTCGTTCACCAGCGAGGGTGTGGCGAATTCGCCTGCGCCGCCGTCGGTGTCCCGCATGCAGGGCAGAATCTCCACGATCTTCTTACTGCACAGTCCGGCCGCGAACAGCTCCTGGATGTGCACGACCCGGTCCACCGCGTGCTCCGGATAGTCGCGGTGTCCGCCCGGTGTGCGGTCGGCGGTGAGCAACCGCTGCTCCTCGTAGTAGCGCAGTGATCGTTCGCTGACCCCGGTCCGCTGCGCCAGTTCTCCGATTCGCATGCTCACCTCGCTTTTTCCTGTTCGGGCTTGAACTTCACATCAATGTCAGGTCTTACCGTCCAGGCATGACAACCACAGCGCCCCGCGATCTATTCGCTCCCATTCGACTCGCCGGTCTGGAGCTACCACACCGCCTGGTAATGGCCCCCTTGACACGAAACCGCGCGGAAGCAGACGGCACCCCCTCGGACCTGATGGCGACCTATTACGCCCAGCGGGCCGGCGCGGGCCTGATCATCGCCGAGGCCGCCACCCCGAACCAGGTGGGTCAGACCTACGCCAATATTCCCGGTATCCACCGCGCCGAGCACATCGCCGGCTGGCGCCGCGTCACCGACGCCGTCCGGGCGGCCGGGGGCCATATGTTCCTGCAACTCCAGCACGGCGGCCGGGTCGGCCATCCCGACAACAGCGGCCTGGTCCCGGTCGCGCCCTCGCCGATCCCGCTGCCCGATACCGTGCACACCCCGTCGGGCCATCGGCCTGCCGTGACGCCGCGTGAACTCACGGTCGACGACATCTACTCCACCGCAGCCGATTTCGTCGCCGCGGCACGCAATGCCGTCGAGGCCGGTTTCGCCGGGGTCGAGGTCCACAGCGCCAATGGATACCTGCTGCACCAGTTCCTGGCCCGCAACACCAACCAGCGCACCGACGCCTACGGCGGTCCGGTCGAGAATCGGATCAGGTTCACGATCGAGGTCGTCGAGGCGGTGGCGGCGGCCATCGGCCCGGAGCGGGTGGGGTTGCGCATCTCGCCGGCGAATCCTGTCAACGGCATAGCGGAGGGAGATACCGAAGCCATCTATCCGGCGTTGGTCACCGCGGTCGCCGAGCTGGGCCTCGCCTACCTGCACATCGTCCGAGTCGACGCGGACGACCCGCTGCTGCGGCGGCTCCGTGAACTGTGGCCCGGGAGTCTCGTCGCCAATCCCGCGGGTGATGCCCGCGACGCCGGCGCCATCATCGACCGGGCCGAGCGTCTGGTCGCCGCCGGAGCCGACCACATCGCCCTGGGCCGCGCCTTCCTGGCCAACCCCGACCTGGTCGAACGCCTGCGCGCCGGCGCGCCGCTCAACGCGATCCGCGACGCACATCTGATGTACGTGGGCGGAGCCGAGGGCTACACCGACTATCCGACCCTCGCGGCCACCGCCTGAGCACCCGATCGCCGGCGCCGATGGAAGCCGGACCGTGTATCGCCGGAGCTGCACGGTCGGGCCCCGTCAGAGGTGGGCGACCGCTTCCCGGTACCGGCGCCCCAGGGTGCGGATGTGCTCGACCAGTTCCGGCGGGCCGTCGACACGGAAATCCATCATGAGCATGCTCAGGTAGATGGCGATCGTCTCCATCGCGTCCGCGCCGGTGAGCAGCAGGCACGAGTTCTCGTCGACCGGTTCCACGACCCCGACCGCCGGATTGATACGGGCGATAACGGTTTCCGCGGGCGCCAGCACAGTGACCCGGGCGTGCACCGCATAGCCCGCGGAGGCCACCTCCCGGAGCACGAAAGCGACCAGATCGCGATCGGGCGGGGTGCGGGCGGCGAAGCGGCGGGTGCCCGGCACGACCCGACGCCGGTCGGCCACCGGAAACGCGCGCCAGGTGTGCGCGTCGAGGTCGTAACCGACCAGATACCAGCGCCGCCGCCAGCTGACCAGCCGGTACGGCTCGACCCGCTGGTCGTCGAGCTCGAGCTCCCGGGCGGCGCGGATCGCCGCCGCGATCGTGGCGAGGGTTTCCGCGGGCACCGGCGCGTCCGGTTCCCGGGATCCGATCGTCGCCGGGCCGACCGCGGTGGTCTCACGCAGCGCGTTGACAGTGCGCTGCAGGCGTTTCGGCAGGATTCGCTCCAGTTTGGCCAGCGCCCGTTTGACGCTGTGATCGATATCGGCGATTCCGGTGGACCCGTCCTCGGCCAGGCCCATGGCGAGAGCGACCGCTACTGCTTCGTCATCGTCGAGCAGCAGCGGCGGCATGGTGGCGCCCTGGCCGAGACGGTAGCCGCCGACCGGGCCCCGCGTGGCGTGCACCGGGTAGCCGAGTTCGCGCAGGCGGGCGATGTCCTGGCGCAGGGTGCGGTCGGTTGTTCCGAGCCGCTGCGCCAGTTCGGGCCCGGTATATCCGCGGTCCTGGAGCAGCGACAGCAACCGGAGCACCCGGGTGGTGGTGGAGGTCACAAAATTCTCGTTCCCGGCGGGTTTCTATCAGGAAGGAAATGAGCCTAATAGGGCCATAGCCTGAGTTCAACGCCGAAAACGACCGAGAGGCAGAAAAATGGAAACCACCGCCCCACAGGACATCACCGCTCAGCTCGCCCCGGTCTGGCGCGAGGTGCTGACCGCCGCCCACGAAGCGCTGCGTCGGGCGATCGCGCGCGTCGGGGCCGGCCAATGGCAGCTGGCGACTCCGTGCGCCGACTGGAACGTCGCGCAGGTCGCCGAGCACGCCGCCGCGGACCAGCGGGCCTTCGCCGCGGCGCTCGGCGTGGGCGCCGGCCCGTCCTACGACCCCTTCTCCCCCACCGGCACGATCGCCGACGGACCCGTCGCCCTGGTCACCGCCGCCCTCGAGGAGACAGCAACCGCCTGGTCCACGGTCACCGACGACACCGAAAGCGTCCCCACCCCGCTCCCCTTCGGCCCGCTGCCCACCCCGGTGGCTGCCGTGCTGTGCGCCCTGGACGCGGCGGTCCACGCCTGGGATATCGCGGTCGCCACCGGACAGGAATCGCCGCTGACCGACGATCTCTCGGCGCCGATTCTCGCCGCGGCCCAGGGCCGGATCGAACCGCTGCGCGATTGGGGCGCCTATGGCCCGATCGTCGAGGGCGAGGGTTCCGACACCGACCGGCTGCTGCGTTACCTGGGTCGCCGACCGCGACGGTGACCCGCACTCGCGGCAGTATCCGGATAGCACCAGCCACATCGACCAGGTGGTCTCCTACATCACCGCGCGGTATTGTAGGTACATACCTACATGGAGGTGAACGATGAGTATCGTAACTTCCCGCGATTTCAACCACGATGTGAGCGCGGCCAAGCGGGCGGCCGGCCGCGGACCGGTGATCATCACAGATCACGGCCGGCCGTCTCATGTGCTTCTGACCTTTGCCGATTACCAGGAGCTCACTCGGTCCGGAATTTCGCTGGCCGATGCCTTCACCATGAGCGAGGACATCGACTTCGAGCCGGTACGGCCCACGGACTCGCTCCGTGAGGTCGATCTGTGAGTTTCCTCCTGGACACAAATATCGTTTCGGAGCTGCGGAAAAGCGAAGACCGCAGAGACCGGAACGTCGATCGTTGGGCACGAGACCTGTCGCCCTCCGACACGTACCTCTCGGTTATCACGCTGCTCGAACTCCGGGCCGGAATCGAGAACAAGCGACGCTGCGACCCTGCGCAGGCTCGAGCGCTCGACCACTGGCTCAACGATGGCGTGCTACCGACCTACGCGGGCAGGGTCCTCGACATCGACCAGAGAGTCGCCGAGATCGCGGCCCGCCTGCACGTCCCCCACCGACGGCCGGCTCACGACGCCTTGATCGCGGCTACGGCCACCGCCTATGGCCTGACCCTCGCAACGCGCAACGCGGCCGACTTCCGGCCGATGGGCATCACCTTCGTCAATCCTTGGGAAGAAAACTGACCCGCCACGGCCTACTCGGTTCTCGGTTCGAAACGGACCGACTGCCGCGTTACCTGGGTCGCGGCCGCGAAACCGCTCCTGATGCAGGTGGTCAGTTGCGACGATCCCGGTGCGCGGTGATGGACCGAATCGAGCCCAAGTTGTACGATATCTTGTACGAATCAACCGAGGGGCGCATACATGACCGCACTACCCATCTCCACTGTTCGTCAGCAGCTGTTCTCCCTGGTCCAGCAGGTGAACGACGACCACGACACCGTCACAGTGGTCACCAAGAGCGGCCAGAACGCTGTCCTGGTGTCGGAATCCGATTGGAACTCCATCCAGGAAACGCTCTACGTATTGGCTACTCATGGCGGAGTTCGGCTGCTCGAATCCGCACGTGACGCCGAAGAGGGGCGGTTCGAAGCGCAGGAGCTGCTGGATCCCGATGCCTGAGCGCAAGCTGGTGTTCACAGCCTACGGCTGGGAGACCTACACGTCGTGGCTCGCCCGGGATCGCTCGGTGCTCAAAGCGGCCAACAAGCAGATCTCCGCCGCACTTGCCGATCCCTTCGGGGGAATCGGCAAGCCAGAACCGCTCAAACACCAGCTCGCGGGCAAATGGTCGAGACGGATCACCCGTGAACACCGCCTGATCTACTACGTGACCGATACCGAATTGGTGGTCATCGGCGTTGGGGGACATTACGACGAGTAGCGCGGCAGCCGTGCGGGCCCGTGCCGGTCTGTCTCCGAAACCACGGTGAACGGTGAATGCCGGCGTAGGTCGGCGCCAAGCGGCGATCGGTGCCACATCGGCGAGCGGTGAACCGGCCGTTTTCAGCGAGGTTACGACGATCCCGGTCCTGCGCCAGGCCACCGGACCGACGCGGCGTTCACCACGAACGGTCGGCAGACCCTCCGCGGGGTTCCGGGACCTCGGGCCGGGCGTTCGCTCATCCGCAGCGGTGAGCGGTGAACCGTACGCCCGGCCTCTCGATCGTGCCGTGTCCCCGGCGCCGCGGAACCCCGCATCCGGTCAGGCAGCTTCCGCGAGACCAGCCCTCACCGAGCTGCCCCGACCCGGTATCACGCGGTCGAATTCGGGCAGCATCGGCAACAGGGTTTCGGCCATGACCGCCGCTCCCCGGTCGTTGAGATGGGTTCCGTCGCCGCTGTCGAACACCGGATGGATACGATCCGGGTCCGCAGGGTCGGCCACCGCGGCCGCGAGGTCGGCCACCGAGTCGAAGACATCTGTGCGCCGGAGCCACTCGTTGACCTCCCGACGGATCGGAGACCCTTCGGCAGCAGTAACTTTCGGGAACACCGACCCACCGAAGGGTCCTATCGTCGCGGCGTGCACCGCAAGCCCGGCCCTATGTGCGCGCCGGGCCAAGTCCGTGAAGCCCGCGATGAGCTCCGCCGCCGTCGCCGGGGGCTGCCCGGCCATCCCGCCGAGGATCAGATCGTTGATGCCGAAGTGGAGCAGGACTCGCCGCACCCCGGGGACCGCGAGGACGTCCCGATCGAACCGGGCCAGCCCGCTCTCGCCGATCTCCGCGCGCAGCAACCTGTTACCGGATATTCCCTGGTTGACCACCCAGCCCGCGGGCAGCCGCCGGTTCATGATGTCGACACTGCGCCGGTCGGTGTCGGGAGTCGTACCCACGCCTTCGAACCACGAGTCACCGAATGCGACCGTCACCGGCGTCGAGGCGGGGCCGTAGACGTCGACACCGGTGACGAAGAAACGCGCGGCCACCGGCTCTGCCCCGGTGAGGAGGACAGCGCCGGACTGGTTACCGGGTGCGACGTAGGCGGTCTGCTGCGGCATGTGCGAGTAGGTCGCGAGGCCGGTGGACTCCGGTAGGTACAGACTCAACGCCAGGGTCGTTCCGGCCGTTGTCGCCCAGTCGATCGGATCGCTCACGACCTCGGCCCCCGGTTCGATCCAGACCTCCTCCGCGCCGGCGAAACGCAATGGAGTGTCGGTCGCCGCGTCTATTTCGTCCCGCGCCGACCGGATCGCGATCCTGGCTCGCACCCGCAGCGGCGTCCGGCCGTAACGGTTGGTCAGACGCACCCGTACCCGGCTGCCGCCCCCGGCGAGTCGCAGGAACTGGCGGATCGTCTGATCGGCGAACGCACGGGGTTCGGTGAGTGCGATCTGCTCATCCGGGCTGATGACACCCGATCGGAAGCCGGCGAGCCAGCTGTTTCCGTCGAAGTTTACTTGCGATGCGGAATTTCCCATAGGACGTATGTTGCACGTCAATATTACGCGTGTCAACTATCCGCGCATCAGGCTTCTGGTAGGTTCAGGGACATGAGCGCCAGTGACTTGTTCGACGACCCCCGGCTCACAGCGATGGGGCTGCTGTTCGAGACGCACGAGGGCCTGCTCGCGCGGATGGAACCCGTCTGGAAAGCGCACGGGTTGTCCGGTCTCGACCTCAATGCGTTGATCCGGCTGAGCCGCTCCCCCGGTCGGCGGTTGCGCATGACCGACCTCGCGAACCAGACTTCGTTGTCCACCAGCGGTGTCACCCGGCTGGTCGACCGGCTGTCCCGCGGCGGCCTGTCGGTCCGCGAACTGGACCCCGCCGACCGGCGCGTCTCCTACGCCACCCTCACCGAGGCGGGGGCTCAACGACTCGAACAAGTCCTGCCGCTCTACCTCGACGCAATCCAGCACTGGCTCATAGACCTGCTCACCACCGAACAACTCGACGCACTTCTCTGCGCGTTACGCATCGTGCGCGATACGGTCAACCCCCAGGCCACCGCATTGGGCTCCGCGCCGGCCGAGTGGAGATCGGCCCAGCAGAACTGAGCCCGGCGCCGATGGCCGCCGCGCCGCCGCCCGAGCCCCCGGCCCGCCGGCTGCGCGCCGCCGACTCGTGGCGCAGCCGACGGGCCGGGGCCGTCGAAGACCCCGGCATCAGCCCACACCATGAACCGGCGATGCACGGTCGGCACGCTCACCCCGAACGACGGCGGCAGATGCCGCCACGCGCACCCGCTGGTCAACACGAACGCCAATGCGGTGAACACTGCCCACTCGTCCACCGGAGCAGTCCCGCCACCCTGCAGCCTGGGCGTGAACTCAGGTAGTAACGGTTTCACATGTCCCACAACGTATCCGGGATCAGGCTCTGAGTCAGCCTGTCGACCACCGGTCACATCATGCCGGACAACGAATTACAACCGCGCAAGACACCCTCTTAGTCGCAAATCGAGTTTCTATGCGCAAAGCTCCTCAGTGATTAATATCCCAAATTCCCTGATTGCTGTCCCAATCGCGTACGAGAATTGATATGTCGCGAGAGCACTCTACGGCGCGCAGTGCCCGGAATGCCTCTTCTTTGCGATTCTGATAGTTTTCGATCTCTCTGTGCATCCTGTTTGCGGAGATAGGAAGATACATTTCCAACTCATATGCACCCAGCAAGAGAATCGACAGCCCATCTCGAATTGCCTGAGGATAATTGGATATTATGCGGCAAAGTCGCTCGAGGTCGGGTATTTCATAATCGGTAACCGAGTACCACGGAGTATACGCCAATTTGCTGGGCAATCCGAATCTCAGCGCCGCTTCTCTGAAAGCGCGAAGAACATTTATCGCGCGAACCTTATCCAGATATAGGTCTCTAGAGTTTATGAAGCAATCTACTATCCACTGAAATGCAGACATAGGCGCAAGGCCAAGATTGATCGTGGTCGAATATAGTAATCTATATGCGTTCCAATAAGTAGACACGTCCGAGAGTAGGTAGTTTAGTTGCCCAAACTTGTAGAATAGTAGAGGACTTTTCTCAAGTACGGCTACATCATCGCTGATGGCCGGGTGATACAAGCATGCACTTCGCAATGCTTTACATATCAACACCGTCGAGGAATCCCTGCCCATCCCACGCGTGTATTCAAAGTTGGATGCGATCGTCCACGTAGAACTTTTGATGTAGTGATTTTGCCTAAGCGCGGCAACCATTATAGCGATAAAGTGCTCGCTTATAGCCTCTGAATGCCGGTGGGTAGGCCTCAGTATATAAGCTGCTGTTTCCCAGTCCCCCTCGCCGATACGTTTTACTGCCGCTTTTGACAGCGCCTCTATGGCCTGCGGGGTCAATCGGACTCCCTCGGCGGCCTCGGCGAGAATTCTGAGCGCAGTACCGGTTGTGTGGCTTGGTCGATCCATGAGTCGACGAATGATCGCCAACATTAGCTCGGCCGGAGTCTCTGAGCGCCGTGTTTGGTACATTATTATGGCGCTCTGAACGAATATCTCCTCGGTGCCGTCGGTTGAGACCTTATAGAGTAGCTCAGCCAGAGCTCCGATCTCAAGCTTCAGGATGCAGATCAGATACGTGGCTGCGAAGTATTCGCGAAAACTTTGATGGGTGAACCCGAAGAGTAAGTTGTGATCCTCGTCTTGACCGACCTCGGTATATAGCCATGCCCTTTCTCGAAAGAATGCCACCAACTCGTCAACCTGGACCGTAGCTACAGAATGCGACCCCGTCCAGTGGCCGGTTAGTTGTTGCACCAAGTCATTGCGAGCTGCACTCTCTGCAAGTGGCTTCTTTTCCCCAAGATACGCCAGACGCGCAAGCGAGAACTCCACTAGATCCGATTCCGGAATTTCCGACTTGGTGCGGACCCCCCTCACATGGTCCCATTCTCCGAGCAGGAGACTCGCGCACTGCTCAAACAGCCGTACTCGGCTTTGCGGTATGAACCTACGCCCTCGGTACATCACGCAGACGAATGCAAGGATTAACGGGTTACGCATCAAGTCTAGTGACGACTTCGCGCTTTCCCAGAAGTCTTCCACGAAGCTGTCGACGGTCCAACCGTGCCGCATTTCCTGAATACTGAACCACTTGCGCGTATATTCGCGAATCTGATCAGGTTTGAGTTCACCAATTTCCGCGGTGGTAAATATCGAGTCCTGCAATTTTGCATTTAGATAGCCAATCGCACGGCAAGTGGTGATCACTTTTGCGAAAGGGAAGCGGCGCGAGAACACTTCTATTGTAGTAGCGATACGCCTTCGACCCGCCACGGTCCGAACCTCGTCCAGCCCGTCAAATATTACCACGGAGTCGCGTTCCGTCAGAATCCGATCCACGGCTTTCGGGGTGACGGCATTCAGTTGGTATCGGCGCGACAGCATATCGGAGATATGTAATGATACGTTTATTTCCGTAGCCTCAAGGTCACGCAACCTAACATAGAAAGGCACGTAGCCGATATCGATGCTATCCAGTGCAAGTATGGTTGTAGACGTTGACTTACCCGCACCCGGCGCCCCGAGGATAACTACCCTGTCGAGATCGGATATAAACTGGCGGTATCCAGATTCCCCACAGTACGACTGCCGCTCGATCGAGATGTCAGTGTAAGTAAATATGTCGCGCCTATCTACTTTCATCCTATGATTCAAGTCGGGTAGTTCTATTTCTGAGTGCATAGCACTGAACTGGCGCAAATATTCGCCAATCCAGGCCAGATCACTATTGGGATCGTGCAGCAGATCCTTTAAGTACCTTTTTATTGACACCAGCGCATCGGACGCTACCTCTTGCAATGCCCAGTCCACTGCTTGATGCTTGTCCTGCAGCTTTGCGAGTATCTGCTTTCCCGCAGTGCGGCAGGCGTCCAATAAGTGAGGCCGTAGCTGCGCCGAATATCGCGCGAATTGTTCCGGTTCGACATGCAACTTCGCTATAAATAGTTCGTCGATTTCGCGGAAAATATCCGCTTCGTAAGCCGGTTTCTGTCCTGTCAGATAGGAGGCCACCAACTGACGACACATTACCCGGAACTCGGGAGACTCGACGATGCGGTTGATGTCCGATTGGGTTACGCCTCGCGGCAAATGGTTCATTAGACTTACGGGCCAATACTGAGACTGGTGCGGCCCGCTTGAAAGTTCTTTTGCAGTAAAAATATCGGTAGAACCGATCCCCCGTTGACCAAGCTTCTTTCGGGCATGGGCGAGGAGTGGCGCAGCGGCTGCACCAGCAATCCGCCCAAGAACAATTCCTCCGATGCCGAGTGTACTCATCTTGCCCCCGTTGAAGCGCTGTCCGCTACCTGTACCGACTATAGCGAGTATGCGGGATAGCTTCGTCGCAGTCCTTAGAGCTCCTGACAGGATCGCTCGACCGGCAATGAACCTGGCTGTGGTGCAGCCGGTTTCGCTGTATCGGCGCCGTGGATCGTGGGACGACGAGTTGTGGGTGGTGATCGAACCGCTACTGCCGGTGAGGGCTCCGGGAACGCCCGGGCCTGCTCGGATGGACGACCGGCTGGTGTTGTAAGGGATTGTGTTCGTGCTGTTCACCGGGATCGGCTGGGAAGACCTTCCCCAGGAACCCGGGTTAAGACGTCCACGCGGGCTGCTCCGCGGCCAGACGCTGGTCAATGGGATTCTTGCTCATATCGATCAAAGCTATCGGAGCACAACCGGTTCAATGCGGGATCCGCGCATCGCCGACGTGTCGGGTGCCTGAGACGTGCTCTACTGCAACGCCGGTCACGGTCACTGTCTCGCTGTTTGTAACGTCCCATGATTCGCGGTCGATTGTCAGGCGAAGGTCGAGCGATCGGCGCAGTCGCCACGGCAACGGTGCGGCTCGGACGAAAGCGAAGCCGACCCAGCTGTTTCAGTTCCAGCTGTCCCGGGGGGACGGCTTCACCAGGGAGGCAATATGATCCGACCCGCTCTGTTCGCTGCCGCCGCGGCCACCATCGCGATGACTGTTACGGCATGTGACGGTGACGGTGCGTCCAATGCCGGTCCGTCAACATCGACCACGGTTGCGGCAACTGCATCTACTGCACCGACCACGGTGCCCGCTGTGGAGGCTGCGCCGCCGGTCGCCGAGCCACCGGCCGCACCTCCAGTAGCCGAACCGCCGGCCGCTCCACCCATAGCCGAACCGCCGGCGGCCGAACCGCCGGCCGCGCCTCCGGCCCCGGAACCACCTGCCGCGCAGCCGGTTGCCTACCCTTGTGCCGAGGTGACCGACGAGTACCTGATCACCACGTTGAGAATGACGGGGATGCCCCGATACCCCCTGGCCGATCTCGAACAAGCACGGTGCAGCGACACCTTCGCATCGGCCTGGGCTCAACCGGAGGGCACTCTCCACCCGGTCATGTATCTGTTCGAGTACTCCGAGCAGGACGGGCACCTGCACTGGCGCGTAATCGATGTCGGCGAGGGCCTCGACTGCGTGAACAGGCACGGCGTCCCCGCCGACGTAGGCCGCGAAATCGGCTGCGCCTCCGGTGTTTGATCCCTACCCCACAGTGCGCTCTCCGGACACGCCTTCCACGGACAACGCTTCGCCCGCCGCGCTACGGCCCGCACGACGGCCGGAAAAAATGCAATCTGCCAGGGACAAACCGCTGACATAGGAATTCACGCATATCCCGGCGGCTGTCCGGCCCGCCGCGTACAGGCCCCGGATCTCACCGCCGTGCGTATCGCGCACCGCTCCGGTCTGCTCGTCGACCACCAGGCCGCCGACTGTGAACATCGGGCACGGATTGGTCAGGCTCGGCTCGATCGAGACGTTCAGCATCCAGTACGGGCCGGCGCCGACGGGGCGGACGTATTCGGCCGGTTTGCCCACCGGGTCGGGTGCGCCCGTCGCGTAGGCGCTGTTGTGCGCGGCGACGGTTTCGCGCAATCCCGCCGGGTCGACACCCGCGGCGGCGGCGACCTCGTCGAGAGTGTTCCCGCGCTTGGCCTTCCGGCGCATCACCTCGAACTGCATCCGCTGGAACCAGGCGGCCTGTGGTCCGATCTGGGAGATGGCGGTACGCATGAGCGCGTCGTCGGCGAGCAGCAGGCCGATACCGTCGTGCCGGTTGATCAGTGCGTCGCCGACCGCTGCGCCGTAGCGGGTCTCGTCGATGACCCGCTGCCCTTTCCCATCGACCAGCAATGCTCCGGCCAATGAACTCGGTGGCAGCAGGAACCGCCAGGCCGAGACATTGCCCATCCGGTCGGTCGCGGCGCCCACGCTGCGGCCCAGCTCGATCCCGCTGCCGTCGTCGCCGGAGCTGCCCAGGGCCAGTCCGTTCTTGTACGCGGGCGCGTAGGCGTGCAGCATCTCGCGGTTGGCGATGAAGCCGCCCGCGGTCAGCACCACGGCGCGCCGGGCCAGGACCCGGAGTGTGGTCGCGTACCTGCGGTCGAGCCGGGCCAGCTGTCGCTCCATCGCCCGGCGCAGCGGCGGGTAGTAGATACCGGGTTTGGCGGCGATCGCGGCCAGCCGCGCGTAGCGCGCCTTGACGCGGGCAGGTGCGTCGCGCAGGCTCCGGCATTCGACTCCCACGACCGCGCCGGTGTCGTCGGTGACCAGGGCGGTGGCAGTGGTGAGCGTTTCCACTCGCACTCCCCTCCGCTGCGCCGACTCGGCCAGCGGCGCGAACAACTTCTTCCCGGAGGTCCCCCAGCCTTTGACCCGGTGGCCGCGCTGCGCGGGGGTGATATCGGCGAAGGCCCCGGAGATCTCGCTGCCGGAGTAATAGAGGTAGTAGTCGTTGTTGGGATAGGACGTCTTGTAGGGGCACAGCGACGCCTCGAACGGCACCCCGTGCCCGGTGAGCCAGTCGATCATGGCGGGACTGTCGTCGACGAAACGCCGCAGCGTCGCCGGGGAGACCGCGTCCCCGACCTCACGTTCGAGATAGGCCAGCATGAACTCCGGGGTGTCCTCGACACCACCGGCGCGCTGCACCCAGGTGCCCCCACCGGCGTAGATGATGCCGCCGGAGAGTGCGGTCGCGCCGCCGCCGGTGAAACGGTCCAGCACGAGTACCTGCGCACCGTCCTCGGTGGCCTGCAGGGCCGTGGCCGCGCCCGCCGCGCCGTACCCGACGACCACCACGTCCGCGGCCAGATCCCATTCGTGCGCCATCTACCAACTCCACCACAAACTGAAACGAGTTTCCCTGCTGTTTACGCCGCAGAACAAGTCTTCTGCCAGACAACATAGACCAACAGCGGCATCATTCTATAACGTGTTCTACATGAACGATCGGGAATACGATGTGGTGGTGGTCGGCAGCGGCGCCGCCGGGATGACCGCCGCCCTCACCGCCGCGCACAACGGGCTGAGTGTGGTGATCCTGGAGAAGGCGCCGTACTACGGCGGATCTACCGCGCGCTCGGGCGGCGGGGTGTGGATCCCCGGTAACAAGGCCCTGCGCGAATCGGGCGGTCCCGACGACCGCGAGGAAGCGCGCAGGTACCTGCACAGCATCATCGGCGACGTGGTGCCCGCCGAGCGGATCGATACCTATATCGACCGCGGCGCCGAAGCCATGGATTTCGTCCTCGCGCACTCGCCGCTGAAGATGACCTGGGTCAAGGGCTACTCCGACTACTACCCGGAGGCCCCCGGCGGCCGGGCGGGCGGGCGGTCCTGTGAGCCGAAGCCGTTCAACGCCAAGATCCTCGGCGACGAGCGGTTCAATATCCATCCGCCCTATTCCAAGGCGCCGCTGAACGTCGCGGTCACCCAGGCCGACTTCGTCCGGCTGAACCTGATCCGCCGCCATCCGAAAGGCATGCTGCGGGCCCTGCGCGTCGGGGCGCGTACCTATTGGGCCAAGTTCACCAACAAGCATCTGATGGTGATGGGCCAGGCGGTCATCGCCGGTATGCGCAAGGGCCTGATGGACGCGAACGTGCCGCTGCTGCTCGACACCCCCATGACCAAACTGGTCGTCGAGAACGGCAAGGTCACCGGCGTGGAGGCCACCCACAAGGGCGAGACGGTCACCTTCACCGCACGCCACGGCGTGGTGCTCGGCAGCGGCGGGTTCGAACACAACGCCGAGATGCGGGCCAAATACCAGCGCGAACCGATTACCACTGAGTGGACAACCGGTGCCGCCACCAACACCGGTGATGGCATCGTCGCCGGTATGGACGCGGGCGCCGCTATCGGCTTCATGGAGGACGCGTGGTGGGGTCCGACCATCTTCAAGGGCGGCAAGCCCTGGTTCGCGCTGTCCGAGCGCAACCTGCCCGGTTCGATCATGATCAACCCGAAGGGCGAGCGGTTCGGCAACGAGTCCGCGCCCTACGTCGAGGCCGTGCACACCATGTACGGCGGTGAATACGGCCAGGGCGAGGGCCCCGGCGAGAACATCCCGACCTGGCTCGTCTTCGACCAGCGCTACCGCAACCGGTACATGTTCGCCAGCCTGCAGCCGGGCCTGAAGTTCCCGTCGCGCTGGATGGAGAACGACCTCATCGTCAAGGCCGCGACCCTGCGGGAGCTCGCCGAGAAGATCGGTGTGCCCGCCGACAGACTGGCGGCCACGGTGGAACGCTTCAACAAGTTCGCCGAAACCGGTAAGGACGAGGACTACGGCCGCGGTGACAGCCAGTACGACCGGTACTACGGGGACCCGACCGTCAAACCGAACCCGTGCCTCGCGGCGCTGGTCCAGGGTCCCTTCTACGCGGCCAAGATGGTGCCCGGCGATCTCGGCACCAAGGGTGGCCTGGTCGCCGATACCGCTGCGCGGGTGCTGCGCGAGGACGGCACCCCGATCGAGGGTCTGTATGCCTCGGGCAATGTATCGACCCCGGTGATGGGCCACACCTACGCGGGCCCCGGCGCCACCATCGGACCAGCGATCGCCTTCGGCTACCTCGCGGTCCACGACATCATCGACCGCAAACAGGCCGGGGCCGCGGCACCGGCCGAGGCCTGATCGATCCGAGGAGACTTCTATGCCCATCGATCCGAACGTCGCGCTCGGCGCCGAACTCCCGAGCAAGGAATTCTCCTGGACCGCCTCCGATGTCCAGCTCTACCACCTGGGCATCGGTGCCGGTCACCGCTGGACCGAGCCGGCCGAACTGCGGTACCTCGACGACCGGGAACCTCAGGTACTGCCCACATTCGCCACCGTCGCCCACACCTTGCGCGATACCGACCCGCCGAAGGTGAAATTCCCCGGCGTCGATATCGACCTGGCCAAGGTGGTGCACGGCTCGCAGGAAGTGCAGGTGCATCGGCCGCTGCCCGCCTCGGGTAAAGCGACCCGCACCGGCCGGATCAGCGAACTGTGGGACAAGGGCGCCAATGCGGTGATCGTGCAGGAGTTCACCGTCACCGATTCCGACGGCGAAGCGCTGTGGACCGAACGGTCCTCCATCTTCGCCCGCGGCGAAGGCGGGTTCGGCGGTGAGCGCGGCCCCGGCAACAAAGCCGAACTCCCCGGCCGCGACCCGGATTTCGACGTCACCACCGCGACCCTGCCGCAGCAGGCCCTGCTCTACCGCCTCTGCGGGGACCGCAACCCGCTGCACTCCGACCCCGAATTCGCGAAGGGCGCGGGTTTCCCGGCGCCGATCCTGCACGGACTGTGCACCTACGGGATCATCTGCAAAACAGCCACCGATACAGTGCTGGACTCCGTCGCCGACCGGGTGACCGGGTTCAAGGCGCGGTTCGCCGGGGTGCTGTTCCCCGGGGAGACGCTGCGGTCGCGGATCTGGCAGGAGCCGGGGCAGTTGATCATCAGCGCCACTGCCGTCGAACGGGACGGTGCACCGGTGCTGGGAGACGTGGTGCTCGACTACGCCCGGTGAACCTTGTTCCAAGGAGCCGACCGGACACGTTCATCGGTGCGAGCGATCATTCTCGTCCGACAGCCGAACGGTCGCCTGGACAGGCCGGCTTGCTCACCCACACAGCGTGTGGGTGAGCAAGCCGCGGATATCCGCGGTGTCGGGCACGCCGGAGTCCACCATCTGTTCGACGAGGCTCGCCGGGTAGCGGAGGTCGACGGGCACATAACGGACTCCGCTGCGGACCGAACGATCCACCAGGACGCCGCCGGGCACGCAGTCATCCACTTCGCGCTGCCGAGGATGTCATCTCACGCCGGGCAGCCCCGTCGGCCATCAGCGCGGTATAGCAGCGATTCAGGTCGGCGCCGGTAGCCGACCTGCGCGCACGCCGTTCCCGGCAGTGGCGACTTGATATGCGTTGCGCTGATGACGACGCCGTCAACACGGGAGCCTTTATCAACCAGATGGTTGAATAATCCTGCCTGCCGCGCTATGGTCTTATTCAACCAAGAAGTTGAGGAGCCATTGTGGACGAGGACACCGAACAACTCAACCGAGTGTTCGCGGCACTGGCCGACCCGACCCGGCGCAACCTCGTCGCCCGGCTCGCCGATGCCGACGCCTCCGTGGGCGAGCTGGCCGAACCGTACGACATGAGTCTTCAGGCGATCTCCAAGCATGTGAAAGTCCTGGAGGAGGCCGGTCTGGTCACCAGGAGCAGGGAGGCCCAGCGCCGGCCCGTTCACCTGAACGCGGAGGTGTTCAGCCTGATGACCAAGTGGATCGAGCGCTACCGGCTGAAGGCCGAGGAGCGCTATCAGCGCCTCGACGCCCTGCTGAACCGCATGACCGATACAGGCGACCCCCGAAAGAAGAACGCATCATGACCACCACCGAGATCATCGCGGACGAGAAGGTCCCGACCATAGAGATCATCCGGGAGTTCGACGCCACCCCGGAGCAGGTCTTCCGCACCCACGTCGACCCCGAGCTCTACGCGCAATGGATCGGGCCGCGCGACATCACCACCCGGATCACCGCCTGGGACGCCCGCACCGGCGGCGCCTGGGCCTTCGCCAACGACCGGGACGGCGTCGAGATCGCCACTTTCTACGGCAGCTTCCACGAGATCCGGCCCGACGAGCGCATCGTCTGGACCTTCACCTACGAGGACGAACCCGACGGCGTCGCACTGGAGAAGGTGACCTTCGAACGCCTCCCCGGCGGACGCACCCGGCTGCGAGTTCTGAGCGTGGTCGAGAGTTTCGAAATCCGTGACGGCATGCTGGCCGGCGGGATGAATGTCGGGGTGGAAGAGGGCTACACCAAGCTCGACGAACTGCTCGCGGAGCGTTCCTGATGGCCGCGGCACCCACCGGCCCGGCCGATCGGCACGCATCCGACGCGGCCCGGTTCACCGAACTCGTCGAATCCGCCGGCCCCGGCGACTGGTCACGCCCGAGCCCGGTCGCGGAGTGGACGGCTCTGGATATCGTCGCGCATCTGATCGAGTGGTCCCGGGGGCTGCTCGGCGGCGCCGATATCGATCTCCCGCCCCTGGACGTCGCCTCGGACCCGGTGGCCGCGTGGAAACGACACGTCGCCGATATACAGGCAATACTCGACAACCCCGCGGGGCGGGTTCTGAGCAACCCGCACTTCGGGCAACGCCCGGTGGACGAGGCCATCGACGAGTTCTACACCCCGGATATCTGGATGCATTCTTGGGATCTGGCCAAAGCGCTCGGCCGCGAACCAGACCTGGGCCAAGGCCGTTGCGCGGCCGCCCTGGCCGATATGGAGCCCGTGGAACAGATGCTCCGTGACAGCGGCCAATTCGGCACCGCCGTCCCCGTCGCCGCGAACGCTTCTCCACAGGACCGGTTGATGGCATTCATCGGCCGGGACCCTGCCTGGACCGGGTCATGATCCGGTGTTCCGGCCGCTGCGGTCGCGGATCCGGCAGGAGCCGGGGCAGTTGATCAGCAGCGCCACTGCCGTCGAACGGGAGGGTACGCCGGTGCTGGGAGATGTAGTGCTCGACTACGCCGAGAACCGCGCGCGTTTGGCCTGATCGCCGACCGGTGCGGGACGGGACCGCTCGGAACTGAGGAAGAACTGCCGCGGGCAATCAGTTACGAGGGGTCCACCGTGCAGGGCGGAATCGATCAGATCCTGGAAGGCCCCGTCCTGTGGTTCGTTGCGGTGTATGACGTGGCGGCCGGGACAGAACTGCTGGACGCTCGCATTGACGGCCCCCGGCAGGTGATCCCGTTCCGGCCCTTCGTCCTCCGAGTACAGGTGATAGGCGGGAAGGCCGGGCGGCAGAGCCGGTGGCGCGTTCAGTTGTTGCAGGAACTCCGACCCCGGTGCGATATCGCGGCATCCGGGGAACACGAGAGCGCACAGGTACCCGAGAGGTTGGCCGAAGTTCGGGGTGCCGAAATCCACATAGGTTCCCACCGAGTTCAGTCCCCCCAGGAACTTCACATAGTGACGCTGGGCCAGGCCGCCCATGGAATGCCCGACCAGATCCACCCGGCGGGCGCCGGCGGCCTGCCGGATCTCGGCGACCTCACGGGCGACGGCGGTCGCCGACTCGGCGATCCCGGCGGATCCCGAGGACCCGGCGGGTATCCCGGGCAACACCATGGAATAAGCGGTGTAGCCGCGATCGGACAGCTCCGATCGCAGTTTTTCCAAAATGCCCCGATCCGCATCGAAACCGCCGATCACCAGAACGGGATTCGCCGGCACGGTATCCGCGCGGACGAATCCGGCCGGCGCCGCGACGGAAGCGCAACCCAGCAAGGCGAGAACCACACCGAGCCGGGCGACCAGCGTGAGCACAGTTTTCATCGACCTGCTTTCCAGATGCTGAGTAACCGATCCGCTGTCACCCGGACCGCGCCGGCCGACGGCATCGAATGCTAATCCAGCGAACCCGCAGGTGGTGGAGGCGCGACGGTAGCCGGCGCACGGCGGACGCTGTTCCGTTCGCGAACCCGAGATCATGCGCCCCCGCAACCGATCTCTGCAGCCGCTCGAATTGTTTCGGCAAGTGCAGGCCGGAATCGAACAGACCATTGATAATTCCCAGTAGCGGCGAATCGCGCAGGCGCGCGTAAATGTGAGTTATCCGACTCGGGCACAACACAGTTCGGTTACGCAGCGCGAAAAAGTGTCGGATATGTTCATACGGCTACTGATCGACATTCGAGGAGTTTGAATGACCGCCTTACGTGGAACTCTTATCGCCGCCATGATCGGCGCCGCAACCCTGGTCGGCGGCGGAGCCGCAATGGCAGCCCCGCTGCAGCTCGAAGCACCCACTGCGGTGCCTGCCGAGTCCGTCGCCACAGCCGACTGTGCCGGTGTCATCCACCCGCTGGGCCAGATCTCCTGCCTGCTCAGCTCCCTTTCCGGATAAACACCGCCACAGCCCGGCCGGTCGGGGTACCAGCCGGGCTACTGCGCCTCCCCGACCCGGGCGTGCCGGATCAGCCGCAATGCAGATTCGCGTGCAGAGCATCCAGGGCCCCGCATACAAGTGGCCGAGCAAGAGCCCGAGTTCAGCCGATCGTTCCCGGCGGCGCCACCCACTGGGTGGGTTGCCCGGTCGCCTCGGCAACTGTTTCGAGATCGCGGTCGTAGTGCAGAATCGTCAACCTGTTCGCCTCCCCGGTAGCCGCGATCATCAGGTCGGCCACGCCTGCGCTGCGATGGCAGCCCCGCTCGGTGAGCAGCTGCTGCACCCGGTGCACTGCTCGGCGAAACCCTCGATCGGCTGCCGATGATCACCACCGTCGGATAGCGAGGCGGTGTCGTCCCCACTCGCTAGTGTGACCCGGTGAAAGATCGGAGCACGGAACATGATTCGGTGTCGCTCGCCCTGGCCCGACCCTTCCTCGGCAGGATCGTCGATCTCACCTTCGACCGCCCGTACGGCAGCCGGCACCCGCGCTGTGGGTTCCTCTACACGGTGAACTACGGCTACGTGCCCGGCACCCTCGCGCCGGACGGTCAGGAATTGGACGCCTACTATCTCGGCCCGGACGAGCCGCTGACTGCCGCCCGGGGCAGGTGTATCGCAATCGTCCACCGGCTGTACGACGATGACGACAAACTGGTGGTCGTCCCACCGGAAAGCCCTGACCTCGACGATACGGTCATCGCGGCCGCGGTCGATTTCCAGGAAGACCACGGCCGGTACGTCATCGTGCGATAGCGAAGACGGACGCGGTGGCCGAGAGCCCGTGCCCCGCTTCCTGCCTCTGCTCAGGGCAGAGAAAGCGGCGTGTGTGGTCGCCACGCCGGTAGGTTCGCCTTCGTGGAAATCGTGCCCGTATCACCCCGGCTGGCAGCACTGCGGTTCCCCGAGGTCAACGACCTCAATGTCTACGTGTGGGACGACGCCGGGGAGATCACCTTGATCGACACCGGCCTGCCCGGTTCTTTCACCGCGATCGTCGAGGGCCTCGGCGCACTCGGATTCCCGCCGGCGGCGGTGCGGCGGGTTGTCCTCACCCACGCCCACGACGATCACATCGGTTCCGCGGCCGAGCTCGCCGCCCACGGTGCCGAGATCTGGGCCCACCACGCCGATGCCGATATCGTGCGCGGCAAGCGTCCGCAACCGGCGCCGGTACTGCGCGACTGGGAACGCCCCATCGCCGAAGCTCTCGAACCCGGCCCGCCGCCCCGCCCGGCCCCGGTCCACCGGGAGCTGTACGACGGCGACATCCTCGAATTCGGCGGCGGCGCGCAAGTAGTCGAAGTTTCGGGCCATACGGCGGGCAGTATCGCACTGCATCTGCCGCGCCATCGAGTGCTCTTCACCGGTGACACACTGGCGAACGTGCGCGGGGTCACCATGCCCGGCGTGTTCAACCTCGACAGCGCCGCCGTCGACCTGGCGGCCCACCGGCTGGCCGGGTTCGATGTCGATACCGTCTGCGTCGGCCACGGCGAGGTACTGACCGCCGAACCGCTGCATGCCTGGCGGGCCGGGCAGTCGGCTCACCGACCGCGACCGGACCCGTCGCAGCGACATTCACCATGAGCCCGTGCCGTGTCCTCCGCGGAGCCGCTGGAAACCCGGCGAGGCCACGGCCGGACGCAGCCCTCGTCCTCACGATGAGAGAGCGTGATTTCGAACCGGGTCCGACAGCTGCCGGTCGATCCTCGGTATTCACCGCCGGTCGTGCCACCATGTGGTGACCAGGCCCCGGACAGGGAGGTGACGGCATTGCCCGGACAGCAAGGAGACCGCACCGACGATCCCTTCGGCGGCAGACGACCCACCAGCCACGAGCGCGATACCGGGCTGCCGTGGGACGCCTCCTACCTGAACGGCCCCGCCCCGTGGGATACCGGCCGGCCGCAACCCGCCGTGGTGCGTGTGGCCGCCGAGGGCGGTTTCACCGGGTCGGTACTCGACGCGGGCTGCGGAACCGGGGAGAACGCGCTGCACATCGCCGAATCCGGTCTACCGGTGCTCGGTTTCGACGTGGCGGAGACAGCACTGGAAGCCGCGCGGGAAAAGGCAGCCGCCCGGGGCATCGGCGCCGAATTCGTGGCCGCCGACGCGCTCGAACTGGACAGTATCGACCGCAGATTCGACACTGTGCTCGACTGCGGGCTGTTCCACGCCTTCGACGCGCAGGAGCGCCACCGGTACATCGCGAGCCTGGCATCGGTGACCGATCCCGGCGCGACGCTGTACGTGCTGTGTTTCAGCGACGAAGGTCCCGACCTCGGCCCGCATCCGGTGGGCCTCGAGGAACTGAACGCGGCGTTCACCCCCAC
Source organism: Nocardia sienata NBRC 100364 (assembly GCF_001613205.1). Taxonomy (GTDB): domain Bacteria; phylum Actinomycetota; class Actinomycetes; order Mycobacteriales; family Mycobacteriaceae; genus Nocardia; species Nocardia sienata. The sequence goes on along the minus strand of NZ_BDBX01000051.1, from coordinate 25,320 downwards.
CAACGGCTGGAGTATCGCCGCCGTCGTGCCGGACCGCATCGAAACCCGATTCCACGACCACGGCGCACCGGCCTGGTTGGCAACGATAGACCGCGTCTGAACAGGGGCGGCGGAAAGACCGGTTCGGCTCGAACGCTAGATCGATCTCCCGAGCGGAATTCGTTCGAGCAGATCCCACGAGTACATGGCCCGCCGACGGTGGAGCATCACCATCGAGACCTCCGAAACCTGCACCCGCACCATTCGCAAACGGCGATTGACCTTTGCTACCGCCTCATCCACTTCAAGAGGTGCGATGCCGTCCGAATTACTGTAGGCAACGGTGACGTGCGGGGGGTGCCGCAGCGGTGGAGCATCCGACTCGGAGACCGCGACGGTAGTGCCCGCTCCCAACTTAGCGCGCAACTTGTCGATATTCCCGGCGGATTTCACATCGAGGATCAGTGCGGCGGGCACGCGCCGGAGCGCACCTATAGTCAATTCGAACGGATTCATCTCGCCGAGCTCCCGCCGGGCACCGGCCTGTGTCGCATGAATTCGTTCGGGAGATAACTCACCCGATTTCCCGATACGGCCGACGGTGAGATGCAGACTTTCCAGTGGCGTTGGATCGTATTGCGAAAAGGCGAGTCGGCTATGACACTCGCCGACCGCGGAGCGTAACGGCGCCGAGTCTTCGAAAGTCAGAAACCAGTAGTACCCGACTAACCCTAACGGCTTGGTCCAGTGGTTTCTCAACTGGTTGGGGACGGCCGCCCCATCTGTTGCAGCTGCATTCTTGCTATTCGGCATCGGTGCTCCGATGTGCTGCAAGCGCCTCACGGACTCTCGCCAACTGTGACGGAGAACCCCCGCGAGCCGCAAAATCCCGCGCGAATTCGGTGGCACGCGCTCGTACCGGAACTGTTGCGTCTGCGGGCATACTTCCGAGTGCTTCGATGATCAGCGAGCTCGCGTATTCCAGATCGCCTCCGGCAGAACTGAGCTGTGCCCGCGCCAGGTCGATTCTCGCCAGGGAACGCCCCCATGGGCACTCAGATGGATCCAGCTCGGCAAGGGCCCTCTCCACGTGCGCTTCGACTTGGTCCGGTAGGCCGAGCGAAAGATACGCCGTGGCGGCATTACCGGCTACCTGAGCGCGGCTGTAGCCGCTGATAGAGATACTCGAACGCGAGTAATTCTCCATACCGCGCTCGCCTACCGACTCGTAGGCTTCTTCGACCACTCGATCGACACCACGACGATCGCCCAGTTTCCCCAATGCCCTGGCTACGCCATTGATCTTCAATCGGACCTGCTGCGGACCTGGCGCCGCATAGTTCAACCCATCCTCTGCGAACCGCAAAGCATCGCGATAGCGACCGGAATAGTACTCACAGTAGCTCTGCATACCGCGTGCCCAAGCCTGTAAACTTCTCGACTCCACCACCTTTCCGAGTTGGAACGCCTCATGGCAATAAGCGCGTGACAGCTCGAAGTCACCGAAACCCACGTTGACGAAACCGAGTAGTCCTGAGGTCTGCGCTGCTATCTCGTACAGTCGGCGCCGCTCGCGGATATCACCACACCCTTCTGCCAGCGTATCGATCAACTGCCGCTGCTCCACCAGGCCATCGACAAGCTTCGCACCGTCCAGAACTTCGTAGTTCTCGATGACAGCATGGACCCTGGATGCCAATCGTTCCACGATCTCCCGATCGACAACCGCCGTGATTCTGTGGATCCTTTTCAGAACATCGAACAGTTCTTCACTGCTCCGACCGCCAGCCGGGAACTCACCTCCGACCGCTCGGTCTCCGAGCGTTCCCATGCCCGTCGAGCCACTACTCTCCCCATACCCCGCTTCGGAGCGGGATGCTCTCCTCGCCGCGACCGCTCGGGCGCGCAAAGCATTGAGAGCACCATTTGCTGCGAGCTCCGAGTCAACGGCAGCAACGAGTTCTCGCGACGGCAGATTGGCGTCCTCCCATTCCGCCATCGAGACGTATTGCCGGAAGTAGCCGATCCTGCCGGCGAGTACTCGCTGGCTCATACCCGCTTCGGTTCGGAGCCTCTTGATCTCCCGCGCCAGCTCATCGGCGAGCGCCACCCGGTCCGCGGTCGGTGCGACGTTTCGGCCTGTCATCGAATTCCCCTCCTGCTCATGGGTTCATTCTGGCCCGGTGCCTTGTATGGCAACCCGCCTTTCGGCCACTTGCTACCTTCCGGCCCCGACCCGGCTGCGAGTTTCCTCGAAACAGGCAAGACGCGAGACGAATCGAGTCCGAGGAGAGCCCCTTGAAAGAGCATCCGAACGAAGCGAGTTCGGCCCTACCGATCAGAGGACCGATCAGCAATCAGGCCATCGCGATCGCCCGGTCGCTCTGGCACGCTGATCACTGCACCGACCGAGCACTGCTGGAACGGGTCGCTGCCGGGCTGCGCGCACCCGAGCGCTCCGGCGAGTTCCACCCGCAGCGCGATATCGATCGGATAATCGCCCGGTATCGGGCAACCCACGGCCGTGCCCGCTGACCGCGGCGCGGTGTGGCCGCAATGCGCCGACCATGCGGTCCCGTGGGTCACCGCCGAGCTGCTGGACCGGACGCACAATACGCGGCACTGGGTGCGATGCCCGGAATCTCTTTTCTGCCTCAAAGGGGCACCGGTCGTGGACGGGCACATCGGTGATCACGAGCGCAACGTCTCGGGTATCTGTCCGTGGAGCGGCGTACGGGTGGTGGATTCCGTGCCCGGTTGCGGATGCGGACCCACCATCACAACCAGGCAGTTACGGATGGTCCTGCGCGTGGACTACCGGCCGAACGGGGTGATCCGCTCGGTCGGTTGCCCGGGCAGCGGCTGCCGGGAGATCGTTCGCCTGGTGGACGGTCGAATCGGCCCACACGACCGACCGTGCCCATGGGCGGGGGTCACGGTGATCGATCGCGGCCCGCACCCCCCGATCCTATGAACAGCGGTAACCGGCATGGCATAATTTCGCTACTATCATGGCATGACGATGTTCCAGGTCAGTGATCTAGCTGGGGCCCGGCGCCGCGAGTTCCTCGATGAGGCGAAACGGTCGTCGGCGTCGTTACGCGACACCGACGGATCGGTGCTCGTGATGTTCGAAGCGCAGCGCATCGCCGCGCTCAAGGAGGCCGCCGCCGCCATTACTCAACTGTTCTCCGCCGAGGCGGTACTCGCGCGAACCGATGTCCCCACCCCGGTGGAACTGGGCGGACTGGCCTGGCTGGCGGAATTCGATTCCGACGATCGAGCCGAAGCGCTCGCCGAGATCCGAAATGCCGTAGTGCTCACTGTGACCTCCGAAGATCCCAATCCACTCCGAGAGGTCCTGCACGCGTGGGCGACCACCGCCGCGGTGATGCGGGATCCACTGCGGCGAGCCGTGCACACCGGGCCGGTCGGGGAATCCGGTTATGTCGAGGTCGAAGCTCCGCAGCCGAGCGATGACGTCTGAACGCGACCCGCAGCCCGGAGCGTATCGGCCATTTGTAGCCGCCCGCGCGCCCGGCGGACGACCACCCACGGAACCCGCCTACCGCGTCCTGGTGCACCGGCAGTACCTCGACGCCTGGAACAGCTTGGCCGACCGTGTGGGCATCACTTCGGCCCGGCAGTTCTGGGAGCATGTCTCATGCACACCGGGAACTCCACCGGCGGTCGGCACTTCGACCGTGCTTCGCGGTAAACATCACGGCCCGAAGTGGGAGGGTTACTCGCGCACTATCCACTACGAGATCAGTGGTGCGGGCCGAATCGACTACCAGTACTGCAATGCGACCACGGAGGGCGACCGGGGTGATCCGCACCCAGTCGTCAAGATCCTCACCATCGACCTCGGAAGCCATTGAGCCGACGTCGACGTGCCCCCGGCCCTGAACTGCTAACGGGGGACAATGTCCAGGGGTGAGTAGCGGCCTCCACCCGCAGATACCTCGACCGGCGGGTGGAGAGCACCTACCCCTCGAGCGCCTGGCTCAGCAGCGAGCGCCGGCGATTCACACGGCTCACCGAACCAGCCGGTCAGCGCCGCACGTAGCCCGTCCGCCGCGATATCGGCCGCTTCGCCGACCGCCGCGGCCCACGCGATGTGGGCGTCCGGACGGATCAGAAGCGCGTCGGCGGGAAGGTCGTCGGTGGTGACTGTCCGGATATCGACGCGGTCCTGCCACTCCCGGGCGACCTCACGTACTTCGGCTCGGTCGGCGAGAACCAGCAGGACCGGCCGTGCGGAGTGCAGCAGGTCGGCGACGGTGGTCGTATCGCGGTCGGTGCGCAGGGCGAGGTCCGGGGCGAATGCACCGGTCAACGGGTGGTGGTTCGGGTTGGGCAGGTCGTAGCGCACATCGGTGCCCGCGATGAAGCCGGCTACCCGGCGGGCGGACTGTTCGTCACCGAGTAGTTCGGAAACCACCTCCCGCAGCGCCTCCGCGGCCGGGTCGAGTCCGCGCCGCAACGCCACCTGTGCGCGGGTCTGCCGCAGGGCACGAGCCCCCGCGTAATGGCGTTCCGCGTGGTAACTGTCGATCAGTCCGGGTGGGGCCCAGCCGTGGATGTCGGCGGCGAGTTTCCAGCCGAGGTTCACCGCGTCGAGCAGCCCGGTGTTGAGCCCCGACCCGGTTGCGGGCAGTAGATGGGCGGCGTCGCCTGCCACCAGGATTCGGCCGGCCCGATAGGTCTCGGCGTGGCGGTCCTTGAAGGTGAAGCGTGCCAGCCGCAGCGGTTCGCCCAACGGTATCTCGATGCCGAGCACCCGGCGCACGCTGTCCCGGAATTCGGTCAGGGTCATCGGCTCGTCGTCGGCGATATCGGTGGACTGGTCCTCGGTGGTCGAGAACATCAGCATGTCCGGGGTCGGTGACCCGTATCCGAAGGCACCGTGTGCGGTGCGGGTGAAGCCGGTGGTGATCCGGCCGATGCCCGGAACTTCGAGATCGCCGTTGTCGAGGCGGATCACCGAATCCGGCACGGTGACCTGGCATACCCGGTTCACCTCGGGATACGTGGTGCCGGTGAACGCGATACCGGCCATTTCCCGGATCCGGCTGCGCCCGCCGTCGCAGCCGACGAGATAGCGCGCGGTGATCCGGTACGGCCCGTCCGGCCCGGACACCTCCGCCGTCACCGAGGTGTCGTCCTGACGCACCCCGACCACCTCATGTCCCCGGCGGATATCCGCACCGAGCTCATTCACCCGCTCGGCGAGCAACTCCTCCAGCCGCGTCTGCGGCAGCGGCAGCCCGCGCAACGGAGGGTCCACCATGCCGGTGAGGTCCACGTGCACTCCCCCGAAGGGGTAGCGGGGCGGCGGCGCGGGGGCGGTCACGGCCGCTTCGACCCGCTCCAGCAGCCCGCGATAGTGCAGCACCTGCAGGATCTGCCCGCCCAGACCCTGGGCCTTCTGCGTGGCCCGGGGCCGCGGATACTTCTCCAAGAGCAGCGGCCGCACCCCCGCCAGACTCAGTTCGGCGGCCAGCATCAGGCCGGTCGGGCCCGCACCCACGATGACGACCTCGGCCTCCACCGCCGGCCGCTGCCCCGTGGCTCCGCCCTCGTATCTGTTCGCCGACGACTGCTCTCGCACCTCGTAACCCTCTCTGTCCCACGTTTGTGGGCTCGGCCAGCGAGTATGCGGCACCTCCCGGGCCTTGCCGCAAGCCCCAGGGTCGGCTATATCTTGAAAGGGGCGGGGGTCGAACCACTTCACGAATCCATGCGATCTGTCCCCGTATCTTTTGTGCCCGCGCCGGGGTGCACCGCTGCCGGAGGCCGTCGGCGGGCCGTGGTGATGCTGTAGGTGAGGATCGACGACAACAGGATCACCAGCACCGGAGCGATGACCGGTGCCCATTCCAGTTCGATCGGAAGCAGCGCGGCCGAACCGGCCGCCGCCGTCCACAGGACCGCCCCCACCACCGATGGCAAGGTGGTCGGAACGACCCCGCGCGGCGCAGTGACGGTCGCGATATTCAGCAGGTAGGTGGTCGCCACCAGTCCTGCCGCGGCCGCCGCGACCAGACCGGTATCGGAGAGTGCCAGGACCCCGATCACCAGCAGAACCGCGCCGACCGCCGCCCAGCGCCACCACCAGCCGACCACCACCAGCACGATCGCGGCCGGGGCCGCCCACGGCTGGATCAGGGCGACCAACAGCACCAGCAGCGTGCCGGACAGATGCGCCAGGAATTTGATCATCGGCGCACCCGGACCATCCGGCGGTGTCGCGGCAGCAGGCGCATGGTCTGGTCGAGGCGGGTGTCAGCGGCCCACGGGACGATATCCACCCCGACCGTGCTCATATCGCGGTACATCGACATCCGTTCGAGCTGCCACATCTTCTCCATGGTGGGGTCCAGATCGCCGGCGAACGGGCTGCCGCGCAACACATCCACCGCCACCACCACATGGCCGCGTTTGCGCAGGTCGATCAGTGCGAGAGCGAACTGGGTGTCCAGCAGGGTGGTGAACGCGACGATGATCGCGCCGAGCGGGACCGCGGCGTAGGGCGCCAGCGTGCCGGTGGTGGGGATGTACTCGTCGCCGACGTCGAGCACGGTGTCGACGATGCGATAGAACTGCCGGCGGCCGATATCGGGACGCAGCCAGCGCGGCGACTGCCCCAGGCAGACGACGGCGGTGCGGTCGCCGGCCTGAAGCGTGGACTGCACCACCTGCGCCGCCCCGCGCACCGACAGTTCCAGCGCGTCACTGGCCGGCCCGGGCGCCTGCTGGGAGGTGTCCACCAGGACGACGACGTCGGCGGAACGGTTGGTCAGACGTTCGGTCACGTACAGGCGGCCACGGCGGGCACTCACCGGCCAGTTCACGATGCGCAGCTGATCGCCGGGGGCGTAGGCGCGGATATCGGCGTACTCCACGCCCGGTCCGTGCCGGCGGGTGAGGTGCACACCGAGCCGTTCGGGAAGTTCGGTGCGCGGCAATCGCATCCGCTGCGGATCGGTGATCGGGTAGACGTAGATCTCCCCGGCGGGCAGGGTCGCGGTGGCCAGTGCCATCCCGGCCGGGCTCAATGCCTTGACCCGCACCTGAATCGGATAGCGACCCCACCGCGTCGCAGACACGGTCAGCCGCAGCCCGGCCGGTGCCGTCCCGGAATCGGCGGACTCCTCCACCGTCACCGTCATCCCGTCGACCACGACCGGCTTACAGCGCAACAGTGCCTGCCCCTGATCGACGAAGGCGGCGATGGTGACCGTGACCTCCTCGTTCTCGAAACACCGCTGGGTACCGCCGCCGTCCACCTGGATCCGGGTACGCGACACCTGCCACGGCGCACTGGCCAGCACACCGAGCATGGGCGAGGCGAACACGACCAGCTGCCAGCTGCCCGCCACCACCGCGACCAGCAGCGCGACAGCCGAGGCGATGGCGAGCAGGTAGGTCAGCGGGGCGGGACGCCAGCGGAGGCGGGCCTCCACCGTGGCACTGGCGTCGCGGTGTCTCATGGCGTGGCGGCGCGGGGAACCGGCAGGCGGCGAAGCAGTTCGCTGATCACATCCTCGCCGCGGATGCGCCGCACCCACATCTCCGGCCGCAGGGTGATCCGGTGCGCCATGGCCGGGATCGCCAGTGCTTTCACATCCTCGGGGACCACGAAATCACGGCCGTTCAGCAGGGCCCGGGCGCGGGCCATCTGCACAAGATCCAGTTCCGAGCGCGGACTCGCGCCGACCTCGACCTGCGCGTGGGCCCGGGTAGCGCTCGCCAGCGCCACCACATAGCCCACCACGTCCGGGTGCACCGAGACGAACTCCACCGAGTGCCGCATCTCCAGCAGGCCTTTGGCGTCGACCACCTGGCCCACCTGCGGCGGCACCGCGCCGCGTTCGAGACGGCGGCGGATCATCTGGGTCTCGTCCTGCTCGGACAGGTAACCCAGGCGCAACTGGATGGCGAACCGGTCCAGCTGCGCCTCGGGCAGCGGGTAGGTGCCCTCGTATTCGATGGGGTTGTCGGTGGCGAGCACGATGAACGGCTGAGGCAGCGGGAAGGTCTCACCGTCGATGCTGACCTGTCCCTCGGCCATCGCCTCCAGCAGCGCCGCCTGGGTTTTCGGCGGGGTCCGGTTCACCTCGTCGGCGAGCAGCATATGGGTGAAAACCGGGCCCCGCCGGAACGTGAAACGTCCGGTGGACATGTCGTAGATCGTGGAGCCGAGCAGATCCGCGGGCAGCAGGTCGGGGGTGAACTGCACCCGGGTGAAGTCCAGGCCGAGGGCGGCCGCGAACGACCGCGCGATCAATGTTTTGCCCAGTCCGGGCAGATCCTCGATGAGCACATGCCCGCCGGACAGGATCGCGATCATGATGAGCTGTAGCTCTTCGCGTTTGCCGACCACCACCCGGGAAACCTCCCGGAGCACGGCTTCGGTGCGTTGGACGGTCGCGTCCAAGGGCATCGTCATGTGTTTTCTCGCAATGGGTCGACCCGTTTCACATTCTCTGAAGGCGGCTCAGGATCTCGTCCAGAGCCGCGCGTCCCGGCGCGGGCGTGTTCTGGTCACGCAGCGCCGAATCGGCCGGGTCCACCCAGCGCCACAGTTCGGCACCGAACAGATGGATCCCGGCACTTTCCAGCGCCCGCCGATTCTTGCTGACCCGCAGACCGGCGGACAGTTGGAACTCCTTGGCCAGCAGCGGCCGCAGATGCCGATCCCAGTCGGCGCGGCTACCTTCGGCGCGGTCGACGAGCATTTCGGCCCGGGCATGCCAGTGGCGCAGCATTTCGGCGGGCCCGTTCTCCATCTCGTCGGCGAGTTCTTTTTCCTTCTTCTCCGGGCGCAGCAGCACCCAGACGAAGCAGCACAGCGCGATCGCGACCGGCACCCCGGCCGCGATCAGTACGAATTCCCGGGCCCGCAGGCACGCGGCCACCTCGAGACCCGCGACCGCGACGATCGCGGCCACGACGATCCAGGGTCTGCTCATCTCGGTCCCACCCCGCTCGGCACACCGGTATGCGGTGGTAGGGCGGGCGGATAACCGCCGGGATCCGGGGCGGCCGATACGGCCGGGTCCGGGGTGCTCTGCAGGTCGGAGAGCGCCACGCGCAACAGCTGTTCGGCCCGCATCCGCTGCCAGGACAACATGGAGTGCGGGCTGAACCGCGCCTCTTCGAACAGCGCGACCAGTTCGCGGGCCGACGCCTCGTGCAGGGCCCCGTGCTCGAACGCCCGCGCCAGCACTTCCATGGGTGTGTCGGAGGCCAGCGGGGCCAGACCGCGCGCGTAGACCAGGCCGCGTTCCATCGCCAGATAGCAGGCGATGATCGCGGCGCGCGGGTCCTGACCGGCCGCGTTCATGGCGGCCAACCCCATCTCGGCGGCTTTGACCAGGGTCTCGGTATCGGTCGTGGGCAGGTCCCCGGCGGCCGGCGACTCGTCGTCGGGTTCGTCGGCATGCTCGCTCCGCTGGGTGTTCACGGTGACGACGACCAGACCGGTTACGGCCACCGCCACCAGCGTGCTCGCGGCCGCCGTGGCCAGGAACAATCCGGTGCCGGTCAGGACCGGCTGGCCCTCCTCGGTCCCGGGCGGCGTCGCGGGATGCTGCGGGGCGGGGGAACCGGGCGGGGTGGCCGGAACCGGTTCGGCGACGCGCTGGAACCCGATGAAGTAGACGGCGAACACGATCGCCGCGAGGACACCGACGAGGGCCAGCAGGAACAGCACGGCCAGACCGACGCGGCCCAGCCGCCAGTGCGACTCGGTATCGGAATGGAGGTCGGGCAGAGCCAGCGGAAGCCGGTGCTGGGAGGCGATCACCCCGGCCAGCAGCACCACGATCGAGACGGTGAGCAGCACCGGCATCAGCGCCACGGTGAGAGCCGAGGGCGTGCTGCCTCCCGAACCGCTGCTGTCCGGCATGCCCGGGATATGTCCGCGCAGCGCGATGACAGCACAGAACAACAGCGCGAACACCGCCACAATGCGCGCGATCAGCGCCCGCGACCCGGCCAACCCGATACCTCGAACCTGCTCACTGCCAAGAACAGCCACATGCTTACATGCCGGACGGCTGGTCCGGGAGCGAATCGGCAATATGGAATGACGAGTTTTTCACGTTTATCAGCCCCTTGCCGGCAAACGTACTGCCCATTGCGGGATCGACAGTTATATCTTGTTCCCCGCTGTGAATACTCACAACCTCGCAGAAGACACGGTGACCGATTTCCGATTTCCGAATCCAACCGCTCAGCTCGGACGTCGAACCGACGCCGCGCCACGAACGGAGCACCGGACGCGGCGCTGCGGTTGTCTATCACGGTTGACAGCGCAACCGGGAACGGTCCGATTACGCGGTCCGGTCCGCGCTCAGTACCAGCCCCGAGGTCGGCACCCCGGTCCCGGCGGTGACCAGGATGTTCTCCACGTCGCCGACCTGATTCACCGAGGTCCCCCGCAACTGGCGCACTCCCTCGGCGATGCCGTTCATGCCATGGATATACGCCTCCCCCAACTGCCCGCCGTGGGTATTGATCGGGAGTTTTCCGCCGATTTCGATAGCCCCGTCGGCAATGAAATCCTTCGCTTCACCGCGCGGGCAGAAACCGAGTTCCTCCAACTGCATGAGGACGAAGGGGGTGAAGTGGTCGTACAGAATTGCGGCCTGCATATCGGCGGGCCGCAAACCGCTCTGCTCCCACAGCTGGTCGCCGACCAGGCCCATTTCCGGCAGCCCGGTCAAGGCGTCGCGGTAGTAGCTGGTCATCACATACTGATCGGCGCCGCTGCCCTGCGCCGCGGCGGTGATCACGGCCGCGGGGTTCGGCAGGTCCCGCGCCCGCTCCACACTGGTCACCACGATCGCCACGCCGCCGTCGGATTCCTGACAGCAGTCCAGCAGATGCAGCGGTTCGGCGATCCAGCGCGAATTCTGGTGATCCTCCAGGGTTATCGGCTTGTTGTAGAAGAACGCGTTCGGGTTCACCGCCGCGTGTCTGCGGTCGGCCACCGCGACCCGGCCGAAATCGGCTGAGGTGGCGCCGTAGACGTGCATGTACCGCCGGGCGACCATCGCCACCTGCGCGGCGGGCGTGCCGAGACCGTGCGGATAGGACCAGCCGGCGTCGATACCCGAGGATGTAGGCGCGGCCGCCAGCGAGGTGGAGAACTGCCCGAACCTGGAGACCGACCGTTCGTTGAACGCCCGATACGCCACGACCACATCGGCGACGCCGGTCGCCACGGCCATCGCCGCCTGCTGCACGGTCGCGCAGGCCGCGCCGCCGCCGTACCCGATATGGCTGAAGAACTTCAACTGCGGAATGCCGACCGCCCGCGCGACCGCGACCTGCAGGTTGGTATCCATCGTGAAGGTGGTCAGGCCGTCGACATCGGCCGGGGTGAGCCCGGCGTCGGCCAGGGCGGCGGTCACCGCCTCGGCGGCCAGCCGCAGTTCGCTGCGACCGGACTCCTTGGAGAAGTCGGTGGCGCCGATCCCGGCGATCGCGGCCCGGCCGGACAGGGGATGTTGCGAAGTACTCATGCGTTCCTCATTCCGCGGGCTGGACACCGATCGTGCGTCGTGGCTGCGCTCACGCCCCGCCTCCGGCACCCGGTACGGTCGCGACCACCGTCGCGACGATGTGATCGCCCAGACTGTCCTTGCCGACGACCTCCAGCCGGACGTCCTCGCCGTCGAGTTCGACGACCTTGCCGGTGAGGGTCAGGGTGTCGTACGCGTACAGCGGCACCCCGAGCCGCAACGCGATGGATTTCACGACCGTGCTCGGACCCGACCAGTCGGTCACGAACCGCTGCACCAGACCGGTATCGGTGAGGATGTTGACGAAAATATCCTTCGAACCGCGTTCGATCGCCTTGTCCCGATCGTGGTGCACGTCCTGGAAATCCCGGGTGGCCAGCGCGGTGCTGATGACGAAGGTCGGATCGGCGTGGATCGACAGTTCGGGCAGTTCGGTCCCGACCCGGACCGCGGCGGGGTCGAATGTGGTGGTCATGCGGTCACCTTCCAGAACGGCAGCACCGTATCGTCGTCGAGCTTCTCGAAACCGGCCGCGACCGCCAGCCCGACCTCGACCTGATCGGGTTCGACACCGCGCAGTTCGCCCAGCATCCGCACCCCCTCGTCGAGTTCCACCAGCGCGACCACGAACGGCAACTCGCGGCCCGGGACCTTCGGCGCGTGGTGCACGACATAGCTGAACACCGTGCCTTTACCGGAGGACACCACGTAGTCGACCGGTTCGGTCTTGTCCTGCCAGATGGCCGGGATCGGGGGATGCCGCAGGCTCCCGTCGGGGAGCTTCTGGATCCGCAACTCGCCGGCTTTCGTACCCTCCCAGAAGAATTCGGTGTCGTGGGAGACCAGCGGCCGCACCCGTTCGGCGGGTGCCGGTTCCGGGGCGGCGGCCGCACCCGGGGCGAACTTCAGGATGCGGAACAGCATCTCGGTGACGAGCTCATCGCCGACGTACCAGCTGGTGCGGTAGGTCAAGAAGAACCCCTCGCCCAGCCCGGTACGTTTCGGGCCCTTGATGCTGTCCAGCGCGCTGGTGATGCTCACCTCTTCGCCGGGCCGCAGATAGCGGTGGTAGATCTGCTCGCAATTGGTACCGACCACCGAGGTGTACCCGGCCGAATCGAGCAGCGCGTTGGTGGCCTCCATCGGATCGTCGGACGGACGGCGGCCACCCAGACCCAGCATGGTCCACACCTGGGCCATGGCGGGCGGGGCCACGATCCCGTCGAAACCGGCCGCCTTCGCGGCCGCCTCGTCGACATAGACGGGGTTGCTGTCGCCCAGCGCCTCCACCCAGTTGTTGATCATCGGCTGGTTCACCGGGTCGCGGCCGGGCCGCGGCGCGCTGGCCCCGGCCGCCTTGATCCGCTCCGCGGCGGCGATGATCGCTTCCGGAGTACTTGTGTCCGGCACGCTGCTCCTTAGGGTCGGGTGGTTCGAGGGGGTGCGCCCGCCGGCCGGCTGCGGGAGCGGCGGGCCGCGGCCGGGCTCATCGAATCAGCGGGGTACGCGGGGCAGTTTCAGGCCCGCGGAGGCGACGAGTTCGCGCATCACCTCGTTGACGCCGCCGCCGAAGGTCACCACCAGATTCTGCTTCGTCCGCCGGTCGAGCCAGGTCATCAGCTCGGCGGTCGCGGGTTCGGCCGGGTCACCGAACCGGCCGATGATCTCCTCGGCCAGCCGGCCCGCCTCCTGCAGCGATTCGGTGGAGAAGATCTTGGTCGCCGAGGCATCCGCGATGACCTGCGACGGATCGATGTCGGGATCGTCGGCCGTGGCCGCCACCTGCCAGTTCAGCAGTTCGTTGAGCCGGGTCATGGCATGGATGCGCCCGAGCGACGCGCGCGCGTCGGGATGGTCGAGCACCCCACGGGGCCGCGCCCAATCGCGGACCCGGTCGTAGAGCTGTTCGATCTTGCCCGACGGCCCCAGGCTCACCCGTTCGTGATTGAGCTGGGTGGTGATCAGGCGCCAGCCCTTGTTCTCCTCGCCGACCAGCATGTTCGCCGGAACTTTCACGCCGTCGAAATAGGTGGCGTTGGTGTGATGGGCGCCGTCGGCGGTGATGATCGGGGTCCACGAATAGCCCGGATCCAACGTATCCGCGATCAGGATGGTGATCGCGCGGTGCCGGTCGGCCACCGGACCGGTACGGCAGGCCAGCCAGATGTAGTCGGCCTCGTGCGCGCCGGTGGTGAAGATCTTCTGACCGTTGACTATCCAGTCGCCCGAATCGTCGCGGGTGGCACTGGTCCGCAGGGCAGCCAGATCGGTACCGGCCTCCGGCTCGGAGTATCCGATGGCGAAATGGATCTCCCCGGCGAGGATGCCGGGCAGGAACTTCTCCTTCTGCTCCTGCGTGCCGAACTGCTGCAGCGTCGGGCCGACGGTCAGCAGGGTGACCAGCGGCAGCGGGACATCGGCCCGGGAGGCCTCGTTGAAGAAGATCTGCTGTTCGACCGGGCCGAAACCCTGGCCGCCGTACTCCTTGGGCCAGCCGACACCCAGCCAGCCGTCGCGGCCCATCCGGCGCACCACCTCGCGGTAGGCGTCGCCGTGCCGGTTGACCGCCATGGCGGCGGATTCCTCCGGTGTGACGAGATCGCCGAAGTAGGCGCGCAGGTCGTCGCGAAGTTTGCGCTGTTCGCTGGTCAGATCTATGAACACCCTGCCCCCAATCGTTCGAGCCGCAACGCGGCGCCGCCCAGCCAGCGGGCGAGGTCCTTGGACTGTGAGTAGTAGCGATGCATCGAGTGGGTGACATCCACTCCGATACCGCCGTGCAGGTGGTGACATTTCTGCATGGCACGCGGAAGTTCCGCGGCCACAGTGTAGGCGAGGACGTTCAGATCGTCGTCGATCCGCTGCTGCCGCTCCGGACTCGAATCATCCTGTCCTAGAGCCCAATTCGCCGAGACCGCGGCCACGTGCAGCGTGCGGGACACCACATAGAGGTCGGCGATCTGCTGGGCCACCGCTTGGAACTCGGCGAGCGGCCGGTTGAACTGCTGCCGCGTGCCCACATGGGCGGCGGTCAATTTCACCGCGCCCGAGAGCAAACCGTCGGCTGCCGCGCCGATGGCGGCGAGCGCGAACCGGTGCAGCCGCGGGCCCGCGTCCGGCAGCAGCCGGTCGGCGGGCACCTCGACTCCATCCAGTTTCACCGAGAATTCGGCGAGTTCGCCGGATACGGCCGAAGGGGTCAGGGACAGACCCGGGGCCTCCGCATCGACCACCGCGACCCCGGAATCCGTGGTCACCAGCAGCCAGCGCGCCTGATCGGCACACGGCACCGCCACCTTGTACCCGGTGATGCGGACCTTGTCGCCGGTCACTTCGGCCTTGGTGGTGGGTTCGGTGGTCAGGGGCGCGCCGGGTTCGCTGATCGCCGCGGTCAGCACCGCGCCTTCGGCGACCGCCGGGAACACCTCCGCGGCCACCGCCTCGGGCGCCGCCCCCAGCAACGGCAGCACGCCGAAACCCAGGGTGGGCAGCGCCGGGGTGGCCACGGCATCGGTGGCCAGCTCGGTCAGCAGCACCGATACGGCGTCGATGCCCATATCGTCGCCACCGAACCGTTCCGGTAATGCCACCGACAGCAGCCCCGTAGCCGCTATCTTGGGCCAGAGTCCGGCGTCGCGCGCCGCCTCCCGCTCCAGTAGTCCGACGACGACCTCGGCCACCGCCTCTTGAGCCTCGTCTCGGGTGAAGTCCACGTTCTGCTCTCCAGTCGTCGCACGAACTAGCCGGCCGCGTCGCGGGGTAGTCCCAGAATCCGCTCGGCTGCCACGGTCAACAGGATCTGCTCGGTTCCGCCCGCGATCGACAGACAGCGGGTGAGCAGGAATTCCGAGGTGTCCTCGGTGGTCCGCGCGCCGGCCGGGCCGGCCACCTCGACGGCGAACTCGGCGACCGCCTGCCGGTGCCGCACGCCCACGAGTTTGCGCACACTGCTCTGCGCGCCGGGGTCGGCGCCGGCCAGTATCCGGACCGCCGCGCGCTGCTCCAGCAGCAGCCCGGCGATGGCGTCGGCGACGAAACCGCCCAGCCGGTCGTTCAGCAGCTCCGCCCCGCGTCCGGTCGCCGGCAGTTTGGCGATCAGTTCCTCGAGCGCCGGTCCGATCCCGTTACCACTCATCGCGACCCGTTCGGCCGAGAGTGTGGAGCGGGCGATCTTCCAGCCGTTGCCCAGCGCGCCGACGACGCAGTCGTCGGGCACGAACACCCCGTCCAGGAAGACCTCGCTGAACCGGGCCTCACCGGTGATCTGCACCAGCGGCCGGATATCGATACCGGCACTGCGCATATCGACCAGGAAATAGCTGATGCCCTTGTGCTTGGGCGCGCTCGCGTCGGTGCGCGCCAGGCAGATGGCCCAGTTCGCCTCCTTGGCCAGTGAGGTCCACACCTTCTGACCGTTGAGCACCCAACCGCCCTCGGTGCGTTCGGCGGTGGTGCGCAGAGCGGCCAGATCCGAACCGGCCCCCGGTTCGCTGAACAGCTGGCACCACACCACCTCACCGTGCAGGGTCGGCCAGGCGAACCGTTCGATCTGCTCGGGAGTGCCGTGCTGCAGCAGGGTCGGGATCGCCCAGCCGCCGATGGTGAGGTCGGGAACGGTCAGCCCGGCCCGGCGCAGCTCCTCCGAGATCACCAGTCCGGTCATCGGATCGGCGCCACGGCCGTAGGGCTGCGGCCAGTGCGGCATGATCAGCCCCGCGTCGGCCAGTGCCCCGCGCTGTTGCGCGGCCGGCAGCGCGGCGATCCGCGCCACCTCGGCGGCGAGTTCGTCGGTGGCCACCTCGGTATCGGCCTCACCACCGGCCAGCGCCGCGTCGGCGAAGACCCGGTCGGCACCGGTGGTGCGGCGTTTACCGGCCCGGGTCAGCTCGGTGACGCGGGCCCGCCAGTACGACGCGCCGCCCAGCAGCTGCCGCAGCGCGGTCGCCCGGCGCAGGTACAGGTGGGCGTCGTGTTCCCAGGTGAAGCCGATCCCGCCCAGTACCTGGATGCAGTCCTTCGCGGTGTCCACCGCGGCGTCCAGGCTGATGGCGGCGGCGATGGCGGCCGCGATCGGCAGTTCGGCGCCGCCGGAGTCCACCGCGGCGGCCGCGTCGGCGGCCACCGACCGGATGAGTTCGGTGCGGCACAGCATCCACGCGCAGATGTGTTTGACCGCCTGGAATGACCCGATCTGCCGCCCGAACTGCTCGCGGACCTTCGCGTAGTCGACCGCGGTCGTCAGACACCAGCCGGTCACGCCGGCGAGCTCGGCCACGACCAGCGCGACCAGCAGGTCTTCCACCGCGTAGTCGGGGGTGAACACCGCGTCCGGGTCGACCCGGACCTCGGTGCAGCGGACCCGGGCCAGCGGAGTGGTCAGGTCGAGCGGTTCCAGGGCTTCGAGCTGCAGTCCGGGCGTATCCGGGCCGAGCAGGCACCAGCGCCGGCCGTCCGCGGTGTCCACCGGCAGCAGCACCGCGGTTCCGGGCGCGGCGCCGAGTACCGATTCCCAGCTACCGCTGAGCGTTCCGGCACCGTCGAAGACCGGCACCGCCGGCCCGCCACCGGGCGCGGTCTCGTCCCCGGCGACCGTGTCCAGCGCGATCCCGCAGGGCTGCTCCTCCGGCAGCCGCCCGGCGGTCACCAGCCCGGCGACCGCCGTGGTCAGCAGCGGGCCGCCGACCATGTCGTGTGCCGCCTGTTCGATGAATACGGCCAGATCGGAGACCGATCCGCCCGCGCCGCCCGCCTCCTCCGCCACCGCCACCCGGAAGATTCCGAGGTCGGTCAGTGTTGCCCAGTACGTACGCCAGAAGTCGGTCGCGTCGGCCCGCATTGTTGCAATCGGTTGCGCCGCTGCTGCCCACCCGCTCATCGACTGTTGAACGGCTTTATGCTCGTCAGTGGTGGCGATGGTCACAGTCCATACCGCCTTTCCGGCGTGACTCCCACACCTAGAACATGTTCTAATATCCACGGCGGGCGGAAGTCAAGACATGCGCCTACCGCATCGCCGCACGCGCTAACGTCCGCGACACGTCACGGAAAGGAAGTCCCCTCCATGGCCAGCCCCTCCCGTTCCCAGCCCGGCGATCCGGGTGCGGCGACAGCCGCCCCCGTCACCACGCTGCGGGAGGACGAACTGAGCTCCGCCGCGCAGCGGGAACGCCGCAAGCGGATCCTGGACGCCACCCTCGCGCTCGCCTCCAAGGGCGGCTACGACGCGGTGCAGATGCGCGCGGTCGCCGAACGCGCCGACGTCGCGGTCGGCACCCTGTACCGGTATTTCCCGTCCAAGGTGCACCTGCTGGTCTCGGCGCTGGCCCGGGAGTTCGAGCAGTTCGAGGGCAAACGCAAACCGCTGGCGGGTCAGTCGCCGGAGGAGCGGATGCACGCGCTGCTCTCCCAGATCACCCGGATGATGCAGCGCGACCCGCTGCTCACCGAAGCCATGACCCGCGCGTTCATGTTCGCCGACGCCTCGGCCGCCGCCGAGGTGGACCGGGTCGGCAAGGTGATGGACCGGGTTTTCGCCCGGGCCATGAACGACGGCGAACCCACCGACCGCCAGCTCGCCATCGCCCGCGTCATCAGCGATGTATGGCTGTCGAATCTGGTCGCCTGGCTCACCCGCCGCGCCTCCGCCACCGATGTCTCCGAACGGCTCGAGCTGACCGTCGATCTCCTGCTCGGTCAGCGCTCCTGAGACCCGCGCCGCCACGCCCGGTGGCCGCCGCCGGTGATTCACCGACAGCGATGGGGCGCGGCGGTATCCGAGCGTTCGCTGCGGGGTCGCGCGAGCCGGAAAAACCTCGCGATCCCCCACCGGCGCCGGTGAGCTCGCCCTGCGGATTTCGGGTCGGAACGACACCGGGCGCGCGTTCACCCGCACGTCGAGCCGGGGGCACCCGCCCACACTTCCCACCGAATCGGATCGGCGGACATGACACAGTATTGTCATGCGCGCCCCCTCTTAACGAAAACTCCGATCAATAGGTTGGATGTGTGAGCGCACAGGATCTGCCACTGGAACTCCGCCGAGCGCTGTCGACGGTCGCGCGCGTACCTCGGCTGCTCGTCGCATCGGACTACGACGGGACACTCGCTCCCATCGTCTCCGATCCGGCCAAGGCGTACCCGCACGGGGAATCCGTGCGGGCATTACGCGCGCTGGCCGGTCTGTCCGGCACCACGGCCGCGGTCATATCCGGCAGAGCGCTGCGTGACCTCGCCGCACTCTCCCGGCTACCGGTCGAAGTGCAGTTGATCGGCAGCCACGGCTCGGAATTCGACGTGGGTTTCGTGCACGCCATCGACAGTGACGCCAGGCAGTTGCTGCGAGAGGTGGTGACCGCCCTCAACAAGATCGCCGCGGACCATCCGGGCGTCACGGTGGAGACCAAACCCGCCAGCGTCGCGCTACACGTGCGCAACGCCACCCCCGAGATCGGCCGCCGCGCCCTCGGCCAGGCCCGCCAGGGTCCGGCCTGCTGGGTCGGCGTGCAGGTCACCGAGGGTAAAGCCGTGATCGAACTGGCCGTGGTGCCGACCGACAAGGGTTCGGCCCTCAGCACGGTCCGCCACCAGGAGAGCGCGTCGGCGGCAGTGTTCTTCGGTGACGACGTCACCGACGAGAAAGCGTTCCGCGCGCTGACCGGGCCCGATATCGGCATCAAGGTCGGCGAGGGCGAATCGCTGGCCAAATACCGGGTCGACAGCACCGAAGCGGTCTCGCACGCGCTGGCCTTCCTGCTCGAGGAACGCCGCACCTGGCTGGCCGGCGCCAGTGCGCCCCGGATCGAACGGCTGACCATGATGGCCAGCCCGCGTTCGGTCGCACTGGTCACCCCCGATGCCACCGTCACCTGGTTCTGCCACCCGGAGCCGGATTCGGCCGCCGTCTTCGCCCACCTGCTGGGTGGTATGGACGCCGGGCACTTCTCCATCAGCCCGCAGCGGCCGGGCCTGCCCCTGTCCCAGCGGTACGTCGACGGCACCATGACCGTCGAGACCCGCTGGGCGAAACTGCAGGTCACCGACTATCTTCCGCATGACGTCGACCCCGACCGCACCGATCTCACCCGGGTGATCACCGGTACGGCTCCCGCCGAGATCACCTTCGCCCCGCGCCCGGAATTCGGCCAGGTTCCGGTGTCCATCCAGGTGGAGACCGACGGCCTGCGGGTCTGGGGTACCAATGATCCGGTCGTGCTGCGCGCCCCCGGGGTGCAGTGGCAGATCCACAACGACGGCGCGCACGATTCGGCCACCGCGGTCGTGGACCCGTCCGAGGGTCCCATCGTCCTCGAGCTGCGTTGCGGCACGAACGATCTGGCCCCGGCCGACACCAGCGAGGAAGAGCGGCGGCGGATCGCCGAGCTGTACTGGAAAGAATGGGCGGCGACCCTGGATCTGCCCGCCCTCAAACCCGATCTGATGAAACGGTCCGCGCTCACCCTGCGCGGACTGGTGCACGCCCCGTCCGGATCGATCCTGGCCGCGGCCACCACCTCGCTGCCCGAGGATATCGGCGGCGTCCGCAACTGGGACTACCGCTACTGCTGGCTACGCGATGCCGCGCTCACCGCCAGCGCCCTGGTCTCGCTGGGGTCGCTGGGTGAAGCCGAACAGTATTTGGAATGGGTGCACCGGGTGTTGGAAACCCTGCCCGGTCCCGAACGCCTGCACCCGCTGTACACGATCTACGGCGAAACCCTGCCGCCGGAGGCCGTGATCGACCAGCTGCCCGGCTACGCCGGCTCCCGGCCGGTGCGCGTGGGCAACGCGGCCAATATGCAGGTCCAGCTGGACGTCTTCGGCCCGATCGTGGACCTCATCACCAGCCTGGCCCACGCCCGGGAGAAGCAGGGCACCACCGATCCGCGCAAGGTACTTCCCGACGCCGACTGGGAACTCGTACACGCCATGGTCTCGGCGGTGCAGCGCCGCTGGACCGAACCCGACCACGGCATCTGGGAAATCCGCGGTAACCCCCGCCACCACGTCTACTCGAAGGTGATGGGCTGGCTCACGATCGACCGGGCACTGACCCTGGCGGAGAAGTTCGACCGTCCCGTAGACAGCGACTGGGCGCCGCTGCGCGAAACCATCGCCGCGGAGGTCAAGGCCAAGGGCTGGAACGACGAAGTCCAGTCCTACACCGCCGCCTACGACGGCACCGATCTCGACGCGGCGACCCTGCACATCGGACTGAGCGGTCTGATCGACCCCTCCGACCCGCGATTCGCCGCGACAGTGGTGGCCACCGAAGCCGAACTGCGCAGCGGATCCACGGTGTACCGCTACCACCACGACGACGGCCTGCCCGGCGGCGAAGGTGGATTCCACCTGTGCGCCGCCTGGCTGGTGGAGGCCTACCTGCTGATCGGCAAACGGTCCGACGCCGAAGCACTGTTCGCGCAACTGGTGGATGTGGCCGGACCCACCGGGCTGCTCAGCGAGGAATACGACCCGGTCGCCGAACGGTCCCTGGGCAACCACCCCCAGGCCTACAGCCACCTGGGTCTGCTGCGTTGCGCACAGCTACTGGGGAAATAGGTTCGATCGCTCGATGAGCGGAGACGGCGGGGCGCACTCTGCGGCCCGCCGTTTTCGTGGGTGTGGGGTGGTCGATGCGGATAGGAACCGTTGGAACTGGGCGGTCGGTTCAGACCCTGTCACCGGTGCTGCTAAAGTAAAACGGAAACGATTTCCATTAACTCTGGTAGGTATTCGCCGTGTCACCTCACTATGCCCGTAGCGCTCTGATCATCGCCGTGGGGGTGGCGGCTGCCGCGGCACTCACCGCCTGCGGCGGGGCCGGCTCCGATTCCGGTAAGCCGTCGGTGGTGGCCTCGACCAACGTCTGGGCCGATATCGCGAGCACCGTAGCGGGGCCCGACGCCGAAGTCTCCGCGATAATCTCCGATCCCTCCGCCGACCCGCATTCGCATGAGACATCGGCCACGGAATCCGCGCAGCTCAGCGATGCCGATCTGGTGGTGTACAACGGGGGCCACTACGACGAGTTCGTCGCGAAGGCCATCGAAGGCCGGGGCAAGCCCACCGTCGAGGCGGTCTCGGCCCGGGACGAGGCCATCCGGGACGATTCGAACGAGCACGTCTGGTACGACATGGAAACGGTTGCCCTGGTCGCCGGCCAGATCCGTGACCGGCTCGCCGAGATCGATCCCGCGCACGCCCAGGGCTACACCGACCGGGCGGCGCGGTTCACCGACCGGCTGGCACAGGTCGGTGCGAGCACCGATCGCGTCGCGGCCGACCACCCCGGCACCACGGTCCTGCAGACCGAACCGCTGGCGTACTACCTGTTGCAGGATGCCGGTACCGTCGACCGAACGCCCCGCGAGTACCAGGAGGCGATCGAGCAGGAGACCGATCCCTCGCCCGCGGCGGTCGCCGCCACCCGCGACCTGATCACCGGCAAGCGGGTCGCCGTCCTGGTCTACAACGTGCAGACCGAGGACAAGGTGGGCCGGGATCTGCGCGATGCCGCCGTCGCCGCCGGTATCCCGGTGGTGGAGGTGACCGAAACCCTGCCGTCCGGGACGGATTTCGTAACGTGGCAGACGCAGAACGCCCAGGCGCTGGCCGACGCGATCGGCTGACGGCACCCGAGGAACGGATGGTTCGATATGAGCAGCGATACCGCCTCGACGGCGCAGCGCGCCACCCCGGCCGGTAACGGCAGCCTCGCGGCCCGGCGTTTCGACGACTCCGCTCGGCCCGCGCCGGAGCCTGCTGTGCGGCTCGAATCGGCCACCCTGACATTCGGCGACCGCGTGCTGTGGCGGGAACTGGACCTCAGCGTCGCCCGCGGCGAGTTCATCGCCGTGCTCGGGCCCAACGGCTCCGGAAAGACTTCTCTGCTCCGCGTCCTGCTCGGCCAGCTCGCCCTGAGTTCGGGCAGCGCCCGGATCGCCGGAGCCGCGCCCCGCGCCGGACACCCGGATATCGGATACATACCGCAGCAACGCACCATCGACGCGGGTGTGCAGTTACGCGGTGTCGATCTGGTCGGTCTCGGCGTGGACGGACACCGCTGGGGGCTCGGTCTGCGAGCGCGGGCAGAGCGCCGTCGCAAGGTCACCGCCGCGATCGCCGATGTCGGCGCGGAGAGGTTCGCGAAGGCCCCGCTGGAGAGCATGTCCGGCGGCGAACAGCAGCGGTTACGGGTGGCGCAGGCACTGGTCGGCGATCCCGCGGTACTGCTGTGCGACGAACCACTGCTCAGCCTCGACCTGGCCAGCCAGCAGCTGGTCTCCGGGCTGATCGACGCCCGGCGGCGCCGCCACGGCACATCGGTACTGTTCGTCACCCACGAGATCAACCCGATCCTGCCGCTGGTGGACCGCGTGCTCTATCTGGTCGGCGGCAAATTCCGGATCGGCACACCGGACGAGGTCATGACCTCCGCGGTGCTCTCGGAGCTCTACCAGACCGAGGTCGATGTGCTGCGCGTCCGGGGCAGGCTGGTGGTGGTCGGCACCGGCGACACCATGGACGCCCTCGGCACTGCCGGCGCCCACTGCCACGGCGATCCCGGGACCCCGCACGTCGGTGACCCCCTGGCCGAATTCACCCAGCGAGCGGGACAGGCGAACGGATAGATGGACAAGCTCTCCGATGTACTGGGCGAGATCTTCGACATCCAGACCACCGCACACCTGCTCGGCTACGACTTCGTGCAGCAGGCTCTCGTCGCGGCGGCCCTGCTCGGGCTGCTCGCCGGGGTGATCGGCCCGCTGATCATCAGCCGGCAGATGTCGTTCGCGGTACACGGCACGAGCGAGCTCTCGCTGACCGGTGCGGCCGCCGCGCTGCTGGTCGGCGCGGGCGTCGGGCTCGGGGCGATCGCCGGTTCGGTGGTGGCGGCCGTGCTGTTCGGTGTGCTCGGCACCCGCGCCAGGGAACGCGATTCGGTGATCGCCGTGGTCTTGTCGTTCGGGCTCGGCCTGTCGGTGCTGTTCCTGTGGCTCGGTCCCGAACGCGCGGGATCGAAATTCTCGTTGCTGACCGGGCAGGTCGTGAGCGTCGGGTTCGGCGGGCTGACACTGCTGGCCACCTGTACCGCCGCGGTCCTTGCCGTACTTGCCCTGGTGTACCGCCCGCTGCTGTTCGCCAGCACCGACCCGGAGGTCGCGGTGGCCCGGGGTGTGCCGGTGCGGGCACTGTCCATCCTGTTCGCGGTGATGCTCGGAATCACGGCGGCCTTCGGTGTCCAGATCGTCGGCGCTCTGCTGGTGCTCGCACTGCTGATCACACCGGCTGCCGCGGCCGCGCAGCTGACCGCCGATCCGGTGCGAGCCACCGTGCTGGCGGTTGTCTTCGCGGAGATCTCCGCGGTGGGCGGCATCCTGCTGTCGCTGGCGCCGGGAGCGCCGGTCTCCACCTTCGTCACCACGATCTCGTTCGTGATCTACCTGGTCTGCCGGGTGATCGGTGCGCGGCAACGACAGGTCGCCCGGGTCCGCTGAGAACCTGCGGGCAGGTGCCTTCAGTCCGGGTGGCCGGGTTTCGTATGCTCGATTCCAACGCCCCCGGACGAAGGTGACCATATGATCGACTTCACGATTCCCGCCGAGCTCGCCGCCGAACGTGACCGGGTCCGCGCATTCGTCGCAGACAAGATCGTGCCTTACGAGCGCGACCCACGACTCACCTCTCACGGCCCCACCGACGAACTCCGCCAGGAACTCGTGGAACTCGCCCGCGCCGAGAAACTGCTGACCATCCAGGCTCCCACCGCGCTCGGTGGGCGCGGCCTCACCCATGTAGAGCAGGCCGTGCTCTACGAAGCCGCCGGCTGGTCGACGCTGGGCCCGGTCGCCATGAACTGTGCCGCTCCGGACGAGGGCAATATGTTCCTGCTCTCCAAGATCGCGAACCAGGAACAGACCGAGCGCTATCTCCAGCCGGTCATCGACGGGCACCAGCGCTCGGTGTTCGCCATGACCGAACCCGACGGCGCCGGCTCCGATCCCGGACAGCTCGCCACCACCGCCACCTTCGACGGCGAGAATTTCGTCATCGAAGGCCGCAAATGGCTGATCACCGGTGCCAACGGCGCCAAAACCTGGATCATCATGGCGCTGCTCGGCGACAACCCCCACCTCCCCGCCGGCCCCACCCTCTTCCTCACCGACGGCGACCAACCGGGCATTGTCATCGAACGCACCATGAACACCATGGACCGCAACTACGTGGCCGGGCACTGCGTGGTCCGCTTCGACAACCTCACCCTCCCGAAGTCGGCGCTGCTCGGCGAAGCCGGCCAGGCCCTGCGCTACGCCCAGCTGCGCCTGGCCCCCGCCCGCCTCACCCACTGCATGCGCTGGCTCGGCGCCGCCGAACGCGCCCAGAGCATCGCCATCGACCACGCCAAAACCCGCACCGCCTTCGGCAAAACCCTCGGCGAACACCAGGGCGTCTCGTTCATGATCGCCGACAACGAGATCGCGCTGCACCAGTGCCGGTTGACCATCTGGCACACCTGCTGGCTAATGGACCAGGGCGAGAAGGCCCGCCACGAGAGCTCGATGGCGAAATCGTTCGTCTCCGAGGAACTGTTCAAGGTCGCCGACCGCTGCGTCCAGATTCTGGGCGGCATCGGCGTCAGCGACGAGACGGTGGTCGAGATGATCTTCCGCGATATGCGCCCCTTCCGCCTCTACGACGGCCCCACCGAGGTCCACAAATACGCCATCAGCCGCAAAGTACTGCGGTAATTGTTGTGTTTATTTGCGGCGCCTGCGGCGCCGCGTGGTCGAGGCCCCCTCGGTCC
>NZ_BDBX01000050.1 GCF_001613205.1 Nocardia sienata NBRC 100364 | reverse complement strand
GCGACCCCCGGTACAACGGCATCCGCTCCGGCCGCGACACCGGACTCGGCCCCGCGGGCGGCGGCCTCCGCGCCCGCGTCCGCTCGCGCGGCGGCGTCCAGCGGATCGCGCCCGGCGGACTGGAACGAATCGGCTGCGGTGGTGCCGGACTGCGCCCAGTCCAGGTACTGATCGAGCCGATCGTCGAGCAGGCTGCCGTCACCGACGGTGATATCGAGATCCCAGTCGCTGGCGACCCAGAAACCGTCGGACCCCGCCGAGATGTCGAGTCCCATATGCGAATCGATGGCCACCGCGTGGCCGAACCCGTCGGCGAAGACCATCCCGCCGTCGATCCCGTAGTCGATGACCAGCTCACCGATCGGGCCGCCCTCGGTGTCTTCGCCGTACCAGCCGGACCCCGGGTCGCCGGCCGGGCGCGCGAGGAGATCGGCGAGGTCGAAACCCCAGTCGCCGTCGTCGGCGTTGCGCGCCACCGACTGCACCGCGGAATCCGGGCTCAGGTCGAACCGGGGCAGGTCGAAGATATCGGTCTGGAAGGCATCGCCCGGGGCCGGCAGCTCCAATTCGCCCGGGCCGCCCGAACCTTCGTTACCGGGCAGCGGAATTCCCTGTCCCCACCCGGGGATACCGTCGAAGCCCGGGATCTTGCCCGGCGGCAGACCCGGATCCGGTGCGCCGAACTCGGGCATACCCGGAATTTTCGAGTCGGGTACCCCGGTGCCCGGCATGAACTCGGCACCGGGCGCGCCGCCCTCGGGCGCGCCGGGTACCAATGTCAGTCCCGGTATGTCCTCGGTGTGGACACCCGGGGAGTAGTCGTCGAGATCGAAATCACCGGGCCCGCCGACCTGGATATCGAAGGTCGGGCCGTGCGGGAGCGGCATGGTCGTACTCGCGTCACCGGCAGAGGAACCCGGCGCCTCGGTCTGCACCGGATCCGGATCCGGGAAGGTGATCACCGGACTGGGTACATCGGGATCGGGATCGGCGCTGTAGGCCCAGCCCGCGTTACGGCTGTCCAATTCACTGGGCGGCGCCGGAACACCGCCACCGCTGTTCGCGATCAACGCGCCGCCGGTCACATAGGCGCCGCCGCGGGCGACTCGCGACGTGGCGTTGGCAATGCGATAGGCGGTGTCACCACCGCGTTCGGTGACCTCTTCGTCGCCGTCGAACGGCAGATCACGCGCCATTGCAAACTCCACTCTCGCGTTCAACAGCAACCACGCCGGGGCCACCCCGGCGCGGATCCGCTATCAGCCTATTGTCGACATCTGCGACTGTCACATTTTCGTTATCAGCCGATTCCGGAGACCGGGTGGAGGCGGGCAACAAATCCGGCTATCGCGCAGCGATATTCCCGCGCGCGGGCACGGTGGCCGGCTACTTCTTGTCCTTCGGCTTATCGGATTGCGCATCCGAGGACAGCGCCGCGACGAAGGCTTCCTGCGGGACGTCGACCCGGCCGATCGTCTTCATCCGCTTCTTGCCCTCTTTCTGCTTCTCCAGCAGTTTGCGCTTACGGCTGATATCACCGCCGTAGCACTTGGCCAGCACGTCCTTGCGGATGGCACGGATGTTCTCGCGGGCGATGATCTTGGAACCGATGGCCGCCTGGATCGGCACCTCGAACTGCTGACGCGGGATCAGTTCGCGCAGTTTGGTGGTCATCTTGTGCCCGTAGGCCTGGGCGGCGTCGCGGTGCACGATGGCACTGAACGCGTCGACCGCCTCGCCCTGCAGCAGGATATCCACCTTGACCAGCTGCGCTTGCTGCTCCCCGGACTCCTCGTAGTCGAGCGAGGCGTAGCCGCGGGTCCGCGATTTCAACGAATCGAAGAAATCGAAGATGATCTCGGCCAGCGGCAGGGTGTAGCGCAGCTCGACCCGGGTCTCCGACAGGTAGTCCATCCCGCCGAGGTCGCCCCGCCGCGACTGGCACAACTCCATGATGGCGCCGATGAATTCGCTCGGCGAGATGATGGTGACCTTGACGACCGGCTCGAAGACGTCGCGCACCTTGCCTTCCGGCCAGTACGACGGATTCGTCACGATATGTTCCGTACCGTCTTCCATCACCACCCGGTAGACCACGTTCGGCGCGGTGGAGATCAGGTCGAGGCCGAATTCGCGTTGCAGGCGCTCACGGGTGATCTCCATGTGCAACAGGCCCAGGAACCCGCAG
The DNA here is from genome assembly GCF_001613205.1 of Nocardia sienata NBRC 100364. GTDB lineage: Bacteria > Actinomycetota > Actinomycetes > Mycobacteriales > Mycobacteriaceae > Nocardia > Nocardia sienata. Next base: position 84,228 of record NZ_BDBX01000050.1, on the reverse strand, counting down.
CGGAAACCGAACCCGAGCGCCACCGAGGTCTCCGGATCGTAGGTGAGAGCGGCATCGTTGAGCTGCAGCTTGTCCAGCGCGTCACGCAGATCCGGGTAGTCCGACCCGTCCACCGGATACAGCCCCGAGTAGACCATCGGACGCGGTTCGCGGTAACCGGTGAGCGGTTCGATCGCGCCGTTGCGGGCGGCGGTCACGGTATCGCCGACCTTCGACTGCCGGACATCCTTGACACCGGTGATCAGATAACCGACCTCGCCTACCCCGAGGCCCTGGGTCGGCTTGGGTTCCGGTGAGACGATTCCGATCTCGAGCAACTCGTGGGTCGCACCGGTGGACATCATCTTGATCTTCTCGCGCGGGGTCAGCTTGCCGTCCACCACACGGACATAGGTGACCACACCGCGATAGGTGTCGTAGACCGAGTCGAAGATCATCGCCCGCGCGGGGGCATCCGCCTCCCCGACCGGCGCCGGAACCCGCTCGATGACCCGATCGAGCAGTTCGGTCACACCCACCCCGGTCTTGCCGGACACACGCAGCACATCCTCGGGCTCGCAGCCGACGATATGGGCGAGCTCGGCGGCGTACCGCTCCGGATCCGCGGCCGGCAGATCGATCTTGTTCAGGACCGGGATGATCTCCAGGTCCTTGTCCAGCGCCAGGTACAGATTCGCCAGCGTCTGCGCCTCGATCCCCTGTGCGGCATCGACCAGCAGGATCGCGCCCTCACACGCCTCCAGCGCCCGCGACACCTCGTAGGTGAAGTCCACGTGACCCGGCGTATCGATCAGGTGCAGGACGAAATCCTCACCCTCGTGCTGCCCGGATCGCGGTGTCCACGGCAGCCGCACGTTCTGGGCCTTGATGGTGATACCGCGTTCCCGCTCGATATCCATCCGGTCCAGGTACTGCGCACGCATCTGCCGGTCCTCCACGACACCGGTGAGCTGCAGCATCCGGTCGGCCAGCGTCGACTTGCCGTGATCGATATGCGCGATGATGCAGAAGTTCCGGATCCGCGACGGATCGGTGAACGTCGTATCGGCGAAGCTGGCGGGCACTCCACTCCTCATGGGGTATCGGGCGTACTGACGACCATCGTCCCATGCTGGACCCCGCCCGCCGCCGCCCAGGTCCCGCCGCGGGCCGGCGGAGGTGATATCCCCGGCGGCGGCGTGACGTTATCCTCCTGACATGGCCCGAAGTTGGAACAGTCTCGGCAGGCAACTCACCGCGATCGCCAGACAACAGGGTCCGAAGATCGTCAAGCGCCAGGCGCCGCGACTGGTAGAGGCCCTGCTCGATCGCCGGAGTACCCGCGACGGGTCGGGCCGCGGCCGCCGTCCCGCCGGGCCCGGCGGCGTCCCGGTGCGGCCCGCCGCCTCCACCCCGGTACCGACCGCCCACCGCGCCCGGCGCGTGGTGTACGCCCCGCAGCTGGACGGCCGTGCCGACCCCGGCGAGATCGTCTGGACCTGGGTCCCCTTCGAAGAGGACCCGAGCAACGGCAAGGACCGCCCCGTGCTGGTGGTCGGACGCGACGGGCACACCCTGCTCGGACTTATGCTCAGCTCCAACCCGGTACGCGGCGACGACCCGGACTGGATCGCGATCGGCGCGGGCACCTGGGATCACCAGGGCCGGGACAGCTGGGTCCGGCTGGACCGGGTACTCGACGTCCCCGAGGACGGTATCCGCCGCGAGGGCGCCATCCTGCCGCGCAAACTGTTCGACCTGGTCGCCCATCGGCTCGTACGCGAATACCACTGGAGCTGACGAGCAGCGGTCAGGCCTCCAGCTCCCGGGAGCGGCCGAACAGCATCCCGTACACCAGCGCGCCCAGCACTCCGCCGATGAGCGGGAACACGATGAAGGCCCACAGCTGGCCCATCGCGCCGTCCTGGAACGGGGCCACCGCCAGACTGCGCGCCGGGTTGACCGAGGTGTTGTCGACCGGGATCGAGATCAGGTGGATGACCGCCAACGTGAACCCGATGGCCAGACCCGCCTGCGGGATCTCGGAAATCCGGTCGGTCGAGGCCAGCACCACGAACACCAGCAGCGCGGTGAGCATCACCTCCACGATGATCATGGCGGCCAGGCCGTACCCGTCCTCGATCACCGCTTCCCCCGCCGGTCCGGTGACCGCCGACGGACTGTGCGAACCCCAGCCGTTGGCGCCCAGACCGTCGGCGGCGCGATCGTAGGAGGGCAGGTTCTTGGCGATCGCGAACAGCACCAGTCCCGCCACCAGCCCGCCCACCCCCTGCGCGACGATGTAGCCCACCGCGTTGACCGGCGACACTCGGCCCATCAGGAATTGCCCCACCGTGACGGCCGGGTTGACATGGCAGCCCGATACCGGTCCGATGGCGTAGACCAGGAGCAGCAGGGACAGTCCGAAGGCCAGCGCCACCCCGAGCGGGCCCACCTTCTCTCCCGCCAGTACCGCGGTTCCCGCACCGCCCATCACCAGAACGAACGTGCCGAACGCCTCGGCGGCCCATTTCTTGGGGCCGGATACCGGCGCCGGTTCGGCGCCCTCGAGGATCGCTTCCTTTTCCTGCGCGGTGGGAGACATACCGGTCCGCCTTCCGAGAGGATCGCCGCCCCACGAGGCATCGGGGCGCACACCGGGAAATACCTGGGTCCTGCTGGGAAATTCCTGGGCGCAACGCGGGCGACGTTACGCGCGACGTCCGGTCCACACAACGACATCGCATCGCCTGCGATGTGACGATCCGCCCACGATTTCGCCGCGCCGCCCCGTACTGGTAACCTGGCCAATCGGCGTTGCCTACCCCGTGCCCGGCCGTTTCCTTCGGTGGACGAGCACCAGGGCGGGGGTGCACACAGACTTTCCGACCGAACCAGACAGGAACCAGAGGATACCGGCGTGGCCAATATCAAGTCTCAGATCAAGCGGATCCGTACCAACGAGGCGGCGCGTCAGCGCAACCAGTCGGTGAAGTCCGAACTGCGCACTTATATCCGCGCCTTCCGGACCGCCGCCGCCTCCGGCGACAAGGAGGCCGCCGCCGAGCGCCTCCGTTTCGTGAGCCGCAAGCTCGACAAGGCCGCCTCCAAGGGCGTTATCCACGCCAATCAGGCCGCCAACAAGAAGTCGGCGATGGCGATCGCGCTGAACAAGCTCTGATCAACTGAATTCTTCGGACGACCGGCCGCCGCGGCATTGAGGACCACGGCGGCTTTTGGTGTTCCCGGCCCCGGTCAGCGCCGCTTTTCCTGCCGTTCCCGGATGGCGCCCGTCCGATTGCGCGCTTCCTGCCGTAGCATGCGGCGCATGGTTACGGTGTATGCGAACCAATCGGTAGTCCAAGCCGAGGACCTGCCCGGTGTGATCCGGGCCGCCGAAGTCCTCGGTATCGGCGTGAAGATCGAAAACGTGCTGGTCCCGGCCGACGACGACGGCGGGCCCGTGGTGGTCTGGATGGTCACACGGGACGAGGAGACGCCCGTCTACGAGGAGTGGGACGGCCGCTACGACGAAGCGGCCGAGGAAGCGCTGGGGCTCAGCGCGGTCGAATAGCAGCTCGTCCCGCCGGTCGTCCGCCGGCCCGTCAGCTACGCCCGTGCAGAGCGAGCAGCTTCAGCACGGCGTCCTCGAGCGCGAACCCGGAATCGGCGGCGCCACCTTTGACATCGGCGTTCAGTGTCGCCACGACCTGCAGCGCCGACCCGATCGTGGCCGGAGTCCAGCCCCGGGCCTGCGACTGGGCCTTCTTCACCTTCCATGGCGGCATACCGAGCGGTCCCGCCAGTTTGAACGGATCCCCGCGCCCCGCGGATCCCACCTTCGCGATCGTGTGCACGGAATCGGCCAGTGCGTCGGCCAGCACCACATGCGGCACCCCGCGGTCCTGCGCCCAGCGCAACGCCTCCACTGCGCCCGCCCGATTCCCCGCCACGGTAAGGTCCGCGACCTCGAAGCCGGACACCTCGGCCTTTCCGGAGTAGTACCGGCGCACCGCCGCGACATCGAGCTTGCCCCCGGTATCGGCGACCAGCTGCGAGCAGGCGGCCGCCAGTTCGCGCAGTTCCGATCCCACCGCGTCGAGTACGGCCTGCACCACATCCGCCGACACCCGCGCCCCGGCCGCCCGGAATTCGGCGCGGACGAATTCGGATCGCTCCGAAGCCTTGGTCGGCTTCGCGCATTCGTGCACCACCGCCCCGGCTTTCCGCAATTCGGGCACCAGGGCCTTGGCCCGCCCCCCGCCGGAGTGCACCACCATCAGCACCACCCCGTCGGGTGGCGCCGCGGCGGCTTCGGAGATCACGGCGACGGCGTCCTTACCTGCCTGATCCGCCGCCTCCAGAATGATCACCCGGTCCTCGGCGAACAGCGAGGGACTCAGCAGTTCCGCCAATTCCGCGCTGCTGGCATCGCCGGCCCGTAACCGGTCCACCGGCACCGCGTCCGGATCCGGCGCGACCGCCCGCACCTGCCCGGTCACCCCGGCCACCGCGCGCTGGATCAGCAGTTCCTCATCGCCCAGCACCAGATGCAGGGCCGCAGGTCGCTCGCTCACGGCTCCGATCGTACGGCCGCCTTCCGACCATCGGCCGCAACCCGGGTGGGCGAGGACTCCCCGGCCCGGCCATCCGCAACAGCAGGGCGAGACGAGACGCCGGCAGTTCGGAAGCGTTCGGCCGGCTGCGCCGCGAACGATCGCCCCCGATTCGAGCTGCGTGAGCGAGGAGGCCCGTCGCTATCCAAAGCTGAATTCGACTGTCCACGGGTCCGCAGAGGGTGCGCCTGGTCGGCCGGCGGAGATGCGGATCAGCCGAGCCCGAAGACCAACAGCAGGTACGCGGCGAGGGCTCCGAGGGATACGGCCGCCAGCACTCGCCGGATCCGGGGCAGTCGCAGGGCCACAATTGCGCCGGCGACCACCACGGCGGCGAGCGTGCCACCCGGTGTACCGCCGGGGACCGTAACGACCGCGCCCGGTACCGCCGCCGCCTCGGCCGCCACGGTGAGCAGCCACCACAGCGGCGGCCCGATCGGGCGCAGGACGAGGTGAGCGAGTGGGTCCCAGCAGGTGGCCGCCGCGGCCGCCAGGGCTCCGCCGATGGTGATCGGGGCGATCACCGGAGCCACGAGAATATTGGCGGCCACGGCCACCAGGCTGAGCTGCCCGGATATCGCGATGGTGAGCGGGGTGGTGACAACAAAGGCAGCCGCCGCCACCGCGACCAGTTCGGCAAGTACCCGCCACCACCCGCGGGCCCGCAGATGATCGGCCCAGCTGGGGGCGAGCAGGAGCAGAGCACCGGTCGCGAGCACCGAGAGCGCGAATCCCGCCTGTACCGCGAGCGCGGGCCGCAGTGCCAGCAGGGCGATCACCGCGGCGCAGAGGGCGGGCAGAGCTTGTTTGCGGCGACCGGTCAGCAGGGCCAGCAGCGTTACCGATCCCATGGCCGCGGCGCGCAGCACGCTCGGATCGGGCCGGGCGATGATCACGAACGACACCAGCGCCACCGCCGCACAGAGCAGTGACAGACGCGGACCGAGGGTGAGCAGGCGGGTGGCCGCGAGCACCGCGGTGAGCAGGATCGAGAAGTTCGCACCGCTGACAACCGTCAGGTGCTGCAGGCCCGCGGCGGCGAAATCGTCGTGCACCCGGTCACTCAACGCCGAGGTGTCTCCGGCGACGAGCGCGGGCAGCAGTCCCGCCGGGTCCGGTGCGAGTGCCCCGCCGGCCGCCGCGACCAGATCCGAACGCACCGAGTCGGCGGCCGCCTGCCACCACGGCAGCGGACCCGCGATATCCGGTTCGCCCACCGGCCGCAGGGTGGCCACCGTCAGATCGTGCTCGCGCGGGGGTGCGGGCCGGGCCCGGAATTCGATCGGCTGCCCCGGCAGTAGTTCCGCCCAGGCCGGCCCCGCGGCCAGCACGACCACCGCACCACCACCGCGCACCACCTGCTCGCGATACCGGAACTCCCGGAGTTCGCCGTGCACCACCCAGAGCCGACCGCGTCCGGATCCACTGCTGCGTACGGGCTTCGGGTCGTCCCCTGGCACCATGACCACATCGACCGTCGCCGCGGCCGGCACCGAGCGCAGCGGATGAGCACCGACCTGGTGCTCCCGCCACGCGCCGGCGCACGCGAAGGCCGAGCCGATCAGCGCGGCACCCAGCGCCACCGTCGTGACGACCCGGCGGCGTTCGCTGCGGTGAGCGATCCCGGTCCACAGCAGTGCCCAGGACACCAGGGCGAGCACGGCCAGCGCCAGCGCGACGACCACTCCGGTGACCCAGCCGGCGCCGACCGCGAGAATGGTGACGAGCCAGCAGGTCAGCGTGGCCGGGAGCAGCCGCGCATCCAGCACCGTATCCGGGCCCGCCGCAGCACCTCCGGCTCGCGCTCCTCGGTGGCGGAGTTCGGTGCCCCGCGTCGCGCTCACCGGCGCACCCGACCGAATATCCGCACGATCTGCCAGAGCAGCCGCCGGCCTCGCCCGCGGATATCAGGACGCCCGGTGAAGTCATCGATCAGGGCGGCTCCTACCGCATGGACCGCATATGTTTCCCGGGTGCGACTCCCCCACCCGGACCAGGCGCCGGACTCCACGCCTCGCCGGCCGCGGACCATTTGCGTGTAACACCGACCCCGACTCGGGGTCGCGCCGCAACCCGGACCCGACACCGGTTCCGCACCCTCGCCGCTCACCCTTATGGCCAGTGCCTTCATACGGTCACCAGTTCGCGCAGCCGCGCCAGCCGGGCCGGACCGATACCGTCCACCTCGGCCAGCTGCTCCACATCGGTGAATCGCCCGTTGATTTCGCGCCAGGCGATAATCGCCTTCGCGGTCACCGGCCCGACACCGGGCAGGCCGTCGAGCTCGGTTTCGGTGGCGGCGTTCAGATCCAACGGTTTACCCGCTGTGGGCTCACCACCACCCGCGCCGACGGCGGGCGGGGCTCCCGCGGCGCCGCCGCTGATGGTCGCACTGCCCGGCAGCGGTCCATCGGGTCCGCTGGGGCCCACCCGGACCTGGTCGCCGTCGGCGAGCCGCTGGGCCAGATTCAGGCCCGCCAAATCCGCGCCGCCGAGTGCACCGCCCGCCGCCGAGATCGCGTCGGCCACCCTGGCTCCGGGTGGCAGCCGCACCAGACCCGCCCGGTTCACCAGACCCACGACACTGACCACCAGTTCGGCGGGCTGCGCTCCGGTCGGCGCCGGCTCCGCCGCCAGGGGTGCCTGCCCGGATTCCGGTGCATCCGCCGGCATCGCAGCCGGCGCAACCGCGGGCAGCGGGGGGACCGATTGCGCGACCGGACGGTCCCACAGAACCATCACCACCGTCAGCAGACCGGCGAACAGGCCGATACCCGCCAGGGCCGCCACCCCGCGCCGCCCGGTGTCCAGGCGTGCGCCTCGAAACCGGTCGGGGATCAGGCGGTCCCGCCAGCCGACCGGGGCGGGTTCGTCGTCCAGCCAGCGCGGGGTGCCTACGACATCGGTCTCGGCGAACGCGGAATCCGGCCACCGGCGCGCCCGGCCCTCCGGGGCGTCCCGCGGCAACTCGCCGAGGTGCCCGCCCAGTTGTCTGCGTACCCGTTCGCGCTCGTCGTGTGGTGCCATGCCCGCGACGCTAGGCCCGGCCAAGCATCGGACACCTGGGCCCACCTGGGAGTTCGACAGACCTGTGGACAACTCCGTCCTGTGGATGAACGGGGGCCGTACGGATACCGCGGCCGGTCAGCCGCACCCACCGGGAAGCACCAGTACCCCGACCGCGCCGACCCCGAGGTGGACGGCCAGCGCCGGCCCGAATTCGGCGACGAGAACCTCCGCGACCTGCGGAATACGTTCCCGCAGTTGGGCCGTCACCGTTTCGGCGGCCTCGGCGGCGGCCAGATGCTGCACTCCCACCGCCGCCGGCCCCGCCCCGGCCACCTCCGCGGCAGCCGCGACCAGCTTCGCGAACGCCTTCGACCGAGTACGCACCTTGTCCCGTAATTCCAACCGGCCCTGCACCAGTTGCAGCACCGGTTTGCTGACCAGTTCACTGCCGAAGAAACTCGCCGCCGTGCTGAGCCTTCCTCCACGACGCAACTGCTCGGTGCGATTCACCACGAAGAATGTGCGGGAATCGGCCGCCGCCCGTACCGCGGCGTCGTACACGGCCGCGAGCGTGCCACCGGCCGCCGCGCACCGCGCGGCGGCCAGTACCGGGAACCCGGTCGCCAGACCCGCCCCGAGCGAATCCACCAGCAGCACCGACTCCGCGGCGTCCATATCCCGGACGGCCTGCCGGCCCGCCTCCCAGGTCGCCGAGAGCTGCCGGGACAGATGCACCGCGACCACGCCGTCGCCGCGACTGCGCCGCAGCGCCTCGGTATAGGCCTCGCGCAGTTCACCCGGTGACGGCGCCGAGGTGGTGACTTCCTCGGCGGCGTAGTCGACGGCGAGCTCGTCGACACCTTCCCGGATCTGCGCATCTCCCACCAGCACGTGCAGAGGCACCACCTCGATGCCCAGCTCGCCGATCAGTTGCGCGGGCAGGCTGGCGGACGAATCGGTGACGACCACGACCGCCACGTCTCACCCGACCTCTTGCAGTGTTTTCACCATCGCCTTGGCGACCTCGGTGTGCCCGTCCCAGCCCCAGTGGATCCCGTCCGGATTGGCGTCACCGGAGTAGATGTTGTCGTGGACCGCCGCTTTGAGATCCACCAGTGGGACGCCGCACCGTCGCGACCAGGCCCGCAGGGCGCGCACCGCCGGTTCGCGACCGCTGTGCACCCGGCCGTAGGCCGCGCAGTCGTGCACCGACGGCAGTACCGCGACCACGGGCAGTTCGGGCCGGAGCTGGCCCAGCGCCGTCCGGCACTGCTCCAGATAGTCCACGCTCACCTCGGGCGGAAGCGCCACCGGGCGACCGAGTTTCGCGGCCCGGGGCTGGATCCACTGGTACGCCGAGCGCACCACCCGGCGCAGGCCCGACGGCCGCACATAGCGGATCAGTTCCCGTAGTGCGGTGGGCAACGGTGAGGGCAGCGAATCCATACCGCCCACCGCGAAGACCACGGCGCCGGCTCGTGGGACGGCCGCCCAGACCCGTGGGTCACCTATCAGCGCCCAGTAGGCGTCCCGGCAGGTCCAGCCGATCCGCGCGACGAGTTCGACATCCCAATCGAGTTCGGCCGCCACCAGATTCGGCCAGATGCGGGGATGATCGGCCGGCAGGCCCCCTTCGGGGCCGAAATAGGACAGCGAATCGGCGATCACCAGCAGTACCGGTCGCGGGGCGCCGGGGACCGCGGCCCCGGTGGACACCGCGGGATCCATTGTGACCTCCACGTCCGGCGCGATCCGTGGCGCGGTACCCGTCTCCACGACAGGGCCCGTGTCCGGGCCGGTGTTTTCCGGTTCGCTACCCGGGTCGGGCGCGTGCGTACCCGCCGACGTGGAAGTCACTGCGGAATCCTCCTGGGGTCAGACGGCCTTCCGGACGTCGCCGTCTTCGGCGGCACCGGTATCCTCGGCGGTACCGTCCACCTCCCGTTCGGGCGCCGGGCCGAACAGGGCGTCGGGTAGTGCGCGCTCCGGTTTCGCGGACACCTTCCGGAACAGTTCGTCCGGTATCTGGCGGTTCAGGTCTTCAGATGACATCGGGTGCTACTTTCGCCGCTGCGTTCCACACATCGAGACGCCAGCCGGGCCTGTCCGGGCTCGGGCCGTGGCTGCTCAGCTGCACCCAGCTGGCATTGGCCAGGCCACCGAGGGCCGGCCAGTTCCGAGGCGGCAGATCGAGCAACGCGGCCGTGAGCGCGGCGATCAGCCCGCCGTGCGCCACGAGAATCATAGTGGCGCCGGGCCAATCCTGCCGCTCGTCGAACAACTCCTGCACGACCGGCAGTGCGCGAGCACCGACCTCCAGTTTCGATTCCCCGCCGGGCGGGGTGAAGGTGGCATCCATTCGCCACTCGAGCCGGGCACCGGGATAGAGGGAATCGACCTCGATATCCCCCATCCCCTGCCAGTCACCGAGGTGGGTCTCCCGGAGCCGCGGCTCCCGGACCACCTCGAGTCCGGAATGCTCCGACAGCGCCAGCGCGGTGTCGTAGGCGCGTCGCAGATCGGAGGAGATCAAGCCGATGGCCTTGTGGGACACCAGTTCCCGCGCCGCTTCTTTCGCCTGCCGCCGTCCCAGATCGGTGAGATCGGTGTCGATCTGCCCCTGCATCCGGTCGCTGGCGTTCCACTCGGTCTGCCCGTGGCGCAACAGGATCAGGGTGCGCACACCGGTTTTCTGTCTCACTCGGTTTCTCCAGCACTTTCGTCGCCGGCGGCCGGTGGCGCGCCGTGTTCACGCGGCATGGGCGAGGGCCCTGCGTGGTCCCGCTCCGCTACCTCCTGCGGGCCCGACTCGCTCATACCGATCCCCTCGACCGGAACGATCGGGCAGTCTTTCCACAATCGTTCCAGCGCATAGAAATTACGTTCGTCGTTGTGCTGGATGTGTACCACCACGTCGACGTAGTCCAAGAGCGCCCAACGGCCCTCGCGGGTCCCTTCCCGGCGTACCGGTTTGTGTCCGGCCGCGCGCAGTTTCTCTTCGACATTATCGACGATGGCATTGACCTGGCGCTCGTTCGGCGCCGAAGCGATCACGAAGCAGTCCGTGATCACGAGTTGTTCGGAGACGTCCAGCACGACCACATCGGCGGCCAGCTTCTCGTCCGCGGCCAGCGCGGCGACGGTCGCCATCCGCACCGCTTCTTCCGTCGCGCTCACGCTGTTACCTCCGGGTACGAGCGCCGCACGCCCTCCGTGGTTACGCAAGCTGCCGCCTCCGGGCGTGCGCCGCTCATGCTGTTACCTCCGGGCACGAGCGCCGCACGCCCTCCGTGGTTACGCAAGCTGCCGCCTCCGGGCGTGCGCCGCTCATGCCAGCACCTCGTTCACGTTTCCATCACCTTCCGCTCGAGCGGGCACGTAGAGATGCCGCTTCGATATGTATTGCACGACACCGTCCGGTACGAGATACCAGACCGGCCGCCCCTCGGCCGCGCGACGGCGGCATTCGCTCGACGAGATGGCCAGCGCGGGGATCTCGATCATGGTGACCGCGTCGTCGGGCATACCTCGCAGATGGTCGGCGAGATGGTCGATGTTCAGCTCGTACCCCGGCCGGCTGACCCCCACGAATTTCGCCAGCTCGAACAGTTCGGCCCAATCCTGCCAGGTGAGGATGCTGGCCAGCGCGTCGGCCCCGGTGATGAAGTACAGTTCCGCGCCCGGGTGCTGGGCGTGCAGATCACGCAGGGTGTCGACGGTGTAGGTCACCTTGCTCCGCTCCACATCGGCCCGGCTCACCGAGAACCGCGGGTTGGAGGCGGTGGCGATCACCGTCATGAGATAACGGTCCTCTGCGGGGCTGACCTGGCGATCGGTCTTCTGCCAGGGTTGCCCGGTGGGGACGAAGATCACCTCGTCGAGGTCGAACCGGTGGGCGACTTCACTGGCCGCGACCAGATGCCCGTGGTGGATGGGGTCGAAGGTGCCACCCATCACACCCAGCTTGCGTCCACCCCGGCCCGTTCCGTGCATGAGTGTCGAGCTTAACGGGTCGGCCACGGCCCCTTCCGGCCGATCAGCCTTCGTCTGCCGATGCGCCTGTGGACCACGGCGGCCGAAGCGCCGGCCGAGGCAATCCCATCAGACCGGTAGCAACCGGGAGACCACGGCCGTGAGCTGCGCCGCCGACCGGCATTCGTGCATTTCGATGACCTGCTGGTACCGGTCGGCGGCCGAGTCCCCGGACCCCCAGCTGGTACGCGGTTCCGGGTTGAGCCAGTGCGCGTGCTTGGCGACCTCGACCAGCTCACGCAGGGTGGCCAGTTCGGGATCACGGTAGTTGGTGCGGGCATCACCCAGGATCAGCAGGGAACTGCGGCTGGTGACGGCGTCCGGGAACTCCTCGGCGAAGCTGGTCAGCGCGCTGCCGTAGTCGGAATGGCCGTTGAAGCCGACGATATCGGCCTCGGCGAAGATCCGCTGCATGGCTTCGTCGAGCTGGGTGTGCGGATCGAAGAACCTGGTCACCTCGTCGGTGTGGTCGACGAAGGCAAAGATCCGGACCTTCGAGAACTGTTCGCGCAACGCGCTCACCAGCAGCAGGGTGAAATTGCTGAAACCGGCGACCGAACCCGACACATCACAGAGCAGGACGAGCTCGGGCCGGCCGGGCCGGGGTCTGCGGTTCACCAGATCGATCGGCACCCCGCCGGTGGACATGGACTTGCGCAGGGTTTTGCGCAGGTCGATCTCGCCGCGTTTGGCATGCCGGCGCCGCACCGCCAGCCGCGAGGCCAGGATCCGGGCCAGCCGCTGTGTGCTGCGCCGCAGTTCGGCCAGCTCCGTCTGCGAGGCCCGCAGGAAATCGACTTCCTCGGCCTGCCGGGGCACGCCGTAGGAAGCGACCCGCTCCTTACCGATGCGTTCGGCCACCCGCCGCCGGGTCTCGGCCTCTACGGTGCGCCGGAAGTTCTCGATCCGGGAGCGGGCGGCCCGGCGCGCGATCTCGGTATCGAAATCGCTCATACCGGGCGTGGCCATGGCGGCCAGGATCTGTGCGAGCAACGTCTGCGGCTGCACCTCTTTCAACGCCTGATACGACGAGAAGGACGCGCCCCGCGCCGACTGGTACTGCCCCAGCTGTTCGACCATCTGGGCGGCCATCAGCGCCTGCTGCTGTCCCGAACCCTCGTCGGCGAGCATCTCGGCCAGTATGCGCCGCAGTTCGGGAATATCGACCCTCCCGTCGTCGCGGTACGGGATCTCGGCCTCCGCGGCGGCGGTGCGGTCCCCGATGGCCACCGGGAACCACAGGTCGAAGAGTCCGTCGTAGGTGCCGCGATGGGTGGTGCGCCGCAACAGGGCGCAGGCCAGTCCCTCGCGGACCGACTCCCGGTCCAGCAGGTCCAGCACCGACAGCACCCGGCCCGCGTCCACCGTCTCCGACGGACCCACGGGTATCCCCCGCGCCCGCAGCGCCTCCACGAAACCGACCAGATGCCCCGGCAGACCGTGCGGGGCGAGAGGCTGGTCGTCGGTGGCCACCACCGTCAGGCCGGTTTCAGATCGGCCAGCGCCCGCTGATGGTCGCTGCGGTGTTTGAGCACCACGCCCAGCGTTTCCCGGACGGTGGCGTCGTCGAGCGAGGTATGCCCGAGCGCGAGCAGGGTGCGGGCCCAGTCGATGGATTCGGCGACCGAGGGCAGTTTCTTCAACTGCATTCCGCGCAGCACGTGCACGATCCGCACCAGCTGGGTGGCCACCGCCTGGGGTAGTTCCGGGACCCGGCTCGCGAGGATCCGCCGTTCGAGATCCTCGTCCGGGAAGTCCAGGTGCAGATAGAGGCAGCGACGCTTGAGCGCCTCGGACAGTTCACGGGTGGCGTTGGAGGTGAGGACCACGAACGGGGTCCGGGTCGCGGTGATGGTGCCCAGCTCCGGCACGGTCACCGCGAAATCGCTCAATACCTCGAGCAGCAGGCCCTCGATCTCCACATCGGCTTTATCGGTCTCGTCGATGAGCAGTACCGTCGGATCGGTACGCCGGATCGCGGTGAGCAGGGGCCGCGACAGCAGGAATTCCTCGGTGAACACATCCGATTCCGTTTCGGCCCAGTCGTTTCCGCTGGACGCCTGGATCCGCAGGATCTGTTTGGCGTGGTTCCATTCGTAGAGCGCGCGCGCCTCGTCGACACCTTCATAGCACTGCAACCGCACCAGTCCGGCGTTCGCCGTCTGTGCCACGGCCCGCGCCAGTTCGGTTTTGCCGACACCCGCCGGACCTTCGATGAGTAGTGGTTTACCGAGCCGGTCGGCCAGGAAGACCGAGGTCGCGGTGGCCTTGTCGGCCAGGTATCCGGTCTCGGCGAGGCGGTGCACCACATCGTCGACCGATGCGAAGATCGGCTCCTGAACCGGCGGGGTGGGGGTACTCGCGGGCTCCATCGGGCCGTCCTTCCGTCGCGCTGTCCCACCCACGCTACCGGGCGGTTACGCGCCCCGCGTCGTCCCCCGGGGCCAAGAGACCGGCACCACCGCGACCCGCCCGGGCGATCGTCCGCGCAGACCGGGACGGCCCGGCTGCGATACGACCGCGCCCAGCGAGCCGGTGTATTCCGCCGACCATCGACGGACGAGGCCATCGGCGACTCGATACGCCAGGGCGTGCCGGGCCGGGCGCACGACCCGTCCCCGGGTGTCCTCACCGTGGGCCGGGCCACCCGGTTCGGGAGCGACAGAGCCGGGTGTTCGGGCCGCGGGCGACGCAAGCGCCCCGTCGTGCATTGTCAGGCGGGGCGAATCTGACCCGAACCCCGCACGACCCACTTCGAGGAGGTGAGTTCCGGCAGCCCCATCGGACCGCGGGCGTGCAGCTTCTGGGTGGAGATGCCGATCTCGGCGCCGAACCCGAACTGTTCGCCGTCGGTGAAGGCGGTGGAGGCGTTCACCATGACCGCCGCCGCGTCCACCCGGCGCGAGAATTCGTCGGCCGCGGCCAGTTCACCGGTGACGATGGCCTCGGTGTGCCCGGTGCCCCAGGTATTGATGTGTTCGATCGCGGTGTCCAGATCGTCGACGACCTTCACCGCGATATCGAGGGTCAGATATTCCTCCCCCCAGTCCTTGTCGGTGGCCGGGACCATTCCGTCGAGATCGCCGTGCAGGGTGACACCCTTGTCGGCGAGCGCCTTGCTCAGCCGCGGCAGCGCCGTATCCGCGATGGCCGCGTCGATCAGCACCGTCTCGGCCGCGTTGCACACACTGGGGCGGCGGGTCTTGGCGTTGATCAGGATCTCCTCGGCCATATCCAGATCGGCACCGGAGTGCACATAGACATGGCAGTTTCCGGTACCCGTCTCGATCGTCGGGACCTGGGCGTCGCGTACCACCGCGTTGATCAGGCCCGCGCCGCCGCGCGGAATGACCACGTCCACCAGACCCCGGGCCTGGATCAAGTGGGTGACGCTGGAGCGATCCGAACTCGGCAGCAGCTGTACCGCGTCGGCCGGGATGCCGACGCCGGTCAGCGCGTCGCGCAGCACGGCGACCAGCGCCGCGTTCGACCGCGCCGCCGACGACGAGCCGCGCAGCAACGCCGCGTTGCCGGACTTGAGCGCCAGCCCGAACGCGTCGACGGTGACATTCGGCCGCGCCTCGTAGACCATGCCGACCACACCCAGCGGCACCCGGATCTGGCGGATCTCGAGTCCGTTCGGCAGCGTCGACCCACGCTCCACGACACCCACCGGATCCGGCAGTCCGGCCACCTGGCGCAACCCCGAGGCGATACCGTCGATCCGGTCCTCGGTCAGCCGCAGCCGGTCCAGCAGCGAGTCCTCGGTGCCGGCCGCTTTCGCCGCGACCAGGTCTTCGCCGTTGGCTTCCAGCACGCTGTCGGCGGCGGCGAGCAGCGCGTCCGCCGCGGCGTGCAGGGCCTCGTTCTTCCGGGCGGTGGTGAGCTGGGCGAGGACCCGGGAAGCGACCCGCGCCCGGCGGGCGGCCTCGTGCACGGCCGCACGCATATCGAACTCAGCGGTGGTCTCTACCGTCATGGCCTACAGCCTACGCACCGGAAAAATCGGTTCTACCGGCACTCACCGCGCTAGGTTCTCCCCGTGACCACTCCGCTGATTGCCGTACTCGGCAGTATCAACATGGATCTGGTGACCACCACCGATCACCGGCCCGCACCCGGCGAAACGGTCCTGGGCCGCGGCTTCACGATGGTGCCCGGCGGGAAGGGCGCCAACCAGGCGGTCGCGGCGAGCCGGGCGGGTGGGCGGGTGATGTTCCTCGGCGCGATCGGCACCGATGTCTTCGCGCCACGCCTGCGCGCGGTGCTGACCGGGTCCGGGGTCGATACCACCGGGTTGCGCACGGTCGAAGGCCCCAGCGGTATCGCCTCGATCGTGGTCGATGCCGCGGGCGAGAACTCGATCATCGTGGTGGGCGGTGCCAATGCCGAGTTGCGCGGCCTGCGCGCCGGCGATCTCACCGCCGTCGCCGCGGCCGATATCCTGCTGTGCCAGCTCGAGGTCCCGGTCCCGACCATCGAGGAAGCGGTGCGGCACGCCCGGGACAATGGCACCACCGTGATACTCAACCCTTCCCCGGCGCAGCGTCTCCCGGAGGAATTGTGGAGCCGGGTGGATGTGGCGGTGGTGAACCGCGGCGAGGCCGCGGACCTGGGCAGCGTTCTCGACCGGGTACCGCATCTGGTGGTCACACTCGGCGCGGACGGCGCGCGCCATCGCGGGCCCGACGGCGCGCAGACCTCCGTCGCCGGACCGGCGGTCGAGGTCGTCGACACCACCGGCGCCGGCGATACCTTCGCCGGTGCCCTGGCCGTCCGCTGGTCGCGGGGCCCGGCGGAGGCATTGCGTTTCGCCTGCGCCGCGGGGGCGCTGGCCACCACCGTGCTGGGTGCCAGTGCCGCCATTCCGTCGCGCGCCGATATCGAAGCCGCCCTGTCCACCGGGCCGGGCGAACCTCCTCCGTGAGACGTCGGCGCACGCCGCGAGCCCGGACGGCCTGCCGGCACCCATCCGGAAATTCGATCGCCTCCCCGTATCCAGCGGCCTACCGTGGAATTACGGCGGCGGATATCGGTCCGCCCCGGAGGGAAGGAACGAGACAATGTTTCCCGTCGAGCTGTCCGGTACCCGGGCACGGACGTTGATGTGGGCCCATGAGCACGATATCGAGGCGCAGGCGCTGCAACAGCTGCGCAATATCGCCCGGCTGGAATGGGTCCACGGCGTCCGGGTCATGCCGGATGTGCACCTCGGGAAAGGCGCCACGGTCGGTTCGGTGATCGCCATGCGCGACGCGGTCGCCCCGGCCGCGGTGGGCGTGGACATCGGTTGCGGGATGGAGAGCGTTCGCACCGATCTCACCGCCGCCGACCTCCCCGACGATCTGCGCGCCCTGCGGTCGGCGATCGAGGCGGCGGTGCCGGTCGGTTTCGCCGCCCACCGGCATCCGGTACCGGTGAACAAGCTGGCGCCCGGACCGTCCGGAGTCGCCACCGCGACCCTGCGTACCGGCTGGGACCGGTTCTGGTCGGCGTTCGGCGACCTCGACGAGGCCGTGGCACCTCGGGAGTCCAAGGCGCACAAGCAGATGGGTTCACTCGGCGGTGGCAACCACTTCATAGAAGTGTGCCTGGACCAGGACGACCAGGTCTGGATCCTGCTGCATTCGGGGAGCCGCAATATCGGCAAGGAACTGGCCGAACGGCATATGGCTGTGGCACGCAAACTCCCGCACAACCAGAACCTGGTCGACCGCGATCTCGCGGTCTTCCTGGCGAACACTCCGGAAATGGCCGCCTATCGCCACGATCTGACCTGGGCACAGGAGTACGCGGCGCGTAACCGCGCGGTGATGCTGGCGCTGGTGTGCGAGGCGGTGCGCAAGCAGTTCCCCACCCGGGACGTGCTGTTCGATACGCCGGTGTCGTGCCACCACAACTATGTCGCAGAGGAGACGATCGACGGTGTGCCCATGCTGGTGACCCGTAAGGGCGCGGTGCGGGCCGGCCTCGGCGATATGGCGCTCATCCCGGGCTCGATGGGCACGCGATCCTATGTGGTGCGCGGTAAGGGCAATCCGGACTCGTTCCAGTCAGCATCCCACGGCGCGGGCCGCCGGATGAGCCGTAACGCGGCCAAGCGGCAGTTCAGCGTCGCGGATCTGATCGCCCAGACCGAGGGTGTGGAGTCGCGGAAGGACGCGGGCGTGGTGGACGAGATCCCGGCCGCGTACAAGAACATCGACGAGGTGATCGACGCCCAGCGCGATCTGGTCGATGTGGTGGCGACACTGCGGCAGGTGCTGTGTGTGAAGGGCTGAGGTCGCGGTGAGCGCGGAGCCGATTAGCGGTGCCGGTATGCCGGGCGGTTTCCGGTCGCCCGGCATATCGGACGCGGCGGCGGTTCGGATTTCGCACACCAACGATCCCGCACCTGCTCTGTCCGGACGCGGCGGCGGTACAGACAGCGCGCACCGACGATCCCGTACCTGCTCCGTCGCCGCCCAGGTGATCGTGCGGCGGGAGCTCGGCGGCGGACCTCAGCCGGGCAGGCCGCGCCGGCGTAGCGCGACGGCGATCCCGGCCCCCGCCAGCAGGACACCGATCGACAGCACCACCCCGCTCGACAGCCAGGTGTGCAGCGCACGGGCGAGGTCGGCGGGCAGGCCGGGCAGCGACCCGATCAGCCGATAGGTCTGTCCCGGCGCGGCGAACTGGACGACGGCCGGTACTGCGCCCCAGGCCAGCCCGGCGATCACCGCCGCCACGGGTTCGTAGGCGGCCAGTCCGGCGACCACCAGTAACAACACCGCCCCGAGCAGCGACTGTGCGGGTGAGAGCCAGCGGTCCGTGGTGTCCCACCAGCGGCCGGCGGTTGCCGCGCCGTTGGCCGCGATGCCGAGCGCGACAGGGGTGATCACGCCCGCGAGCAGCGTGGTGAGCGCGGTGCGCAGCAACCCCCACTGCCGTGCGGCAGGGCCATGCGGCCCCGACGGCGCGTCGGCCTCGGCCTGTCGCGGCTGCCGCGCAGCTGCGGCCGGTGAACGCTCGGTAATCTCGTCCGGCGGTGGCGACTGCGCCGCAGTGGGCAGTTCGAGTCGAGAGGTCATAGGCACTCCTGCGGGCCGGTCGGCGGGCACGGGCGGTCCGGGGCGGTACCGCGCGCTGCCCCCGCACCCTCGCACACCCGAGGTTTCACCGACCACTACGCCGTCCAGCGAACCGGGCGCTCAACCGCCGGAGAACAGTGGCCGACAACGCCCGCCGGGAGGGTTGTGCGCTACGAAGAGCAGCCTGTTGACTAGTTATCAGTCGATGCATACTATCAAGTTGTTATCAGTCGATAACCACAAGTCCCGTCCGGCGCCGTGCGGCCGGACAACCGATTCCCGCCTCGGAGGAACCGCATGTTCGACACCCTGATGCTGTTCGTGGCCCCCACACTGGTCCTGCGGCTACTCGGCCGGATCGGCGTCCGGCGTTTCGACACCTGGCGCGTCAGCGCCGCCCACGGACTGGCGTTCCTGTTCACCATGACCGGACTGGCGCATTTCGTACCCGACTCGGTCACCGTGATGCCCAGCCACGACGACCTGACGGCGATGGTTCCCGCGTTCGTCCCCTTCGCGGATTTCGCGGTCTACGCCACGGGCGTCCTGGAACTGGCCGGTGCTGTGGGGTTGGTGGTGACCGCCGGCCGCCGCTGGGCCGGCCTGGGTCTCGCGGCGCTGCTCGTGATCATGATCCCGGCCAATATCCATGCCGCGCTGAACGATGTTCCGCTCAACGGCGAAGCGGCCACGCCGCTGTGGTTCCGGATCCCCGAGCAGATCGTGTACTTCACACTCGCCCTCTGGGTGGGCGGGATACTGCCCGCGGTACGTCAGGACCGAGGCGCCGAGCGGTCGCTCGTCACTACAGCGCGCTGAACCCTGACCAGGCCCCGTTCCCGCCGGTATTCCGCGGAGACGGGGCCTTTCAGCGAGAACTCAGCCCTGCTGGGTGGGCACCAAGATCAGCTCGGCCACATTCAGCCGCGGCGGCACCGAGGTGGCGAACGCTATCGCTTCCGCGATATCCCCCGGCTGAAGGATCGTGAACGCCGTACGCCACTGCGACAGCTGAGCCTGTTGCTCCGCCCCGCGCATACCCGCGCCGAGTTCGGTGGCCACGAAACCGGGTTCGACGTTCTTCACCCGCACTCCCCGAGGGCCGAACTCGGCGCGTAGGTTGCGGGTCAGATGCGCCACCGCGGCCTTGGTCGCGCAATACACCGCGTATTCGGGGAACACGGCGTGCCCACCGACCGACCCCACCAGTACCAGATCGGCCCGGCGGCCGGCATCGGCGGCCACGAGCAGATCATCGATGAAGGCCCGGGAAGTGTGCAGCAGTCCGGTCACATTGGTCGCGATCATCTGATCCCACTCCTCGACCTCGGCGGCCTCGAAGGGCGAACCGAGCATCACGCCCGCATTCGCCACCACCAGATCGACCGGTCCCAGCGCCGCCCGCACCGTGGCGGCGGCATCGCGCACCGAATCCCGATCGGTCACATCGGCGACCACCGCGATCGCGCCGCCACCGAGTTCGGCGGCCAGTTCTTCGATACGTTCCTTGCGGCGGCCCAGCACAGCGACCCGCGTGCCGTCCGCGGCGAGCCGGCGCGCGGTCGCGGCACCGATCCCGCTGGAAGCTCCGGTGACCACGGCCACCCGTGCGTTGGTGTTCTCGTTGTTCGTCATGCCCTCAACCCTCGGTCCGGGCCGGGTGCGCTGCCAGGTCGCGGACTTCCTGGTAGTCACAGGGCCACCCGGCCGGGCAGGGCCCGCCCCTACTCTGGAACACATGCATTCGGACAACCGCCTGGGCGCGTTCCTGCGGGCCCGCCGTGAACTGGTCCGGCCGGAGGACTTCGGATTGCCCGGCGGCGGGCAGCGACGGGTCGCCGGACTGCGGCGGGAGGAGATCGCGTTATTGGCGGGGGTGAGCGCGGACTATTACATCCGGCTCGAACAGGGCCGGGACAAACATCCGTCGGAACAGGTGGTCACCGCCCTGGCCCGGGTGTTCGCGCTGGACGAGGAAGGCACCGCGCACCTGCGCGAGCTGGCCCGCCCGGCGCCGGCCCGGCCGAAGCGACCCCGCCGGCCCGAACGCGTGGCGCCCGGACTGCTGCGGCTCATGGATCTGTGGGAGCGGACGCCGGCCCTCGTCCTCGGGCGCAGCCTCGACGTCCTGGCGGCCAACCCGCTGGCCGTCGCGGTGAACGCGTGCTCGGTCCCCGGTATCAACCAGGTGCGGATGGTCTTCCTCGACCCGCGGGCGCGCGATGTGTACCCCGAATGGAACTCGATCGCCGCGGATACGGTCGCCAGTCTGCGCGCGACGGCGGGCACCGATCTGGACGACCCGCAATTGACCGAACTCGTCGGCGAACTCTCGCTCAAGAGCGAGGATTTCCGGCAGTTGTGGGCCCGGCACGATGTGCGCACCAAAACGGCCGGGAAGAAACGGTTCCACCATGAGCTGGTCGGCGAACTGACCCTCTCCTACGAGAGTTTCACCGTGAATGGTGTACCCGGGCAGACGCTCATCGTCTACCACGCGGAACCCGGTTCACCGTCCGAACGCGCGCTGTCGCTGCTGGGCAGCCTGACGGCCGCGGAGTCCACCGACATCGGTTCTTCCCTGCCGCCCGCGACGCCGAACCGGGCCATCGATACGACGCTCGGTTAGCTTGCCCGGCACGTCGGTATCGCAGTTCCCCGGCACGGCGTTCTCCAGACCACGCGCCGCGCTGCACCGGCCGGGCCGGATCAGAGGCGGCCGGTGCGGCGGAGCAGTTCGAGCGCCGAGGCGGTAGCGGTGCCGGTCGCGGCCGAGTAGACAATGACCGTCTGATCCGCTTCCGGCACCGACAGAACATCGCAGTCCAGAGTGAGGGTGCCCAGCTCCGGATGGACGACGGAAGCGGTGCGACTACGCAGCCGTCCGGAGCGCCCGGCCCGCCACAACTCGTCGAACCGTGGGCTGCCGGACCGGAGTTCGCCGATCAGCCCGGCAAGACTCGGATCCTGTGGGTATCTGGCCTGCGCCGTACGCAGACAACCGACGCAATCGGCGGCCCCGGCCTGATCTTCTGTCTCCACCACTCGGACCGGCCCGGCCCCGAGAAACCGCTGCCGGATGAGGTTTCGCTGCGCGGGCGGCTGCGCGGACCAATCGCCGAACAGCGCTGCCGCCGGCGGGTTCCAGGCCAGCACATCGGATTTGGCGGACAACACCAGCGCGGGCAGGTCCGCCAAGCGGTCCAGCAGCCGCATGACGCTCGGCCGGACCAGCATGGGAATGCGTCCCATCCCCGGGGGTTGGGACCCGGCGAGCCGGAAGATCAGATCACGGTCGGAGTCGCTCAATTGCAGCGCCCGCGCCAAGGCGCCGAGCACCTGATCGGAAGGTTTGGATCCGCGCCCTTGTTCGAGCCGGACGATGTAGTCGACGCTGAGCCCGGCCAGTTGCGCGATTTCCTCGCGCCGGAGCCCGGACACTTGTCGACGGCGTCCTGCCGGAAGGCCCACCTCGGCCGGTTCGATGCGGGCCCGCGCCGTGCGCAGCACCATGGCCAACTCAGCTCTGTCCACCGTCCTATGGTGCCGGAGGACCGGCGGTGCGGGGTGGGACCGGCTCTCCCATGCCTCGCCGGCCCTGGAGTCCACCGGCGACCGGCACGAGACTACGAGCGTGACAACAACAACGATCGCGCTGGTCACGGGCGCGAACAAGGGACTCGGTCGGGAAACCGTGCGCCGGCTGGCCGGATCGGGCTGGGAGGTGTTCCTCGGTGCACGCGATCCCGCACGCGGTGGCGCCGCAGTGGCGGAGCTGGCCGAGCAGGGCGTGCGGGCCCGCCTCGTCACGCTGGACGTGACCTCCGACGAATCGGTGGCCGCCGCGGCGGCCACCGTGCGGGCCGCGACGGGCCGCCTGGACGTGCTGGTCAACAATGCGGCGATCGGCGGACCGAGCACGCCTCCGGCCGACACCCCCGCCGACGAGGTGCGCCGGGTGTTGGACACCAATGTGCTCGGCCCGATCCGGGTGATCCACGCCTTCCTTCCCCTGCTACGCGCTTCCGATCATCCGCGCATCGTCATGGTGTCCAGCGGGATGGGCTCGATCACGACCGTCACCGATCCGAAATGGAAAGACCTCGTGCAACCCGAGCTCGGCTACTCGACGTCCAAGGCTGCCCTGAACATGCTCACCGCCATGTACGCGGGCGCACTGCGCGGTATCCATATCAATGCGGTCGATCCGGGCTACACGGCCACCGATCTCAACGGCAACACCGGATTCCAGACCGTGTTCCAAGGCGCGGAGGTCATCGTCGACCTGGCAGCTATCGGCCCCGACGGGCCCACCGGCGGGTTCTTCGACAGGAACGGAACTGCCCGGTGGTGAGGGCCGCGGCGATCGTCACCGCGCTGCTGACACTGTGTACAGCACTGTTCGTGTACCTGAGACCGGAGGGCCATTCGATGCAACGACAGCATTCGAGCGGGACGACCGTACTGTCGATCGGCCTGGATCCCGGTGCCGTGGACTACAGCCGCTATCCGCACATCGATGCGGCGACTCTCACCGCACGGATCGCCGCGGGCGAGACGGCTCTGCGTGATGCCGGATTCGACCTCGTGTCGTGTCAGGTACCCGCGGACCCGGACGCGGCCGAGGCGAAGCTGCGCGAATGCGCGGCGGGCCGGTCGTTCGGGGTGGCGATGATCGGCGCGGGCGTACGCATGGCGGCCGAGCACACGCTGCTGTTCGAACGTCTGGTGAACGTGGTCGTCGAGCTCGTGCCCGGCATACGGTTGTGCTTCAACACCTCTCCGGAAACCACCATCGACGCTTTGCGCCGCTGGGTAGAGCCCGTCGTCGGCTGAGCACCCGGACACCGGGCCGTGGCGCGACCGGCAGACAGGTATCGGTACACATCGGGCGGCCGGGCGGCCGACGCGCCACGGACAACCGAACCCGAACCGCGTGCGGCGGCTAGGGTCGGACCATGGCTGGCGGTGCGGGCGCGGCGGTGGAATTGACGGTCGGAGAACGCGAGGTGCGTATCTCCAACCCCGACCGGGTCTACTTCCCGGAGTCCGGCGTGACCAAACTCGATCTGGTGCAGTACTACCTGAGCGTGGGCGACGGGATCGTCAACGCGCTGCGGGATCGGCCCTGCATGCTGCACCGCTTCCCGAAGGGGCTGGCCGGTGGGAAAGTACACCAGAAACGGCTGCCCGCGGGCGCACCGAACTGGGTGTCGACCGTGCGGGTGTATTTCCCGCGCTACGGCCGGCACGCCGATGAACTCTGTGTCGGCGAACTGGCGGAGGTCATCTGGGCGGTACAGATGTCCACGGTCGAGTTCCATCCGTGGAATTCGCGCCGGGCCGATACCGAGAGTCCGGACGAATGGCGGATCGATCTCGACCCTATGCCGGATTGTCCGTGGTCACGGGTGCAGCGCGTGGCCGGGGTGGTCCGCGAGGTGCTCGACGAGATCGGC
The DNA here is from genome assembly GCF_001613205.1 of Nocardia sienata NBRC 100364. Taxonomy (GTDB): domain Bacteria; phylum Actinomycetota; class Actinomycetes; order Mycobacteriales; family Mycobacteriaceae; genus Nocardia; species Nocardia sienata. The sequence continues at coordinate 60,063 of NZ_BDBX01000050.1, read as the reverse complement.
GCGGTCGGCTGGCCGAAGACCTCGGGCGGCAAGGGCTTGCACGTCTATGTGCGGATCGCGCCGGAGCACGGGTTCCAGCAGGTGCGCCGCGCCGCCCTGGCCTTCGCCGAAGAGGTCCGCCGCCGGGCACCCGAGGATGTGACGACGACCTGGTGGCGGCGCGACCGCGATCCGGACCGGCTGTTCATCGACTACAACCAGAACGCGCGCGACCATACGATCGCCGCCGCGTATTCGGTGCGCGGCAATCCCGCGGCCACTGTCTCCACCCCGGTGGGCTGGGACGAGATCGAGGACATCCACCCCCGCGATTTCACCGTCGCCACCGTGCCCGCCCGGTACCACCGACTCGGCGACCTGCACGCGGGAATCGACGACGCGGTCTTCGATCTGCGGCAGCTGATCGAATGGGCCGACCGTGACGAGGTGGATCTCGACGAGGAGCCCGCCCCGGAATCCTGACCGGTCCGGGCCCCGCGCCGTTCACCGCCGGGAGTTATTTCCAGGGCTCCAGCAGTCGTTTCGCCTCCACCGCGAGCGCGGCCTGCAGGAACGGCCCGAAGCTCACGCGTGCCGCCCCGGCTTCCGCGAAGTAGGCCTTGTCCCCCTGCTCCGGCACGGTGACCGCGTTGACCGGCAACGGCAATTCGGCGCACAGCCGGGCCAGCACATCCGGCCCGTAGCGGCCGACCGGATACAGCACATCGGCCCCGGCCGCGGCCGCCAGCCGCAACCGTTCGATCGCCGGGCCGACGAGTTCGGCCGGATCACCGGAGGGTGAGAGCAGCAGATCGGTGCGGGCGTTCACGACGACGTGCACACCGCTGTCGTCGGCGGCCTGCCGCAACCGGCCCACGAGATCGGCGTGCTCCTGCGGTTCGCGCAGCCGCCCACCTTCCTTGTGCACGGTGTCCTCGAGGTTGAAGCCGACCGCACCGGCCTGCAACAACCCGTCGATGAGCGCCGCGGGCTCGACACCGTATCCGGATTCGAGATCGACCGAGACCGGCACATCCACCGCGGAGGTGATCTCCCGGACGCGGCCGAGTACATCGGTGAAGGCCATACCTTCGTGGTCGGATTTACCGAGCGAATCAGCGAGCGGATGGCTGCCGACCGTGAGCGCCGGAAAACCGGCCTGCTGGACGAGGTCCGCCGACCAGGCGTCCCACACCGTAGGCAGGATCACCGGGTCACCGGGGCGATGGAGTTCGAGGAATGCGGCGGCCTTCTCGGGCAATGTGGTCACCGCACCGATCCTGCCGTACCCAGGCCCGGATACGCACCCGCTGTCGCGTGGCGCCGGCCCGGGCGCGATCCGACGACGGCAGGATGGACCGGTGTGAACGCGCATATCCGGCCGACCGCCCGAGCCGCCGCGGCCGATTCCGCCGCCAGGGCCTGTCATCTCGCGATCGCACTGGTGATCGCGGCGGCAGTGGTGACCCAGTTGGCGCTGCTGTTCACCGGCGGCCCGGACGCGAACTCGGGACGCGCGGAACCGGACGCCGGTATCGGGACGGGACTCGTCCGCCTGTTCAGCTATTTCACCATCCAGAGCAACCTGTTCCTGCTGGTCGCCTCGGCCGGACTGGCCCTGAACCCCGTGCGGGACGGGCGACTCTGGCGGGTGGCGCGGCTGGATTCCCTGCTGGGGGTGGTGATCACCGGCCTCGTCTTCGCCCTCGTTCTCGCGGACGAGGTACATCTGACCGGCGCGGCGTGGTGGGCGAATCTCGGCTTCCACTACCTCGCCCCTTGGGCCGGCCTGGCCACCTGGCTGGTATTCGGGCCTCGGCCCCGGATCGACCGGCGCACCATCGCCGCCGCGCTGGTCTGGCCGGTCGCCTGGATCGGCTACACCTTCGCCCACGGCGCCGTGACCGACTGGTACCCGTATCCGTTCCTGGATGTCACCCGGCAGGGGTACGCGACCGCGGTGGCCAACACGCTCTCGGTGGTCGCCCTGGCCGTGGTGCTGATCGGCCTGTTCGCGCTGCTCGACCGGCTGCCCACCGCCCGGGGGCGAATCCGGCCGGCGGCGATCCCGGACCCACCGGTCAGGCCGGGGTCGCCAGGGCGAACGGAAGAACCGCCGGGGCACCCGCCCGGCGTAGCGCCCACGCCGCGACGGTGAAGGTCCATCCGGTGTCGGTGAGGGTATCCACCAGCAGGATCGGACCGTCCGCCGCGCCCAGGTCGGGGACCTCCCACCCGTCGTACAGGGCGGCGACCCGGTGGGCCGAATTGACGGCGGAGACCGGGGGCCGGTCCGGACGGATGCGCAGCGTGCCCAGGTCGCGCAGCCGGCCGATCCCGGCGAGGCGCTCGGCCAGCGAGCCGGTGAGGACCGGATGCGTTTCGGATTCCAGGGCCAGTACCGCGGTGGGCCGCACGGCCCAGTCCCATTCCCGCAGTACCGGAATGCACGCGTCGACCACCTCGTCGGGAACCGGGGCGTCGGTACCGTCGAGAATCGGGCGCAGCCGCCGACCCCAGCCCAGCGAATTCAGCCGGCCCAGCACCCGCCCGGTCTCGGCGCCCTCGGTGATCTTGCCCGACAGGGGCACACCCAGTTTCGCCATCCCGGTCGGCCACTGTTTACGCGGCGCGAGATCGATACCGGGCCGGTCGAGACGGGCCCGGGTGGCGGCCACCGCCGCGGTGTCGACGGTGGTTTCGCGATACTCGCCGGTGCAGTTGTCGCAGCGACCGCAGGCGCCGGTACCCGGCGCGGCGGCGAGCAGCGCCGGATCGTCGAGCTGGCGGCGCAGGAACTCCATCCGGCAGCCGGTGGTGCGCTGGTAGTCGAGCATGGCCTGCTGTTCGGCCGTGCGGGCGGCATCGAGCCGTTCGTACCGGTCGGCGTCGTAGGTCCAGGGCCGACCGGTGCCGAGCCAGCCGCCGCGCACCCGGCGGACCGCGCCGTCCACGTCGAGTACCTTCAGCACCATGTCGAGCCGAGAGCGGTTCAGTTCGACCAGGGGTTCCAGGGCGGCGGTGGACTGCGGACGCTCCCGGTCCAGCGCTTCGAGGACCGAACGCACCACATGTTCGCTCGGGAAGGCCACAGAAGCGAAATAGCTCCAGATGCGGGTGTCCTCGGGACCGGGCAGCAGGATCACCTCGGCGCGTTCGGTCGCGCGCCCGGCGCGGCCGACCTGCTGGTAGTAGGAGATCGGCGAGGACGGCGCACCCACGTGGACGACAAAGCCCAGATCGGGCTTGTCGAAGCCCATACCCAGCGCGGAGGTGGCTATGAGCGCCTTGACCTCGTTGTTCAGCAGGGCGGCCTCGAGGGCTTCACGTTCGGTGGGGTCGGTCTGGCCGGTGTAGGCGGCGACCTTGTGGCCGTGGGAGTTCAGTACATCGGCGAGATCGTGGGCGCCGGCCACGGTCAGGGTGTACACGATTCCCGAACCCGGCAACCGGTCCAGCCGACTACTGAGCCAGGTGGTGCGTTCCACCGCGTCGTCGAAGCGGACCACCGACAGATGCAGTGACTCACGGTCGAGATCCCCGCGTAGGACGAGGGTGTCGGTGCCGATCTGCCCGGCCACATCGGTCACCACCCGGTCGTTGGCCGTGGCGGTGGTGGCCAGGACCGGTACGTCGGCGCCGAGGTCGGCGATCAATGTGCGGATGCGGCGGTAGTCCGGGCGGAAATCGTGGCCCCAGTCGGAGACACAGTGCGCTTCGTCGATGACCACCAGCCCGGCGTCGGCGGCGAGCCGGGGCAGCACCTGATCCCGGAAATCGGGGTTGTTCAGTCGTTCGGGGCTGACCAGCAGCACATCCACCGAACCGGCCGCCACCTGCTGGTGGATCTCGTCCCATTCGGTGACATTGCCGGAGTTGATGGTGGCCGCGACCACTCCGGCCCGCCGGGCCGAGGCGACCTGGTTGCGCATCAGGGCCAGCAACGGCGAGACGATGACGGTGGGCCCGCGACCCTGCGCGCGCAGCAGTTTCGCCGCGATGAAATAGACCGCCGATTTACCCCAGCCGGTGCGCTGCACCACCAGGGCCCGGCGTCTACCGACCACGAGCGCTTCGATCGCGGTCCACTGGTCCTCCCGCAAACGGGCGCCCGGCCCGGCGAGCTCCCGCAGCAGTGCCTCCGCGTGCTCGCGTAGTTCGCCGGCGACTTCGCCGGCCCCGCCCATGGTGCTGCCCGGTGCTGTCGACATGGCGCCCATACTGCCGCAGGCCACCGACAGCGGCCGGTCCGCCCACCGCCGGCTCTATCGAGATCAGCCCAGGAGTTCGTCCACATAGCACCAGCGCCACGCCTCGCCGGGCTCCACACTGCGTATGACCGGGTGGCTTGTCGACGTGTAGTGGCCGGCCGCGTGGTTTCCCGGTGAGGATTCACAGCAGCCGATATTTCCGCACGTCAAGCACATGCGCAGATGCACCCACGTCAGACCCTCCGCCACACATTGCGCACACACATCCGGCCCGCCGGATTCGCACACCAACGGGGCGGCCTGCAGATGCGCGCAGTCCTCGGCCGCGCCGCCGGGGACCGCCAGCGGCTCGGGCCGCTCCTCCTCGTCGCCTTCGTCGAACCTGTCGATCATGGACTCCTCGAGGTCCAGCCGGGCCAGTACATGCTGCAGGATCTCGTAGTCCACAGCGCCCGAGTCGCGGACCCGCAGCACCGTCTCCCGTTCGGCCCGCAACATCACCAGCCGCAACCGGCGGTATTCGGCGGTGGGGGTCGCCAGCTCGGATTCCGGCCGGCCCAGCCGCTCCCAGGCGGCATTGGTCCGCCACGTCACCCGGTCACGCAGGGAGTGCACGACCTCTTCCGGGGTGTCCGGACCGATCGCCGCGTCCAGCGCGGTGAGGCCCGCGTTGGACGCCTGGGTCAGCAGATTCGCCTTCTGCAGCGCATCCTCGGCACGGCTCGGCCCGCGCAGCCGCAATCGGCGGACCAGCCACGACAGCGAGGTGCCCTGGAGCAGCAGGGTGCCCGCGACGACGACGAGGGCCAGCAGTTTCAATACCGGCAGCTGGGGAGTGTTCGCGGGCAGCAGCAGCACGGCGGCCAGGGTCACCACCCCGCGCATCCCGGCCCAGGAGACCACCGTCGAATGGGCCGCGGGCGCCGGCGATCGCCCGAACGCCCGCTCGAGGAGGGCATAGCCGAAGATCCAGACCGGTCGGGCCAGTATCACCGCCAGCAGGACCGCGATCGCCGTCACGATCAGCGTGCCGTGGTCCAGCCCGCTCGCCCACGCGTCCCGGACGATCGTGTTCACCTGCAGCCCGATGATGAGGAACACCGCGCTCTCCAGGATGAACTGCACGGTTCCCCAGTTGGTGCGTTCGGCGGTACGTGAAGCCGCGCTCTGCCACACCGGCGCCCCGTGCCCCAGGATCATCCCGCAGGTGACCACGGCGATCACGCCCGAGGCGTGGATCTCCTCGGCCGGCAGATAGGCCAGGAACGGCGCCAGGAAGGACAGGGTGGTGTCCAGGACCGGATCGGTGATCCGCCGGCGCAGCAGGGCGAGCGCATAGGCGACCGCGATCCCCACCACCGCGCCGCCACCGGCGGCAAGCAGGAAATCACCGCCGGCATTCCACACCGACACCGCTCCTGCCGACGCCGCGATCGCGGTCCGCAACGCCACCAGCGCGGTGGCGTCGTTGAACAGCGACTCCGCTTCGAGGATGGATACGATCCGCCGCGGCATCCCGATCCGCCGCGCCACCGCGGTCGCGGCCACGGCGTCCGGCGGTGCCACCACCGCGCCCAGCGCCACGGCCACGGCGAACGGCACCGGCAGCAGCCACCAGACGACCGCGGCCACCGTGAACGTACTGAACAGGACCAGCCCCACCGACAGCAGCGCGATCGCGCCGATATTGGCCCGGAAATCCACCAGCGAGGTACGGATCGCCGCGGTGTACAGCAGCGGCGGCAGTAGACCGAGCAGGACGATCTCCGGTTCCAGGTGCACCTCGGGAACGAACGGCAGATACGACGCGGCGACCCCCGCCAGGGTCAGGGCGAGGGGTTCGGAGATTCCGACCCGGCGCGCCAGCGCCGCCACGGCCGCCGCCGAGGCCACCAGGACAACAAGGCCGATCGCGATGTGCATTCGGGAATTCTCGCAGGTGGGCGCTTACCGCCGACACGCTCGTCGGCACTTCCGGCACGATCCGGGGTCAGCGCGAGCCGGTCCGCCGGTCGGCCGCGGTCACGGTCGCAGGGCCTGTGGTCCGGGTTCGGCCCCCATCGGCAGCACCTCCGCGCCGAGGACGATCGCCGACCACGCGTCGATATCGAGTCCGGACGCCAGGGCCCGGGTCAGCATCGCGGCGCGGGCTCCGGCGGACCCGGCGTCGAAATCCGCCGGCGCGGGGGCGCCCACCCGATCGAGATCGCGCAGGATGCGGTCGAGCGCGACGGTCTCGTCGAAGGACCGGCACGGTGTCCGGGCGTAAAGGGCATCGGCGAGGTTGCGGGCGGTCTCGGCGCTGTCGGCACCGGTGTAGGCCCGGGAGATCACCTCCGCACGGCGGGTCTCGGGGAAGAAGACGGCCAGTTCCCGCACGACATCGGCGGGGTCTTCCGGAGTGTGCACGGGGTCGAGCACTGTCCTGCGCCGGCCGAGCAGGTAGCGCAGCTGTCCCGGGCGCCGCTGCGTCGGGTCGCCGGGACCGGAGCCATCGGCCAGCCGCACCGGGGCCGGGAGGTCACCGTCGGGTCCGGTGACGACCAGCAGCAGCGCCTCGGATATCCCGGCCAGCAGATCGGTGAGCCGGCGCCGCTCCGGTGAGGCGGTGTGCCAGGTGTAACGCCACAGTGCGCGCACCAGATGGCGGTTCAGCGGCACGGCTTCCGCATCGACGACGCGGAAGCCGTTGCCGGACAGCCATTTCAGCGTCGGATCCACCGCCCGGGCGACGATGGCGCCGGGCGTCAGCAGTAGTAGCGAATGACGGGACGCGAACGCGGCGGGATCGATCCGCAGCCGCCGGAGCTGGTCGACGCATTCGAGCACATAGGTATCACCGAGGTAGGCGGCCGCCTTGTCCTCGACCGGTGTGAGCGCCGACAGCAGAACCGAGAGCGGGTCCGGCGGTGGCGGCGCGGTGGTTCGCGCGGTGTGCGAATCGGTCATCTACTCCACCTCATCTTCGGCCCGCCCCGGACAAAACCGTCACCGTACCCGCGGACCCGTCCACCCGCAGCCGCATACCGGTCCGCAGTTTCGCGGTACATCCCGGTACCCGTACCACCGTGGGCACTCCGAGCCCCCGGGCGACGGTCGCCACCGCGGTGAGCGGGCCACCGTGTTCGATCACCAGGGCCGACGCCGACGGTAGCGCCGCCACCCAGTGCGGATCGGCACTCTCGGTGACCAGAATCCCCGGGGCCGGGTCGGTCGATCGATCCGCCACCACCGCGGTCCCCTCGGCCACGCCCGCGGCGGACGCGGTGCCGGTGAGAATTTCACCGTCGCGCGCGGCCGTGATCCGGGCTCGCAGCGCCCAACCCTGTTCTGTCAGTTCGGTATCCGAGAAATCGGAGCCTTCGGTACTGAAACGTACCGGAGCCGAGAGCTCGCCGGCGGCGTGGGCGGCCTTCCGCGCCGCGATCCGGGCCCGCAGATCCGGTATCGGCACCCGGTCGTAGCAGTCGCGCAGTTCGCCGACGGTGAGATAGCGGACCTCGGCGGGGTCGTGGAGGATCGCGCGCCCGGCGAGGTCGCGGGCCATCACCCGGATCATGGCCTCGGCCAGACCCGCCGCACGGATCCGGCTCGACCGGATGGCGTCCCGGTGCGCGGCACAGCGCGCCGCGCGCACCCGTATCAGATCGTAGAGCCATCGACGCGGACCGCCCAGCCTCCGGTCGAGGTAGGCGTCGGGGTCGACTCCGGTGGCAACCGGCTTCCCGACGGCCGGGTGTTCCGGGACACGAGGTGATGCGGTATCCGCGGGAGGCCGCAGCGCCGCGTACCGGAACGCCGCGGGCGCCTCGGGCAGATAGGCCTCCGTCAGCGCGACCACAGCGCCGGTGAGGATCAGCGCGAGAGCGTCCAGCACCGTCGCAGGGCCCCACAGCAGGACCAGCTCCCGGTCCAGGCGCCGATACTCCGCGTAGGCGTGCTCCCCGTGCACGTAGTCCATCGCCTCGTAACGATCACAGACGCGGTCGAATTCGGTGCAGAACTCCCGCATCATCGATTCCATCCGCAATACCCGGTGCACGAAGACCCCGGTCGTCCGGATTCGCGACCGGATCCGGCGTCCCCGCGACTCGAAGGTGAAGGGCCGCAGACTTTCCGCGATCTCGTCGAGCAGCGGGTCGGCCGCGCCCAGGACCGCCTCCAACCCGCGGCGGTTCAGCCGATGACCGGGCGCGACGGCCGCCAGCCGGTACCAGTGCAGCAGATCGAGATAGACCCGTCCATGGAAACTGCCCAGCAGGTATGGCGTCCACGTATCCGTCTGCGCCAGCTGGTCTTCCGGGACACCGAGCGAACGCGCGTATTCGCGGCACACCCGTCCGAGCAGTCCGGCGGCGATAGTGAAGGTCAGCGGTGCGGTGGTCCCGGGGAAGACCTCTGCGGTGGCGGCATCGTCCCAGATCCTCGGTTCCCCCGGCGCCACCGGTTCGCCCGCGCCCCGGATCACCCCCGCCATCGCCGGCTCCCGCGAAGGCGAGCGCCCGCGGCGCCGGTCGCTGTCCACGCCGGTAGTCGCGCATCCGGCACGCACGGCCGGCGGGCCGCACCACGCCGCGCCACGATCTCCGTCTCGGTGTCGTCCGTCCCGAGCACCCGCAAGAACCGACCTCCAACCCGGTCTGCCACAACAGGACATCGTCGTCCGTGCCGACGAGTAAACCCGAGAACGACCTCCTCCACCGCGTATTCGGATTTTGTGTCCGACCGCGCGGTCACCGGTCCCGGCCGTGCCGAGGTCGGGGTAGGGCCGAACAACCGATAGGCTGAGAAGGCCCGCGCAGGTTTCGGTGAGGATGTGATACCGCGTGAGTTGGAGCCTGACCCCCGACGAGTTCGCGCATGTATGGCGTCGCGCCGATCTCGACCGGATCCCCTATCCGCTGCGGGTACTCGAATCGCCGCGCACCGAGCGCGACGCCCGGCTCCTGCGCGCCGAGCTGGCCCAGCGCTTCCCACCCGACCCCGATCTCGACGCCTGCCTGCGCATTCTCGCGCTGCCGCAGACCCGGGTGATCGCCATCGGCGGGGCGCCCGAACCGGGCCGGGAACTGCGCGTACTGGGCTGCGTCGTCTACGACCGCGCGGTCCTGGCAGTCCAGGCCCCCGGCCGCACCCGGGAATTCGGCGGGCCGGTCCAGCTCTCGATCGGGCACAGCACGAAACTCGGGGCCCGGATGGCGGCACTGCTGCCGAAGGCGCCCGCCGGCCGTCACCCCGCCCGTACCGCCTCGGCCGCGGCGGTACGCGATACCGAAACCGTGATCCAGGAAGAACGTGCCGCACCGCTGATCCGGAAACTGCTGTGCGCCCGGCATACCGCCGAGGGTCACATCCGGATCGAATCACATCTGGACCGGCCGAATTCGCCGCCGCCGCTGCACTACACCTGGCTCGATGTGGAAAACGACGGCCGCTACCTGCTCAAGGCGGACGAGTTCGTGCACATGGTGCCCGCATCCGGTGAACAACTGGCAGCGCATCTGCAGAAGCGGATTCCCGGCTGAGCCGATATCGCGCCGGAGCGGCTGCCCCGGGCCACCGGTTCCGGCTACGCTGGGCCTGACCGACGGAGGGGTACGCGTCATGAAGATCGAAGACAGCCGCGCCGAGATCGTCCGGTTCCGCCAGGCAGCCCACGCGGGAACGGTCAAGTTCGATCCGGAGGCGGCACGCCGCTGCGCGGAACTCTACGACCGCCAGGCCGATCGGCTCATCCATCTGCGGCAGCGCCTGGAAGACGCCTCCGATCCACAAGGTTTCGGGGGTCTGGTCTCGGCGCAGCAGCTACAGGCCGGGTTCGGGCACAAGGCACGCGACGCGGCCGCCCTGCTCGATCACTACATCGAAGCGGCCTACCGGATGAAGGAAGCGTTCCTGGTCAGCGGCGGGCTCTACGACGAGGCCGACGCCGCGAACGCCGCCGCGGTACGCGCCCTCGAAGCGCGGCTCGACCGATGAGGCGATACCCCCGCCGACGTTTCGGCCGCCCCGTACCGCAGGCACCTGCTTCGAAGGAGGCCTTGTGACACGCAATGATCCCGATTACATCAGCGCCATGGAGCATTTCGAGGCCATGCGCCATGAGGACATCTATCGGGCCACCCAGCAGATCGATGCCGGTGAAATCCTGCGGGTCTCCGGCACCTGGATGCACGCCGCCACCACCTTGCAGACCTCGCTGCCGCTGACCCGCGCCGGTGCGGACCGGGTGATGAACGCAATGGAATGGGACGGTGAGGCCGCCGACGCCGCCTTCGCCAGCACCCGCAGTTTCGCCGATTCGGTGGAGGAACTGGCCGGCGTGCTCGGTCAGGTGGGGTTGCGCCTGGGCGCGGTGGCCGCGGCCGCGGAAGCGGTGAAGATCGCGGTGGTGCCGCCCGGTGATTCCGGCCCGGTCGGCGCGTTGGCCCGGCTCTTGGAGGCGGCCAAGGTGATCGACGCGCAGATGGTGCAGGAGGTGCTGCGCCAGGAAGCGATCCTCACCATGAACATGGTCTACAAGCCCGCTTATCTCGCGGCAGGTACCGCGGTGCCCGCGCTGCCCGAACCGCCGGCCGCTCCCGGCCCGCTGCCCCCGCTCGGTCCGCCGCCGGCGCCCCGCGCTCAGACCGATTCCGCGGTCGGCGTGGAGTCGGCACCGGCTGTGGAAGATCCCCCCGCACCCAGCGGCGAGGCCACCGAGTCCGGGGGCACCGCCGAGCCGGCGCCGGTGCCGCTGAGCGGTTCGGCCCCGGCGGCCCCCACGCCGGAGGGACCCGCAGTTCCGGAGGGCACCCCCGCGCCGTCTCCCGAACCCGGCGGCGGAGCCCCGCGGCCATCGGCACCCGAGGTTCCGCAGCCGACCGACGGCTCGGCGCCCCCCGCGGAGTCCACTCCCGGGGGTACCGCACCGCCGCCACCCCCGGCACCACCCGTCCAACCCCCCGCCGCCGAACAACCGCCCGCTCCCGCGGATCCGGCCGAGCCGGAGCCCCCCGCGCCGCCGAATCCGACCGCGGTACCGCTCTCCGATCCGGCCGGGCAGCCCGGTATCACCGGACCGGTACCCGGACAGCGCGCCCCCGACCAGCCCGGAGTCATTCCGCCACAATCCTGAGGCGGACCCGGGGTGCGCTACTGAGCGGGATAGTCCTGCACCCAGTGGAACCGCGGACCGTTCAGGGGGAAGGCATCGGGGTCGGCCGCTCGTAGCGCGATGGTCACCGGCCGGCCGTCCAGCTCTCCGTCCAGGCGCAGGACGCCGGATTCCGGACGGACATAGACGAAGTCGGCGGTCGGCATGCTCGCCGGGTCGGTACCCGCCGGAGCGACAACCGTGAGAGTGTGCGCGGTCCCGTCGATCTGTGCGGGCACCGTCACCAACGCCCCGTCCATCCGCTGCCACGACACCACGCCCTCGGCTTCGATCACCAGCCGCTGCCAGCGGTCCGGATCGGTGAGCAGCGGGGGTACCGGCCGGCCGTCCATCCGGAACTCGGTCACCTCCCACAGCCCGTACAGCTCGGGCTCGGGCGCACCGCCGCCGTAATCCCGCCAGCTGGACCAGCCGAGCACCGCTACTCCGACAACCAGCCAGATACCGAGCGCCGCCTGGGCGAACCCGGCGATCCGTATAGCGCGCGGGCTCGTGAACAAGGGTGGCTGCAGGGCGGGATCGGCACGGCGGGCGAGCAGGAAGAAATCCGCGAATCGGCGGGCCTGCGGGGCGAGCAGGACCAGCGAGAAGACCAGCAGGTGGAACGACAGGATCTTGACCGGCACATCGAAGGTCATGTTCAGCACGAACACCTGCGCCATGCTCACCACACTCAGCATCGCGCCGAGGGTGGCCGTGCGCGGTACCAGCAGCAGCAGGCCACCGATCAGTTCCGCGACCCCGAGCAGGATCTCGTACACCGGCGCGCTACCCACCTGCAGCCACAGCACCGCCATCGGGGTGAGCTGACCGTAGGGCTGGATGAGCGCCGAGAACGGCGGCGGCGGCATCTGGGTCGGCACCGCCTTGGCGATACCGTAGAACAGCATCTGCCCGGCGATACAAAACCGCAGGATCGTCAGGAACCACGCGCCGGCCCGCGGGTACGCGAGGCGCCGCCGGTCGAGCACCGACCACAGCACCGCCGCCACGGCCGCTACCACCAGCGCGGTGAACACCATCACCCAGATGATGGCCTGGTCGCCGCTGCCGGAGTAGCGGTGGAACTGCACATCGATACCGAAAACCGTCTGTCCCACCCACTTCAGCACCGACTCCGCCGCCAGCAGCGGCCACATCGGTGCGGTATCGGGTAGGAACTTGTGGGTGAACCCCGCGAACACGAACAGTATCTGCCCGATCATCACGCAGAAGATCACGCTGTAGACGACTCCGAACCGGAACGCCACCCGCGCGGGCCACGACCACCGCACCGGCTGCGGGTCCTCGGGTCCGGACAGCTCTCGCTCGGAACCGGTGACCGTCCTAACCGCACCCATACCACGACCTCGCTGTCCCGATTTGTCCGACGACCCACCCCGACCGGCCCGAGCCGGACCTCCACTCGAACCTAGACCACCTGCCCGGCCGGGCACCTCCGTGACAACCCCGATTCCGCTGTCCTCCCTACGCACGACGTCGCGCACCACCTAGGGGCCTCGCGGAGTACAAAGTACTCGGTGGCGGGCCCTGTCGTCGAAGTGCGATACCTCGGCCCCGACCGAATGCCCGGACGCTGCCGGTACCCCATTGCCTATCGTGGATCCGTGCCCACTCCAGCCGCCGATCTCGCCGCGGTGACCGCGCCGATCACGCGAATCGTCACCGATCTGCTCGGTGCCGACCTGCTCGGTCTGTACCTGTACGGGTCCGCGGTGACCAGCGGTCTGCAGTACGACAGCGACCTCGATTTCCTGGCTGTCACCGCCGCGACCCTCGATGACGAACTGCGTGCGCGTCTGTCCGAGAGACTGCTCCGGCAGTCGGGGCGGTGGCCCCGCACGGGCGAGGCCCGGCCGGTGGAGCTGACGGTGGTGGCGCGCGAGGCCGTGGTGCCGTGGCGCTTCCCGCCGCGCGGCGAGTTCGTGTACGGCGAATGGTTGCGGGCGGAGTTCGAGCGCGGTGCGGTCGAGCCGCCCGCGCCCGACCCCGATCTGGCCATCCTGCTCGGCATGGTCCGCGACTCGTCGGTGGCGTTGGCCGGACCGCCCGCCGACCGGTTACTGGAGCCGGTACCGCCGCAGGATCTGGTCCGCGCGATCACGGAGAGTCTGCCCGCCTTGATCGCCGGCGTGGACGGTGACGAGCGCAATACCGTCCTGACATTGGCCCGGATGTGGGTCACCGCGCAGACCGGGGCGGTGGTCTCCAAAGCCGAAGCGGCGCAGCGTCTCGCCGCCCGCGCCCCGGCCGCCCACGCCGCGCTGCTGCGCCGCGCGCGCGACGGCTATCTGGGTACGGCGGTGGATGATTGGGCCGGCCGGCGTGACGAGGTCGCGGCGTTCGTGCGGTATGCCGCGGCGTCGATCACGGCCGCCGGGCGGAAACAGCACTGAAAACTCCACCCTGACACCGGCATCCGGAACGCGGACGGGTGCCCGAACCGGAGCGGACCGGGCATCACCCCGCCGACGGCAGGAGACCGGCTGTACACGGACGCCGGCCGGTCTCGTCCGCGCAATCGCGCTGTGCAGGTCGATTGCGGGAATCGGGTGCGGTGTCCGGTGTGGACACCGCACACCCGAGCCCCGGCTCCGCTACCAGGCGATGGCCCCCTGCGCGCCGACGAAGGAACCGTCGGTCGACGCCTCCGGCGCTTCCGCCGCCGCGAGGACGACCTGGGCGGCCTGCTCCGGCGTCGTCGGCGCGTCGGCCGCCGCGGGAGCCAATTCGGTCGCCACGAAACCGGGGCATACCGAGATCACCCGGACAGCGGTATCGGCCAGCGATTTCGCCAGGCCGATCGTGATGCTGTTCAATGCCGCCTTCGACGCCTGGTAACCCGGGACCACCATCGAGTAGTACGCCGACTCCGGGTTCCGCTGCTCGGTGAGCGAGCCCGTCTCGGTGGAAATGTTGACGATCCGCCCGGCCGGTGCGCGGCGCACCAGCGGCAGCAGCGCTTCGATCACATTGACGGGACCGAAGGTGTTGGTCATCAATGTCTCGGTGAAGGCGCCGGGATGGGCGAAGTTCACCGTGCCCGTCGCAGTGGCCTCGGGCAGGATGCCGGCATTGTTCACCAGCACATCGATGTGGTCGTGCCGTTCGGCGAGGGAATCGTGCAGGCACCGCGCGCTGTCCACCGAGCACACGTCGAGGATTTCCCCCTCGGCCGCCGCTCCCACCGACCGCAGTTCGCCCACCACGGCTTCCACCGCCGGGGCGCGGCGCCCGGTGACGATCACCCGGTAGCCCGCGCGGGCGAACACCGTCGCGGTGGCGCGTCCGATTCCGCGGGTCGCCCCGGTGACCACCACGATCTTCTCCGTCATGTCGTTCCTTCCGTGATTTCCGTTCGTGCCCTATGAGCATCGGGGAGGACATGCGGTGCGCGCTGGCAGGAAATCGCCGTCGCGTTCGCCCGCGGCCGGTCCGCCGGTTCGAGCGGGTCGAACGTCCAGTTCACTGTCGGATAGCATGGTCGGCGGCCGCACTGCGGTCGCGGCGTGATGAGGGAACCCGGTGGAAATCCGGGACTGGCGCGCAACGGTGACACCCGCGTGGTGGAGTCCGATCACTCATCCGCCGAGCTCGGTTCCCGGCCTCGCGCACAGGCCCAGACGCAAGGAGTCCACGCCGTGACGCGGTCCTTTTCCCTGGCGGTCACCGCCGTGGTATCCACCCTCCTGCTGGCCGGATGTGCCGGTGCGCCCGACTCGGCCGGTCCGGCCGCCGGGTCCGCCGCCGGCTATCCGATGACGATCGAGAACTGCGGCGTCGAGGTCACCGTGGCGGCGCCGCCGCAGCGGGCGGTCGCGCTCAATCAGGGGTCGGCGGAGATCCTGCTGTCACTCGGCCTGGCCGATCGCATGGCCGGCACCGCCACCTGGACCGATCCGGTACGGGACAACCTGGCCGCCGACAATGCGCGGGTGCCGCGACTGGCCGACAACAAGCCCTCTTTCGAGGTCGTACTGGACAAGGAACCGGATTTCGTCGCCGCGTCCTTCGGCGGCACCCTCGGTCCCGGCGGGGCGGCCGAGCGACGGCAGTTCACCGAGCTGGGCGTCCCCACCTACCTCTCGCCGACCGACTGCGACGGCAAAACCGATATCAGCGTCAACGCCGACGGCGCCCGCACCGAACCGCTGACCATGGACTCGGTGTACCGGGAGATCCGCGACCTGGCCGCCGTCTTCGATGTCGCGGACCGCGGTGAGCGGCTGGTGACCGAACTGCGCGACCGCTACGCGGCCGCGTCCGGGCGGATCGCCGCACAGCGGGTCTCACTGGCCTACTGGTTCGCCGACACCTCCACGCCCTACGTCGCGGGCTGCTGTGGTTCGTCCGGGATCATCACCGACGCGGTGGGCGCGAAGAATGTATTCGACGACACCACCGACGAATGGCCGCAGGTCAGCTGGGAGACCCTGCTCGACCGCGACCCCACCGCCCTGGTCCTGGCCGACCTGAGCCGGCGCAGCCTCGCCGGAGACGCCCTGGACAGCAAGATCGCGTTCCTGGAATCGAATCCGGTGACGGCGAAGCTGACCGCGGTCCGCGAGCGGCGTTACATCGTGGTCAACGGCGCCGATTTGAACCCCTCGATCCGGACGGTCGACGGGATCGAGAAGGTCGCCGACGCCCTGGAGCGGTGGGGTTACGGTTCGTGAGGTCCGCGGCACCGAGCACCACCGTCCGGCTCGCCCGCGCGCCCGCCACGGCGGCGCTGGTGGTGTTCGGGGCGGCGGTGCTGGTCGTCTCGATGGCCTTCACCATCACGATCGGTCCGGCCGAGCTGTCGGTCGGCGAGGTCTATGCCGTGCTGTTCGAGAAACTCGGTCTCGGCACGGCTGTCGTCTCCCCGATCCGCGAAGGCATCGTCTGGCAGTTGCGGCTGCCGCGCACCCTGCTCGCCGCGGTCTGCGGTGCCGGGCTGGCGGTGTGCGGGGTGGTCATGCAGTCGCTGTTGCGCAATCCACTCGCCGATCCGTTCGTGCTCGGGATCTCCTCCGGCGCCTCGACGGGTGCGGTTCTGGTGGCGGTGCTGGGGGTGGGCGGCGGTCTGATCTCCTTGTCCACCGGCGCTTTCCTCGGTGCGCTCGTATCGTTCGGGCTGGTGCTGGTACTGGCCGCGGGAGCCGGGGGCGGCACCGCGAAGGTGATCCTGGCGGGGGTCGCCGGAACTCAGCTGTTCTCCGCGCTCACCTCGTTCGTCGTACTGTCCTCGGCCGACGCCGAACGTACCCGCGGCATCCTGTTCTGGTTGCTGGGTTCACTCGCGGGCGCCGGCTGGACCGATGTGGGCACAACCGCGGCCGTCTGCGCTGTCGGGCTGGCGCTGTGCCGGTGGTACGCCTCCGCACTGGACGCGTTCACCTTCGGTTCGTCGACCGCGGCGACCCTGGGCGTCGCGGTCGGCCGGACCCGGCTGCTCCTGCTAGTGATCACCGCGCTGATGACCGCGGTACTGGTCAGCGCGGCCGGAGCGATCGGTTTCATCGGCCTGGTGCTACCGCACGCGGCGCGTTTCCTCATCGGGCCCCGGCACAGCCGGCTGATCCCGGTGTCCGCGGTGCTGGGGGCGATCCTGCTGGTCTGGGTCGACGCGCTCGCCCGGACGGTGTTCGCGCCCCAGGAGGTCCCGGTCGGTGTCGTCACGGCACTGATCGGTGTCCCCGCTTTCGCTCTTCTGCTGTTCCGCACCCGGAGCGCGCCGTGACCGGCCGGGTGGCCGAGGACCCGATCCCGCGGCCGTGGAGCGCGCGATGACACTGCACGCACAGGATCTGTCCTGGACCCGAGGCGGCAACCTCGTCGTCGACGCGGTGACCGTCCGCCCGGAACCCGGGCAGACAGTGGGTCTGCTGGGACCGAATGGTTCCGGCAAATCGTCGCTGCTGCGCCTGCTGGCCGGTGTCTCCCGGCCGGATCACGGCAGCGTCACCCTGGACGGAACTCCGCTGCACCGCCTCGGCCGCCGCCCGCTGGCCCGCCGGATCGCCATGGTCGGGCAGCACGCCCACACCGAAGTCGATATCACCGTGCGGGATGTGGTGCGGCTCGGGCGCATTCCGCACCGCGACCTGTTCGGCCAGGACGGCGACGAGGAGCCGGCTATCGACCGGGCGCTGCGCGACACCGGACTCACCGGCCACGCACACCGCTACTGGAGCACCCTCTCCGGTGGCGAACGGCAGCGCACCCAGATCGCCCGGGCGCTTGCCCAGGAGCCCGGTGAACTGCTGCTCGACGAACCGACCAATCACCTCGATATCGCCCATCAGCTCGATATCCTCGATCTGGTCACGCGCTTGCCGCTCACCACGGTCGTCGCCCTGCACGATCTCAATCTCGCCGCGATGTTCTGCGACTACCTGCTGGTACTGGACCGGGGCCGGATCGCCGCGCACGGCACTCCCGCCGAAACGCTGACCGAACGCCTCGTGCGCGACGTCTACGGTGTGGCCGCGACCATCACGGTCGACGACGGTGTGCCCGTTGTCCGCTATCGCCGCGCCGCAGGAGCCACCCGGTGAAGCCGGGTCACCGAACCGGTTCCCACCGTCGCTCGTCGCGGCCACCGTCGAATCTCCCACCGCGCGAACACAGAAGCGCAAGACGCGAGTGCGTGTCCGTGGCTGCTGCTGACGGTGGCGCACAGACGACACAGTGCACGGGGCAGTTGCCCTTCGATTGCCGATATCATCGCAGGCACCCGATCGAATCTGAAGTACAGGTAGTACCGATGACACGCCAGCCGCACACCGTATCCCCCGAGAAGCCGAAGGCCGTTGCGGGGCCGGACGCGGTGGCCGATCCGCGACCGGCCCCGGACCGGGACTATTTCCCGCCCCCGCCGCAACTGTGGGGCAATCTGAACGGCTGGACCTATCCGGCGGTGTTCCTCGTAGCCGTTCTCGCCACATTCCTGCTGGCACAGGCCGCGCTCGCGCTGGACTCCGGGCAACCGTTACAGCCGGCGATCCATATCGCGGCCGCCGCCTGGGTCGCCTCCTACCTGCCGATGCTCTCGGCGACCTCGCGTGGCCGCTCCCGGATCCGGATCGAAGGCGCGCGATTCGCCAATGATCAGGACACGCTGGTGATTCGCCGATCCCTCGGTTACGAGGTCGCCCTGGTGGTCTGTTTCCTCGGCCTGGCGGCACTGTGCGCGATCTTCGGTATCGGCACCTGGACCGGCACACTAAGCCTGAACCCGCACCCGCCGATTCCAGCGTGGGTGGCTCTCATCGCTGCCGTACTGGTCCTGCTCTATCTCTGTGTCTACGCACGGCGACCGGAGATGCGCCGGCTGGTACTGACACCGATGCATATCGTGCTGCCCACCAAGACCTCGGTCGCGAACATGGTGAGCTGGACCTCCGTCGAGCAGATCGATGTGGTCTCGCGCAACAATTCCAAGGGCACCATCCGGCTCTCCCGCCCCGGCCGCAAACCCGGTCGCCGGGTCACGAAACGTATCCACGCGGAGAAACTCTCGATCGGGTCGGCGGCCACGTACTGGCTGATCCGCTTC
This sequence comes from Nocardia sienata NBRC 100364, assembly GCF_001613205.1. Lineage (GTDB taxonomy): Bacteria > Actinomycetota > Actinomycetes > Mycobacteriales > Mycobacteriaceae > Nocardia > Nocardia sienata. The sequence continues at coordinate 41,174 of NZ_BDBX01000050.1, read as the reverse complement.
TACCACGAGAACCCCCACCTGCGTGTCGAACTCGCCGACGAACGGGCCGCCGAACGGTTGCGCACCTACGCGGTAGGTCCCGAGTTCGGTGCCCGAGCGCGCCGATCGCCGCACCGGGGCCGCCGGTAGTCTCGGGGCGGTGACCAGTGTCCTCCCCGAAAACGCTCCCATCGCACCACAACCCGAGGGCCTCGGCCATTTCGCCGACGCGGCCGCCCGCGCACGTTTCGTCGCCGCCTATCGCGACGGAATGGCGACGCTGCCCGTCCCCGACGAGACCCGGGTACTGACCACCGCGTTCGGCCGGGTCACCGCCTATCGTTTCGGGCCGCGCACCGCCGAACCGATAGTGCTGCTCTCGGGCCGGCAGGCATCGACTCCCATGTGGCGCGCCAATATCGAGAGCTTGACCGCGCAGCGCACCGTCTGGTCACTGGACAGTCTCGGCGAACCGGGCGCCACCGCGCAGACCGCGCCTCTCACCGGCCCGCAGGACCAGGCCGCCTGGCTGGACGAGGCCATCGAGCAACTCGGCGCCGAACGGGTCCATCTGCTCGGGGTGAGCATCGGCGGGTGGCTGGCCGCCCAGACCGTCGTGCACCGGCCGCAGCGAGTGGCCTCGGCGGTCCTGCTCGATCCGGCCGTCACCTTCGCCCCGATCACCTGGAAGATGATCGTGATCTCGCTGGGCAGTGTCGTGCCGGGCCTGCCATCGAAGGTGCGGCAGTGGCTGCTGAGCTGGATCTCCGGTGGCGTGCAGGCCGACGACTCGGTTCCCGAGGCACGTCTGATCGCCTCGGGGATGCGGGATTTCGTCCAGCGAGCCACCCAACCGCGACAGCTGACCACCGAACAACTGCGCGCCATCGGAATCCCGCTGTTGGTGATCCTGGCGGGTAACAGCATCATCCACAACCCCGAGCGCGCCGCGGCACGCGCCCGGCAGGTCCCCGGGGCCCAGGTCGAGGTGTGGGCGGGCCGTTCGCATGCCATCAACGGCGAGGCGCCGGAGCAGATCGCGGCCCGCGTGGACCGGTTCCTCGCGCAGCTCTAGCGCCGGGGCCGGATAGGCTTCCGGCATGGTGCGGGTCCGGCAGATGCACGAATGGGCGGTCAGTGCGGAGGAGGCCGTCGCCGTGCAGCGGCGACTGCGGGACCGGGTACGGGTGGGCGATGAACACGGCCCGATCCGGCACGCCGCCGGACTGGACGTCGCCTATCGCGATCCCGATATCGCGATAGGCGTGGTCACGGTGCTGGAAATGGATTCGCTGGCCGTGGTGGATCAGGCGGTCGTCCGGGAGCGTGTCGAGTTCCCCTATATTTCGGGTCTTTTCGCATTCCGCGAGATACCGCCGCTGACCCGCGCGCTCGAAGCCCTGCGCGTGGAGCCCGATGTGCTCGTCTGCGACGGTCACGGCCTGGCCCATCCCCGCCGCTTCGGTCTCGCCGCGCATCTGGGTGTACTCACCGATCTGCCGAGTATCGGTGTCGCGAAGAAATCCTCCGGCGAATATCAGGAGCCCGGCCCGGTCCGCGGTGATTGGAGCCCGGTCACCGTGGACGGGGAAACAGTCGGCCGTGCCCTGCGCACCCAACCCGGAGTCAAACCGTTGTTCGTCTCGGTCGGACATCGCTTCACCCTCGACTCCGCCTGCGCGCTGGTGCTGCGGCTGGCCCCGCGCTACCGATTACCGGAAACCACTCGCACAGCCGATCATCTGGGCCGTATCGCCTGACCCGGCGACCGGGCCCGCATCGGCGAGGCCGTCCCGGCGGTCAGACGCGAACCAGGTCGTCGGCGTGGATCACCGGGCGCTGCATACCGTCGGGAAGTTCCCGGGTCGAACGACCGAGCACCGTCGCCAGTTCGGCGGCATCGTATTCCACGACTCCCCGCGCCACGACCGTGCGATCCGGGCCCACGAGATCCACCACGTCGCCGCCGTGGAAACGGCCGCGGACCCCGACGATCCCGGCAGCGAGCAGCGAGCGCCGGGCATTGGCCACCGCCTCGACCGCTCCGGAATCGATGAGGATCGTGCCTCGGCTGTCGGCGGCGTGCCGGACCCAGAACCGGCGCGCCGACAACCGCACCGGCCGGGCGGCGAAGGCGGTGCCGACCGTACCGGTCCCGAGCGCTTCGGCGGCCTCGGCGGCCGCGGCCAGCAGCACCGGGACGCCGGCGTCGGCGGCCAGCCGCGCGGCCGACAGTTTCGAGGCCATCCCGCCGGTGCCGAGTACGCCGCCGCTCCCGGCGATCACGCCGTCGAGATCGGCACTGGTGCGCACCTCACCGATGAAATTCGCGTCGCCCTTGCGCGGATCACCGTCGTAGAGCCCGGCCACATCGGAGAGCAGGAACAACGCGTCGGCACCCACCAGATGGGCCACCAGCGCGGCCAGCCGGTCGTTGTCACCGAACCGGATCTCCTCCGTGGCGACGGTATCGTTCTCGTTCACCACCGCTACCGCGCCCAGCGAGCGCAGCCGGTCCAAAGTGCGTTGTGCATTGCGGTGATGTTCCCGGCGGGCGAAATCGTCGGCGCTGAGCAGGATCTGACCGACGGTGCGGTCGTACCGGGCGAACGAGGTACCCCAGGCATGGACCAGCGCGAGCTGGCCGACACTGGCCGCGGCCTGTTTGGTCGCGAGGTCACGGGGTCGCCTGCTCAAGCCGAGCGGCGCCAGGCCCGCACCGATCGCCCCGGACGATACGACGACCACATCGGAACCGGCCCGCATCCGGGCCTCGATGGCATCGGCGAGCCGGTCCAGCCGGGCGATATCGAGTCCGCCGGTCAGGCTGGTGAGCGCGGACGAGCCGATCTTCACCACCACCCGCCGGGCCCCGGCGATCGCCCGCCGGGCATCACTGAGTTCGGACGAAACCTGGGTCACGGCCGTGCCCCTGCTCCGTGGTCGCCCTGGTTCACCTGCCTACTCCTCGCCTTCGTCATCCACCAGACCGCGCCGCACCCGCGACGCGTGCTTACGTTCGGCCGCACTGACCCGATCGGTCTGTTCGAGCCGGATATCGGTACCGCGGCCGGTCGGGACCATATCGGTGCCCGCGGCGATCATCGGTTCCCAGTCGAAAGTCACCTCGCCGATGGTCACCGGCGCACCCGGCTCCGCACCCAGCCGCACCAGTTCGTCCTCCACCCCGAGCCGCGCCAGGCGGTCGGCGAGATAACCGACGGCCTCGTCGTTGTCGAACTGGGTCTGGCGCACCCAGCGTTCGGGCCGGGTGCCGCGCACGATGAACCCGCCCGGCTCGTCCGGGTCGGCGCGCACGGTGAACCCGGAATCGTCCACCGGGACCGGGCGGATCACCGGCCGCTTCGGGGCGGCCGCGGGGTGGGCGTCGCGGTAGGCCTGCACCATTTCGGCGAGTGCGAAGGTCAGCTGCCGCAGACCGGAATGGGCGACCGCCGAGATCCGGAACACCGGCCAGCCCCGCTCCTGCAGTTCGGGCGTGACCAGATCCGCGAGATCTTCCGCCTCGGGCACGTCGACCTTGTTCAGGATCACCACCCGCGGCCGGTCCGCGAGATCGCCGAGGCTCACGTCACCGCGCAGGGCGGGTTTGTAGGCGGCGAGCTCGGCTTCGAGAGCGTCGATATCGGAGAGTGGATCGCGGCCGGGTTCCAGCGTCGCCAGATCGACCACGTGCGCCAGTACCGCGCAACGTTCCAGGTGCCGGAGGAAGTCCAGGCCGAGACCGCGGCCCTCACTGGCGCCGGGGATCAGTCCCGGGACGTCGGCGATCGTGAACGTCGTATCGCCGGCGTTCACCACGCCGAGATTGGGCACCAGCGTGGTGAAGGGGTAGTCGGCGATCTTCGGTTTGGCGGCGGACAGGACCGAGACCAGCGACGACTTCCCCGCGGACGGAAACCCGACCAGACCCACATCGGCGACGGACTTGAGTTCGAGGACCACATCGTGTGCCTCCCCCTCCTCGCCGAGCAGCGCGAAACCGGGTGCCTTCCGGGCCCGGGACACCAGGGCCGCATTACCCAAACCGCCCCGGCCGCCCTTGGCGACGACGAACCGGTTACCGGGCCCGACCAGGTCGATCAGAACCTCCCCGTCGGCGTCCAGCACGACGGTTCCGTCCGGGACCTTCAGCAGCAGCTCCCCGCCCTTCTTCCCGTCCCGGTTACCGCCCTCGCCCGGTTTGCCGTTACCGGCCTTGGCGTGCGGATGGAAATGGAAGTCCAGCAGGGTGTGCACATTGGCGTCCACCTCGAGAATCACATCCCCGCCGTTGCCTCCGTTACCGCCGTCGGGTCCGCCCAGCGGTTTGAACTTCTCCCGGTGCACCGACGCGCAGCCGTGCCCGCCTTTACCGGCACGGACATGAAGAACGACACGGTCGATGAACTTGGCCATGGCCGGATCATCCTCCTCAGGGGATCAGGGGTGGGATGGACACGGTGTTCGGGGGTGGGATGAACACTGTGTTCAGGGGGTGGGCGGGCGGTGCGTTCCATGATTCGGGAAGGCGCAGCACCGGAAACGGGACCGTGGCCCGGTCGGGGCGGCGGCACCGGGGGTGGAAACGCGAAAAGCGGGCCGAGGGTTTGTCACCCTGACCCGCTCGCTGTGGTGGAGTCGTCAGCCGGTCAGGCTTCGACCGGCTCCGGGACCACGATGTTGACGGTCTTGCGACCCCGCTTGCTGCCGAACTCGACGGCACCCGCCTCGAGCGCGAACAGGGTGTCGTCCCCGCCACGGCCGACATTGACGCCGGGGTGGAAGTGGGTGCCACGCTGCCGCACCAGGATTTCGCCGGCCTTTACCGTCTGCCCGCCGAAACGCTTCACGCCGAGCCGCTTGGCATTGGAATCGCGGCCGTTCCGGGAGCTGGATGCGCCCTTCTTATGTGCCATTGCTGATACTCCTTCAGCGCGGGCCTGCGCGGCCCTGCGGGGTGGTTACTTGATGCCGGTGACCTTCAGGACCGTCAGCGGCTGACGGTGTCCCTGGCGCTTGTGGTAGCCGGTCTTGTTCTTGAACTTGTGGATGCGGATCTTCGGGCCCTTGGTCTGCTCGACCACCTCGGCCGACACCGAAACCTTCGCGAGCGCGTCGGCTGCGGTGGTGAGCTCGGCGCCATCGACGACGAGCACCGGCGACAGTGCCACGGAGGTGCCCGGCGCACCCTCGATCTTCTCGACCTTCACCAGGTCACCGACCGCGACCTTGTACTGCTTTCCGCCGGTCTTGACGATCGCGTACGTTGCCATCGGTCGGCTGCCCTTCTTCCTCTAGTGCTCGGCACTCGTTCACACGGTCGTACCTCGGTTTCGCACCGGGGTCCACCGCACGACTGGTCTGGTAATCCGCCGCCTCGGCTACTGGTGGCTCTCGGTATCGGGAACCGGCCACGGAACAGCACATGCTGTCACCGGGCAGCGACTGCCAAGGTTACAGGATGCCGGTACATGCGACCAAACCGGTCCCCGCCGCACACCCCGGCGGACCCGCCGCGATGCGGAAAGCGGTGTGCCGGGACGGCCACCGTTCGGATACCACAACCCCGGCCGGACCCACGCGCGGGTGCCCGGCCCGCGAATCGCGGGCCGGGCACCCGGCACGGTGACTCAGTTCTGTTCGTCGACCGGCGGTCCGGATGGACGACCCGCGGCCCGGCGGCGGGCCCGGCGAACCGGCACCTCGACCTCCGGCGGCTCGGCCGTGAAATCGGTCACCGGGGCGGCGGGCTGCTCGGCGGCGGACAGGACGAATACCGCGCCCGTACTGTCCGCGGCCGGCGCGGAGGTCGAGCGTGCGACCCGGCGCCGCCTGCTGCGGGTTTCCGTGCCCCCGTCACCGGCGGGGCTCGCCGCGGCGGGTTCCGGAGCCGCCGCCGGAGCGGGGGCGGGGGCGGACTCCGCCGCATGAGCCGCACCGTTGGCCGTAGCGGCCGTACCGTTGCGGTCCGCGGCGGGGGTCGCGGTGGCCGCCACGGGGGAAGCCTCCTCGGTGTCGGCACCGACCGGGGTTTCCTGTGGAGTCTCCGGCTCCGGCGCATGAGTTCCGCTCGCCGCGGCCGCGTCCGGTTCGGTGGCAGCCGCTTCGGCCGCAACAGCCTCGGAGGGGACCCGCTCGGTTGCCGTGGCCTCGGCCGCCGCCGGTGCCGAGGCGACCTGTTCGGCAGCCGTGGCTTCGGTGGGCGCGGGTTCGGAAGCAACCTGTTCGGGCGCGGTGGCTTCGGTGGCCGCCGGTTCGGTGCCCCCGGGTTCGGTGGCCGTACCGCTGCCGTTCAGTGCCGCGGCCGGCGTCTGTGCCGGGGTACCGGCGGCTCCGGCCGACCGGCGGACGCGGGTGCGGCGGCGCCGCGGTTCGGCCACGGCCGCGCCCTCTTCACCGGTACCGGCCGCAACCGCTTCCGGCGCCGCACCGGAACCGCCGGGTCCACCCACGGTAGCGGGCTCCCCGGCCTGCGGCGCGGCCTGTTCGGTCGATTCCTTCGTGGCCTCCGCGGGCTCACCCTGATCGGTGTCCGGATGGTGGGCGGCCATGGCCAGTGCCACGGGATGCGCCCGCTTGGCCGCCGCGTCCTCTTCCGGCAGTTCCGGGGTGGACGGCTGCGGCGCCGGGGGCGTCGCGGCGGCCTTGTCCCGATTGCGACGGCGCCGCGAACCCGACTCCCGGCCGCGGCCGGCCCCGCCTTCGTCGGAACCCGACGGCTCCACCGGGTAGCTGTGCACCAGGATGCCGCGGCCGTGGCAATGCTCGCAGGTGCTGGAGAACGCCTCCACCAATCCGGTACCGAGCTTCTTACGAGTCATCTGGACCAGGCCCAGCGAGGTCACCTCGGAGACCTGGTGGCGCGTGCGGTCCCGGCCCAGGGCCTCGGTGAGACGGCGCAGCACCAGGTCGCGATTGGACTCGAGAACCATATCGATGAAGTCGACCACGATCATGCCGCCGATATCGCGCAGCCGCATCTGCCGCACGATCTCCTCGGCCGCCTCCAGGTTGTTCCGGGTGACCGTCTCCTCCAGGTTGCCGCCGCCGGAGCCGGTGAACTTACCGGTATTGACGTCGATCACCGTCATCGCCTCGGTGCGGTCGATCACGAGGGTGCCGCCCGAGGGCAGCCACACCTTGCGGTCGAGAGCCTTGGCCAGCTGCTCGTCGATGCGGTAGGTCTCGAAGACGTCGACGCCGTTGTTCTCGTGCCGACAGACCCGGGCGAGTAGATCGGGTGCGACGGTGCCGATGTAGTTCTCGACGGTGTTCCAGGAGCGCTCGCCCTCGATCACCAGCTTCGAGAAGTCCTCGTTGAACAGATCGCGCACAACCTTGACGAGCAGGTCCGGCTCCTCGTAAAGGGTTTTCGGTGCGTTCGACTCGTTGTCGGCGGCCGCGGTGATCTTGCGCCATGCCGTCTGCAGGCGTTCCACATCGCGGGTGAGTTCGGCCTCGCTGACACCCTCGGAGGCGGTCCGGATGATGACGCCGGCGTCGGCCGGGACGATCTCGCGCAGGATCTCCTTGAGCCGTTTGCGCTCGGTATCGGGCAGTTTGCGACTGATCCCGGTGGAGGTACCGCCGGGCACGTACACCAGGAAGCGGCCGGCCAAGCTGATCTGGGTGGTCAGCCGGGCACCCTTGTGGCCGACCGGGTCCTTGCTCACCTGGACCAGCACCTGGTCGCCGGGTTTGAGCGCCTGCTCGATCTTGCGTTCCTTACCGCCGAGCCCGGCGGCCTCCCAATTGACCTCGCCCGCGTATAGCACGCCGTTGCGGCCCCGGCCGATATCGACGAACGCGGCCTCCATGCTGGGCAGCACGTTCTGCACCTTGCCCAGGTAGACATTGCCCACCATGGACGCCGATCCGGTGCTGGTGACGAAATGCTCGACCAGGATGTTGTCCTCGAGCACGGCCACCTGGGTGGCGGACGGATGGCCCGGGAACTCCTTCTCCCGCACGACCATCACCCGGTCCACGGCCTCCCGCCGGGCCAGGAACTCCGATTCGGTGAGGATCGGCGGTCGGCGGCGACCGGCCTCACGACCGTCGCGCCGGCGCTGCCGTTTGGCCTCGAGCCTGGTGGACCCGGTGATGCCCTGCACTTCGTCGACGGTGGCGCGGGTACGGGTCTTGTTCCGCGGTTCCCGCTCGTGCACGACCGTATTGGGCGGATCGTCATCGGCCGGTTCGCTGTCGCCGGCTTCACCGGCGACCTTGCGGCGGCGACGGCGCCGGCGACGGCGGCTGGACCCGCTCTCCGAGTCCTCGCCCCCATCGCCGGACTCGTCGGCCTCGGACTCGTCGGTCTCGCCGGGCTCGGCGGTCCTGTCGTCGGTATCGGTGGCCTGCTCGGCGTCGGCACCCGCGTCGTCCTCGGAATCGACGTCCTCGGAATCGGTGGCCTGCTCGCCCCGTCCGCGTCCGCGTCCGCGCCGGCCGCGACGGCGGCGCCGCGGCTGGTCGTCGGAGTCGCCCTGCTCGGAGCGGTCCTCGGAATCGGCGCCGGTCTCGGCGTCCGAATCGGCCTCGGCGCCGGAGTCGGGTTCGGGTTCGGGTTCGGGTTCGGGTTTACGGCGGCGGCGCGGTTGTTCGGCCGCCGCGGCGTCCGGGGAGAGAAACAGCGGGGCCGCGACGACCGCTGATTCGAACACGATCGGTTCGGCCGAGGCGGGCTCCTCGGGCACCGGGCTGGCGAACAGACCGACCACGGCTGTGAATGCGGGCGGCGGGGTCACCGGCGCGGCCGGGGTGCCACTCGCGGCGGCGTCGCCCGCGGCTGCGGAGATCTCGGCCGAGGCCGACAACTCCGTCGTATCGGTCTCGTCGGCGGACGAGCCAGCTTCGGTGGCGGGATTCCCGGAATCGGCGGCAGTCGCCGGTTGCGCTCCGGCGCCGGGTTCGGCCGTTGGTTGGGGCGTCTGCTCGGCGGCACCGGCCGCAACCGGTTCGGCGCCGATGCCAGGGATTTGCCCGGAGCCGGTACCCGGCTGCGCGGCGGCGGCCGGCCGCGGCTCGGCCGGAGCAGCCGCGGCGACCTCGGTCGCCGGCGGGGCCGCGGCGTCCCCGGTGCCGACCGGACCCGCCGAGGTGCCGGTGGGCTCGAACAGCCCGGGCTCGGCCGGGGCGAGTGCGGGCGGAGCGGTCAGTGATTCGCGCACCGACTCCGCGACGGCCCGGTCCACGCTCGATTGCGGGCTACGGGCCTCGGTCCCGAGTTCGCTGAGTTTGGCCAGGATGCGCTTACTGGTCACACCGAGCCGTTTGGCCAGGGCATGTACTCGGATTCGCTCCGGCAAGTGATCGTCGTCCTGTGATGTTGTGTCCAGCGGCTCTTGATCGGCCACGAAGTCTCCTCGGGCCCCCGGGCGCGTTCCTCATCGAGTGACGCGGCCGTCGCGGGGACGCTTTCCGTCCGCCTCGCGCGGTTGGCGCGAGGTCAATTGTCTCGCCCCGCGTGCCCGGTTATCTCCACTATCGAACGTCGGTCGGGCTAACTGGCCACGCGGCGCCTGGCATATGGCTGAACTCCGCGGTCCGAGCGCTCGTCCAGCGCGCCGGGCAGACGCAGCCCATGAATCCGGCTGTACGTCCGCGGCAGCGATGGCGGCATCGTTCCGCAGTGTGTCATCCGGTCGTGCCCACTGTGGAGCGCAACCATGTACCAGTATCCCACACCGTGCGCCAGGTGTTCGCCATGGCGCTGCGCGAGGCACTCGCACGGGTCCGGTCAGCCCGTCACCGGACAGTGATCAGAGGGGGAATTCGGGGAACCAGAGGGCGATTTCGCGCTTCGCCGAGTCGGGCGAGTCCGATCCGTGGACCAGGTTGTACTGGGTCTCGAGGCCCAGATCGCCACGGATACTGCCGGGCGCGGCCTTCTCGACCGGGTCGGTCCCGCCGGCCAGCTGCCGGAAGGCGGCGATGGCGCGCGGGCCCTCCAGGACGGCCGCGACGACCGGGCCCGAGGTGATGAACTCGATCAGCGAGCCGTAGAACGGCTTCTCCGCGTGCTCGGCGTAGTGGGCGGCGGCCACTTCCTCGGTCACCTGTTTGAGCTCGAGGGCCGCGATGGTGAGACCCTTGCGCTCGATCCGGTTCAGTACTTCGCCGACGTAGCCGCGGGCCACACCGTCCGGTTTGATCAGAATCAACGTCTGCTCTGTCACGCGGTCAGCCTAATGGGCGCCGCCGGACGCGGCCCAACCGCAGTCCACCTCCGGCCTACCCGCAGGTAGCGATACGCCCACCAGGTCGGACCCGACATGGACAGACGATCGGTACACGGCCCGGCCGACTCGGTCAGGAACCGCCGGACGTGCGCTGGCTCGGCAATGTCCCCTCGTCCATCCGCCGCTTCACATCCGAGCGCAGCAGCAGGATGAAGGCCCAGACCGCGAGGAAGATCACGCCGATGACCGCGATCGACAGATGGAAGACCCCGCCGATCAGCACCAGCACCTGCAACCCCAGGTTGAACGGGACCGCCCAGGAACGGCGCTGTAGACCCGCACCGGCGATCATCACCAGGGCCAGTACCACCAGATAGGTACCCGATACCCAGGTGACACCACCGGCGATATCGGCGACCACCGGCAGCGCCAGCAGCACCGTGATCGCCTCGAGTACCAGGGCGCCCGCCATCACCCCACGCAAACCCTTCCAGGGATCGGGCGGAGCCGGGGTCCTCGCCTCGGGCTTCGGCGCTTCGGGCTCACTCATGCTGTTCCTCGTCGTCGGCGGGGGCCGGTCCTCGGCATTACGCCGGATCCTTCCCGAACAGGGCGCGCGCCGCACCGGCGGTGACCACCGACCCGGTGACCACCACACCCGCGCCGGAGACCATCTCACCGGACGCCCCGACCTCCTCCGCGAGCGCGACGGCGGTTTCGAGCGCGTCCGGCAGCGAGTCCGCGGTGACCACCCGCTCGTCGCCGAACCGCTGGACCGCCAGATCGGCGAGCTGATCCACCGGCAGCGCCCGGGGGGACCCGTTGGTGGTCACCACGATTTCGTCGAAAACCGGTTCCAGCGCGGTGAGGATACCGCCGACGTCCTTGTCGGCCAGCACCGCGACCACCCCGACCAGCTTGCGGAAATCGAACTCGGAGGTCAGGGTGGCGGCCAGCGCGGTCGCACCGGCCGGGTTGTGCGCGGCATCGATGAACAGGGTGGGCGCGTTGCGCATCCGCTCGAGGCGGCCGGGGCTGGTGACCCCGGCGAAACCGGCGCGGACCGCGTCGATGTCCAGTTGCCGCTGCGCGCCGGCACCGAAGAACGCCTCTACCGCGGCCAGCGCGAGCGCCGCGTTGTGGGCCTGGTGCTCGCCGTGCAAGGGCAGGAAGATCTCGTCGTAGACCCCGCCGAGCCCCTGCAGTTCCAGCTGCTGCCCGCCCACGGCGATCCGCCGGCTCAGCACCTGGAATTCCGAACCGGCCCGTGCCACCGCGGCGTCGGTTTCCACCGCCCGGCGCAGCAGTACCTCCAGCGCCTCGGGATCCTGTTCGGCGATGATCGCGACCGTATCGGTGGGGACCAGCGACTCCGGGGCGCGTTTGATGATCCCGGCCTTCTCCTTGGCGATGGAGGTCAGGTCCGGACCCAGGTAGTCGGTGTGGTCGAGGCCGATGGGGGTGATCACCGCGACCTGCGCGTCGATCACATTGGTGGCGTCCCAGCTGCCGCCCATACCGGTCTCCACGACCGCGACGTCGACCGGCGCCTCGGCGAACGCCGCGTAGGCCATGGCGGTGAGCACCTCGAATTTGCTCATGGCCGGGCCGCCCGCGGTCGCCGACTGGGCGTCGATCATCTCGATATAGGGCTGCATCTCCCGGTACAGCTCGACATAGCGGGCCGGGGAGATCGGCCGGTTGTCGATGCTGATCCGCTCGGTGGCCAACTGCAGATGTGGGCTGGTGAGTCGGCCGGTCCGGCGGTGCAGGGCGGTGAGCAGGGAATCGATCATCCGGGTCACCGACGTCTTACCGTTGGTGCCCGCGACATGGATCGCCGGGAACCCGCGCTGCGGCGAACCCAGCACATCCATCAGCGTGGCGATCCGGGTGAGCGAGGGTTCGATCTTGGTTTCCGGCCAGCGCTGGTCGAGTTCCGCCTCGACCAGCGCCATCTCCGCCAGATCCACCGGTGACGGCCCGGTACCCAGGCGCGAGCCCCCGTCCCGGGGCTCCGGCTCGCCGTCGTCGCCGTGGGCGCTCACTTGCCGCTCAGCTCGGCCAGGCGGGCCCCGATCCGCTCCACCTCTGCCGCGGCGACCTCGCGCCGGGCCCGGATCTTGTCCACCACCGCTTCCGGGGCCTTGGCCAGGAAAGCCTCGTTACCGAGTTTGGCCTCGGTTCCCGCCAGTTCCTTCTGCGCGACCGCCAGGTCCTTCTCCAGGCGACGCCGCTCGGCCGCGAGGTCCACGGTGCCCGAGGTGTCGACCTCGACGGTGACCGTGGTACCGCCCAGCCGCACCTCCACCGAAGCGGTCGCCGCGAAATCCACACCGGGCTCGGTGAGCCGGCCCAGAGTGCTCACCTCCGGATACAGATGCGCCAGACCTGCCGCGTCCAGGCCGAGCACCCGTGCCGCGACCTTCTGCTTGTCGTTGAGCCCCTGATCACTGCGGAACCGGCGGATCTCGGTGACCAGTCGCTGCAGGTCGGCGATCCGCCGCGCCGCCCCGGTATCGGTGGGCGTGCCGGTGCGCTGCGGCCAGGCCGCCACGACCACCGACTCCGCGCCGGTCAGCGCCTGCCACAGCGATTCGGTGACGAACGGGATCACCGGGTGCAGCAGCCGCAGCACCGCGTCCAGCACCGACCCGAGCACGACCCGGGTGGATTCGGCCCGCTCCTCGCTCTCGGCGAACTGGACCTTGGACAGTTCGAGATACCAGTCGCAGAGTTCGTCCCACGCGAAGTGGTAGAGCGCCTCGCAGGCCTTACCGAACTCGTAGGCGTCGAACGCGGCGTCGACCTCGGCGAGCACCTCGTCGAGCCGGTCCACGATCCAGCGGTCGGCGTCGGTCAGCGTCTCCCGTGCCGGCACCGTACCCGGGCGGGCACCGTTCATGAGCGCGAACTTCGTCGCGTTGAACAGCTTGGTGACGAAGCTGCGCGAAGCCAGGGCGTGCGGTTCACCGACCGAGAGGTCACCACCGGGTTGAGCGCCGCGAGCCAGCGTGAAGCGCAGCGCGTCCGCGCCGTAGTTCTTGATCCAGTCCAGCGGGTCGATCCCGTTGCCGCGGGACTTCGACATCTTCTTGCCGAACTGGTCGCGGATCAGACCGTGCAGGAACACATCCTCGAACGGCACCTGATAGGCCCCGCCCTTACCGGTGGACACCGCGGCGTCGTCGGCGACGAAGGTGCCGAACATCATCATCCGGGCCACCCAGAAGAACAGGATGTCGTACCCGGTGACCAGCACGCTGGTGGGATAGAACTTCGCCAGCTCCGGAGTCGCGTCCGGCCAGCCCATCGTGGAGAACGGCCACAGCCCGGAGGAGAACCAGGTGTCCAGGACGTCGGGATCCTGCACCCACCCCTCGGGGGCCTGCTCGTCGGGGCCGACGCACACGATTTCGCCCTCGGGCCCGTACCAGATGGGAATGCGGTGGCCCCACCACAGCTGCCGCGAGATACACCAGTCGTGCATATCGTCGACCCAGTCGAACCAGCGCGGTTCCTGGCTCGCCGGGTGGATGACGGTATCGCCGTTGCGGACCGCGTCGCCGGCCGCCTTGGCCAGCGATTCGACCTTCACCCACCACTGCATGGACAGCCGCGGCTCGATCGCCTCGCCGCTGCGCTCGGAATGCCCGACGCTGTGCAGGTAGGGTCGTTTCTCGGCGACGATCCGGCCCTCGGAGGCCAAGCGCTCGCGGATCTTCACCCGCGCCTCGAAGCGGTCCATCCCGTCGAATTCGGTACCGGTATCGGCGATCCGGCCGCGTTCGTCCATGATCGTGGGCATCGGCAGGTTGTGCCGCAGGCCCATCTCGAAGTCGTTCGGGTCATGGGCGGGCGTGATCTTCACCGCGCCGGAACCGAATTCGGGATCCACGTAGTCGTCGGCGATGATCGGTATCTGCCGCCCGGTGATCGGATGTTCGAGGGTGGTACCGATCAGCTCGCGGTACCGGGGGTCCTCCGGGTGCACCGCGACGGCGGTGTCACCGAGCATGGTCTCCACCCGGGTGGTGGCGACCACGACATGCGGTTCGGCATCGTCGAGCGAGCCGTATCGCAGCGACACCAGTTCGCCCTCGACATCCTCGTACTTGACCTCGATATCGGAGATGGCGGTACGCAGTTCCGGCGACCAGTTCACCAGCCGCTCGGCTCGGTAGATCAGACCCGCGTCGTAGAGGCGCTTGAAGATCGTCTGGACCGCGCGCGACAGGCCCTCGTCCATGGTGAACCGGTCCCGCGACCAGTCCACGCTGTCGCCGAGCGCCCGCATCTGCCATTGGATCGCGCCGCCGGATTCCCGCTTCCAGTCCCAGACCTTCTGCACGAACAGTTCGCGTCCGAAATCCTCTTTTGTCTTCCCGTCCGCGGCGAGCTGCTTCTCCACCACCGTCTGGGTGGCGATACCGGCATGATCCATCCCGGGCAGCCACAGCACCTCATAACCCTGCATCCGCTTACGACGCGCCAAGGTGTCCATGAGCGTGTGGTCGAGCGCATGACCCATGTGCAGAGTGCCCGTCACATTGGGCGGCGGCAGCACGATCGAGTACGCGGGCGCGGAACTGTGCGGGTCGGCCCGGAAGTAACCGGCGGCTACCCAGCGCTCGTACAGGTCGGCCTCCACCTCGCCGGGATTCCAGCTCTTGGGGAGGGCATCGGCACGATTACGCGTGTTGTCAGGGGCTGCGCTGGTCACGCCGCGATTCTAGTGTCTAGGGCGGCACCGCCGGTGTCGCGGGGTGCGGCCCGACCGTCTGCAACGGTGCGATCGACGGCAGACGGGAGCGAGGGGGCGGGCCACCGCACCGGACCTCGGGAAAGGTGGTGGACATAGCCGAGGCGGAGCCTTCGGTGGATGAGGGACACCGAAGACTCCGCCTACAGCAGTAAGACTACCGCCGATCCCGGCCTGTGCTCCTAATCCATAAACAATTCTCAGCTTGAGCACCGGAATTCTCAGCCCGGCGCCCGGCGCGCCGCGGTGTGCGGCCCCGGCCGAAAGCTGTGACCTCGAGCGGACAAAGGAGACATTCTTGCCGAAATCGGTTCGACTGGGGACCCTGGACGGGGTGAACCCCCCGCTCGACTCGTTACCGTTCAACCCCGCGGAATCCATCTTCCCCGAATCGGATTCGGAAATCGTCCGGCCCCGCGCCGTCGACGACCTACGGGGCCGGCCGACGCGGGAGCTCCGATACCCGGCGAGCGCGGCCGTGTTGTTCGCCGGAATCCCCGGTGCGGGCAAGAGCACCGCGTTGCGCCGGCTGTTCGGTTCCGACCCCGACGCCGAGCACGCGATACCCGGTCCCGACCAGTCGGTGGTGCTCGATTCCATCCATGCCCGCAACGCGTGGCGGCGCCGGCTGGCCTGGCTGCCCTACCCGCTGTGGCGGCCGGTGGTACACGTGGTGCATTTCGGCCGCATCTGGGTCGCGCTGCGCGATCACCGCGGTCCCGTGGTGATCCACGATTGCGGCACCGTCGGTTTCACGCGCCGGATGCTGACCCGCTGGGCCGTCCGGCACGGCCGCGAACTGCACATGGTGTTGCTGGATGTGCCGGCGACGGTCGCCCGTGCCGGGCAGTATGCGCGGGGGCGGCGGGTCGGGCTGCTGTCGTTCCGCTGGCACGTGTGGCGCTGGAGACGGATGCTGGAGCGGCTGGCGGCCGGAACCGCTCCCCGGCCCGCGCCCGCCTCGGTCGTGGTGGTCGACCGGACGGGCGTGGACCGGTTGCGGGTCCGGTTCGCCGCCTGACCACCGCCGTCAAGGGGTCAGTACGGTGAGCGCCCCGGGCTCGACGCGCACGGTGAGCGGCAGCCGGCCCGCGGGTTCACCGTCGGCGGTGGCCGGGGCGCCGGGAGCGCGCAAACTCAGTATTTCGGTCCGATACTGGCTCACCGCGGGATGATCGATGCGCCGGCCCGCCGAGAGCGCGGGCAGGATCCGCAGCATCTCGAGATGCGAAACCTTGCCGACCACGGTCACATCGAGCAGACCGTCGTCGCACCGGGCGTCCGGGCAGATGAGCATGCCGCCGCCATAGGTGGTGGTGTTACCCACCGCGACCAGCAATGCCTCCGTGGTGATCGCCTCCGCCGGCGAACCGCCCAGTTCGATCCGGTAGGGCACCGCGATACCGTGCGCGATCTCGGCGACCGCGGCGACGGTGTAGCGCGAGCGGCCGCGCGGGTAGCGCATCCGGTTGGCACGCAGCGTGACCCGCGCGTCGAAGCCGGTGCACGCGACGGTGGCGAACCACATCGGGTCGTGTCCGGCGGGTTCCAGCCGGCCCAGGTCGATGGCGCGCACCCGCCCGGATCGGACCAGTTCCGCGGCGCGGGCGGGCTCGTCGGCAATGCCCAGTTCGCGTGCCAGGTCGTTGCCCGTGCCCGCCGGAACCAGGGCCAGCGGAACGCCGGACCGGGCCAGCGGATCCAGGATCGTGTTCACCAGGCCGTCACCGCCCACACAGACGACCGCGTCGGGCGCGCCGCCGGTCACCACCTCGCGCACCTGTTCACGGGTCCGCGCGGCGGAGGGGGCGTGGATCTCGACGACCTCCGCGCCGTCCGCGCGCAACCGCTCGACGACGGTCCGAGCGGACTCACGCGCCCTACCCTGCCCGGAAGCGGGGTTGGTCACCACGGCGACCGTACGTACCTCCCGGGCATCCGCTTCGTTGCGGCGTGTCATGGCAGCAGTTTGCCAGGGTTGAGGATCCCGGCCGGGTCGATCTCGCGTTTCACCGCGCGCAATACCCGCACACCCAGGTCACCGATCTCGTCGGGCAACCAGGCGCGGTGATCCGCGCCCACCGCGTGGTGATGGGTGATGGTGGCGCCGGCGCCGGCGATGGCGTCCCCGGCGGCCGCTTTCGCCGCCCGCCACTGGGTGATCGGGTCGTCGAGCAGTTTGGCCACCACCGTGAAATACAGCGACGCGCCGGCCGGGTAGGTGTGCGAGATATGGCACATCACCAAGGCGGGCGCCCCCTGGGCGGTCAGCGAATCGGTGAGCGCTCTCGTCACCTTCGCCTTCAGATCCGCCAGCGCGCTCCAGGTGGTCGCGGTCTCGAGGGTTTCGCACAGCACCCCGACATCCAGGAGCGCGTCGCGCAGGTAGGGGGCCGCGAAACGGCCGTGCTGCCACTCCCGGGCCGGTTCCGGCCCGAGTTCGGTACCACCGGTAGCGCGCAGTACCGCGGCGGCCTCGGCGCCACGGGCCGCGGTGTGGGCGGCGGTGCCCTCGAACGTGGTCACCGCGAGACAACCGGAAACCGAGGCGCCGCCGACATTTCCGGCCCGCGCCAGATTCAGCCCCGTCTCGGCTTCGTCGGACAGCCGCAGCACCGTCGGCGCCGCGCCCGCCTGCACGACCGCGCGCAACGCGGCGGCTCCGGTCTCGAAATCCGGGAACGACCAGGCCATATGGGTGGTGGTCTCCGGGACGGGATGGACCCGCACCGTAACCTCGGTGAGGACGCCGAGCACGCCCTCCGAGCCGACGAACAACTCACGCAGATCGGGTCCGGCGGCCGAGGCGGGCGCCCGGCCCAGCAGCACACTTCCCGTGGGCGTGGCCACCCGGACCCGCTGGACCATATCGTCGAACCGGCCGTACCCCGCGGAGGCCTGACCCGACGACCGGGTCGCGGCGAATCCGCCGATACTGGCGAATTCGAAACTCTGCGGGAAATGCCCGAGCGAGAGCCCGTGCTCGGCGAGCAACTGTTCGGCACGCGGGCCGGTGACCCCGGCGCCGAAGGTGGCGGTGCCGGAGACCGGGTCACAGTCCAGCAGGGCATCCAGCCTGCGCAGATCCAGCGCGATCACCGTGTCGAACGCGCCGCGCACCGGGTCGAGCCCGCCGACCACACTGGTGCCGCCGCCGAAGGGCACCACGGCGATGCCCTGTTCCGAGCAGTAGGCGAGGACGGCCGCCACCTCGTCGTGGTCGGCGGGATAGACCACCGCGTCCGGTGCGTCCTGCGGGGCCGGATCGCGGCGTCGCAGCAGGTCGGGGGTGCTCTTGCCGCCGGCGTGCCGCAGCCGGGTGACCGGTTCGGTGCAGAGATGGCCGGCGCCGACGAGGTCTGCCAGACCGGCCCGCCGGTCCGGGGACAGGACCGACGGCCGGAGCGGCACCTCGCCCTCATCACGACGCGCCGCCGGCTCCCCGGAGATTCCGAACACCTGTGTCAGCAGGCCGCGGATCTGCTCGGGCAGCGGTGTGTGCCCGGCGGGAACACCCCAGGCGTCCCACACCATATCCGGTCGCCGCCCGCTCGACGCCGAGTTCACCGGACGTTCGCCTTGCTCACCTGTCATGCGTTACAGTTTGACATGCAGTGTCAAGCAGTAACCCGAGTGGAGACGAGGTCGAGTCCGTGTCATCCGGCGCAGCGGTCGAGCAGACGATCCTGGACGCGGCTCGCGAATGCGTCGCGGAGTTCGGCGTCCGGCGCACCACGCTCGCCGAGGTCGCCCGCCGGGCGGGCGTGAGCCGGCCGACCGTCTACCGCCGATGGTCCGACAGCCGCGACCTGATCGCCGAACTACTGGTGCGTGAACTGCACGAGATCATCGCCACCGCCGTGCCGACCGGCGGCCCGGCCCGGGAGCGGCTGGTCACCGGCGTGGTGACCGGCGCGGCGGAGGTCCGGTCGAACCCGCTGTTCGGCAAGATCTTCCGCACCGATACCGACCTCATGCTCACCTACGTCTTCGGCCGGCTGGGCCGCAACCAGCGTCAACTGCTCGACCTGTTCGGCGCCGGTATCCGGGACGGTCAGGCGGACGGGTCGGTGCGGACCGGCGACCCCGGCCGGTTGGCGGCCATGGTGCTGCTGATCACCCAATCCGCGGTGCAGTCGGCGGCCACGGTCGCCCATCTGCTCGACGGATCCGCGCTCGACGCCGAACTCCGGCACGCTCTCGATACCTATCTCGCCCCGTGATCCCACCTTCCAGGAAGGAGTAGCGCCCGGCGCATCCGGAAGCGGCGAACCGTCCCCGCCTTCGGTTCCGTCTCTCCGGCGGGCGCCGTGCCGAGAAACAGATGGCCGAGAACCCCTCCCCCGCCGCCGGGCCCGCGCTCAACGCGCACCGCAGGCGCCGTGAGCTCACCTCCCTCGGAGACAACCCGGATATCGACCTGCTGGTGATCGGGGGCGGTGTGACCGGCGCCGGCGTCGCGCTCGACGCGGCCGCCCGCGGACTACGCACCGTCCTGGTAGAACGCCACGACCTCGCCCATGGCACCAGCCGGTGGAGTTCGAAACTGGTGCACGGCGGACTGCGCTACCTGGCGAGCGGCAAGATCGGCATCGCGCACGAGAGCGCGGTGGAGCGGGGAATCCTGCTGCGCCGCAATGCTCCGCACCTGGTCCGGCCGCTCCCCCAATTGGTCCCGCTGCTGCCCGGGATCGGGTTGTCCACCCGGGGCCTGGTGCGAGCGGGTTTCCTCGCCGGCGACGCGCTGCGGGTGGGTGCGGGCACGCCGGGGGCACTGCTACCGCGGTCGCGGCGGGTGACCCGGGCCGAAGCACTTCGCCTGGCACCCACAGTGCGGCAGCACGGACTGCGCGGCGGCCTGCAGGCGTGGGACGGGCAACTGGTGGACGACGCGCGACTCGTGGTCGCGCTGGCCCGCACCGCGGCCGCGCACGGCGCGACGGTGCTGACCCGCGTCGCCGCCGAACAGGTCGGCGGCGCCGGGGCCGTCCTGCGCGACACCCTGACCGGCGAAAGCCTCGAGGTCCACGCCGCGGCCGTGGTCAACGCGGCCGGCGTCTGGGCGGACCAGGTCGATCCGAGTATCGAGTTGCGTCCCAGCCGCGGCACCCATCTGGTGTTCGACGCCGCCGCCTTCGGCGGGCTCACCGCGGCGCTGACCGTGCCGGTGCCCGGCGCAGTCGGCCGTTTCGTCTTCGCCCTGCCCGCCCCGCACGGACGGGTCTATCTGGGCCTGACCGATGAGGACGCGCCCGGACCCGTCCCCGACGAACCGCGGCCCACCGGCACCGAGATCGACTTCCTGCTCGACACGGTCAACACGGTGCTGCGCATCCCACTGACCCACACCGATATCCGCGGTAGTTACGCCGGCCTGCGGCCGCTCCTGCGCACGGCCGGCGGCAGCACGGCCGATATCTCCCGGGAGCACGCGGTCCTCACCGCGCCGAGCGGGCTGGTGACGGTGGTCGGCGGCAAACTCACCACCTACCGCAAGATGGCGCAGGACGCCGTCGACGCCGCCGTGGCCCGAGCGCGCCTGAGCGCCGGCCCGTGCCGGACGAAGAATCTGCCGCTGGCCGGCGCGGTCGCCGGGGCGGCCCGGGACCGGTTGGCCGCACCGCAGCTCCTGATCGAGCGCTACGGTGCCGACGCCCCCGCGGTAGTCGCGCTGACGGCCGCCGACCCCGATCTGGCCGTCCCGGTCGCGCCCGGCGCGGATGTGCTGGCGGCGGAGTTCAGGTGGTCGCTGGAGCAGGAAGGCGCCCTCGACGCCGGTGACCTCTTGGACCGCCGCACCCGGATCGGACTGGTCCCCACCGAGCGGGCCGCCGCCCTGGCCGCCGCCGAGGCCGCGGTGGCCGCCGTGGCGTGAACTCAGGCGTATTCCCAGGTCTCGACCGCGGCCCACATACACGACCGGGGCCAGCGGTCGAGGCCGTGCGCGATCTCGGCGGCCCGCAGAGCGTGCAGCTGCGGGGTCTCGGCGGCCGGATCGAGATAGCGGAAACCCAGCCGCCGGTAGTACGGCCCGTTCCACGGCACTTCGGTGAATGTGGTGAGCGTTATCGCCGGCAACCGGTGGGCGGCGGCCCAGCGCACCGCGCGGTCGATAAGGCGCCGGCCGATTCCCGCCCCGCGGTATTCGGGCAGTACCGATACCTGGTCGATATGGGCGTTACCGTCGACGACGCTCGCGATGAGATAACCCACCGGCTCCCCGTCCGGCGTCTCCCAGACCCAGGCTCGCTCATCCAGGACGAATTCCCCCAGCACCTCGGCCGGCAGCGGCTCGTCACCGGCGACCGCGTCCATCCCCACCGCCGCGAACGGCTGCCCCGCCCGCACCTCGATCTCCTGTAGCACCGGGATATCCCGGGCGCACGCCGCACGGATCACGCCGCACCCGCCCGCAGGACATCCGGCGAGCCGGACGAGCAGCGATGAGCCGCGACAGCGCGCCCGGCCTGCGCGCGGTAGCCAACCGACGGCGCCGGCCGCGCGGCCGGTAGGTCGACCGGGACCATCGCGATACGTTCGTCCAATGCGCTGAGCGGCATAACGTTCTCTACTCTCTGTTCCGTGCGGCGATCCGCAGTTCCCCCGCTCACCCCGGCGATCCGTCGTCACCATCTCATGAGCCGGGTAACGGAATCGCATCTATGCTGGATCCGGTGGTGCGCCAGGAAGGAGCCGCGGGTGCGCGTTGATACGTCCACTATCGGTATCGCACCGGGCGAGGGCCTGGTCGCGCGGTTCGGTGACGTCGTGATCTATCTCGTGGGCGCCAACGCGTCCACCGAGCGGATACTCGGCGCGGTCGAAGCCGTGGCGGACGCCGAACATCCCGGGGCGGCCATCGCCCAGCGGCTCGCCGCGGTCGTCTTCGGTACCGGTTCGGAGCCGCCCCCGTTCGGGCTCGTCGCACCCACCGCCGACGGCACCCTGGTCCTGCTGCGCGGCACCGTATCGGCGATGATCTCCGGGGCCGAGGGCTCCCGACGGCTCGTCGGCGCCCGGGCCTTCACCTGGGTGGACGAGATCGTGCGCGACCCGGTCCGCACACTGACCGTGGGCCCCGGAACCGACGGCCGGATCACGCCGTATCCGCGCACCGATCTGCGCGCCGGAGTGGTGCCCGGCGGGGGTTTCGTCATCAAGGCCGCGGTACGCCGCAGCGCCAAGACCCAGAACCGGGCCACCACCCCGGCGAAAAAAGCGGCGACCCCCTACGTACCCGTCGCCACGGCACCGGCCGGGCTCGCCGCGAGCGAGCCGGAACCCGAATTGCACTCCGGGCCCCGGACCGGTCTCGCCGAAAGCCGCGCCGCGGAACCGCTGCCCGGTACCCGGGCGTGGACGCCCGCGCCGACGCCTGTCCGCGTCGATCCCGAACCGATCCGCCTGCGCAAGGAACCGGCCCGGCCCCGTCCGCACACGCGCGTGCACAGCGCCGACCAAGCCGATCCGGCCCCGCCGACCCTGGTGGCCGAGGACGGTACCGCCTACCCGCTGGACCGCGCCTACGTCATCGGCCGCGGCCCCTCGGTCGACGAATCGGTTCGCCGTAAAACCGCCGCTCCACTGGTCCTGCAGCGCGATCGCCACATCTCCCGGGTCCACGCCTACCTATCGGTCGATGCGGGCAAGGTCTTCCTCCGCGACGCCGGCACCGCCGCCGGAACCTTCGTCTCCACCCCCGGCGAGCCACGCTGGACCCGGATCAGCCAGTCCCCGACCGAACTCCCACCCGGCGGCCGGATCCGCATCAGCGAACAGGTCCTCACCTACCACGGCGGCGCCACCTGATCCCGGCGCCCGCCGCCCCTCGGGGCCCGGACGCGCGAGCCGAACATCCGCAATAGACGAAACGCGTGCGGAACGTACGTGCCCACAGCCGAGTGGGCCACAGGACTGCCGCCTCTCGAAGTCGGCGGTTCGCCCGACCGCACCCCGAAACCGCGGCCGACCTCAGCAGGCTCACAGCACATACGAGTGCTCAACGGCTCCCGCTCTATGGATTGTCCACCGCACACCCCACAATGGTCGGTATGCACCGCAACGCCCCGACCGACGATTTCGACGAGTCCGGACTGACCGTCAACCCGCCGAAGGAGCAGGCGGCCGGGATCCGGGCGGTGGCCGTGGCGCTGCGACGGGCGGTTTCCGATATGGGTGTCGTGCGCACCGCGCGGACCCTGGCCCGGGTCAATCAGGTGCACGGATTCGACTGCCCGGGTTGCGCCTGGCCGGAGCCCAGCGGTCACCGCCGGCCTGCCGAATTCTGTGAGAACGGCGCGAAGGCCGTCGCCGAGGAAGCGACACTGGAGACGGTCGGGCCGGAGTTCTTCGCCCGCTACTCGATCGACGAGCTCGCGCAACGGTCCGGGTACTGGCTGGGGCGGCAGGGCCGGCTCACCCATCCGATGGTGCTGCGACCCGGCGATACCCACTACTCCCCCATTTCCTGGGTCGAGGCCTACCGGCTCATCGCCGAGCACCTCCGCGGCCTGGACTCGCCGGACGAGGCCGTCTTCTACACCTCCGGCCGTACCGCCAACGAGACGGCGTTCCTGTACCAGCTGCTGGTGCGCAGTTTCGGAACAAACAACCTGCCCGACTGCAGCAATATGTGCCACGAGTCCTCGGGCACCGCCCTGACCGGCGCGATCGGTATCGGCAAGGGTTCGGTGACCATCGACGATTTCGCGGCCGCCGACCTGATCCTGGTCGCCGGCCAGAACCCGGGTACCAACCATCCGCGGATGCTCAGCGCCCTCGCCGACGCGAAGAAGGCCGGTGCGCGCATCATCGCGATCAATCCGCTGCCGGAGACCGGCCTGATCGGTTTCCGCGATCCGCAGACCGTCCGGGGCCTGACCACCGGCGTGGATATCGCCGACGATTTCCTGCAGATCCGCCTGGGCGGCGATATGGCGCTGTTCCAGGGCCTGGCGAAACTGCTGTTCGAGGCCGAGGACCGGGCTCCCGGCACCGTGCTGGACCGGGCTTTCGTCGACGCGCACACCGCCGGTTTCGCCGACTACGAGCGGCATATCCGAGCCGTCGATCTGGACACCGTGCTCACCGCGACCGGACTCTCCCGCGACGACCTCGAACGTACCGCCGCACTGCTGGCCGGTTCGACGAGCACCATCGTGTGCTGGGCGATGGGACTCACCCAGCACACGCACGCGGTGGCCACGATCGAGGAGGCGGCCAACCTGCTGCTCGCGCGCGGCATGATCGGCAGGCCGGGGGCGGGCCTGTGCCCGGTGCGCGGGCATTCCAATGTGCAGGGCGACCGCACCATGGGTATCTGGGAGCAGGCCCCCGAATCCTTCCTGGCCGCCCTGGACCGGGAGTTCGGGATCACCAGCCCGCGGGCGCACGGTTACGACACCGTCGCCGCCATCCGGGCACTGCGCGACGGCCACGCCCGCGTCTTCTTCGGTATGGGCGGCAATTTCGTCTCCGCCACTCCTGATACCGCGGTCACCGAAGCGGCGCTGCGCCGGTGCGCGCTGACCGTGCAGGTCTCCACCAAACTGAACCGCAGCCATATCGTGCACGGGGAGACCGCGGTGATCCTGCCGACCCTGGGTCGCACCGACCTGGACATCCAGAACGGGGTGCGGCAACAGGTCTCGGTGGAGGATTCGATGTCGATGGTGCACCTGTCCACCGGCAGGCTGAAACCGGTCGGGCCGCAACTGCGCAGCGAGGTCGCCATCGTCTGCGAACTCGCCCGGGAACTGCTGGGTCCGGACCATCCGGTGCCGTGGGACCGGTTCCGCGGTGACTACGACCTCATCCGCGACGCCATTGCCCGGGTGGTGCCCGGTTGCTCCGATTACAACACCCGGGTCCGGCAACGCAACGGTTTCGTCCTGCCGCATCCGCCGCGCGATTCCCGCGAGTTCCGGACCGCCAGCGGGAAAGCCAATTTCGCGGTGAACGAGCTGCGCTGGGTGCCGGTTCCACCGGGGCGGCTGATCCTGCAGACCCTGCGCAGTCACGACCAGTACAACACCACGATCTACGGTCTCGACGACCGCTATCGCGGGGTCCACCACGGGCGCCGGGTGGTGCTGGTGAACGCCGCGGATATCACCGACCTGGGCTTCAGCGACGGCGATCTCGTCGATCTGGTCTCGGAGTGGACCGACGGCGTCGATCGGCGGGTCGAAGGTTTCCGGCTGGTGGCCTACTCCACTCCGCGCGGCAATGCCGCCGCCTACTATCCCGAGACGAACCCGCTGGTGCCGCTGGACCATGTGGCCGCCCGCTCCAACACCCCGGTGTCGAAAGCCGTCACCGTCCGGCTCGAACCCCATACCCACCGGCGATGAGCAGAGTCACCGCCCGCCGCCGCATGCGGCGCATCACCCCGTCCGGGGAGATCGTCCGTCCCGACACCTTGGCGGTGGAAGAGCCCCTGGAGATCCGCGTACGCGGCGAGTCGCTCACCGTCACCATGCGTACGCCCGGCCACGATATCGACCTGGTGCACGGCTTCCTGTTCGGGGAAACCCTGATCGGCGCGGCCGCCGATATCCACAGCGCCCGCTACTGCGCCGGAACCGACGACGAGGGGCGAAACACCTACAACGTGCTGGACGTGGGCTTGCGCGCCCCGATCGCGCTCCCGGACCGTCCGTTCCTCACCACCGGTGCCTGCGGGCTGTGCGGCCGCACCGCGCTCGACGAGGTCCGGATGCGCAGCCGGTATCCGCTGCCGGCACCGCAACCGTTGCTCGATGCGGAGATACTGGCAGCGCTGCCGGATCGCCTGCGTGCCCATCAGTCGGTATTCGACGCCACAGGGGGTCTGCACGGAGCAGGCCTGTTCACCGCCGACGGGACCGGCCTGGTGGTCCGTGAGGACATCGGCCGGCACAATGCCGTGGACAAGGTGATCGGCTGGGCGCTGCGCGAGAACCGTGTTCCGGCGTCCGATCTCGTGCTCGTGGTGAGTGGGCGCGCATCGTTCGAACTGGCGCAGAAAGCCGTCCTGGCCGGTATCCCGATCCTCGCCGCCGTCTCGGCGCCCAGTTCGCTGGCGGTCGACCTGGCCGACGAGTCCGGTCTCACCCTGGCGGGGTTCGTACGCGGCGAGACCATGAACATCTATACCCATCCGGAGCGGATCCGCGGTATCGGCGCCACCGGATGACCCGGGCCGGGGGTGGCCTCGGCACCTTCCCCGATCGCGAACGGTAGGGCCCGGCTCGGCGCCAACGGTAGGTTTGTCGAGATTCCGCGAGACGCGCCCCTCGGCACGGAGTGTGCGGGCCGGAAGCCGTACTCGCTACCGCGCGACCACACCGGCGTAGTCGGCCAACTCGATATCGTCCTTGGCGTCGCCGGCGAACTTGTCCATCAGGTCGAACCAGCGTGAGCCCAGGAACCAGTTGCGAAACCGCAGGCCCGCAGCCGTTTTCGGCGCCAGGAACGGGCCCGGGCTGCTGCTGCCCCCGAGTTTCGCGTATCGGCGCATGATCCGGTCGTACCGGGGGAAGGCCACGGTGTGCTCACCCGCCGCGGCGGCCAGTTCACCCGCCAGCACATAGGCTCCCACCACCGCCAGACCGGTTCCGAAGCCGGCCAGGGTATTGCCGTAGGCGCTGTCGCCGACCAGGGCCACCCGGCCCGATACATAGCTGGGCATCCGCACCCGGGCCAGCGCGTCGAGGTAGAAGTCGTCGTGTCCGGGCAGTTCGGCGAGCATTTCGGCGACCGGTGCGTTCATCCCGGCGAAGTGTTCGACCAGCACGCGCCGCTTCTCGGCTTCGTCGGCGAATTCCCGGACGGCGGAGGCGAACATGTACATCTGCTGCGCCTTGGGCCCACCGCGGACCGCGAGCCTGCCCGGCGCGCTGTACGCGTGGGACACTCGCCGCCGCGGTCCGTCGCCGGGTTCGGCAGCGAGTGGTTCCCCTGCGATGGCGTAGTAGTAACCGCGGTGCCCGACGAATTTCTCCTCCGGCCCGAACGCCAGCCGGCGGACCCGGGAATGGATGCCGTCCGCGCCGAACACCAGGTCGAAGCGGCGTGCCGGACCGTGCTCGAACTCGACCTCGACACCGCTGCCGGTATCCCGCAGCGCGCTGATCGAGTCACCGAATACATAAGTGCAACGCTGAGCGGTCGGGGCGTAGAGGATCCGAGCCAGATCGCCCCGCAGGATCTCGATGTCGCCGCCGGTGAAGTCACCGGATATCCGGGCCTGTTCCCGGCCGTCGGCGTCGACGAAGACCATATCGGTGGCGCCGGTACTGCGCCGCCGGATCTCGTCGTGGACACCCATCCGCTCGAGCACCGTGCGCTGCACGGATCCCTTGAAGTCGACGGCCTGCCCACCCGGGCGCGGGGCCGGAGCCCGTTCGACCACGGTGACATCGAACCCGTAGCGATCGAGCCAGTAGGCGAGCGTGGGGCCGGCGATGCTCGCCCCGGAGACGAGAACGGTGCGGTTCTGCATGACGAACTCCATCCACAATCTGCGTTCACCAGAAACTGTTTCCGGCGGACGCTAATCAGCGTATGGTAGACACAGTTCCACGTCAATCCACTCCGGAAAGGGACCCGATGGCGACGCCGACCGTGCTCGAGCTGCTCTGGGGAACCGACCGGCGCCCGACCAGAGGCCCAAAGCCGACCCTCACCCGGGCCGCGATCGTCACCGCGGCGGTCGAGTTGGCCGATACGGAAGGCCTGGCAGCCCTCTCCATGCAGCGACTGGCCGATCGCCTCGGCTATACCAAGATGTCGCTGTACCGCCATCTACCGGGCAAGGCGGAACTCACCGCATTGATGGTGGAGGAGGCCTTGACCGGCCTGCCGTCCCTGGACACCTCGGGATCCCCACGGTGGCGTACCGGCCTACGGTCCTGGGCGCTGCTGACCTTCGAGCGGTACCGCCGCCACCCGTGGGTGATGGAACTACTCGCCGGAGCGCGGCCGATGGGCCCCAACGAACTCGGCTGGACCGAGGCCGCGCTGGAGGCGATGGCGGATATCGCACTGACCGGCCCGGAGCGACTGGACACACTCGTCGTACTGAACGGACACGTGCGCAGCCTGGCCCAGCAGGTCGTGGGCCCCGGCGCCACCGAGGAGGAATTCACCGGCGCGATGGCCGCGGCCCTGGAGTGGGCGGGCGACCGATTCCCGCGGCTGATCGCGGCCGTATCGGAACCTCCGCCGGTCGCCGGAGCAGCGGCCACGCAACGCGACACCGCCCTCGAATTCGGCACGGAGCGCATTCTCGACGGAATAGCGGCCCTGCTCGCCGAACGCGGCACGCCCGGCGACCAGATTCCGTCCCGGCCGTGACAGCGCCGACAACACCCGGCAGCTCTGCTTCTCGCCCAGATGCCCATGCGCGCCACAACCTGCGCCGAGCTCACGTGGAGACGGAACCCGGGTGTCGACCGTGGTCTTCGCGCCGGCGTGGCGGACCCGCGCCGGTACGGTCTCGATGTCGGCGAACGGAAGGATGCTGCAATGAACTACGGTAAGGCCGTCACAGCCGCGGAGGCCTATCTGAAGGCGATAGAAGGCGACGAGCCGCAGCAGGTGGTGGACCTGTTCGCCGACGAGTTCATCTGGGAAGACCCTGTCGGCGCCGAACCGCTCTCGGATAAGAACGCGCTTCTCCAGCGGTACGCGACCGCCGCCGGGAGGATCCGCGTCGTCCAGCGCGGCCCGATCCGAGGTTCGCATTCCGACGCTGCCGCAGTCCCGTTCGAATTCGAGCTATTGCTCGACGGAATGGACCCGAAACGGGTGCGAGTAGTGGACGTCTTCACCGTGAACGATGAGGGACTCATTACCTCCATGAAGGCCTACTGGTCACCCGAGGATATCCAGGACATCTGATGAAGTAGGTCCTGGGCTGCGACGGTCCCGAGTCTGTGAACAGATGCGCTCGGGAGCGTCCCCACCCCCACGACCTCTCGCCGGTTCCGGAGCACCGATCGCTGTCGGGCCACTACCGTGCAGCCGTCTCACTTCGAAACAGGCCCCAGGGGCGGCGTACCCGGATCCGGCAAGAGCGCGGCGCTCACATACCCGGCAGCCGGACGCCCCGGTCCGCCGCCACCCTGGCCAATTTCTCGGCCTCGTCGATGGCGACCGCCACATAGGTGCGCAACCCGTCGTCGTCCCGCCGCAGCAGGTACTCGTAGTCACTGTCGGTGAGCAAAGCGTCGTCGCCGTCGTAGAAATGCCAGCGCACCCGCACCCGCAGCAGTGAATCGGTCAGTTCCGCGTAATCGACCACGGTGTGGTCGACGCGCGCCAGACCCAGCATCTGATAAATGGGATGAGCCTGCGCCAGCCCCTGGGCCATCTCTTCCCGCGAATGCAGCGCACCGACGAAAGCGTCACTGACAATGGTGCCCGGAGTTCCCCACAGGGCCGCCGTGCGCTCGGCGTCGTAAGCGCTCAGCGTCGATTGGTATTCGTCGAGGAACGATTCGAGTTCTTCGCGGATGGCCATATCGCCACGGTATCCACACTTCCCCCCACCAAGGCCGCGAACCGCCCGGAATCGACGTGCCCGATCGGGTGCGGCGGTTCGCGACAGCCACCCGCCGGGCCACGCCGGTCGTGTCACCGACCGGCTCGGCCACCACCGGAGTTCGGAGCGTCCACCATCGAACGCTCCACATCCTCAGCCGGCCAGCGCCTCCAGCAGCGCCGCCCGCTGACGGGCGCCCAGCCCACCGATCCGGCGATCCTCCGGAATATCCGCCTGGTCCATCAGCTTGGCAGCCTTCACCGGGCCGACACCGGGCAGCGCCTTGATCACGGCGACCACCTTCGTCTTCTTGACCAGTTCATCGGTATCGGCCTTGCGCAGCAGGTCGGCGACAGAGACTTTGCCGTCTTTCACCTGACCGATCAGTTCGGAGCGCGCCTTGCGCACCGCCGCCGCTTTGGCCAGAGCCTCCGTGCGTTGTTCCGCGGTCATCGTTGGCAGTGCCATATCTCCTCCGCTTTCACTCATCGCTCGAACATCTGGTTTGACCGGGTCGATTCAACATCACAATACCGACACCGACCGATCGACACACCGTCCGGACCTGCAGTCATAGCAATGTTTTCTGATTCGATCGCCCGGTAGGAGCCCGGAAACCGGAGGACCGGCCAATGGGTTCCGACACGAAAGAACAGCTGAAACACGTAACACTCGAACCCGCTGCGGCGAAATTCAGAACAGACGCACACCTGCACGGCGGCGGTTCAACGGCGAACCGAGGGATCAGCGGAGATACCCGCCCGCCCTGCACGGCCGACGCGGCTACCAGGTATTTTTCCGCCACACCGAAGTGGCGGACATATATGCGAATATCCTTTCGCGGCGCGATCCGGCGATGGAACGCACTCACCACTGCTACGCTACCGAACCTAGAACACGTTTCATTTTTGGTAGGAGTGGTGATGGCACGGGAGATCCGCGACGTGGTCGAGCAGTACGTAAAACTGGTCGGTTCGGGACCGACCGCGGAAATCGTCGATCTCTATGCTCCCGATGCCGTGGTCGAAGACCCGATCGGCACCGAGCCCAAACAGGGCCATCAGGCCATCCGCGAGTTCTACGACGTGATCGCGAGCCTGGAACGGGAGACCAGCCTCGCCCCGGAGACCGTGCGGATCGTCGGAAACCACGCCGCCTTCGTGTTCACTCTGGTGACCAGAGCGGGCGGGCAGCGCATGACGCTCAGTCCCATCGACACCATGGAGTTCGACGCGCAAGGCCGGATCGTCCGGATGCGCGCCTACTGGGGGCCCGACGATATGTCCGTCGAACCCGAATGAGCCGCGAGGTGGCGACTCGACTGCGCTGAGCCGCCACCTCACCGCACCCCGGAGCCGCCACACCACCGGCCTGGCCCTTGCCGCGCACCCGGCATACCCTGAGCACAGGGCACGGGTGCGCTCGGTCACAGTAGGCGCTCCGGGGCGTTACGCCGCGGGCCGCTGTCTCGTCCGAGTTGCAGGGAAACGAACCCCACCTCAGAGGAGACCCGATGAGCACAACACGCATTCCGGCCGTGGCCCCCCACAACGCGGGATTACTGACCAGGGCGCTGTACTGGTTCGCCAAACGCCAGTTCGGCGAAGTCCCCGAACCCTTCGCCGTCGGCGCGCATCACACCGGCCTCCTGGTGGCCGGTGGCGTACACGAACTACTCGCCGAGAAAGCGTCGAAGAAACTGCCGGCCAATATCCGCGAAATCGCGGTCTACCGCACGGCCTGGACCATCGGCTGCTCCTGGTGCGTCGATTTCGGGACCATGCTGCAACGGCTGGACGGCCTGGATATCGAGCGGCTCCAGCACATCGCGGACTACGAGACCTCACCGCACTACACCGACGACGAACGCGCGGCCATCGCCTACGCCGACGCCATGACCGCCACCCCGATGACCGTTACCGACGAGCAGGTCGCGGACCTGGAGAACCGCTTCGGCCGGGCGGGAGTCGTCGAACTGACCTATCAGATCGCGCTGGAGAACTCACGGGCCCGCAACAACCACGCCCTCGGCATCACCGCGCAGGGATTCGGCACCGATTCCTGCCGCGTGCCCTGGGCGTGAGACCGGCGCCGCGGCTCAGATGACCCAGCAGGCGTAGCCGATGTGCTCGCCGCGGCCGACGAAGACCCGTACATACGGCGCCCGCTCGTTCGCCCCGGCCGGCTGGACCGCCTGCAGGGTGTGATCACCCTCGTAGGCGGGCACCCAGTGCACCAGCGCCAGCCCACCGCCGTCCGGCCCGACCGTGGCGAACGGGGCCCCGTTGTCGAGGAAGGTCACCGCGGTCACCGCCTCGGTGAGCCAGGCTCGCACGGTGTAGCTGCACCCGGTGCCGTAGTTCGTCCGGATACCGGCGTTCAGGTCCGGGGTCACACTGACCTCGCGCACGGCCGCACCCGCCGACGGGGCCGTGAGCACCAACGAGACCAGGACCGCCGCTGCCCCTGACAGCGATACGCCCACGCGGCTCCACCGCGTGGGCGTATCGGCGTCACCACGGCGCCCGGATCGGATACTCCGCGCAAGCAGCTGTGTCGCCATGACCTGCTCCTCACTCGCACGAATGTCGAGGGGTCACCGAGAAGTGATGTGGGCCGACTCGGGGCCGGCCCCGACGCGTATCGCAGCGAATACGCGTGGCCTCAGGCCGACTTGTCGCGGCGCTCCGGACGCTCCCGCTTGCGCGGCACGATGGTGGGCAGCACATTGTCGTTCACCGTATCCGCGTCGACGACGACCTTGGCCACATCGTCACGGCTCGGGATATCGAACATGACCTGCTGCAGTACTTCCTCCATGATGGCGCGCAGCCCGCGGGCACCGGTACCGCGCAGAATGGCCTGATCGGCCACGGCCTCGAGCGCGTCCCGGGTGAATTCCAGATCCACGCCGTCCATCTCGAACAGCCGGATGTACTGCTTGACCAGCGCGTTCTTGGGTTCGGACAGGATCTTGACCAGGGAATCCTTATCCAGGTTCGTCACCGACGCCACCACCGGCAACCGGCCGATGAACTCGGGGATCAGACCGAACTTGATCAGATCCTCCGGCATCACCTCGGCGAAGTGATCGGTGGTGTCGATCTCGGCCTTGGACCGAACCTCGGCGCCGAAACCGATCCCACGGTGCCCGGTGCGGTCGGAGATGATCTTCTCCAGACCGGCGAACGCCCCGGCCACGATGAACAGCACATTGGTGGTATCGATCTGGATGAACTCCTGATGCGGATGCTTGCGCCCACCCTGCGGCGGCACACTCGCCTGAGTCCCCTCCAGGATTTTCAGCAGCGCCTGCTGCACGCCCTCACCGGAGACGTCGCGCGTGATCGACGGGTTCTCGCTCTTGCGCGCGATCTTGTCGACCTCATCGATGTAGATGATCCCGGTCTCGGCGCGCTTCACGTCGTAATCGGCGGCCTGGATGAGTTTGAGGAGAATGTTCTCGACGTCCTCACCGACATAACCGGCTTCGGTGAGCGCGGTGGCATCGGCGATCGCGAAAGGCACATTCAGCATTTTCGCCAGCGTCTGTGCCAGATAGGTCTTACCGCAACCGGTGGGGCCGAGCATCAGAATATTGGATTTCGCCAACTCGACGCTTTCCCCGCGCGCATCACGGCCCTTGTCGCCGGCCTGAATACGCTTGTAATGGTTGTACACAGCGACAGCCAGCGTGCGCTTGGCCGTATCCTGCCCGATCACGTAGTTCTCCAGGAAATCCCGGATCTCCGCGGGTTTGGGCAACTCATCGAGTTTGACCTCGCTGGACTCGGCCAGCTCCTCCTCGATGATCTCGTTGCACAGATCGATGCACTCGTCGCAGATGTACACCCCTGGTCCCGCAATGAGCTTCTTGACCTGCTTCTGGCTCTTTCCGCAGAACGAGCATTTGAGCAGATCGCCGCCGTCGCCGATGCGCGCCATCTCGTGGGTCCCTACTTCCTTGTTCGCGTGCAACCATCCGTCCAGCTTCCAGCCGACCGCCGCCTGCGGTGGAGAAAATCCGGCTCGATCACCCGGATCGAAGGGCGGTGCTGTCAACCGGGAACAAAGGTCCCTGGGTTTGACCGTACCCGGTGTGTGCGATGGAGGTCGACAACTCGGGCAGGTTTCTCGTCGGGGTTGTGCGGGGATTCACGCGGATACCGCGTCACGGCACATTTTCCGGACACCGAACCATCCGGGGTGTGTCGCAACGCCGCAGCGGGAATCCACCTGGGCCGGGCCCCGCCGCCCGGCCGGTCCGGCGAACCGCTCACACGGCGCGCCGGACCCGGAAGCGCCTCACTTCTGGGCGCTGAGCTTGCGGTAGTCGAACACCGTATCGATGATCCCGTATTCCTTGGCCTCCTCGGCCGTCAGGATCTTGTCGCGGTCGGTGTCCTTACGGATGACATCGGCGTCCTTACCCGTGTGCCGGGCCAGGGTGGTCTCCATCAAGCGGCGCATCCGCTCGATCTCGGCCGCCTGGATCTCCAGATCCGACACCTGCCCCTGGATACCGCCCTCGACCGACGGCTGATGGATCAGCACGCGGGCATTCGGCAGGCAGGCCCGCTTACCCGGGGTTCCCGCCGCAAGCAACACCGCCGCCGCCGAAGCCGCCTGGCCGAGGCAGACGGTCGCGACATCGGCGCGCACGTACTGCATGGTGTCGTAGATGGCCATCAGCGAGGTGAACGAACCACCCGGCGAATTGATGTACATCGTGATGTCGCGATCGGGATCCAGCGATTCGAGCACCAGCAGCTGCGCCATGATGTCGTTCGCCGACGCATCGTCGACCTGCACGCCGAGGAAGATGATGCGCTCCTCGAACAGCTTGTTGTACGGGTTCGATTCCTTGACGCCGAAACTCGAATGCTCGATGAACGACGGCAGGATGTAGCGCGACTGCGGGCCCGCCGGGGCGATACCGCCGAGGCCACGAGGATCGTTCGGATTGGCCATATTCGTCTCCAAGTCTGTGAGTGAGCTGTCCGCTGGACGGATTCGCCGCCGGCGCCCTAGTGGCTGCCCGTGCCGCCCGCCTGGCGCGCGTTGGTGATCACACGGTCGATGAAGCCGTACTCCAGCGCCTGCTCGGGCGTGAACCAGCGATCGCGGTCGGCGTCGGCGTTGATCTGCTCCACCGGCTTACCGGTATGCATCGCCTGCAACTCGTTGAGCTCACGCTTGGTGTATGCGAACTGCTCGGCCATGATCGCGATATCCGCGGCCGAACCACCGATACCGGCCGACGGCTGGTGCATCATGATCCGGGTGTGCGGCAGTGCGAAACGCTTACCCGGCGCACCCGCGGTCAGCAGGAACTGCCCCATGGACGCGGCCAGGCCCATCGCGGTGGTCGCGATATCGCATTCGGCGTACTGCATGGTGTCGTAAATCGCCATACCCGCGTTCACCGACCCGCCCGGCGAGTTGATGTAGAGCGAAATATCTTTGGTCGGGTCCTCCGCGGACAGCAACAGGATCTGCGCACAGATCTTGTTCGCGATGTCGTCGTCGACCTGGGTGCCGAGAAAGATGATGCGCTCACGCAGCAGGCGCTCGTACACCGAATCGCTGAGATTGAGCCCAGCGGTCGGAGCTGTCATGACCTCGGCTTTATTGATTGTCACGGATACCTGCCTTCTCTCGCCGGCTCGTTGCTGTCACAAACATTAACGAAGCAGGGCGGCACCGAACTCCCGGTACCACCCTGATTCGCTCAGAGCGCAATATCATGGCGCCGCCTCCGGCGGCGCGGGGGTTGCGGCCCCCTCGGTCCTGCTGTTGCGCGCCCGAGACTCGCGCCTTCGGCGCATGCAATGTGCGGTCGACCCTCCGCAGGTGCGGCCGTTGAGCACCTTCGGCAAATGGGCAGCACGGGCCGCGACCCTTGGTGGGCCGAGGACAGCGATCGTCGATCTTCTGTCTCCGGACTGCCAACACCACCTAGACCTCAGGGCTTTCTACCCGCACTCGCGTGGATTACTCCGCGTCGGTGTCGGTGGCGGCCGGCTCTTCGGCGGTCGCCTCATCGGCGGCGTCGGATTCCTTGGCCGTACCGAACATTTCGTCGGTGTCGACCTTGTTGCCCTCGGAATCGGTGACCGTCACCTTGCCGACGACCTCGGCCAGAGCCTTGCCCCGGCGGACATCGGCGAATACCGCGCCGAGCTGGCCGGCCTGCTGCACCTGCTGGATGAACTGCTCGGGCGCCATCCCGTAGCGCTGGGCCTGGAACAGGATCCGCTCGGTGAGCTCTTCCTGGCCGACCTGGGTGCCCTCGGCCTCGGCGACCGCGTCCAGCAGCAGCTGGGTCTTCACCGATTTCTCGGCGGCCTCCAAGGTATCGGCGTCGAACTCCTCCCGGCTCGAGCCCTGGGCCGCCAGCGCCTCGGCGAACTTGGCCTCGTCGTGGTCGAAACCGTGGATGGCGTCGTGTTCGACGGCGTCGATCTCGGCCTTCACCACAGCCTCGGGCAGCGGCACCTCGACGCTGTCGAGCAGCTGCTCGAGCACCTTGTCGCGGATATCGCCGGCCTGCTGCACCTTCTTGACCCGCTCGACGCGGGAACGCAGATCGTCCTTCAGCTCGTCGATGGTGTCGAATTCACTGGCCAGCTGGGCGAATTCGTCATCCGCCTCGGGCAGCTCGCGCTCCTTGACCGAACCGACGGTGACCGTGATGGTGGCTTCCCGGCCGGCGTGCTCCCCGGCGACCAGGGTCGAGGTGAATTCCTTGGACTCCCCGGCCGACATCCCGATCAGGGTTTCGTCCAGACCTTCGATGAGCTGACCCGAACCGACCTCGTGCGACAGACCGGTGGTCGCGGCCTCCGGCACCTCCTCGCCGTCGACGGTGGCGGACAGGTCGATGGAGACGAAATCGCCGTCCTGGACCGGACGTTCGACACCGGTGAGGGTGCCGAAACGCTGGCGCAGCGACTGCAACTGCTCATCGATATCGGCATCGGTGATCTCGATGGCGTCCACGGTCACGGCGATGGTGCTGTAGTCCTCGGGCAGGGTGATCTCCGGCCGGACGTCCACCTCGGCGGTGAAGGCCAGTTCCTGCCCGTCCTCGATCTTGGTGATCTCGATCTCCGGCTGCCCGATGACCTTGACCTCGGAGGCGGTGACGGCCTCGCTGTAGCGGCCGGGCAGGGCGTCGTTGACGACCTGCTCCAGTACCGCGCCGCGGCCCAGGCGCGCCTCGAGCAGCTTGGCCGGCGCCTTACCCGGACGGAAGCCGGGAATGCGCACCTGCTTGGCCAGGGCCTTGTAGGCGCGATCGAAGTCCGGCTTCAGCTCCTCGAAGGGCACCTCGACATTGATCCGGACCCGGGTCGGGCTCAGCTGCTCGACGGTGCTCTTCACGGACATGCTCCTTGTTCTCGTCGGTTCGTGTTCGCCGGCCCGCACGATATTTGTGCTGGTGGCCGGATGATGGCGCGTGGTCTGGCGACGGCGCGCGGGGACGCGCCCTCGGCGTACCGTCCGAAGCGGCGAGCACCTGCGGTTTCACGCGCCCGGGATACGCATCCCGACCAGGGTAGTTGACCGGGTCACGCGCCGTGCAGTCCGGTGCTGTGTTCTCGGCGGTGCCTCCGGCGCCGTGTGGTCGGCGCCCGCGCGATGATGCGACCGATCCTGGATGCCGGCGAGTACCACGCCGGCGCGCCTCATCCTTGGGGTACGGAGACGGCATCGGTGACGAAGACCAGCGTCTCGTTCGGCTTCACTCCGTTGCCGCCCGCGCCGTAGCCCAGGTCGGGCGGGATGATCAGCAACCGGCGGGCACCCTGCCGCACGCCTTCGAGTCCCTGTTCCCAACCGGGAATGACCATACCGTCGCCGAGGGTGAGTTCGAAGGGTTCGCCGCGGTCGAACGAGGAGTCCAGCTTCTGCTTGTCCGACCAGGTGACCAGGGCGTAGTTCATGGTCAGTTGCTGTCCGGGGGCGGCGCCGGGGCCCGAACCGGGTACGAGGTCCTTCGTGATGAGCTGTTTCGGCGGGTCGCAGTCGTCGGGCAGGGTGATCTGCGGGACTTCGCCGAACCCGCCCTGCACGTCGATATCGTCGGCCGCGCATTCGCGGCCCTTCGATTCGGCGGGCGCGACCTGTCCCGGGGCTCCGGACGAATCGGCCGCCGTGGAGGTGGTCGCGGTGCCGCCGGAGTCGTCGGAGCCGCATCCGCTGAGACCGAAGGCGGCCGCGGCGACGGCGGTGACGGCGAGGATCCTGCCGATTGTCTGCATGTGCCGCACCCTACCGCCGGTTGCCGGGGCACTGTCACGAAGAGCCGGTTCGGCCCGCGGCAACTCCTCGGCTCCGCGGACCCGGCCCCGATCGGGTAGCGCGCCCGGCGAGATCTCGGCTCTTCCCCAGACCCCGCCGCTCGGCGCCGGCAACCCACCGCGAGTTGTCGATGAACGACCTCCGCAGGACCGACGGCGAGATCGGCAGCTCCCGGTCGCGTGGCAGCGATCGGCAGAGGTGTCCACGGTCCGGTAGCCGCCGGCCGAAGTGTCGCCGGGCCCGGTGCCGAGCCGGAGTAGAGCCGCCGCGCGGATCGGAGCCGCCGGATCCCGGCACCGGCACCGGTTTCCGCTTCGCTGTACGGGTAAGCGCGAACGAGAGCAGAAAGTTCCGCCGGCCGCCATCGGCGAACCGAGGGCAGTATGGCACACCTCCAGCTATCGTGGTGGCAGTCCGCACTCGGCGTGCGGTAGCCCGGCGCGACCACGACCTCCAGGAGGTTAGGCGTATGACGCAGTTGGCCAGTGCAGGCGGGGACACCAGTGCCGACAATGTGGGCAGTCACGGTGGCGAATCCGTCGCCCCCCGGCCCTATGTGCTGTCGGCGGCCCCCGGCCCCTTGGATGCCGAGGAGCTGGAAGCCCTGGACGCGTGGTGGCGGGCTGCGAACTACCTGTCGGTCGGGCAGATCTACCTGATGGCCAATCCGCTGGTGCGCGAACCATTGGCACCAGAGCACATCAAACCCCGGTTACTCGGCCATTTCGGCACCGTGCCGGGGCTGAACCTGGTCTGGGTGCACGCCAATCGCGCCATCCTGGCACGCGATCTGAACGCCGTGTTCGTCGCCGGGCCGGGGCACGGCGGACCGGGTCCGAACGCCTGCGCCTGGCTCGAGGGCACCTATTCCGAGTTCTACAGCCATGTGCCCTACGACGGCGAGGGCATGCGCGCGTTGTTCGCCCAGTTCTCCTTTCCCGGCGGGGTTCCCAGCCATTGCGCGCCGGAGACTCCGGGTTCGTTCCACGAAGGCGGCGAACTGGGCTATTCGCTGTTGCACGCGTTCGGGGCCGCCCTGGACAACCCGGATCTCACCGTGTTCTGCGTGGTGGGTGACGGCGAAGCCGAGACCGGCCCGCTCGCGGGCAGTTGGCACTGCAACAAGTTCATCGACCCGGCACGCGACGGTGCGGTCGTGCCGATTCTCGCCCTGAACGAGTACAAGATCGCGAATCCGACTCTGCTGGCCCGTATTCCGCAGGACGAGCTGGTCTCACTGCTGCGGGGTTACGGTTACGAGCCGCTGATCGTCGCCGGCGCCGAACCGGCCCCTGTGCATCAGGACATGGCCGCCGCCATGGATACCTGTCTGGAGCGGATCGCGCAGATCCAGCGCGCCGCCCGGGACGGCAGCGATACCACCCGCCCACACTGGCCGATGATCGTGCTGCGCACCCCGAAAGGCTGGACCGGACCACCGATCGTGGACGGCGATCCGGTGGAGGGCACGTTCCGCGCCCATCAGGTTCCGTTGCCGGGCGCCCGGGAGGACGAGTCGCATCGGGCGGTGCTCGAGGAATGGCTGCGCTCCTACCGGCCCGAGGAATTGTTCGACGAGACCGGGGCCCCGGTCTCGGAACTGTGCCGGCTCGTCCCGGCCGGTGACCGGCGGATGAGCGCGAATCCGGTGGCCAACGGAGGCGCGCTGGTGCGGGATCTGCGATTGCCCGACTGGCGCGGTCATGCGATCGACGTGGCCGAACCGGGGCAGACCACGCACGAGGCGACCCGGGTGCTCGGCGGCTGGTTGCGAGAGGTCACCGCGCGCAACCCCGACAATTTCCTGACCTTCGCCCCGGACGAGCTGGCCAGCAACCGGCTGCAGGACATTCTCGCGGTCACCGGCCGCAAGTGGCAGGCCGAGGTCGGCGCCCACGACGAGAAGCTGGATCGCTGTGGCCGGGTGATCGAAGTGTTGTCCGAGCATATGTGCCAGGGCCTGCTGGAGGGGTATCTGCTCACGGGCCGACATGGGGTGTTCACCTGCTACGAGACATTCGTCCACATCGTGGACGCCATGTTCAACCAGCACGCGAAATGGCTGGACGCGAGCGCGGCGGTGCCGTGGCGGCAACCGCTGGCGAGCCTGAACTATCTGCTGTCGTCGCATGTCTGGCGGCAGGACCACAACGGTTTCACCCATCAGGACCCCGGTTTCCTCGACGTCGTGCTGAACAAGAAACCCGAGATCGTGCGGGTGTATCTGCCGCCGGACGCCAATACTCTGCTGTCGGTGTACGACCACTGCCTGCGCTCCCGGCACTATGTGAACGTGGTGGTGGCCGGTAAGCAATCGCAACCGGATTGGCTCGGGCCCACCGAGGCCGCACTGCACTGCGCCCGGGGTATCGGTATCTGGGAGTGGGCGGGCCATCGCGACGAACCGGCCACCACCCCCGATGTGGTGCTCGCCTGCGCCGGTGACGTACCGACCCTGGAAACCCTGGCCGCCGCGGCGGTCCTGCGTGCGGAGCTGCCCTGGCTGCGGGTGCGGGTGGTGAACGTGGTCGATCTGATGCGGTTGCTACCGGCCGACGAGCATCCCCACGGGCTACCGGACAGCGAATTCGACACCCTGTTCACCCGGGACGCCCCGGTGATCTTCGCCTTCCACGGTTATCCGTGGCTGATCCACCGGCTCACCTACCGCCGCACCAATCACGCGGGTCTGCACGTGCGGGGTTACAAGGAACGCGGCACCACTACGACCCCGTTCGATATGGTCATGCTCAACGACCTCGACCGCTTCCACCTGGTGATGGATGTGATCGACCGGGTGCCCGCGCTGCGGCAGCAGGCGGCGGGGCTGCGCCAGCAGATGGTCGACGCGCGCCTGCGGGCCCGCGCCTGGACCCGCGAGCACGGTGCAGACATTCCCGAGGTGGCGAACTGGCGCTGGCCCGGCCGGTCCTCCTCCTGAAACGAACCTGACCAGCCGATATCGGTTTATCCGGTCGGCCGTCCGCCCCCACCCCCTAGCCAAGGGTCATAGACCGGGCACCGGCGAATGCCCACGCGTTCGAGCCCTTCGACAAGGAGAACCCGCGCCGGCCGCGTTACCGCGGGCCGCACCGAAACAGTGGCGGCGCTCGGAATGAATGGCCTGGATACGGGGCCGCCCGAACCGGTTAGTGACCGGTGAGCTCTGTGCCGTTCACACGCGGCACTGTGCGTGGCGCCGCTGCCGGAGTTCGAACCGGCCGAGCTCCGCCCGTGGGGGACGTCCTTGCGGAGCAGTCAACCCTTCCCAATCGTGGGAAATGCATAGCCGCTTATCCAAACACTCGTGTACCGTACCGTTAAACAGCGGCACATAGAACTACGGTCCCACATACATTGACTCACCGTAGAAGTTCTAACTGCCGGAACAGAACGGAGCACACCATGACCATCG
>NZ_BDBX01000049.1 GCF_001613205.1 Nocardia sienata NBRC 100364 | reverse complement strand
GCGACGCCGGAGGCGGCGCCAAAAAACACAGCACATAAGCTCGAGCCCGTGACTCAGCTGACCGAACCGCGCCGCCGCGCGGCCTGGCGGCCGCCGCGCACCTGGTCGAGCCCGGCGCCGCTGCGGCCGGCGCCGGATTTCGGTCCCACCGATACCGCGCGCGGCTGGGTGGTCAGCCTGTTCTTGACGGTGATCGCGGCCATCACCCGCTTCACCATGCTGAACTACCCGACCGACGCGGGAACGCCGGTATTCGACGAGAAGCACTACGCACCGCAGGGCTGGCAGTTCCTCACCGGCGGTATCGAGGACAACCCTGGCTACGGGCTGGTGGTGCATCCACCGGTCGGTAAGCAGATGATCGCGATCGGCGAGGCGCTGTTCGGCTACAACGGCTGGGGATGGCGGTTCTCCGCCGCGCTGGCCGGTACCGTGCTGATCCTGCTGGTCATCCGGATCGTGCGGCGGATGACGCGTTCCACGATGCTGGGCGCCCTGGCGGGGATCCTGCTGATCGCGGACGGGACCACATTCGTCTCGTCCCGGATCGGGATGCTCGACATCTTCATCACGGTGTTCGTCACCGCCGCGTTCGGCTGCCTGATCGTCGACCGTGACCAGGTGCGCGCCCGGCTCGCGCGCGCCGACGCCGAGGGTCGGATCGGCGAGA
Source organism: Nocardia sienata NBRC 100364 (assembly GCF_001613205.1). Classification (GTDB taxonomy): domain Bacteria; phylum Actinomycetota; class Actinomycetes; order Mycobacteriales; family Mycobacteriaceae; genus Nocardia; species Nocardia sienata. Next base: position 87,481 of record NZ_BDBX01000049.1, on the reverse strand, counting down.
CTCCGTGGGGCCCGCGCCTGGGTGTGCGCTGGTGGCGGTTCGGGGCCGGTGTTCTGCTGGGTCTGGCCTGCGGCACGAAATGGTCCGGGCTGTACTTCATCGCCGCGTTCGGGGTGCTGAGCATCCTGTTCGACCTGTTCGCGCGCCGGACCTACGGGGTGGGCAAACCGGTGTACGGCACCGCCGTCCGCGATCTCGGTCCCGCGCTGTACGCGCTGGTGCTGATCCCGTTGGGCGTGTACCTGGCGAGCTACGCCGCCTGGTTCCGGAGCGAAACCGCCGTCTACCGCTACATGGCCGGCAACCCGTCGGCGCCCGAGGACGGGATCGGCACCGGCGGATTCTGGTCGCATCTGGTGCCCGACGCCGTGCGATCGCTGTGGTACTTCCACTCCCGCACCCTCACGTTCCATTCCGAGCTCACCAATTCCGCCGGCAACCATCACCCGTGGGAATCCAAACCGTGGACCTGGCCGATGGGGTTGCGGCCGATGCTGTACTACTACGCCGACGACGGGGTCACCGGCTGCGGGCAGACCGAATGCGTGAAAGCCGTCATGCTGGTCGGCACTCCTGCCCTGTGGTGGGTGTCGCTTCCCGTCCTCGCCTGGGGTATCTGGCGCTGGATCGTGCGGCGGGACTGGCGGTACGCGGCCGTGCTCACCGCCTACGGCGCGGCGTTGCTGCCCTGGTTCCTGACTCTCGACCGTCAGATGTACTACTTCTACGCAGTCACCCTGGCCCCGTTCCTGGTGATGGCGGTAGCGCTGGTACTGGGCGACATACTCGGCACCGCCAGGCGCCCGGTCGCCCGCGTCCCCGGCGGCGTGTTGCTACCCCCCGAACCCAGCGAACGCCACAGCCTGAGTCTGCTGGTGGTCTGCCTCTACCTGGCCCTCGTAATCGCCAACTTCATCTGGTTGTGGCCCATCCTCACCGGCCTCCCGATCACCACCGGCAACTGGCAGGACCACCTGTGGCTACCCAGCTGGCGCTGAGAACGTTCAGGTCCCCAGCGCCACCCTGACGTAGTGGATCGCCGCGTCCCCGTCCAGCCCCAGCCTGCGTATCGTCCCCACATACTCCGAAGCCGCCCGCCCCGCCGCGTCGGCGGTCGGGTCGCCGGAGGAAGCGATGAACGAACCCAGCCGGCCGCGGGTCTCGAGCACTCCGTCCTGTTCCAGTTCGCGGTAGGCGCGGGCCACCGTGTTGGGGGCCAGGCCCAGCTGGGCGGCAAGGGCCCGCACCGTGGGGATCTTGGTGCCCGCGGCCAGTTCACCCGCGCGGACCCGGGCGATGACGGCGAGCCGCAATTGTTCGTACGGCGGGACGCCCGAATCGTGGGACACCGTGATCTCGAGCATGGCTCGTTCTTACCGCATCCGGCCGGATTTCATACCGGATCGCGGGCAAGCGGGCAGGACAGACAGCGGGGTCCACCGCGCCCCGAGCCCAGTTCCGAGCCGGGAATGCGCAGCACTTCGATACCGGAATCCTCCAGTCGCGCATTGGTCATTTCGTTGCGTTCGTAGGCGACGACGACGCCCGGGCGCAGCGCGAGGGTGTTGTTCCCGTCGTCCCATTGTTCGCGTTCGGCGGTGACCCCGTCGAGCCCGGTGTCGATCACGCGGAGTCTGTCGATTCCCATGGCTGCCGCCGCGGCGGGCAGGAAGGGTTCGGGGCCGGTGACGACATAGCCGTCGGAAGCGCGGCGGATCGTGTAGGCGGTGAGAGTTTCCCGGACTCCCGGATACATCACCACGGCGTCGGTGTCGACCATCGTGCACACAGTGTCCAGGTGCATGGTGGCGCGGTTCTGCGCGATCGGCACCACGAGCACCGTATGCGCCAGCCGGTCGTCGAACAGGCTGCGCGCCAAGGCCTCCGCGCCGGCCGGTGAGGTTCGTTCACCCACGCCGACCGCCACCACTCCGGGCGCCAGCAGCAGCACGTCGCCGCCTTCGATGGGCGCGGTATGCGATTCGTAGGCCCGGCGTACTCCGAGGAACCGCGGATGGAAGGCGTAGATCAGGTCGGTGAGCGAGGTTTCCCGGGCGCGGGCCGGAAGGGCCAGCGCGGTGATGGCGACCTTGGGTCCGACCCAGAACGAGGAATCACGGGTGAACAGCAGATTCGGCAGTGGGTCGATGACGAAATCCCCCCCGTGGTGCATCCGGCGGACCAGCGAGGTGTTGTCGGCGGCGAAGGGTAGTTCGTCGAAGGTCATTCCGGCCATGAGGATTCGTGCCAGGTCGGCCGCCGGCACCCCGCGCAGGTGGCCGGCCAGATCGTCGGCGAGGGCGTGCCCGAGACGGCGGGCGTGCACAGCGGCGGAGATGCCCTGGATGCGAGCGGCACCGCTCACTTCGAGCGTTTCGGTGAGCACATCGGCCAGCAGCGCGACCTCGACTCCGCGGTCACGCAGCACTTGGGCGAAGGTGTCGTGTTCCTGCTGCGCGCGTTCGACCCAGGGGATCGCGTCGAACAGCAGTTGGTCGTTGTTACGTGGGGTGAGGCGGCGCAACTCGTCGCCGGGGCGGTGCAGCAGTACCGCGCGCAACGCGCCGACTTCGCTGGTCACCCCGTAGCCGGCGGGGGAAGGCCGGTGTTCGGCACGGGTCCGGGTGGCGGATGTCGGATCGGATGCGGCATCTGGTCCCATGTCCCGACAGTAGTGCGCCGACGCGCCGCGGGCACGGCGACGTCCACTCGTTCGCGGGGCAGTTGCCCCCATTCCGCCCCGACCTCCAGCAACCTGAAGTATTGTTCAGATAAAGGAGGAGTGTCGATGCCGACAGCGGATTGGACCACCAAAGAGCTGACCCCCGGACAGCTTTCCGAGCGTAGCGGAGTAGCCGTGTCCGCGTTGCATTTCTACGAGCGGGAAGGCTTGATCTCCAGCCGCCGGACCAGCGGAAATCAGCGGCGCTACACCCGCGAGACGCTGCGCCGGGTGGCGTTCATCCGGATCTCGCAACGGGTCGGCATCCCACTGAGCGATATTCGGGCCGCGCTGGACCGTTTGCCGGAAGGTCGCACACCCACCCGGCGCGACTGGGAGACGCTGTCCACGGCCTGGCGCGAGGACCTGGACGAGCGGATAACCCAGCTGGTCCGGCTGCGCGACAATTTGACCGGGTGCATCGGCTGCGGCTGCCTGTCGCTGGGTAGCTGCAAACTGGTGAACGAGAACGACCGGCTCGGCGCCGAGGGCCCGGGCGCGCGTGTCCTGGACGTGCACCTGAACTGCCCGGATTACGGCTGCGACGACGCGCTCAGTGCGGTGCCGGAGCGTCCGGACTCGTTGTGTTCCCCGCTGGCCGATCCCGATTCACCGACTGCTTCAGCGTGCTGAACTGCAGATTGGCCTGCCGCATCAGCAGCTCGTAGGGAAAGGCGAACTTCCGCTTCCACCAGTATCCGAAACGGATATCGAAGGAGCTGTACACCAGGAACCGGTTGCGTTCGATGCCCTTCAGGATCACCGCGGCGACTTTCTCCGGCGCCACCGCGTGCCGGGTGAACAACGAGGTGACCCGTTGTACTCGCGGATGCTCCTTGTCCACACCGACCAGGTCGAACGAACGCACCAGCGGGGTGGCGACCGCACCCGGGGTCACCACGTGCACCGAGATACCGTGCTCGGCCAGTTCGAAGCGCAATACCTCCGACAGTCCACGCAACCCGTACTTGCTGGCGCTGTAGGCGGCGTGCCAGGGCAGCGCCAGCAGACCGGCCGCCGACGAGACGTTGACCAGCGCGCCGCCCTGACCGGCGCGCACCATCGGCGGCACGAACCGCTCGATCACATTGATCGGGCCCAGCAGATTGATATCGATCATCCGCCGCCAGTGCCGGATCTCCAGACTGTCGACCGTGCCCCAGACCGAGGTCCCGGCCACATTCATCACCACGTCGAGGCTGCCGAACTGCTCGTGCACGGTGGCCGCGAATTCGGCGACGGCGTCGTGGTTCGCGATATCGAACGCCTCGGCGATGAGTACGGTGCCGCCGGACCGTTCGATCTCGGCGACGGTATCGGCCAGCCCGTCGGCATCGATATCGGTGAGCACCAACCGCGCCCCCCGGGCGGCCGACGCCAGCGCGGTCGCCCGGCCGATACCGCTTGCCGCCCCGGTGATCAGCGTCTTCGCGTTCTGCACCGATTTCCTGCGGTCGACCCGCCCCATGCTGCCACTCCCGATCGTCCGACTGCGCTGTCGGCAGCAGCCTACCGACCCGGAGGCGGCCGGGCACGGTGGAAACGTCCGGCGACCGCCTGCGCCGGCCGCGATGATCACACCTTGGACAGGGGGCACGAGGCGCGGTCGGAGGCCGCACCCCGCGTCACAGGTCCCAGGGATCCAGGCCGAACTCGGGGATCGTGTGGTCGAGGTTGGACAGACGTTTGAGCGACGCCATGAGCGCTTGCCGATTCGCGTGCGTCGGGTGATCGTTGAACGTCTTCGCGATCGTGTAGTGATCGGTGGCCAGACGATGGGCGATAGCGGTCCGGGTGGCGCGGCCCACCGAGTTCCATTCTTCCGGGCCGATATGGGCCCGCAGCGCGCGGTCGGAATCCCAGTGCCGCTCGACCCGGGTGATGAAGTCACGGTTGAGCTGCGCAGCGGGGTCCGGCGCCAAGGTATGCCGGGACAGGCTGTCGGCATCGGCCACCGCCTGCGCCGCGAACGCCGTCTGCGCATCGGTTCCGGCGTGGTTCATCACCGCGTGGCCGGAGGCGACGGCCTTCTGCAGCGGTCCGAAGCCGTACGGATTGCGGGATTTGCTCTCGTCCCGGACCGAACGGGCCCGCAGCGCATGATTCACACGATCGTGGGTGGCTCCGGCTTCCAGCAGCACAGCCGTCATGTGCTGGTAAGGCACTCGGTTGTTGCTGAGATATTTGATCGCGCGCGCAAGGCCGAGTTCGGTGTGGATTCCGCCCCACGCGTCGGCTTCCCGGCGAGTCAGCAGTCGCCAGTTCTGCCGGGCCATTGTCCCCCATTCGTGCGCTTGCAGCCGGCTCGCCGCCGTGGCCGCGTTCACCCGGTCGTTGCGCGTCCTGCCCCGTGCCAGTGGGCTGAGCGGGTTGACCGTGCGCCCCACGAGCCAGGCAGTGAGCGGCGAGGCGTTGACAGTGTTCAGGGCGGCGAGGCTCGCGATCGCGCTGACGCCCGAGCCGCCTCCGGAACTCTTCCCGCCGCCACCCATACCGAGCGCGGTGCCGCCCGAGCCGCCGCGCGCGCCCAGGATCGTCAGCGAGAACCTGTTGGCCATCCAGCCCGAACCGCGGGTCAGTCCCTTGGCCAGCCGGCCGAACTGCAGGATCGCGACGGCTTCCACGACCGCCGCGATGACGATGACCGCCAGCACCTGTCCGCGCGCCTGCTGGAACAGGTTGCCGAGGAACAGCAGATACACGCCGATGAAGACGGTGTAGGCACACATCCGGGCCGCCGCGATACCCGTATTGACCAGGTTGCGCACCAGAAACGTCTGCGTGGGCCCGAACACGAAACCGCCCGCGGCGAATCCGAAGGTCGCCATGAATCCCTGCATGATCGCGTCCAGCGCGGCCCGCATCAGCCGATAGGACAGCACCACCGCGAACAACAGCAGTACGGCCGCCGAGACCAACAGCAGCAGACCGGTGCCGATCTGCCCGACGCTCGGATGGGCGGCGGCCGCGGCCGCCGCGGTGTCCCCACAGGCCTGCAAGGCGCGCTGGGTCCGGCCGGTGTCCCCGGCGGTCACTCCCGACGACCATGCCGACGCGCACGAGGACTGGTTGTCCACGATATGGCCGAAGTTCCACACCTGCACCGGACGGCGCGCGAAGTTGTCGGCCATATCGCCCTGCAGCGTGCTCACCGCCAGATCCGGATTCCGGTTCGTGGACCCGTTGAGCCCGGACGCGACCGCCAGCCCGATGTCGCGGCCCTGGGCGAGCACCCCGTCCGAACCCAATGCGGCAGCCAACGGGTCGGCCAGGAACAGCGGTCCCAGGACCGCCACGGCCAGCATCGTCACCGTCTGGATCACTGCGCGGGCGTGGAAACCCCGCACGATGAACCAGGCCACGAAGAATGCGCCGATCGTCGCCGCGGTGATCAGGACGGCGGGGGTGGCGAGCTGACCGGCCAGTGCGCCGGCGGTACCGCGCAGCGCGTCCGCGAAAAAATCCAGCCAGGCGAAGCTCAGCGCGAAGCCGATGAACCAGATCGCGGTGGTCACGATGACCATGTAGCCGACGAATTCCAGGCCGACGATGGTCCACACGACGGTGCCGCCGGGGTCGAGCAGCCCGCCCTTGTCACTGACATAGGCGTAATCGGCGAGCGCCACGCCGAAAGAGTCCCGGACGTTCATCCAGGCGACCCCGTCGATCCGGCTCGAACCGGTCGCGCCGTCCTGCGCCACGGCCACTGCACCGAGCGCACCCGGTAGTACGGTCAGCACGAAGATACCGGCGAGGCACCAGAGGAGGCGGCGCCCCCAACTCGCTGCCGTACGCGGTGCATCGCTGCCGCGCTCACCCGACAGGCTCATCTGCCGTGGATCCGACTACTGAGCTGCGCGTTTCGCGCGCTCGCCGGGCGCGGGCACGGCCCGCCGGTCTGGTCTGCCGATCATGCTGGCATTGGTATCGACGCCGAATGAAATGCAGTTGAACTCGCAGTGGCGGATCGGGCCCACCGTGGTGAATTACGAAACAATACCTGCGAAAATTCCCAGTACTGAGAATTGGAGTAGAATGCCTAATTCAACTCGCAGTGCGTGCAATCCGGCGATTGAAGCCGATTACTCCTGAATTGCCCGACGAGGGCGCGCGGAGAAATTCCGGCCCACGATAATGGGTTCTGGATCGGACCGCGGGAACTCGGCCGACCCCGCCGTCCCGCACTCGGCGGGTCCGGGCCACGATGCCGGGCGCGGGCAACCGGCCGGCAGCGCAGTCGGTTGATAGCATGGCGGGTCCAGCCGACCATTCGGTCGGCTTGCCGACCAGGACACATCTCGAAAGAGTCGTTCCATGCAGTTTGAATTCGTCGAGCGGGACGAGACGTGGGTCGCCGGACTTCCGGTACGCAGCCCCAAGCGCGCGCTCGGTGAGTTGTACGACCGCGACCTCGAAGGCGCCTGGGCGTCGGTACTCCATCACGAGCTGGGCGGCCCCCTCGCCACTGCGTACACGGATTACTCGACGGAGCTGGGTACCTACAACACCCAGATAGTGGGATATCAGTGCAGTTCGTTCGACGAGGTCACCCGTGGGCATCTGGTCGCCCGGCTGCCGCGGGGCACCTATGCGAAATTCTCCTCGGTGGGTAATTTCCCTCAGATCATGACCAGCCTGTGGACACAGATCGCCTACGCCGAGGAACACCACCAGATCAACCGGACCTTCTCCGGTGATTTCGAGTTCTACCCACACGCCTACAAGATCGATCTGTATCTGGCGGTCGAGGCCCGATGACCTACACGATCGTGGTGCGCGGCGAATCCGTGTACGCCGGACTCGTCTTCCCGAAGGTCCGGCCCAGTTTCAAGGTCAGCAACAGCGAGCTCATCGAGTTCCTCAAGGACCGGGTGCGCGAGCGGCTGGACGCCGCCGGATCGGCCGACGGACAGCGGCCCATGTACACCGTGTACGTCCGGACACCGACCGGAACCTACAACGCACTGGTGTGTTTCGAGTACACCGACCCGGGCCAGGCCCCCGTCGGCGATGTACTGGTCCGGGTCCCGCGCGGGGTCTACGCCCGGTTCGTACCCAACGGCGACTACCACGATCCGGTCGAGGACGTCTGGGCCCAGGTCGACGACGCGACCGCTTCGGCGGAGATCACCCGGGCCTACCGCGAGGAGATCGAGATCTGGCACGGCTCGGAGTCGGTGGAGCTGTTCATCTCCATCACCCCCTGACCTCGGACCGGGCGAGTCGTTGCCAATAGGTAACCAACTCGGTACCAACCGGTCTGGTGGTATCGGAGCATTTCGAATTCATCCAGGTTGACCTGCGATAACGATCCAGCACAGAGCTGGTTTCCGGAAGATTAACCAGAGTTCTGGTCAATTGTCTTCCGATGACGGATACTGCACTGGGCACGCCGACGAGCCGGGGCGTCGGTCGGGCTGCTGGACAACAGATCCCGCACGGCCCTCGCGTCGTGCGGCGAAAGAGTAGGAACTGCATGACTGTCGAAACGATCGCAGTCGGCCAGGAAGACCCGTGCCACGGCCGCATTGTGAGATTTCGCGACAACGTCTCCGGTTACGCCCTCTGCGTAACCACCCCGAATCGCTCCCCCGGCCTGTGGCGTCGATACCTGATGGGCGCGCGGGAAGCGTACCGCCACTTCGGCAACGAACCCGCCCTGGACTACGACGGTGTACGCGACGGGTCATCGACGACCCTGTTCTTCGCCGCCACCGACGCCCGCGACGAAGTGGTCGCGGGGCTACGCGTCCAAGGTCCCTACACCTGGGTCTCCGAGGTCGGCTCGCTCGCCCCGTGGGCGGGGCGGGCGGGCGCGGCCGAACTGGCTCTGATGATGGCCCGGCGCATTCCGCGCGGGGTGGTGGAATCCCGGGCGGTGTGGGTCGCCCGGGACGCGCCCCGGCGCAACGACCTGACCGCGGCGATCTCGCGCTGCATGGCCCACGCACCGCGTCTGCTCAACGCCCGGTACGGCTTTGCCACGGTCGCCTCGTTCACCACCGAACGCCACCGCGCCAGCGGCGGGGTGGCGGCCCAGCTGATCCCGCCGGTGCCCTACCCCGACGAGCGCTATCGCACCCTGCCCATTTGGTGGGACACCCGGACCTACCACGTATTTGCTGACAAGTTGCAGTATCTGCTGATGCGTGGTGAACTTCGCGCTATGGGATTAGCTGAACCGAGGTCACGGCGGTCGCATCGGCTGTTCGGGCACAGCGGGGAGGAATGCCATGCATATGGTCGGTGAGGCAGATCTCGGGGTGGAATACCGGCCGCTGATCCTGGACCCGAGCGATCCCGACGACGAACGCGCCCTCGCGGGACTACGCGCCACCCCGCATACCGAATTCAACGATCTGCGGGGGCTGCTGGCCGCGGAGTTCGCCCGGCTCAACGATCCCCCGGACACCGGCGAGAGCGCGGCCGACGACCGCTGGGTGTACTACCCGTGGCGGCGCAGCGTGCTCGTGCTGCCGGGACCGCGGACCTTCCGCGCGATCCGCCTGGACCGCAACCGCAACAAGCTCACCCGGACCGAACAGGACCGGCTGAGCACACTCACGGTCGGGGTGGTGGGCCAGAGTGTCGGTCACGCCATCGCCTACACCCTGGCGCAGGAGGGTGTTTGCGGTGGGTTGCGGCTCGCCGATTTCGACGAGCTCGAACTGTCCAACCTCAACCGGGTGCCCGCCACTCTGTTCGATATCGCGGTGAACAAGGCGATCGTCACCGCCCGGCGGATCGCCGAACTCGATCCGTACCTGCCCGTGGAAGTGCGCGGCGGCGGCGTGGACGCCGAAACCGCGGACGATTTCGTCGACGGTCTGGGAATCGTTGTGGAGGAATGCGATTCCCTGGATATCAAACTGCTCATCCGGCAAGCCGCCCGGCGCCGCCGGTTGCCGCTGATCATGGAGACCAGTGACCGTGGTCTGCTCGACGTCGAACGTTTCGACCTGGAACCGGACCGGGCTCCGTTCCACGGCCTGCTCGGCGATACCGGGGCCGAACAATTGCGTGGCCTGTCCACCCGCGACAAGGCGCCCTACGTCGTCGGCCTGCTCGGTGCGCGCGATCTGTCGGCCCGGATGGCGGGCAGTCTGGTGGAGGTCGGCGAGACCCTCAACAGCTGGCCCCAACTCAGCGGCGACGTGGTGCTCGGCGCGGCCAGTGTCGCGACCGCGATCCGCCGGATCGGGCTGGGCCGGCCGCTGCGGTCGGGCCGCACCCGTGTCGATGTGGAACAGGCGCTCGACGCGCTGGCCGACCCGGATATCGAGAACGAGCAATATCTCGCCGACCCCGAGTCCGACGACCCGGCCGGCACCACCATCGACCGCATCCTGGTCTGCGCGCAACGCGCGCCCTCGGGCGGCAACGTCCAGCCGTGGTCCCTGCACACTGCGCCACAGGAATTGCGGATCGTGCTCGAGCCGCGCTACAGCACCGCCCTGGACATCGGCTACCGGGGCAGCGCGGTGGCGTTGGGCGCCGCCCTCTACAACGCCCGGGTCGCGGCCGCGGCCTACGACCTACTCGGCCCCCACGAATACCTCGAAGGCACCAAACCGGACTCCCCGCTCACCGCGGTGCTACGGCACGGCGGCGACACCGACCCGGCACTCGCGGCGGACTATCCCTACGCACTCGCCCGGGAGACCAACCGCCGCCTCGGCTACGGCGGGCAGATCCCGGCCGGTGTCCTGGCCGGGCTGGCCGCGGCCGCGGTGGCCGAAGGCGCGCGGATGCGGGCCGTCGCCGATTCGCCGGGAATCCGTGCCCTGGCCGCCGTCCTGGCCGAATCGGACCGGATCCGCTACCTCACGCCGCTGCTGCACCGCGAGATGTTCGCGGAGATGCGCTGGCCCGGCGAGGACCTGACCGACGGTATCGACACCCGGTCGCTCGAACTGGCACCCGACGAGCGGGTCGCCCTGCAGATCGGGCGACGCGCCGATGTGATGGCCCAATTGCACAGCTGGTCGGCGGGTGCGGCACTGGGCGACTACGCCCGCGACAGAGTGCGCTCCAGTTCGGCCGTCGTCGCCGTGACCTTCACTCCCGATCCGGGCGCCGAGCCCGGGGCATTGACCGGTTACGCCCGCGCCGGGGCCGCGGTACAGCGGCTGTGGATCCAGGCGCAGCGGTCCGGTCTGGCCGTCCAGCCGATGTCGCCCGTCTTCCTGTTTTCTCGATCCCGTACCGAACTGGATGCGCTCTCCCCGGCATACGCGGATAGACTGTCCACACTTCAGGGTCGTTTCCTGGAAATACTGGAAGTGCCGGAACAGGACAGCGTGGCGCTGGTACTACGCCTGAGTTACGCGGCAGCTGCCAGCGTGCGGAGCCGACGGCGCCCGGTACCGGGCGCGGACAGCCGCAGATAGTGTGATCGGAGATCAGGTGCCTCGGCGGACACTCGACTCGCTGGTGACCGAAGTCGCCGCGGAGCTGATGGGCGTCGACTCGGCGACCATGGTGTCGGCGACCGAGCAGGTGCTGGCCATGCTGATCGACTATTTCGACGTCGACTTCAGCTACCTGCGGCACAACGATCCCGCGAACAGATCCACGGTGCTGGTGGCCGAGTGGCCACCGCGCCAGGACGTGCCCGAACCGGATCCGCTCAAGATCGTGTATTTCGATCAGGCGGATTCGGTCTTCAAATCACTCGAGCACGCCACCGAACCGTTTCTCATCCCGGCCAGCGCCGCCGATTACCAGCAGACCATCCACTCCGCGTCGGGACTGGGCGATATCAGCTCCGCCGCGGTTCCGCTGGTGTCGCGGGGCCGGTCGACCGGCCTGCTCGGTTTCGTCAAGGTCGGCGACCGCGACTGGAGTACCCGCGAGTTGAACGTGCTCAAAGCCATCGCCACCCTGTTCGCACAGTTGCAGGCCCGGGTGGAAGCCGAGGAGAAGCTCCGCTTCATCGCCCTGCACGACGACCTGACCGGTCTGGCCAACCGGCGCGCGCTGCTGGAACATATGGAGCAGCGGCTGCAACCGGGCAGTCCGGGCCCGGTCGCGGCCTTCTTCCTCGACTTGGACCGGCTCAAGGCCCTCAACGACTTCCTCGGCCACACCGCCGGGGACAAGTTCATCCGGACCCTGTCCGAGCGGTTACGGGACAATATGGACCCCAACGATATGATCGCCCGCCTCGGCGGCGACGAGTTCGTGATCGTGCCCGCCAAACCCATGGACACCGTCGCCGCCGAATACGAGGCGACCCGGATCCAGGAACTGATCAGCCGCCGGGTCACCGTGGGCGGTGAGTCGGTGAGCCGGGGCGCCAGCGTCGGGGTGGCCGTCGGTATCCCGGGTGAGACCACCGTCTCCGACATCATGCGGCGAGCCGACCACGCGCTGCTGTCGGCCAAATCCGGCGGCGGCAACGGGGTGGCTCTGTTCACCGACGCCATGCGGGCCCAGTTCGAACTCCAGGACGATGTGGAACTGAACCTGCGCAGCGCGGTGGCCGACGGATCGCTGATCCTGCACTACCAGCCCGAAGTGGATCTGCGCACCGGCCGGATCGTGGCCATGGAGGCGCTGGTCCGCTGGATGCACCCGACCCGCGGCCTGCTCCCGCCCGGTGCGTTCGTCAACGTTGCCGAGGCCACCAACCTCGCCGGCGAGCTGGGTCGCTGGGTGCTGCGCACCGCCTGCGCGCAGTTCGCGCAGTGGCGCCGGCAGGGACTCGCGACGAATACGGTCATGCGGATCAATGTTTCACCGGTGCAGCTGGTGAGCCTGGATTTCGTGGAACGGATCGAGGACATCCTGCGGCATTTCGGAATCGACGGGAGTTCGATCTGCCTGGAGATCACCGAGCACGTGGTGGTGCAGGATCTGGCCCGTACCCAGGTCACGCTGCGGGGGCTCAAACGGATGGGTGTTCAGATCGCCATCGACGATTTCGGCACGGGCTATTCTTCGCTCTCCCATCTCAAGGCGCTGCCGGTGGACGCGGTGAAGATCGACCGCGGGTTCGTGCAGCGCCTGGGGGCCAGTACCGACGACCTGGCCATCGTGAAATCGATCATCGGGCTGGCCGGATCGTTCGGCCTCGGGGTAGTCGGCGAGGGGGTCGAGACACCGGTCGCGGCCCGCACCCTGGTCGGTCTGGGGTGCTACCGGGCCCAGGGCTTCCTCATCGCGCGCCCGCTGCCCGCCGACGAGGTCGGCGAACATCTGGCCCTCGGACGGATCCCGCTGAATCTGGACCTGCCGCGGGTGGGCCGCGGTATGCCTGCCCCGTAGCGATTCGAGGCCGAATAACACGCGGCCTTCACCGCGAGTTCAACGTCTCGGTTCCGGGGGTAACCCGGCCCGCGCAACGATCGGCAACGTGCGCATCGTGCAACTGGCGAATTTCTACGGCCCGCGTTCGGGTGGTCTGCGTACCGCGCTGCACCATCTCGGTGCGGGCTATGTGGCCGCCGGCCACGAGGTCGTGCTGATCGTGCCCGGACCGCGGCGCACCGAAGAAGTACTGCCGAGCGGAGCGCTGCGGATAACCCTGCCCGCGGTCGAGATCCCGTGGACGGGCGGTTACCGGGCCGCCGGCCCGCGCCGGGTCGCCGATATCCTCGACGGCCTGCGGCCCGACGTGCTGGAGGTATCCGACCGGCTCACCCTGCGCGGATTCGGCCGCTGGGCGCGGCGGCGGAACGTGGCCGGGGTGATGATCTCCCATGAGCGCCTGGACCGGCTGCTGGGGCAGATCATGCCGGACCGGATCGCCCGGCGCTGCGCCGATATCGCCAACCGGCACACCGCCGCCGAATACGACATGGTGGTCTGCACCACCGAATTCGCGCGGGCCGAGTTCCGGCGTATCGGCGCCCCGAATGTCGAGATGGTGCCGCTGGGTGTGGATCTGGACCTGTTCAACCCGCGCCGTCACGACCACGGCCTGCGGGCCGACCTCGGTGTGCCCGGGCAACCGCTGCTGGTGCACTGCGGCCGGCTGTCGGTGGAGAAACGCGCCGAGCGCAGTATCGAAGCGCTCGCCGAACTACGCCGGGACGGGCTGGACGCCCGTCTGGTGGTCGCCGGTGACGGTCCGCGCCGGGACGCACTCGAACGCCGGGCCGAGCTGCTGCCGGAACTGCCGGGCGGCCTGCCCGCGGTACATTTCACCGGATTCATCAGTGACCGATCGGATGTGGCGAGATTGCTGGCGACCGCGGACATCTCGCTGGCCCCGGGTCCGCACGAGACCTTCGGGCTGGCCGCGCTGGAAGCGCTGGCCGCGGGCACCCCGGTGGTCGCGAGCAGATCCTCGGCGCTGGCCGATATCGTCACCGCCGACTGCGGCGCGGTCGCCGCCGACGATCCGGCGGCGTTCGCGCACGCGGTCACTGATGTACTGGCCCGCCCGACCGCGCAGCGGCGTGGTGCGGCCCGGCGGCGAGCCGAGCAGTTCACCTGGCCCGCGGCCGTCTCGGGAATGCTCGCGGTGCTGGGCCGCTGATGCCGGTGTCACCGCCGAGCCGGGCGGAACGCTCGCGACGGCGGGCACGCACCACGAGCGGGCGTCACAGCCGGCCGGGCAGTCGCCGCCCACCCCGGACGAGCTCGGTGATCAGTTTCGTATAGCCGTCGATCATTTCGGCCAGCCGGTGCCAGCGTTTACGCGCATGGTCGTCTCGCGTGCCGTCGATCTCGACCACTTGGTTGGCGTCCACCCAGCCCCCGGCCATGCGATCGATCACCGCCCCCAGCGTTTCGGCGTGGATCGATACGTCGGCGTCACGTTGCCAGGACCGCGCATCCACCCACTCGTCGATATCCTCGACCAGCTCCCGGCGGCGGTTGTCGACCTCGGCGACCGTGTGCACATCGCGCAGAGTCACCCGGTGGCCGTGCAGCACGGCCAGTGCCCGCGCCGCGCGGAGGACCTCGTGATCATCGAACCGGGTCCCCTGGAAGCTGCACAGCAACTGTGTCGCCGTGGGCAGGCCCGAGGTGGCCGCGGGCACCGCCGGCCGCGTGCGAACGTCGCCCGGCACCATCACACTCTGTTCAAACATGATCGGCTCTCGATTCGGTCGTACCGCGTATCGGACAGTTTGTTCAGGCGATGACAATAGTCGATGGATATAACTCACCGGCGGCAAAAATGCACTATTGCGTTCGCCGATTCGAGACCATGCGACACTCCGCCTCTCATCGAATCGATTGCCGACGTGGGAAGTACGTGGTCCGAGCACGTTCGCACGCCGCCGAATCCGACCCGACGCCCTGGACCGGCGCTACGGCAGCGGCGACCATCTCCATCCCGACCCGGCGGGCTACGCCGTCACGGCCGACGCCGCCGCGGCGGTGCCGGACGATCCGGTTCGATGAACCGACCCCCGTGGCATCCGGCCTGCCGACGGATCCGGTCGACGATGTAGCGGTACGCCCTCCCGGAGTCCGACGAGATAGGTCACTCCCGCCACTTCGATCGCGACGAGGACGGCGTAATGCCCGCAGGGTGGGCCGTACGGGCCCCCACGCAAATGGTCCCCGACCTGCATTCAGCAGGTCGGGGACCATTTGTCGGACTGTGGAGCTAAGGGGAATCGAACCCCTGACCTTCTCGATGCGAACGAGACGCGCTACCAACTGCGCTATAGCCCCGTGCGGCTCGGTGAACCGCGCTGTGCCACTCTAGCAAACAGGGATACCGGAATCCGAATCGGGGCCCTGACCTGCAGTTTCTTCGCTAGAGCCGTCCGGCGCAGCGGGACCCGGTACCCGTCACGCGCCTGCGGCCCGGCGAATATCACCGCCGGTCGCCCGATTGCGCACGGTACGGGCGATGGATGCGTCATAGGCGTCCAGGTGCTCGAACGCCGGATCCTCGTCGTCGGGCTCGAGCAGGTGGGCGCGGCGGCGCAACGCGCGTGCGGTATCCCGGTCCATTCCGGGTCGGGCACTGCGCGGTGAGGCGGTCCCGGAATCGGCGGGACCGTGCCCGGCCGTTTCCCGGCCCCGGCCGGTGAGCCGGGCGCTGCGCCGTCGGCGGATCTCTTGTTCGATCCGGACCTGCTTGCGCAGATAACCGAGGTAGGTACCCAGGGACAGCACGGCGCCCCCGCAACCCCACCAGAAAATGGGGGCGACGGCGACCGCGAGGCCGCCGCACAGCACGGCACCGAGGACCAGAGCGACCACGGCGCGCTGCCGGAAGGTATAGCGCGCGGCCCGGGCGACGGCGTCGGCTTCGGGGTCGTAACCACCGCGCCCGCGCCGGGACGGCACGAAATCATCTTCTTCGTCGTCGTATTCGGGGTCCGGCGACCGCATCGTCGCCCGTACGGGCGGGATGCGCGCGGGAACGTTGGCATCGGCGTACTCGGCCGACCGGATCTCCTCGTCGCGTTCTTCGTCGCGCTCGGATTCCTCGTCGTCCCAGCCCTCGCCGGATTCGGTGTCGTGCGCAGTGCCGTCGGCAACGGTTTCGGGCCCGGCGCCGCCGGGCCGATCGCCGGCAGCCTCCTCCGGTTGCTCCTCGTCGGCTGCGATACCGTTCTCCTCGGCCGATGTGCTCATCGGATCCTCCGCATCATTGGCGTGGCGACGCTTTCGGTAAGGCCGCGTGGTCCGCTTCTTGCGGGCATGCCCACTTCCCTTACGCCGTTTGGAATCTCCGCGATGCAGTACCCGGGTCGCCAGGGCCGTGTCGGTTGTCCGGCGGATTCTGGGATGCCGGTCGGCAAGGATAGGAAACAGGACGAAGACCCACAGCACGACCAGCCCGATCCACAGGATCGAATTCGGCATCGTCGTCAGCACCTCCGTCCCGCCTGGTCGTCGTCCGAGCTCCCGCCATGAACCGTGTGCGTCCCGACGCCGGAGTCCTTCCCCGCGGGTACGTCTCGCAGATCGTGGTACGAGCCCTCCACCGGTGGCACAGGACGCACCACCGACGTCCGTAGGTTAATTCCGAGTAGGGGCGCAACACGGCAGGCGCGCCGTGCACTTCCGCCACATGAGTCACATTTCCACCAAAGCCGGGTCCGGGCAGGCCGGTTTCCGGCGGTACGTCACCGCAGCGTCAACCGTCCTTCCCGAGCCAGCCGATCGACCACCCGGCCGGACAATTCCTCCACCGTCATCCCGACCAGCAGGTGATCGCGCCACGCGCCGTCCACATCGAGATACCTACGCAGCAGGCCTTCTTCCCGGAATCCCACATTGCGCAGTACCGCCTGGCTCGCCAGATTCTCCGGCCGCACGGTCGCCTCCACCCGGTGCAGGCCCACCGGACCGAAACAGTGATCGAGCCCCAGTGCCAGCGCCGCGGTCGCGACTCCCTGCCCGCCGACATCCTTGGCCACCCAGTACCCGATCCACGCCGAACACAGCGCGCCGCGCACGATATTGCCGACCGTCAACTGTCCGCTGAACGCACCGTCGACCTCGATCACCAGTGGGACCATCGCGCCGCGACGCGCCTCGGCCTTCAGGCTCGACCACAGCGGCGGCCAGTTCGAGGCGTGGTTGCGCGCGTCCCAGGTACCACGCCCGGTGGGCTCCCACGGTTCCAGATGGTTCCGGTCCCGCAACCTGATCCGGCTCCACGCCGCCGCATCGCGCAACCGCACAGGGCGCAATGTCACCTCGCCGGCAGACACCCGCACCGGACCGAGGTGCGCGGGCCACCCGGGGTGCTGGGTGGCCCGGAAAACGTTCATCGACTCCACTTTCTAGCCGCGCTGCGCCAGAAACGCGACCCGGACCTTGTCACCGGTGCGAATTTCGGTGTCGTCGGGCTCGACCACGATGAGGCTGTTGGCCTCCGACATGGCGGCCAACAGGTGCGACGACGCCCCGGCGCTGTTGCCGAGCGGCTGCACCAGGTACTCACCGGTGGCCTCGTCCCGCATCAACTGGGCACGCAGATAGCCTTTGCGACCCGCCATCGACTGGATGGGGGTTATGGTCCGCGCCCGGACGATCCGCCGCATCGGCTGCCGCCTTCCCAGCGCGATCCGGATCAGCGGCCGCACCATCACCTCGAAAACCACCAGGGCGCCCACCGGATTGGACGGCAACAGAAAGGTGGGGACCTCGTCGCGGCCGAGACGGCCGAACCCCTGCACCGAACCCGGATGCATCGCCACCCGGGCGATCTCCAGCTCACCTAGCCCCTCCAGCGCCTCACACACCTGATCGGAGGCCCATCCGCCGACCGCGCCGGCGATCACCACCACTTCGGCGCGCACCAACTGGCCCTCGACCACATCGCGTAGCCGGCGCGGGTCGGCGTCGACGATGCCGACCCGGTTCACGTCCGCGCCGGCATCACGCGCCGCCGCGGCCAGTGCGTAGGAATTCACGTCGTAGACCTGTCCGGGCCCGGGCGCGCGATCGATATCGACCAGCTCCTCGCCGATCGAGATCACCGACAGCCGCGGACGCGGATGGACCAGCACCTTGTCCTGGCCCACCGCCGCCAGCAGACCCACCTGCGCGGGCCCGATGATAGTGCCGGCATGCACCGCGACGTCCCCCGGCTGCACATCGTCACCGGCCCGGCGCACATAGTCACCCGACCGCACCGGTTCGTAGACCTTGAGCCGGCCCCGGCCGCCGTCGGTGAAATCCAAGGGCAGCACCGCGTCGGCGAGGGTCGGCAGCGGCGCGCCGGTGGCGACCCGGACGGTCTGCCGGGGCTGCAGCCGGATCGGCTGCCGGGAGCCGGCGAGCACCTCCCCGACCACCGGCAGCGTCAGGTCGACCAGTTCGCCGTCCTCGTCGCGGATATCGGCGCCGGCGGACGCCACATCCACACTGCGCACGGCATATCCGTCGATGGCGGCCTGATCGAAACCGGGCAGCGGCCGCTCGGTCACCACGTCCTCGGCGCACAGCAGGCCCTGGGCCTCGGAGATCGCGACCCGCACGGGCCGCGGCGCGACGGCCGCGGCGGTCACCTTGATCTGCTGATCCTCAACAGAGCGCATCCAGCCCTTCCCGATGTCCTCGCCCTGCAGGCGATCTCATTCGTCCGCGGTGAGTTGCGGGTTCCATTCCGGACTCAGCCGGTGCTGGAGCCACTCGCGTAGCGCGGGACCGTATTCCTCCCGCTCCAGTGCGAAATCCACCGCAGCACGAAGATAGCCGCCCGGGTTTCCCAGATCGTGGCGCGACCCACGGTGCACGACGACATGAACCGGATGCCCCTCGTCGATGAGAAGCGAAATAGCGTCGGTGAGTTGCAGTTCCCCGCCGGCGCCCGGCCCGATGCGGCGCAGGGCGTCGAAGATCGCGCGATCGAGCAGGTAGCGACCGGCGGCGGCATAGGTGGAGGGCGCCTCGCCCAGGCCCGGCTTCTCCACCATGCCCTTGACGCGCAGGACATTCGGGTTGACCGCGTCGGGTACCGGCGCCACGTCGAAGACACCGTAGGCGCTGACCTGGTCCTTGGGCACATCGATTGCGCACAGCACGGATCCACCGCGTTTACGGCGGACCCGGTTCATCACATCCAGAACCCCGCACGGCAGCACCAGATCGTCGGGGAGCAGGACCGCGATGGCGTCCTCGTCGGGGTCGAGTACCGCTTCGGCCTGGGCGACCGCGTGACCGAGGCCCAGCGGTTCCTCCTGCACCACCGAGCTCACGTCGAGCAGCCCCGGGGCCTTGCGCACCTTCTCCAGCAACTGGAACTTGCCGCGCTCGGCGAGGGTGCTCTCCAGCACGAGGTCCTCCACGAAGTGCGCGACCACGCCGTCCTTACCGGGCGAGGTCACGATTACCAGGCGACTGGCCCCGGATTCGGCCGCCTCGCTGGCGACCAGCTCGATACCGGGGGTGTCGACCACCGGCAACAGTTCCTTGGGGACGGTCTTGGTCACGGGGAGGAACCTGGTTCCCAGCCCGGCCGCGGGCACGACGGCCGTCCGGAAGCCCGGTTCCGGCGCGGAGGCGCCCTCGCTGCCCTGTTCTGCGGCCTTCTCTGTCATATACACACCCTATCCACCCTGAGTGCCGCCCAAACGGCTGTACATCGGCTCGCCACGGACTTCGCGGCGAAACCGGCACCGGTGAGAGCCTATGGTTGTCGCCGTGCCTGTGCCCGACGAGCGTGACAAACAGGCCTGGCGCGCGGAGATCCGTGCCCGCCGGGCGCGGCTACCCGAACTCGTACGCGCCGCGGAGGCCGCGGCACTGGCCGCCGCGGCCACCGCCCTCGGTCCCGCTGAGTGGGTGTGCGCCTATGTGCCGATGCGCGCGGAACCCGGTTCGGTGGCGATTCCCGAGGCGCTGCGCGCGGCCGGTAGCCGGGTGTTGCTGCCGGTGACGGGGGCGCCCGGCCCATTGTCCTGGGCCGAGTTCACCGGCACCGGCTCGCTGCGGCCGGGTCGCTACGGCCTGCTGGAACCGGCGGGTCCGGTCCTGCCGCCGGAAACTGTCGCGCGGGCCGAGGTGCTGCTGATACCGGCGCTGGCGGTGGACCGGCGCGGGGTCCGGCTCGGGCAGGGCGCCGGCTACTACGACCGGACCCTGGGTATGGCCGATCCCACAGCCCGGCGCACCGTCGTCGTCCGCGATGACGAGGTGGTCGAGCGGCTGCCCGAGGAACCGCACGATATCCGGATGACCTGGGTGCTCACCCCGGACGGCGGCCTGCGCCGGCTCGGCGTGGCGCCGCTGTGAGACGCCGCCACGGTGGCGCTCGACACAATAGAGACCGTCCGGGAATCAATCGGCGATTGGCACTGTTGGCACTGTCGGCTGTAGAGTGCTAAGTCTCGAATACTGCGGAGGACCCAGTGCCAACCTATTCATACGCGTGCACCCAGTGCGACAACCGCTTCGATATCGTCCAGTCCTTTACCGACGAGGCACTCACTGTCTGCTCGGAGTGCTCCGGCGCCCTGCGTAAGCTCTTCAACTCGGTGGGCATCGTCTTCAAGGGCAGCGGCTTCTACCGGACCGACAGCCGCAGCGGCGCCTCGACC
Source organism: Nocardia sienata NBRC 100364 (assembly GCF_001613205.1). Lineage (GTDB taxonomy): Bacteria > Actinomycetota > Actinomycetes > Mycobacteriales > Mycobacteriaceae > Nocardia > Nocardia sienata. Next base: position 66,790 of record NZ_BDBX01000049.1, on the reverse strand, counting down.
GCCAGCGAACCGGCCAAATCCGACAGCTCCTCGTCGAGTTCCTCGGGATCCGGCTCGAAATCGAGCTCCGACAAGGGCTCCTCGGGTACCTCTTCGGCGCCCGCCGCAGCGGCCAGCTGAGAATCGGATCATGACCCGGCCCCCGGCGGGCAGGTAATCGACGGCGGCCGGGCACAGCGGGCGATCCATCCACACCCCGGAAGTTGTCCACAACCGCGCACAACCCCGGGTCCGCAGCCGGGCAGTACTCATACGCTCGGCCCATGAGCCGCACCCGACCTCCTGCCCGTACGGGCATCGGCCGACGTTCCCGCCTCGGCACCGGTAACACCTGGCGTGAGGCGTTCGCCGAGCGCCCGTCCTGGGCGGACGGGGTACTGCTGCGCCGCGCGCTGGCCGTATTGTGCGCGCTCACGGCCGTCACGCTGTTCCTCCGCGGCGATCCGGCCCACGCGCGTATCTCCGTCGTGGTCGCGTCCCGCGACCTGCCCCCCGGCCACCTGCTCGCCGCCGCGGATCTACGCCTCGCGTCCTATCCGCCCGATGCCACACCCGAGGGCGCGGCCACCGACCCCGCACCCCTGCTCGGCTCCGTGCTCACCGCCGCCCTGCGAACGGGTGAGGTGCTCACCGATGTGCGCGTGGTCGGACCGCGGCTCGCCGCGGCGGCCACCGGACGGCCGGATGCCCGGATCGTGCCCGTCCGCCTGGCCGATACCGCGATCACCGAGATCCTGCGCGCCGGCGATCGGGTGGACGTGGTGGCCGCCGGAAACGAGGATCCGGCGCTCGCTCGAACCCTGGCGGTCGACGCCGCGGTGGTGCTGGTGTCGGGACCGCCGGCGGATTCCGGCAACCACCGCGCCGAACGGGTCGTGCTGGTGGCAATGGATGCTCGCCGGGCAGCGGTGGTCGCCGCGGCCTCGCTGAACAGCGCACTCACTGTCATCTTCCACTGACCGCCCGGGCCCCGCACAGCCAAAGGGACCCACCGCGAATACGCGGCAGGTCCCTCCACCGGAATATGGGTTCGGCCGAGCCGGGAACCCGGCCGGATGAGCCTTACGTCCGGATCAGCCGAGGCTGAACGGCTGACCCCACAGGGTCACCACGGACATCACGTTGTCGGTCTCGACCTTGACCCGCACGAACGAGCGCGCCTGCGCGTAACCGCCGCAGCCGTTGACGCCGATGGTCTGATCCGACCAGGTCACCGAGCCGCTGTTGCCCTTGAACTTGTTGTTGGTGGCGTGATCCTCGTTGCCGTAGTCGTCGGGCTTCTCGATATCGAGGACATAGAAGGACTTCGCCTGGCCGGGGCCCAGCGTCAGGTTGCCGCCGACCTCACCACTGGGGCTGACCTCACCGGACGAACCATCGATATCGGCGTCGGCGCCACCTTCGGCACCGCCACCGTCGATATTGACCTGGCACCCCACGACATAGCCGGGGTAGATCTTGCCACCGACATTCTCACCACCGGCGATCTCGACCTGCGCACTGGCCGAGGCCCAGGCATTGCGGTGGACCGGGGTCGCGCCCATGGACGGGCTGATGGTGGCGGACTCGCCGACCAGGCGCACAGTCACCACGGTGCCGTCGGACAGGGTCTTGGTGATTTCGCCACCGGGCAGCGGGATGAAGGTGTCGGCATTGGCGGCGCCGGTGGAGAACAGGCCCAGCGCCATCGAGGCAGCGGCGCCGACGCCGGCCAGGCGCGCCAATTTCTTACGGTTGAACATGTGTTTATGCCCCTCTGGGGTTGAATTCGCTACAGCGAGAGATGTGGTGGGTGAATTCGACCGGTGCCGGTATCAGCCGATGCTGAACGGCTGCCCGTAGAGGGTGGTCTTCGAGTAGTGGTCACCGATAATCTCGACCACGGTGTAGGCCCGGGCCTGCGCATAGCCGGCGCAGCCCTGGATCTCCATCTCCACATCCTGGTACTCGACGGAGTAAACTCCCGGCTTCTCGATGTCCTTGAATTCGATCTGCACGAACTCGACCTCACCGGGTCCGAGCTCGATACCGACCGACCCGCCGACGCTGCCGCCGCCCACCTCGATACCGACAGAGCCGCCGAGACCGATGGCGTCGTCGGCGATGCTCACCTGGCAGCCGATGATGTAGCCGGTGTTGATCTGCGAGGCACCGTGCGTCGAGGAGTTGTTGGTCCCGTCCGCTCCGGTCGGGCCGTTGTTCGGACCGGCTTCACCCTCGGGGGTCACCGTGACGTCGGCAGTTGCGTTGCCCGAGACCCACACGGTCCGGCCCGCGCCGTTGGCGGCCAGGGACGGCGAGATGAGCGCGCTCTCATGGGTACGGGTGATCTTCACGCCGGGTCCGAGTTTCTCACCGTCGGGCAGCGGAACGAAGGTGTCCGCGTTCGCGGCACCGGTCGAGAACAGGCCCATGGCCACAGCCGCGACAGCGCCGACGCCCAGAGCGCGCGCGCCGCAGCGCAGACCGGTGGTGCGGTTCTTGCTCATATTTCCCCTCATCAAGGTTTTCAGCGACACCCGCCATCGCAGCGATCCGATGTCGGGGCGGCCCGAGAACAGGCTTCATAGAGCTTGCGGGACGGCTGTAGCCACCAGATGAACCGAAAACCACACAACCGGTGAACACTCGGCTACCGTGCCGCCGACGCGGTGTGTCGACCGGATGAGTGTCAGGTAGCCGGAAAGTGACGGTACTGGGGAAATCCGATCCGGGCACCGGCGGAACCGGTGCTGCCGGAACGGGATACGGGCCCGCCGCGGCTGCGACGGGCCCGTAAACGTGTCAGTATGTCGGGCCGGATATCAGCCGAGGCTGAACGGCTGACCCCACAGCGTGACGAAGGTGATCACGTTCTCGGTTTCCACCTCGACTTTGACAAACGAGCGGGCCTGCGCGTAACCGCCGCAGCCACTGAGGCCGATGGTCTGATCGGACCAGGTCACCGAGCCGCTGTTGCCCTGGAAACTGTTGTTGGTAGCGTGGTCCTCGCTACCGTAGTCGTCCGGTTCCTCGATATCGAGGATGTAGAACGACTTCGCCTGACCGGGGCCGATCGTGAGGTTTCCACCGGTTTCGGCGCTCGGGCTCACGGCGCCTTCGGTATCCACATCGGCACCGGCACCACCCTCGGCACCGCCGCCGTCGATATTGACCTGGCAGCCCACGACATAGCCGGGGTAGATCTTGCCGCCCACGTCCTCGCCGCCGGCGATCTCGACCTGCGCGCTACCGGAGGCCCACGCGTTGCGGTGCACCGGGGTGGCGCCCATGGACGGACTGATGGTCGCCGACTCACCGACCATGCGTACGGTCACCACCGTGCCGTCGGACAGCGTCTTGACGAGTTCGCCGCCCGGCAACGGCACGAAGGTATCGGCACTGGCCGCTCCGGTGGAGAACAGGCCCATCGCGATGGTGGTGGCGGCGCCGAGGCCGGCCAGGCGCGCCAGTTTCTTACGGTTGATCATGAGAGTTACACCCTTGGGAGAGCTCGCGGAGTGCGCGAGAGAGATTCGATGCGACGTGGACGGGCGCGGCAGCTCAGCCGATGCTGAACGGCTGGCCGTACAGCGTGGTCTTCGAGTAATGGTCGCCGATGATCTCGACCACCGTGTACGACCGCGCCTGCGCGTAACCCGCGCAACCCTGGATCTCGATCTCGGCGTCCTGGTACTCCACCGAGTACCTGCCGGGCTTGGTGATGTCCTTGAAGTCGATCTGCACGAATTCCACTTCGCCCGGGCCCAATTCGACGCCGACGGAGCCACCGAGGCTACCGCCGTCGAGGGACAGGCCCAGCGATCCGCCCAGGCCGATCGCGTCCTCTCCGATACTCACCTGGCAGCCGACGATATAGCCGGTGTTGAGCTGGGAAGTGCCGTGCGTGGACGAGTTGTTGGTCCCGTCCGCCCCGGTCGGGCCGTTGTTCGGACCCGGTTCGCCTTCGGGCGTGACTGCGACATCGGCAATGGCGTTTCCGGAGACCCAGACCACCCGGCCCGCGCCGTTGGCCGCCATGGAGGGCGAAACGACGGCATGCTCACCCGTACGGGTGAGGGTCACTCCCGGGCCGGCCTTCTGACCGTCGGGCAGCGCCACGAAGGCATCGGCATTCGCGGCGCCCACCGACAACAGGCCCACGGCGACGGCGGCCGCGGCACCGACACCCGCGATCCTGGCGCCGTTACGTACACCGTCGGTGCGGTTCTCGCTCATATTTCCCCTCATCATGTCGAACAAACAGCATGGCCTACGAGACTCGGACAGCTGACTCGCCGGCTCCGACCAGTGTTTCGCTCGTTTGTTACCTACAGGTGACCTGTTGTAATTTCGGTGCAACGCCACAAATCGGACAATGCACACCAATGCGACCGGCAGGATCCACGAACGGAAACCACACCGGACCGCCATTGCGGCGGTCGACGAAGCCGAGATTAAACGGTCGACAACAGGTGGGACAAAGGGTGCTTTCGCTATACGTTAATGTGATTCAAGTCACATTCGAATGCGAAGTGGCGCGAACCGGTAGGTAAACGCAGGTGCCGGCATCCGGGCCGGTCGCCGGGTGCGGAAATCCCGCGTCAAGAAATCGCAAAAAGAGAAGCCCCCTACAAAAACCCGACGCCGGGAGCGGGACATTATAATCTTGCCCATTGGATACCGGACATTTTCGGATAAATTCGGGCCTTCCGTTTTCTCCGCAGAAACTACGCCTGACCAGTATTCAGGCGAAAAGCGTTGGGCGACAAGCCATTTCCGTAATCACCCGGTCCCCCCGTGATGCGGTGGCACCTGCGAACGCCACCAGTCGTCGTCGGCACCGGATACCGCGCCGTCGTCCCGCTCGTCACGCGTGGTGGACGGCAGTACCTCACCGAAAATCCGGTCCAGACGCGCCGGATCCCCCGTCCGGCGGTTCGCCCGACGGGGGACCTCAGGGGTCTGGCCCTCACTCATACTGCCCGCTCCGGCTCATTCCAGCAGCCCGGACAGCTCACCGATCACCCGGCTCGCCAGCGGTCCGAGCGTCGCCATTCCGTCGCGGATCGCGGCCCGGGTACCCGGCAGATTCACCACCAAGGTGCTTCCCGAGATGCCGGCCAGCCCACGGGAAAGCCCGGCATCCAGCGAACCGGCCACCCGTCCCGACGCCCGCAACGCCTCACTGATCCCGGGCAGATCCCGGTCGAGCACCTCGGAGGTGGCCTCGGGCGTGACATCACGTGGCGACATACCGGTGCCACCGACCGAGATCACTATGTCCACGCCACCGATCACCGCGGTATTCAACGCGTTGCGGATCGCCACCTCGTCGGCCTCCACCGAAACGGACGCGTCGACGAGGAACCCCGCCTCGGTGAGCAGTTCGGTCACCAGCGGGCCCAGCGAATCCTCGCCGCCGTGCGCAGTTCGATCGTCCACCACCACGACCAGTGCACGCCCCGCAACAGGAGCATCGATTTCCATACCGCTCACCGTAGCGTCGATCGCGAGCGCCGCGTGCCCAGCCCCGGCCACCTTCTGCATCATCGGCCTCCTTCCACCGCGGCGGCGGCGAGGGTCACCTCGGCCGTACGGGTATTTCCACCGCGTTCATCGGTATACGTCACTGTCACCCTGTCTCCCGGCTGCTTCGACCGCACCGCGGCGACCAGCGCGTCACCGGAATCGATCGTGCGGTCGTCCAACCGGGTCACGATGGACCCGGACGGAATCCCCGCCGCGGCCGCCGGACCGTTCGGCGTGACATCGAGGACCCGCGCACCGTGCACCGACTCGTCCCGCTGCACTGTCATCCCGATCTGCGCATACGTTGCGTGACCGCTCTCGATCAACTCGTCGGCGACCCGGCGCGCCTGATCCACCGGGATCGCGAACCCGAGCCCGATCGAACCGCTCTGCTGACCCCCCGCACCCGAGGACCCCAGGCTCGCGATCGCGGTATTGATCCCGATCAGCCGGCCCTGGGCGTCGACCAGCGCGCCCCCGGAATTACCCGGATTGATCGCGGCATCGGTCTGGATCGCGTCGATCACCGGATTCGGCACGGTCGGATCGTTGCCGCCCTCCCCGGTGGTCGACACCGGGCGATTCATCGCCGAGACGATTCCCGTGGTCACCGTGCCCGCCAGCCCCAGCGGCGAACCTATGGCCACCACCGGCTGACCGACCTGCAGATTCGCCGAACTACCCAGTTCGATCGGCTGCAGATCCGTTTTCCCGCGTGCCCGGATGACCGCGAGATCGGAAACCGGATCGGCTCCCACCAGCGAAGCCTGCGCCGTGCTGCCGTCGGAGAAGGTCACCGACATATCGCCGTTCCCGCCACCCCCGGCCGCGACATGATTGTTGGTCAGGATCAAACCGTCCGAGGACAACACCACCCCGGAACCCTCCCCCTGCCCGCGGTTACTGGCCACCTCGATCATCACCACCGACGGCAGCACCCGCTGCGCCACCGCCTGGGTCGAGCCGGCCGGCGCATTCGCGGTGTTCTGCACCTTCGGCACCGGTCCGTCCAGCGCATTGGTCACCGCCGGCCGCTCACCCGAATCGCTGACCAGCGCACCCACCGCGCCACCGATCCCGCCACTCACCAGGGCCAGCGCGACCGCACCGGCCACCAGGCCGGTACGCACCGGGCTCCGGGGCGGAGGCGGCGGCGCGGCCGCCACGTAGAACTGCCCGGACTCGCCGGGCGGCGGCCCGGCGAACGAGCCGCCGGCCACCGGATACGCGGCGGTATCGGCCGGTCGGCCATCCGGAAACTGCGGCCCACCCGGATACCGCGGCGCCCCGGTCCCCGGCGCATGACCGGGTCCGGTGGACTCGCCGGGCCCGAGGCCCGACGGCGGCCCGGTCTGCGGGGTCGAGGGCGGCACCGGTCCCGATTCCGGCCCCGTCGGCCGACTGGTGAAATCCTCGGTCATAGTTTCCCTTTTCTGCTCATATCCGCTGTCCAGCCTGCCGACCCCTACTGAGAACGAACTGAGAGCTGCATTAAATTGCGGTGCTCATAGCCGCGCTTCCGCCGCCGTAGGCCGGGCCGGCCCACGGAACGCCTCAAACAGACCGCACATCGCATGAACCGATGGCTCGGGTCCCGAGGTCGAAACGGCGAGACCAAGGGGGCCTCCACCCCGCGCGGCGACGCGCCGAAAACACAGCAGCAATATTTCGGCCCCTCCACAATTATTCGCTTTCTACGCTTTCCGGACGATATTCCTCGGGGGGTGGGTTTTCACCCGGCAATACGATGCGTATGAGGGCGCCACCGCGCTCGGAGGTATCGATGGCAATGGTGCCGCCGTGTTTGGTCACGACCTGCTTCACGATTGCCAACCCTAGTCCGGAACCGGGCATGGAGCGCGAGGCGGTGGTGCGATAGAAACGCTCGAAGACCAGCTCACGTTCGCCGGGTGGAATACCGGGCCCGGCATCGTCGACCGATAATTCCAGGAGCCCGCGGCCCGTCTCGGCCATCCGTACGCGGACCTGTTCGCCGGGCGGGTTCCATTTGGCGGCGTTGTCGAGAACATTGAGAATCGCGCGTTCCAATGCCGCGTCGTGCCCGTACACGAACCAGGGGCGTAATTCGGCGGCGAAATCGGACGCGCCGCGGCGGCGGACCCGTTCCAGCGCGCGTTCGGTCACCTCCCCGAGGTCGACCCGCTCGTACACGGTTTCCGGGGCGTCCTCGCGGGCCAGGTCCACCAGGTCGCCGACCAGGTTGGACAGCTCTTCGATCTGTGCCATCACATCCGAGCGCAGTTCGGCCATATCCTCCTCGGGAATCGCGGGCGCGTCGGGACGGCTCGAGGCGATGAGAAGCTCCATATTCGTGCGCAAGGAGGTCAGTGGGGTGCGCAGTTCGTGGCCGGCGTCGGCGACCAGCCGCCGTTGCCGGTCCCGGGATTCGGTCAGAGCGCGCAGCATGGTGTTGAAGCTCTCGGTGAGCCGGGCGAGCTCGTCGTCGCCGGTCACCGGGATGGGTGTGAGATCGTCGGTGCGCGCGATGCGCTCGGTGGCCGCGGTCAGCCGGGCGATCGGCCGCAGCCCGGTCCGCCCGACCGTGGTACCGGCTCCGGCGGCGAGGACGACACCGCTGGCGCCGACTGCGAACAGCAGCCAGGCCAGCCGGTCCAGCACCTCGCGGGTCGGTTCCAGTCGCTGCGAGATGATCAGCGTGACGCCGGAGTCCATGCGCTCGGCGAGTACCCGCTGATTGTTGTAGGTGCGCAGCGACGATTCGCGGGTGCCCCGCGCCACCGCGATCTCCTCGGTACCGATGGGCGGGGTGGTCGGCTGTGGCGGAATATAGGCGGGCAGGCCGGCCCGCTGGGTGGACTCCGCGTTCGCCGGCGGATAGATCAGCGCGACCCCGATATCGTTGGAGAACAGTGTCGCCACGCCGAGCGACTGGAAGGCCATGCTGTCGATATCGCCACTGATCATGGTGGCGGCGCGCGCCCGCAACTGCGCGTCGACCTGCCCGTAGAGGGCGCGGGCGACCATGGCGTAGGCAGCGATGGAGGTGATCGCCACGAAGATCGCCACCAGCGAGGCGGCCAGCAGGGTGACCCGCCACCGCAGGGATACGGTGCGGGTCAGCGGGGTCGGGGGTCGCATGGGGGCCGGCTCGTCCGGCCAGGGACCGCCGAGCGGCGCGACCGAATGTTTCTTGTCCGCGGACCGTGAGGTGCGTGCCATATCCGCGCTTACGGGGGAGTTTCACGCAGGACGTAGCCGACCCCGCGCACGGTGTGGATGAGGCGGGGTTCGCCGTCTGCCTCGGTTTTCCGGCGGAGATAGCCGATATAGACCTCCAGAGCGTTACCCGAGGTCGGGAAGTCGTAGCCCCATACCTCCTCGAGTATCCGGCCGCGGGTCAGCACCCGGCGCGGATTGGACATGAGCATTTCGAGCAGGGAGAACTCGGTGCGGGTCAGCGAGATCGACCGCGTACCCCGGGCGACCTCGCGGGTGACCGGGTCGAGGGAGAGGTCGGCGAAGTGCATCGCCTCGGAGATCTCGCCGGTGTCCGGGGCGCGACGGCGCAGCAGGGCGCGCAGCCGGGCCAGCAACTCTTCCAGAGCGAACGGTTTGGGCAGGTAGTCGTCGGCTCCGGCATCGAGGCCCGCCACTCGTTCGGAAACCGAATCGCGCGCGGTCAGCACCAGGATGGGCAGATCGTCTCCGGTGCTGCGCAGCCGCCGGCACACTTCGAGTCCGTCCAGTCGAGGCATCATGACATCGAGTACCAATGCGTCCGGGCGGTCGGCGGTCGCCTTCTCCAAAGCGTCGATACCGTCCACCGCGAGATCGACGGTGTACCCGTTGAAGGTCAGCGACCGGCGCAGTGACTCCCGCACGGCACGATCGTCGTCGACCACCAGAATCCGCATAACACCAGTTTGACGGTAGCGACTGAGAGGCTACTGAGAGGGCCACCGCACCGCGAGCCCGCCGACCACCGGCTTCGTCGGACGAATTTTCCGGGTGCGGGCCGGGGCGCGTGAGAATATCGAGCCGAACTTCCCCCTCACGGGAAGGTATGGAGCGGTCGACCCAATGAAGGCGAACTCGCGACGTTCCCCCGCGCGGGCATCTTCACCAGGGAATTCATCCGACAACCGGATGTTCCATTACCACCCTGTGATATGCCACGAAACCTGTTCCACATCTGCTTTATTCGCGGTATAACCGTCTGAACGTCCCGATTGCCCGCCGCTAACATGCACGGTATGTTCCGATCGGTAAAAACTAGACCTCCGGTTGGTTCGGTGTGCAGCAGTGAATCATAACTGAAACGCCCACGCGCCAAAAGAGGTCGATCGTGATGCGGAGGCGACAGAGGCGGATGGAAACCCCGCGACCGTGGCAATTCAGCCTGTCCAACTGGTCGGTCACCCGCAAGGTCGGCATCGTCCTGGTCCTGCCGGTCGTCCTGGCGACCCTATTCGCGGTGCTACGGATCAACAACGAGCTACGCACCCTGGAACAGCTCGAGGCCGCGACCGGCCAGTCCCGCATCATCGCGCCCATCGTCGGCTACAACGCCGCCGCCGAACACCTCGCGGTCACCGCGACCGCCGGCTGGGCGGACAACCGCGACCCGCGGGCCTCCGCGGCCCTCGCCGGTTTCGACGCGGCCCACGAAACTCTGGAAAGGGCACTGGACTCCAACCAGATCCGGCCGGATGTCTCCCGCGAGCTGTCCTCGGCACTCACCATCGGCAGCACGATGCGCAGCGGCCTCAGCAACGGATCGCCCGCCATGGTGGGCGACCAGGCCGACGAGATCGCGGTCCGGATCGGTAACGCGCTCGCCCAGTCGCCCACCGTCGAGGACCTCTCGATCCAGCGCTACTTCCTGCAGGTGAGCGCCATCCAGAACGCAAGGCGGTCGCTGACCGCGCAGCGTCTGGTGATCAGTTCGCCCACCGCCGAGGACAACCCGGCCATGCGCGCCCGGGTGCTCACCTCCGGTGGCGCCGAACTCACCATGATCCACCAGTACGGACAGATCATGCCGGATGTGGCCGGCAATATGCGACCGCTCCTGGACGCGGTGCAGACCCGCCTGGCGATCTTCAGCCAGGGCACCCAGGGCGCGATGACCGATCCCGCCGCGCTGAAATCCCTCGACACCAGCTCCCGGGCCTACCAGGTCACCACCGACCAACTGATCGCCACCATCAACGGCGCGCTGCACCATGCGACCGTCTCCGCCCAGAACAGCGCGCTGCGCGAAACCGCTCTGCTCATCACCGCCCTGCTCGGCGGTCTGACCCTCGCGCTCGCGGTCGCCCGGACCCTGGTCGTCCCGGTGCGCCGATTGCGCCGCGACGCTCTGGAAGTGGCCCATGTGCGCCTTCCCGAAGAACTCGAGCAGGTCCGCGGTGGCGCCGACACCCCGGAGATCGAACCGGTCGGCGTCCAGGGCACCGAGGAGATCGGCCAGCTCGCCCGCGCGGTGGACGAAATGCACCAGCAGGCCCTCAACCTGGCCGCCGACCAGGCCCGTCTCCGTGTGCAGATCGGCAACATGTTCGAGACCCTGTCCCGGCGCAGCCAGTCGCTGGTCGAACAGCAACTCGGCATCATCGAGGATCTCGAGCACGACGAAGAGGATCCGAAACGTCTGCAGAGTCTGTTCCGGCTCGACCATCTCGCCACTCGAATGCGGCGCAATGGTGACAATCTGCTCGTGCTGGCCGGTACCGCACTGCGTCGCGGCCAGCTCGAACCGGTCCAGCTCTCGGATATGCTGTGGAGTGCGGTTTCCCAGGTCGAGGACTATCAACGGGTCGAGATCGGTCATGTACCCGAGGGTGTGGTCGCCGGCGAGCCCGCGGTCGATATCGAACACCTGCTCGCGGAGGTCATCGACAATGCGCTGCGGTACTCCCCGCCCAATACACCGGTGGCGGTGACCGTCTCCCGCGCGGTGGACGGCGGGTACCTCATCGAGATCACCGACCGGGGACTGGGTATGGCCACCGAGGATCTGCAGGCCGCCAATGCGCGCCTGGCCTCCGGCGGTGAGATCAATGTCGAAACCGCACGCCGCATGGGTCTTTTCGTTGTCGGCCGGCTGGCCAAACGGCATCAGATCACCGTGGGTCTGCGACGTACCTCGACCATGGCACAGCAGCCCGGTATCACCGCCAGCCTGCACTTGCCGGGCCTGCTGATCTCACCCGACACCGGATCCGACGACTCGAACACCCTCACCGCCGATCTCTCCGCGCCCCCGCCGCAATTGCAGCACACCTCCCAGCTGCCCCCGCTCCCCCCGCCGCCGGCGCCGCGGCAGCTGACCCCGGTACCCGATCTGCCGTCCTCGGATTCGTGGACCTCGCGGACCGATCTCCCCGCGGCGCGGCCGCTCACCCCTGCGCCCATGACCTCGAGTTTCGGCACCACATCCACCGGTCTGCCGCAGCGCCGCCCGTCCACGCACGGCCCCGCGGCCATCGGCAAGGACACGGCGAACGGCAGTGGATCCCGCGACACCTTCTCGGCCTTCGATCCGGTCCCGGATACTCCGGAAGCAGACGAGCCGCCCACCGGGCTGTGGTCGGAAACCCACAAGTCCCAGCCCTTCCCGGCTCCGGTCGAGGACCCGACACCGGAGGACCGGCCGAAGTCCGACCCGGAGCCGCCGGCGGTCACCGCCCGCTCCGGCCTGCCGATCCGGCGGCCGGGTATGGACCACGACGACCCGTTCGGCCGTTCCGAGACGCGCCGCGACGAGCCGGTGACGTCCACGACCACTTCCTCGCGGCTCCAACCGGTCGGCGGCGAAACCCCCACTCCGATCTACCAGCGTATGGTCTCGGAATGGTTGGTCGAGCCGGCCACCACTGCGGACGAGCCGCGCCAGGACTGGACCACTCCCGCCGATATCGGCTGGCTGGCCGCGGAGGACGCCGCCAAGCCGAGCTCGGACTCCAAGACCGCGAACGGGCTCCCCATCCGCCGACCGGGCGCGCAGCTCGTACCCGGCGGGCTCACCCCCGTCGAAGACGAGGCCCCGCGGGACCCGGCGGAAATCCGGAGCAATCTGACCAGACACCTGAGCGGGGTCCGCAGTGGGCGGGCCGACGCGCAGAACAATGACGGAGGGCTTGCATGACCGACGACCCGAAGAGCAGCACGGACGAGAACCTGAACTGGCTGGTCGCCAGATTCACCCGGGACGTGCCGGGTGTCTCCCATGCCGTCCTGGTCTCCGCGGACGGCCTGCTGCAAGCTGTGAGCCCCCATCTGCCCGCCGACCGGGCCGAACAGCTGGCCGCGGTGACCGCGGGTCTGGCCAGTCTCTCCACCGGCGCGGCCCAATTGTTCGACGGCGGCAAGGTGATGCAGTCGATCGTGGAGATGCAGCGCGGCTACCTACTGGTGATGAGCGTCGGCAACGGCTCGCATATCGCGGTACTCGCCAACAAGCAGCACGATATCGGCCGGATCGGCTACGAGATGGCCCTGCTGGTCGATCGCGTGGGTTCGGTCGTCAGCGCGACCGCCCGATCCACCGTCTGAGCACCATGTCCCAATTCGGCCAAGGAACGCCCGAATCACACACCGGCGGAACCGGATTCGGCTCCCCGGATCGGAACTACGGTCCGGGCGCACAGAACTTCGGACCCGGTTCCTCGCAGTACAACACCGGTGCCTATCGGTTCAGCGCTCCTGCGCAACCGAGCAGTCCGCGCCGGGCCGGACGTGTCCGCCCCTACGCGATCACCGCCGGCCGGACCCAGCCGGCAGTGGATCTGCCGATGGAGGCGGTTATCGAAACCATCTCCTATCATGCACAATTCGATTGGCCGTCCGGTGACATCCGAGCCGAGATCCTCCGGCTCGGTACCCACCAGCTGTCGGTTGCCGAAATCGCCGCGCATCTCGATCGCCCGCTCGGTATGGTCCGCGTCGTCATCGGTGATCTCGTCGTGGACGGCAACCTGCGAGTGCATTCGACTTTGACCGAGCAGGCGAGTTACGACGAACGCCGGTCGCTGATGGAGAGGACATTGCGTGGACTCCGAGCCCTTTAGCAAGAACCAGGGTGGCGGTGCGGCCGATACCGAAACCCGGGTCGCGTCGACCAAGATCGTCGTCGCCGGCGGATTCGGCGCGGGCAAAACAACTTTCGTGGGTGCGGTCTCGGAGATCGTGCCGCTGCGTACGGAAGCGATGGTCACCAGCTTCTCCGACGGCGTCGACAATCTCGACGACACCCCGAACAAGCAGACCACAACTGTCGCAATGGATTTCGGTAGAATCATTCTCCCGGGCAACCTGACGCTGTACCTGTTCGGCACGCCCGGTCAGCGCCGGTTCTGGTTCATGTGGGACGACCTCATCCGCGGCGCCATCGGCGCGGTGGTGCTGGTGGACGCCCGCCGGCTGGAGGACAGTTTCGCGGCCGTCGACTTCTTCGAGGCCCGCAATCTGCCGTTCCTGATCGCGGTCAACCGGTTTCCGAACTCGCCGCGGTTCGCGATGGCCGAACTGCGCGAGGCACTGTCGGTGCGCGAGGGTGTGCCGATCGTGGATATCGACGCCCGTGACGCGAAAGAGGTCCGGCAGGCGCTGGCCGCCGTCACCGAGTACGCGATCAACCGTTTGAAGGCTCAGGAATACGAGGGAGTCGCCCGGCATGGTTGAGGTGCTGGCCGCGGAAACGGTCGAGACCGCCGATCTGTTCACCATGGGCTACTGGCTGACCCTGCTCACCTTCGGGGTGTCGGCGGTCGGGATGTTCGTGGGCCTGGCGTGCGCGGTGAACGGACGCCGTTCGGTCCGGTTCCGCCCGGTCTGGGTAGCCGCCGCCGCGGTGTCCATCGGCGGTATCGGGGTCTGGCTGGCCAGCACCGTCTCGATGCTGGGTATCTCCATTCCGGGCCACATTCTGCGCTACGACATCTCGGACCTGACATTGTCCCTGGTGTTCGCCGTCGCCGCGGTCTTCCTCGGCCTGCTGCTCGCCGGTCGGGAGTTCGAGGTCAAACGTATGGTGAACGCGGCGGCCGGGCTCGGTCTCGGATTCGGGATCATGCTGTGGCTGCAGCTCACCTCGATCGATATCCAAGGTTCGGTCTCGCTGAACATCGGGCTCTTCGTCGTCGCGATCATCGTCGTGGTGACCGCTTCCTCGCTGTGTGTGTTCCTCTTCCAGCGGTTCCGCTTCCCCGCCGCCCGGGTCGGGTCGATCGCGATGTTCGGTGCGGGCGTGGCGGCCGTCTACTTCACCGGTGTCGCCGCCCTGGAATTCCGTTTCGACCCCGATGCCGAACCCGCGCAGGGCATGGAACTGTTCGGCTACGCCTTTCCGATGTTCGTCATCGGCCTGCTGGCGCTGGCCGTTCCGATCACCGCGGTGCTGGTGGCGCCGGAGCGACCCGACGATACCCCCCGCGCCACGAAGCCCGGTGCGGCCGATGCCGGCGGCCCGGCAGGCGGTAACGGTGGTGTGTTTCCGGCGGACGAGCAGATCCGGCCCGCCGCCCGGCCCAATGCGGCGGCGGCGCTCGCGCAGCGGGCTCAGCCGTTGCCGGAACCGGCGCGCTGATCCGGGTGGGAACCGAAACAGTGCCCTCCGATCAGGAGAAGCTCCTGCGGGAGCTGTGGGCCCAGGTGTGCGGTCTGCGCTCCGAGGTATCGGAACTGCGGGTCGAGATCAGCGAAATGGAAGCCACCCTCGCCGATTTCGCGGCCGGGGCGGACCGGCCCGAGCGGGTGGAGTTGCCGTGGCCGGTATCGCTGCTGTTGCTACCGGCCGCGCTCGCCCTGGCGCTTCTGCGACAGGTGGGCGATATCGCGCAGGCGCTCACGGCGGAATGCGACTCGCGACAGGGGGCGGAGTCACCCGCGGGAATCGAGGCGAAAGCCCCCGAAATTGGCGATGAGCGGGTCTCCCATCTCTGGGAGACCCGCCCTCACGCACGAGGATAACCGGTATGGACCGATAAAGCAGTAGTCTGCCGCATTTTTTGCGGCATTCACCGCATAGGTCTCCGAAATAGCGGTACCGCACCCGGCTTCGACTCGCAACCGCCCAGCACCCGATCAGTCCAGGTAGAGGTCATGATCATGGTTGCGAAATATTTGCCCGAGCCGCTCTCCCTGTCCGCGCTTCCGACCGGATACGACTGTCGCCGAGTGTATTTCGCATCTAGGGGGCCTGACAGGTTACCGGCGTTTCAAGTCCAGCAGGCCACGCCGGGCGGCCTCGACCAATCGCCGCGGCACCCGATGCACCACACCGTCCACCGTGACCGGGACCAGATCCGGCGGCGTGGCCTTCCAGTTCGCTCGGCGACTACGGGTATTGGACCGCGACATCCTCCGCTTCGGTACCGCCATCTCAGTGCTCCTTCCGGGTCCGCCCGGCACGCCGGCCGTATCTGCGTTCGAATTTCTCCACGCGCCCCTGGGTATCGAGCACGCGGTGCGCGCCGGTCCAGAAGGGGTGCGAATCCGCGGTGACGTCCACCGTCAGCAGCGGATAGGTATTGCCGTCGGTCCAGGTGACCGACCGGTCGCCGGTGGCCGTGGAACGGGTCAGGAACCGGGCCCCGGTACTCGCGTCCTCGAAGACGACGGGATGGTAATCGGGATGGATATCGGCTTTCATCACCTCTCCTTCCGGGCGCGCTCGCCCGTTTCGCCGCCCCGGCCTTCACCGGTGACGGCCGGATAGGGATCGTCGGAATCGCAGGGGTCGGTGTGCCATTCGCCGAAGGGATCGGGCCAGTGGGCCACCTGATGCGGTGCCCGCTCGACCAGCCGCAATTCGGCATCGTCGACCAGCGCCCGGTCCAGGGCCTGCCGGACCTCGTCCGGGTCGGCCGCGTGAAGCAGGACGACCAGCGAATTGTCGCGGTCGCCGAACCGGTCGTCCCAGCGCAGCCGGGCCATGGCCAGCCGCTCCGGCTCGACCTCGGCGCGTTCGGCTTCGGCCATCGCCGCCAGCCAGCGACCGGCGCCGCCGATCCGCAGCCCCCCGCCCGCCGATTCCAGCCACACGACCTCGTCCGGCTGGGTCGCCAGCCATACCCGGCCACGCGCGGTTACCACACCTTCGAGCAGTACGTCCAGCGCCTCGTGCAGCCGCTCGGGGTGGAAGGGGCGTCCGGCGGCGAACTCCACCAGCTCCACACCGCATTCCGCGGTCAGCGGAGGCTGACCGCGCAGCAGCGGGGCATGCGCGTCGAAGATCCGTCCACGCCGGGACTCCGCCGGAATCCGGGCCAGCAGTCCCTCGACCGCTTCGGAGGTGACCGCGGCGTCCGGGTCCGACCACAGCGCCGGGGCGAGCGGCGCCAACCGGGACAGCACCGCCCCGAGCCGGGCCCGCTGCAGCGGGTCCACGCCGTCACCTCCGGTGATCACCAGGGCGTCGGCGAAGTCGACCTGTCCGACGGCCAGTTGGGCGACGGTGCGCTCGTCGTCGGCCAAGGCCCAGCCCAGTTCGTTCAGCGCCTCGTCACCGGTCGCCGCCGGGAGCCAGGTGCGCGCGTCGATACCGGTGAGCACGGCGGCCACGCGGACATCTCGTGCGGCGGGACCGTCCACCCGGCCGACGACACCGGCCACGACCACCTCGCCGATCCCTTGGCACACCGACTCCGCTTCGATGGCGGGGTCCAGTGCGAGCACGATCCGCCGCACCGAATCGCGGGCCGCGAGAGTGCACAGCAGCGGCAGCAGATCCGCCTTCAGGGTGCACGAGACGCAGCCGTGCGCGAGTTCGTGCACCGAGACGGTGGCCGTACCGCTGTGGGACACGGTGCGGCGCACGACTCCCTCCCCGAGTTCGGCGAGATCGTGGCGTACCACCACAGTGCCCGCGGCCGCGCCGAGGGCGTCCGCGATGAGGTCGACGGAACCGGCCGGATCACCGTGCAGGCCGGCGACCACCACGACCGGGGTGCGGCGGTCTCCGGGATCGATGACTTCTGGGAGTTGTGCGGAATGGGACACCACTACCCTTTCGGTAATGATTTTCAATTACGACCCGGCACACGCTACAGTGTGGACCCATCGTTGTCGAAAACGATTGTCATCATCGTTCATATCGGAGGGAGCCCCATGTCGGCGCACTGTCAGGTCAC
This sequence comes from Nocardia sienata NBRC 100364, assembly GCF_001613205.1. Taxonomy (GTDB): domain Bacteria; phylum Actinomycetota; class Actinomycetes; order Mycobacteriales; family Mycobacteriaceae; genus Nocardia; species Nocardia sienata. The sequence goes on along the minus strand of NZ_BDBX01000049.1, from coordinate 49,163 downwards.
CGGCCGCAAACCCGGATTCGGTAAGGCCGTCTCGCATTCGCACAAACGCACCAGCCGGCGCTGGGATCCCAACATCCAGCGCAAGACCTACTATCTGCCGGGCGAAGGCCGCCGGATCACCCTCGATGTGTCCGCCAAGGGGATCAAAACCATCGACCGGGACGGCATCGAAGCCGTGGTGGCCCGCCTCCGCGCCCGCGGCATCCGGATCTGAGCGCACCGATGGCATCGAAATCGACCGAAATCCGTCCGGTGATCAAACTCCGCTCCACCGCGGGCACCGGATACACCTACGTCACCCGTAAGAACCGCCGCAACGACCCCGACCGCATGGTGCTGCGGAAATACGATCCCGTGGTCCGCCGGCACGTCGACTTCCGAGAGGAGCGCTGATGGCCAAGAAGTCCAAGATCGCCCGTAACCAGCAGCGACGCGCCGTTGTGGCCCGCTACGCCGAGCGGCGCGCCGAGCTCAAAGAACTGATCCGTAAACCCTCCACGCCGGAAGACGAACGTTTGGCCGCCCAGGCGGCCCTGCGGCGACTGCCCCGTGACGCCAGTCCGGTACGATTGCGCAATCGGGACACCGCCGACGGGCGACCGCGCGGTTATCTCCGGAAGTTCGGCCTTTCGCGTGTGCGTGTGCGCGAGATGGCGCATCGAGGAGAGTTGCCCGGTGTGCACAAATCGAGCTGGTAACCCACCGATCTCGTGAGTTAGGAACCGGTCATATGGCAGTCAAACGAGGCCCGTCGAAGAAGGTCCGCGCCGAACAGGCTCGCCGGCCCAAGAAGAACCCGCTGATCGCCGCGGGTATCGAGACGGTCGACTACAAGGACGTGAATCTGCTGCGCACCTTCATCTCCGACCGCGGCAAGATCCGCAGCCGCCGGGTCACCGGCCTGACCCCGCAGCAGCAGCGCCAGGTCGCGGTCGCGGTGAAGAACGCGCGCGAAATGGCTTTGCTCCCCTTCACCAGCCGCTGACGCGACGCCGGATTCTCGCCCGGACGCCCGGCACCGCACGACGCGGTGCCGGGCGTCCGGCTGCCGGCTCCACGCACGGTCGGCGAGGAGCAGGCGCCCATTACAGTGGTCCGCATGGTCACACTGCGGGGATGTACGGCAATTCTGGTTCTCGGCGTCACCCTCGCGGTCTCGGCCTGCGGTAGCAACGGCACCGCCGACCCGGACCCCGGGCCCACCCCGACCTCCGTACCCGCCCCGGCGAAAACGCCCGCGACTCCCACCGAAGACCCCGGGGCCGACCCCGGCCACCCCTTCACCGCGGATCCGTCGATCGTCGGTGCCCATCCCGTCCCCTTCACCTCGTGGACGAAGGTGGCCGATGACCGGATCGCCATCCACTTCGAGACCGGCGTGCCCGAATGCTTCGGCGTGGACGCCACCGCCACCGAGGACGACAGCGCGGTCACCGTGGAACTCCGCAGCGGCACCCGCGCCGACGCCGTCGACAAGATGTGCGTGATGACGGCGGTTTTCGGCACCCTGGAGATCCGGCTGCGCGCGCCGCTGGGCGACCGGCAAGTGCTCAGCGCCGCTTGACGCGGGGTCCACGTATCCGTCACCACGCGTAATGCCTGCAGCGCAACCCATCCCGTGCCCCCGAAAACTTGGGCGGAGGAACTCGCGGCTTACCTGCGGCCGGAACCTGCCATAACGTGCTCCTCGTACGGCCACCGACCGTGCCCAGATCGCAGAAGGGAACACGGACTTGCAGAAAACTCTCGTCGGCAGCATCGCCGCACTGGCAATCGCGGCCGGCTCGATGACCGGTGCCGGCACCGCGGCCGCGGCCGGGCTACCGCTCGAAGCCACCGCGCCGACCGCACCGCGCACAGTACAGGGTGATTCCACCGGGTCCGGCGTCGGTCACGGACCCAGTGGCTCGTCGCTGAGCGGCCCGATCTCAAGTGGTTCGGCCGAGGTGCTCGGCACTCTCATCACCGGCCTCGCAGCCATCCTCGGCGGAAACCCGTCCGTCCCCCCGTTGTGATCTCCTGGAGAGACACGTAGCGGTCTCCGGATCGGAAGGGCACAACCGTGGTTGTACCTCATATCCGGCTCCGCCGACGCGCTCACGACAACGATCGACCGAAAAAGGAATAGTGGATATGCAGAGTGCACTGCTCTCGGGCGCAATCGCCATTGCGGCTGCCGCGATCGTCAATGTATCGGCCGGCACCGCAACGGCCGTCGCCGGGACCGGCCTGCCACTCGAACCCGCCGCCCCTGCTGCGGTATCCGTCCCGGGGACGGCACACGAGGAAGTCGCCGCAGTGGCCACCGGTTCGGCAGGCCTGCTCACCGAGCTCGCAACCCTGTCGGCTTGCGTCCCGGGCACCACGAATTGCTGAATACGCTCTCTGACCGGGCCGGACCGAAGACCCGGCCGGGCCAACACAATTGCGGGCCACCCCGGCGCTCGTAGGCCTTCTACGGTGCCGGCAAGAGTTGTTCCGGTCGCCACGGCGGCCGGCGGATGAAGGATCTACGGATATGCGGCGTGCACTCGTCACCGGTTCGGCAGCGATAGCGATAATCCTCGGCTCGGCGGCAGGTATCGCCACAGCCGGGAGCGGCGTCCCCCTCGAACCGTTCGACAGCGGGACCCCACCCGTCTCCGTGCGGTCACCGGGCGCCGGTCTCGGATCGGCCGATGCGCTTGCCGCGCTGTTCTTCACGCTGTCGGGCACAGCCGACCCGTGCATGCCGATTCCCCTGTGCATCCCGCCCACGCTCGATTGACAGGCAATCGACCCGGCGTGGCAGCCCGTGGCCCTTCGATCGCTCTGGATCGAGGGGCCACGGGCGTTTGCCGCGCCGGCCGATATCAGTGGGCGAAGTGGCGGGACCCGGTGAAGTACATGGTCACCCCGGCCGCCCGCGCCGCGTCGATGGTGTCCTGGTCGCGCACCGAACCGCCCGGCTGGACGATCGCCCGGATACCGGCTTCCAGCAACAGTTGCGGCCCGTCGGGGAACGGGAAGAACGCGTCCGAGGCCGCCACCGACCCGGCGGCCCGGTCACCGGCTCGCTGAACGGCGAGCCGTACCGAATCGACCCGGTTGACCTGACCCATGCCGACACCCACCGACGCACCGTCGTGGGCCAGCAGGATGGCGTTGGATTTCACGGCCCGGCAGGCGCGCCAGGCGAATTCGAGATCGGCGAGCGTCGCCGCGTCCGCGGCTTCACCGGCCGCGAGGGTCCAATTCGCCGGATCATCGCCGTCGGCGTCGATCACATCGCGCTCCTGGACCAGCAGTCCGCCACTCACCGGCCGGTGCTCCGCGCCCGCGGGTGCCGGCGCTTCGGCGATCAGGATGCGGATGTTCTTCTTACGCTGCAACACCTCGACGGCACCGTCGGCGTAGGAAGGCGCCACGATCACCTCGGTGAAGATTTCGGCCACCTGCTGGGCCATCGCCACCGAGACCTCGCGGTTGGTCGCGATGACGCCGCCGTAGGCGCTCACCGGATCGCAGGCATGCGCTTTGCGGTGCGCCTCGGCGATATCCGCACCCGTCGCGATACCGCAGGGGTTGGCGTGTTTGATGATCGCCACCGCGGGCGCCTCGTGGTCGTAGGCGGCCCGGCGGGCGGCATCGGCGTCGGTGTAGTTGTTGTACGACATCTCCTTGCCGTGCAACTGCCGCGCCCGCGCCAGTCCGGGTCCGCCGTCGCCGTCGGTGTACAGCGCCGCCCGCTGATGCGGATTCTCGCCGTAGCGCAGCACCGCCGAACGGTCCCAGACCGCGCCGATCCAGGAGGGGAACTCCGCCTCCTCGGCGGACTTCTCGACCAGCGTCGACGCCATCCAGTTGGCCACCGCGACGTCGTAACTCGCGGTGTGCTGGAATGCCTTGGCGGCCAACGCGATTCGTTCCGAGAGCGTGAACCCTCCGTCGGCGACGGCCTTGCGGACCTCGTCGTAATCGCCGGTGTTCACCACTACGGCGACCGACGGATGGTTCTTGGCCGCGGCGCGCACCATCGACGGTCCGCCGATATCGATCTGTTCGACGCAGTCGTCCGGGCTCGCCCCGCTCGCGACGGTTTCGCTGAACGGGTAGAGGTTCACCACCACCAGCTGGAAGGCCTCGATACCCAGTTCGGTGAGCTGGTCGAGGTGTTCGGCTTTGCGGGTATCGGCCAGAATGCCCGCGTGTACCCGCGGATGCAGGGTTTTGACCCGGCCGTCCAGGGTTTCCGGAAACCCGGTCAGATCCTCGACCTTGGTCACCGGGACACCGGCGTCCGCGATCCGCGCCGCGGTCGACCCGGTGGACACCAGCTCCACCCCCGCCGCGTGCAGCGCGGTCGCCAGCTCCACGAGCCCGGTCTTGTCGTAGACGCTCACCAGCGCCCGGCGGATCGGCGTGCGTTCACTCACCGGAGAACTCGCTCATCAGGGATAACTGCCTTTCGTCCATCGGAGACAATTCCGCGGGTCGCGACGGCGGCGACAACCTCCACCAGCAACCGTCGCTCCACAACTTTGATGCGCTCGTGCAATTCGGCCTCGTCGTCGGCCGGATCGACCCGGACGGGCTCCTGTGCCAGGATCGGACCGGTGTCCACTCCGGCGTCCACCAGGTGCACGGTGGTCCCGGTGACCCGGACCCCGTAGGCCAGCGCGTCCCGCACCCCGTGCGCCCCGGGGAAAGCGGGTAGCAGAGCCGGATGGGTGTTGATGATCCGGCCGCCGAAACGATCCAGGAACACCGGGCCCAGCAGCTTCATGAAGCCCGCACAGATCACCAGGTCGGGCGAGTATCCGGCCACTGCCTCGGTGAGCGCCGCATCCCAGGCACCGCGATCGGGATGGTCGCCGACCGCGACCCGGAAGGTGGGTACGCCCGCCGCCGCCGCGTGGTCGACGGCGGCGCACTCCCGGTCGACGCCCACCGCGTGGATCCGTGCCGGATAACCGGGGTCGGCCGCGGCGTCGAGCAACGCGCGCAGCAGTGAACCGGTCCCCGAGGCGAGTACGACCAGGCCGGCCGGGGTGGAGTCGGTGGGTTCCGGGGCGGTCAGGGCTCTACTCCTGGAGTTCGAAGGAACGGCGGGCGGGGTCCACCCGCCGGCGGGGACGAACCCGCGGCACGGATAGAGCCTAGTGGACGCGGCCGGGCCCGCCTTCGGCGGCAGTGAGCCGGGACCGGGCCGACGCGGTCAGGCTCGGCGCGGGTCGCCGTCGTCTCCGTCGAGGGCGTCCGGTTCGACCACTTCCGCATCGACGATCTCGGGTGCCGTCTCCGCGGCGGCGACGGTCCCCGCGGCAGCACCGCGCGGCTGATCCTCGATCACTTCGGCTTCGACCTCCAGCGGTTGCTCGGGTCCCGGCGACTCGGCGCGCGGCCGGTCGAGCAGATCGGCGTAGCGGCCGGCGGCATCGATGGCGGAATCGCCCGGCAGCTCCGGGAGCCGCCCGGCCGGTAGCGCGCGATCCGCGGCGGGCCGGGCGCGCCCGTGGTCCTCGGGGTAGTAGTCCTCGTCGAAGTCGATATCGTCGGGGTCGAAGAGCGCGTCGGGATGGCGCATCAGCGGTGTGGGGAAAGAGACGACGAAGGTCCGCGCGAACAGCAGGCCGGCGTAGCCGGGAATCGCCAGCCAGGCGAACACCGCCAGCGCGAACACCGGTAGCTCGAGGCCCAGGCGCCCGAAATTTCCCAGCTCTCCCCCGGACAGCGCGGCCAGCGCGGTGAGCGTCGCGCTTCCGAGCCCGGCCGCGGCGAGCAGTGCCCAGGGCGCGCCCGGACGGTCGTAGCTCACCCGAGCCGATTCCACACCCCCGTACACGCCCACGGCCGCCGGTACGAGCAGCAGCAACGCCCACCAGAGCACTGCCGGGCCCGTCGGTACCGCGGCGAGTACCGGGACCGCCGGAATCGGTCCACCGACCACGGTGAACACCCCGACCGACGCATCACCGAACTCGACTCCCGGACCCACCAGCACCCCGACCCCGGCCACCACGGCGTTCGGCAGGTACAGCAGTGAGAGCAGCGTGAGCCCGAGTACGTCCACGACCCCTTCCGTGGAACCGTAGGTCTCGCCGACCCGCGACCAGTGCACCAGCAGGGCCAGCACCAGCAGCACCGCCGCGGCGGCCAGCAGGCGCAACACGGCCCGGGCCGCCACATAGGCGGCAGCGATCACGTCGTAGGGCAGGCCCTCGAAGATGCGGTCCCGGCACCGGAACGCGATACCGCACAACACGGCGGTCAGGTGCAGGAGCAGTACCCACCCGAAGGCGGTCAGCGGGTTGGGGCGTTGCAGCGCAATGGATCCCGACGCATCCTCGGTTACCGCCAGGCATACCGCGGTGATCAGCAGCGGACCCCCCACAGCGGCGCCGCACAGCCAGCCCAATTCCGCCCGGGTGGGTTCGGTATCGGTGGCGGCGACGGCTTCCCGGGTCGCGGCCCACAGCAGCAGCGCGGTAGGCAGTACCGGCAGCAGGCCCACCGTCGTGCTGCCGATCAGCAGCGGCACCTGGTGCACGGCCAGCCAGCCCGCGGCCACCGCGCCACTGAGACCGGTGAGATCGCTGCCCGCGGTGAAGAGGGTCACCAGCATGGTGACCACGATGACCGCCAGGGCGAAAGCGGCGGGCCGGAAGGCCACGAAGAGAAGTACCCGCGCGCGATCGGGCGGTAGCGAGAGAAAACCCGGCTCGTCGCCGGAACGCGTCGAACTCCTGCGTGGCCCCCGAAGCGGGTGGTTCGACGAGGTACGCGGGGAACTCATGGATTTCAGAGTGGCAGCCGCCCCGGCGCGGACGCTTCAGGCGCGCCGCGCCGGGTGCTGCCGGTGCTCACTTCTGGTCGTCGGACTGCCGGAACGCGCGGGTGGCGTCGGCGGCCGGATCGGACGGCTGTTCACCACCGAACGGCTGGGCCTGCTGGCCCGGCTGCTGCGGCTGCTGGCCGTAGGCCTGCTGCTGCGGCGGCTGCTGACCGTACGGCGAGGGCTGCTGGCCACCGGCATACGGCGACTGCTGCGGCTGCTGGCCGTAACCCTGCTGCTGCTGTTGCTGCTGGGCGTAACCCGGCTGCTGGCCGTAGGCCTGCTGCTGGCCGTAACCCGGCTGCTGCTGCTGACCGCTGCTGTACTGCTGGCCGTAGCCCGGCTGCTGGCCGTATGCCTGCTGCTGGCCCTGGTACTGCTGCTGGCCGTAACCCTGCTGTCCGCCGGGGAATCCGGTCTGCGCCGCCGGACGAGCGGCCGGCGGGGTGAGAATTCCGGCGTCGAACAGCACAACCGCCACCGCGAGGCCCGTCTGCACCAGCGCCAGGACCAGGATCAGGTAGAGCCCGATCTCGGCCTTCGCGCCCTCGGGCAGGCTGAACAACTGGAACAGGATGGTGACGAAGGTTCCGGCCGCCACCGCGGCCGCCGCGCCGACCCAGTCCTGCTTGGGCAGCAGCGACAGGCCCGCGAGGATCGCGGCGATCAGCAGCAGCCCGCCGATCGTGGCTTCCTGGTACTCGAACAGGTTCAGGCTGGTATCGGCCGAGGACGGCAGATCCATATCGGTATCGGCGCCCACATACGACAGGAAGCCGAGCAGGAAGGCGATCACGCCCACCGCGGCCACACCGATGGTGAGGAAGAACGGCAGTCCTTTCCCGCCGGCCCCAGCGGCACTCCCACCACCGGCCGCCTGCTGGCCTGGATTGGGCGGAACGGAGGGCGGAACGGGTGCGTTGTACCCGGAGCCCCCGGTCGGGTATGACATGTCGTCATCTCCTAGGTCGAGTAATACGTACTTGACGGCTGAATTCTCTTTGACGCTACTGCACGCACGCGCGCTGTGTCATTGGCGCCGCCTCCGGCTGCGCCGGGGTTCGGGGCCCCCTCGGTCTCGAACCGTGCAGGTTGGCGTGCGCGTGGGCCGAATCCTGCTCCCCAGCACACGGCGTCCAAACGAAGGGCCACCCACACCTCGAGCGGTGCAGGTGGCCCTTGTTGTCTCACAGCGTGAACTGGCTCAGGCGGAAACCGCTGCCTTCTCCAGGATCTCGCGCGCCAGCGCGGCGGTCTCGGACGGCGTCTTGCCGACCTTCACGCCCGCGGCCTCCAGCGCGTCCTTCTTGGCCTGCGCGGTACCCGAGGAGCCGGAGACGATGGCGCCCGCGTGGCCCATGGTCTTGCCCTCGGGGGCGGTGAAACCGGCCACGTAGCCGACGACCGGCTTGGTGACATTGGCCTGGATGTAGGCCGCGGCCCGCTCCTCGGCGTCGCCGCCGATCTCGCCGATCATGACGATCAGCTTGGTCTCCGGATCCTTCTCGAACGCCTCGATGGCGTCGATGTGGGTGGTGCCGATGACCGGGTCGCCGCCGATACCGATGGAGGTCGAGAAGCCGAAGTCGCGCAGCTCGTACATCATCTGGTAGGTCAGGGTGCCGGACTTGGACACCAGGCCGATCGGGCCCTTGCCGGTGATGTTGGCCGGGGTGATACCGACCAGCGATTCGCCGGGGGTGATGATGCCGGGGCAGTTGGGGCCGATGATCCGGGTTTTGGCGCCCTTCTCCACGTTGTAGGCCCACGCGTAGGCGGTGTCCTGCACCGGGATGCCCTCGGTGATCACCACGAGCAGCGGGATCTCCGCGTCGATGGCCTCGATGATGGCGTCCTTGGAGAACTTCGGCGGAACGAACGCGATGGAGACGTCCGCGCCGGTCTTCTCCATGGCCTCGGCCACGGTGGCGAACACAGGCAGTTCGACGGCATTGCCGTCTTTGTCGGTGTGCGAGACGGTGGTGCCCGCCTTACGCGCGTTCACACCGCCGACGACCTGGGTACCGGCCTTGAGCATCAGCGCGGTGTGCTTGGTTCCCTCGCCGCCGGTGATGCCCTGGACGATGACCTTCGAATCCTTGTTGAGGAAAATAGACATAATTCTGTGTGTCCTTTACTGGGCGTGCCCTGGTAGGTCGACTCAGCGGGCCGCGAGTTCGGCGGCCTTGTCGGCGCCTTCGTCCATGGTCTGTGCCAGCGTCACCAGCGGGTGCGCGGCCTCGGCGAGGATCTTGCGACCCTCTTCCACCCGGTTGCCGTCCAGGCGGACCACCAGCGGCTTATTGGCTTCGTCGCCCAGGATCTCGAGGGCCTTGACGATGCCGTTCGCGACCGCGTCGCACGCGGTGATGCCACCGAAGACGTTCACGAAAACGCTCTTCACCTGGGCATCGTTCAGGATGACGTCGAGCCCGTTGGCCATGACCTCGGCCGAGGCGCCACCACCGATATCGAGGAAGTTGGCCGGCTTGACACCGTTGTGCTTCTCGCCCGCGTAGGCGACGACGTCCAGGGTGGACATGACCAGACCGGCGCCGTTGCCGATGATGCCGACCTCTCCGTCGAGCTTGACGTAGTTGAGGTCGTTCTCCTTGGCCTTGAGCTCCAGCGGATCGGTCGCGTCCTTGTCCGCGAACTCCGCGTGATCGGCGTGCCGGAAGTCGGCGTTCTCGTCCAGGGTGACCTTGCCGTCGAGCGCGAGGATCTCGTTGTCCGGAGTGCGGACCAGCGGGTTGACCTCGACCAGGGTGGCGTCCTCGTTGACGAAGACCTCCCACAGCTTCTGGATGGTCACCGCGGCGGCGTCCAGCACATCGGCGGGCAGGTGGCCCTGCTCGGCGATCGAGCGGGCGAACGCGAGGTCGACGCCCTTGACCGCGTCGACCGCGACCTTGGCCAGCCGGTCGGGCTTGGTGGCGGCGACCTCTTCGATCTCCATACCGCCCTCGACCGAGCACATGGCCAGGTAGGTGCGGTTGGCGCGATCGAGCAGGAAGGAGATGTAGTACTCCTCGGCGATGTCCTTCGCCTCGGCCACCAGAATCTTCTTGGTGATGTGACCCTTGATGTCCAGGCCGAGGATGTTCTGCCCGTGGGTGAACGCGTCCTCCGGGGTGGCCGCGTACTTCACGCCACCGGCCTTGCCGCGACCGCCGACCTTCACCTGGGACTTGATCATCACCGGTTTGCCGATTTCCGCGGCGATGGCGCGGGCGTCCTCGGCAGTGTCGGTCACGCGGCCTTCCGACGAAGGCACCCCGTGCTTTACGAAGAGCTCCTTCGCCTGATATTCGAAGAGATCCATGTACTCACCGTCTCGTCTGCGTTGCTATGACAACGTCTTTGTTGGCGGCCCGACGTCGGTAGCGGGTCGTTCGGACTCTAACCACTCACAGGCACACCCGATCGGGCACGTTCATCCTAAGTGGCGCAGGTCACGAGCTTTCCCGCGGGGAGGGTAAAGACGCAGGCCAAGGCTACCGACGAGTAGCTTTCAGGTGAGCCGCAGGCGGTGCGCGGCGACCGTCGGCGCGAGAACGCGGATCGCGGCCGCGAGATCACAGGACACCGTGTCCGACCGTGAGCTCTACCCGCGACGGAAACGTGATCAATGTCACAGTAACGTTTGGAAACGTCCTACCGCTTGCCGCGTCGCAATCGTTTCGTTACCGTCGAAGCCGGTCGATGTCACAGGCCGATCACAAACGTTGCACAGCGTGGATGCTTGCGCACCCGGTTGTTCCGCGAGTAGAGATCTCCGTGATATTGCTCCCAGAGCAGGTTTAGAGAGGACGGCAGCTTGACGCAGCACCCCGCTCCGCAGTCGCAGAGCCGTTCGGCAGCAGCCTTTCCGGCCTCGCATCCCCGCACCACCGGCCGGAAGCCCGGTGCCACTCGGATGCGAACCGGCCGATGAACCACCGCGGCACCCTCGACGCCCACCCCGACGGTCGCGCCCGGCTCCGGCACGAGAACGCGCAGCCGGCCGAAGCGGACCGGCCGTTCAACGCGTTCGGCACACCCGGTGACAGCCGGACCCGCAGGCGCCCCCTGAATACCGCTGCCGCCTCGGCCGCCGCCGATGCCCACCGCACCGCCGCCGACGACTTCTGGGCGACGAACCAGGGCTGGGCCGATTCCCGGGCCGACGGCTGGTCCGGTGGTGAGCAGCAGGCTCAGGACAACTGGCAGCAGGGCGGGTGGCAGCAGAACGACAAGCCCGTCTGGCACAGCGATCCGAACTGGAACACCCACCAGAGCTGGACCGAGGCGCAGTCCTGGTCCGACACGCCTGCGCAGTCCTGGCCCGACCCCGCACCCTATGAACCGCGCGGCCGAGCGGAAACCGACCACTACGCCGCGCCCACGACGATCGCCGAGGCGCTGGAGAGCGCGCCCGTCACCGACGACACCCCCGGAGAAACCCGGCAGTCCCGCTCCCGGGGCGCGCACCGGGTGGCTGCCCCGCCGTCCGCGCTCAAAGGCCGCGCCGCGGTCGTCGCGGTGGCCGCGGGCGCCGTGGTGGCCGCGGGGCAGTGCGCCACCGCCGAACCCACCGATCACAAACAGGCACAGCAGACCACCGATTACGAGGCGGCCGGGTCGGTCCACGAGATCGCTGCCCAGTCGATGGCCACCGAGGATCCGGCCGCCGCATCGAACACGGCATCACCGCAGATGCTCGGCGGCAATCTCCCGGTCGACACCAGCCGATTCGGCGAGATACTGGCCAACGGGGCCCAATTCGCAGAGGATCTGGCCCAGGCCGAAGAAGCCAAGTTCCGCCCGCTGTTCGCGAAATTCACCAGCGGCGCGTACACGTCCGGATTCGGCGCCCGCTGGGGCGTCCAGCATCTCGGAATCGACGTGGCCGGACCCATCGGCACCCCGATCTACGCGGTGGCCGACGGTGAGGTCATCGATGCCGGGCCCGCCTCGGGTTTCGGGATGTGGGTACGCCTGCTGCACGCCGACGGCACCGTCACCGTCTACGGACATGTCGACACCACCACCGTTTCGGTGGGCGAATACGTATTCGCCGGCGACCAGATCGCCACAATGGGCAACCGTGGGTTCTCCACGGGCCCGCACTGCCACTTCGAGGTGTGGCTCAACGGCAGCGACAAGATCGACCCGGTGCCGTGGCTGGCCACCCGAGGGATCAGCTTGACCGGCAACGGCGACTGACCGGCCACTCCCCGCTCCACCCGCCGGGTGCCACGCCACCGATCTCGCCGGCACCCGGCCGGGGCTGATTTCACGGTGCGGCGGCGATCGCCAGCCCGATCAACGCGATCACCTTGGCGATCTCCAGCCCGATGTACCAGTAGTGCGCCGTCGAACGCGGTAGCTCCTCACCCGCGAGCACCCGATCCGAGCGACGCGACAGCGGCGGACGCACCACGGCCAACTGGACCACCAGGATCACCGCCGCGATCACGAGCCACACCCACACCGCTCCAGGAGGCGTCAGCACGACGGCCGCCATCAGCAGCACCGCCGCGAGTACGGCCTCCACGGTATTCAGCGCCCGGAACACCAGCCGCCCGATCCCCAGCCCGAGTTCGGTGGTGACCCCGGGCGCGCGGAACTTCAGCGGCGCTTCCAGGAACGAGATGGCCAGCACCATGCCGAGCCATAGCATCGGTAGGAACCACAACAGATGCTGCGCGACAGACTCCATGATCGGAACCTACCGCGCGGCCCCGCCCCGCGGGAGCGCTACAGCTTGGTCAGGGTCTGACTGAACTTCGGGATGAGCCGGATGGTGCCGCTGGTCCCGAAATCGATCGTCACACTGGCCATATCACCCACCCCGTCCGCGGCGACCACCCGGCCGAGACCGTACTTGTCGTCGCTGACCCGGTCGCCGACCGCCAGTACCAGGCCGACATTGTTCCGGGACACGCCACGCCGGGCCGGGCGGGTCTCTCGGATACCGGGCCGCGCCTCCCGCGACTGCGGCCAGCCGCCGGTCCAATCCTCCTCGCTCGAGTCGGCCCCACGGCGGCGGCCGTACTGCGTGGGGGCAGACGACCGTGCCGGTTCCAGCCGCTTCCAATCGATCAGATGGTCCGGCACCTCCTGCAGGAACCTGGACTCCGGATTGAACACCGGCTGCCCCCACGCCGAGCGGACCACCGCGCGGGTGAGATAGAGGCGACGCCGGGCCCGGGTGATCCCCACATAGGCCAGCCGGCGTTCCTCGGCCAGTTCGGCAGGGTCGCCGAGGGCCCGCAGATGCGGGAACTGGCCGTCCTCCCATCCGGTCACGAAGACCACCGGGAATTCCAGGCCCTTGGCGGTGTGCAAGGTCATCATGGTGACCATGCCCGAACCCTCTTCGGGTATCTGGTCGGCATCGGCCACCAGCGATACACGTTCCAGGAAGGCGGCCAGCGAACCGGGTTCGGGTTCACCCTCGCCGGTTTCCGGTGCCAGACCCTCGGCCCGCGCGGCCTCGAGAGCGTTGCGGGCTTCGGAGCTGAACTCCCTGGCGACGCTGACGAGTTCGTTCAGGTTGTCCAGTCGCGCGCCGTCCTGCGGATCGTCGGAGGCCTCGAGTTCCGCCCGGTATCCGGTGCGGTCCAGTACTGCCTCGACCACCGCGCCCACATCGGGGAAATCGACCTCGTCCATTTCCCCGGCGGCCCGGATCTGCTCGAGCAGCGCGACGAATCCGGCGATGGCGTTACGCGCCCGGGTGTTCAGCAGTGCGACCTCACCGGCGGCGGCATCGCGTAGTGCCTCGGCGAAACCGATACCGCGCTGTTCGGCGTGCACTGCCACACAGGCTTCGGCGCGGTCACCGATACCGCGCCGTGGAGTGTTGAGGATCCGGCGCAGGCTCACCGCATCCTCCGGATTCTCCAGCACGCGCAGGTAGGCGACGATATCGCGCACCTCTTTGCGCTCGTAGAACCGGACCCCGCCGACCACTTTGTAGGGCAGGCCCATCCGGATGAAGATCTCCTCCAGCGCCCGGGAGTTGTTGTTGGTGCGGTAGAACACCGCGATATCGGAGTAGGCGGCCTCGCCCTCGTCCACCAGCCGGTCGATCTCACGGGCGACGAAGGCCGCCTCGTCGTGTTCGTTGTCGGCGACGTAGCCGGTGATGAGTTCCCCCTCACCGGCGTCGGTCCACAGCCGCTTGTCGCGGCGGTTGGTGTTGCGCGCGATCACCGAGTTGGCCGCGGACAGGATGTTCTGCGTGGACCGGTAGTTCTGCTCCAGCAGAATGGTCTCGGCGTCGGGAAAATCGCGCTCGAATTCCTCGATATTGCGGATGGTGGCGCCGCGGAAGGCGTAGATGGACTGATCGGCGTCACCGACCACGCAGAGCTCGCTGGGCGGCACCGTATGGGCGTCCGGCCCCGGGGCCTCGGTGTCCGGCGCGGCGGCCGCGGCGCCGGCATCGGTATCGGCGGCTTCACCGGCGGTTGCGGCTCCCGTGCTGTGATGCCCGACCAGTTCCCGCACCAGCACGTACTGCGCGTGGTTGGTGTCCTGGTATTCGTCCACCAGGACGTGCCGGAAGCGGCGGCGGTAGTACTCGGCGACCTCGGGATGCCGTTGCAGCAGGGCGACCGTCTCGCCGATGAGGTCGTCGAAATCCAGCGCGTTGGCCGTGCGTAACCGCCGCTGGTATTCGGTGTAGACACGGGCGACGACGCGCGGCAGCTCGGCGTCCTCGAATTCCGCGTCGCTGCTCGCCTGCTCCGGGCCGACGAGCTCGTTCTTCAGGTTCGAGATGGCGGTCGCGAGCAGCCGTGGGGTGTACTTCTTGGCGTCCAGTTCCAGATCCCGGCCGATCATGGTGAGCAGCCGCCGGGAATCGTCGGCGTCGTAGATCGAGAAGTTCGAGTTCAGCCCGGCCAGCAGGGCCGACTGAGTGCGCAAGATCCGCACACAACTCGAGTGGAAGGTCGACACCCACATACTGGCGGCGCGCGGGCCCACCAGGCCGATGACCCGCTCGCGCATCTCGGCGGCGGCTTTGTTGGTGAAGGTGATGGCCAGGATCTGCCCTGGGGTGGCCCCGCGCGCGGCCAGCAGATAGGCGATCCGGCGGGTCAGCACGGCGGTCTTGCCCGACCCCGCGCCGGCCACGATCAGCAGGGGCGACCCGGTGTGCAGTACGGCGGCGCGCTGCTGCGGGTTGAGGCCCTCCAGTAGCTGCTCGGCCTCCTCGGCCCGGCGCTGCGCGGTCTCCGTGCGCTGCTGCGCCTGCTCGGCCTGCACCCGCTGCCGCAGCGCGGCGAGGCCGCCGGAAGCACCGGGCTCGCGGCTGCCGGGCGCCGCCGCCCGGCGGTCGGCACCGGATAGCTCCGGGCCGGGCAGGGTCGCGGCCTCCGGCGCCGCGCCGGGCTCCGGTGAGCCGGCGGCGGAGGTGGTGGCACGGGAATTGTGCGAATCCGAACGAAGTGCTGCCGCGGTGGTGTCCATCGTCTGTTCACGCTACCGCCGCGACCCGACACGATCGAACACTCGGCCGAATTCGTCGCCGCCGGGACCACGCGGCGGTCCGATATCCCCACCCGTGAGCGTTTTGCATACATCGGTTACCGTGGCAAACTGGCAATATGGTTTGCCCTTCAGCGAAACATCCGCGCCGGTTGTGTGGACAGCTGGGCCGCAGACCGGGCACCTGAGGCCCGGAGGGGCAGGTAAGGGGGCACGGCACTACCAGACCCGCCGGGTCTTTTTCACGCGGTGGAAGAACTCTGGATCGGTAACACGACGCGCCTCGGCGCCGATCCAGGTTCTGACACGAGGAGATGAGAAATGAGCACACCCGCTACGGCGACCGGGTCGGGTTCGACTACCGACACGGACTCGGAGCTCCCTCGGACCGAAGCCGAGATCGAAAAGCTCCGTAAGGAGATCGACCGGCTGGATGCGGAGATCCTCACGGCCATCAAGCGCCGAACGGAGATCTCGCGGGTAATCGGACGGACCCGGATGGCTTCCGGGGGTACCCGCCTGGTGCACAGCCGGGAGATGAAGGTGCTGGAGCGCTTCAGCGAACTCGGCCAGGAGGGTCATACCCTGGCGATGCTGCTGCTGCGCCTCGGGCGTGGACGTCTCGGCCGCTAGGTCCCAACAGAACCGACGCGGCGGCCCGCAGACCGCCGCAACCTCACGAACCGCCCCGGGTGACCACGCCCCAGGGCGGTTCGTACTGTCTGTCACGTCATAGCGATGTACTTGGTTGACAGGTATTCCTCGATCCCCTCGGTGCCGCCTTCCCGGCCGAAACCGGAGGCCTTGACACCACCGAACGGGGCCGCCGGGTCCGAGATCACCCCGCGGTTCACCCCCACCATTCCGCTCTCCAGCCCCTCGGCCACCCGCAGCGCCCGGTCGAGGTCCCGGGTGTAGATATAGCTCACCAGGCCGAACTCGGTGTCGTTGGCGGCGGCCAGCCCCTCCTCCTCGGTATCGAAGGCGACGATCGGCGCGACCGGGCCGAAAACCTCCTCGCGGAGGATGCGTGCCCGCGCGGGGATATCGGTGAGCACGGTCGCCGGATAGAACCAGCCCGGGCCGCCCGGAGCCTTCCCACCGACCCGGACCGACGCGCCCGCGCCGACCGCGTCGTCGACCAGTTCGGCGACGGTGTTCAGCTGGTCCTCGCTGACCAGCGGACCGAGCGTGGTGTCCGGATCGGTACCCGGACCCATCCGGACCTGTGAGTTGATCGCCGCCACGAACTTCTCGGTGAACTCCTCGACCACCGCGCGGTGTACGTGGAAGCGGTTGGCCGCGGTGCACGCCTCACCGCCGTTGCGCAGCTTGGCCAGCAGGGCCCCCTCGACGGCCGCGTCGATATCGGCGTCGTCGAACACCACGAACGGCGCGTTCCCGCCGAGTTCCATCGAGGTGCGCAGCAGGCCGGAGGCCGATTTCTCGACGAGGGTGCGACCGACCTCGGTGGAGCCGGTGAAAGTGAGCTTGCGCAACCGGGGATCGTCGAGCAGCGGCTGCGTCACCGCACCGGACCGGCGGGAGGTGATCACCGACAGCACACCGTCGGGCAGACCGGCCTCGGAGCACAGCTTCGCCAGCAGCAACATGGTGAGCGGGGTCGCCGAAGCCGGTTTGACGATCATGGTGCAGCCCGCCGCCAGCGCGGGGCCGATCTTGCGGGTACCCATCGCGAGCGGGAAGTTCCACGGGGTGATCGCCAGACACGGACCGACCGGCTGTTTATGTACCAGGATGCGGCCGGTACCCGACGGCGCGTGTAGATAGCGACCGTGGATCCGTGCGGCCTCCTCGCTGAACCAGCGGAAGAACTCGGCACCGTAGCGGACCTCGTTACGGCTCTCCGGCAGGGCCTTGCCCATCTCCAGGGTCATCAGCAGCGCGAATTCCTCGGCGCGCGCGGTGATGCGCTCGAAGACCGCCCGCAGGATCTCACCGCGCTCGCGCGCCGGGGTGGCCGCCCAATCCACCTGGGCCGCCGCCGCGGCATCCAGTGCCCGCACGGCGTCATCCGGGGTTCCGTCCGCGACCTCGGCGATAACCTCGCCGTTCGCTGGATTGTGCACCGGGAAGGTACCCCCGCCGGTCGCATCGACGGGTCCGCCGATCCACAGTTGTTTCGGTACGGATGCGAGAACTTCGGATTCTGAGGCCATACGGCCAGCGTAGGTTCTGCCTCGAAGTTTTGCGCCGGGCCGGAACAGCGTGGCGGGGCCGGCCCATCAGCCCTGTCCGATGACAGATTTCGCCGGGGTCCTCATCAAGCGGGGTCAGCGGGGGGTTGACGGCGGCAGCGAGAAGACCGACTCTATACACGTAAGTGATGTGCACTTATTTAACGGCAAGATAAGGAGTCCCGCCGATGGAGAAGCACACAACCAAGCCCCCCGCCAAACCGGCGACCGAGCCCGCACCGATTGTGATCCGGCGCCTCGACAAGAAGGAAACCACCGGCCTCAGCGGGGCGAACTCCGGGTAGAGATACCACTCGAGAATCGGGCAACCAGCGCTCGACTGCGAGCCAGGAGCAGATTCGCGGGGCCCACAGAGGAGAAAGGGGCACGCAAACTCCGGACAACATGCAAGTGAGGTACACCTACTCGACGGCGAGGTAAGGAAGATCCGCTGATGGAGAAGCACACAACCAAGCCCTCCGGCAAACCGGCGACCGAGCCCGCACCGATTGTGATCCGGCGCCTCGACAAGAAGGACACCACCGGCCTCAGCGGGTCGACCACGAATTAGTGGCGCCGACCGAGGGTCGGGAACCGTAGGCGCCGACTGGTCCGCAGGGCACCGGCGCCCCGGAGCCGGTGCGACCGGCCCTCGACTGAAAGCGGGACCGACCCGCACCGGCCGCCGGGGACAAGGAGCTCGTATTGGACCAGGTCAATGCCTCGGATATGCGGCGGCCCCGCATCAAACGGGAGCATGTCCCCTACCGCACAACCGGCGGGCAGGTGCGGATCGGCGCGACCGTCCCGGGGATCGGCGTGGAAGTGGCGGATCCCGGCGGGTGGATCTGGGAAGTGGTCCAGTCGATGGACGCGACCAGATCCCCCGCCGAGATCGTCGATGAAGTGACCAGGCGGCACAGCTCGGCATCCGGTGCCGAGGTGATGCGCGCGATGCAGGTACTGCTCGACTCCGGTTTCGTCGAAGACGCCGGTGCCCCCGTACCGGCGGAGCTCGGGCCCGCGCGGCGGGAACGCTACTCGCGGAGTATGGCGTTCTTCGAATGGATCGACGGGACGCCGCGGTCGACCCCGTGGGATATCCAACTCCGCCTGGGCCGCTCCCGAGTGTTGCTGATCGGAATCGGCGGGGTCGGCGGGGCGGCAGCGCAAGCACTCGTCGCATCAGGTGTCGGCCACCTGCACTGCGTCGATCCCGATATCGTCGAACTGTCGAACCTCAGCCGCCAGGTCCTCTACCGGGAGGACCATATCGGCAAACCCAAGGTCGACGCCGCGGTCGCGCAATTGCGGGCACTCAATTCCGACGTCGAGATCACCGGTGAACAACGGCGGATCGACAGTCGCGCCGATCTCGCCGGCCTGCTGCGACGCGGTTACGACCTGCTCGCGTTCTGCGCCGATAAACCGCGCGCCAGCCGGCGGTGGGCCAATCGCGCCTGTGCCGCCGCCGAGCTGCCCTGGGTGACTGCTGGATACCACGGCCCGCTCGCCACGGCCCAGGTGCACGTGCCGGGACAGGGCGCCTGCTGGGAATGCCTGCACGATCAGGATATCCAGGGGCGCGACGACCGCCGACCCGCCGAAGTGGCTCCGGAAAGCCTCGTACCACAATTGCCCTGGCATCCGGTGAACGCCGTCTCCGCGGTGATCACCGGCAACCTGCTCGCGCATCTGGCCCTGGCTGTGCTGACCGGTGCGCCGCGTATCGAGCCGGGCTTCCAATACGGTCTGAACCTCGCGGTGCCCGGGGAACCGATCTATGAGCGTTTCCCGCCGCGCCCGGATTGCCCGGTGTGCGGGGATGCGCGGTGACCGATCCGCGACAATCCGGACCCACCGCGACGAGCCGGGTTCTGCTGCACGAGCTGGCCATCCGGCCCGATCGTGGCGAATGGCTCGTCGGGCGATTCGAGACGCGGGTTTTCGTCGCGCTCCCGGAAGCGGGGGTGGCGGCGATCGAGATTCTCGCGAGCGGAGCCAGTATCGCCGAGGCCACCCGGCAACTGGCCGGGCAGCGGGGCACCGAGTTCGATGTCCTGGCCTTCGTCGCCGATTTGACGGAATTGGGCTTCGTGGCCGAACTCGACGGTTGCCCGGTGCCTTCCGCGTCACCGCTACCCCCGACGCTTCCACGTCTGCGTCCCGAACACGTCCGCTACGCGCTACATCCGATACTGCCGGTGCTGCTCGCCTGCCTGGTAGTGGCGGCGGCGGTCACCTTGGTCCGTATGCCGCGGGCGCGGCCCGGTTTTCGCGATCTGCTGTGGAGTTCGCACGGCAGTCTCGTCCTCGTGACAGGGTTCGTCTTCGGTTGGTCGTTGCTCTTCCTGCACGAGTTGGCGCATTTCGCCACTGCCCGGGCCACCGGTGTCCGATCCCGCATCCAGCTGGGTACGCGGCTACAGTTCCTGGTCGCCGAAACCGATATCAGCGGTATAGAACTCGCTCCCCGCCGGTATCGGATCACGGCCTATCTCGCCGGGATCGCGGTGGACCTCGCGGTCGCTTCGACCGCGGTGTTGCTACAGACGGTGGTGACGGAGCACAGCCTCGCACATCGGCTCTTGGCCGCGGCGACGATTCTCGCGTTGCTACCGCTGTCGTTCCAGCTGATGGTGTTCATGCGCACCGACCTGTATTTCGTCCTCCAAGACCTCACCGCATGCCGTGATCTGTACGGAGACGGCCGCGCGTACGCGCGCTACCTCGGTAACCGGGTCCGGCACGCGGTAACCGGGCACTACCGGACCGCGGCCGATCCGAGCGTCGACCTACCGCACCACGAACGGCGCGCGGTCCGGGTGTACAGCGTCGTCCTGGTGCTCGGGACCGCACTGTGCCTCACCGTGGCGGTCACCTACACCGTGCCGGCCGATGTCACTCTCCTGATTCGCGCGATCCAGGGAATTGCCGCGGCCCGGTCCGGTCCGAGCGTGCTGGACAGCGCAGTCGTCCTGGCGATACTGGGGTTCGGGCACACGCTCTGGGCAGTGACGTGGTGGCGGCGCCGCGACCGATCGACTGCTGCGACCGTGAGCTGACGGGGCCGCCCGCAGTATGGCCGCTGCGGGCGGCTCATCGGGCAGTGGTGACCGGGCCAACCGATGGCAGGTGGTATGCCGGGTTATCGGCGGGCAACTGCCCTCGGTTGTGCCCATATGGTCGCCCGGGCCGCGGCGTGGGCCCGGTCCTGCCTGCGTCCGGCTCCCGCGGGTTGTACCCTCGGCCAGTGTGAGCGTCGACATCACCGCATCGGCGGCATGGCAGAAATTGCGTGATCACTACGAGGCGATCGTCGCCCTGCACCTGAGGGACCTGTTCGCCGAAGATCCAGCGCGCGGTCGCGACCTCACGCTGACCGCGGGCGAGCTGCGGATCGATTACAGCAAGCATCGCGTCACCCGGGAGACCCTGCAATTGCTGGTGGATCTGGCCCGGGAGGCAGGTGTGGAACCGCAGCGCGACCGGATGCTGCGGGGCGAACACATCAACACATCCGAGGACCGGGCGGTCGGACATACCGCGTTGCGGTTGCCGAAGGGCAGTTCGCTCACCATCGACGGCGCGGACGCGGTCGCCGCGGTGCACGAGGTACTCGACCGGATGGGCGCCTTCGCCGACTCGGTGCGTTCGGGCGCCTGGCGCGGTGCGACCGGGGAGCGGATCCGCACCGTGGTGAACATCGGTATCGGCGGTTCGGATCTCGGCCCCGTGATGGTGCACCAGGCGCTGCGCCACTACGCGGACGCCGGTATCGGCGCCCGGTTCGTCTCCAATGTGGACCCCGCCGACCTCGTGGCCACACTGGCGGATCTGGATCCGGCGACCACCCTGTTCATCGTCGCCTCCAAAACCTTCTCGACCCTGGAGACCCTGACCAACGCGACCGCCGCTCGCCGCTGGCTGGTCGACGCCCTCGGTCCGGACGCCGTGGCGAAGCATTTCGTCGCGGTGTCCACGCACGCCGGGCGAGTCACCGAGTTCGGTATCGACACCGACAATATGTTCGGCTTCTGGGATTGGGTCGGCGGCCGGTATTCGGTGGATTCGGCCATCGGCCTGTCGGTCATGGTGACGATCGGTCCCGCCCGGTTCGCCGAATTCCTCGCCGGTATGCACGATATGGACCGTCATTTCGCCACCGCGCCCCCGGCGGAGAACGCGCCGGTCCTGTTGGCACTGCTCGGCGTGTGGTACGCGAACTTCTTCGGCGCACAGTCGCGCGCGGTACTGCCGTACTCCAATGATCTCGCCCGTTTCCCGGCCTATCTCCAGCAGCTCACGATGGAGTCGAACGGAAAATCGGTGCGCGTGGACGGTTCCCCGGTCACCACCACCACCGGCGAGATCTTCTGGGGCGAACCCGGCACCAACGGTCAACACGCCTTCTACCAGCTCCTGCACCAGGGCACCCGGCTGATCCCCGCCGATTTCATCGGTTTCGCCCAGCCCACCGACGATCTGCCCACCCGCGACGGCACCGGCAGTATGCACGACATCCTGATGAGCAATCTGTTCGCGCAGACCAAGGTGCTGGCGTTCGGGAAGACAGCCGAGGAGATCACCGCCGAGGGCACACCGCCGGAACTGGTACCGCACAAGGTGATGCCCGGAAACCGGCCGAGCACCACGATCCTCGCGCCCCGGCTCACCCCCGCGGTGCTGGGCCAGCTGATCGCGCTCTACGAGCACCAGGTGTTCGTGGCCGGCGTGATCTGGGGTATCGACAGTTTCGATCAGTGGGGTGTGGAACTGGGCAAACAGCAGGCCCTGGCGCTGGCCCCACTGCTGACAAGCCCGGAAGAACCCGCAGCGCAAGATGATTCGTCCACCGATGCGCTGATCCGCTGGTATCGCGCCAACCGCTGACCTTCACCACGGCCGGATCGGCAGGTCCACCCGCGCGGCGGTCGCGGTGACCAGCCGGTGCAGTGCGGCCGCATCGGCTATACGTTCCGGGTAGAGACTCGCGACGGTCAGGATGTAGTCGTCCCGGAAACGGCACAGATAGCCGGACAGCCGGGTGCGCGGCCGCCGCGCGTGGTCGAGGCCGGGATGAACGGCCCGGGTCGCGATACCGGTGCACTCGTGCGGACCGAGGGCCGACAGCGCCGGCGGGATCGGGCCGATATTGGAGCACAGGATGTCGCGTTCCCCCGCGCCCCGGGACAGCCGATGGGCCACTTTGTCGGGCACCAGGTAGAGGAACTCCTCCGGTAGCCCACCGGGGCTGGTCATCCGCCGCTCGTAGGCCGAGCGGCTCTTCGAGCGGATATCGGCCGGCCCGTCCCCGGGGGACACCGCGATCTCTGTCACGGCCAGATCGTTGTCGATCCGAGGTTCGTCCCGGGTGTCCACGGGCAGACTCGCCGCGATCTCGGCCTCGGGAAAACCCGCGGCCCACAGCGTGTTCGCGATGAACCAGATGAACAGACTGTTGGCCGTACCACCGTATTCCGTGGCGACCGCCTCCCAGTCCGCGGCCGGGCATCGCAAGATCAGTGCCGGTTCGCTCAGCTCGGCGCGTATGGAGGCTTCGGCGGTTCCGGTGAGATCGGCGAGACCGGCAGCCGCCGGGGGAACCGGCAGTCCGGCAGGCCGCGGCGGGTGGGCAGGCACGGACGGTCCAGCTGCCTCGGACAGCTCGGCAGGCACGGGCGGCTCGGCAGCCGCGACCGGTGCGGCAGTCGCCGAAGATCCGGCCAGGGGCGGCGGTCGCCCGTGCCCCGGCCCTCGGGTACCTCGCCGTATCCGGGCGGCAGCGGCACGTACGCCACCGAGCCCGACCGTCGCCCAGGTCCGCGCCGCATCGAGCCAGTCCGAATCCGGGCCGTCCCCGGCCCCGCCGCCCGCTTTCTTCCCCGGTCGGCCACGCGAACGGTCCACCGTGCGACCGGAGTCGAGCGCGTCCAGTGCTCGTTCGACAGCGAGGATGAGCCCGCGGGCATCGGCGAGAACGTGAGAGCAGGTGAGCGCCACGACCGTGCCCCCGTCGGTGAGCGGCGCCGCCGACAGCCGCCAACCCGGACCGTATTCGGGATCCAGGTCGCCACCACACGTGTCGGCCCAGTGCGGGATCGCGGCGGGTGCGAGCGCATCACGGTGCCGGTCGAGCGGATGAGCGCGCTCGTTGCGCTGCCACCGCGCCCGAGCGCCCGGGACGCGGGGGCGGACCACCCGGCGGGCGAGCGGCCCGGTGCGCAGTGCCTCGTGCAGTCGCGCGAGTACCTCGGGTTCCACCGCGCCGGCGGTACGCCACAGGCCCTGGAGCGCGATCGGGGTGCCGAGCCCCTGGTGGGTGCGCAGGAAGATTTCGTCGACAACGCTCAGTCGGCGCATTCGCACAGGTTAACCGGCATATCCAAGACGCCGCCCGGCACACCGCCCCCGCTGCGGGGCGAAGCCGCCGGGGCGAAGCCGCCGAGGCCGGCGCGTGACCGGGCCCGATCACCACCCCCTCGATACCGACCGGTCCCGATCCCCGGCCGCCCGTGGTGTGACATGGGACGCATAATCGATGGATGCTCACGCACGAGGTTCTCAACCAGGTCCCGCCGATCACGCCGTTCGAGGTCTCGCGGGATCCGGCGTTGCTGGCCGGTCTGCACCGGGAGGGCGCCGGATGGGCGGAGGCGGAAGTGCGCGAACTCGGCACGCTCGCCGGTACCGAGCGGGTTCAGCAGTGGGGCCGGCTCGCCAACGAATATCCGCCCGTCCTGCACACCCACGACCGCTACGGCAACCGCGTCGACGAGGTGGAATTCCATCCGCACTGGCACGATCTGATGACGGTGGCGGTCGAACACGGACTGCACGCCGCACCGTGGGCCGACGACCGGACCGGCGCCCATGTGGCACGGGCCGCCAAGTTCTACGTCTGGGGCGCCGCCGACGCCGGGCACATGTGTCCCATCTCGATGACCTACGCCGCGATTCCGGCACTGCGGCACAACCCGGAGCTGGCGGCACAGTACGAACCGCTGCTCACCGCCCGCGCCTACGACTTCGGGTTGCGCGAACCGTCGAGCAAGACGGGGCTCATCGCCGGTATGTCGATGACGGAGAAGCAGGGCGGGTCCGACGTCCGGGCCAACACCACCACCGCAACCCCGCAACCCGACGGCACGTATCGGCTCGTCGGGCACAAATGGTTCACCTCGGCGCCCATGTCGGATATGTTCCTGACCCTCGCGCAGGCGCCGGGCGGGCTGTCGTGTTTCCTGCTGCCGCGGGTGCTGCCCGACGGGTCCCGCAACCCGATCCGGCTGCAGCGGCTCAAGGACAAACTGGGCAACAAATCGAACGCGTCCTCGGAGATCGAGTACGAGAACGCGATCGGCTGGCCGGTCGGCGCGGAGGGCGCCGGGGTGAAGACCATCATCGAAATGGTCAATATGACCCGTCTCGACTGTGTGATCGGTTCCGCGGTCGGGATGCGCACGGCGGCCGTACGGGCGGTGCACCACGCCCGCCATCGCAAGGCGTTCGGCGCCGCACTGGTCGACCAGCCCGCGATGCGCAATGTCCTGGCCGACCTGGTGCTCGAATCCGAGGCCGCCACCACGGTCATGCTGCGGCTGGCCGGGGCCACCGATCGCGCCGCGACCGATCCCGGCGAAGCCGCGCTGCGCCGGATCGCGCTCGCGGTGACCAAGTACTGGGTGTGCAAACGCGCGGCCACACACGCCGCCGAGGCGCTCGAATGTTTCGGCGGAAACGGTTACGTCGAAGAGTCCGGGATGCCGCGGCTGTACCGGGAGGCGCCGCTCATGTCGATCTGGGAGGGGTCGGGCAATGTGGCCGCGCTCGACGCCCTGCGCGCGATGGGCACCCGGCCCGAAACCGTGGAGGCGTACTTCACCGAGGTGTCCCGGGCCCGCGGCGAGAACCCGCATCTGGATCACGCGATCGACCGGGTCGGCAAGGAGCTGGCCGATCGCAGCGATATCGAGTATCGGGCGCGCCGGGTCGTCGAGCTGATGGCACTGGTCCTGCAGGGCGCCCAGCTGGTCCGGCACGGGCACCGCGCGGTCGCCGACGCCTTCTGCGCGTCCCGGCTGGGTGCGGACTGGGGCGCCGCGTTCGGCACCCTGCCCACGGGCGTGGATACGACGGCGATCATCGAACGGGCGTTCGTCTGAGCCGTTCAGCCGGCCGGGAGCACCTTCTCGAGGAAGGTGAGGGTGCGGTCGAGGCCGCCGTTCTCCTCCAGGTCTTCGTGGCCTGCCTCGAGAATCTGGACCACATGCTGCGTGCCGTTCAGGGCGAACTGTCCCATCAGGGCGAGAGTCAGCGGTAGCGGGACCACGGTGTCATAGGTGCCGTGGACGACCAGGATCGGATCCTGGTAGCCGCTGATCGGCACGCTCATGTAGTCGCGTACCACCGACGCGAAGTCCGGATCGTCGAGGGGTCGCGAAACCAGGGACCCGATCTCCGTGGTGTACAGCATGGCCTCGGCCTGTGCATTGCAGCCGGCGATGATGCCGGCGATGAACTTGCGGCCCTGCGGGGTCAGGAAGTCGCGGATCTCCGGGCCCAGCCGGGCGCCGACCATACCGGCGAGCACCATGGGCGCGGACCGGCCCACATAGCCGGGCAGCTCGGGCTGATCCGGGCGCGAACGCAGGAACATGCTCTCCAGATTGCTGACCGGGGCCAGGGCGGCGGTACCGCGGAAGTCGAGTTCGGGGGCGTATTCGGGGGCGAGCCGGCCGGTGCCGAGCGCGGCGTGCCCACCCTGTGACCACCCGGCCACCGCCCAGCTCGGGGCGAGCTCGGGGTAGGCGGAGCGGGCGGCACGCACCGCATCGATGGTGGCGGTGGCCTCGCTCGTGGTGTGCAGATAAGGATGGGGACCCGGCGAATTGGGGCTCAGCCCGATGTAGTCGGGGGCGACGACGGCGTATCCGGCGTCGTTGATGCGCGCCACGGTCGGGCCGGTGTCCTGTTCGAGTTCTTTCGAACCGGTGAGACCGCAGTTCTGCGCGAGCCCGGAGGTGCCGTGGTCCCAGGCGACCACCCGGCGGCCCCCTTCCGGGACCGGCCCCTGGGGTAGGCGCACCAGGGCGGCGGCGGGAACCAGTTCACCGCCGGGGCCGGTGGTGACGTATTCGATACGCCGCACACCGTCCAGCCCGGCCCACGGCCGGTCGAGCGGTTCGGCCGAGAGCAGGTGCCCTGGATACCAGGCCGCCTGTGCCCGCGCGACGACCCCCGGCAGTCCGGCACACAGCGCCGCCACCAATGTCAGTACCCCCGCGAGTGCCCGGGCATAGCGGACCATTGCTCTGTGCTCTCCTCTCGTGCGGCAAACCATTGCCCATAGTGGCAGCGGACGGGATCTGTGCCCGTCCGCCCCGTGCGAGCAGGGCACCGGACGCGCTCAGCGAGTCGGTGGGGCGATCTGCCAGTGCCGTTCCAGGGCACCGGCTATATCGGGCAGCACGGTGACCGGAATCTGTTTACGGCGCAACATATTACGTATCTCGTTGACCTGCTCGCGCTTACGCATTTCGTAGGCTCCCGAGACCGGTCCGCGAACCGGGGGAATCGATAGCAGTACGAGTTCGCTGTGCAATTCCTCACCTCCGGTCAGATCCAGCGCGAACGACCAGCGCGCGTCCTCGTCGAGGCCGAAGCGCCCGGCCACCACACGCTCCCAAGCGATACTGCTCGCCGACCACGGTGTACGCCGGTGGATCGCCTGCTCGGTCAGGATCACCGTGTCCCGGGTGAACAGCGCGAACAACGCGGCCACGGCGAGTACGGCGCCGAGGACGATCCCGGTGAACACCCGGGCGGGCCCGAACAGCAGCACCGTGGGCACGGTCACCGCCACGACCACCGCGACTCCGGCCAGGCTGTAACCCAGCACCCGACCGGTGGGCACGACACCAGCGTGCACCCTCTGCATACCGACTCCGTTCACCCCGCGAACTGGTGCAGGCCACACCGTACCGGACGCTCACCAGCGGACCGGAGACGACGCTGGTCACCCGCTCAGAACAGCGCGACGGCGGCCTCGGCCGAGTACACGTGGAAGGTCATGCTCTGCTGGAAGTAGAGCTGGACTGTTTCGGCGTCGTGGGCCAGATAACCGATGGACAGATCCTGGCCCACGGTGAGATCGAAGTCGCCGCCACGGGTGGTGAGCACGAACGCCCCGTCGATGGCCGGCGCCCAGATGATCTCCCCCTCGGGAACCAGCCGTTCCAGATGGGTGCGCAGCGGGTGACCGTGGTTGGAGGTCTCGCTCACCTTGGTATAGAGGTCGGCGCTCAGCAGCACCGAATACGGCCCGTCGACACCGGCCAGCCGCAACTGGCTCACCGCCAGGGCGATCACCTCCGGCACCCCGAACACATCCTCGGGCAGCGCGATCGACCGATTCGAGGAGGCGGCGCGGATACCGGTGATACCGGCCGCCGCGTAACCCTCGAATACGGCCCGGTCCTCGGCGAAGGCGATATTGCGGGCGGCATCCTTCACCGGGTCCAGGTCGGTGTCCTGGGCGCCGCGCTCGACATTGTCGAGCTCCTCGCGCGAAAGCGTGAACGGCACCCGCAACTCGACCAGCGGCGCCACCACCCGCTGCCGCGCCTGGACACCGTCGTGCGGGGCCGCGATCGGCGTCGTATGACCGAGCCCGCGGGCCGAATAGTCCGTACCGTGCGGACCGGACAGGTCGACCACCCGGCGGCCGGCATTGTGCCGTTTGAAGGTCCGGGTGGCCTCCTCTTCGATAACCGCCCAGGCCGAGTCGGTGATCGGCGCGAGTTCGCGATGCAGGTTGTTCATACGGTGCTGCTCCTTTTCAACGTGCCGATACCGAGGGAACCGGCGGCGACCGGCGGCGTGCCCGGATCTGCCGCCGCGGCTTCCTCCGGCGGGTCGGGCAGATCGTCGAAGAAATCCTGGGGTGGAACGAAGAACAGAGTCCCGGTGACCGCGGTGGAGAAATCCAGGATCCGATCATGGGTGGCCTCGTCGGTCCCGAGGAACATCCGCTCCAGCATGATCTCGGTGGTACGGGGGGTCGCCGAATAGCCGACGAAATAGGTGCCGAACTCACCGCCGCCGACACTGCCGAACGGCATATTCGCGCGCAGAATCTGCCGTTCGGTACCGTCGGACTCGATCACCTGGTTCACCGCGATATGTGAGTCGGCGGGTTTCACCTCGTCGTCGAGTTCGAAATCCTCGAGTTTGGTGCGGCCGATCACCCGTTCCTGCTCCTGCACCGGTAGCGCCCGCCAGGCGGTCAGATCGTGCAGATACTTCTGCACGATCACATAGCTGCCGCCGGTGAAACCCGGGTCGTCGGCGCCGATCAGCGCGGCCCGGCCGGCGGGCGTATCCGGTAAGCCGCCCTCCGGATTCTCGGTACCGTCGACGAAACCGAGCAGGTCACGCTGTTCGAAATAGCGGAAGCCGACCGTTTCGTCGACGATCGGGCCGATACCGGCCAACCGGTCACCGATCGCCATGGCCAGCTCGAAGCAGGCGTCGTGCACCTGGCCGCGGATGTGGAAGAGCAGATCACCCGGCGTGGCGGGAGCCCGGTGCAGTGGACCCTCGTATCCAGGGAACTCGTGCAGTTCGGCCGGACGCGGCCCGCCGAACAGCCGA
Organism: Nocardia sienata NBRC 100364; assembly: GCF_001613205.1. GTDB lineage: Bacteria > Actinomycetota > Actinomycetes > Mycobacteriales > Mycobacteriaceae > Nocardia > Nocardia sienata. The sequence goes on along the minus strand of NZ_BDBX01000049.1, from coordinate 20,012 downwards.
TCCCAGGCGGTCGCGCCGATCCCGGTGATACACCCCAGCCCGGCACCCGGCAACCGGAATCCGATGGCCCGGCGCAGACCGGGCAGTTCGGCGAGCAGATCCCGCGCCGCCGCCTCGCCACCGGGGTCGATGGTGGCCACCAGGAAATACGCGGCCGGGGTGAGTGGTTCGAGAATCGGCTGCGGCTGCCCCATAGCCGATCACATTACCGGCGAAGGGCCGGCGATCAGGCGAGCCGGGCCACCTACTTGGCGACCGTCAGCAAGAAGGCCACATCGTCGATGGCCTGCACACTGTGCCGGGCCTTAGGCACCACCAGCAGGTCCCCGGCCGAACCCTTCCACTCGTTGTCCCCGCTGTGCAGCGTGAGCGTGCCGGAGAGGACGAGCAGGGTGGCCTCCCCGTTGTTGTCGTGTTCGGCCAGGCCCTGCCCCGCGCACAACCCCACCACGGTCTGGCGTAGCGAATTCGCGTGACCGCCGTAGATGGTCTGCGAGCTGCGGCCACTGGTCACGGTCGCGGCCAGCCTGAGTTGCTGCCGGGCCACCGCTGTCAGCGATTTCTTGTCCATGGACAGCCTTTCGCCTCCGCATACCCCACGACCGGGCTGTGATCGCGGGACGTACAGCCGAGTATGCCCGACCCGACTCCACTGTTCCGGCGTTTTCCGAGGCTCGCGCCGGTATCGCACGCCCGGACGCGGGCGCCGGCGGTCAGTCCCGGGTGAAACGCCTGATCCGGTAGCGCAGTCCGGTCGAGGATTCGAGCCAGGTCGCCGGGTCGGCCGTCGACCACTGCGGATCCAGAGGCGGGGCGTATGCGTCCCCGTCCACCTCGGTGTCGACCTCGGTGATCAGCAGTTCGCCGGCATACGGCAGCGCCAGCCGGTAGATCTCGCCGCCGCCGATCACCCATGTCGTCGCGGGAGCCGCGAGCGCGAGCGCGGCCTCGATCGACCCGGCCGCTTCCGCCCCATCCGCGGACCAGCCGGACTGCCGGGTCACCACGATATTGCGCCGGCCCGGCAGCGGCCGGAACCGTGCGGGCAGCGAATCCCAGGTGCGGCGGCCCATGATCACCGGGTGACCGGCGGTGGTCTCCTTGAACCGAGCCATATCCTCGGGCACCCGCCACGGGATGGTGTTGTCCACCCCGATCACCCCGTCGGGGGTCTGCGCCCAGATCAGGCCGATCACGCGCGCGGATCCGGTCGCGGTCACACCGCCACCGGCGCTTTGATCCCCGGGTGGTGCCGGTAGTCGTGTACCCGCACGTCCTCGTACCGGTAGTCGAACAGCGAGGCGGCGGGTTCCAGCTCGAGTATCGGGAACGGGTACGGCGTGCGGGTCAGCTGCTCGGTCACCTGTTCGTGGTGGTTGTCGTAGATATGGCAGTCACCACCGGTCCAGATGAAATCGCCCGGCGTGAGCCCGGCCTGCTGGGCGACCATCACGGTGAGCAGCGCGTAGCTCGCGATATTGAACGGCACGCCGAGGAAGAGGTCGGCGCTGCGCTGGTACAGCTGGCAGGACAACCGGCCCTCGGCGACATAGAACTGGAACAGCGCATGGCACGGCGCCAGCGCCATCCGGTCCAGCTCGGCCACATTCCAGGCCGAGACGAGCATCCGCCGGGAATCGGGGTCGGTGCGCAGCGTGTGCAGCACCTGGGCGATCTGATCGATATGGCGGCCGTCGGGAGCCGGCCAGGAACGCCACTGCACTCCGTACACCGGACCGAGCTCGCCCTCGGGATCGGCCCATTCGTCCCAGATGCCGACCCCGTGCTCCTGCAACCACCGCACATTGGAGTCGCCGCGCAGGAACCACAGCAGTTCGTACACGATCGATTTGAGATGCACCTTCTTGGTGGTGATCAAGGGAAACCCGGCGGACAGGTCGTACCGCAGCTGGTGCCCGAACACACTGCGGGTGCCGGTCCCGGTGCGATCCGCCTTGGCGGTCCCCGTCTCCAGGACGAGCCGGAGCAGATCCTCGTATTGGGTGTCCGGAGCGTGTCGCGGGTCCGGGACCTGACTGTTCGCTGCGCTGACCACGGGCCGAGCTTACTTCGCGGCCGGTAGGCCGTGTCGCCGCCCCGGGGCGGCCCCTGCGTCGCGGGCGAGTGGCGAAGCCGCCCGGGACGGTTGCTCGCCGCCCACCCGGCGCTCGGCCCGGCCCGCGACCTGCCAAGCTGACCCCATGCGCACGCTGTACGTGATAGGTATCGGTGCCGGCGACCCCGACCAGGTGACGATGCAGGCGATCAAGGCCCTCCGGGAGGTCGACGTCTACTTCGTGATCGGTAAGGGCGTCGAGAAACAGGAGCTCGTGGCGGTGCGCACCGCGATCCTCGCCGAACACGCCGACCGCCCCTACCGGATCGTGGAGATCCCCGACCCGCCTCGCGACCGGGACCCCACGGACTACCGCGGCACGGTGCTGGACTGGCACGAACGGCGTTCGCTGCTGCTGGAGGAGGCGTTCGCGGCGCACGACGGCGTCGGCGCGATCCTGGTGTGGGGTGATCCCGCGCTCTACGACTCCACCCTGCGCATGGTGGAGCGGGTGCTGGCCCGGGGCGCGCTGGACTTCGACTACACCGTGATCCCGGGGGTCACCAGTGTGCACGCTCTCGCGGCCCGGCACCGGACCGTGCTGCACCGGATCGGCGAACCGGTACACATCACCACCGGGCGCCGCCTGCGCGAGGAAGGGCTGGGCGCCGGGTCGACGGTGGTCATGCTCGATGCCGACTGCTCCTTCACCACCGTCCCCGCCGACACGTTCATCTGGTGGGGTGCCTATCTGGGGATGCCCGACGAAGCCCTGATCGCCGGGCGGGTCGGCGCGGTCGCCGGCGATATCGTGCGGCGGCGCGCGCAATTGCGCGAACGCAAGGGCTGGATCATGGACATCTATCTGCTGCGCCCGGCCGAATGACCAGGTGACGGACACCGGGGTCGTAGCATGGTCGGCATGACCGAACAGGACATACTCGGGCGGATCAAGGATCTCGTCGACCACGAGCACGACCTGCGGTCCCGGGCCTCGCGCGGGGAACTCGATCCCGACGTGGAGCGGCGGCGACTGGCCGAAGTGGAGGTCATGCTGGATCAGTGCTGGGATCTGCTGCGGCAGCGGCGGGCCCGGATCGATCGCGACGAGCCACCGGACGAGGCCCAGCCGCGATCGGCGGGACAGGTCGAGGGCTACCTACAGTAACGCAGCGTGTCTGACAACTCGATGGGTTATCGGGCACCGCCCTTCTCGGGCGTCCTCGGCTCATACCCCGACCGGGGCACGAGCCTCGGTTCTCGCGTCGTCCGGGCCGGTCGCACCGGCACCCATCAGGTGCCGGCCAGCGCCTTCCCGTCGGCGGGCATTGGTAGCCCGGCCCCCGCTCGGAGGTCCGGGGATCGTGGTGGGTCTTGCCTGTGGTCCTCGACAACGAGCCGGTCGTGGGTTTCGACCAGCTCATTGGTGACCTGATGCAGGAAATGACGACGCACATTCGCCACACGATGATGATGGCGAGCCGGCCGGGCAGCGGCTTCTCGCCGGTTGTGGGAGCCTTTGTCCTTCCTCGACAGGGCTTTCGCCGGCCGTCGCTGCCGCGCCAACCCCCGAGCCAGGGGTTTCGGTGGGTGATCGACCCGAGCGACTTCACGTCCCTTGCTAATGGCGGCGACCAGGAATGCCGACAACCCAGCCCGAGACCGGGCCACGTCACCGATCGCGGCGTGTCATCGTCGCCGACTCGGATCGCCGATCGCCCGGTTCTGGAGTGTTTGTCGCGGAGCCGGAACGATGCGGTGCTGATGGTTTTCTTCTCGAACCGGGGAAACCCGATCGCGCGGCCGCGGCGTGTACCGGTGCGGGAGTGCACGCCGGTCCAACCCGCGAACAGAACCGCAGGACAACACGGGTGCCGAACCCTCCGGCAGCGCACACGCGCCCCACGCCCGGCCCACAGACCCGGACCCGGCAATCCGAGATTCCAGACACCCTCTCAGGAGCCCTGATGCCCGACACCGACAGCGACGCCACCGCGGACAGTGGCGTCGCCGAATACGATGTGATCGTCCTCGGCGGGGGTCCGGCCGGTGAGAACGCGGCCGCCTACGCGATCGCCGGCAGCGATCGCACCGCGGCGATCGTCGAACCGGAGAAGCTCGGTGGCGAATGCTCGTACTGGGCCTGTATTCCGAGTAAGGCACTGCTGCGCCCGGGCCATGTGCTGGGGGCCGCGCTGGGCATCCCCGGTATCGAGGCCGAAGGACCCGATACCGCCGAAGTGCTGCGCCGACGCGACGAATTCGTACACGCCCACAACGGCGACCACGACGATTCGAGTCAGGTCGAGTGGGCGGCCCAGCAGGGTATCGAGGTGATCCGCGGCGCCGGCCGGCTCGAGGGGGAACGCCGGGTGCGGGTCGGCGACCGGGTACTGCGCGCCCGCTCGGCGGTGGTGCTGGCCACCGGGACGCACGCGGCTGTCCCGGACGTCCCGGGGCTGCGCGAGGCCCTGCCCTGGACCTCCCGCGACGCCACGAACCTGCACGAGATCCCGAAACGCGTGATCGTGATCGGCGGCGGCGTGGTGGCCTGTGAGGCCACCACCTGGCTCTCGGCGCTCGGCGCGGAGGTGACCGTACTGGTCCGCGGGGACCGGCTGCTCACCGGCGTGGAACCGTTCGCCGGGGAGTACGTCGCCTCCGCGCTCACCGCGCAGGGAGTGCAGATCCGATTCGGAACCAGGCCGCTGCGGGTGACCCGCCCGGCGGCCGTCGACCACGGCGAGGGCCGGATACACGGCGGCGCCGTCACGGTGCACGCCGAAGGCCCGGACGGGGAGACCACGCTGGTCGCCGACGAGATCGTGGTGGCGGCGGGGCGGGTGCCCAACACCGACAACATCGGCTTGGAAACAGTGGGCCTGCCCGGCGGGTACGTCGCGGTCGACGATCAGCTGACGGTGTCCGGCGTACCCGGGGAATGGCTGTACGCGGTCGGCGATATCAATCATCGCGCCGCGCTCACCCATATGGGCAAATACCAGGGCCGGGTGTGCGGGGACGTCATCTCCGCGCGCGCCGCGGGCCGGTCGCTGACCGGCCCGCGCTATCGGGCCGCCGCCGACCACCACGCGGTACCGCAGGTGGTGTTCACCGACCCCGAGGTCGCCGCCGTCGGGCTCACCGCCGCCGCGGCCCGGAAAGCCGGCCACGAGATCCGCACCGTCGAACTGGATATCGCGGTCGCCGGTTCGGCGCTGGCCCGCGACGACTACACCGGACGCGCCGCGCTGGTGATCGACACCGTCACCGACACGGTGCTCGGGGCCACCTTCGTGGGACCCGATGTCGGCGAACAGTTGCACGCCGCGACCATCGCGGTGGCCGGACGCGTCCCCCTGGACGCGCTGTGGCACGCGGTGCCGGCCTTTCCCGCGATCAGCGAATTCTGGTTACGACTGTTGGAAACCGACCGCTCGTCGTTACGATCGGGTAGATGAGCGTTACCGAACAGATCACGACCACCGACGGTGTGGTCCGCGGTCGCCGCGGCCGGCGCGTGATGTACTGGCGGTCGCTGCCGTACGCCGCGCCACCCGTGGGTGACCTGCGGTTCCGTTCACCTCAGCCGGTGCAGCCGTGGACCGATGTCCGCGACGCGACCTATTTCCGCGCGGCCGGTATCCAGTCGACCTTCGGGGTACGGCTGGGACCGCGCAAGATACAGGAGATGAGCGAGGATTCGCTGACACTGAATGTCGTGGCGCCCGCCACCGCGTCGGTGCGGCCGCGTCCGGTGATGGTGTTCATCCACGGCGGCGGCTACCTCTTCGGCACTTCGGCGCTGCGCCTCTACTCCGGTGTCCAGCTGGCGGCCGACGGGGATGTGCTCGTGGTGTCGATCAACTATCGGCTCGGCGCGTTCGGATACGCCGATTTCAGCGAGTTCTCCACACCGGACAGCCCCTACGACTCCAATCTCGGACTACGCGATCAGATCGCGGCCCTGCGCTGGGTCCGGGCCAATATCGCCGAATTCGGCGGTGACCCGGACAATGTGACGATCTTCGGCGAGTCCGCCGGCGCGCACGCGGTTTTGAGCCTGCTGGCGACTCCCTCGGCGGAGGGCCTCTTCCACCGCGGTATCGCGCAGAGCCCACCCGCGGACTGGGGGTTGACGGTCACCGAATCGCGGGAATTCGCGCGCCGCGTCATCGACCGGCTCGGTATCGCCCCCGAGGACGCGAATCACGCGTTACGCGCCGCCGACCCGCACGATATCCGCCGCGCGTTCAACCGGGCGTCGAACGCGGCGATGGCGGAGTGTCCGGGCTTCTTCCCGGCCGCGCCGGTGGCCGACGGCGAATTGTTGCCGCGCACGCCGTTCGACGCCTTCACCGAGGGCCACACCCACCGGGTCCCGCTGATCATCGGCACCTGCCGGAACGAGGGCGCCCTGTTCAACCGCTTCACCGATACGCTGCCCACCCGCCCGGAACGCCTCAAGAAGGCACTCTCGGCCGCCGGACCCGACCTCTACCCCCGGGTGTTCTCCACCTATCCGGGCTTCCCGGCCGAACAGGCCGCGATCCGCGCGGGCGGCGACTACTTCTTCTGGCGGCCCTCGGTGGCGGTGGCGGAGGGACACAGCCGCCACTCCCCCACCTACTTCTATCGCTACGATTTCGCGCCCCGGCTCTTCCAGCTCTACAAACTGGGCGCCACACACGCGACCGATCTGCTGCCCACCTTCGGCACGGTCTACGAACCGTGGAGCCGGGGCCTCACCGCCGGCGGCAGCCGTCGCGGTCTGCTCGCGGTCACCCGCCAGGTCCAGAACAACTGGCTGCATTTCGCTCGCACCGGCGAACCGCTGCCCTCCTGGCCGCGCTACACCGAACAGGAACGCAGCACGCTCATCATCGACGCGCCGGGCCGGGTGGACAACGACCCGGACAGCGACCGGCGCAAATTATGGGCGGGCGTCCGCGCACCGCAGCTGGTTCCGGCCGGGGTCGGGGCGGCTGTTCCGGCCACCGACGCGGACACCGGCCACGAAACCGAGTCCCAGGGCGACGGGACGCTGCTCGACACGGTCGCCGCCGAACACCCGGTCGCGGCGACCGTCGCCGATGCGGCCGCGCAGGTCGTGGACGAAGTCTCCGGCAGCGCGGACGATGCGGCACCGGAAGACACGGAACCCGATTCGGAGCGGACCGGCTGAATCGGCTGTCCGCTCGGCGGCCACACTTCCGTCCGGCTCCGGGCGACCCGAGACGAAAGCGGCCTCCGGTACGGCTTATTTGAGCAGGCGTGACATCCGGCGGTCGGCAAGGACCTTGCCGCCGGTCTGGCAGGTGGGGCAGTACTGGAACGAGCGATCGGTGAAAGCGACCTCGCGGACCGTGTCCCCGCATACCGGACAGGGCAGGCCGGTGCGGGCGTGCACCCGCATACCGGAACGCTTCTCGCCCTTGAGCCGGGCGGCGTCCTGCCCGACCGACCGCGCGACGGCATCCGCCAGCACCGTGCGCATCGCCGCGTACAGGTCGGCGACCTTCGCCGCCGGCAGGGTCTTGGCCGTGGCGAACGGCGAGATCTTGGCGGTGTGCAGGATCTCGTCGGAGTAAGCGTTGCCGATGCCGGCGAGCACGGTCTGATCGACCAGTACATTCTTGATCCGCCCCGGCGCGGCGGCCAGCAGCTCGGCGAACTGCGGCTCGGTGACCGCGAGCGCGTCGGGCCCGAGTCGGGCGATTCCCGGAACCTGTGCCGGGTCGTTCACGATGTAGACCGCGAGGCGCTTCTTGGTGCCCGCCTCGGTGAGGTCGAAGGCCGGGGTGGCGCCCTCGGGTGTGAAGAAGTGCACCCGCAGCGCGAGCGGACCGCGACCCGGCCTGGGCGGGCTCACGCTCGGGTTGTCGGTCCAGCGCAGCCAGCCCGCCCGGGACAGATGGGTGATCATCCACAGACCCCCGCAATCCATCCCGAGGAATTTCCCCCACCGCCCGGCGCCGGTCACATCCCGCCCCGACAGCGCCGTCACCGGCGGATCGAAGGTTTTGATCGCGCTCAGCGCCGCGATATCGATCCGCCCCACCACCGCGCCGACCGCGTGCTCCCGCAGGAACTGCGCCAGCGCCTCCACTTCCGGTAGTTCGGGCACGGCCTCAGGCTACCGGGGGCCACCGACATCCGTGCGGTCCAAACGCCGGGTGATCCCGGTCGTCGTCACGGCCAGCAGCGTGCCGATCACCACCAGGTCGAAGGCCATCTGCACCGTGGTCGCTATCCGGGCGGCCTGCCCGACCGGGTGCACATCACCGAAACCGACGGTGCCCAGAGTCGCGACGGTGTAGTAGAGCGCGTCGTTACGGGTACGAAGTTCGGCGAACTGTCCGGGCTGGTGGAGCTCGAGGAGGTAATAGAAAAGTGCGAAGAACAGCACGACGAGGGTGATCAGCAGCAGCAACCCGTCGACGCGGCGACCCGTATCGTCGGTCGCGGCCAGGAACTGGCCGATCCGGCGATAGGCCAGCCAGCACAACCCTGCCACCCCGGCGACGAAAGCCACCAACGTGACCACCCTCGTCGGCCAGAAGCCGGGGAGTTCCAGTCCGACCGGCACGAAGTAGTAGAACAGCAGCGCGGACAGCACCGTGCCCACGTTCCGCCACAGATGCGCGCGGCCGCCGATACGTCGAGAACCCATGCGGTCATGATCGACCCCCGCGGCCCGGCCGACGGCCGGGCACGCCGGGCCACGCACCGATTCCGTTCGCACGATTCCGCCGAAGCCACTGGTCACAGCCACACCGTGCGATACTGGTCGGGTCAGTCGATCACCGTGCGCAGAGCGAGGGACCAGATGACCGCCGACCCGACACCGACGGACGACCGGCCGTCCCGGGGCTGGCCGGTACCGCCACCCGAGGGCTACTTCGCCGAAGACCTCGACCGGCTACCCGATCTGCCCTCGCACACCGAATTGATCGACGGGAGTCTCGTCAACGCGCGCCCGCAGAAGATGTTCCACATGTGCGTCATCAACTTCTTCTGGTGGGAATTGAAGCGCCAGGCTCCCGAGGATTTGATCGCACTGAGAGAAATGACCATCACGCTGGATGAACGCCAGCGGCCCGAGCCCGATGTAATGGTGGCGGCCGCTACCGCGTACACCGGTATCGAACAAGTGACCTACCGTCCGGCGGACACCGTCCTCGTCATCGAGGTGGTCTCCCCCGACTCCGTCGAGCGGGATCGCAAGCGCAAACCCCAGTTGTACGCCGAAGCCGGTATCCCGCACTTCTGGCGCGTGGAGAACGTGGACGGCCGGGCCGTCGTCTACGTCTACGAACTCGATCCGGCGACGGAGAAGTACACGCCGACCGGTATTCATCACGACCGGCTCAGCGTCACGGTGCCGTTCGATATCGATCTGGACCTGGCGCAGGCCACCCGTCCCTGAGCGCGATCGCGCGGCGCGAAGCGACTCGGCTCGTCGTTACCGGGGACACGCCCGAAACAGCGCCCGGCCTCGTCCCGACCGGGAAACCGCTCCCGGCAGGGGGTCGGCGCTGCTAGCTTGCGGCGGTGGATCACTTCTCACGCTCGTGGACCGCGTTGCGCGCGGCGGTCGCCGGACTCGCGGACCAGGATTTCGGCCGGCCTTCGGGATGTACCGGCTGGCTCGTCCGGGATCTGGTCTGCCACCTGATCATCGATGCCCAGGATGTGCTGATCACCCTGGTGACCCCAACCGACAAGGAGCCCACCCGCGACGCGGTGACGTACTGGGATATCGCCGAGACCTCGCCGACCGGCGACGATCCGCTCGATGCCCTGACCGTCCGGCTGGCCGCCGCCTACGGTGAACCGCGCCTGCTCGAACTCCATCTCGACGATGTCGGCTCGGCCGCCGGACGCGCCGCCGTACTCGCCGACCCCGATCAGCGGGTGAGCACCCGCGACGAAGTCCTCACCGCCGGTGACTATCTGTCCGCCTATGTCCTGGAGTGGACGCTGCACCACCTGGACCTGGTCGCTCATCTCCCGCATGCCGAGCAGCCGCCCGAAGAATGCCTCACCCGTTCGCGAGAGCTGCTGGAGCGCATCGCCGGAGCCGCATTCCCCGCGACGTTCTCCGACCGGGACGCCCTGTTGATCGGCACCGGTCGCCGCACCGCGACAGCGGACGAACAGGACGCGCTGGGCGAGTCGGCCGCAAAGCTTCCGCTGGTCCTCGGTTGAGGGCAGTCATGGCGACGCGCAGAGTGATCACGCGTCCGTTCGGCCTACCCGATACCGACGAACTGCGCGAACTCTTCGGCGACCCGGCGAGCGGCCGGCGCGCCCCGGCCGGTCGCTCGAGCGCACTGCTGTAGCCCGAGGCCCCACGGCCGGCCGGGTTCACCACCGAACCGCGGCGCGGTCGGCTGCGTTCGTAATGGCGGCCGCCGACCGCGTACCGGTTCAGTCTTCTTCGCCGGCCGTCCCCCGGATCCGGGCCAGCAGCCGTGGCGCGATCACCGAGAACGACTCCGCCGTAGTCATCTCGTCGTGTGTCGCCGGTACCGCGTATTCGACGATTTCCCCGGCCACATACGGCAACCAGTCCTCCGCCCGCGGACCGGCCTGCCGCGCACCCGGCGTGGGCACCTCGGCACGGAAGAAATCGATGACACCGCGGTAGGTCCGGGGCCGGTGTTCTGCGATCAGTTCCGCCGATCGTGCCGCCGTCCGGTACACCCCGCGCAACCGTTCCACCGGCAATGTCAGCAATTCCGGCGGGATCAGTCGGTGCAGTCGTTCCAGTTCGGCGTCGTCGAGTTCGCCGACAGCCCGGTCCATCCCCGGCTCCTCGGTGAGGATGCCCTGTTCCACCAGCGCGGCACGGAGCAGGGTTTCGAAGATCCCCGGGTCGACGGCCGGATGGCTGTCGAGCAGGGCCAGCATCTCGACCTGCTCCCCCGCCGCCTGCAATTCGGTAGCGATGGCGTGGGCCAGTACCCCGCCCAGGGACCAGCCGAGCAGGCGATACGGACCGTCGGGCTGGATCCGCCGGATCTCCGCCAGATACCGGGCCGCGATCTCCGCCAGCGAGTCCGGGGCGTAGTCGGGTTCGGTATAGGCGGGCGACTGGAGACCGTAGATCGGCTGATCGTCCGGCAGCAGTCCGGTCAGCGCGGCGAAATTCCACGCCAGCCCGTCGCGGGCATGGACAGCGAAGATCGGGGTCGCCGTACCGGTCTCCCGGATGGGCAGCACCACCCGCAATGCCGCCTCGGACAGTTCCGTCGCGGAATCGGGTTCGACGATCCGGGCGGCGAGCCCGGCGACCGTCGCCTCGGTGAACATCCACTGCACACTGATCTCGGCACCGGTGACCGCGCCCAACCGGGCCGCCACCTTGGTCGCGAGCAGCGAGTTACCGCCGAGGGCGAAGAACGAATCGTCCACACCCACCCGGTCCACGCCGAGCACTTCGGCGAAGACTTCGGCCACGGTCTGTTCCAGCGGTGTGCGCGGGGCACGGTAGCCGGCATCGGCGGCGAACACCGGTTCCGGCAATGCGTTGCGGTCCAGCTTCCCCGCCGGTGTCAGCGGGATCTCGTCGATCACCGTGATCGAGGACGGCACCATATAGCCCGGCAGCCGCTTCTCGATATGCGCACGCACGCCGGCCGTATCGATGGAAACACCCGGCGCGGCCACCACATACGACACCAGCGATACCACGCCGGTCGGGTTGCGGTGCCCGACCGTGATCGCGAAGTCGACGCCGTCGAACGAGGTCAGCGCGGAGTCGATCTCGCCGAGTTCGATCCGGAAACCGCGGATCTTGACCTGGAAATCATTGCGGCCCACGTACTCCACCGCCGGGTCACCGGCACCGTCGCGCCGCCAGCGCACGATGTCACCGGTGCGGTACAGCCGCGAACCCGGCGCACCGAACGGGTCGGCGACGAAACGCTGCGCCGTCAGACCCGCTCGCGCGTGATAGCCGCGCGCCAGCTGGATACCACCGACATACAGCTCACCGGCCACGCCCTCGGGGACCGGGTTCAACCGGTCGTCCAGTACCAGCGCGCGCATACCGCGCACCGGACCGCCGATGGTCACCGGATCGCCCGGCAGCAGCGCGCCACTGATATTCGTCGCGACAGTCGCCTCGGTCGGACCGTAGGCGTTGTGCAGCCGGCGCTCGACCCCGCCGTCGCGAACCGCGGACCATTTCGCCACCAGATCCGCCGAGATGGCCTCGCCACCGGCGATGATCACCCGCATATCCGCCAGATCGGCCGGGTCCAGCGAAGCCAGCACCGACGGCGTGATCAACCCGACCGTTACCCGCTCCCGGGCGATCAGCTCGCCCAGCTCGGCTCCGCCGTAGGTCCCCGGCGGTACCACCACCAGCGCACCCGCGGAACCCACCGCCAGCAGCAGTTCCAGGATCGAGGCGTCGAAACTCGGTGACGCGAACGCCAGCGCCCGCGAATGCCGGTTCAGTCCGTACCGCTCGACCTGTTCGGCACTGAAATTCGCCAGACCGGCGTGCGTGACGACCACGCCCTTGGGCAGACCCGTGGAACCGGAGGTGTAGATGACGTAGGCGGTGTTCGCCGGCGTCAGCGGACGGACACGGTCGGCATCGGTGACCGCCTCTTCGGAGAAGCGCCGCGAATCCAGCTCGTCGAGCACCAGCCAATCCACCGAATCCGGCAGCTCCGCCCGCGCCGACGACACCGTGATACCCACCGCGGCACCGGAATCGGTCAGCATATGCGCGATACGATCCGCCGGATACGTCGGATCCACCGGCAGGAACGCCGCACCCGACTTGGTGACCGCCCATTCGGCCAGCACCGAATCCGCCGACCGCGGCACCGCCACCGCCACCAGATCCTCGGCACCCAGACCCCGCTCGATCAACACCCGCGCCAGCCGGTTCGACCGCTCGTCCATCTCGCCGTAGGACAACCGCTGATCCCGGAACACCACCGCCGGCGCCGACCGGTCCTCGGCCACCGCGGCGGCCAGCAGATCCGGCAGGGTCCGGGCCGGCACCGCCGGACCACCGGACCGCGACCCCAGCTCCGCCCGCTCGGCCGCACTCAGGAACTCCACCTCGCCCACTGGCAGTTCCGGCGCGTCGACCAGCTGATCGATCACCCGCAGCAGCCGCGCGGCGGCGGTGTCGATCGTCTCGGCCGTGAACGAGCTGGTCAGGTACTTCAGCGCGATCCGGACCGTGTGGTCCGCGGTCACCACGAGGGTCAGCGGGTAATGGCTGTTGTCCCGCGTGCCCACGCCGGCGATCGACATACCGTCGATATCACCGGTGGCGGCGACCTCGGCGGCGTCGGTGGGATAGGACTCGAACACGAACAGGCTGTCGAACTGCACCGCGGTCCCGGCGGCCCGCTGGATATCGGTCAGCCCGAGGTAGTGGTGTTCCAGCAGGTCGGCCTGCGCGCGCTGCAGGTCGGTGAGCAGCTCGCCGGTGGTGGCCCGGTGATCGAGGCGCACCCGGACCGGCAGGGTGTTGATGAACAGACCGACCATGGATTCGATACCGGGCAGTTCGGCGGGGCGGCCGGACACCGTGGTACCGAACACCACATCGTCGCGTCCGGTCATCCAGCCGAGCAGCACACCCCAGGCCGCCTGCAGCAGCGTGTTCATCGTGATACCGAGCTCGGCGGCCCGCGCGGACAGCTGCCGCGTCCGGTCCGCGTCGAGTTCGGCCACGACGGTGCCGACCTCGTAGTTCTCCGCCGGCGCCGGTTGCGGGACCAGCAGCGAGGGTTCGGTGAAACCGGCCAGCTCCGCACGCCAGGCCGCCGCGGAGGCGGCCCGATCGCGATCGCCGAGCCAGGACAGGAAATTGCGGTACGAGGCCACCCGCGGCAGCGCGGAGGTATCGCCGCGCAGCGCGTAGAGCACCAGCAGTTCCCGCATGAGCAGCGGCATGGACCAGCCGTCGAGCAGGATGTGGTGCGTGGTGATCGCCAGCTGCCACGCGTCCTTGGTCATCCGCACGAGATGGAACCGGATCAGCGGCGGAACCGACATATCGAAATGCTCGGCCTGGTCCGCGGCCAGCAACCGGCGCAGCTCGCCGGCCCGTTCGTCCTCCGGCAGACCGCGCAGATCGATATCGCGCCACGGCACCGGCACCGTATCGAGCACGACCTGCACCCACTGACCGGCGCTGTCGGCGACGAACGCGGTCCGCAGGTTCGGGTACCGGCCGATCATCGCCTCGGCGGCGGCCCGCAGCCGCGCCGGGTCCACCGTGCCGGCCAGATCGACCGACGACTGCATGGTGTAGACGTCCACGCCGTCCTGGATGAACTGGGCGTGGAACAGCAGACCCGACTGCAGCGGCGACAGCGGCCAGACCTCCGACAGCGCCGGATAGGTGCGCTCCCACCGTTCGATATCACCCTGCGATACCCGCACCAGCGACATATCGGACGGCGTGAAACCGCCCGCTTCCGGCCGGCGGACATGGTCGGCGAGCGCGGTGAGCGCGGCGATCCACAGATCCGCGAACTCGCGGGCCCGCGCCTCGGTGAGCACCCCGCGGGGGTAGGCGAACACCGCGCTCAGCACCGAACCCTCGGCACCGGAATTGACGATGGCATTGATATCCAGCACGGCGTTGGCCGGCATATCCCGGTCCGCGTCCGCACCGATCGCACCGAGTTCGGCGGTCGGCATCCAGCCGAGCTCGGCGAGTTCGGGCGAGACCTCCCCGGCGGAGACACGACCCAGATAGTTGAAACCGATCTGGCCCGGTACCCGGTCCGGCAACTGGTCGCCGGTATCGGCGTTCAGATAGCGGAGCAGGCCGTAACCCAGCCCCTTGTCCGGCACCGCGAGCAACTGTTCCTTCACCGATTTCACCAGCACGCCGAACGCGGGACCACCGGCGAAGGCCTCGTCGATATCGATTCCGGGCAGGTCCAGCCGCAGTGGATGCACGGCGGTGAACCAGCCGACGGTGCGGGACAGATCGGCCCCGGGCACCACGGTCTCTTCGCGACCGTGGCCCTCGAGTTTGACCAGCGCCGCCGCGGACGGGCCGTCGTCGCGCCAGCGGGCCAGCGCCAGCGCCAGCGCCGCGAGCAGGGCGTCGTTGGGTCCGCCGTGATAGCGGGCACCGACGGTGGTCAGCACCGCCTCGGTGATATCGGCGGGTAGTGATACCTCGAATCGTTCGACCGTCGCGTTGGTATCAACGGCCGGATCGAAGGCGCGCTCACCCAGCAGCGGATCCGGGGTGGCGGCGATCTTCTGCCAGTACGGCAGTTCCGCGACCCGGCCGGGCTCGGCGGCGGCCTCGGCCAGCCCGTGCGCCCACCGGCGCAGCGAGGTCCCGACCGGCGGCAGCGTCACGGCGGCGCCGGCCGCGAGCTGGGACCAGGCCAGGGCCAGATCCGGGATGATGATGCGCCAGGACACTCCGTCGACCACGAAGTGGTGCGCGGCGAAGAGCAGCACATCGCGCCGGTCACCGTCGAACGAGAACCACACGAACTGCGCCATCACCGCGGCGGCCGGGTCCAACCGGTCCAGTGCGGCATCGAATTCGGCGGACGCCACGGCGACCAGTTCGTCCTCGCCGATGCCATTGTCGAGGTCGACCCGGCGTACCAGCGCGTCGATATCGATCGCACCGGGCGCGAGAGCTTCGAGCTCGGGCACCCCGCCCACGACCCGTAGGCGGGTGCGCAGGGCGTCGTGGTGATCGAATACCGCCGTCAAGGTGGCGACCAGGGTTTCGCGGTCGATATCGACCGGCAGCCGCAACAGCATGGGTTGTGTGAAACGGTGGTAGGGACTGTTCGCGTCGAGAATCTGCGACATGACCGGCAGCACCGGCATATCGCCGACCCCACCGCCGGGCAGTTCCGCCAACCGCTGCTCGTCCGCGTCGCCGCGTCCGGCGACCTCGGCGAGCGCGGCAACGGTCCGGCGCTCGAACACATCTCGGGGCGTGAAGACCACTCCGCGCGCCTTGGCCCGCGATACCAGCTGGATCGACAGGATGCTGTCGCCGCCGAGTGCGAAGAACGAATCGTCCACGCCGACCCGTGCGATCCCGAGGACGTCGGCGAACACCTCGCAGATGATCGTCTCGACCGCACCGACCGGAGCGCGGAACGACTGCGCCTCGAGGACCGGTTCCGGGAGTGCCTTGCGGTCCAGTTTGCCGACCGGGGTCAGCGGGATCTCGTCCAGGACGATGACGACCGACGGCACCATATGCGCCGGCAACCGCGCGGATACGAACTCGGTCACCGCGGCGGTGTCCACGCTGTGCCCGGGTACCGCCAGCACATACGACACCAGGATCGTCGCGCCCGCATCGGTGTCCCGGCCGAGGGTCACCGCGTACTCGACATCCGGATGCGCGGCCAGCGCCGTATCGATCTCGCCCAGTTCCACGCGGAAACCGCGGATCTTGACCTGGAAATCCGACCGGCCCACATAGTCCAGTTCCCAGTGCACCGTCGGCAACGCCTCGTTACCGGCCCGCGCACCGGGTTTCGCGTACCAGCGCACCACATCACCGGTGCGGTACATCCGCGAACCCTCGAAGCTGTACGGGTTGGCGACGAACCGGTCCGCGGTCAGGCCCGGACGGTTGTGGTAACCGCGGGCCAGCGCACCACCGGCCAGATACAGCTCACCCGCCACACCCGGCGGTACCGGTTTCAGCCGCGCGTCCAGGACCAGTGCCGCCATACCGTGCACCGGGTCGCCGATGGTGACGTGCTCGCCGGCGAACAGTCGCGCGTAGGACGAGATGATGGTCGTCTCGGTGGGCCCGTAACCGTTGAAGTACTTGCGGCCCGGCTCCCATTTGGCCAGTAGTTCGGCGGTGGTCACATCGCCACCGACCGACAGCACCTCGAGCGCGTCCAGGCCCGCCGGATCCAGCGTGCCCAGCACCGCCGGAGTGATGATCGCGTGGGTCACCGCTTCGGTCCGCAGGAGTTCGGCCAGTTCTGGACCGCCGATTATCTCACCCGGGACCACGACGAGAGTCGCACCCACATACGCGGTGCACACCCATTCCAGCACCGACGGATCGAAACTCGGCGAACAGATGTGCAGGAACCGGTGCCGGGAATCGACGCCGTACAGATCGGCCGCCACATCGGCGAGACCACCCATACCCGCATGCGTCACCATCACGCCCTTGGGCAGACCTGTCGATCCGGAGGTGTAGATGACGTACGCCGGATGCGACATCGCCAACGACGTGATCCGGTCCGTATCGGTCACGGCACTATCCGGTTTCGCCGCCACCTGTGCCAGGAACTCCGGATCGTCGAGCAGCAGCCACTGCGCCTCGCCGGGCAACCGGTCCACGTACTCGCTGCTGGTGAGCCCCAGTACGGCACCGGAGTCGGAGAGCATATGCCGCATCCGGTCCGGCGGGTAGTTCGGATCCACCGGTACATGCGCGCCGCCGGCCTTGGCCACGGCCCAGAACGCCAGCACGATCTCGTAGGACCGCGGCAGCGCCAGCGCGACGATCCGCTCCGGACCGATGCCGCGATCGATGAGCACCCGCGCCAACCGCGACGACTGCTCGTCCAGCTCGCGGTAGGTCACCGACCGGCCCCGGTAGCGCACCGCCACACCGTCCGGTGCGATCCGGACACCGGCGGTGAGCAGGTCGGGCATCAGACCCGTCGCCATGACATCGTCACCGCGGACATGGGTGAGCAGGCGGTACTCGGAATCGTCGATGATCGGCAGATCGCCGATCGGCGCCTGCGGGTCGCGGACGATGGCCGACAGCAGGTGCAGGAACCGGCGCGCGAAGACCCCGATGGTGTCGGAGTCGAACAGGTCCCGGGCAAAGGAGAAGGCCGCCGCCATACCGTCGCCGGTTTCGGTGATCCGCAGCGAGAGATCGAATTTCGCACTCTCGGCATCGAAATCGACAGCGCCGACCCGCAGTCCCGGCAGTTCGAAATCACCCTGCGGCAGATTCTCGAACGACAATGCCACCTGGAACAACGGATGCCGGGCGGTCGAGCGCTCCACCTCGACCAGTTCCACCAGTCGTTCGAACGGCACATCGGCGTGCGCGAACGCCTGCAGATCGGCTTCCCGGGTCGCCGCCAGGAACTCACCGAAACTCGACTCGCCGCGCACATGCGACCGCAGCACCAGTGTGTTGACGAACATCCCGACCACATCGTCGAGTTCGGCCTCGCCGCGACCCGCGATGGGCGTACCGATGGCCACATCGTTGGTGGCCGACAACCGGGCGAGCAGCAGCGCCAGCACCGCGTGCACCACCATGAACACCGTCGCGTTGTGCTCGGCGGCCAACCGCGTCACCGCGCGGTGCAGTTCGGCGTCGATCCGGAACGGCACGGTGCCACCGACCATCGTCGCCACGATCGGACGCGGCCGATCACTCGGCAGATTCAGCTCGTCCGGCAGCCCGGCCAGCGCCCTGCGCCAGTAGCCTGCCTGCGCGCTGACCAGGCTCTCGGGATCGTCCTCCGAGCCCAGGACCTCACGCTGCCACAGGCTGTAGTCGGCGTACTGCACCGGCAGCGGCGTCCACGCGGGAGCCGAACCGGAGGTGCGCGCCGCGTAGGCGGTCATCAGGTCCCGGGTCAGCGGACCCATCGACCAGCCGTCGGTACTGATGTGGTGCACCACGAAGACCAGGACGTATTCGTCGTCGGCCGGATGCAGGAGGGCCACCCGCAGCGG
The DNA here is from genome assembly GCF_001613205.1 of Nocardia sienata NBRC 100364. Classification (GTDB taxonomy): domain Bacteria; phylum Actinomycetota; class Actinomycetes; order Mycobacteriales; family Mycobacteriaceae; genus Nocardia; species Nocardia sienata. Next base: position 1,240 of record NZ_BDBX01000049.1, on the reverse strand, counting down.
CACCTCGACCGTCACGTCGAAACCGGTCGCGATCACCTCGGTGATCCGGTCGCGGAGTTCCGCTGCGGCCACCGGAACCGGGGTCAGTTCCGGAACGGCCCGTCCGACCGGCAGCACGAGCTGGTACGGCCGCCCGTCCTGCGCGGGGTAGACGGTCCGCAGGGTTTCGTGCCGGCCCACGATATCGGCGACAGCCTGCCGCAGCGCGGCGATATCGAGATTCCCGGACAGGCGCACGGCCACCGGGATGTTGTACGCGGCCGAATCGATATCGAACTGGTTCAGGAACCACATCCGCTGCTGCGCCAGCGACAACGGCACCCGCTCCGGCCGTTCCCGGCGCGCCAGCACCGGCAGATCGCCACGCCCGGTAGCGGATTCCGCGGCGGCGGCCAAGGCGGCCACAGTGGAGGCCTCGAACAAGGTACGCACCGCGACCTTGGTGTCCAGGGCCGCACCCACCCGTGCCACGACCTGCGTCGCGATCAGCGAGTTACCACCCAGAGCGAAGAAATCATCATCCGCGCCGACCCGCTCGAGCCCGAGCACGTCGGCGAAGACACCCGCCACGACCTCCTCGATCGGGGTCGACGGCGCCCGGAACTCCCGCGCCTCGAACACCGGCGCGGGCAGCGCCTTGCGGTCCAGCTTGCCGGAGGTGTTCAGCGGGAACGCGTCGAGCTGCATGACCACGGCCGGGATCATGTACACCGGCAACACATCACGCAGGGATTCCAGCAGCGCGCTGGAGTCGACCTGCTCACCCGGAGCCGGAACGACATAAGCGACCAACTGCTCACCCAGATCGGACGCGGCCACCGTGACCACCGCCTGGCTGACCACGGGCTCGGCCAGCAGCGCCGACTCGATCTCCCCGAGCTCGATGCGCTGACCACGGAACTTCACCTGGAAATCGGTACGGCCCAGATACTCCAGCACCGGCGCCTCGGCGACACGGCCGTCGGCTTGCTCCCCGGTACGGGTGTGGATCCACCGCACCAGATCACCCGTGCGGTACATCCGCTGCCCTTTGTCGAACGGGCTCGCCACGAAACGATCCGCCGACAGATCCGGACGAGTCACATACCCGCGAGCCAGCTGATCGCCCGCGAGATACAGCTCACCCACCACACCGGCGGGAACCGGCTGGAGACGGGAATCCAGCACGTACACGCGCGAATTCCACTGCGGCACACCGATCGGAACCGAACCCTGGTCCGTCCCGGTGGCCTGCCAGTAT
>NZ_BDBX01000048.1 GCF_001613205.1 Nocardia sienata NBRC 100364 | reverse complement strand
GCCGGGAGCGGGTCGTGACCTGCGGCGAGCAGCGCCCCGATCACCCCGGAGAGCACGTCACCGGCACCGGCGGTGGCGGCCCAGGAACCGCCGGCCTCGTTGACGAGCACCTGCCGCCCCGGGGCGGCGACCAGGGTCGCCCGGCCTTTCAGCAGCACAGTGACCTGCCACGATTCGGCGAACTCCCGGACCGCGGCCACCCGGTCGGGCGCCGGCTCCGCACCGGTGAGCCGGCGGAACTCACCGGCGTGCGGGGTCAGCACAGTGGGGGGCCGGCGACCCCGGACCAACTCCGGTTCGCTCGCCAGCAGGGTCAGACCGTCGGCATCGACGACGACCGGCAGGTCGGTGGCCAGGATCTCGGCGAGGCGATCGCGCGCGCCGGGGTCGGTCCCGGAGCCCGGCCCGAAGACCCAGGACTGCACCCGGCCCGCGTCCGCCGGATCGGATACCGCGATCACCTCCGGATACTGCGCGAGCACCGCGGATGCGGCGGTACCCGCGTAACGCACCATCCCGGAGGTCGCGGCCACCGCCGCGCCTGTACAGAGCACGGCCGCGCCCGGGTAGGTCGCGCTGCCGGCCTGCACCCCGGTGACACCCTGCGTGTACTTGTCGTCCGCGGCTCCCGGGACCGGCCAGGCCGCACCCACCCCAGCGGGATCCAACGCGGCCAGACCGGGTTCGGGCAGCCGTAAACCGATGGGTACCAGCTCGATCCGGCCGCACCGGTCCGCGGCCAGCGCGTGCACCGGCTTGCGGGCGCCGAAGGTGACGGTGACCGCCGCCCGGACCGCGGGCCCGGACACCGCACCGGTATCCGGGTCGACCCCACTGGGCAGATCGGCCGCGATGATCGGAACCTTCACGCCCGCAACGATTCTCGCCGCATCCGGGCGCAGCGGACCACGACCGGAGATGCCGACGATCCCGTCGATCACCAGATCGGCGTCGGCGATTTCCGCGACCGCCGCCACCGGGTCGACGCACACCCGTCCGCCGACGCGACGCAGCGCCGCCAGACCCGCCGGATGCGCCCGCGCCGGATTCAGCAGTACCGCGGTCACCGCGACGCCCCTCCGGCGCAACGTCATCCCCGCCCACAGCGCGTCGCCGCCGTTGTCGCCCGAGCCCACCAGCAATGCCACCGTCCGCCCCGCGACCCCGCCGCTGCGCGCCCGCAACTCGGCCGCGACCACCGTGGCCAGCCCGTACGCGGCGCGGCGCATGGGCACACCGTCGGGAACTCTGGTGAACAGTTCGGCCTCGGCGAGGCGCACCTCGTCGGCGGTGTAATAGCCGAGCGGCTGGGTCACCGAACACACCTCCGTGGTCGGACGGGCAGCGATGCCAGCAGACTACGCTGACCTCCATGTCCAGAGTTCACCGCGCCGTATTCGTCCCGGCCGCCGGATTCGCCCTCGTCACGGCACTGCTGTCCGGCTGCGGCTCCGGTGATTCGACGGAAGAGGCAACGAAAACCGATACCCCCGGCACACATTCACAGCACAACCCGGAGGCCACCGTCACCGTCGAGGTCGAGGACGATCACTTCTCGCCGGCCGATATCACCATCTCCGCCGGCGATACGGTGTCCTGGCATTTCGACGGCGACCTGCCACACGGGGTACAGGGCATCGGCGACAAGGCGATGAGCATCAACAGCCCGTTGTTCGAGGTGGGCGATTGGAGTCACACCTTCACCCAGCCGGGCGAATACCGCTACCTGTGCCCGATCCACCCGGATATGCGCGGCACCATCACGGTCGAGGAGTAGACGGGGTAACCGGCGCACCGGTCACCCCGTCGGCTATTCCACGGTGACGGACTTCGCCAGGTTCCGCGGTTTGTCCACGTCGTAGCCGCGGGCCTGCGCCACCTCGGCGGCGAAGATCTGCAGCGGCACCGTCGACAGCAGCGGCTGGTACAGGGTCGGTGCGGACGGAATCTCGATCAGATCGTCGGCGAACGGGCGCACCAGATCGTCGCCCTCCTCGGCGATCACGATCGTGCGCGCCCCGCGGGCCTGGATTTCCCGGATATTGCTCAGCAGTTTGGAGTGCAGCACCGCGCGCCCCTTGGGCGAAGGCATGACCACGATCACCGGCAGCCCACCCTCGATCAGCGCGATCGGACCGTGCTTGAGCTCACCCGCGGCGAAACCCTCCGCGTGCATGTACGCCAGTTCCTTGAGCTTGAGCGCACCCTCGAGCGCCACCGGGTATCCGACATGGCGGCCGAGGAACAGGATGGTGCGTTCGCGCGCGAGTTCCCGGGCGATCGCCCGCACCTGCGGAGCCGTTTCCAGCACCCGGTCCACCAGCTTCGGCATGGCCTCCAACTCGGCGAACTCACGCGCCACCTCGTCGGGGTACTTGGTACCGCGCGCCTGCGCCAGCGCCAGGCCGACCAGCAGGTTCGCCGTCACCTGCGCGAGGAACGCCTTGGTGGAGGCGACCCCGATCTCCGGTCCGGCCCGGGTGTAGAGCACCGCGTCGGATTCGCGCGGGATCTGCGCGCCGTTGGTATTGCAGACCGCCAGCACCCGGGCCTTCTGGCTCTTGGCGTGCCGCACGGCTTCCAGTGTGTCGGCCGTCTCACCGGACTGGGAGACCGCCACCACCAGGGTCGAGCGGTCCAGCACCGGGTCCCGGTAGCGGAACTCGCTGGCCAGCTCCACTTCCACCGGCAGCCGGGTCCAGTGCTCGATGGCGTACTTGGCGACCAGGCCGGAGTGGTAGGCGCTACCGCAGGCCACCACGAAAACCTTCTCCACATCGCGCAACTCCTGATCGGAGAGGCGCTGCTCGTCCAGCACGATCCGGCCGTCCCGGCCGGGCGTCTGATCGAAGTGACCGATGAGCGTATCGGCGACCGCGCCGGGCTGCTCGTCGATCTCCTTGAGCATGAAGTAGTCGTGACCGCCCTTCTCGGCGGCGGCCAGATCCCAGTCGATGGTGAACGGCCGGGTGCTCACCCCGTCGGTGGCACCGTCGAAGTCGGTGACACGGTAGCCGTCGGCGGTGATCACCACGGCCTGGCCCTCGCCGAGTTCGACCGCCTCGCGGGTGTGTTCGATGAACGCGGTCAAGTCGGAGGCGATGAACATCTCGTTCTCGCCCACACCGACGACCAGCGGAGTCGAATGACGCGCCGCGATGATCTTTCCCGGGTGGTCGGCATGCGTGAACACCAGCGTGAACGCACCCTCGAGCCGCCGGAGTACCGAAAGCGTGCTGGCTTCGAAGTCGCCCGCGGTCGGGCCCGCGGCATAGGCCCGGGCGACCAGGTGCACGGCGACCTCGGTATCGGTCTCGCTGCGCAGTTCCACACCGGCGTCCTCGAGTTCACGCCGCAGCTGGGCGAAGTTCTCGATGATGCCGTTGTGCACGACCGCGACCTTGCCGCTCACATCCTGGTGCGGATGGGCGTTGCGGTCGGTCGGCGCGCCGTGGGTGGCCCACCGGGTATGTCCCATACCGGTGCTGCCGGCGAACTCGTCCGGGCCCGCGGTGGCCAATGCCGCTTCCAGATTGCTCAGCCGCCCGGCGCGCCGCTCGACCGCCACGCCACCGGCGCCGTCGAGAATCGCCACACCCGCCGAGTCGTAACCTCGGTACTCCATGCGGCGCAAGGCAGCGACGACGACGCCCAACGCGTCCCGGTACCCGACGTACCCCACGATTCCGCACATGGCTCCCCAGCCTACTTATCGGCTAACGTTCTCGTCGTGTCGGCGTCTGTGAAATCACTTCTGAGCACTCTGACCAGCCGCGGCCCGCACCGGGTGCTCCGCGGCAATCTTGCCATCGCGGGTCAGCCCGGGGTGGTGTACACGCCCGAGACCGGCCGCGATCTACCCGCGGTCGCGTTCGGCCACGGCTGGCTGAACGGCGCCGGCAACTACCGCACGCTGCTCGAACACCTCGCCTCGTGGGGCATCGTGGCAGCCGCCCCCGATACCGAGCGCGGCCCGCTGCCCTCCCACCTGAACCTCGCCACCGACCTGCTCACCACTCTCGATATCTGCACCGGCGTCCGGCTGGGTGACGGCACCGTCACCGTGCACCCCGAACGCCTGGCCCTGGCCGGCCACGGGATGGGCGCGGGCGCGGCCGTACTCGCCGCCGCCCAGCGCCGGGTGGCCGCGGTGGCTCCCCTCTTCCCGGCACCCACCGCTCCGGCCGCCACCTCGGTGGCCGGTGAGCTCGACACCCCGGCCCTGATCCTGGCCGGTGTGAGCGATATCGATTCACCGATCTCCGACGCGGTCCCCCTCGCCGCCGCCTGGGGTGGCCCGGTGATCCTGCGCACTCTCGACGGCGCGGGCCACAACGGACTCGCCGAGGGCCGCCGCCTGCTGGCCGCACTCGGCGGCGGCAAGCACGAGGAGAAAACCTCACGCGCCACCCGCGCACTACTCACCGGGTACCTGCTGCACACCCTGCTCGGCGACAAGACCTACAAGCCGCTCGCCGACCCGGAGACCTCGATCAAGCACACGCACGTGATCGATCCGGCGGCCGCCCTGCTGGAACACGAGGAGAACCGGCGGGCCGCGGCGACGCCGGACCCGGCGGCGGTGGGCAAACTGGTCCGGTCGCTGCGTAAGTAACGCCGCGCCGAAGACTGCCCTATCGCCGGTCGATCGTCACGGTTGTTCCGGGCTCCCGGCTGGCCGAACAGGCGCTGGCGCGAGCTGTGTCATGCGGCCGTCCGAGACTGTCGTCCACCGTTTGCCCGAACTTCTCGATGGTGGTGAAATCTGAATCGCGTTCGGATGGAACCGCTTATCGGGCCGATACGTCAGAACCTACATCGGCCTGAATGCGGAAGAGGGTATCCAAGGTGAACGAAGACGAGAAGCAGGTGCGCAACGACCTGCTGCGAGTCGAGCTCGATGAGTTACTGAGTAGCTTCGACCAGCAGCGTGAGCGGCTGGAAGAAGTGCGGTCACGCCTCGCCTCCACCACGGTGACCGTGTGGTCCCCCGATAATCTGGTCAGGGTCGACAGCAATGCCGCCGGGATACCGTTCGGCGTGCACTTCGATCCAATGGCATTCAAACGCTCTACCCCGGACAAGCTCGCCCGCTCGACCCTCGAGGCAGTGCAGACCGCCGCCCGCCGGGCCGGCGAGGCCGCGCAGCATGCCATCGCACCACTCCAGGCAATGTCCGCCGAGGTACCCGACCTGCCCGAGCTGATCCCCGGCGCCCCCAGCGTCCGAGAATTGTTCGCGAGTATCTCCGGCCTCCCGGCGACCGAACCTCCGGAAGCCCTCTCCGAGCCGATCGAGGAAGACGACGACCAGTACTACCGCAATCGCTCGTATCTGAACCCTGACCGATAAGCGCGCCCCGATGCCGAGTCCGGATGCACGCCCGGTATCGCCCGGTCCGCTGCAGACGGTGGATTCGGCTCGGTCCCGAAGTACAAGAACGAGGGCACACGGAAGGACTCTCAGTGGATGATCTGCACGCCGATCCGGCCGCGCTACGCGCCGCAGCCCCTCGATTCGGCGCTGTGGCCGACAAGGTGACGGCCGCCGCAGAGCGTTTGCGTGGTGTCATCGACGCCGAAGGCGAGTGCTGGGGCGCCGACCAGATCGGACAAGGGTTCAGCATGAACTACAAACCCGGTGAAGTTGAAGGACAGAAGGCCATTCAGGGATTGCGTGACGTGTTCGGCAAGTACGAAACAGATCTGACGGCCGTAGCCGATTCGCTGCAGGCCCAGGATGATGCAACCGCCGAAGATCTGGGCACGACGGCACCCTGATGGGAATCGAAATTCCGGGCGCTTTGCAGTGGGTAGCCAAATATGTTGTTGGTGCCGGTGATTGGCCAGAGGGCGACGAGACGGCGATGCGTCGAGTCGCCACCGCGTGGAAGGATATGGCGACAGCGCTCGACGAGAGCGGCGATGATGCGGCCCTCGTGATGCGGGATGTGCTCGCGGCGCTCGACCAGGGACAAACGCACACTGCCCTCGCCGAGCACTGGGGCAAGGTGGGGGGCGGAGACGATAGCGCGTTACCGATGTTGGTCGCCTACTGCGAATCCCTGAGTCGCGATCTCGACGATACAGCGCTCGACATCGAGCACACCAAGATGGTGATCATCGCGTCGATGGTCCTGCTTGCCGCGGAACTGACTATAGCCTTGGCAACAGCGTGGACCGGTGTCGGGGCAGCAGCCGGGGCAGCGGCAAAGGTAGCTACGCAGGCGGGTATACGCATGGCCATCCGCGCGCTGATCGAACGTGTGATAACGAATACGACAGCTCGCGCAGTCGGGCGAGTGGCCTTGAAGGGCGCCAAGTGGGGAGTTCTCGAGGGAACCGCCACCGAACTGGCGCCCCACCTGATCCAGATTGCGCGGCGCGACCGGCAGAGCCTGGACGGCGATGACTGGAAGGCACTGTGGGACAGTGCAAAAGCCGGCGGTATCGGAGGCGCGGTAGGCGGCGGCCTCGGTTCCAACGCGCTCGGTGCGCCACTGGCGAATCGTGCCACTTCCCCTCTCGGCCGGGTGGCCGCCGATCTCGGCATAGAGAGCGCTGCAGGGGTCGCCGGCAATGTCGCCGGAACCGTATCTGTCGGTGGCGACCTGACGTTGGAGACCTTCACTTCCGGCGCAGTCGGCAGCGCCGCCGACAACGGCGCAATGACACTTGGCACACACCTGCACAACAGGAGTCAATCCGCCCCTGACCTCGGCGCTGCTCCAGACCTCGCTCTTGACGGCGAATCCATAGCACCGAGTACCGGAGATTCACCCCAGCCGGCCCCCCCGGACACCGCGGCATCCGGCGATTCGCCCAGTACCCCACCGGCCGGCGGCGACCCTGCCCGGGACTCCGAGCAGGTACCCGGTGACAACCAGGCACCGAACGCCAGTCCCGATCCGGGCGCGACGGCATCGAGCAGCCAACCGGGCGAGCCGAGTAGCAGCCCGCAAGGTGGGCCGAGTTCAGAGCTCGATACCGGGCCACCATCCGACACCGCGGCACCCGCATCGGATACGCCCGCGCCCACCCGACCCGATGAACTGCCACCGGGCAGCAGCCTCAACCTGTCACCCGATCCATCCGACAACGGCCCCGCGACCGAGTCAGGGCCGGCCACACCGAATACAGCGCAACCACCCGACCTCGGCGCCACACCCGCCCCGGACGCTGCCGGCACGCCGACGGGCAACCCGGCCTCCGCGTCCACCACCAGTGCTACCGCAACTTCGACCGCGGACGCGCCGACGAGTTCACCCTCCTCCGCGCCTCTCGCCGGCGCCGTCACCACGGGCGCCCCCGCGACGCCTACGCCCGACGGCAGACAGGGACCCGACGTATCCTCGTCCCCGATAGACACCGGACAACCAGGGGCACCCCGCACAGTCGCGGATCCGTCGCCCGGCACTCCTTCGGCGCGCACCCCGGAGACCCTCGGCCTCGAGAACCGAAGCCCAGCTCGTCAGGATGGTCCGAACCGTGACAATACCGCCGCCGATCGCCCGCGCACACCGCTACCGCCCCAGGAAGCGGCAGGTGGAAGCAGGCCTTCGAGTCCGAGGCCGAACCGGAACGAAACATCCTGGGTAGCCTCGGAGCGAACCGATTCCGGACGGCCTCACGCATCTTCAGAGCGCCCGGGCGGCGGAAATATCTCGCACGCTCCGCTCGCCGGGACGCCTCGAAGCGAACAACCGGGACACACAGCGACGGCCCCGACTGCGGCACCCCCACCGGGGACACGCGCGCCGGAGTCTCGACCGCCGTCCGGCCCGGCGCCGACGCACCGAAATCCCGGCACTGCCGGTCCGGACCGCGACGGCGACCGCAATTCCGAGCGGCCACCGGACGACGACACTACGCCGCGAGACACCGATGCTCCGAACCACCGATCCTCGCTCGGCGACAACGCGCGATCAGAACAACCGCAGTCCAGGGCGCCCATGGACTGGAGCGAAGTCAGGCGCAAGGCCGACAGGGACACCCTCACCAGGGCGAACCTCACCAGAGCGATCGAAGACTTCGCCCACGCGAACGACTCAACCCCTGACCAGGTCTGGAATGGCCTGCAGGTCGGTGCTCTCAGAATCGATCAGAACTGGCAGATCTACAAGCGGCAAGCGCTGCCCATCGCCGACCCGCTGCAGCGGCCGGACACGCTCAGTGAGACATACCTGAACGATGTCATCCAACACAATTACGATAACGGTGGCAGAGTCCATGACTACCAGAGCATGCTGCCCGATTCTTTCGAACCGGGCTGCCCCGACAATGAACTTCCCCCACATCTCACACGTGACATTCCCACGGAAGCGCTTTCCGATTCGGTCGATCCGGTCGATGTCGACAATCTCTTTCTGAACACCGAGGGCGACGGCGGCGGGATGTGGCGTGACCTCACCGCCGACGATGCGTTTCTGCGGCCGGAGAACGCGCTGTTCCGCATGGATAGCCGCGGGCCGGAGCAGATATTCGACTCCGACGGCTTCCACTGCCGCAATCCCGGCAATCCCAATATGGGCGCCCATATCGGTTCTGCATTCAACGGCGGCGGAGCGGTTTCGTTCTCCCGCAGTCCAGAGCACGCGATAATGCGCGAGGACGCAGTCACCACCGAAATGCCCGGTCTCGAAAGGTTGCCCAACGGGCTGTACCGACAGGTCCGTTATATGTACGAGGCCTATCATCCGTACGGCCTCGACACCGAAGCCTCCTTCCGTGATCGCAGAGAGCCCAGTGGGCACCGCGAAGCCGAGGTACTCGCTCCGGGCGGCCTCTCCTCCGAGGTCGTGTATCGGGTCTGGCCCCGGCATATCGTTTTCGACGGAACCGGCCGGATAGTCAGCGCCACTGTGCTACCGCCGGTGTACAACCCCGGTTTCCGCTACAACGACCACCCGAACTTCACGCCGCCACACGATGGGTCGCCGCCACCACGGGACAACATCTGGAACGCCGGTCCAGCCCAACAACCGCACCCAACCGACACCACACCACCGCGCGACGACAACATTTGGAATGCGTCACCGGACCATCAGCCACAGCCGCTCGACGTGCGTTCTCCGGTCGCGAATTCCGGCCCCGACACCAACTCGCCGAGCCGAGAATCACCACCCCGGTGGCCGGATGCCGGCCTGGACCCGGCCTACCGCGCGCCCGAAAGCAACCCCCCGATCCTCGCCCAGCGCGCACCCGACGCCCCCGCGCACGCACCGGGACACCTGGCACCCGCCCGGCAACCGGCGCCGACGGCACACACCCCCGCGCCGAGGAATGAGGCGATAACCCCGGCAGATCATGGCAGGCAATCCGACACGCCGGTGCGCAGCGCTCCGCGCGACGCCTCTCCCCATAATCACCGCCCGGCGGATCCGACACGCGCTTTCCGTGAAGCCTGTCGGCAGCGCGCACCTGAAGGCGGCCGAATTACACCAGTGACACCGGCCGCACGTCCGAGGTCCGGCCCCGCGTACCAGGTTCGGCGCATCTCCGGTGACCGGCCCGGCCAGTGGTTCACGGTCCCCACGATTCGTGTTCACGTGAACGCTGCGCCACACATTTCCCCTGCCGCGGTACACCGGGTCCTGGACGCCGCACAGACTGTCGCCGACCGCTCGTTCAACAATGGGCAACGGCTGGTCGGGGGCGACTGGCTTCTCCTCGACGTCGTATACACGAACGACCCTTCGGCGGCGGATCTTCACATAACTGTCGACACGGTTTACCGGGGCCCGAACACGTGGCATCCCGACGCCACCCCGGACACCCTTCTCGAACACTTGCGCCGGCAGCTCGGCCTTCCCCCTGCCGAACCCGGCGCACCATCGCCGACCACCGCGGACCTGCAGAGGCTCAGCAACGACCTCGCCGCAGCCAATACGCGTGCGCCTTTCGCCGATCCCTCTGCCGGGCGCGTATACGGCACCGGGCATCTGAGCGGTGTCGAACGTCCGGAGTACCAGATGGCCGTCGAGAACGCGCTGCGCGATGGCAACCGATTCCTGGTCGCGGCGGACCCTCGCGTCAATCCCTACGGCGGTCTGATCAACGACGGCGGACCCACGGTTCGAGGCCGCAACAACAACTGTGTCGATTGCTGTCTTTCCGCCCTGTCCGCATTCTTCGGCCGCCCTGTGGTGTCCGCACCGCGCTGGCCGGACCCGCCACCGCCAGGTGGCCGGGACGATGTACGTGTCGGCGAGGAAAACGGCCTTCTGCGCGCGGCCGCGTGGCTCCGCCAGGATCTGCAGACCGACGCCAACAGCGGTCGCACCGTCCTCGAGCAGTACCGTGCACTGCACGACGGAATCGCCCGCCTCGGACCGGGATCCGCGGCGTTCGTCGTCCACCAGTGGCATGCTCGCGATCCTGACACGGGGCAACTCCGATACAATCCGGACGGTACACCCGTCCTGGACGGCAATCATGCTTCTCTGGTCGTCTATCCGCTCGGCGCCGAGGGCCCGGTGTGGTGGGACCCCCAATCAGGCGTGGCATCCCATCGTCCGCCCGCGAACGTGATCGCCGATACCGCCGCGCTGTGGTTCAGCCCTATTCCATCTCCGCTAGGAGCAAATGATGCCCGCACCGTTCCACACCCCGGAGCAAGTGAAAACCCACTTGGCCCAGGTGTTCGATCCAGGCCGGGAGTTCCGGATCTCGCCGACCGAGCACGGATGGGTATGTTCTCCGATCCCGACATCACAGGAGACCGCGGCCGGGATGGATCTCGGTCAAACGAAACTGGTGGTCGACTCGGAGTCCGGAACAGTGATCGAGTATCCGAGTTGGTCGGCCCGAATGATCGGGGACGACTACTCCGAAGCGAAACGAACGGGCCGGGCCCCGCGAGGCAGACAGATACATCCGAAGTTGTGGCAGGTGTCCCTCGAACTGATACGGGAGGACGCCCTGGAGATCGAATATCTGCTGAAAGCCTCGTCTCGGGCCACGCCCCCGCACAGCAAGGAATACTCCGTGCTGATCAACAAGCAGACACTCGAATACCGTCCGACGGAAACACTCGCGACTCTCGCGGCGGCATGGGCGCAACACCGCAACAGCACGGACGGAGCCTGGCCGGAACGGGGGACCTTCGAGGACTAGCTCCCTTACCGCCGACCACGGCGGGGGCCGCCCGAAGTTCGGATACCGAACCGCCGAGTCCCGATCGGGTGTCGGGGCGTTCGGACTCCAGTGACCGATCATCACCTCCCCGAGGGCCGGATCCCGAAGCGCTGGACTCTGCCCGCCCGAACGAATCGGGTCGTCCGGACGCTGACACGCCCCGTACCGATCCGTCGGAACGACCGCGTACCCAGGCAGAACCTGCGACCCGGCACAACGAAACGGTGCGTACAGCCGACGGACTGCCGAGCAGCCATCGGTCGATCGCCGAGGAAATCCGGCAAAGGATCAGTCAGCAACCGGAAGGTTTCCAACTCACCTACACCGGTCGAGAACTTGACACATTGATCGCACACGGGCGGAATCTCGGCCTGAGCGACAGAGAAGTAGTAAATCTCATACAAACCGGTTCGCGCATCGCAAAACCGATCGAAGCCGGCAATTTGGCGCGCCAGATGGAGGCGTGGGTCAATACCGTCTCCGAAAGAGGTTATCCTTATAAATTCGAAGGAGCCGATCATTTCAATAGATTCACTCGAGATTTTCACAGAGCTCTCGATAATGCCGGACTCAGCGAATACAATGCCTTCATCCAAGGTTCTTCATTGCGCACTCCGGAGGCAAATGATGTCGACTTCGCCGTATTCATCGAACGCGATCGGTTCAATGCGCTACTAGTCGAGAGATACGACGGGCGAGCAGCCGCCAGGGCGACCGACGATACGCCCGCGACGCCGTTGCAGTTGAAGAATCTCACGCGCTCCGAAATCCGGGAACTTGCCGAGCGAATCATTGCGGACCGTAGCGCGTACAATAGTCAAGCGGCAACCTTCGCCAACGCTGCGCTCAGCGGAATAATAAAGTCGACCCACGATATCTCCAAACCCTTGAAGGTCGCAGCAAAAGAAATTTCCCGGCAATACCCCGAGCTGAACATCGAAACCGTCTCGCTGGTGGTTCCGGGAAGCACGCTCGATTCCGGTCCCGAGCTACCCGTTCTCGAAACCACCGACCATGCCAGGGAACAGGCTGTACGTAAGCTCGAGATCGCACGCGAGCTCGAGAAGAATCTCGAGCTATCGGGTACGGATGAGCGAACACGAACCATATCCGAGCGAACAGCCGAGCTTCATCGCGAGCTGGCACAACAAAACTTGGACAGAACCGCCCGGCTACTCGACGGACTCGGCCCATACGATCGAGAAATTGTCGACCTTGCACGGCAACTTGCCGATGCCAACTGGCTGGCGGATGCAAGAGCCGTTCAGGCCGCCCTCGAGGTCACCCATGCACGCCAAGCCCTCGAGCAAGCACGCGACGCTCTGATCCGCGGAGGCTCGCTTTCCGAGGTCAGTTCAAAATTGACCTCCGCGACGGAGCGAATTGCGGCCGCCAACAAGCTCGAATCCGAGATCCGAATGGCCGTGGTGCGCGGCTTGGAGCTCGGAGAACTGACGGAAATCGTCGAACAGCGGCTGGAATTGGATGTCCTGGACCGGAACAGCGAGGTTTCGATTCAATGCAGAATCCTCGAACAGGACCTGGTCGAGTCTGCTGTACAGCGGATACACGAGTCCGATCCCGGCCGGAACGAGTTCGTACGGTTCGCGGCCGACACCGTGACAAAAGCAGGCGATTTGGAGGTGACGCGGTCCGAGGGCAGGACTCCGGATATCCAGGGTTTATTACGAGAGATAGAAGCCATCGATCAGGTCGTCCGGAACGAACGGGATTCGAATAGCCGCGAACTGATCAAGCTGGAACTGGAACCCGCGCATCGCCAATTGGTCGCCAGAGCCCTGGATTCCGACTGCAGAACGCTGGAGTCGACGCGAGGGGCCTTCGAACGGCAGGTGATCTCGCAAGCGGTGGTAATGGCTTCGGAAGCACGCGAACCGGACGCGCGAGCTCGCGCACAGTTTCTTGATTACGCCCTCAACCAGAGGCGGGAGATCGAGCAATCTCTTGCCCGAGGTCTGGAACCGGAGCCCCAACGCGTACGCGAACTGGGCGACCAGCTACAGCGCGCTGTCGAATATGAACGCGGTATCGAGGCGCGGGCGCTCGAATCCATTGGTTTCAATGCGGAACAAGCAGGTCACATCGCCCGAATATTGGAGTCCGAACGTGACCGCGACTACGGAAAAGTGCGAGAGCTGGTAGACCGAGAGAACGTACGAGCCGAGCACAACAGGTTGGTCGGCTCGGTGAGGGGCCTCGAAATTACACCGGAAAGGTCACGTACGCTGGACCCCGTTGCTTATCAGCTGGTTCGCGACCAGGACCCGGTCGGCGTGGATCGAGAGAAACGAGCACTCATGTATCACCAGCCGGGCAAAGGGCCGATGGCGGTCGAATACGATTCTCCGACTCGCCGCTACGCGGAAGTCGCGAAGCTGATCGGGCGTGGCGTACCGCCCGAAGTCGCTTTGAGTCGACACCTCATGGACTTGGGTCAAGCCAGGGACCCTGTTGAGGCGGTTCGCCGAGCCCCCACCCCCGAAGACCTCCGAGTAAAGCGAGCCAGGGAGTTGGATGCGCGCAACCGGGAACGGGGACTGGAGCGTGGTGATCGCTGACAACCGGACAACTTCGTCATGATGGCAAGAACATCTGCGACCAAGCGACGCCCAGCAGTTCAATTCGGATTCGTTCAGGCGGTGACACTATGACTTCGGCCGGTCGGCATCTGATCCTCACCCTGCGTGGCCGGCTCGACCAGTCTCGGCTCGATGGTTTGCGAGCATCGCTCGGGTTGTTACCCCATGGGTTCGCCACTGGTCAGACCGGCAACGAGGTGGCACGCCGTAGCTATCAGCACTCACAGGACAGCTCGGTAACCACGATGATCGTGACCTTGACCTGCATCAATTCCGAGGAATGGACGATCGCGGTCGATGCTGCCCTCGGTACCGATGTAGTCCACTGGCAGAGCCTGATCGAACCGGCCATACATGCCGCAGGGCTCACCGTTGTCGATCGTCTGGAGACGGAAGTGACAATGCTCCGGCCGGAAACGTCGGAACCCAGCGTCTACTCGGTCCCGTCCTCGTCCGACTGGTCGACAATGCCATCTTCCGGGCCGATATCCCTGAGACGAGCAGAGGAACTCGTCGACAAGTATTTCTCTGAAGATCCTTCCGATCTGGGCTTCACTCCAGTTGAACACGACAGGAACCGTCCTACCGACCTACCACTGTTCACACCCGGGCCGCGCACATCCCCTGTGCGCCGGTCCGCCCTGGACGACCAAGCATTGGTGCAAATGGCCCGCGGCCTCCGCGGTATGCATTGGCTGTGGCTTATGGACGACCTACTAGGCCTCGGCGAAGTGGCCGATGATTGGATAATTCTGGAATCCGAACGCGATCGCATAACCTTCGATACACAAGCGGTCTCCGGTCATGGCTACATCCAGGGCCGCGGGGGATTCGCAGAAACGATCGACTGCCCGGTTGCCACTCTCGCCGACGACGTCATGGGGAGAGCGCAACTGAGTGCGGCCTTCGACAGGATGGCAACGGCGCTCAGCGATGTTTTCGGACCGCCGACCTCAGAGATTCCCGGAACCCGGCCGGAGAAACAATGGGCAGGGGAGAAAGACACGTTGAAGCTTCTGCATCGATCTCCTTCGATCCGACTTGTACTACAACTGAATAAGGCACGGAGATAGCTGCCGGCCAACAGATAGCAGCCGATAATTCCGGGATCGGATATGGCCGATCCATTGCCACTTCCGGCACTTGACCAGGTACCCGTTCTCGACAAGGATATTTTCATGACAATCATTTCCTTCCATGGAACCATAGAGATAAACCGACCCGATATAGTGGAGCGTGTGCTGCAAAATTGGCTACCGGACGAAAATATTCGGATGGAGCAGCGTCAGGTTTTCGAGGCATATCTCGACGGCGAGAACATCGAAATCTACTGCCATATGGCCACACCGCCGAACAGCCTGGCCTTCTTTCTAATCGAAGGACACATCGATGACAGCCGAGAAGGAGCCGAAGCGAAGCTCGAAGCCCTTGCCCAGCACTGTCGAGATTTTGGACTCTCCTTCAATATCGACTACGAAGAAGTCGACGCGGACGGGGCACCCCTGAGCGCGGAACAGACCATCAGATGAGCGCTCTGCACCCAACATCGAGAATTCCCGAGTACTACCGAGTTGCCGCATCGGACCGCCCGCTCTCCCATGGCGCCACCGCGTTGGGCCTGATGCCGGGTCCGGGATCTTGCTCACCAAGGAAGAACGCACCGGGAAGAAGGGGACGCGTGAGACGAAGAGCTGCCACTCCGCTGGACCTTCCACGACCTGTAATCACAGATCCGAACAGTGAACTGCCACCCCTTACCAGTTGGAGCCACCCGCATGTCCGAAGTACACATATTCAACTACCTGGGCCGGTCACCGCTGCCGCCCATATCGGAGAAGGATCGAGAAAACGCGCGTCTGAATCCTGGTAAATGGTTCTACTATATAGATCCTGCGGTACCGACGGACGGACCGATCCATCCGGAAAATGTGATGTCCGGACGACGGGCCGATGAAGAAGGGAACGTCGTCACCGAAGAGGCGTGGAGGAATGCGGACTTCGTGCCGAGGCCGGATACCGCCAGGATGAGATTCGCGAACGAATTCGAATTGATATTCTGGCGGACACTCGAGGGCTACAGCCCTGCCGCGTATTTCATCGACGGCCTGTTTCGAGCCGAATTCATCACCGTCGCAACCGATGACCGCCCCGATATGGTTCCACTTCATAATGAAAACAACGGCGAACAGGTGCTCCGAGTATATACGTCTGCACAGTTTCTTCCAACGGACAGCAATCCGTGGCTCCGAATTACTATCTCCGGAAAGTACATTCTAGAGGAGATCTGCCCGTTGGAAAACTCTGTTATTCACTTCAATCCGGACGGCGGCCCGAGCGTTGGATTCGCCGGATCCATGCTCGCCTCGTTGTGGAATGAGTATAAAGCCCTCGACGCACAACGACAAAGAGACGAGGAGGACGGCAATTCGCGTGCTATGTATAGGGAGCCGGGACGGCCGCGGTGGATGCCGTAGCTTCGCTGTCGACCCCGTAGCTTGCGGTGACTTGGCCGGGTATCCGCCGGTAGAGTCCGCAGACATCGAACAGTCTCCATCGCCATGGAAGCTGCACCGGTTCCGATTGGCCGCTTTCGTCGCCCGGCGGCAGCCGCGAAGGCCGCCGTCTCCGACTCCGGCGGAGGTGATCAGGCGGCCCCGCCGGAGGCGGGCGTCGGGCTACGTGGGCGATACCGCACGCACCGGCAATGCTCGTCCTATCGGCCCTGTTCACAACTGGCCATTCGCCAACGGTGAACTTCGGCCCCCTGAGTGAATCAGACAAGCCAGCTTTTGCGCCTGTAGTAATCCGCTTCGTCATCACCATCGTCGTCTATCGGTGCGACGACATTGTTTCTGCGGCGGGCGGCGATGGAGCGTGCGATCGCCTCGTTCGTGTCGAGCTCGTCGGACTGCCCCTCCGGTATCGGGTGCTCCACCCCCTGCACCCCTTGCGTGCTCACACGGCGGCCGGCCGGCGGCGCGACCACCTGCTGTTGCGTGCGCCGCTCCTCGTCGCGCAGCCGCTGGTATTTGTTCTCCTGCAGTGGGAACGACCTCCCCTCGGACTCTTGTCCGGACCGAGGCGACCGGCCGCTGTCCGGGCGCCACTGCTCGTCCATACCGGCCTGCGGACCATGCTCTCGACCATCCTGATCGACCGTGCGCTCCGCCGTGTCCTGCGTTTCGGCCGCGGCCTGCTCAGCCCGCTCGCGACTCCGGGCTTCGCGCCGCGACTTGGCCTCCGCCATCCGCTCCACCATGCGTTCGGAGTACCGACGGCATTCCTCGCCGATCCGTTCGACTTCGCTCGCCATATCCACCTCACCGATCGCGCCGTAGAACCATCACCGACTCCTGCCTGCGATCACAACGGACCTGCCTCGGACAACTGGGCACCGGTATCCACCGGTGGAGTCGGAGCGGGAGCCGGTGACCCGAGTTCGGCGGTGTCCTCGTCTTCGGGCTGCGGCGGTGGGTAGTTCTGCGGCTGATGTTCGCCATCTTCTTGTGGTTTCCCGGCTGGGGCTCCAGGCACGCCGGTGGGTTGGCCGGCAGGTTGCTGGTTCCCGGTCTCCGGCGGCGCGGTCTCGCCGGGCTGGTTCTCGCTGACGATCGTCGGCTTACCGTCCGGGCCGATTTCGACCTTGTAGGTGACCGGCTCACCAGTGGTGCTGTCCACCACGAGGTTCAACTGACCGTCGGGACCCACTTCGAGTTTGTAGTTCCGGCCGTTGAATTCGACGCCCTTATCGCTGTCGGCGTCCGGCTCGCCATTGCCATCGGCGTCTTTGTCCGGCGTGCCGTCATCGTCGAGGTCCGTATCGGGCTTCCCGTCGCCATCGGCGTCTTTGTCCGGCCGACCGTCACCGTCCAGGTCCTTATCTGCCTCGTCGTCACTGCCCGGGTCGATAACGTTCTCGGCTTGTTCCCGTAGTTGCTCGAGCGTGCCGGCAATCTGCTGGGTCGCCGAGCTCACCAAGCTGTTCAGGCCCTCGGCCAACTGGGTGCCGATACCCGAGGAAGCGAGTTGAGTGCCCAGCGCAGCGACGGTGGATAGCGGGTTGTCGGTGCCGGTCGTCGAAGGCGTGCCGGTCGTCGAAGGTGTGCCGGTCGTCGAAGGTGTGCCGGTCGTCGAGGGAGCGGTTGTGCTGGACGGGCCCGGCGTGGTCCCGGCCGGAACGGTGGTCTGCGGTGTCGACGAGACCTTCGGGCACGGATACTTCGTCTTGTTCAATCCTTCGAACGCCTTCACCAGTTCGTCATAGATACTCGCCACTGCCGAGTTCGTTTCGTTACAAGCATTCACGAATTCGGTGACATTCGATTCGTACTCATCCTTGAAAGGATCGTTGAGCCAATCGATACAACGCTGCCTCATCTTGGCGGCCTTCTGATGAAGTGCAATATTGCTCGAATGCATGGATTCGGCATCTTTTCCGACTCCGGGCGAATCGAGCCCTTCACCCACAACGTCGGACCAGTCCAGTCGACTCGCCTTGAAAGCACAGTCGGGAAAGATCTTGTTGACCTTGTCGAGCAAACTCTCACCGAACCAATCAGTGGTGGTAGTATCGAATCCTTTGGCGAAGGTTATAATGCTGTCTATATCTTCGGGAGATTTTCCATCGACCTTGATCTCATTGACTTCTGTGCCTACCGAAATCCCCTCGGCCGCCTTCGCTTCGATCGCCACGGCGTCACGTAACGCCTGCTGCGCACCATCCATTTCACCGTAAATCTTGCGTACTATATCTATATCGGCCTCGGAGAGACGGAGTTGCGTAGCCATCATATTCGAGGCCGCGTTCGCCGCATCCCCCCACCAGACCGTGGGGATTGTTCCCGCGAACATCGCTTGCTGGTTGCGCTCGGTGGCGACCCGATCCAGTACGATCTTCAAAGCATCCGCCGCCCGGCGGAACGCATCCTCATTCACACCGTTGTGTTGATAGAAAAGTGTGTGTAAATCCACATAAGATTTGAACCCAGGAGGTTTCGCTTCACCTACCCAGCGTAAATAGCGGACCTCCAGGATCTCGAAATACAGAAGAGCCCTCGACCCTATTTCTACCAGTTCCGTGAATTTACGATCCTCCACGGTCAGCTCCCGGCCTGCTGGGTGTTATCGGAGTTCTCCTTGTCCACAGTCGACATCTCGATCACGGTCTGCCCCATGGCATCCGCGGTGAGCTGCGTGGCCTCGGACCAGTCGTTCAGCCATTGCTGCACCACCTCGAGACCCGAGTGGATTACATCTCCCTGCGTTTTGTACGCGAACCCGGTATCAGCGGGCCCGACCATATTGCCGGCAACACCCTGAACCTGTCCCTTCACCACCTCGGCACTGGTACGCATGTTGTTCGCCAGACTCACCAGCGCGTCACCCTGCATGCCGACCGTCTGATCGCCCGTACTCATGGGTCTCCCCTCCGTCCGCCCCGCTTGGGTGGCCCCTGATCGGCCCTGCGGTGCTCTTCCTACCCGTTTCGACGCAGTCGCACGCGCATCGGTTCCGTCGTACCCGCGCGGCCGACACTCCGATACCTCCCCCACTGCCCCCTTGTCCGTCTGCCGCCGGTCCCCGGTCCCGTCCGGTTTGCGGTGGTACTTCCACCCAGCCACGAGGATGCTCCGAAACTCGGCATACCGATACCGCGGAACTCTCCTGATCCAGGCATGGATTCTTCTTGGCTCCACTGGTCGACCGCGGGAATATTGCTGCCCATCTTCGCATCCCGGGCAAGACAGCGCAGCCCCGCTCCCGGGATGGGAACGGGGCTGCCGACGATGTGGGTATGGGGGTACGGGAACTACCGGCGCCGGGCCGGCGTGATCAGCGCTTCGGCATGAAGATCCACAGCGCCAGGTAGACGAGGAACTGCGGGCCGGGCAGCACACAGGACACAACGAACAGCAGCCGGACGATCCCGGAGCTCCAGCCGAAGTATTCGGCGATACCACCGCAGACTCCACCGATCCACTTATCGGTGGAGGAGAGGGTGAAACGGCGGGCGGGGGCGGTCATGGCGGTCCTTTCGATCGCGGTTGCTACACCGTCCACTATCCCCACCCACCCCGGCGGCCCGCATCGGCAGCGCTACCGATCCGCACCCTGATTTCCGGGGGCCGCGGCTCAGGGATCCACCCTGAGCCGCGGACCGGTTCAGACCGCCGCGACCAGCTTCGCGAGGTCCTCGGCGAGCTGCTCGGCCCGGTCGTGATCCTCGGCTTCCACCATCACCCGGACCAGCTGTTCGGTGCCACTGGGACGCAGCAGGATCCGCCCGGTCTCCCCGAGCTGCTCCTCGGCGGCACGGACCGCCTCGAGGACCCCGGAGTCGGCGGTGACCGCGACCTTGTCCGTGACCGGGACGTTCACCAGTACCTGCGGGACCTTGTGGATCACCTTCGCCAGCTCGGCCAGGGGCGCGCCGGTGCGCGACATCCGCGCCATCAGCTGCAAGCCGGTGAGGATGCCGTCGCCGGTGGTGCCGTGGCGCGGGAAGACAACGTGGCCGGACTGTTCCCCGCCGAGGGTGTAACCGCCGCCCCGCAGTTCCTCGAGGACGTAACGGTCACCGACTCCGGTGGTGCGCACGGTGATTCCGGCCGCGCGCATCGCCAGATGCAACCCCAGATTGCTCATCACGGTGGCGACGAGGGTGTTGCCGGCCAGAGTTCCGGCGTCGCGCATACCGATGGCCAGGATCGCCATGATGGCGTCACCGTCCACCACTTCGCCCGCGGCGTCCACCGCCAGGCAGCGGTCGGCGTCGCCGTCGTGGGCCAGACCCAGATCGGCCCCGTGTTCCCGGACCGCGCGCTGCACCTGTTCGATATGGGTCGACCCGCAGCCGGCATTGATATTGAGCCCGTCCGGGTCCGCGTTGATGGCGATGACCCGGGCACCGGCTTCCCGGTAGGCGGCCGGCCCGACCTCCGACGCGGCGCCGTGGGCGCAGTCCACGACGACGGTCAGTCCGCTCAGGTCCTGTCCGGTGGCCTCCACCAGATGCTCGATATAGCGCTCATGGGTCCCGCCCACACTGAACTGGTCGGGCAGGTCCGTACCGGGTTGCCGCGCCCCGGCGGCGCCGAGTACCCGCCCGATCGCCGCGCCCGTGGGACGGTCGGACGCACCGGAGGCCACCCGGGCCTCGATACGTTCCTCGACGGCGTCCTCGAGCTTGTGCCCACCCGCCGCGAAGATCTTGATGCCATTGTCCGGCATGGGATTGTGCGAGGCGGAGATCATCACGCCCAGGCTCGCGTCGTACAGACCGGTCAGGTAGGCGACGGCCGGGGTGGGCAGCACGCCGACCGGCAACACATCCATTCCGGCGGCGGTCAGGCCCGCGGTCACCGCGGCCTCCAGCATCTCTCCGCTGGCGCGTGGATCCCGCCCCACCACCGCGACCTTGCGGTGACCCGTGTGCAGGTCCACGCCCAGTACCTGCGCCGCCGCCTCGGCAACCCGTAACGCCAACTCCGGGCTCAACGCATCGTTGGCGAGCCCGCGCACGCCGTCGGTGCCGAACAGATGTCCCATACCTTGCCCCTCGTCAGTGAGTCCACAGCGCGCGACGACGCCTGCCGGAACTGCCCTCGGAACGGCCGGCCGGCGAACACCGCGGTAGATATAGCACGAGAGCAGGCGACCGGACTCCGGCCGGTCGCCTGCTCTCGGAACCGACACCGGCTCGTCCACCCGCACGCGGCGGGTGGACAGCCGACATCGGCGATATCAGCGCTTCGAGTACTGCGGCGCTTTACGGGCCTTCTTGAGGCCGTACTTCTTGCGCTCGGTGGCACGCGGGTCACGGGTGAGGAACCCGGCGCGCTTGAGCGCGGGACGGTCGTCCGCGTTGACCACGGTCAGCGCCCGGGCGATGGCCAGGCGCAGCGCCCCGGCCTGGCCCGAGGGGCCGCCGCCGTGCAGGCGGGCGTACACGTCGAAGGATTCGACGCGCTCGACGGTGACCAGCGGCGACTTCACCAGCTGCTGGTGGACCTTGTTCGGGAAGTAGTCCTCGATCGAGCGGCCGTTGAGCACGAAGTTGCCGGTACCCGGCACCAGGCGCACGCGGACCACGGCCTCTTTACGGCGGCCGACGGTCTGCACCGGACGGTCCAGCGGGGCCGCGTACTCGACGAACTCGGTGTCGTCGTCGTAGACCACGCCCTCGTCCAGGACCTCGGCGGCGGCGTCTTCGACGACCGCTTCGTCGTATTCGGTGTATTCCTCGGGAGCGGTCACTGGGCCACCTGCTTGATCTCGAACGGAACGGGCTGCTGAGCGGCATGCGGATGGTTCGGGCCCGCGTACACCTTCAGCTTGCCGGCGATCGCGTTGCCGAGTTTGTTCTTGGGGATCATGCCCTTGACGGCCTTCTCCACCAGGCGGTCGGGGCGCGTGTCCAGCACCTGGCCGACAGTGCGGGACTTCAGGCCACCGGGATGCCCGGAGTGGTGGTGGATGAGCTTGTCCTGCCGCTTGTTGCCGCTGATGGCGACCTTGTCGGCGTTGATGATGATGACGAAATCGCCACCATCCATATGCGGTGCGTAGGTCGGCTTGTGCTTACCGCGCAGCAGATTCGCTGCCTGCACGGCAAGACGGCCGAGCACTACGTCAGTGGCGTCGATGACGTACCACTGCCGGGTCACGTCACCCGCCTTCGGGCTGTACGTAGGCACAGTGCTTCCCTGTCTGTCGTCGATGCTGCCGGCCCCGGTGTGTGGTCGAGGGGTTCCCGGCGGCCGGTTGAGACCCGGGCCTCGGCGTTCCACACACCAGCCGGTCACGATACCAGCCGGGTATCGCGACCGGGAAACCGCCCGGACGCTGCTCAGATATCGATCGGGGGGCCCGGATCGGCGATACCCGGCAGACCGGGCACCAGATAGCGCAGGGTGTCGATACCGGGTTCCGCGCATTCGGCCGGATCGGGTTCGGCCGAGACTCCGGGTTCCGGCGCGGACCGGCGGACGGAATCGTCGGGACCGGGGGCCGTGGGGACGCGGGCATACAGCGGGTGACCAGCGTTATCGTCGGTTTCTCCGGCACCGGGGGCGGACCGGCCGCGCGGTTCGACGGTGACGCGTGGCATGGGCACACACCCGGCCGTCGCGGTGATCCCGGAGGCACCGGGCGCCGCTGTCGCGTTGATCACCGGTTCGGATCCGGCGTCGGCATGCGCGGTCCCCGCCCCGGCCACACCCCATGCCGTGGCGGCGAGCGCGGCCACACCGATGACGGCGTGGGCGCCGAACAAATTGTCCTTCATCTTGTTCCAGAGTTTGCCCTTGCCCCGGTCACCCTCCGGCCCCGGGCCGGGCCGCGGACCACCCGCGGGCCCGGGCCGGCCGGGCTCCGGGGATATCGCGGCTTGGGCACCGGTCTCCGGATCCGGTGGCCGGGTGAACCGGCTGGCCGGTCCCGAGATCGGTGGCGGCAACTCCCCACGATCGACCTTCACCGTGGCATCCTGGTCCGGCTGTGCGGTCGGACCGTAGGGCGAGGAGGCGGACCACCCTGGTTGCGGTGCCGCCGGCCCGCCCGTCATCGGGCCCCCCGGCCCGGACTGCTCCGGACCGGGACGCGGTGTATTCGGGCCGGGCGGGGCCGGCGGCGCCGCCTGTGGACCCGACGCCTGCGGGTTCGGACCCGGCCCCGGCGGATATGGACCGGGTGCGGGCCGGTACGCGCCGGGCGGCAGGCTCTGTCCGGGAACAGTCCCGTTCGCTCCTCCGGCCGGGAGGTGGCCGGGAGCCGTGTGGTTCGCGGCGCGTTCCGGCTGCCCCACGGCATTCGGCGGGGGCGGCGGGTAAGGCGCCGACTCCTCCTCGTCGTCTTCGTTTTCGCTGATCAAGAGATGGGTGGCGCCGAGAACCAGCGCGTGCATGGGATGTTCGGCCTTCTTCAGGCGCTGCCCCAGATGGTTACGGAAGGCGAACCGCAGGGTCTCGTTGAACACCACCTGCCCGGCGAGCAGGACCGTCGAATTGTCCGCTCCGATGGAACGGGCCGCGGCCATCACCTCGATCACCGTGTCGTCGGCGACGCGGGGATCGCGGATCGATTCGGGGTCGATCGGCACATACACCGATTCGGTGGGCCGCTCCTCGTCCCCGTGTACCGCGACCACCAGCACATTCGCCCGGCCGTCCGCGACCCGCCCGTCGAAATGGACCGCGGTGGCCCCCACTCCTTCGGGCAGGGCGGGATCGGGCGGCCGGACCAGGCCGAGGGCGCGGACATAGCCCGACAGCGCGATCGATTCCGGGATCGGCTCCACTTCGACGTCGAGTTGCTCGACCAGCTGGGCGTAGGCGTCGATCTTCGGATCCGGCCAGTCGTCGGGATACGGCAACGCGACCACATCGGGTTTACCCCGCAGATAGGTCCCCATCGCGGCCAGCGGGTTGTAGAGGCGGGCCCGGAACACCAGTTCGGCGGGCCAGGTCGCCCCGGCTATGACGATCTGCGGATGCCCGAGGATATCGCGGACATCGGGGATCGCCATCCCCAGATCGGGCCGCTGCCGGTCCGCAGCGGCGGTGTAGAGCCGGCCGGAGGCGTCGGCCAGCAGATAGGCGGGGGGATTGTAGCTTCCCTCGACCTGTACGGGGCGGATGGGCACGCCGGATCCGCCCGCGGCCACGGACACCACATCCCACCCGAGATGTACCGCCCCAACTCGCACCATCACAGGCATCAGTGTGCCTGGTGTGCGGACGACGCGCTCGCCGCCCCCACCCACCAGCGGCGGGGGTGGCGGATCGGCCCGTTCACCTGTCTCATCTCGCAGACTTCTTCAGCCGCAGACGGGTCCAGGTGAGCAGCGCCAGCACCACGGTGATGGCCACCACCAAGCCGATGTCCAGGAACCATGCGCTACGCGTATGTTCCCAGAAGGCATCCTGTTGCGATTGGACGAACAGTGAGCGAATATCCACCGTCGACGCCGCCGCGGCGTAGCCCCAGCGCGAGGGGAACAACCACGAGATCTGTTCCAGCACCACCCGGTCGGTCACCGGGATCAGGCCGCCGGCCATCACCAGCAAACCCATGATCGCCACCACCAGCAGCGGCATCACCTGTTCGCTCGATTTGGCCAGACTCGACAGCAGCAGTCCGAACACCACGCACGCGATCGCGGTGACGGCGATATCTATATAGAGTTCCGCGCCACCGACGGCCAGCGCCGAACCTTCCTCCGGCCGCTTCTTACCCAGCAGCACGAAACCGATCATCACGCCCGACTGCAGTAGCGCGGCCACACTGAAGACCACGATCTTCGCTGTCAGGTAGGCCCCCGACCGCAAACCGACCGCGCGTTCGCGCAGGAAGATGGTCCGCTCCCCGACCAGATCGCGCACGGTGAGCGTCGATCCCATGAAGCAGGCGCCGAGAATCAGCACCACCAGCAATTGCTGCGGTTCGGAGCTACCGACCCGGACGAAGTTTCCGTCGTCGGTCTGGGTGAGCGGCGGCGGTGAGAAGCCGTACTGCCCCGGTACCACCAGCGACAACCCCCCGAGCACGAACGGCAACAGCACCAGGAAGGCGAGATAGCCGCGGTCGGCCAGGATCAGCCGCAACTGCCGCCGCGCCAGCGTGGAGAACTGTTTCCAGGCACCCGACTGCGGGGGCGAACCGCCACCGCTCTGCCGTGCCGCGGGGGGCGGCGGAGGCGGCAGCGCCGCCTGCCGGGATCGGTAATGCGCGAACGCGGCGTCCGGGTTGGCCGCCACATCGGCGAAGATCTTGGCCCAATCGCTGGTTCCCAGCGCGGCTTCCACGCCGGCCGGGTTACCGGCGTAGGCGGTTTTACCGCCGGGCGCCAGCAGCACCACCTGGTCGCACATATCCAGGCAGGCCACGGAGTGGGTGACCACGATCACCACCCGGCCGGCGTCGGCCAGTTCGCGCAGCATCATCATGACCTGGCGGTCCAGTGCCGGGTCCAGGCCGGAGGTCGGTTCGTCCAGGATCAGCAACGAGGGCCCGGTGAGCAGTTCCAATGCGACCGACGCCCGTTTGCGCTGGCCGCCGGAGAGCCGGTCGACCCGGGTGTCGGCGTGTTCGGTGAGCGAGAGTTCGCGCAGCACACCGTCGATCACCTCGCGGCGGTCGGCTTTGGAGGAGTCGGGCGGAAGCCGCAGTTCCGCGGCGAAACCCAGCGCCTGCCGGACGGTGAGCTGCCGGTGCAGTACATCGTCCTGGGGCACCATGCCGATACGGGAGCGCAGCGCCTCGTACTCCACGTGCAGGTCACGGCCTTCGAAGGTCACGGCACCGCCGGAGGGATGGGTACTACCCGCGATCAACCGCGACAGCGTCGACTTACCCGCCCCGGAGGGACCGATCAGTGCGGTCAGCGTGCCGCGGGCGGCCTGCATGTTCACATCGACGAGCAGTTGTTTGTTGCCTTCGACGGTGAATCCGACACCGTGCACGGCCAGGCCCTGTTCGGCGACCGGGCGCTGCCGGTGCGCCAGCGTGCCCTGCTGGACCTCGAAGTCGATATTGCCGATGGTGATGATGTCGCGCTCGCGCAGCACCGTGCGCTGCTGCCGGACACCGTTGACGAATGTTCCGTTGGCCGAACCGAGGTCCTCGATGGCGAGGCCCTCGGCCCCGGCGACCAGCCGTGCGTGTTTACGCGAGGCCAGCGGATCGTTGACGACGATCTGGTTGTCCGACGTCCGCCCGATCGCCAGACCCCCCGGCGGGATCCGGTCGGCGCGGGCGATCGGCCCCTCGGTGTTGCGGTGGCGGACCGGTGGAACGGCCGCCACGCTCGCCTTGGCGGTCATGTTCACATTGGCCGGCTGCGGCGGGACGACAGGCGGCTGGGCCGCCGTGGCGACCTGCGGTGGCCGGGGCGGTTGTCCACCGGGCGGCGGCCACTGCTGCGCTGCCGGACCCTGCGCGGGCAACGGCTGGCTCGGAGCCGGACCGCGCTGCCCGTGTGGTCCGATATGCGGCTGGGAGCCGGACTGTGGCCGCGGCGGCGGTGGAGCGGGACGCTGCTGTGGCTGGGCGGGACGCGCCTGCGGGAGCGGCCGCGCCGGCTGCTGTTGCTGCTGGGGGACTCCGGAGGGAACGAGCCAGAGCAGCGGGCCGCTGATGGCGTCACCGAGGCGGACCTGGGTGGGCCGGTCGATCGGGACGGGTCCGCCGACCCGGCGAGCGTCGACGAACACCCCGTTGGTACTCCCGTTGTCGGTGAGTATCCAGGCCCCCGACTGCCAGGCCAATATCGCGTGGACCCGTGATACCAGTGGACTGTCGACGAACAGCGTCACCTCGGGCGCACGGCCCAGAGTGATCTGCTGACTCGAATCGAAGACTCGTTCAGTTCCATCATGGCGCACCGTGATGGTGCGCACCCCCGGTGCAGACATGCAGCGGATACTATTCCATTACCCGGGCATCGGAGGTGCCCCCGAGCGGGGGCGAACTCCCCGCTCCGGAGGCAACGAGCAGCACCCGCACCGGCCGAAATGGGGGACGATCCATGCCGAAACTCACGACCGCCGCTGTCGTCGTCTCGGCGCTGTGCGCACTGTTGCTGGTCACCGGGTGTACCCGTGCCGTGGACGGCCGGGCGGTCTCGATCTACGACAATCCCTTCCAGGTCGCCGGCCTGCCGACCACCAGCGGTCCCAGCGGTCCCCGGGAGAACCCGCCGGCCTCGAACCTCGTCGCCGAGCACAGCGACGGCGGTGAGATCGACACCCTCGCGCTGAACGCGGTCACCGATGTACAGGCGTACTGGGAGCAGCACTACGGCGCCGAGTTCGAGGGTGAGTTCGAACCGGTCGAGAAATTGATTTCCTGGAGTGCCCGGGATTCGCGGCGCGACTCGGTGGAGTTCTGCACCGAATCGACCTATCGGATGGTGAATGCCGCCTACTGCCGGCTGGACAACTCCATCGGCTGGGACCGGGCGCTGCTGCTGCCCACCATGACCGAGACGTTCGGGCAGATGTCGGTGGTGATGGTGATCGCCCACGAGTACGGGCACGCCATCCAGAACAACGCGGACATCGTCGACCGCGACGATCCGGTGATCGTCAAGGAACAGCAGGCCGACTGTTTCGCCGGGGCGTACATGCGCTGGGTGGCCGAGGGCGAATCGGACTACTTCACCATCAACACCTCCGACGGCCTGAACTCGGTCCTCGCCGCGACGGTGGCCATTCGCGATTCCGACCCCGATGATCCCGAGAGTGTGCACGGTTCGGCCTTCGAACGGGTTTCGGCGGTGCAGATCGGTTTCACCGACGGCGCCAAGGGGTGCAAGGGGATCGATATGGACGAGATCGACCAGCGCCGGGGTGATCTGCCCCAGAGCTTCGAAGGCGCGTCCGGGGAGTTCGAGATCACCGAGCGGAGCCTGGTCGAACTGAGTAAGGCCCTGTCGGTGATCCTGCCGACCCCGCAGGAGCCGACATACCGTTACGACGGGGCCGAAATCGACTGCAGCGACGGTGTTTCCACCGAACCTGTCACCTATTGCCCCGCCAGTAATACGATCGCCACCAATATCGGCGGACTCGCCCAGCGCGGCGCCGCCACCGATGATGCGGAAGTCCCGCTGCCGGTGAAGGTCACCGGCGACTACAACGGCTACGTGGTGTTCATCTCGCGCTACACCTTGTCGGTGCAGCGGAGCCGGGACCAGGATCTGGTGGGAGCGAAGACGGGGTTGCGGGCGGCCTGCCTGTCCGGGGTGGCCACCGGGAAACTGGCGGAGCCGGGCCGGGCCGAGGGCGATATCACGCTGGCCGCCGGTGATCTGGACGAGGCGGTATCGGGCCTGCTGACCGACGGCCTGGCCGCCAGCGATGTCGAGGGAAAAACGGTGCCGAGCGGATTTTCCCGGGTGGACGCCTTCCGCGCCGGGGTGCTCGGCGGCGAGGACACCTGCAGCGCCAGGTACGAATAGCGCGGCGGCGAAACCCGTGTCACAGGCCGAAGGGGGGCGGCGCGGCCGATTCGTAGCGCAGCATCCGCTGGCCGATCAGGATTTCGGTGCCCGGCACCAGCACCACGGGCTGACGCGGCGGAACGCGAACCCAGTCCCGGAAGCCCGTGGCGCGGGTGCGGGTGCCGTTGGTGGATCCCCGGTCGACCAGCGTCACGTCCCAGTTCACCAGCAGCAGCTCCGCGTGCGCGCGCGACATTCCACCGGAGTTGTCGACCACCGGTAGCGGGGTGAGCCCCCGGCGCGCGGGTTCGGAATGCTCCGGATCGCGACCGAGCACGGAATCGGTTTCCAGCAGATAGGTCGCACCGTCGTCGAGGACCAGAATGCCCAGCGGTGGGCGCACCACTTCGATCAGTGGCTGGGTCTGATCCACGGGCATACCGCAGACGCTGCAGAAGGCCGCCCGGGGATCGGTGGGATGCGCACGCGCGCATTTGAACCCCATGACCTTCACGGTGAGCGCGGTGCCCTTCGCGGTGGCCTCGGTCCGGCGCCGCAGTTCCGGGTCCAGCGGAGGCGTCCCACGCTCGGGTGGACCGGATAACGCGTAGGGCTGGTGCCGGCGCGGAGTGGGATGGGCGGGCGTCCGGTGCGGCGCCTCCGGCTCGGGCTTCCGGGAGTCGGCCGTCTCATCGGATCCAGGGCCGGCCGCCGCAGCGCCGCGCGGCGGCTGCCGGCCGCTGATCTCGGTCCGGGCCCGATGCGGATCGGTGTCCGGGGCGGGGTTCCGCGGTCTGCCGGGGGTTTCCGGATCCCCCGTGACACCGCGCGACCCACTCCCCCGCTCGGACAATTCGACGGTGTCCAGCAGCGGCGTCGATACGGCGGTGGCCACCGCGTCGGGGTCCACCGGCGCCGCGGACCGCCCCTCCGGTGCTTCCGGCGCGGGCCGCACCGTGCCGCCGGTCTGCTCGGATTCCGCGGCCGGCTCAGGTGTCGTCCGGGCCCCGGCCGACATCACCCGGGAACCGGTCGTCGCGCCGGGGTCCGGAGGTGGCGTCCAGGCGATCACCCCGCCGGCCTCGGCGATGCCCTCCACCAGCCGCCCGATACCGCGGGTGGCCGGCAGCACGGGCCGGAAATCCTCGTCGGGGTCGCCGGTGTCGTCGACGAACAGGGCGACCGCGCGGTCCGGTATCGCCGCCGCCCGGTCGACGGTGAAGACGGCGTCGCGGCCGTGGAAGTACTCGCTGCCGGCACCGTCGAGGATCGCGGTCACGGCACCGTGCAGGAATATCGCCACCCGGTCCGGGCCCGCGGCGGACAATATGCCGAAATACACGGCGGTGCCGTGGCTGGTCCGGTCGGCCTGGGCCATGAGCCATCTGGTCGCCTCCCGGGCGATCAGCGCGCCCGGGCTTTCGGGCCGTCGCACCACGGCCTCGTGCACCAGTTCGGCCAGCTCCGCCAGGGCCCGCACCGCCGGGGCGTTTTCGGTGGGCCGGCCGGTACCGCGATGGGCCACCAGCACCACCGCACCGGCGACCCGGGCCGCCGCGTGCGCGCCGGCGACGACCTCGACCTGCTGATCCCGCACGAGGATCAGCCTCCGTCGGAGTCGTGCTGCGGTTGGCCTGCCACCAGTCCAGGGTATGGCACGGCGTCACGACGCCCCTCCCCGAGATCGCGCTACGTCGGGTAACTTCGACACCGCAGTTTCGATCGGAACGAGGGGCCAGCCCATGGTTCGGATATCGCGTGCCAGCACCGTCGCCGCGGTCGTCGCTCTGATAGCGGCCGCACTGTCGGGATGCGGTTCCTCGGCGGGGACGCCGGTCCCGGGGGAGATCGACGTACGCACCCTGGCGGTCGGCGACTTCCCGGTCGACAAGTTCAGCTACCCCGCCGACGCGGGCGACAACGGGCCCCTGTTGGAGGGTATCCGCATGTCGGAGGCGGTTGTCACCAGTAGCCAGGTCGATCCCTCCCTGAAATACGGCCGCGGTTCGAAGGTGCTGCCCGATACCGCGACCGCGATCGACTTCCTGGCCAATGTGTCCGAACCGGTGCTGAAGAATCGCCGGATGGTGGTCGGTTACGCGGCCAGCGGGGCCGACCGCGACGATCCGGAGGGCCAGACCCGGCCCGATACCGAGGCCACCGCGATCACTGTAGTGGCCTTGCGCTTTCCCGATACCTCGGCGGCCGCCAAGGCGGCCACCGAACTGGAGGACGCCGATATCGGGGTCTCTCGCGACAACCGGCGGCTGAAATCGGAGAAGCATCCCGACGCGCTGCTGCACTGGCGGCCCGGGATCGCCAATATCGGCGCCTTCCTGGCCCACGACGAGTTCGTGATCTCACTGTTCGTGCAGCGGCCGAAGGCCGACAGCTCGGATCTGGTGTCCTGGGTGGACAAAACCCTCACCGCCCAGCTGGCCCAGCTCGGCCGCTTCCGCCCCACGCCCATTGCCGATCTCGCCGATCTCCGGGTGGATCCGGAGAACTTGCTGGCACGGGTCGTGGTCGCCGACCGGTCGGGTCAGGTTCCCGATCCCGACAAATTCGCCGTCTACGGTCGCAACTATCTGATCAACTCGGCCGACGATCAGCCCGCCCGTGCCCGGTTGCTCGACGAATCCGGGTTCGAGGCCACCGCGTACGCCGACGGAAGTTCGGTGGCCCGGGTCCAGGATCCGGCGGGTGCGCCGATACTGGTGGATGGTTTCATCGAATCGACGGGCACCGCCTACGATGCCCGTCCGGCCCCGGCCGGCATTCCGGGCGCGAAATGCCTGCAGCTCAACGCCCAGGGCGATCCGCAGCATCAGTACCGGTTCCGCTGCTTCGTCACGTACAAGCGGTATGTGGGCGTGGTGTCCAGCGACAACGAGAACGAAATCGAGCAGAAGACCGCGGCCCAGTACGCCCTGCTCGCCAACAGCCTCTGACAGCGTGTCCGACAACTCGTGAGGTTGTTGTCGGATACCGCGCTTCTCCGACGTTGACGATTCCCCTTCTTCCGGAGCCGGTTTCACCGGCGCCCGCAGGGTGCGGGTGTGTACCCGAACCCGTGCGCTGCCCCACCCGGACGGCCGGCCATCGGGACAACCGAATTCGTTGTGGCACGGACACTCTCGTTCCCCAGCGCGGCGCGCCGATTTTGCCGCAAGGGCAGGCTAGCCTTACCGTGTTCTGCGTCTCATCGTGACGCGAGCGATCAACGCCCGCACACCCACCCACCTGCACTTCGAGCGATCAATGCGTAACAGCTATCACACGCCGTAGTTAGGTTACCCTTGCCATGGCTGTCCGAACGCACTAACTTCGCTTCCACTCGTCACCGCCGGTACTCCGAACAACGATTCCGAGAAGGGAAATTTTGGTGAAAAGCGTTCTCCCCGAACGTAAGACGTTTCACCCTCCTAGCATCGAAGATATCGAGCACCGTGAGTTACCCGAGACCGCCGGACAGGCGGTGCGTGAACTGGCCGCTGAGATCGCGTTCACACTGGATCCCGCGTCGGGCGCTGCCGCGCGCACCCTCTCCGACCCCGACCTGATCGACCTCATCACCGCACGCGCCGGTGAACTCCCCGCGGAAGTTCGCACCGCCTTGCGCCCACCCGCCACCACGGCCGGCGCGTGTGTGCTGCGCCGACTGCCCCTGCGCGACGACGAAATCGGTCCCACCCCACCGGATTGGCAGAGCGCGACCGCGTGGACCGCCGAGCCCGGACGTCCCGGCTGCTCGTTCGAGCTGGATATCGCCATGCTGCTACTGGCCGCGGCGGCCGGTGAACCGTTCGGCTGGGCCGGTCAGCAGGACGGCCGTCTGGTCAACAACATCGTGCCGGCGGCCGGACACGAGCTCGAGCAGTCCGGGGCCAGCAGCGCCGTCCTGCTCAGCCCGCACACCGAGGACGCCTTCCACCCGCTGCGCGCGAATCTGCTGCTGCTGGGCTGCCTGCGCAACCCGGACCGCGTCGGCACCACCGTTTCGTCGGTGCGCAGGGTCGACCTCACCGCAGCGGAACAGGACGTGCTGCGCACCCCGACCCTGCCGATCCTGCCGGATGTCTCCTACGGCTCCGGCTTCGACCGCGAAACCGCCGTACCGGTGCCCACACTCTGGTGCGAACCCGGGGACGAAGGCAGATCCG
Source organism: Nocardia sienata NBRC 100364 (assembly GCF_001613205.1). Taxonomy (GTDB): domain Bacteria; phylum Actinomycetota; class Actinomycetes; order Mycobacteriales; family Mycobacteriaceae; genus Nocardia; species Nocardia sienata. The sequence goes on along the minus strand of NZ_BDBX01000048.1, from coordinate 13,637 downwards.
AGGCCCTCACGATCCGGTTCGACCCCGCCTACACACCGCTCGCCGACGCCGGCCCGCACTACCGCGCGGCTTACCAGCGGCTGGAAAACGAACTCGAACGAGTATGCGTCCTGGCCTGTCTCGAACCCGGTGAGCTGCTCCTGGTCGATAACGATGTCGCAGTTCACGGCCGGGTTCCGTTCACCGCGCGCTATGACGGCTCCGACCGCTGGCTCAAACGGGTGAACATCCGGCTACCCGAACGCCCCCGCCGCGCCGCCGAATCCGGGGAGAATGGATACGGTCAGCGAATCATCGCGCCCTTCGCGCCGCTACCGGCGCAACGGGCGCGGGCAGAGCGGAACGGTGCAGTAGATGATCGAGGATCCGTTGAGCACACGTGACCGGCCCACCCCCCTGCGTGTCCTGAGCCGCGGCGATCTCGCCGATGTGCCGGTGGCCCCGGCCGAGGTGGTCCGCGCGGTGGAAGAGGCGTATATCGCACTGGCCGCGGGAGATTCGGATAATCCACGCAAGCTCAGCGTGGCCAATCCGGACGGCTGGTCGGTCGCCTACGCGATGCTGGGCCGCGACGGGCGGCGCCGGGTGGTCGCCATGAAGACGTCCTACAAGTTCGATCCCGGGCACGATCGCACCACCAAGCGCTACTACACCACGATCACGCTGTACGACGACACCACGGGCGCGCCCATCGCCATGATGGACTGCGCGCGGGTGGGCGCGCTGCGGACGCCGGCGGTATCGGCGCTGCTGGTGCGCGAGACGGTGCACCGTGACGCCGATACCGTGCTGCTCGTCGGAACCGGCACCCAGGGCCGCAACGCGCTACCGCATCTGCTGGCCGCCAACCCGCAGTTGCGCAAACTGATGCTGTACGGCACCCATCCCGAGGGCATCGAGGCAGTGCACCGGCAGCTCGCCGAATACGCCCCGCACGCACTACTGGAGAACGTCGACGATCCCCACGCCGCGGCGCGGACGGCGGACGTGGTGCTGGCGACCGCCGGACCGGGCACCGAGGTGGCCATCGAATCCGAGCACCTCAAACCGGGTTCGGTAGTGGTGCTGGTGGGCTACGGGCTGGCCCCCTCCACGCTGCACGACGCGGACCGGGTGATCGCCACCAGCGCCGAGCAGATGGCGCTGACCGGCACCGATATGGCCGACGACAACGGCGAACTGCGCCGGGTGGACGCGGAGCTGCCGCAGATCCTGAGCCGGCGCGCCGTCGCCCGGCAGCGGCCGGAGGACAAGATCTTCGTCTACAACAGCGGTCTGGTGCTCACCGATATCGCGGTGGCCCACGCCCTGGCCGAACGAGCGATCGCCGAGGGCCGCGGCACGGAGGTCTCGCTGTGGGATTGACCGGAGCCGATGCCCCCACCGGCGCCGGATCGGGATCGCCGGGCCGGTACGCGGGGACCGTGGCGGCACCGGTCCCCGCCCATCGCGATCAATGGGAGCAGCGGATCCTCGCCGATCCGCAGCTCCTAGGCGATATCGCCTTCGCCATCGGGGGCCCTTTCCATCTGATGTATCCCGCCCGGGTGGTCGACAATATCCGTGGATTCCAACGGGTTTTCACCGAATTCGGGGTCGCCGGCGCGGTGTACTACGGCAAGAAGGCCAATAAGGCGGCCTGTGTGGCCCGGGCCTGCGCCACCGCCGGTGCGGGTATCGATGTATCCAGCACCGGCGAGCTCACCGCCGCACTCGGACAGGGCGTCCGCGGTGCCGATCTGCTGGTCACCGGCCCCGAGAAAACCGACGACCTGCACTGGCTGGCCGCCCGGCACGGATGCCTGATCGCCGTGGACAGTATCGGCGAGCTGAAACGCCTGGCCGCCCTGGATATCCCGGTCCGGATACTGCTGCGGGCGCTGCCCCCGGCCTCGGCCAGCCGATTCGGTATGTCGGCCGAGGAACTCGATCACGCCGTTTCCGAATCGGCCGATTATCCGTCGATTTCCCTGCAGGGATTCAGTTTCCATCTCTCCGGTTACGACCCGATCCCCCGCGCCGAAATGGCCGGGCAATTGCTCGACCGGTGTCGCGCCGCACGGGCGCTGGGCCATCCGGCCACCACCGTTTCCATCGGTGGCGGGTTCGGTGTCGACTACGTTCCCGCCGCCGACTGGGCGCAGTTCCGGGACCAGGTGACCCGCCGCTGGTTCCACTCCGGAAAGGCGTTCGAGTCGTACTATCCGTATTCCTTTCCCGAACCCGGCCCCGCCATGCTCGCCGCGATTCTCGGACGCGACGAGCTCGCCGGCCGCCTGCGGCGCACGGAGACGACCCTGGCGGTCGAGCCGGGCCGGGCCCTGCTGGACCGGGCGGGCAGCACGGTTTTCCGGGTACAGGGCGGCAAAACCCGCCACGAACACGGGCAGCCCTATCGAATCCTGACCGTGGACGGTTCCAGCCTGAGCCTTTCCGAACAGTGGTTCGACAGCGAATATCTTCCCGACCCGGTGCTCTGGCCGGATGGTCCCGGGACCCCGACCGCCACGGTCGTCGGCGCCGCCACCTGTCTCGAATCGGACATGCTGAGCTGGCGCCGGATTCCGCTGCCCCGCGCGGCCGAGACCGGAGATCTGCTGGTCTACCCGAATACCGCCGGATATCAGATGGATTCCAACGAATCGCCCTTTCACGAATTACCCCTCCCGCCGAAGGTGGTGCTCTCCGAAGCGCCGGGCGGCCGGTATCGCTGGGCCCTCGATCAATCCCGTCACTGAGACCGTCGGCCCCCGGTCTCGACGCATCACCCGTTATCGACGCCCAGGAGATCCGCCATGTCCCTCGTCACCCGTGTCACCGACCTGATCGGCCGCACCCCGCTCTTCGAATTGGCCGCCACCGGGTCCGGCACTCGATTACTCCTCAAGCTCGAACAGTTCAATCCCACCGGCGCCGCCAAGATCCGGATGGCGCGGGAAATGGTTCTCGACGCGGAGCGTCGGGGTTTGCTGCGCGAGGGCGGACATATCATCGAATCCACATCCGGAAATACCGGGCTCGGTCTCGCGGTGGTCGCCGCCGAACGCGGCTATCGTTTCACCGCGGTAGTCGACCATCACGCGAGTAAGGACAAATTACGGGCGATGCGGGCAATGGGCGCGGAGCTGGTATTCGTCGCCGACGACGGTGACGACAACCTGGCGACCTCGGCACGTGAGGATCACGCGGCCGCGCTGGCGGCCGCCCAACCCGGCGCGTTCTTCACCGAACAGCACAACAACGACGCCAATGCCGTGGGCTATTACGCCGTCGCCGAGGAATTACTGGCCGAGGTGGACCGGGTCGATATCCTGCTGTCCGCGGTCGGCACCGGCGGTTCCCTGTTCGGTACCGCGACGCGGCTGCGAGAGCTGGGCTGTGTTCCACGGGTCATCGGCGTGGAACCGGTCGGTTCGATCGCCTTCGGCGGACCGGGTGGGCCGTACTGGCAGTCGGGCACCGGTACTCCGCCCGGCGCCACCATCGGTACGGCAGTGGACTACGACCTGCTCGACGAGGGCGTCAAAGTGACCGACCGGGCCGCGTTCGCCACCTGTCGTGCGGTCTCGCAGCGGCTGGGCCTGATGCTCGGCGGTTCGGCGGGCGGTTCGGTCCATGCCGCGCTGACCCGGCTCGAGGAGTTCCCGGCCGGGTCCACCGTGGTCACCATCGTCTGCGACGGCGGCGAGAAATATCTCGACACCGTCTTCGACGACGACTGGATGGCCGCCCGCGAACTGCTCGATACCGAAACCGAACGTGAAGTCCATGCCATGCTGACGCGCTACGCTCCCGCCGACCGGGGCAATCATCCGGTGAGGGCGGCCGTTTTGAACGACGCCGTGGCCGGGAATACCCACGCCGTCCGAGTCGGCCGACCGGACGAACACGAACATACGGAGGAATCGGACACTATGGTGCGGGCCCGGTGATCAACACACCCCTCTCGCGAATTCGTCCCGACAGCCGGCGCCCGGCCGCTCCGGCCGGCCTGCTCGCCCCGGCCGGCCTGCTCGCTCTGGCGGCTCCTATCGCGCTCACCCAACTGGCGCAGGTCGCCGTATCCACCACCAATATCGCCCTGATGGGCAGCCTCGGCGTGCAGGCGGTCGCCGCTGGCGGGTTGGCCCTGGTGCTGTTCAACCAGATCCGCACCATGTGCGTCGGGTTGATCACCGGTAGCGGCAACCAGATCGCGGCCGCGGTGGGAGCCGCCGGTAGACGCGGCGACGATCCCGGCCCCGAGGTCCGTGATGTGGTGCGGTCGAGTTTCCTGATCGCCACCGTCGCCGGTCTGCTCGGCGGCGCGGTACTCATCGGGTTGGGGTGGTCGCTGCAGTGGCTCGGCCAGGACGCCGGAGTGCTGGCGCAGGCCCGGCCGCTCATGGTCGCCCTGGCCCCCGGCCTGCTGCCCTGCCTGTGGTTCCAGGTGCTGCGCCAGTACACCGTGGGGATGCAGCGGCCGCAGGCGCTGCTGGCGGTGACGCTCGGTTCCATCGTGGTCAACCTCGCGCTGGCGCTGGCGCTGATCCACGGCTGGGCCGGATTGCCCGCGCTCGGCCTGACCGGCGTCGGGGTGGCGACCTCGCTGGTCTTCTTGCTCATGTTCGCCGTGTTCGCGACGATGGTGCGCCGCGATCCCGAACTCGGCGCCATCCTGCCGATTCGGCCGTGGCCGGTGCGGATGACGACCGTGGGCGGCGAACTGCGGCTGGGTACGCCCATCGCCCTCACCTACGGTTCGGAAGCCGGGATGTTCTCGGTGCTGGCGCTGGTCATGGGTGCGCTCGGCCCCGCGGCGCTCGCCGCCCACAATGTGGTGTACCAGGTGATCTACATCGTCTTCCAGGTCGCCATCGGCATCTCGCACGGCGCGTCGGTCCTGGTCAGCCATAGTGTCGCCGGTGACGAGACCGTACGCGCCCGGGGACTGGCCCGGCTGGCGCTCCGGTTCGCCGGGGCGGTCACGCTGGTCACCGGCCTGGCCTATGTGCTGGTCCCCGACCTGGTACTGCGCCCGTTCCTCGATCCAGCCGACTCCGCGACTGTGGAGCTGGCCCGGTCATTGCTGCTCATCGGTATCGTGCTGCAGTTCTTCGACGCGGCTCAGAACATCGGCACCGGGCTGCTGCGCGGCCTGCAGGCCACCAACGCCGGATTCCGGCTGTCGGTGGTCGGTTACTGGATCGTCGGACTGCCGACAGCACTGCTGCTGGCGTACCCGGCCGGGTTGGGCGCGGCAGGAGTGTGGTGGGGCCTGACCACGGGCCTGGCCGCCACGGCCGCACTCATGCTGCGCAAATATTTCAGCCTGCTCGACGAGCACGACGCACTGCTCATTTCCCGACGACGGAAGTCTATAAGTTAGGATTGCCTCTCCAAAGTTTGAGCGGAAGGAGTACGCGGTGCGGATCGTCGTCCTGTTCGGTTCGGAGATGGGCACAGCGGAGACGGTGGCCGAGGGTATCGCCGAGGAACTGGCCGAACACGAGGTCTCCGTCTTCGATATGAGCGAGTTCGACGTCGCCGGACTCGAGCCGGAGATCTTTCACATCATCGTGTGTTCCACCTATGGCGAGGGCGACCTACCCACCGGAGCCGAACCGTTCTTCGAGGCCCTCGATGCGTATCGTCCCGATCTGAGCGGGCTGCGTTTCGCGGTGTTCGGGCTCGGCGATTCGGTCTACGACCACACATTCAACCGGGGCGGGGAGATCGCCGCCGAGAAACTCACCGCGTTCGGCGGTGTGCAGATCGGCGAGCACGCCCGCCACGACGCCTCCGGCGAGATCAAGGCCGCCGTGCTGGGTCGCGAATGGGTCCGGACCCTCCCCCTGGAGTCCGCGATCCTCACCCCCGCCTGACTCACCGACCCCGGAAACCGGTGAGCGCAGCCGGTATCCGGCCGCCCGCCGCCGACATCCCGAATGGCCTTGCCCACCTCCCGTTCTGAGGGTGGCCTTGCCCGCGCTGCCACGGTTTCCGGTCGACACCAGGCTGTTTCACCCCAGGTCGGGGCCGGTGCTTCCGCCGCGCGTGTGGGCGCCGACCTCTAGACTGGTACGTGGTACGGCACACCCCCGCCGCACCACGTCGATCCAGGAGGGGACGATATGGCAGCCGGAATCAGCACTGCGGACAATCCCGCAACCGACCATCCCGAGCTGGAAGCGCTGCCGGAATGGCCGCAGGAGACGATCGCGGTTCTGGTCACCACCGATCCCGCGCCGCACGCCATCCCGGTGTCGTGGCCGGTGCGCGCCGGCGACCGGCGAATCCTGTTGAGTCTCAAATTCGATCGCGGCTCACTGGCCCGGTTACGAGAGCGGCCGCAGGTGGCGCTGCTCATCCTGGGCGGCGGGAATGTGGCGCTGTGCGCCCGGGGCGCGGCCAAGGTCATCGCCGAGGAGATGCCCGGCGCCGACGACTATGTGGCGGTACGCCTCGATGTGGACGTGATCGACGATCATCGGCAGTCGGCTTTCGCTGTCGCGCAGGGGATCCAGCGCACGGTGCTCGACGACAGCGAACTGCGCGCCCTGGAACACCGGGTGGCAACGCTGAAGTCCTGGGCGGAGAACGAAGAGAAAATCTGAGCCGGACGCCCCGGGTGCGCTGCTGCCGGAAATCTTCGGAGCTTCGCCCAGCGGGCATTTCCGCACCTGATACGCGAGCGACTCCGGCGCTGTAACAACCCCCGCGTCCCAGCGCTCACCATCAGGCGTCGGCCGGGCCACCTCATCGGTGCACGCGGTGCCGTGACCTCCGGGCCCCCGGCGCCGTAATCATCGGGCGCCGCGGCGCCGCGGGAAGGAGAACATGAGCGTCAATCTGGCCAAGGGCGGCAATGTCTCGCTGTCCAAGCAGGCCCCCAACCTGACCAAGATCGCCGTCGGGCTCGGCTGGGATGTGCGCACCACCGTGGGTGCCGACTACGACCTGGATGCCAGCGCCCTGGCCACCGGACCGAACCTGAAGGTTCTCTCCGATCAGCATTTCGTGTTCTACAACAATCTCCGCTCCCCGGAGGGCACCATCGAGCACACGGGTGACAATCTCACCGGTGAGGGCGACGGTGACGACGAAGTAATCAATGTGGACCTGGCCAATACGCCGGAGACGATCACCAATATCTTCTTCCCGGTCTCCATCCACGATGCCGACCAGCGCGGTCAGTCCTTCGGCCAGATCCGCAACGCCTATATCCGGGTGGTCGATCTTTCCACCGGTGCCGAACTGGCCCGCTACGACCTCTCCGAGGACGCCTCCTCCGAAACCGCCATGGTGTTCGGCGAGCTCTATCGCCGGCAGGGCGAATGGAAGTTCCGGGCGATCGGTCAGGGCTACGCCTCGGGTCTGGCGGGAATCGCGCGCGATTACGGCGTCAACGTCTGATTCCTGAACAGTGCGGCCCCGGCGCGCACCGGTCCGGCCATCTCCACCGCCCGCTCCGACCTGATCTGCCACACCGCGTTGTCCCTCGAGGTATTCGCCGCGGCGGATACCGAGCCGAAGGGCGATGGCGTCGAAGACTGCACCGTTGCGCCTTCAGCGCGCGATATTCGGCGTTCGCCACCCGGCGCCGGGCGGCGGCCGGTCACGGCATCGCCGGCCGGGTGACGATCGTGACATTCGCCTACTCAGCCGGGATCGGCGCAGAGCTGGGAGATCAACGCGTCGCGGGCCCACTCTTCCCACCTGTCCGGTGACCACTCGCGGTCACGGACGAAGACCAGGTAGAGCTGCGGGCTGAGCAGGCCGAACAACAGGTCCGCCGCCGTATCGACAGAGAGGCCGGGGCGAGCGTCAGGCTTGCCGACCAGGGCCTCGGCCGCTGCGTACTGCACGGTGTAGCGCGGGTCGGGGCCGTTCGGCCATTGCGCGGCGATCTCGGGGTCGGTGGCTGCGGCAGCCGCGATCATCGGCATGATCGGGGCGACCCGGCCCAGGATCTCGCGAGTGCCGCGGACATGCGCGCGCAGCTGCCCGGCCGCGGTGGACTCGGCGCACGCGGTGCGAAACCACTCACGATCCATGGTGGCGACCGGCTCGGTGTCCCCGGCGATGGACGTGTCGACGACGTCCTTGAACAGCGTGCGCTTGTTGTGGAAGACGAAATAGACCGTCTGGACGGCCACACCCGCCCGATCCGCTACTTCCTGCAGGCTCGTCGCGCCGTATCCCTGCGTGCGAAACAGCTCGAGGGCCGCCTCGACGATCTTCTCACGGGTGCGGCGTGCGCGCTCTCCTCGCTTGTCCGGCCGCTTGACCTTCTCCATTGTGCAAGTGTATCTCTAGATACATTCACTAGAGTGAAACTCTAATAAGTTGGAGGAAACGATGGACCGGTCACACCCCACCCAGCGATCCGGCCTCGACTCGACCACGACGCCCGAAGACCGAGAAGAGGAGTCGGTCTACCGCGCGCTGGAGGGTTACTACCGCGCCGGCAAGGCACCATGGGACACCGGAGTGACGCCACCAGAGCTTGTCGACCTGGTAGAGGGGCAGAACACGCTGCCGCCCGGCCGCGCCCTCGAACTCGGCTGCGGCACCGGGACCAACGCCACCTACCTCGCACGGCACGGCTGGGAGGTGACGGCGGTCGACCTGATCGACAGCGCCGTCGGTCAGGCCAGAGCGAAGGCCGAGGCTGCAGGAGTCGCGGTACGCCTCCTGCATGGTGACGCCACCCGTCTCGACGAACTGGACGCGTCCGGCCCCTTCGATCTGTTCTTCGACCTGAGCTGCTACTGCGGAATTCCTCTGCACCGCCGTGACGCCTACGCCGCCGGACTCACCCGCCGAGCCGCTCCCGGCGCGCGGTTGCTGATGTTCGGCTACGGCCCCGAGTCGCTCGGCAATCCGGTTCCCGAGGTCTCGTCGTGGGCGGCGGGTGTCACCGCCGACGAGCTCCGCACCAGGTTCCCGGGCTGGGCACTACTCGACGTCACACCGGGCACCAACTCGGTGCCGACGTTCTGGTTCACGCTGCGCCGCGATACCTAGCCGTCATGTGCAGGTGAGGGCACTGCCGCTGCCGGTAGTGGGCGGACGGCCCCGATCAGCGGTCTCGCTGGATATCGGCCGGCCAGTGCTCGAGCCATTCCGGTGCGGACAACGGAAGCCGGGCGCCCCGGGCGATTTCGGCGGCGTCCTCTGCCTGCCGGATCGCGGTGGCGAAGGCCAGCGCGGCTTTACGCAATCGCTCCTCGGCGCTCTCCGAACCGCCCAGGTGGACGATACGTAGATCATCCGGGATCAGTTCCTCTGGTAGACCTGCCCGTACGCTACGGGCACAGATCTTCTCCGCCAGCGCCAGCGCCGGTTGCGCCATGGCGATACCGTCCAGGCAGGAACGCCGCGTCTTCTCCGCGGATTTCTTTTCCTCCCAGGCCTTTTCCTGTGCCGCTACTTTCTCCTCGACCGTGACCGCCGCACCGAAACCGTATTCGTCCGGTCCGGCGGCCAGGTGCGGACTCCGGTTCACCAGCTTGGCGACCAGCGCGGCGGCCACATCATCTATGGTGAATTCACCCGCCGCTTCGGCTATCCGCGAGTGGAACAGCACCTGCAGCAGCAGATCACCCAGTTCCTCCCGGATCGTCCCGGCGTCCTCCTGCTGGATCGCGTCGAGTAGTTCGTAGGTCTCCTCGAGCAGATACGGGCGCAGCGAATCGTGGGTCTGGGTGACCTCCCAGCCGCCGAACCGCCACAGCCGGTCCATCACCTCCACCGCCTCGGTCAATCCGGCGGCCACGGTAGCGGTTTCCGATTCGAGCACACCCGGCTCCGGCCGGCCGGCACGCGCGTCGCTCATCGCGCGGGACTCACCTCGGTCGCGACCGTGAGGTCCACCGCACCGGCGGCCTTGCCGTCGAGGGCGAGCAGCAGATCGGCGAGATACTGCAGCAGCGCGACATCACGCAGCCGGTCGGCGCCGACGCTGTCCTGCACCCGCGGCAGCGGTAACTGAACCACCGAGCTGGCCGCGCGGTAGTTCGCGCTCGGATAGATCCGCTTGAGCCGCATCTGTTTCGAATCGGGCAGCGACAGCGGCGAGATCTTCACCGTGGTACCGGTGACCGCGATCTCGGTGACGCCGTACTCGCGGGCCAGCAGCCGCAGTTTGGCCACCGAGACGAGCCGGCCGACCTCCACGGGCAGCGGCCCGTAGCGGTCGGTGAGTTCCTCGACCACCGCGGCCAGCGCCGGGTCGTCGTGGGCGGCGGCCAGTTTGCGGTAGGCCTCCAGCCGGAGCCGATCGCTGGCGATGTAATCGGGCGGGATATGCGCGTCCACCGGGAGGTCGATACGAACCTCTTTGGTCTCCTCGGTGGTGATCGGTTTGCCGTCCGCGGCCGCGCGGTAGGCCTCCACCGCCTCGCCGACGAGCCGTACGTAGAGGTCGAAACCCACACCCGCCACATGTCCGGACTGTTCGGCGCCCAGCACGTTACCGGCGCCGCGGATCTCCAGATCCTTCATCGCCACCGCCATACCGGCGCCGAGATCGGAGTTCTGCGCGATGGTGGCGAGCCGGTCGTAGGCGGTTTCGGTGAGCGGTTTCTCCGCCGGGTACAGGAAGTAGGCGTACCCGCGTTCGCGGCTGCGCCCAACCCGCCCGCGCAACTGGTGCAGCTGGGAAAGACCCAGCGTATCGGCGCGTTCCACGATGAGCGTATTGGCATTGGAGATGTCCAGGCCGGTCTCGATGATCGTGGTGCACACCAGGACGTCGTATTCGCGCTGCCAGAAGCCCTGCACGGTGCGTTCGAGGGTGTCCTCGTTCATCTGCCCGTGCGCCACCACGACCCGGGCCTCCGGGACGAGATCGCGGATCCGCTTGGCCGCCTTGTCGATGGAGGACACCCGGTTGTGCACGTAGAACACCTGGCCGTCCCGCAGCAGCTCCCGCCGGATCGCGGCGGTGACCTGCTTGTCGTTGTAGCCACCGACATAGGTGAGCACCGGATGCCGCTCCTCGGGCGGCGTCAGGATGGTCGACATCTCGCGGATACCGGCCAGGCTCATCTCCAGCGTGCGCGGAATCGGTGTCGCGGACATGGTCAGCACGTCCACATGGGTGCGCAACGCCTTGATGTGCTCTTTGTGCTCCACCCCGAAACGCTGTTCCTCGTCCACGATCACCAGGCCGAGGTTCTTCCAGCGCACACCGGTCTGCAACAGCCGGTGGGTGCCGACCACGATATCGACCTCCCCCTCGGCCATCCCCGCGAGCACCTCCCGCGACTCCGCCGGATCGGTGAACCGGGACAGGCCTTTCACGGTCACCGGGAACCCGGCGATACGTTCGGTGAAGGTCTGCAGGTGCTGCTGGGCCAGCAGAGTGGTCGGCACCAGAACCACCACCTGTTTCCCGTCCTGCACGGCCTTGAACGCGGCGCGCACCGCGATCTCGGTCTTGCCGTAGCCGACGTCGCCGCAGACCACCCGGTCCATCGGCACGGCCTTCTCCATATCCGCCTTCACATCGGAGATGGCGGTGAGCTGATCGACGGTCTCGGTGAACGCGAACGCGTCTTCCATCTCCCGCTGCCACGGCGTATCCGGACCGAAGGCATGGCCGGGCGCCGCCTGCCGGGCGGCATAGAGCTGCACCAGTTCACCGGCGATCTCCCGGACCGCCTTACGTGCCCTGCGCTTGGTGTTCGCCCAATCCGCGCCACCCAGCTTGGACAGGCTGGGCATTTCCCCGCCCACATACCGGGACAGCTGGTCCAGCGATTCCATCGGCACGTACAACCGGTCGCCGGGCTGGCCGCGTTTCCCGGGCGCGTATTCGATCACCAGGTATTCCCGCCGCGCGCCACCGACCGTGCGCTCGATCATCTCCACGAACCGGCCGATCCCGTGCTGGTCGTGCACCACCATGTCCCCGGCGTTCAACGCCAGCGGATCCACCTGGTTGCGGCGTTTGGCGGGCAGCCGCTTCCCGTCGCCCGGCGCGGTGACCCGGTTACCGGTGAGGTCGGATTCCGCGACCACCACCAGGCCCGCGTCCCCGAAGATCACCCCGTCGTGCAGCGACCCGCACAGCACACCGACCACTCCGGGCGCCGGTTCCGCACCGGCCTCCAGTTGCGCGGCCGGGACCTCGGCCTCACCGAGGCGCTCCAATGTGCGCTGGGCGGTACCGTGCCCGGCCAGGACCACCACCGCGCGGCCACCGGTCGTCACATGCGCGCGCAGCGACGCGAAAATGGTCGCCACCAGTTCGTCGGACCCCCGCGCGGTGGGGCCGGACTGCACCGGCAACTCCACCTCCGACGGATCCCCGGACGCCAGCGGGCTCAATGTCCACCAGGGCAGTTCCCGCGCATCGGCGCTCGCCTGGATGTCGGAGAGCGGGCGATAGGCCGACGCCGCCAGATCCAGTCCGTGCGCGCCCAGCGGCGCGTCACTCCCGAAGGAGGCCGCGGTCCACGACGCCTCCAGGAACTCCTCACCGGTCCGCATGAGGTCGGCCGCCCGGGTGCGCACCTTCTCCGGGTCGCACACCAGCAGATGGGTGCGATCGGGTAACTGCTCGGTCAGCAGCCGCAGCTCACCGGGCTGCAGCACCGGCAGCAGCGCCTCCATACCCTCGACCGGAATACCCTCGGCCAGCTTCGCCAGCATCTCCACCAGCGCGGCATCCGCCGGGTTCGCCGCCGCCACCTCCGCGGCCCGCTCGCGCACCGCCGCGGTGAGCAGCAGCTCCCGGCAGGGCGGCGCGACCACGGTCTCGAGCGAGGTCTCCCCGAGCGAACGCTGATCGGCCACCGAGAACGGCCGCAACTCGGTGATCTCGTCGCCCCAGAACTCCACGCGGACCGGATGATCCGCGGTCGGCGGGAACAGATCCAGGATGCCGCCGCGTACCGCGAACTCGCCGCGTTTACCGACCATATCCACGCGCGTGTACGCGAATTCGACGAGCCGCGCGACCAATTCGTCGAAATCGGCTTCCCCGCCGATCCGCAGCACGATCGGTTCGATATCGCCCAGTCCGCTCGCCATCGGCTGCATCAGCGACCGCACCGTGGTCACCACGACCCGCAGCGGTTCCGGGAACACCGGATCCTCCGGATGCGCCAGCCGCCGCAACACCTCGAGCCGACGCCCGACCGTATCGGCCCCCGGGGACAGCCGCTCGTGCGGCAGGGTCTCCCAGGAGGGGAACTGCGCGACCGCCGACCCCAGCATCTCGCCCAGTTCCAGCGTCAGATCATCGGCCTCCCGGCCGGTCGCGGTCACCACCACCACCGGCTGCTCGGCGGCCATGGTCGCCGCGACGAACGACCGCGCCGCCGCCGGCGCCACCAGCTCCACCGGCGATCGCCCGAGCATCCCGGAAACGGTCCGCAACGCGGTATCGGCACCGGCCGCGGCGGCCAGTCCCGCCAGTGGTGGACGTGGGGCAGACATGTTCTCTCCTGAACGCCGAACGAAAGCGATTCCACCGGGCCAGCCGAGTGTATCTGTGCTTATGGCGCGCCTTCGGCGCGCGGGGTCGAGACCCCCTTGGTCTCGCTGTTCAGCCGCCGAGACTCGCGCCTTCGGCGCATGCGATGTGCGGTGGGCCGTCCGTAGAGGGCGACCTTTGAGCACCTTCGGCCCAGGAGCGAGACGGG
>NZ_BDBX01000047.1 GCF_001613205.1 Nocardia sienata NBRC 100364 | reverse complement strand
GTGTCTCGCAAAACTCGACTCATGCGGTTACGTCGGCGTTTGACGGCCGGGTCAGCATGCGGTCCCAGGCGGCGCCGGGATCACGGTACGTAGCGGCGGAGGCGGCGAGCGGCGAACTCGCGGAAGTACGACACCTTGTCGTCGGGGACGATGGAGGGGAGCAGGAAGTACCAGGCCCGTTCCATTCGCGCGGCCATCTGATCGACCGATTCCGTGCCGACCGCCACGATATGGATTCCGGTGGTGAGCCCGTACAGCAGCAGGCCGACGGTCTCCGGGTCGAGGTCGGGGAGCAGGTCGCCCTGGGTGATCGCTCGTTCGGTGAGGAGCCGATAGGTCTCGCCCCAGGTCTTGGCGATATTGTCGCCGTTGGCGCCGCGGTAGTCGCCGATCTGGTGGGTCAGTTTGAGCATGGCGCCGACCATCGGGTCGTTCATCGACAGGTCGGCGACCACATAGGTGATGCCGATGGCGGCCTCCAGCGCGGGGACCCGGGAGTCGAAGAATCCTTTGCAGGATGCGATGAGGCGTTCGTTGCCCTGGTCGACCACGGCGCGGGCCAATTCCTCTTTGGACCCGAAGTGGAAGTACAGGGCGCCCTTGGTCACGTTGGACTGCGCGATGATCTCGCTGAGGCTCGCATTGGCGTAGCCCAAGCGCAGAAAGACATCGGCAGCGCCCGCGAGAACGGAATCGCGAGTGATCTCCGCGCGCGCTTGCCTAGCCATCAGCTCCGCCTGTCATCCCAATAACCAGCCATCCTGAAGTAGACCGACATTGTCGAAGTAGACCGACTTACCGCCCGAACAGCACCCAAAGGATGGGTGAACCGTACCATCCGTGTTCGCTACGTCTGTCGATTCACAGCCTCGCCCGAATTCGCCGGGAGTTCATCGGCGGTTGCCCGAACTGTGCTGCCCGCCCGGCGAGTTCGCCGGAGGCGACCCGGGCAGGGCGGGCCATTCCGAGCTGAGCTGGGGGTCGGCCTCCAGATGGCTCAAACCGTTCCAGCACAGATTGACCAGATGTGCCGCGACGACTTCCTTGGACGGACTGCGCACATCCAGCCACCAGGTGGCGGTCGTGGCCACCATCCCGACCAGCGCCTGCGCGTACAGGCCGGCCAGGCTGATATCGAAACCGCGGCGTTCGAAATCGCCGCCGAGCAGATGGGCCACCTGGTTGACCGCCTCGTTGAGCAGACTCGAGTAGCGGCCGTCGGTGGAGGACACCGGCTGATCTCGGACCAGGATGCGGAACCCGTCGGTGCGCTGCTCGATATAGGTGAGCAGGGCCAGCGCGACCTGTTCGAGCCGCACCCGCGACCGGTTGTTGGTGAGCGAGGAGGTGATCATGTCCAGCAGCATCGACATCTCCCGGTCGACCACGACCGCGTAGAGGCCCTCTTTACCGCCGAAATGCTCGTAGACGACCGGTTTGGACACCAGGGCGCGTTGCGCGATCTCCTCGATGGAGGTGGCGTCGTAGCCACGTTCGGCGAACAGCGCGCGACCGATCTCGATCAACTGTTGACGCCGTTGGGTGCCCGTCATCCGCTGACGGCCCGCCGAGACCTGTTCGGTGGCCTCTTCCGCGTCACCGGCGGCCCGCGACTCCCCGGTTGTTCTCGGTTCTCCCGACGCCACGTTCCCGCCTCCCTGGTTATCGGGGTCGCGGGAGCCGGAGCCGGACCTGCGACCAGAACCATCGAGATCAACTGTCCCAGACCCGTGGCGGCCCGAGTCACCCGGGCGGCGCCGGGCCGCTGGCGTGTCGTCACCTCCACGGTTCGACGTATCCCGGGGTGGCATGCGAGTATCGTTCCCGTGCCGGGGCACAGCGGCGGGTTTCGGGTACCCGCCGGTGTGACAGTCCGCCGTAGTGTAATGGCAGCACCTCTGATTTTGGTTCAGATAGTTCAGGTTCGAGTCCTGGCGGCGGAGCAGCTCGCGTGCACGATGACCATCGTCGGCCCGAGGGAGATTCATGCAGGAGCAGACCGCCGTCATCGTGCTAGCCGCAGGTGCCGGTACGAGAATGCGGTCGAAGACGCCCAAGGTGCTGCACCCGCTCGCCGGGCGCAGCATGCTGGCGCACGCGCTGTACGCGGCCGATGCCATCGGGCCGCGTCACCTGGTGACGGTGGTAGGGCACGACCGGGAGCAGGTCGGGGCGGCCGCGGCCGCGGTGGCAGGCGAACTCGACCGGGAGATCGTGCCGGTGGTGCAGGAGCAGCAGCTCGGTACCGGGCACGCCGTGCAGATCGGGCTCACCGGACTGCCCGCCGATTTCGCCGGCGATGTCATCGTCACGTCCGGGGATGTCCCGCTACTGGACGGGCATACCCTGGCCGCACTGCTCGATGAGCATCGCAGCTATTCCGAGCGCCCCGCCGTCACGGTCCTCACCTTCGTACCCGAGGACCCCAACGGCTACGGCCGGATCGTGCGGGACGCCGACGGTGAGGTCGCCGAGATCGTCGAGCACGCCGACGCGACTCCGGAGCAGGCCGCGATCCGCGAGGTGAATTCCGGCGTGTACGCCTTCGACGTCGGGGTGTTGCGCACCATGCTGGGCCGGTTGTCCACCGCCAACGCCCAGCACGAGCTGTATCTGACCGACGTCCTGAAACTCGCCCGCGAGGCCGGCTACCCCGTGCAGGGCGCCCGCCTGGTCGATTCGGCCAAGGTCACCGGCGTGAACGACCGCGTGCAGCTGGCCGCCGCGGCCCATACGCTCAACCGCTACATTCTGGAACGCCATATGCGCGCCGGCGTGACCATCATGGATCCCGCCACCACCTGGATCGACACCGATGTCCGGATCGGCCGCGACACCGTGGTGCGCCCGGGAGTGCAGCTGCTGGGTACCACGGTGATCGGCGAGGACGCCGAGATCGGCCCGGATTCCACCCTCACCAACACAGTGGTCGGGGACGGCGCCCGGGTGATCCGTACCCACGGTGAAGCCGCGACGATCGCCGCGAAGGCGACGGTCGGCCCGTTCAGCTACCTGCGGCCGGGCACGGTGCTGGGCGAGTCCGGCAAGATCGGCGCCTTCGTGGAGGCCAAGAACGTCGAGATCGGCCGGCACACCAAGGTCCCGCATCTGACCTACATCGGCGACGCGACCATCGGCGAGCACAGCAACATCGGAGCATCCAGTGTGTTCGTGAACTACGACGGGGTGCGCAAGCACCGCACCGTCGTGGGCTCACACGTACGTACCGGCAGCGATACGATGTTCATCGCCCCGGTGACCGTGGGTGACGGCGCCTATACCGGGGCAGGTACTGTACTGCGGGAAGACGTTCCACCGGGCGCGTTGGCGGTGTCCGGCGGGCCTCAGCGCAATATCGAGAACTGGGTGCAGCGGAAACGACCGGGAACCGCTGCAGCAGATGCGGCGGCGAGAGCTCTCGCGGCCGAAGAGACACCAGGTCGGGCAACAAAGCTTAAGGATGGCAACCAGCAGTGACCGCGTCATGGATCGACAACCAGAAGAACCTGATGCTCTTCGCCGGACGGTCGCACCCCGAACTAGCCGAGCAGGTCGCCAAGGAACTCGACGTTCACGTCACCCCGCAGACCGCGCGTGATTTCGCGAACGGGGAGATCTTCGTCCGGTTCGAGGAGTCGGTCCGCGGTTCCGACGCCTTCGTCCTGCAGAGCTTTCCGGCGCCGCTGAATCAGTGGCTGATGGAACAGCTGATCATGATCGACGCGCTCAAGCGCGGTTCGGCCAAGCGGATCACCGCGATCCTCCCGTTCTACCCCTACGCCCGCCAGGACAAGAAGCACCGCGGCCGTGAGCCCATCTCGGCCCGCCTCGTCGCCGATCTGCTCAAGACCGCGGGTGCCGACCGGATCGTCACCGTCGACCTGCACACCGACCAGATCCAGGGCTTCTTCGACGGCCCGGTCGACCATATGCACGCGCAGCTGCAGCTCGCCGAGTACGTGCGCACCAACTACAGCCTCGAAAACATCACGGTGGTCTCCCCCGATTCCGGCCGCGTCCGGGTGGCGGAGAAGTGGGCGGATTCGCTGGACGGCGCGCCGCTGGCGTTCATCCACAAGACCCGTGATCCGCTGGTCCCGAACCAGGTGAAGTCCAACCGGGTGGTCGGCTCCGTCGAAGGCCGCACCTGCATCCTCATCGACGATATGATCGACACCGGCGGCACCATCGCCGGTGCGGTGAACGTGCTGCGTGAGGCCGGTGCCGGTGATGTGGTCATCGCCGCGACGCACGGCGTGCTGAGCGCTCCGGCCGCCGAGCGGCTCGCCTCCTGTGGCGCCCGGGAGGTCGTGGTCACCAACACCCTGCCGATCACCGAGGACAAGAAGTTCCCGCAGCTCACCGTGCTGTCCATCGCGCCGCTGCTGGCCCGCACCATCCGTGAGGTGTTCGAGAACGGTTCGGTGACCGGACTGTTCAACGGCAACGCCTGATCCTTACCGCGAGCGGCCCCGGACCCATCGGTCCGGGGCCGTTCTGCGTTCGGGTCGGAAAGTCGACACCGCTGGTCACGGTCCCGCCGAGCGGCCCCGTGGCGGCGCATACTGGTTGGTATGGATCGCGAACCACGAGAGCCCGATATGGGCGACGACGACCAGGAGGACGAGGTCCGCGCCTACGAACGCTATATCGAGGATCCGCCCGCCGACCTGCGCATTCGCAACTGGGAAGGCGACGACGACGGCCGCCTCGGCATAGCCGACGAGCTACGGCAGGAACCGGACCGGCGCGACCGCGCCGCCGATGACAACCGGCCCGCCGAGGCCGCCGCCATCCATATCGAAGAAGAACCCGAATAGGGGACGAACCCGGCAGCTGACGCTACGCCCGCACCGCGGTACCGGCCTACGAGCCCTCGACGATACGAACGAGGAGACGTGATGAGCACACCGCAGGACCCGCGCGACTCCGGTGACAGGCCGGAGGACAGGAGCACAGACCGGCCGGAACCCGACTCCGGTGCCACCGGCGGGTCCGCGGCGGACCGCCCGCGGGAAACACCGGACGAGCCGTATGTCACTCCCGGCGCCCCGCAACCTCCCGACGACACGCAGACCCCGGGTAACGCTCCGGAACCCCCGGCGGGTGACACGGTCTCCGGCGCCCCGCAGCCGCCGGAGACCGGCGAACCGTACGGTGCGCAGGCGGCGCGGTCGGACGACCCACCCACCGAGTATCTGCCGAAACTGCTCGGCCGGGGACCCCGGTCCACATCCGGGCCGGAACAGGCCGCGCCGGGGTCCGGCGAAGGTGCCGGAGCCTACGAGCACGGCCGGTACCCCGGCGCCCCGGAGCAGCGCCCACCCGGCGGTGAAGTGCCCCCGCAGGCCTGGTCGGCGCGGCCCGAGGAACAGTCCCCTGGGCAGGCCTGGCAGCAGCAGTCACCCGGCGGGTATCCGGATTCCGGGCAGGCACAGGGCGGGTCGCCCTATCCGCCACCGGGTGGTGGGCAGTACCCACCGCCGGGCGGGTACGGCGGACAATCGGGTGGCGGATACGGCGGTCCGGGCGGCCGGGGTGCGCAGGAACAGTCCGGCTGGGGTTCGGGGGAACAGTCCGGCTGGGGTTCGGGGGAACAGTCCGGCTGGGGTCCACAGGAACAGGCGGGCTGGGGGGAACAGTCCGGCTGGGGTCCGCAGGAACAGGCGGGCTGGGGCGGCGCTCCCGGATGGTCCGGCGGCGGCGCACCGGGCGGGCAGCAGAGCGGCCGGCCGGGCGGGACGCCCGGGACCGGAGGCTATCCCGCCTACCCCGAACAACAACAGCAGTACCAGCCCTACGGCGCCGACCGGCAGCCGGAACGTTCGGGACCGCAGGTGCTGTCCATCATCGGTTTCGTCTGCGCCGCGGTCTCGCTGCTGTTCTGCCCGATCGTGTTCGGCGCCGCCGGTATCGTGCTCGGAGTCATCGGACATATCCGCGGCGAGCCCCTGGGCAAATGGGCGGCCGTCGCGGCCGCGATATGTCTCGTGGTGGGTGTGGTGATCGGGTTGCTCCTCACCGGCACCGAGATCGTGCCCAACGAATCGTTCGGCTGACCGGACGAATACCACCCGTGAATACAGCGAGTTCCGCATCCGAGGGCCCGAACGCCACCGCGGTCTCGGTCGTGGTCGCACTTGCGCCCGCGTGGTACGCGCCACCTCGGTGACAGATATCGTCTGGCCATGCCCGAGGAACGAGGCGCCGGTGAATGCGCGGCGGCGACAGGGGCGGCCCCGCCGCCGTGGTGCGGATAGATGTCACAGCGGGAATTGGTCGTACTGGGCACCGCCAGCCAGGTGCCGACGACCCAGCGCAATCACAACGGTTACGCACTGCGCTGGGGTGGTGAGGTCGTACTGTTCGATCCCGGTGAGGGGACCCAGCGGCAGATGATCCGCGCCGGCATCTCCGCGACCGATCTGACCCGGATCGCGATCACCCACTTCCACGGTGATCACAGTCTGGGCCTGGCCGGGGTGGTGCAGCGGATCAACCTGGACCGGGTCCCGCACCCGATCGACACCTACTTCCCGGCCTCGGGCCGGCGTTTCTTCGACAACCTCTGTGACGCGACCGCCTACCACCGGACGGTCGAACTCCGGGAGCGGCCGGTCACCGGACCGGGCGCACTACCGGCTCCCGGCGCCCCCTTCGAGATCACCGCCGCCCGGCTCGACCATCCGGTGGAGGCGTTCGGCTATCGGCTCACCGAACCCGATTACCGGAGCATCCGGCCGGAGGCGCTGGCGGAATTCGGCTTGCACGGCCCGATGGTGGGCCGTCTGCAACGCGAGGGCGAAATCGACTGGCAGGGTCGGACGGTGACCCTCGACGAGGTGAGTACGCTGCGGCGCGGCCAGAGTTTCGCGTTCGTCATGGACACCCGTATCTGTCCCGGCGCGCGGGAACTCGCCGCGGGGGTGGACATGCTGGTGATCGAAGCGACCTTCGTCGACGCCGATGCCGGGCTGGCCGCCGAATACGGCCACCTCACCGCCGGGCAGGCCGCCCGGATCGCCGCCGAGGCCGGTGCGCGGACCCTGGTCCTGACCCATTTCTCGCAGCGATATCCCGCTCTCGATCAGCATCTGGCCGAGGCGCGGCGGGTGTTCGGTGGGCAGATAGTGGTCGCCGCGGATCTGGACCGTATCCCCTTCCCGTCCCGCCGCTGACCACTCGGGCCGGGCGAAGGCCGGCGGTCACGTTCGGAGGACCTGCTCCATCCGCGTCCCGTCCCGCAACCCGATCGACATGATGTCGGACGGCTGGTCGAGTTCGAGCCGATGCCAGCGGTTACGTGGTACGACGAACGCCGTGCCCGCGCTCAGGCACACTTCGGTCTCGGCGCCGCCGGGGTGTTCCGGACGTAGATAGAGCCGCAACGCACCGGACAGACAGCACACCGCTTCTTCCGAACCGGGGTGGATCTCCCAGTAATCGGCGTGGACGTCGGCGTCGGTTTCGACGTGGAAGGCGGCGAGATGCCAGCCGTCGGTACCCTCGCGCATCCGCCGCTCGCCGGCTCGTACCCGGCCGTCGGGGTGGAAACTCAGTGCGCGAGCGAACATGTCGATGGACGTGGTCATGGTCGGTTCCTTTCGTGGAGATTTGTCGAACAGATCGGGGGACTGTCGGCGGCTGTCCCCGGCGCCGGCCGGCCTGTCACGCCGCGACCCGGCCGCGCTTTCCTGACGGATCGGAAGGGCGGCTCGGCCCGTCGTCCCCGCCGGACGCCGCGCCGCGGGGCAGCACCACCGCGGCCACCACGGCCGCCAGTCCGAAGACCGCGGCCGAGATCAGCAGGGCCCGCGCGTAACCGCTGCTCAACGCGACCGGATCGGTGGCCGTGCCGGTCCGGCTCGCGGCCACGGTCGCCAGTACCGCCACCCCCACGCAGCCGCCGAGCTGACGGGAACTGTTGAACACACCCGACGCCGTACCGGCCTCCCGGACGTCCACCCCCGTCGCGGCCGCCACCGCGGCCGGGGCCAGGCACAATCCGATACCCAGGCCGGATACGAGGGACGGACCCAGAACATCGCCGAGGAAGCTGCCGCCGGGGCCGATCGCGGCGAACCAGAGAAGCCCGGCCGCGGTGACCAGGCCGCCGGCGATCAGGGCCGGCCGGGGCGTCGCGCCCACACCGGCCCTGGTGGCGATCACAGTGCCGGCCACACTCATCGCCGAGAAAGGCAGGAAGGCTGCCCCGGTGGCGCCCGCGCCCATCCCCAAAACCTGCTGCATGTACAGCGAGACCAGGTAGAAGGCCGCGAATTGACCACCGGCGGCGAGGAACACGAACAGGTTCGCACCGCTGACCCAGCGATTGCCGAACAAGCCGAGCCGCACCAGCGGTGCGGCAGTACGCTTCTCGACCACGACGAACGCGGCCAGCAACAGTACGCCGGCCACCAGGGTCGCGATAGTGATCGGTGCCGACCAGCCGTAACGGTCGGTCCGGATCACCCCGGTCACCACCAGACCGATTCCGGCGGTAGCCGCCAGCGCCCCGAGCAGGTCGAGCCGGTTGCCGACGGCGCGCCCGGTATCGGTGTCGATTGCGCCCGAAGCCGCGACCACCGCGACCACTACCAGCGGAAGATTGACCAGCAGCACCCAGCGCCAGTCGGCGTATTCGGTGAGCAGCCCACCGACCAGCACACCACCGGCACCACCGGCCGCATTCACCGCGCTCCAGACACCGAGCGCGCGGACCCGGGCAGGGCCGGCGGCGAATGTGGTGGTGAGTACAGCGAGTGCGGCCGGAGCCAGGGCCGCGGCCGCGCAACCCTGTACAGCGCGCGCGGCCACGAGCTGCCACGGTTGCTGCGCCAGCCCACCGGCCAGCGAGGCGATACCGAAGACCACGAGCCCGGCGGTGAGCAGCCGCCGCCGGCCGAACAGGTCGCTCGCGGAACCGCCGAGCAAGAGGAATCCACCGAAGGTCAGCGCGTAGATGTGGACCACCCAGGCAAGATCCAGGGGCGCGAAGCCGAGGTCGGCGCGAATGGACGGCAGCGCGACGTTCATCACTGCCATATCCAGCGCGACCATGAACTGGGCCGTCGCCACGGCCACCAGGGCGACCGTCGATCGACCGGAAAGCTTTTTATACACGTATAAAAAGTAACTCGACGGCTGGCCCGTGTCCAGCGCTCGAACGCGGATGCACCAAGATGGCCTCATGACCGAGTCCGCGCCGCGCACCGGCAGACCGCCGAAGATCTCCCGCGCCGAGATCGTGGCCGCCGCCGACGCGGTGATCGCCGCCGCCGGCTCGGCCGCACTCACCATGCGCCGGGTGGCCACCGAACTCGGCTGTACCCCGATGGCCCTCTACCACCACGTACGCGATAAGGACGAATTGCTGCGGCTACTGCTCGAGGACTACGCCGACCACGTGGATTGGCCACCACTACCCGAAGATCCACGCGAACAGATGATCACCGCCGCGTGCGCGATGCACGACGTGCTCACCGCCCGCGCCTGGATGGTCGAGATCCTCGCCGCCGACGATCTACTGGGTGTCTCCGCGCTCTGGGCCCCCGAAGCGATCATCGACGGTGCTGTCGCCTGCGGACTCACCCCCGACGAAGCGGTGCGCGCCTACCGGATCATCTGGCACTACACGGCAGGCGAGATCATCATCCGCGCCCGCTCTGCCCAGCGCGCCGCCGCCGGCCGCCCCACCTTCCGCGAACAGGTCTTCGCCGATCTGGATCCGGAAGCATTGCCGCACCTGGCCCGACTCGGCCCGCGCTGGGTCGAGCTCACGGCCGAGGACACCTATCTGCTTGGGCTCCGAGCCTTGATAACCGGCCTGGTCGGACCGGAGCCGGGCCAGTAGGGAACGTTCGCGCTCAGCGACTCCCGGCCGGGACAACCCGCGAAGAACGCGGCGCGGCGGCGCAGGGAGGCCCCCGGACCCATCGGGGACACCGGCGGCACGGCGGGTAGCCGCGCCACCGGTGGTCCGATCACGGCCGCCACAGCACATCGGACCCTGCGTCGGGATGCATCCGATCGCCTCTGGAAAAGGCGGGATCCATACCCGGTCCGATCGTATACCTGAACAAATTATCCAGCGACATAATGTGAAAGGCACCAATGATTCACATTTCGGCGGATCGCCCGCCGGGCGCGCCCGCGAAACCGCATATGTAGTGGCCGAATACGGCAGAAATGTACCGCCGCGGACAGGGCGGCGGGCCGGCGATTACTCGATTGCGACACGACCCGCTCACCGAGATCAGGTCGCGAATGTAGCGAATGCCGACCACAGCACCGGCGAATCCTCGACGGCACCGGTCGCGCGCCAGGCGCGCAACCGGTCGCGTTGCCATTCGGCGAGTTCCGCCACCGGATCGGTCGCCTCGTGGGCCGTATCGATCGCGCGCACCACCTCCTGCAGTGGAGTGGCCTGCGCCGCCGCACCCCAGCGCTGGAAGGCCAGATCGGTGGGTAACGGCCAGCGGGTCGCGGTGACGAGTTCGGCGCCACCGGTGATCATGGCCGCGACCAGGCCGAGCGCCTCGGTGAACCGCAGATCGCCGCCGCTTTCACAAGCGACGAGCGCTACCCGGCTCGGCACCGGCCACAATTCCTGCCCCGACACGGGTTCGGCGGCCAGCGTATAGGTGCCCAGCAACAGATCCTTGGCCGAGAGCGGCCGATGTGTGCGCTGCGGGTCGGCGAAACCGGACGTATCGGCGGTGCAGGCCAGATGCAGTTCGGAGTTCTCGCTCTGACCCGATTCCGGCGGCGCCGCGGTCACATGGCCGACGTAGAGCAGACGGGCCGCCCCGGCGCGCAAGGTGCGCGAGAGCCAGTCCCGGTCGAGATCGCTACGGCGGAAGATCTCGGTGGGCGTGCCGACCTCCGGACGGAGGCGGCCGGAATCGATATGGCCGGCGATACGCCGGGTAAGTGGTGTCGGATGGGTCATCCGGCCCAGGACCGAACCGAGTTCGGAATCGGCGCGGAAGCCGGGTATCCGCGGATCCAGTACGGCGACCACCGGCAGTTCCCGGGTTTCGGCCCAGGAACGCGCGATACGTATGGGCCCGTGCACGACACCGGCGGGTGCGAGCAGACCGATATCGGCGATATCGATCAACCGCAGCTCCGGAGCCGGGGCCAGGATCTCCCACGGCACCTGGGCGACCCGGGGCGAGGGCTGCAGCCGGATGAGCGGCCGGATCCCCTGCCGGTAGAGCGTATGCAGCTGTCCGGCCAGGTCGTAGGGCAGCAGGGCGCGGGAAAGGTCGCGCGCCAGCAGGTATTCGGTATCGGGCCCGGCGAAGGCGGCGGTGGTAAGGGTGCGTTCCAGGCCACCGGGCACAGTCGGATCCGGCAGCGCGGCCGCCAGCGCGCGGACCACCTTGTCGATATCGTCGCCGGGTAACGCGGTCACACCGGGCGCGGCGTCGTATCCGATCCAGCGCCAGGACATGTACACATCGCCGGCGTCGGCCATCCGCACCACCACGGTGGGCCGATCGTTGCGCACATCGGCCGTACTCCGATCGCCGCTCATACCGCGATCACCCGATCCTCCCGGACGCGCCGGCCGTAACGCTGTTCGGCGGCCGCGATGTAGTCCCCGAGTGCGATACGGCCATCGGGCCCCACGGCCAGCCGCGCGGGCGGCGCAACCGGCAGACCGGCCGCCGCCGCGACCCGGGCGAGACCGGCGCCCAGATGCAACGGGCCGGATCCGGATTCGTCGCCTGCCGGGGGTACGGGACTGTCCAACGGGAACTGCGGGCGTGGGGCTCGCTCGCCCGAGGTGGCGTCCAGTGTCGTTCCCGCGCACTGTGTTTCGATGAGATCGACGAGCAGCCGATCGTCCCCGCAGAGGTAGGCGAATCGGAAGGCCAGCCGGACGGCGGGGTCGGCGACCTCCCGGTTCCACTGATCGCGCTGGCTGCCGCCCGGCAGCGTGTAGCGCACGGCGTCGATGGTGATCGCGGCGGGCACCGCGAGAGCGCGGCCCAGCGCCAGCAGTTCGGCGGGCGGGCAATCCATATCGTCGACCACCATCTGCACCAGTACCGCGTGCCAGTAGTCGAGTTGCGCGCACTGCAGGCCGAGACCGCGTTCGGCGTAGACGGTGAACGCGGCGTCGAGCAACCGCTGTCCTTCCCCGACCAGCCCGCGCGCATAGGCCACCGTGGCGAGCCGGCACTGCACGGAGGCGGCGTCGAGTACCGCCCCGGAGTCCTGGAAGCAGTCGAGGCCGCGCCGGTACCATTCGTCGGCCCGATCGACCTCACCGCGGCATTCGGCCAGGAAACCGCGGATCTTCCAGCCGACCCCTGCCCGGTACCCGAGTCCGGCCCGCTCGTAGTAGGCCTGACTGGCGACCACCAGTTCCTCCGCCTCGTCGAGCCGGTCGAGCCTGCTGAAGATCTGGGCCAGGTTCTGCTGGGTGTCGGCAACGGCGTTGTGGTCCCCCGCCGCGGTGAACGCCGCCAGCGCCTGCTGCGCGAAATCCACACCGAGCTCCCGGCGACCGGTTTCGAAATACGCCCCGGCGAGATTCATCAATGGATGGCCGGTGAGATGGGGCGCGAAACGCAGGGCCGCGTCGAGGGATTCGGTGGCCGTTTCGATGACCCGGTTCCATTCACTGCGATGGGTCGCGACGGCGCTGAGCGAGAGCAGGCACGACACCCGCAGCACACCCAGATCCGCGGCGCCGGCGAGCAGGTCCCGCGCCTGTTCCAGCACCGATTGCGCCTCGTCGAGCATGCCGAGATGCTGGAGAGCCTGCGAATAGTTGATCAGTGTGGAGGCCCGCTTCTCGCGGGCGTCCGCCGGAATCCGCTCCAGCGCCGTGCGGTACCGCACCGCCGCGCCGTGGTGGTCACCGAGTTCGTCGTACATGCTCGCGGCGTTGATCAGCGCGCTGGTGCGTACCCCGTCGGCGGTGGTCTCCACCGCGTGCTCGAATATCCGCAGCGCCTCGGCGATATCGCCACGCTGGTAGGCTGCCGCGCCCTCGTACAGCAGTTCCAGTCCGGGCGGTTCTTCCGCGCTCATCTCAGAAATCCGAATCCGTCGCGGCGGCAGTGATCTCGGCCCACAGGGGTGTGATATCGGCGAGTTCCTCGACCGGATGCCCGCCGTCGGGGGCCGGGCCGAGTCCGGGCCCGGACCCCGCGCGCCGCAGCCGGGCGTGCGCGAGTCGCCTGATCCGCTCGCGGTACCGCGAATCCGCCGCCGGGCCCCCGGTGTCTCGCGGTCCGGGTTCGGCAGTGCCGTCGGCGGACTCGGACCGGCCGGCCCCCACCGGTGTCGCCCGGCCTACCCCCGGCACATAGACCTCCACCCCCGATATCGTGCCGACCGTCGCGGCGACCGCGGCCGTCCAATTGTCCCCGGCCAGCGCCAGCGCGGCGCGGTGGTCGCCCGCCGGGGTGCGGACCAGCGCGTGCGGTCGCAGATACGCGGGCGGTTCCTCGCGCAGGCCCGGGGCGGCGACGGCCCGGATCCGCAGCGAATTGACGCCCGCGGTGCGCACGAGTTCCCACGAAACCGAGTATTCGGAGGCGTCGACCACACCGGGCGGGCAGTACCGCCAGTCCCAGCCCGCGGTTCCCCGGTCGAGGACCAGCGCCGCCTGTTCCTCGCGCTGTCCACCCGCGGCCAGCGCGTAGTCGGTAGCACGCCCGACCTCATCGGCCCCGAAGCGGTCCGCCGGATTTGCCCCATCGGTGACCTCCACGGATTCGTCCGGTATCGCGGCATCGGCACCGTCGACCACGCTCTCGCAGAAATCGCTCAATTCCGCGATTTCGCGTTCGAGCTCGGCCACGTCCAGCGCCGGGATACCGTCCACCGTCGAGGCAGGCCACCAGCGCGCGGCCCAGTGGGCGTAGCCGAGCCGGCGCACCGCGGCCGCCAGTTCGGGCCGCTCCGGGCGCGCCGGCAATTCCACGGGCCCGGTGTACTCGTCGGCCGCCACCGCGATCTCGGCCCCGTAGAGCGCCCACAACCATTCCTGGGCGGTGTCCAGATCGTGCAGGGTCGCCGCCGGAACCTGCCGGCCCGCCAGCACACTCCAGCTCAAGTGGCCGCCGCCGACCTCCAGTACAGCGGTGTCCAGACCGGGGTCGGCATCGACCGGGGTCGGCGCGCCGGGGGGCGCGATCCTCCACAGCCCCGGCCCGATTCGTTCGATACGCACACTGTCGACCATCAGACCGCCCTCGGTTCGGCCGTATCCGGTTCTCGCGCCGCCCGCGCACTGAGGGCTTTCCGGACGCGGGTGCGGTGATCGAGCACCACCGAGCGGGCCACCCCGTCGAGCAGATCCCACAACTCGTCGGGCTCGGTGACCGGCAGCTCCCGGACATCGCGCCCGTGCAACCGCACCCACAGGCGCCGCAGGTACGGACGCCACGGAGTCCGCAGTTCGGCGGCGATGGCGGCGAGCGGGCCGGCGTCCCCGGGCAGCGGATGGACGGCCAGCCGCCGGGCCTGCAGCACATAGGCTTCGCGCTGCCAGCGACCGTTCACCACCCGATGCGCGGCCGACGCGCCGGTGTCCGCCGCCGAGCGGCGCGGGCCCGGTGGCGTGATCGGCACCAGACCGAGCGCCAGTTCGACCCCGACGGCCGCGGTGAGGCGCAGCGATTCGCCGAGCAGTGCCCACGGTGCGCAACTGCGCGCGATCTCCGTGGTGACCAGGTCCGGGATCGGCGGGAGTTCGGCGCGTTCGGTGGAGACCTGCAGGACGGTGAAAACCCGTTCGTGCACGGTGCGATCGAATGGCAACCCCAGCGTCGCGGTGGACGCCGAATCCCCCAGAGCCGGGCGGCGCGGCGTGGGATGGGCGGTGAGGCCGAGTTCCTTCGCCCGGTATCGGGCGAGATCGCCGGCCGCGTCCTTGGTTCCGGCCAGCCACAACTCGATCCCCGTATGGGTCCCCGCATTCGCGGCGGCCAACCGGGCGAGCAGGCGCCTACCGGAGCGGGTATCGGTGTCGGTGCGGGAGGCGACCGCGCAGTCCAGCAGTTGCCGCAGCTGCGCGGTGTGCGCGACCGGCACCCCCGGCGGCGGCGGACGGCGGCCCCAGGCCGTGGTGAGCAGGTCGTCGAGCAGCGCGGCCCGGGCGGGATCGGTCAGATGGTCTTTCAGCGCCTGGGTGGTGCGCCCGGCCGCGAAACCGTGGATCTCGCGCAGTACCGCCTCGGCGCGTACGCGGTCACGGTGGGGATCGGGATGGCCCCGGGTGGCGGCCAGCTCGAAACACCGCTGGAAGTAGCGATCCTGCGCGGTACCCTCGGTGATTCGCAACCGCCGACGCACCTGTTTGAGCAGCGTGAACCAGGCCGCGGTCGCCCGCAACGCGTCGGCGTGCGCGTAGACGCGAGCGGCGAGCAGGGTCGCGCCGTCGGCCGTCAATACCGCTCCCCCGCAGCCCGGATACTGCACCGGCCGGATGACCAGCGGGTCGAGGATCAATTTCACGGTCCGGCGCAGCGGTCCACCCTGGGGGCCGCTCAACGCCTCGACGCCCTCGAGACCGCGCCACACCTCATCGAGCACCATGGCCCGCGGTCGTCGCATGTGCCCAGGTTATCGGAGTTTCGCCGGTGTGGAGGTGCCGAAAGTTGGGATCGGTAGGCGCGCGGGGATTCCTAGATTTCTCGTAACGGCCGGCACACCGGGCCGGAACACCGAGAGAACAGGACCCACCATGAGCACCACGATCTTCCGCCTCGGCGCCATCGCCCTCACCGCCTCCGCGACCCTGCTGCTGTCCGCCTGCGGCGACGACACCGGCACCGCCGCCCCCGCCGCCCCGAGCTCATCGGTCGCGGCCCCCGCGGGGGACACCGCCGACGGCGAATCGGCCGCACTGGTCGACGGGAAAGCGCTGGCGGGCGATTTCGAGACCACGTGCGCGAAGCAGGGCAACACCCTGGCGCTGGCACTCACCGACAACAACAACGCGCAGTACGGACAGCTCAGCGTCAGCGCCAGCATCGTCGACGACAAAACCGTGCAGGCGGTGGCCATCGCCGGCAGCCAGGGCGGATCCTCCGGGATGCCCTACGCGGTCGGCTACGGCAACGGCCGGCCCGGCGGATCGGCCCAGGTGAGCAAGGACGGTGACACCTTCACCGTGACCGGCGAGGGCATCAGCGCCCCCGATATGGCGAACCCGCTCGCCGCGCCCGCCACCGCGGCCTTCGAGATCACCTTCGCCTGCTCGACCGTCGTCGGCGGCTGATCGGCCCGGACATCCGGCTCCTCGTCGCCCCGCACCTCCGGGGCGACGAGGTGGCCAGGTATCCGGACCACAACCACCAGGAGACAACCATGATCCGCACCCTGCGTACCGCTGCCCTCGCCGTCGGAGCCCTCGCTGTCGCCGGTTACCTCTGGCACGGCCTGACCTACGAACCCACCAGCGTCTACGAACCGGCCGCGATGGCCTGGCTCAACGGATTCCTGGCCCTGCCGATCATCGCGTCCACTCTGGTCGTCATGGTCTTCGCGTTCACCGGCACGGGCATTGTCACCGCTCTCACCGGCCGCAACACCGGCGAATTCCGCGACGCACCACTGGGCCTGGGCACGGTGCGATCATTCGCCCCCACCGGAGTCACCCTCAACGACCAGCCGCAGATCCGGATCCAGTTCAGCGTCGAAGGCGCGCAGGGCCGGCGATTCGACGCCACGGCGAAAACGGTGGTTCCCCTCACCGAACTCGCACTGCTGGCACCCGGTGTGGTGCTGCCCGTCCGCTACCGGCCGGACCGGCCCGGCATCGTCGAGCTGGATCTGTCCGGCGACAGCGCGGCGGCACAGCGGGTGATGAACGACTCCCTGATCCGCAAGGGGTTCACCACCCAGGCGAAGGTGGATATCGCCGCCCGCGGTATCGCGGCGCAGGCGGTGGTCCAGTCGCTCACCGTCCCGGGCGAGATCCGCGACGGATACTCCAAAGTCGCGGTGGGGCTGGTGGTCACCCGCCCCGACGGCAGCACCTTCAGCACCTGCTCGGAGAAGTTCCTGCCCCCGACCGCGATCGGGAACGTGCAGGTGGGCCGGATCGTCACAGCGCACTACCTGCCGGAGAACGAGAAGGAGGTCGTCCTGTCGATCCCGGTCAACGCCTGAACCGCCGAACCGGTGCGCCCGTTCCGAGGGGACGGGCGCACATGTGTCGTCGAATACCGGGGAGAATCGAAAGGAATTCCCGGCAATGAATCCACGCTGCTGACGGAGTCTTTCGATAGACACCCTGTTGTCGAGTCGTCGACTGGACTCGAGTAATCCTGGCAGCCTCGGCAGCTCGAATCATCGCCCGTTTCGGCAGTCCCGTCGTACTTCATCGACCGGTGCGGGTCCGGACTCGGTAGACCGTATCCAGACGGCTGCGGAGTTGCTGCAGGACTTCGTCGGGTGGTCCAGGGGTGAGGGTGAAATCGTCGGTGTTGTGGTTGTGCAGCAGATAGCGTCCGTCGTCCGGGTAGTCGAGCCAGAGGAAGGCGTACCCGTCGCCGGTGGGTCGCGTGTCGACGGTGTAGCCCGGGTAGACGGTGATCTCGCCGGTTCCGGCACGGGGGCGGCGGAAGAAACGCTGCAGATCTTCCACCGGAGACAGCCGCGTCGGATGCTGGGAGTACACAGGTGCGTTCAGGTCGCTGCGTCGGGCACGGATGGGTGGGTGACCGCCGGTTGCCGCCTGTGGCAGGCCCGCGACCAGCTGGGGAGCCAGCTGGTCGGTACGAAGCTGGGTGAGGACGATATCGCCGCCGGAATTTCGTGCCGGTCCGGGTAACTGCCTGGCCAGCACGGCGACTCGTCCGACGACTCCGGCGTGCATCCGTACCGCGGTGTTCTGCCGAGGGCCGTGGACGCCGTAGATCTCCACGCGGATCTCGGGTTCCAGCAGCACGGTGAGCGCCCGGTAGAGGGGCTCGTCGAATACTTTCTGCAACCGGCGTGCGCACTGCTGCCGGTAACGCCGGAAGTCGTCGTCGTGCGCCATCCGATGCGGCTGGTACTCCAGCGGATACGGTAAACGGTCGCGTCCCATGGCCTCGAGGGCCAGCGTGAAATCGTAACCGTCCAACTGCCAGCGAGGTCCGTTCATGCGGTACCCATGGGGCATGAACGGAGCCGGCGACCGGCCGACGCGCTGATGCGGAAATCGCAGCGCAGGCGAAGGTTCCGCACTCCCCCCGCCGCGTCCGACTCGCTCATGTGGTGTCCATTGCGCATGAGCGAGAAACCTACGTGGTCACGCCGTGCTACCACTTTCGGACCCGACTCCGTCATGCGCCGATGACCCCGCCCGGCGGGAGCACCCGCGGCTGTTCGCCGAGCAGTTCGGTGGCGCGGTCCTGGACGAGGTAATCGGGTGTCTTGTGTTCGTCGTCCTCCTCACGACCGCGTTGCCCACCGGCACCGCCCATTGCGCCGGGCATCCCGGACATTCCACGGGTAGCGGCCGGGCTACCGGAGCGGGTTACGGGCCCGGTCGTCTGCTTCGGGCTACCGGGCGTTCCGCTGACGGTGCGGCCCGGGGTGCCCGCGGGCTGTTGGCCACCCGGGGTGGCGACCATGGGCGCGCCACTCGGCGATCCGGGTGTGGTGGTGTTCGGCCGGCCCACCGGTTCCTCGAGCGGCACGGTGTTCGCCGGTGTCGTTGCCGTCGACGGGGTGGTCGATGCCGGTGTTTCGGTGCCGGCGGGGTTGGTCGCCGAATCCTGCGGTGTCTCCTGACCGGGCGTGGCCGTGTCCTGCGGGTTCGTGCCCGCCGGGTTCGTGCCGCTCGGATTCGTCCCCGCCGGGTTGGTGCCGACGGGGTTCTGAGTACCCGCGGGTCCGGCCGGCTGTGGACCGCCGGGGCCATCGCCGACCGGGCTTTTCGTCACCGGCAGCACCGGCGTTTTGGTATCGACGGCCGTGACACCCGGCTGATAGAACTCGATCATCAGATCCTGCGCCTGCGCCTGCGCTTCGTTGGCGCGATGCTTGGCGGCCTTCACGACACCGTTACCGGGAATATGGCCGACGAACTCGTCGAACCCGGACACCTCGACCGGTGGAACGATCGACATCTTCGCCTGGGCCAGATAGCCCTGCATGAGGTCGATGCCATTGGCGACCATTTCGAAGCTCTTGGTCAGCTTCTGGGCCTCGGTGGTGAACGTGCGCGTGCCCTCGATCGCCGCGTTCGCGGACTGACCGCCCCATTTGTCGTTGATCACCGTGTCGACATTCTTGCCGAAGGTGTCGAGCGCGGCGGAAAGATCCCCGGTAAGCCGCCGCCAGCCGTCCGCACCGGCATTGATATCGGCGGAGGCCACGGCCGGAAGCTCGGAGTTACCGTTGAGCGCTTCCCAGATCTGCTGATGCGTCCAGGTTTTGAACGCTTCCCTGGTAGCGGTGGCCGGGGCGTACTCGCCATCGAAACCCGCGCTGACCCGCGCCAATTCGTTGTTGATATGTGTCCGGTCGCCGCTCCACTCCTGCTCGGCGACACCGGCGGCATCGGAGGCGCGATTCCGGTTGCCTTCGGCTTCGTCGTAGTTGCCGGTGACTTCGTCGACTGCGGCATCGACGGTGGCGACGGCCGCGACGACTGCGGCAGCGACGAGCAATGGTGCGGGCATCAGTGGAGTCCTTCCCCGGCAGCGGCGGTCTGGGAGGAGTTCTGCTGATCGGTCTCCTGGAGTTCGCCGATCATCGCAGCGTAGGTGTCGCGCATGAGGGTTACGACTTCGATCATCTCGTCGAGTCGCGTCACCGCAGAGTCACCGTTCTCCCCGCCCGCTGCTTTTAACTCGAATTTCTTCTTGATGTCGAGCGCAGAAGGCAAGCCGCCGTATCCGGCGAGATGGCTGAGGCTGGTCGCGTCATCGCGGAATCGCTGAAGTTGTGTCAGTAGGGCTTCCGATTCATTGCGCAAGGCTGAACCTGCATCGTAATCCATCTGCAGCTCGCCGTCGATGGCTTGCTGCTTGAGATTCTGCCAGTGCGTTTGTTGTTCGGTCATATCGAAGGGCCTCTTCCTGATCCGTCCGGAGCGCGGTTACCGGGGGAGGTGAGGCTCGAGCGCGGCAGCGTACTCACCGGATATCTCGCAGATATCACGGGTCCAGCCGGCCTTCGTGAACCACGACGCTTTGATCTCGAACATCCCCTGGTGCGCCTCCATGGACGTGTAGCAGGACCTGCCGTTGGTCTCGGCGCGGTCGTAGGCGCGAAGTGCCTCCCGGGGACCAACAGTGGTATCAACCTTTTGGACGAGGTCCTCATTGGCGCGGGCTTCGTCCAGTGTGTGCGAGGTTGATAGAAGGGTTACTCGGACCAGATTGTCGGGCGTCTCCCAAGCACATACGCGCCAACTTGTTGGTCCACTCGGCGCATCGGTTACGACCCGTTCAGTCGCCGGATTCAGCCCGACCTCACCCAAGACTTGATCCGACAGCTCGGTGCAGGGATTAAAGACCTCGATGCGCTCGGTCATAGTGGGCGTAGTCCCGGTCGCGGCCCCTTCGGTGCCCGAGGTACACCCGGTGGCCAGCACAGCTGCGACCGCCGTAGCGAGCATGGCACGGACGAAGTCGACGGTTCGCATGGATCTCCCCTGTGTCGGTGCGGCGGATTACCCGTCCATCACTATAGGACGCACATACAGGCTGCTTGGTTCCAGCAGATTTCGCGACCGCGACTTGGCTCTCGGCACACCTCGAACAGGGACCCGAACGAGCCGTCCGTTCGAGCACTCGAAGCATCGAGCACTGCGATTGCTCGTTGTGCTGCCGACCGGTAAACCCGCGACCGTTGTCCGGGCAACCGCCCGGCAGCTGGGACAACTAATTCACGAATGGTCGAACGTTCCTGTACGGGCGGCGCTCAGGAACTCCTGCCATTGGGATTGGGGGAACAAGAGCACAGGACCAGTCGGATTTTTACTGTCTCGGACCCCAACCGTCCCAGACCCCAGACCGGCCACTTCGACGCAATCCCGAGAGGGACCGCTGTGTCGGCTCTTGAACCAACGCGCGTCGCTCAGGTCAGTTTTCACGTCTCGAACTCCTCCGCAACCTTCGCGATCAACGCTCTGGTCTCCTGCTCGCTCAAAGCTACACGCTCGATCGCCTCGGCGGCGGCCCGATACTGCACAACCTCCTCCCGCCGTTCGAGGTAGAGGCTGCCGGTGAAGCCTTCCACGTAGACGACCGGTGGGTCCATCAGCCGAGTGTTGGGCAGCGCTTCGAATTCGAGGAACACGAACGAACGCACGAGAAGGCCCACCAGACTGCGCGCACGGAAGGGTACGACCCGAACACTGATATTCGCCGCTTCGCTGAGCACAAGGAGATGCTCGAGCTGGCGCGACATCACCGCCGAGCCGCCCACTCCATGACGCAGTACCGCCTCGGACAAGAGCGCGTTCAACTCGAACTTACTGTTTCGCAGGTTTTTCAACCGTTGCTCTGACACTGCTATGCGACGTTCGACGTCAACGGGGGCCAGTTGTGGGCTTTCGGTCCAGATCATCTCGCGCCGGTATTCGGGGATCTGCATCAGCCCGGGAAGCAGAGTCTCCTGCCATGTAGTCACCCGTGTGGCGGACTCCTCCAGTGCGAGATAGTGGTTGAAATCGGCGGGTATCTGGTCGGCGTAGGCCCGCCACCACCCACCCCCGCTCTGCTTCGCCGTCCGTGAATCCTGGAGCAGATCCAGCAGGAATCGGCGTTCCGCATCCGAGGCGCCGTACCGGTCACACAGACCGTTGATCTGCAACGTCGTCGGCCGGGACGCGTGCCCGTCTTCCATGCGGCCGATCGTTTGGGGACTCACTTCGATCGCGCGTGCCGCCGCAGCCTGGTTGGTGCCGCTGCGTTCCCGCAACCGGCGCAGCTCGCGGCCGAGTGCTCGTTTCGGGAGTGTGGATCCACCCGCCATTTCCTTACCTTCCCTAATTATCGAATTGCTTTGTGGAACACTCCGGCCCGGAACACAATGCCGGAAGTGGCCCGGCACGGATGCCGGGCCGAGCGGGCAGGAATCTCCACCGAGGCGGTTCCACATATCGTGCTGTTCCGGTCTACTGATTTCGCGCCCGGCGCAGGAAATCCCCCGAAATCCATTGGGTGACACCGGCTTCACTACCTGGAGCGTTGTGGAACCGGTGGTCCGATCGCGGCCGCTACTCCCAATCGGACCCTGCGCCGGGCTGCACCCATCGCCTCTGAAGGAAAGGCGGAGCCATGCCCCTCGCGATCGTATACCTCAGCAAAAGCCTTTGCGGCACAACGCAACACCATTTCGAAGCCGAATGTCGTGATATCGCCCGCGCACACGGATTCGCCATCGCCCGGGTAGTGGTGGAATCCGCAGCGGGTGTACTGCCGTGGACATTACGGAAATCGGAATTGCTCGGTGGCGACGCGATTGTGACACCGACCGTGGAACATATCGGCTTCCGCGCGCCGGTGGTGCTCGAGCGGTGCGGGCTGATGGTCGTCCACCCGTACGGGTGGTACCGCCATGGCGATGTGGATCGGTGGATACCCGCGACCCCAGAGGGCTACCGGTGACCGATCACGAACCCGGCGTTTCCCGGCCCGCACCGGGCGGGCAGCCGACCGCTATCGGTTACCTGCGCACCGATTTGTGCGGGCATCACGGATTCGCGACCGCGCGGCTGCGGTTGGCCGCCATCGCCCACGGCTACCGGCTCCGATGGGTGGTCGAGCTTCCGGCCGACCCCGGCCCGGACCATCTCACGACACTGCGCGCCACACTGGACCGGACCGGAGCCGACGCGGTGATCGTCGCGGCGACGACGCACCTACCCGGCAGACAACTGCGCATCCTGCGCACCATCACACCGGTGATCGTGGACACCGCTGTGCTACCCGAGACCCCGGGCGTCCTCGCCCGGCTGCGCTCATTGCTCGGCCGAGATCCGCTACAGCGCTGAGACGGCACCGATGAACCGGTCGAGTTCGTCGTAGCCGACGAAACAGTGCGGGGATGCCCGGACCACCGAATCCAGCCCTCGTGCGGACATATCGAGCAGTGTGGACCCGCGGTGGCTGACCGTCACTGTGATGTCCTTGCCCAGTAGCCGGTCCCGGACCTCCACCGGCGCCGTACCGGCCACCGTGAACGAGACGATGCCGCTGTGCTCCACTCCCAGATCGCGGACCGTCACCCCGGGCAGATCGCCGAGCGCGCCCCGCAGATATTCGGCACGTTCGGCGATCGCCGCGTACACCTCCTCAGGGCCGAGCTCGAGCAGGTAGCGCACCGCCGCGCCGAGTCCGAGCCGGGCCGCGACATCGTGTTCCCAGAACTCGAAGCGCGACGCGTCCGCGGCCATCCGGTACTCCTGCGGACCGGTCCACTGGGCGCTGTGCAGATCGAGCCGGCCCGGTTCCATCGCGGCCGCCAGCTCGGGCCGCAGGTAGAGGAACCCGGTGCCGCGGGGCCCGCGCAACCATTTGCGGCCGGTGGCCGACAGCGCGTCCACTCCCAGTTCGGCGACATCCAGCGGGAGCTGACCGGCGGACTGGCAGGCGTCGAGCAGGACCAACGCGCCGGCCTCGCGCGCGATCCGCGCCGCGGCGGCCACCGGGTTCACGAGTCCGCCGTTGGTGGGCACGTGCAGCAGCGAGACCAGCCGCACCCGTTCGTCCATCATCGCGGCCAAAGCGTCGAGATCGATCCGGCCCACGTCGTCGCTGGGGATCTGTTCCACCCGGGCGCCGGTGGCACGCGCGCGTTGCAAGGCGGCGATGGCGTTGCTCGCGTAGTCGGCCCCGGAGAGCAGGATCCGGTCGCCCGGATGTAGCGGAACGGCGTAGAAGAAGTCCGACCATGCGCGGGTGGCGCTGTCGCTGAGGGCGATGGTGTCGGGGGTGGTGTTCAGCAGGGTCGCTATGGCGTCCTTGACCCCGGCCAGCTCGTCGAGCCGTTCGTTCGCGGCCCGGTATCCGCCGATCTCGGCTTCCCGCCGCAGATGGGCGATCACCGTCTCGGTGACCACCCGTGGCGGGAGCGAGGATCCCGCGCTGTCCAGGAAAACGGCCCCGGCCCCGACCCCGGGCGTATCATCGCGTACTCGCTGCTCATCGACCATGCATCCGAGACTATGCCGGATCCGTGACCCGTTCGCGGCGCAAACGTGTCCGCCCCCGTCGCTACTCTGGATTCCACGCGAGGCCCGCCGGCCCGGCCGGGGCCCCGCCGTCGATCGAAGACGAACCGACAATTGAACACATACTCGGGCACTACCCGCACCGAACACGAGATACGAACCAGCGAGAAGCCGCACGGAGGTTGGTATGGCGGTCACGCTCGAACACCCGGAATCGACCAGCGACCTACGAGCACACCCTGCCCTGTCCAGCCGCGCGGCGGCCGAAGCCTTTGTCGGGGGCGTCTGTTTCAAACTGGGCCCACCCGGCCTCATCGGCGCCGAACTCGAATGGTTCACCGTCTGCCGTACCGGTCGTACGGCACGCCGCGGCGCACGACGGCCGGCCCCGGACGAGACCCACCACCTGTTGACCGGGCCCCGGCCCTCGACCGAACTGCTCGCCCAGGCCCTGGGCCCCTACGCACCACGCGCCATCGCGCCCGATTCCCCCGCCCGCCCGTTACCCGGCGGCAGCCGGGTCACCGTCGAACCCGGCGGGCAGATCGAACTCTCCAGCATCGCCGTCACCGACGCCGCCGACCTGTGTGCCCGGCTCCGCGCCGACGAACAGCGGCTGCGCGAACTCCTCGGCACCCGGTCCATCCGGATGGTCGCCGCCGCCGCCGATCCGGCCCGCACCCCCCGATGTCAGCTGGGGCTGCCGCGGTACCGGGCGATGGAGCACTACTTCACCCGTATCGGCCCTTACGGGCGCCTGATGATGAGCAATACGGCAGCAGCCCAGGTCAGTGTCGATATCGGCGCCGACCACGCCGACCTCACCGCCCGTTGGACCGCCCTGCACGCCGTCGGCCCCGCCCTCATCGCCGCTTTCGCGTGCTCGCCGGTGCTGCGCGGGGCACCCACCGGGGAATGGGCCTCTCAGCGCATGCGCACCTGGCTGCACCTGGACCCGGCCCGCGCCTGCCCGCCGGTCGCCGACTGGCCCGATCCGGTCACCGGCTATGCCCGCTGGGCGCTGGACGCCCCGCTGCTGTGTGTCCGCCGGCCCGAGCCGACCGAAGGGGTCGCCTGGGCAGCGCCACCGGAGGTGACCTTCGGCGACTGGTTGTCCGGCGCGCTGGACGAGGTGATCGGCCGCCGCCCCGATATCGGCGACCTGCGATACCACCTGACCACGCTGTTCCCCCCGGTCCGGCCCGCCGGATACTTCGAGGTCCGCTATCTCGACGCGCAGCCCGGCGACGGCTGGACGGTCCCGATCACCGTCGTCGACGCCCTGCTGTCCACCCCGGCCGCGGTCGCGGACGCGACGGCCGCGGCGGGTGCCACCGCCGGACGCTGGCACGATGCCGCCCGGTACGGCCTCGCCGAGCCGGAGCTGCGGGCAGCGGCCGGCGCTGTCCTGGAGGCCGCCGCCGCCCACAGCGCCCGCCCGGAGCCCCGGCTACATGCCGCGATCCGCCGTTGCGCCGCCGGGCGGCCACCACAGGACGAGACCGGCCAGGGCGAACCGGCGCGTTCCACCGATCCCACCGAACACCCGTCGACGAGCGGAGCAGCATCGTGACCCGCACCCGGCCGAACGCCGACCTCATCGAGACCGAGCGCCTGCGCGAGCACATCGCGGCCACCCTCATCCGGGCCAGGCAGCGTACCGCCGCGCTCACCGACTCCGTGGACGAAGCAGAATTGCGCGCCCAGCATTCACCGCTGATGAGCCCACTGGTCTGGGATCTGGCTCATATCGGAAGCCAGGAAGAGTTGTGGCTGCTCCGTGACGTCGGTGGCCGTGACCCGGTACGCCCCGATATCGACGAACTCTACGACGCGTTCAAGCACCCGCGACCGAACCGGCCGCAGTTACCGCTGCTGGGTCCCGACGAGGCCCGAGACTATGTCGGCACGGTACGCGACAAGGTGTGGGAGGTGCTGGATCGCAGTCCGCTCCAGGGCAACCGGCTGATCGCGGGCGGTTTCGCGTTCGGGATGATCGCCCAGCACGAACAGCAGCACGACGAGACCATGCTCGCCACACACCAGCTGCGCACCGGCGCACCGGCGCTGACCGCTCCCGCCCCACCCGCCGCGCGCACGGTGGTGCGCGGCGAGGTGGTGATCCCGGCCGGTGAGTTCGTGATGGGCACCTCCACCGACCCATGGGCGCTGGACAACGAACGGCCGGCGCATCCGGTGCACGTTCCCGCATTCGCGATCGACGCGGCGCCGGTCGGCAACGCGCAGTATCTCGCGTTCGTCGCCGACGGCGGTTACGAGCGGCGGGAGCTGTGGTCGGAACGCGGCTGGGCGCATCGGCACGAGGCCGGGCTCACGGCGCCGCAGTTCTGGGAACGCGATACCGACGGCCGGTGGTGGCGACGAGTTTTCGGTGTCCTGCGGCCGCTGCGCCCGGAACAGCCGGTGGTCCATGTGTGCTGGTTCGAGGCCGAGGCCTATGCGAACTGGGCCGGTAAACGGCTGCCCACCGAGGCGGAGTGGGAGAAGGCCGCCCGCTACGACCCCGATACCGGACGCACCCGCTCCTACCCGTGGGGCGATGCCGAGCCGGGATCGGCCCACGCCAATCTCGGCCAGCGGCATCTGGAGCCGGCCGATATCGGCGCCTATCCCGCGGGCGCCTCCCCCGCCGGAGTACACCAGCTGATCGGCGATG
This sequence comes from Nocardia sienata NBRC 100364, assembly GCF_001613205.1. Classification (GTDB taxonomy): domain Bacteria; phylum Actinomycetota; class Actinomycetes; order Mycobacteriales; family Mycobacteriaceae; genus Nocardia; species Nocardia sienata. The sequence goes on along the minus strand of NZ_BDBX01000047.1, from coordinate 18,517 downwards.
TCTGGGAGTGGACCTCCTCGGGCTTCCATCCCTACCCCGGTTTCCGCGCCTTCCCGTACCGGGAGTATTCGGAGGTGTTCTTCGGCGGCGACTACCGGGTGCTGCGCGGCGGCTCATTCGGTACCGATCCGGTCGCCTGCCGCGGCACCTTCCGCAACTGGGATCACCCGATCCGCCGCCAGATCTTCTCCGGTTTCCGGCTGGCCCGTACCGTGGGCCCGGAAGAGGCCTGATGTGCCGGCATATCGGCTATGTGGGTACGCCCGTGCCGGTGGGCGAAGTGCTGACCCGCGGCACGCATTCGCTACGCACTCAGGCGTGGGCGCCCCGTGAGATGCGCGGGGGCGGCACGATCAACGCCGACGGTTTCGGGGTCGCGTGGTGGAGTGCGGGCGCGGCATCGGTGACCCGCTACCGCAACGCCGATCCGATCTGGACCGATCCCGCGGTGGACGAGGTCCTGCCACAGTTGACCTCGCACGCGGTCCTCGGTTCGGTCCGCTCGGCCACCGTCGGTATGCCGGTGGAGCGGGCGGCGTGTGCGCCGTTCCTCTGGAAGAACTGGGCGTTCAGCCACAACGGGGTGGTGCCGGGGTGGCGTTCGGTGCTCACCGCGGTCCTGTCCGATCTCGATGTGGCCGCCACCCGTGCCGGAATGACCCGCCGCTACGAGACGAGTCACCTTCTCGAAGCCGAAGCGCTGACCGATTCCGCCGCGCTGTGGGTACTGCTGCGCCGATTGCTCGATCCCGAACCCCCGGCGGGGCTGGCCGAAACTCCCGCCACGGCACTGCGACTGCTGGTCACCGGGGTGCTGCACCACGCGCCGGGCGCCCGGGTGAACCTGTTGCTGAGCAACGGTACGGCGCTATGGGCCACGACCTGTTATCACTCGCTGTACGCGCTGATCGGCGAAGAATTCGCCGTGCTGTCCTCCGAACCCTACGACGACGACACCCGGTGGCAGCAGCTGCCGGATCGGAGTCTCGTCTATGCCCGACCCGGCGAGCTGAGTGTCGAAACCCTCGACCTCGGCCGCTCCACCGCGACCGAAAGCCTGCCGCTATGACCCAGCCGATCGTGGAAGTCCATCTCACCGACGCCGACCTCACCGCGGCGCTGCGCGCCGATGCGCGGCGCGGCCTCACCGCGAGCCCGAAATGGCTGCCGCCGAAATGGTTCTACGATGCCCGCGGCAGCGAACTGTTCGAGCAGATCACCGCACTGCCCGAGTACTACCCGACCCGCACCGAGCGCGCCCTACTGGAATCGGTCGCGCCGGCGATCGCCCGCACCGCGCAGGCGGAGGTCCTGGTCGAACTCGGATCGGGGTCGGCGGTCAAGACCCGGATTCTGCTGAATGCCCTCACCTCGGAGGGGCCACTGAAAACCTATGTGCCCCAAGACGTATCGGCCACCGCGCTCCGGGATTCGGCGGCCGGGGTGGCCGCGGAGTTCCCCGGCCTTGCGGTCCACGGGGTGGTCAGCGATTTCACCGACACCCTGGGGACACTGCCGCGCGGCGGACGCCGCATGATCGCCTTCCTCGGCGGGACCATCGGCAATATGGTGCCCGAGGAACGCGCCGAATTCCTCACCGGCATCCACGATGTCCTCGAGCCGGGCGAACAACTGCTGCTGGGCGCGGGCCTGGTGGTGGATCCGGGAATCGTGGTCCCCGCCTATGACGATGCCGCCGGGATCACCGCGGAATTCAACCGCAATGTACTGCGGGTCCTCAATTCCCGGCTGCGCGCCGATTTCGACCCGGAGGCCTTCCGCCATATCGCGCACTGGGATGCCGGCAACGAATGGATCGAAATGCGGCTGGAAGCCACCCGCGAGATGGAGGTCACGGTCGCCGATCTCGGTTTCACCGCGCGGTTCGCCCGGGGCGAGCAGATACGCACCGAGATCTCCGCGAAGTTCCGTCTGCCCGCGCTCGACGGCGAACTACGCGGCGCCGGTTTCGCCACCGAACACGCGTGGACCGATCCCGACGACCGTTTCGCTCTTGTCCTGGCTGCCCGGATCTGAGACCGGGCGATCATCTCAGAACAGTCCGAGCTTCAACATCAGTGCACGGTCCAGCTCGGCGAGTTCATCACCATCGAGGCTGCCCCGGAAATCACCGAGCCGTTCCGGGGCGACCGTGTAGATCTGATCGGCCAGTATTCGCGTCCGAGTACCGTTGGTCAGGGCTCGCTGCCGTGGATCGTATTGCCCAGGCCTTCGATCGCCGGCGGTCAGTGCAACTGGTTCTGTGCCGCTTCCAACCCCACCCGCAGCAGCAGTTCCACGGCGTCGGCGGCCTGCTCCACCACGGTCGGCAGTTCCTTGCGCTCGACCGACGAGAAGGGCTTCAGCACGTAATCGGCCGGGTCCTGCCGGCCGGGCGGTCGCCCGATACCGATACGGGTCCGCAGATAATCCTTGCTGGTGAGAGCGCCCGACACCGACCGCAGGCCGTTGTGCCCGCCCTCACCGCCGCCACGTTTGAGCCGGATCTCACCGAACGGGATATCCAGCTCGTCGTGGATCACCACGACCTCGGTGGGCGGGACCGAGAAGAACCGGGCCAGCGCCGCCACCGACCGGCCGGACAGGTTCATATACGACCGCGGTTTCGCGATCAGCACCTGTCGTCCGTCCAACCGCGCCTGCAGTAGATCGGCGCCCGATTTCTTGTGGGCGGTGAACCGGCCGCCGACCCGCTGCGCGAGCGAGTCGGCGACCAGGAAGCCCACATTGTGCCGGGTGCGCTCGTAGGCGGGACCCGGATTGCCCAGGCCGACGACGAGCGCCGGCGCGGTATCGGCCATCGAGAGGAGGCCGGTTCTTTATTCGGCGCTCTCGCCCTCGGCGGCCTCGGCCCCGGGCTCCGGCTCGGCGGCGCGGGGCTCGACGATGTTCACGATGAGGGCCTCGGGGTCACCGACCAGGCCGACGCCCTTGGGCAGCTCGATGTCTCCCGCGGTGATCTGGGTACCCACCTCGGCGCCCGCGATGGAGACCTCGATCGACTCGGGAATGTTGAGGGCCTCGGCCGATACGGAGATGGTGGTGGCCTCCTGGGTGACCAGGGTACCCGGGCCGGCCTCACCGGTGAGGGTGACCGGCACATCGGCGGTGACCTCTTCGCCGCGCTGGACGATCAGCAGGTCGGCGTGCTCGATGTAGCGGTGGATGGGGTGCACCACGACCGACTTGGTCAGCGCGAGCTGCTTCTTGCCCTCGATGTTCAGGTTCAGCACCGCGTTGGTGCCGTGCTGACGCAGGATGGCCGCGAACGACAGCGCGTCCAGCGACAGATGCTGGGGGTCCGACTGGTGCCCGTACAGCACGGCCGGCACGTTGCCCGCGCGGCGGGTACGGCGCGCTGCGCCCTTGCCGAACTCGGTGCGGATCTGCGCTTCGAGAAGGTTGACGTCGGACATGACTGGATAACTCCTACGGCTATACCGGGCTGGTGGGCGGTGCCAGGGTAATCGCGCCCCTGGTCGGTTGGTCTGCTCGTCAGGCGAAGACCGATCGGAGGCGGCCGGAAGCCGCGCCGCGTCGATCACGGTGCCGCAGAAATGCGAACCCTCGCCGAGACAACCCGAATACTGTAACTCAGTCCCCGCATAACTCCTGAATCGGGTAGCGGGACGGCACGTCGACGCCTGGTCAACACCGTCGCGTAGCCTGGACAGGTTGCCCCGATCGTCCGAAAGGTTGTTTCCGTTGACCGCCTCCACCGAGGGCTCCGTCGCACCCGCTGCGCGCGGATTGGCCGCCGAGGTGTCGCGGCGCCGCACTTTCGCCGTGATCTCCCACCCCGACGCGGGTAAATCGACGCTCACCGAAGCTCTCGCGCTCCACGCGCGCAAGATCGCCGAGGCGGGCGCCATCCACGGCAAGGCCGGACGCAAATCGACGGTGTCGGACTGGATGGAGATGGAGAAGGCGCGCGGTATCTCGGTCAGCTCCACCGCGCTGCAGTTCAACTACCGGGCCGCCGGCTCCGAGATCGACAATGTGATCAATCTCGTCGACACCCCCGGTCACTCCGATTTCTCCGAGGACACCTACCGCGTGCTGACCGCGGTCGACGCCGCGGTGATGCTGATCGATGCCGCCAAGGGCCTGGAACCGCAGACATTGAAACTGTTCCAGGTGTGCCGGCACCGGGGTATCCCGGTGATCACCGTCATCAACAAATGGGACCGGCCGGGCCGAGCCCCGCTGGAACTGCTCGACGAGATCGACGAGCGGATCGGCCTCACGCCGACTCCGCTGTTCCTCCCGGTCGGTATCGCCGGCGATTTCCGCGGGCTGTTACGGCGCGGTCCCGAGGGCGCCCCCACCGAATACATCCATTTCACCCGTACCGCCGGCGGCGCGACGATCGCGCCGGAGGAGTCGCTGACCCCCGAGGCCGCCGAGGCCCGGGAGGGCGAGCCGTGGAGTACTGCCGCGGAGGAGAGCGAGCTGCTCTCGGCCACCGGTCAGGACCACGATCAAGAACTCTTCCTCGCCGGGCAGACCTCTCCGGTGATCTACGCCTCGGCCATGCTCAACTTCGGGGTCCGGCAGCTGCTGGAAACCCTCGTGGCACTCGCCCCCGCCCCCGGCTCCCGCGCCGCGGTGGACGGCACCCCGCGACAGCCCGCGGATCCGTTCAGCGCGGTGGTGTTCAAGGTGCAGGCCGGTATGGATACCGCCCACCGCGACCGGCTGGCGTTCATGCGGATCGTGTCCGGTGAGTTCGAACGCGGCATGGTCGTCACCCACGCCCAGACCGGTCGCCCGTTCGCGACCAAATACGCACTCACCGTGTTCGGCCGGGAACGCGCCACCGTGGACACCGCCTATCCCGGCGATGTGGTGGGCCTGGTGAACGCGACCGCGCTGGCCCCCGGTCACACGCTGTTCGTGGACAAGAAGGTCGAGTTCCCGCCCATCCCGTCGTTCGCGCCGGAACATTTCGCCGCACTGCGGGCACAGAGCGCGGGCAAGTACAAGCAGTTCCGCAAGGCCATCGACCAGCTCGATTCCGAAGGGGTGGTGCAGGTCCTGCGCAACGATTCGCGCGGCGATGCCTCCCCGGTCCTCGCGGCGGTCGGGCCCATGCAGTTCGAAGTGGTGACGGCGCGTATGCAGGGTGAGTTCGGGGTCGAGACCCAGCTCGACCACCTCGCGTACACGATCGCCCGGCGCACCGACGCCGAATCGGCGCCCGAACTCGACCGGCAGCGCGGGGTGGAGGTGTTCACCCGTAGCGACGGCGCGATCCTGGCCGTGTTCAGCGATAAATGGCGGTTGCAGTACATCCAGAAGGAGATGCCGGACCTCACGCTGGAACCGCTGGTCGCCGCCGCCGACTGACCCGGCTCAACCGGCCGCTCGGTTCTCCGGGCCCGGGTGCTCGCGGCCGGTGTCGACCTCGCCGTTACCCGCCTGCGTATTCGCCTCCCGGTAGTCGCGCGGCACCCGCTCTACCTCTTCGACCCCCGTGGTCTGCTGGATCAATCCCCAGCGGTTGGCGGTCAGCCGCAGGCTGGGCAGGTCGCTGAGCGAGAGCACCACCTCGTAGGTGCGTTCGTATCCGGTGCGCGATATGCGCCAGAGGCCGTCGTCACAGCGCACATATTCGTCGTTGTAGAAGGCCGAGCCGCGCAGCAGCATATTGTTCTCCGGAATCAGCGCGGTATCGGACAGGTACCAGATCCCGGTGGCCCGGTCTCCGTCCACATCGATCTCGGGATGATCGCAGCGATGCTCGGTGATGACATGTGGCCCGAGGGTATTGCGCAGAAATGTGAGAAATGCTTCCCGGGATTCGAACTGCAAGTATTCGCTATAGGTGGCCGTCGCCTCCGGAACCAGCGTCTCCGCGAGATCTTCCCAGAGTTTGGTGTCCAGTGCGCGAAGGTAGCGGAATTTCAATCGATGTATCGCAAGGACGTCGTCGGTCTGCACGGTATTCACCCCGGATCGTTCGCCGGGACGCATCGGTCCCATCGTCAGCGGCACATCGCTCTCGGGCTCGAGCCGCGGGGGCAGCGAGACGTCGAGTCCGGCTCCCAACGCCGCCGCCAGCGCGGCGCCGGAGTAGGGCATGGTGTCACTGCTCTGGCCCGGCCGCCGCGGAAAACCACCCGGACGCGGCCCGGGATCGTTGCGCTCCTCGCCGTGGTCCATCTCTCCACCATCCCACCTGAAATGGACAAATTGGGAGGTAAATCAGATCTGTATCGGATTGCTATCCTGCGTCGGCGATATTACGGACTCCGGGCACAGATCACCGATTAGGAAAAACACCAGGTAGACCCGTTGGAGCGCGGTTTCCCGAAGGGCCGATATCAGGGCCGTTCGCCGTTGCCGATGGTGAAGCAGGTCCGGCAGAAATCCTCTCCGAACTCCGTCAGACGCAAGCTTTTGCGGACGATTTTCGGTGCGCGGCCCGCTTTTTTCAGTGCCGTCTCCACGATCGGCTGGACCTCCAGCACCATATAGCGACTCAGCACCACCGGATCGTCGGAATTATGGGTCAGGCCCAACCGGCTCAGGTTGATCAGGTACGAGCGCGCGCGGTCCATGTACCGAACCCCGGCCTGCTCCGGCACCGAGGTCAGCCCCCCGGCGATCAACTCCGACCCGATACCCAGCGGACGGTTGGTGCGCACATCGACCGTCGGCTGCGGCCCGTTGAGGGCCATGTAGCGCAGGATGCGGGCCTCGTCGGGCGCCAGCTCGTCCAAGATCCGGTCATAGGCAGGATGCACCTCTTCGGTGAAGTACACATCGGCCGACCGGGCCAGCAGGGCGTCTCCACGCCTGCGCAATTCGGCGACGCTGGCCGAGCGCAGGTAGGAACCGACCGCCACGGTCTGCTGCGGCGGGGTCTGCCCGGTGGGGACGTAGCTGACGATCTCGCGCACCGACCCCTCGGTGACGCCGAGGGCATTGCGCGCGATGGAGCGCAGCGCGTTACCGGTCCGCTCGGCGATCTCGGCCGAGGATTCCCCGTCCAGGGCGGCCTGGGTGATCTCCCGGGTCATCTCGTAGGAGGTGTTGACCGCCCACTGGCCCCCGCGCACCACACTGCCCGCCGCCAGGCCGGCCGCCCGGAAGACACCGCGAATGAGACGGGCCTCGTTGCTGATCTGCCGCTGTTCGACATCGGCGCTGCGTTCCACACTCGACGGGGGGCGGCGTTCGACATCCGAGGCGGACGGGCGCGCACCGTTGCGCGACGCACCGCGTGCGATTCCCGGCGCCCGCACGGCCGCCGGGGACCCGCTGCGCTGCACGGCACGGGAACCGGTCCGGGGCGTCTCCTGTCCGGTCCTGTCGTCTGCCACGTCTACTCCGATATCGCCAGATGAACGAATCCGCTCACCGATTATTGCCCATTCGCCGCGATCACTCGCCGCCGGACCATGAATCCGGCTCTCGTCTGGGACACTGATGTGCCGGGCCCGCACGCGCTGCCGCCGGGACGTCCGCCGCGGCGCGGTCGTCGTTCGGCAGTGGTGCTAATTTGAGGATCCCGGTGAGGCTGCGATCACCGGAGCAGGAGGGTGTGTCGTGTTGGAGAGTGTATTCGGGGTGCACCCGACGATCCTCCTGGAATTGCTGACCATTCCTTTGTTCACCGGAGTCATCGGCTACGTCACCAACTGGACCGGTGTGCTGATGCTGTTCCGGCCGATCGCATTTCACGGTGTCCGATTACCCGGTCTGCGGTATCTGTACCCGTACCTGCCCAAGCGCATCCAGATCCTGCCGCTGCTCAGCCATGACGGCCGCTTCGGCTGGCAGGGCATCGTCCCCTCGCGGGCCGACAAGATGGCCAGTATCGCGGTCGACAAAGGGCTTTCGAAACTGGGCAGTGTCACCGACTTCTACCGGGAACTGGAACCCGACGTCCTCGCCGAGCATCTGGCGGGGACAGCCGAGACCCAGATCCGCGATATCGTCGAGACGATCCTGCGCCGCGAACATCCGCAGCTCTGGTACAACCTGCCCGCCCAGGTACGGGAGATGGTGCACGAAAGAGTACGCCAGCAGCTGCCGGATATTCTGCGCGAACTCACCACCGAACTGGGCGCCAACATCGATCAGCTGCTCGATGTCAAACAGATGGTCATTCGTTATTTCCAGGCCCGGCCGCAACTGCTCAATCAGTTGTTCCAGGTGCTCGGCGCCAAGGAATTGCGGTTCATGCAGAATTTCGGCCTGTACTTCGGGGCCCCGATGGGCGTGGTGCTGGTCGCGATACTGCATCTCACCGGCTGGTCCACGCTGGCGGTGCTGCCGATCGGCGGGGTGATCATCGGCTGGGTCGTCAACTGGGTGGGCCTGAACATGATCTTCGCGCCCGCCGAGCCGAAATGGTGGTGCCCGTGGCGGCAGGGCCTGCTGATCAAACGCCAGGACGAGATCACCACCGGATACGCCGAGCTGGTCTCGACCCAGGTGATGACGGTCGCCAATATCGGCGACGAACTGCTCAACGGCCCGAAATCCGACCGCACCCTGCAGATGCTGGAGGACACCCTGCGACCCGCCGCCGACCGGGCGCTGGGGCCGGCTCGCGGGGCGGTGAAACTGGTACTCGGCAGCCGTGACTACCGGACACTGACCGAGACCCTGACCACCGAGGCGATGGCCATCGCGCCGCTCGCCTTCGCCGACGAGGACTTCAACGTGCGCCAGGGCAAGCAGATCGGCGCCTATATCTCCAAGCAGATGTCGGAACTGTCGCCCAACGATTTCGTCGATATGCTGCGGGCCGCCATCAAACAGGACGAGTGGTTGCTTTTCGTGCACGGCGGCGTGCTGGGGCTGTTCGCCGGATACGCGCATATCCTGGTCTTCGGAACGGGGGTGGCGACGACATGGCTGTGAAACGGCAGACGCGGGACAGCGACGAGCCCGAGCGGCGCGACGGTAGCGGTCGGGCCGGTGGGAGCGGGCGGCCCGGTGGCCCTGCCGCGACGGTGCGCGCGGTGAGCGGAGTGGCGCGGGTGGCGGCCTCGGCGGTATCGGGCACCGCCCGCTGGGGCGTGCACACCGCCCTCGATATCACCGAGACCGTGGTGCGGGGCAGTATGGCCGGGCTTCCGCCGGCCGAGATCCGCACCGAGGCGGTTACGCAGGCGCAGGAGGCGCTGCGCCGGGCGCTGGGTGTCGCGGCGGCGGAACCGTCGGCTCTGGACAACCCGACCGAACGATCACTGCGCGAACAGGGGGCCGCGCTGTTGCGCCTGGCCGCCAGCCCCCGGGCCGCCGACGAGGGCCATCCGGCCTTCGCCCGCATCCTTGCCGAGCTCACCTCCGACGAGGCCCGCATCCTGCGTTTGCTACGCCTGGACGGGCCCCAGCCGGCCGTGACCGTCCGCGGCGGCCGCCGGGCCCGGCGCGCTTCCCGCAAGGCGGAGCAGGCGTCCGGTACGGCCGAGATCGGGGTCAGCATGATCGGCGAGCACGCCGGGCTGCGCCACCCCGAGCGGGTCCAGCGTTACCTGGCCAATCTGCGCCGGATCGGGCTGATCGAGTTGCTGCCCGAACCGGTGGGCACGCCCGAGCGCTACCAACTGCTGGAGGCCCAGGCACCCGCGATCGAACTGCTGAAACAGGCCGGTGGACGCGGAAAACTGCAGCATCGCGGTATCGCGCTCACTCCCTTCGGCGGCGAGTTCGTCGAGGCGAGCCTGCCGATCACCGGGGAGACCGGCCCGGCGGCCGAGAACCACTGAACACCGGGTCGCTCATACCTGGTCGGCGAGTTCCATCCAGCGCTCTTCGGCCGTTTCCTTCTGGGCCTGGACGTCCTTGAGTTCGGCGCCCAGGGTCATCAGTTTCTCGGGTTCGGTAGCGGCCTCGGCCAGCGCCGCGTGCAGGGCCGTCTCCCGCTCGCCCAGTTTGTCGATGGCCCGTTCCAGCCGGGTCAGTTCTTTACGGGCCGCACGGTAGGCCGCGGAATCGGTCTGCGCCGCCACCGGCTGCGGACCGGACTGCGTCGCCCGGGTGGAACCGCCCGTCGCGAGTTCGGCGCGGCGGCGCAGGTACTGGGCGATCCCGCCGGGCAGATTGGTGAGCGCGCCGTCACCGAACAGCGCCCAGGTGCTGTCGCAGATCCGCTCGACCAGATAGCGGTCGTGGCTGATCACCACCAGGGTTCCGGCCCAGTTGTCCAGCAGATCCTCGAGCTGCTGGAGGGTGTCGATATCGAGGTCGTTGGTCGGTTCGTCCAGCAACAGCACATTGGGCTCGGACATCAGGATGCGCGTGAGTTGCAGGCGCCGCCGCTCGCCGCCGGACAGGTCCCGCACCGGCGTGCGCTGGCGGGCCGGGGTGAAACCGAGCCGTTCGGCGAGTTGCCCGGCCGAGAGCTCCAGCGCCTTGCCGCCCTCCCCGAGGGTGATGCGCATAGCGATCTCCTGCACCGCCTCGAGCACCCGCATCTCGGTGGGCAGATCGTCGAGTTCCTGGCGCAACCAGCCGATGCGCACGGTCTGGCCCTGGATCCGTTTCCCGGACACCGGGTCGATATCACCGGCGAGCGCGCGCAACAGCGTGGTCTTGCCCGATCCGTTCACCCCCACCAGACCGACCCGTTCCCCGGGGGCGAGCCGCCAGGTGAGATCGTGTACCAGTTCCCGGCCGTCCGGGGTGGCGAGGGTGGCGTCCTCGAGTTCGATCACCACCCGGCCCAGACGCTTCTTGGCGAACGCGGCGAGCGAGACCGAATCGCGCGGCGGCGGCACATCGGCGATCAACGCCTCGGCGGCCTCCACCCGATAGCGCGGTTTGGAGGTGCGGGCCTGCGGCCCACGCCGCAACCAGGCCAGTTCCTTGCGCGCGAGGTTGCGGCGGCGGGCCTCGGTCGCGTCGGCCTGGCGCGCGCGTTCGGCCCGCGCGAAGATCCAGTCGCCGTAGCCGCCCTCGTAGGTTTCGACCCGGCCGCCCACCACCTCCCAGGTGCGAGTCGCGACCGTATCCAGGAACCAGCGGTCGTGGGTCACCACGACGAGCGCGCTACGCCGGGCCAGCAGGTGTCCGGCCAGCCATTCCACCCCTTCGACATCGAGATGGTTGGTCGGCTCGTCGAGGACCAGCAGATCCAGTTCCCGCACCAGCGCGGCCGCCAGCGCGACCCGGCGGCGTTCGCCACCGGACAGGTTGGTGACCGAAGTATCCAGGCCGAGATCCGCGATACCGATACCGTCGAGCACCGACCGGATCCGCGGGTCGGCGGCCCATTCGTGTTCGGCGATATCGCCGGTGGGCGCGTCGTCGGCCAGTCCGGCCAGCACCACCTCGCCGACGGTGGCGCCCTCGGGCAGCACGCCCCGCTGCGTGACCACTGCCATGCGTAGCCCGCCGAGCCGGCTCACCCGGCCGCTGTCGGGCTCCTCGATACCGGTCAGCACCTCCAGCAAGGTGGTCTTCCCGCCGCCGTTGAGGCCCACCACCCCGATCCGGTCGCCGGAATGTACACCGAGCGATACTCCATCGAGCAGCGGTGTGATCCCGAAACTCTTGCTGACCTGTTCGAGGTTGATCAGGTTGGACATGGATCCTTCCGCCTCCGGCTGCCGGCCACGCCTCTACGGGGCCCAGATCAGCCTAATAGGCACTGCTGGTCGCGGCTCATCCGCAACCCACGCACGCCCGGAGCGAAGGCCGGGTGCGCCCGATAGGCGCTGCCGGGCGTAGCCGATCCACAGCCCACGCACGGCCGGGCGGATGCGAAGGTACGCCGAATGGGCATCTTTCGGCGTGGTCCCACTGCTTTCACGCATGGCCGGAGCGGATGCGGAGGCACCTATCGAACCGCCGGGAGGGGTGCCCGGCAGCGGCCCCGGGGTCCGGCGATCAGGCGCGGCGTGGGCCCGGCCCGTGTTCGGGCGCCGGCGGGTGCGGTTCCTCGTGGCCGATCACCCGGGCGCCGGGTACCGGGCCGCTGGCCGTGCGTACGCTGCGAGCCACCCCCGCGCCGGACAGTTCCGCCGCGACCGCCACCGCCGATTCCGCCGATTCGCAGAGGAACGCGCAGGTCGGGCCGGAGCCGGAGATCAGTCCGGCCAGGGCGCCGACCTCGACGCCCGCCCGCAGCGTGCGGCGCAGCTCGGGACGCAGCGAGACCGCGGCGGCCTGCAGATCGTTGCCGAGCAGTGGCGCGAGCTGGTGCGCGTCGCCGGAGGCCAGCGCCTGCATGATCTCCTGGGGTTCGCCGAGCCGGGGCGGTGCGCCCTGGACCCGCAGCCGGTCGAGTTCGGTGAACACCTCCGGTGTGGACAGCCCGCCCTTGGCCAGCGCCAGCACCCAGTGGAAGGCGTTGCGGGACAGTACCGGAAGAAGGCGTTCCCCCCGCCCGGTACCCAGCGCGGTGCCGCCGTGCAGGGCGAAGGGCACATCGCTGCCCAGTTCGGCACCTACCGCGGCGAGTTCGTCCCGGTTCATGCCGAGTTCCCACAGCTCGTTCAGGCCGACCAGCGCGGCGGCCGCGTCAGCGCTGCCGCCGGCCATTCCGCCGGCGACCGGGATGCCCTTGTCGATGGCGATCTCCACCAGCGGCGCGCGTCCGGCTACCTGCGCGAGCCGGACCGCGGCCTTCCACACCAGATTCGTCCGGTCGGTGGGCACTTCGGCCGCACCCTCCCCGGTGACCCGCAGGGTGAGCGAGTTCGCGGGAGTGATCTCCAGGTCGTCGGCGAGCGACAGGGCCTGGAACACGGTGGTGAGCTCGTGGTAGCCGTCGGCGCGCAGGTCACCTACTCCCAGATGGAGGTTCACCTTCGAAGGAGCCCGCACGGTGACGGGGCTGGGCACAACGGACAGCACGATGACCCAGCCTAATAGGCACAGCTGGGCGAAGCGCATCGATAGCCCGCGCACGGCCCGCGGCGAATGCGCCGGGTACGGCTGACAGGTGCAGTCGCGCGAAGCCCGTCGCGCACGGCCGCAGCGCCGGCGGAGCTACGCCCGCCGGTGGTCCCCGGCCGAGGCGTCTTGAAGCCCCGCACCGCCGCGGATCAGGTCCGGGACGGGCAGGGCGAGCCGGATCAGGAGGGTGGGGTGGGCGACACACCATTGCCACAACTACCCCCGGGGGGTATATTCGACGGCGGGACTTCCCGAGCGGAAACGAGCACGAAGGAGATGCCATGGCCACGACCAGCACCTACACCGTCACCGGTATGACCTGCGGGCACTGCGTCCAGTCGGTACAGACCGAGATCGGCAAGATCGACGGTGTCACCGGCGTCGACGTGGACCTCGCGTCCGGCCGGGTCGTCGTGGAGGGCAACGCGCCCATCGCCGACGCCGATATCGCCGCGGCGGTGGACGAAGCGGGTTACGAGATCGCCCGGTAGCGGGGGCGAGCGGTTCGATCCGAACGGGTCAGGATTGCGCGGCGAGGCGAACGAACGCCGCGGTATCCAGGGTTTCCCCGCGGGCAGTCGGTGCGATCCCGGCGGCGAGCAGCCGCCGCTCGGCTTCCGCGGGGCCGCCCGCCCACCCCGCCAGCGCGGCGCGCAGCGTTTTACGGCGCTGCGCGAACGCCATATCGACCACCTCGAACACGCGGCGCCGATGCGCCTCGTCGACCGGCCAGGGCGATTCGGTGAACCGATCGATGCGCACCAGACCCGATTCCACCTGCGGCACGGGCCAGAACACCTGACGGCCCACCGCGCCGGCTTTGCGCACGGTCCCGTAGAACCCCGCCTTCACACTGGGCACCCCGTACACCCGGCTGCCCGGTTTCGCGGCGAGCCGGTCGGCCACCTCGGCCTGCACCATCACCAGCGTGGTGGCGATACTCGGGAACTCGGCGAGCAGGTGCAGCAGCACCGGCACGGCCACGTTGTAGGGCAGATTGGCGACCAGCGCGGTCGGCGCCGCCGCCAGCGCCGCCGACCCGATCCGCAATGCGTCACCCGGGATCACGGTCAGCCGTCCGGCCAGCGCGGCCGCCCGCTCGCGCACCGTCGCGGGCAGTTGCCCGGCCAGCACCGGGTCGATCTCCACCGCGAGGACGGTGTCCACCACGTCCAGTAGCGCCAAGGTCAGGGAGCCGAGGCCGGGCCCGACCTCCAGCACGGTATCCGCCCGCCCGACACCGGCCGCGGTCACGATGCGCCGCACAGTGTTGGCGTCGTGCACGAAGTTCTGGCCGAGCTGTTTGGTCGGGCGCACACCCAGCCGCTCCGCCAGTTCGCGCACCTGCGCGGGACCCAGCAGTTCGGCCTGACCACGCACCATCATCTCGGCATCGGACACCGGGAGAACCTACCAACCCGGATGCGGCCGCCGAATGCGGCGGGAAGCTCAGGCCGCGTCGAGCACCGGCGAGTACGACACGTCCACCGGGGCGGAATGCGCCCGCTCGCCACTGGAGTCGTGGGTGGCGATGGCCGCACCGGCGCCGGCGATCAAGGCCATCAGCACTGCGGCGATGACCAGGTACAGCAGGGGCGAACGTGAGGAGTTGATCCTCGCAAAGGGTGACACGGTCACGAGACGATAACGAAGCCGGTGGCCCCCCACAACCGCCGCGAACCGACCCGCCGATCCTTCACATCTCCGGTAGACCCCCGCACCCCAGGTAGACGAAATCCCGGCGAGGCAATTTGTGATTCAGATCACTAGAGATCAATAAGGCTCAGCCGCGTCCGAATCGATAGATGCGGCGCGCGTTCGCAGTGCTCGTCTCGGCCAGTTCGCCCGGGTCCTGACCACGAATCTCGGCCACCGCGCGCACGGTGTACGGCAGGCAGTACGGCTCGTTCGGCGCGCCCCGGTACGGATGCGGGGTCAGATACGGCGCGTCGGTCTCGAAGAGCAACTGCTCATCGGGCACCACCCGCACCGCCTCCCGCAATTCGTGCGCGTTCTTGAAACTCGCCGTCCCCGAGAAACTCAGGACATAACCCTCGGCCACACACGACACCGCCATATTCGCGTCCGAGGAGAAGCAGTGGAAGATCACCGTCTCCGGGGCGCCCTCGTCGAGCAGCACGGTCAGCAGGTCGTGATCGGCTTCCCGGTTGTGGATCATCAGCGGTTTACCGACGCGTTTCGCCAGATCGATATGCCAGCGGAAACCCTCGATCTGGGTTTCGACATCCGCGCACCCCTCCAGTTTGCCCGGCCAGTAGTAGTCCAGCCCGGTCTCCCCGACCGCCACCACCCGCGGATCGGCGGCCAGCTTCTCCAGTTCGGTCCGCGCCGCGTCGTCGAGCGCGTTCGCCCGGGTCGGGTGCAGCGCGACCGCGGCGTACACCCGGTCGTCCCAGTTCGCGGCGCGGACCGCCCAGCGGGCGGCGTCCAGATCGTCGGCGACGGTCACCACCCGGCCGACACCCACCGTCGCCGCCCGGTCCACCATCTCCGCCACCGACGCGGCGTCGGTGGCACCGCAGGCGTCCAGATGGGTATGCGCGTCGACCAGCGGCATCAGCGGTTCTGGCAGCGGCGGCGCGGGACGCTTCGCGCTCACCGGTTCGCGACCGGTCGCCGAAGCGGGCGATAACGCAGGACAGGGCCCGCCGCGCGGGCGGGGCGGGATTCACGCACACGACTGAGAAGAGGCACGGGCACCACAGTAGAGACCCCGTCCGGCCGCCCGGAGAGCACCACGCACCGCGGTGACGACCGTGCGAAAGCAATCACCGCCGGATTCGAGCGCGGCCCGTAGAGCCCTGCCAGTACCCTCTGATGGCATGAACACGCAGTCGAGTCGGCTTCACTGCGGTCCGCATGGTGGAATCAGGACACCATGAGCGCAGTCGATCGTCCCGCCTTCTACCTCACCACGGCCATCGCGTACCCCAACGGTGCGCCGCATATCGGGCACGCCTACGAGTACATCTCCTCGGACGCGCTCGCCCGGTTCAAGCGGCTCGACGGGTACGAGGTGTTCTTCATGACCGGAACCGACGAGCACGGTCAGAAGATGCAGCAGACCGCCGCCGCCGAGAACATCGCGGTGGAGGAGCTGGCCGCCCGCAACTCCGATGTGTTCGAGCGGATGGACAAGGCCCTCGACGTCTCCTACGACCGGTTCATCCGCACCACCGACGCCGACCACCAGCTCGCCAGCGCGGCCATCTGGCAGCGGATGCTGGACAACGGCGATATCTACCTCGACAACTACTCGGGCTGGTACTCGGTGCGCGACGAGGCGTTCTACACCGAGGAGGAGACCACGCTGCTCGACGACGGCAGCCGTATCTCCACCGATACGAGAACTCCGGTCACCTGGACCGAGGAGTCCAACTTCTTCTTCCGGCTCTCGGCCTACCAGGACAAACTGCTCGCCCTCTACGACGAGCATCCCGAGTTCATCGCCCCGGCCACCCGGCGCAACGAGATCGTGAGCTACGTCAAAGCCGGTCTCAAGGACCTGTCGATCTCCCGGACCACCTTCGACTGGGGCATACCGGTCCCCGGCCACCCCGACCACGTGATGTACGTCTGGGTGGACGCGCTCACCAACTACCTCACCGGCGCGGGCTTCCCGGATACGGAGTCGGCCGCGTTTCAGAAGTTCTGGCCCGCCGATGTGCACATCATCGGCAAAGACATCACCCGCTTCCACACCGTGTACTGGCCGGCGTTCCTGATGTCGGCGGGGATCGAACTGCCGCGCCGGGTCTTCGTGCACGGCTTCCTGTACAACAAGGGCGAGAAGATGTCGAAATCGGTCGGCAATGTGGTCGACCCGCTGGATCTCGTCGACACCTACGGTCTGGACGCGGTGCGCTTCTTCCTGCTGCGCGAGATCTCCTACGGCCAGGACGGCAGCTACAGCCACGAGGCGATCGTCTCCCGGATCAATGCCGACCTGGCCAACGAATTCGGCAACCTGGTGCAGCGCAGCCTGACCATGGTCGCCAAGAACTGCGGAGCGGCCGTCCCCACCCCGGGCGAGTTCACCGCCGAGGATCGGGCGTTGCTCGACCGCGCGAACGGACTACTGGAACGCTGCCGGGCCGAATTCGATGTCCAGCAGATGCATCTGGCACTCGAGCAGATCTGGCTGACCCTCGGCGAGACCAACCGGTACTTCAGCGCCCAGGCGCCCTGGGCGCTGCGCAAATCGGGCACCGAGGAAGACCTCGCCCGGATGGCGACGGTCCTCTACGTCACCCTCGAGGTGGTCCGGATCGTGGCGATCCTGGTCCAGCCGGTCCTGCCCGGCTCGGCCGCGCGGATCCTGGACCTGCTCGCCCAGCAGGACCGCGATTTCGCCGCGCTCGCCACCCCGCTGGTACCCGGTATCGCGCTCCCGGCTCCCGAACCGGTGTTCCCGCGCTATGTGGAGCCGAAAACCGAGGACTGATCCAGCGCCCGATCAGTCCACCGCGGCGCGGCGGGCGGCCAGCACGGCATCGTAGAGTTCCCGCCGGGAAACCCCGGCGACCTCGGCGATCTCCGCGCTCGCGTCCTTGAGACGCAGCCCCGCCGCGGCGCGCTCCTCCACCTGCGCCACCAGGTCTTCTGGATCGACCACGGTGGCCTCGGCGCCCGCGAGCACCACGGTGATCTCGCCGCGCGCCCCGTCCACCGCCCACTCGGCGAGTTCGGCAAGCGTGCCGCGGACGACTTCCTCATAAGTCTTGGTGAGTTCCCGGCACACGGCGGCACGGCGGTCCCCGCCCAGCACCTCGACCGCGTCGGCCAGACAGTCCGCCAACCGGTGCGGCGCCTCGAAGAAGACACACGCCCGTTTCTCCCCCACCAGCGTGCCCAGCCACTCCTTGCGCCGGCCCGGCTTGCGGGGTGCGAAACCGTCGAAACAGAACCGGTCCACCGGCAGCGCCGACAGCGCCAGCGCCGTCGTCACCGCGGAGGGCCCGGGCAGACAGGTCACCGGCAACCCGCGTTCGGCACAGGCCGCCACCAGCCGGTAGCCGGGGTCGCTCACCGACGGCATACCGGCGTCGGTCACCAGCAGCACGGTCCGGCCGTCCGCGATCTCGGTCAACAGCGCCGGAACCCTCGCCTGTTCGACGTGATCGTAGAAACTGACCACCCGCCCCCGGATCTCCACCCCGAGCGCCTCCGCCAGCGACCGCGTCCGCCGGGTGTCCTCCGCGGCCACGATATCGGCGCTGCCGAGCGCCTCCCGCAACCGCGGCGACGCGTCCCCGATCGCCCCCAGCGGTGTCGCCGCCAAGATCAGCCCACCCTCGGTCACCACGCTCCTGCCCGGCCCGGCCGGTCCGAACCTGTCGATGTGGGCAGCCTAGTTGTGCTCTCGGCGCCCAGCCTCGAGGGCCGGTGATCGAGGCGGTACCCATCCTGGGCGTCGGGCGGCGCCGATGCATACGGCGCCTTCCCAGGCGGGCCGTGTCATTCGCTTTACATGCGAGCTCACCGGCAGAGGGAGGGCGAGGGCTTCCTCGCGAAGGCGAGGGCGAGGGCTTCCTCGCGAAGGCGAAGGCGAGGGCTTCCTCGCGAAGGCGAAGGCGAGGGCTTCCTCGCGAAGGCGAAGGCGAGGGCTTGCTCG
>NZ_BDBX01000046.1 GCF_001613205.1 Nocardia sienata NBRC 100364 | reverse complement strand
TTCGCGAACAGGCCCACACCCCCACCACACCCGGGCAAGCCCGAGCCCCCAGGCTCGGTCCTGGCCCACCCGGCATTTCGCGGGGCCGATCCCGCACCGCTCATTTCCATAACCGCGTGCCTTGTTACCCGAGCACCCCGCCTGACCCGCAGCCGAGCCCCGCCCGTCCCCCTCAGGACTCGCCGGGTGCCGCGGGGATCAGCTTGTGCGACTCCCCCCGCAAACTGGCGCTCACCCACCAGGCGACCTCCACCAGCACGATGCCCACCGCGCCGCAGGCGAACGCGGCGGTGGTCAGGCGCAGATTGGACGGGTCCAGTGCGAAGAATTCACGGGTGAAGGGAACCGTGAAGAGCACCAGGTAGGCCGCCACCGAGACCGCTATCAGCACGATCTTCCACCAGGTGTAGGGGCGGGCGACGATCGCCAGCACCCACACCGCGATCATGATCAGGGTGATGAGCGCGGTGGTGCCGGCCTGCATCTTCTGCTGTTCGCTGGCCTCGGGGCCGGCGTAGGCGATGAGGTAGGCGACGAAGGTCGCGGTACCGATGACCACGCCAGAGGGGATCGCCAGCCGCATGACCCGGCCGACGAATCCGGTCCGGGCCCGCTCGTTGTTCGGGGCCAGGGAGAGGATGAAGGCGGGGATACCGATGGTGAACCAGGCCGCGATCGTCACGTGCCGGGGCAGGAACGGGTAGCCGATGGGTTCGTAGCCGAAGATCTGGGAGCCCACGCCGGCGACACCGATCAGGAAGGCCAGCAGCACCGAATAGACGGTTTTGGTCAGGAACAGGTTGGAGACCCGTTCGATATTGCCGATCACCCGGCGGCCCTCGCCCACCACGTACGGCAGGGTGGCGAATCTGTTGTCCAGCAGCACGATCTGCGCGACCGCCCGGGTGGCGGGGCTGCCGGCGCCCATGGCCACACCGATATCGGCGTCCTTGAGTGCCAGCACGTCGTTGACCCCGTCGCCGGTCATGGCCACGGTATGCCCGCGGGACTGCAGCGCGCCGACCATGGCCCGTTTCTGATCGGGGCGAACCCGTCCGAAGGTGGTCCGCTCCTCCAGCACGCCGGCGAGTTCGGCGCGGTCCTCGGGCAGGGTCCGCGCGTCGACGGCGTGGTCGCCGCCGGGCAGGTCCAGGGAGGAGGCGACCGCGCCCACCGAGACGGCGTTGTCGCCGGAGATCACCTTGATCGACACATCCTGACTCGCGAAGTAGTCGAGGGTGTCGCGGGCGTCGGGCCGTACCTTCTGTTCGAGGATCACCAGGGCGACCGGGGTGATGGTGCCGGGGGCGCCGGTCGCGTCCACCGCGCGGTCGCCCCGGGCGAGCAGCAGTACGCGCAGGCCGGTGGCGCCGAGTTCCTCGGCGGCGCGGGCATCGGCCGATCCGGCGTCGAGCAGCACATCGGGTGCGCCCAGCAGCCAGTCTCCGTGCTCGCCGTAGGAGAAGCCGCTCCACTTCTTGGCCGAGGAGAACGGCGCCACGGCCGTGTACTCCCAACCGGGTGTCTCGGGAAGCGCTTCGGCGATGGCCGCCACGCTGGTATTGGGCCGGGGATCGTCGGCCGCCATGGCGGCCAGCGCCCGGCGGGCCCGGTCCTCGGCGCCGGCACCGGTGTCGATCATCCGGAGCTCGGCCAGGCGCATAGCGTTCTCGGTGAGGGTGCCGGTCTTGTCCGCGCACACCACATCCACCCGGGCCAGTCCCTCGATCGCGGGAAGCTCCTGGACCAGGCATTTGCGCTGCCCCAGCCGCACCACACCGACCGCGAACGCGATCGAGGTCATGAGCACCAGGCCCTCGGGCACCATCGGCACCAGTGCGGCCACCATCCCGGTGACGGCCGGCCGCCAGGACTCCCCGCTGGACACCAGCTGGTTGTAGATGCTCAGGGCGCCCGCCGGGATGAGCAGATAGGTGATGACCTTGAGGATGGTGTCGATACCGTTGCGCAGTTCGGAATTCACCAGGGTGAACTTGCTGGCCTCGTCGGCCAGTTTCGCGGCGTAGGCGTCCCTGCCGACCTTGGTCGCCCGGTAGGCGCCCGAACCGGACACCACATAGCTGCCCGAGAGCACCTGCGCGCCGGGTTCCTTGGCGACATCGTCGGATTCGCCGGTGAGCAGCGATTCGTCGATCTCGAGCAGTTCGGCTTCGACCACCTCGCCGTCGACCACGATCTGGTCGCCCGGCCCGAGTTCGATGAGATCGTCGAGAACCACCTCGCCGGGCGCGACCTGTTCGGCCTTACCGTCCCGGCGCACAGTCGGTTTCGCCTGCCCGACGATCGCCAACCGGTCCAGCGTGCGCTTGGCCCGGATCTCCTGCACGATGCCGACCGCGCTGTTGGCCACGATCAGCAGCCCGAACATTCCATCGATCACCGATCCGGTGGCCATCACCAGGACGAACAGCACACCCAGGATGGCATTGATCCGGGTGAACACATTCGCCCGGACGATATCGCGCACCGAGCGACTGGCCCGGGCCGGCACATCGTTGGCGAGCCCGTCGCGCCGGCGCTGCGCCACTTCCGCGGCGGTGAGACCGGATGTTCTTGTTGTCGACATGGGTGTCAGCTTGACGTCCTCCCGGCTGTGAACAACCTGGATTCTTCCTGCGACTCGATGCGCCGCTTCAGTGGGTTCCTGTTTCACAGAGACTTGCCTTCCGCTAGACGACAGGGCTTACAGTCCCTCCGCAGGCGTTTAACCTCTCGGCGCGCCCCGCCGCGAGGATATTGATTGCCGCGTTCAGATCGCGGTCGTGCGTTGTGCCGCAGGTACAAGTCCAAGTGCGGACATGCAACGGTTTCTTCCCACCCGGCGCCCCGCACACAGAACATATCTGTGTGGACGGGAAGAACCGGTTCACCTTGCCGAAGGTCCGCCCACATCGGGTGGCCTTCTCTTCGAGCATCCGGATGAACATTCCCCACCCGGAATCGTGCACCGATTTCGCGAACCGAGTACGTGCGAGGCCCTTGATGCACAGATCCTCGACGAACACCGCTTGGTTCTCGCGGATAATCGCCGTGGAATGCTTGTGCGCTCCATCCCGTCGCGTATCGGCCACCCGGGCGTGCGCCTTGGCGACCCTGATCCGGGCTTTTGCCCGGTTTTTCGACCCCTTCTCCTTCCGCGAGAGTGCCCGTTGAGCTTTTCTCAACCGCCGTTCGGCCTGCCGCAGAAACCGCGGCGAAGCGATCCTCTTGCCGTTCGACAAGACAGCGAACGTCGACAAGCCGAGATCGATACCCACCTCGGCATCGATGGGCGGCAACAACTGGTCGTCGACCTGCACCACGAACGACGCGAAGTACCGGCCCGTCGCATCCTTGACTATCGAAACCGATGATGGATCGGATGGCAGCTCCCGCGACCAGCGGACCGGGACATCGCCGATCTTCGGTAAGCGCAGCTTCCCACCCGCAGTGACCGCGAACCTCGAGTTCCTCGTGAACCGGATCGCCTGCCTGTTGTCCTTGCGGGAACGGAATCGCGGTGGCCCGACCTTCGCGCCTTTCCGTTTTCCGGTAACCGAGGAGAAGAAGTTGCGGTACGCAGTGTTCAGGTCGGCCAGCGCCTGCTGCAACACCACCGCTGATACCTCGGCGAGCCATGCTCGTTCGGGGGTGGCCTTGGATTCGGTGAGCTGTTTCGACAGTTCCGCGTCGCTGATCCGCTGCCCCGCCTCGAAAGCTCTTCGGCGTGCGCGCAGGGCGTCGTTGTACACCACCCGCGCACACCCGAACGCTCGTGCCAGGGCTATTTGCTGACCGGGCGTCGGGCAGACTCGGAAGTTGTACCGAAGCTGCATGGCCCGAGCATACAGCTGGATTATTGGCAGCACAGAAGAGATACGCACTGGTAGGCACTGCGTATCCGCTCTCCATACTCACTTGGTTTTCGTCACCGGGTACCGGTAACGCGTGTTTTTGGTGTGTCACTTCGGCCGGACGGACGGGAACGTGCGGATGGTATGCGCAGACTTCGAGTGCGAACTCGTGGATTGCAACGGGGCCGCTTCCTGCTTCGCCGGATCGGTCGGCGGTGTCCGACTTTGGATCCTACGCCAGGATAGCGAGCAGCAGCGTCCGTTCTGGGGCATGCTCGGGCCATGGAGGCCTCCCCGCATGGACTATCACCTTCGTCCCGAAGGGCCCTGCACTAGCCCGCATCTCGGTAGTCACCGCTGCGGCGCGGCTCACCAGGCGACGTTGATCGGGCCGGGCGTCCAGGTCCCGGAGTGGTCCTCCTGCGCCGTGCGCGGACGGGCCGGGACCACGTCGGGATCGATGGGGAGGAACTGCTGCAGCTGTCCCCAATCACGGTCCCAGTCCTGATCGAGATAGGTCGGCAGGGTGCGGGCGTGCAGCAGCAGGCCGGTCCAGCCCAGCGGGCCGCCACCGTCGTGGTTCTGCCACAGATTGGTGTCGTGCGCGCCGATCCGGTCCGGCAGGATGCGGTATTTCGGCACCTCGGCGATCCCGACGCGGTGGTCGAAGGGTCGCTGGCACGGGAACTGCAGGCCCACCGCCCAGTCCAGGAGCACCGGATCGTCGGATCCGACGACCGTGTTCAGGTCCTGGGTCTGCGGGATGCGCGGTGGAGTGAAGGCCAGCCACTGGCGTGGATCACGGTCCCGGTCGGCGGCCACGATGCGCACTGTGTCGGCATCGGCGTAGGGCGCCAGCGGAACCCGCAGATTGCGCCACGACGGCGCCGGGCCGATATCGATCGGGTTGACCCGGCGCAGCGGGACCGGGTCGGCGGCCGAACCGCCCGGTGCGGTGGTGGAGCCGAATTCCAGTTCCAGGGACTGCCCGTGCGTCACCACACCGTCGGCGTCCTGCGACCAGATACGGCCGGCGGCGCTGAGCGCGAGAATATCCGCGCGGTCGGCGACCGGTGGCAGCCGGTACCAGCCGGAGGTGAGTTGGGCCGGGCCGTCGGCGTGATCGCTGCCCAGCACCGGGGTTCCCGGGGCCAGTCCGAAGGGCAATGCGGGACTGTCGGTTTCGGTGGCGACACCGGTGCCCGCGGTCGCCTCGCCCACCGAATCGGCGATGGCGGCGTCGGCGCCTTCCTCGGCGTCGGCACTCAGATCCGCCGCCACTCCGGTGGGGCTGAAGCCCGTTCCGGTACCGGCCAGGGCCGCGGCGGGATCACCGGAGAGCGGGGGGAGCATGCCGCGGTTGGGGTCGGTCTCCACCAGCACGTGCGGGGCCAGGCCGCAGGTATTCCCGGCGAGAGCGCTCAGATTGGAACTCGCCAGCGAGAACGCCGGGTACTGGGAGACGGCGCCCTTCGCGAACGATGCCACCTCGAACAGCACCATGAACGCGGCGGCCACGGTCAGGGCCGGCACCTTGGCGAACCGCCAGCCCCAGCGCGAGATCCGGTGCTGCCCGTCGTCGGGTGCCCGCACATGCCACCACGCCGCCAACGCCAGCAGCGCCACCGCGCCCAGCAGGAAGACCTTGTTGAAGGCGATACCGGCTACCGAGGGCTGTTTGTCCCACCACGGGACGCTGTAGGAGGAGACGTACCACCAGCCGTTGGGGCCGGCGAATACGAGAGCCAGCAGGAACGACACCGCGGCGGCGAACAGTGCCCGGTTGCGCGGCGCGCGCATGACCCGCGGCCCGATCGCGACGGCCGTCAACACCGCCACCGCGCCGGCCAGCCCGGCGAAGACACCGAGGTGGTGGGTCCATTTGGTCGGGGTGGTCATCATCAGCGCCATGGCGCCGACGGTGACGCCGAGGATGCGCCGCGAGGGCCCCACCGCGGCGGTGGGGATCCGGCCGCCCTTGCGTAGCAGGGTGAGCAGGCATACCGCCAATCCGGCGATCATCACGAAGATCCCGAAGCGGCGGGCCACCGAGCCGTCGACCGTACCCATGAACAGGTACTGGTAGCGCAGGTACTCGTCGAACCAGAGCACATGCGGGCCGGCCAGTTCGTGCACCCGGCGCATCTCCATCATGGCGCTGATCGGCTGGTCGGCGAAGGCAACCACCAGCACGAGGACACCCGCGGCGGCCAGCGGCAGCACTTGCGCGAGCCATCCGATCCGCGGCGCGCGGGCGGCGAAAATCTTGATCAACGGCCGCAGCCCGGCCAGCAGCGCGGCCAGGCAGATGATGCCGTGCGGGCCGGCGGTGCAGCTGAAGGCGGCGATCAGGATGGCCACCGCGAACGGCAGCAGGCGGCGGGTGGCGATACCGCGCTCGACCGAGCACCAGGTGAGCAGCACCCCGAGCGCGACGATGGGCTCGGGCCGCAGCCCGTTGTTGTAGGGCAGCCAGACGGCCAGGAACACCAGCGCGCCGGTCCACGGGACGAACTTGGTGCGATGCAGCGCGGCCCCGAACCGGGGCACCACCTCTCGACTGATCACCAGCCAGGCCAGGATGCCGGCCAGCAGACCGGGCAGCCGCACCCAGGGGCTGGCGGTGGTGAGGTCGGCCATCAGGCCGATGAGGTCGTAATACGGGGTGCCGACCGGGTTCTCCGGGACCCCGAAGTAGCGGAAGTAGTTCGCCATATAACCGGCGGCCTGCGAGGTGCGGCCCATGCCGAACTGGTAGCCGTCGTCGGAAGTGGTGGCGCCGATGAAATGCCAGAGCACCAGCGTGCCCAGCACCACCACATCGACCGGACGGAAGGTCCACCACCGGGCCGGCAGGAACCGGCGGGCGCGGCGCCCGTCGAGGCTGTCCAGCCGGTGCAGCGCGAACAGCGAGATCAGGGTCGCGGCGACGGCCACCCAGATCGCGGCCTGCTTCAGCGGAGTCGGGCTGGAGGTGAACCGGCTGTCGACCTCGGCGGTGACGCGGGTGCCCGCGGGATCGGTCAGATCGCTGAACACACCGACCAACTGGGGACGGAAATCACCGCTCAGCACTACCGGCTCCGAGCCGGTGAGCGAGGCGACGGATTCGGTCATCCCGGCGTGGACGTCGAGTTCGCAGTTCGGGGGGAGTTCCGCGACCGGGACGCTGAACAGCGATTGGTTGCGCAGGACGACGTCGAGCTGTGCCCCGGCCTCCGGGGTCGCGGGCCGGACCCGGGCCAGGAAGCCGTAGCGCTCCAGATCAGGTGCGCCGTAGGGCGCGGTGGCGGTCAGCACGCCGCCGCCGGGCCCGAGTTGCCCGATCGCCGCGCACGGCACCGTGGCCGTGTACTCCAACGGCGCGTACGCGACCAGCGGGGCATCGATCGAGGCAGCGGAATCGTCCTGCGGCCAGGACACTGTGGCGGTGTCGACCCGGACCGGCAACAGCGGTACCGCGATCGCCAGCAGTGCTCCGATGAGCGCCGACACCAGCGCGACCGGCCGCGCCCAGCCACCCCTCGATCGGGACCGCGGACCGTCGGAGATATCTGTCGGCTCGGGCGCCGCCACCACCATCGTGTCAGCCACGGGGCGCAATCCTAGCCGGATGCGCGCGCACCGCTGCGGCTGCGCTCACCGATCCCATCGAAGTCATAGAACGAGACCGGCCGGTCCGCTCATCGCGGAACCGGCCGGTTTGCACACTGCGGGATCAGGCCGCGCAGGCCGGGGACTGTACCTGGGCCTGGGCGAGCATATTGCAGGTCCAGGTCTTCTCGACCTTCCACACACCGTCCTCGGCGACGAACGGGACGTCGACCACGTTCTGGGTGTCGCCCAGTTTGAAGTTGGCCTTGGCGTTGATGGTGTCGGCGAAATCGTTGACCTCGGTGACCTCGATGGTGGCACCGGAATCCGTGTAGAACTGGGCCAATTTGCCCGGCAGTTCCGGATCCGCCTCGGCGCCCTGCATCATGTCCAGCTTCTCCTCGTTGGGTACGGCCGGGTCGAGGGCGCGCTGGAGTTGAGCGTTCAGGTCGGCCACGGTGGGCACCGGCGGCAGATCGGACGCCTCTTCCGAGGCGGCCGCCGACGCGGACGTGGTGCTCGCGGCCTTGGTGTCCGAGTCGGAATCATCGCTACCACACGCCGTCAGGGTCAGCGCGGCCACGGCGGCCACGCCGGCGATCGCGATACGTCCGGTCTTGCGAAGCTTCAACTGCTCGTCCTTTGCGTTCGAGGGTTCGGTGTCGTGCACTACGGCAGAGCCACCGGAACCGGCGACGCTGCCCGGACCAACCTACCCGGCGGGCCCTCAGGACAAGCTGGCGAGCGGATCCGCTGAGCACAACTCCGTATTGTCGGCAGCGAAAGTACGCGCGATCCCCGGTCCTGTCGAGCGGGTCTCGAACCTGACGGTCACCCGTCCGTGGCCCGCCCCCTGCACCCAGCCGAATCCGAATTCGGGATGCCGCACATCCGAACCCGGCCGCCAGAGGGCACTGCTACCAGCGGAAACGCCGGAATCCCGCGAGTGGTGAGGGTTTTCGTCGACACCACCGGGTGCCGGAGCCGAGCCGGCCGACGTGTCCACGGAACTCCCCGGTCCCACCGGATGTCTTACCCGATCCACAGAGGTCTCTTCGACTGCCGTCAGAGAATCCGGCGCGCCGCCCGGCTCCGCCGCGGTTCCGCCGGACGATTCGGCGGGCTCGCCACCGAGCCGGTCCAGCTCCGGGAACAGCGATTCCTGCCGGATGGTGGACAGCCCGGCATAGCCCACGCCGACCAACCGGATCGGGCCCAGCTCCCGCGGATCGATCGCGGCCCGCTGCGCGGCGGCGGTCAGGGTGGGCAGATCCTCGGTCGCGTAGGGCAGGGTGGTCGAACGCGTGGTGATACTCATATCGGCACGCCGGAGCTTCAGCACCACGGTCCGGGCAGCGCGGCCGTCGCGGCCGAGCCGGCGGTGCGCCGCGGCGGCCATCTCGGTGATCGCCGGGCGCAACCGCTCCAGGGTGACGATATCGTGCTCATAGGTGGTCTCGGCGCTGATCTGTTTGGCCTCGGCACGTTCGGTGACCGGACGGTCGTCGACACCGCGGGCGAGCCGGTGCAGCGCCGCGCCGATACTGCCACCCAGGATCGATACCGCCTCGGCCTCCGGCAGCGCGGCGAAGGCGCCCACGGTTTCGATCCCGAGGGTGCGCAACCGGCCTTCGGCCACGGGGCCGATGCCCCAGAGTTTGCGCACCGGCAACGCGGCCAGCAGGGCCTGCTGCTCTCCCGGTGCGATCACCCGGATCCCATCGGGTTTGGCCATGCCGGAGGCGATCTTGGCCAGCTGTTTCCCACTGCCCGCGCCCACCGAGGCGACCAGGCCCGTGCGTTCGCGCACCGCCGCCCGCAGTCCGGCGCAGAACTCGTCCACTTCCGCCGCGCTCGCCCCGGCCAATTCGGCGGGCTCGGCGAACGCCTCGTCGAACGACAGGGTCTCCAGGACCGGGACCCGGGCGCGCAAGGTATCGAAGACGCGCCCGCTCAGCACGCTGTACAGCGCGCCCCGCGGCGGGACCACCACCGCCGACACCCCGACCAGCCGCCGCGCCTGCTGCATCGGCATGGCCGAACGCGCCCCGAACACCCGCGCCTCGTAACTCGCCCCGGCCACCACCCCGCGCGCCCCGGTCCCGCCGACCAGCACCGGGCGGCCGCGCAGGGTGGGGCGGGTGAGCTGTTCGCAGGAGGCGAAGAAGGCATCCATATCGATATGGAGCACCCAGCGCCGGGAAGTCTCGCCGCCCGGCCACCGGATCGGCCCGGCGCCGGTCCCGGGATGCCGGTCGCTCACCACGGGTCGGCTCGCGGTTCGCCGGCCGGCCGCCACCGCGGCACCCTGCGGCGGCCGCTCCCGCCGCGGCCGCTGTCGGTGACCGTGGAATCCATGAGCGCAGAATGTACGCGGCCGTACCGACACGAGTGGGGATGCGGACCGATCCCTGCCCGGTTGCCGGAAGTTCTCTCCGCCCGCCGAGCTGTCACTGGGCCTTGCCGCCGGGCCACCCGCCCGCCACGATCGACCCGGCCACCGGGCGTTTCCGGGATCACGGGACCGGACCGGGATACCGCGTCCCGGGTGACGGATATGTGATGATCGGACGATGAAGATCCGTAAGGCCGTCATTCCCGCTGCCGGTATCGGTTCCCGACTGCTACCGCTGACCAAGGCGATCCCCAAGGAAATGCTGCCGGTCGGCGACAAGCCGGTGATCGAGCACACGGTACGTGAGCTGGTGGCCTCCGGAATCACCGACATCACCATTGTGGTCAGCGGCGGAAAATCACTGATCCAGGACCATTTCCGGCCCAACCCCGCGCTCGTGGCCCAGCTGCGGGCCGACGGTAAGACCGCCTACGCGGACGCGGTGGAGGAGGTCGGCGAACTGTCCCGGCTGGGTCACATCACCTATCTGGACCAGCACGGCCCATACGGTAACGGGACCCCGGTACTCAACGCCGCGCGTACCGCCGGGGACGAACCCATGCTGGTGCTGTGGCCCGACGACGTCTTCGTCGCCGAGGAACCGCGCGCCCAGCAGCTGATCCGCGCCTACGAGTCGACAGGCTGCCCGGTTCTGGCACTGATGCCGATGAATCCGAACGAATCGCAGCGCTACGGCGTCCCGGTGGTCCGGGAGGACCTGGACGACGGCCTGCTGCGCATATCGGGCCTGGTGGAGAAACCCAAACCCGAGGATGCCCCCTCGGCCTTCGCCGCGATCGGCGGCTACGTGGTGACGCCGGGGATCATCGACGAACTGCGGGCGCAGACGGAGAACTGGTACACCCACCGCACCGGCGAGGTCTACCTGACCGATTCCATCAACGCCTACGCCGCCAACCATGCGGTCTACGGGCAGGTCATCCAGGGCCGCTGGTACGACACAGGAAACCCCGGCGACTATCTCATCGCGCAGTTCGCCTCGGCGCTGGCCCACCCCGACTATGGGCCGCTGCTGCGCCGGCAGGTCGACTGACCACGATTCGGCGGCGACGCTGCCGCCGCAGCCTCAGAAACGGCGGATGCTGTAGATGTAGAACTGGTCGAGCGGGGTGAGCCCGACCGGGACACCGGCGCCGTAGGCATTGAGCACCTGGCCGAACCCGGCATAGATCCCGACATGGGAAGCATCCTGGTTGATGATGATCACATCACCCGGTGAGAGCGCGTACCGCGGCACCGAGGCACCTACTTCGGCCTGCTCCCAGGTGGTTCGCGGGAGCGTGACGCCCACCTGGCGGAAGGCCCACTGCACCAGACCGGAGCAGTCCCAGGTGTCGGGGCCGGTCGCCCCCCATTCGTACATCTTGCCGGTCTGGGAAGTCGCCGCTGCCAGCGCGCCCAGTCCGTTGCTGCTGGATACCGGGAGCGCCGCCGATCCACTGGCGCTCAGCGATCCGGACCCCGATGCCGAACCGCTCGCGGCGCTCCCGGTCTGTGCCCAGCCCGGTGCCGCCACCACCGCGCCGACCGCGGTGGCCAAGAACACGCCGGCGATACCCCGGCGCAATGCATTTCCGATCACGTGCCCACCCTTCTGCTGGCCGATATGCCGAACGCCGCCAAGCATTCGGTTAACGTGCAGCAACCGAACCGTCGAGGGTTGCCGCGGACCACAGGCGTGCCGCCGGACAGAACGACTCCGACGCAACTGATCTCAGGTAGAGCGGAACGAAATGATCACCGCTTCCAGCGCTCCGAAGAGCGCCGAAGCAGGCATCGGCGATGATTTTGCCTCGCCGGGAAGCCGACCGACAAGCTCTTGGCAAACTTTCAGGGTGTGATCAACATCACAAAAATGTTTATTGTGTTTGGGTTGCCACATCGTTCAGGGTCTTGAGCACGACGTCCTTGGTGGCCGGTGGCGACTCCAGATAGACCCCCACCTGCCAGACCGGTTCCCCGCCCGGCTCCGCGGCGAAGAAGCGGCTGAAGTCGACGGCGAACTTGCCCTCCTCGTTCGAGGCCGTCTCCACATAGGCCGTCCGGTCGTCGACATGCTCGGCCCCGGCCGGGTTGTCGAACCACACGGCGTTCATCGCCGCCTGAGCCGCCGCGTCGCACGTGGTCGGGCACTTCCGCAGGATCAGGTTGATCTTCTGCCCGGCGCCGGGATCGCTCTCGTCGACGCACCCCCATGCCTGGGCATCGGGAATCCTGTCGATCGACCCCTTCATACAGCCCCACGACCCCGGCGCCCGGAAAGCGAACGGCCAGCCCTGGAAGGCCATCGTGTAGGTTTGCTCGCCCGCCTGCCAGGTCGGGCCGAGTATCGCGACCGGTGAAAGACCTTCCCGGAGAACGGGTGTGCCAGCAGAAGGTGATTCGCTCGTGGTCGCCGTGGTCGATGTGGCGGCGGCCGAGGCAGAAGGACTATTCGATCCGCTTGCCGGAGTGGACATTGCGGCAGCGCTGTTCTCCGCCGATCCCCGCGATTGCAGCGCCACCAGTCCGACGACGCCCACCAGTACCAGCACCACCACGGCGATCAGCACCGCGATCAACGGGCCGGTGTTCTTCGGCGGCGGGCCCCCGAAACCACCGGCCCCCAGCGGCGGTACCTCCCAGGCGCCCTGCTGCGGAGCCGGATACGGGCCGGATGCCGCCGACCGGCCCCACGGCGCCCCCGGCTCCGGATGACCGCCGTGGGCCGGCTGCTCCTGCTGCCACTGCCCCGCCGGGGAGTTCTTCTCTTGGGCCGCAGGGGAATGTTGCCACCACGCGTCGGGATCGTCGGAAGCCATAATTTTTCACCTTAGTGCGCTCCGGCCGTCCCGGTCATGGCCATAACATCGGGGGCCCGGCCGCTTCCGGACGATCTGCGGGGCACCGCCGGCCGGAACCGATCGGCCCGGCCGGCGATGAAGCTCAGCTCGCCTTGACGATTCGCGCCCGCACCCCGCCGGACAGTTCGGCAGCGTCCGGCCCCGCCGGCCCGATCTCCAACTCGACGGCCAGGATCTCCCCCGCGATCAACTCGCGATGAGTGCGCGCCCACACCTGTCGATCGTCGGGCACCTCGAGTGTCGCCGTGACGCGATCGGAGACGTCCAGGCCGAGCGCTTTCCGGGTCTCCTGCAGATCCCGGATGACATCGCGGGCCCAGCCCTCGGCCTCCAGTTCCTCGGTGACCACCGAATCCAGCACCACCAGGCCCGTGTTCCCGGGCAGGGCGGCGGTGGATTCC
The DNA here is from genome assembly GCF_001613205.1 of Nocardia sienata NBRC 100364. Taxonomy (GTDB): domain Bacteria; phylum Actinomycetota; class Actinomycetes; order Mycobacteriales; family Mycobacteriaceae; genus Nocardia; species Nocardia sienata. The sequence goes on along the minus strand of NZ_BDBX01000046.1, from coordinate 55,121 downwards.
GGTTCGGCCGCCACCAGTCGCTGGGTGTACTCCTCGGGCAGCAGTTCGATCCCCGCAGCGCTGACCACACCGTCGGCGGTCTCCGACCAGTCGCCTGCCTTCACCGCCTTGATCACCCGCTGCACATCCTTGCCCAGGCGCGGTCCGGCGGCACGTGCGTTGACCGCCAGCTCGAAACGGCCGTGCGCGGCGACATCGGTCGTCAGATCGACCTTCTTGACGTTCACCTCGTCGGCGATGATATCGGCGTAGGGGGCCAACCGTTCCGCGTCGGAGGCGGCGATCGTCACCTCCGCCAGTGGCAGCCGGACCCGCAGTTTCTGCGCCTTGCGCAGGCTCAGCACGGTCGAACACACGCTGCGCGCCTCGTCCATCGCGGCGACCAGCTCCGGATCGTGCGGGAGCGTATCGGCGGCCGGCCAGTCCGTCAGGTGCACCGAGCGCCCACCGGTCAGCCCCCGCCAGATCACCTCGGTGACCAACGGCAGCAGCGGCGCCGCCAACCGCGTCACCACCTCGAGTACCGTGTGCAGGGTGTCGACCCCGTCGCGGTCCTCGGCCCAGAACCGGGAACGCGACCGGCGCACATACCAGTTCGTCAGCGCGTCGGCGAAGGTGCGCAGTTCCTCGCAGGCGCCGGCGATATCGAACTCCTCCAGCGCCGCGGTCATCACATCGCGGGTCTGCGCCAGCTTCGCCAGGATGTAACGATCCAGCGCGTTGGGCGAATCCGTCCGCCACACCCCGGGTTCGGCCGCGTAGAGCTGCAGGAACGTCCAGGCATTCCACAGCGGCCGCAGCGCGTGGCTCACCCCTTCGCGGATCCCGCGCTCGGTGACGATGAGGTTGCCGCCCCGCAGGATCGGCGAGCTCATCAGGAACCAGCGCATGGCATCGGAGCCGTCCCGGTCGAACACCTCGTTCACATCGGGATAGTTGCGCTTGGACTTGCTCATCTTGAGCCCGTCGTCGCCGAGCACGATGCCGTGCGCGACCACATTCTTGAACGCGGGGCTGTCGAACAATGCCGTGGACAGCACATGCAGGTTGTAGAACCAGCCGCGGGTCTGCCCGTTGTACTCGACGATGAAATCGCCCGGGAAATGCGAGTCGAACCAGTCCTTGTTCTCGAACGGGAAGTGGACCTGCGCATACGGCATGGACCCCGATTCGAACCAGCAGTCCAGCACCTCCGGCACCCGGCGCATGGTGGACTGCCCGGTCGGATCGTCCGGGTTGGGCCGGGTCAGCTCATCGATCGCGGGACGGTGCAGATCCGTGGGGCGCACGCCGAAGTCGCGTTCGAGTTCGTCGAGCGAACCGTAGACATCGATGCGCGGATACGCGGGATCGTCGGACATCCATACCGGGATCGGGCTGCCCCAGTACCGGTTGCGGCTGATGTTCCAGTCGCGCGCGTTCTCGAGCCACTTGCCGAACTGCCCGTCGCGGATATGCTCGGGCACCCAGCTGATCTGCTTGTTCAACTCCACCATGCGCTCGCGGAACTGCGTCACCGCCACGAACCATGAGGGCACGGCCATATAGATCAGCGGCTGACCGGAACGCCAGCTGTGCGGGTAGGAGTGGTCGACGGTCTCCTGCCGCAGCAGTTTCCCGGCGGCCTTGAGATCTTTGATGATCACCGGATTGGCGTCGAACACCATGAGGCCCTCGTACGGCGGCACCATGGAGGTGAACTTGCCGCCCGGATCGAGCGGCTGCACCAGCTCGATACCGTTCGCGCTGCAGACGTCCATATCCTCTTCACCGAAAGCAGGCGCCATGTGCACGATTCCGGTACCGGAATCGGTGGTGACATAGTCGGCCGAGAGCACGCGGTGCGCATTCGGATGCCCGGCGAAGAAGTCGAACGGCGGCGTGTAGCGCAGATCGACCAGTGCGGCGCCGTCGTACTCCCCGAGTACCTCGGGCTGCTCGCCGAGTTCGCGCGCATAGTGGGTGACCCGCTCGGCCGCGAGGAGGTAGCGTTTGCCGTCCGCGCCGCGCACCTGCACGTAACGCAGGTCCGGATGGACCGCGACGGCGAGGTTGGACGGCAGCGTCCACGGGGTGGTGGTCCAGATCAGCGCATTGGCGCCGTCCAGGTCACGCAGCGGGTGGTCCTCGGGAACCACGAGCACCATATCCACCGTCACCGCCGGGTCCTGGCGCATCCGGTAGGCGTCGTCGAGCTTGGCCTCCTGGTTCGACAGCGGCGTCTGCTCGTACCAGCTGTAGGGAAGTACCCGGAAACCCTGATAGATCAGGCCCTTGTCGTAGAGCGACTTGAACGCCCACATCACCGACTCCATGAAGTCGAGATCGAGTGTCTTGTAGTCGTTGTCGAAGTCGACCCAGCGGGCCTGCCGGGTCACATAATCGCGCCATTCACCGGTATAGCGGAGCACCGACGACTTGCACGCGGCATTGAATTCCGCGAGCCCCATCGAGTCGATCTGTGATTTGTCCGTGATACCGAGCTGCTTTTCCGCTTCGATTTCCGCCGGCAGCCCGTGGGTATCCCACCCGAAACGTCGCTCGACCCGCTTACCGCGCATGGTCTGGAAACGGGGGATGACATCTTTGACATAGCCGGTCAGCAAATGACCGTAATGCGGCAGACCGTTGGCAAACGGGGGTCCGTCGTAGAAGACGAACTCCTCGGCGCCGGCCCGGTTGTCGATACTGGCGCGGAAGGTTCCGTCGGCGGCCCAGGCGTCCAGCACGGCCCGCTCCAGCTCGGGGAAGGACACACCGGATCCGCCGCCGAGATCGACGCGCGGATATGCGCTGCTACTGGATTTCTCGTCCGCCATCGCGGCTACACATCTCCTCGTGCCCGGCGCGCCCTGGGGCGCGGTATCTCGGCACGGGGACGATCACGGCGCAACGGCTGCGCCGGAACCGCGGTACCACCCCGCTTGTCCGGCCCCGGCGAACCGGGCGGACCTCTCGTTACGAGCTGTGACGGGCTCACCCGTTCGGTTCTACTGAGCGTGCGCGGCATACCGAGCGCCGCGCGGCGCCGTTCTTCCGAAAGCTCCCCGGTGATGGCCGGATCGTCGCCGACTTACAGGTTTGATTCTAACCAGCACGGTCAACCACTTATACAACCGCCCGCGGAGCGGTAGCACCCGCAACCCGGAAGGACGTTTTGGTTCTCGCGCGTTTTTCTCGTCAGCGCTTCGCGTGCTGATCCCGCGGCGGCAATTCCTCATCCGGTGCGCGCATCGACAGCGCGCTCGCCAGCAACACCACAGCGCCGACTACGCATACGACGATGCAGCCCCACGCCCAGATGACCGATCCGGTGGCCAGGGACAGGATCAGCAGGGCCAGGCCGATCGTGGCCAGCGCCAGTGTCAGGACAAGCATGATGACCCCCAGAACAGCAGGCCGGGTGCCCGTTCGCTCCCAGCGGTATCGGGCGTTTACTCGCCTTTGCCGAACGAGGCGGGAGCGAGCTGGTTGGCCCCGGTGTCGAAGGAGTCGCCCTCGTCGACCGGCACTGCCGAACCACGGTTCTCCAGCTCTTCGAGCTGCGATTCCAGATACGACTTGAGCCGAACCCGGTACTCGCGTTCGAAGGTTTTCAGGGTCTGGATCCGGCTCTCCAGCACATTGCGCTGCTGGGTGATGGTCCCCATGATCTCGGTGTGCTTGCGCTCGGCGTCGGCCTGCAGCGCGTCGGCCTTCTCCTTGGCCTGGCGCAGCTGGCTGTCCGAGCGGGTCTGGGCGTCACTGAGCATGGCGTCGGACTTGTGCCGCGCGTCGGCGATCATCTCGTCCGACCGCACCCGCGCGTCATTGACCATGCGCTCGGAATTGGCCCGTGCGTTGGCCAGCAAATTCTCGGCTTCGGACTTGGCATCGCTGGTGAGCCGATCGGCCATCTCCTGGGCCAGGCTCAGCACCTTGGCGGCCTGCATATTCGCGTCGGCCGCGACGTCGGCGGCCGACGGGGCCGCCGGGACGATCGGGATGGGCGCCGACGGCGGTGCCTGGACCGGGGGTTTGATCGGTTCCGGAGGTGGGGCCTGCTGCACCGGCTTACCCAGGCCCGGGCCCCGGTTGGACTTGGCATCGGCCAATTCGGCATCGAGCTCGGCAACCCGCTGGCGAAGGTCGGCGTTCTCCTCGATCAGCCGGGAAAGTTCCTGCTCCACCAGATCCAGGAAGGCGTCGACTTCGTCCTCGTTGTAGCCGCGTTTGCCGATAGGCGGTTTGCTGAACGCGACGTTGTGCACATCGGCTGGGGTCAGCGGCATGGAAGGATCCCTTCGCGCGTTGGCAGATCTAGCGGCTCTGGCAAGTCTTCACGGCCCATTCTGTCACACCGGAGCTACCGGCTGTCCGAGCCGGCTCACCACCGACATCAGGATGAAGACCAGGAACAGCAGAACCATAATCGATAAATCGAGCCGAATTCCGCCCAGGGACACCGGCGGTATCAGCCGCCGCAGCAGCTTCACCGGAGGATCGGTGACGGTGAAGATCACCTCGAGGATCACGACCACCACCCCGGTGGGACGCCAGTCGCGGGCGAAGCTCCGGATGAACTCGACGATCACCCGGCTGATGAGCAACAGCCAGAAGATGAACAGTACGAAGTACAGCACCGCGAACAAGGCCACGACCTCACTCTGCCGCAAAATCGGCGCGGTGCAAAATGCCCGCGCCGATCTTGTTCGTACCACGCGACGCCCGGCCGGGCGAGCCGGTCGCTATTTCTGGTTGTAGAAGCCGGTTTCCGCGATCCGGCGACGTTCCTCGGCCGATACGTCCACATCGGCCGGGGAGAGCAGGAACACCTTGGTGGCCACCTTGTCGAACGAGCCGCGCAGGGCGAAGGCCAGGCCGGCGGCGAAGTCGACGAGGCGTTTGGCATCGGCGTTGCTGAGGTCGACCAGATCCATGATCACCGGGTTGCCCTCGCGGAACCGCTCCCCGATGATCGCGGCTTCGCTGTAATCACGCGGACGCAGCGTGGTGATCTTGGACAAGGGACCTCCGTCCTCGAAGATCGCGGGACGGCGGGCGGCAACCGGTTCGGGGCGGACCCGCTCGGCCAGCCGCCGCTCCTCGGCATCGGGATCGACTGCCAGCGCTCCCCTGGTCGCGCCGCGCAGGGAGGCACCGCCGCCCGGACGATACCGGCCGGAGGCGGCGGCGTCGATCCGGGTGGGGCGGCGTGGTCCCTCGTAATCGTCGTCGTAGACCTCGCCCGGGTAGTCGTCCCGGCGCGGCGCGGGGTAGCTGGGCTGGTAGGACGACTTGTAGGGCACGTCGCGGTAGTCGGGAACGTCGTAACGGTCCTCGGGGTACCGGTCGTAGTCGGGACGATCGTCGTAGTCACGGGAGGCGCGGTCGGAATAGTCACGCGGCCGGCGCCCGCCACGCTCCTCGACCCCGCGCGGGGTGCGATCGTCGACGTAGTCGTCCTCGTAATCCTCGAGCGGAACCATGCCGAAGTACGCCTTGAACTTGTGCAGCGTGCTCATGACACCGCCTCGCCGGCGCTCGGCTCCGTCACGAGCACGCTCGTGGCTGCACCCGAAACTCGCTCGCTGCGCTCACTCGGCGACACCGCCTCGCCGGCGCTCGGCTCCGTCACGAGCACGCTCGTGGCTGCGCCCATAACTCGCTCGCTGCGCTCACTCGATGACCGCGCCTCGCCGACGCTCGGCTCCGGCATGACCACGATTGTGGCTGCGTCGAGTACTCGCTCGCTGCGCTCGCTCATTCTGGTCGACCTTCCTTCGGCCCCGGTGGCGGCCGGGTGTTGAAGTCTTGCTCAGCCCTCGTCGTGTCCCAGCATATGTGTCGAATGTGACTGATGAGGTTTGTTTGCTACGCCGAGGTTATCGGCCTGCGGCCCATGAGAGCGGTACCGACACGCACACACGTGGATCCATGGGCAATAGCTCTTTCAAGATCATCGGACATTCCGGCGGACAACTCCGTCGCCCCGGGATGTCCGCTGCGCAGCCGGGCATGGAGTTCGGCCAGCCGGGAGAACTCCGCATCCGGGTCGGCGGCCCGCGGCGGAATGGCCATAATCCCTGATAAACGCAGGTTCGCGGATTCGGCGATCCGATCCGCCAGCGCCGGCAGCGCTGCCGGATCCACCCCACCTCGTGCCGGATCGGCGTCCAGGCTCACCTGGATCAGCACCTCCAGCGGAGCGTTCCGCTCACCGGCATCCAGGGCGGCCGCGGTGGCCGTGGCGAGCGCGGTCGCCAGGCGTTCGCTGTCCACCGAATGCACCGCATGCGCCCAGCGCACCACCTGGCGCGCCTTGTTCCGCTGCAGCCGGCCGATCAGATGCCAGCGCATTCCGGGATCGTCCAGCTCCGCCGCCTTGGCACCGGCCTCCTGCGGCCGGTTCTCTCCGAAGTCGCGGCGGCCCAGACGATACAGCGCGGCGATATCGGAGGCCGGAAAATATTTCGTCACCGGCAGCAACCGGACCTCTCCCGGATCCCGGCCCGCAGCCGCGCACGCTGCATCGATACGGGCGAGCAGACGCGCGAGGTTATCGGCCAGTTCCGCGGCACGGGAGTCGTTTCCGGCCGCGGCGCGGCGACTGTCCGGGACAGAACGCCCCGGCCGCGCAGCGGAGTCTGCCACCGTCTGGGTGACTCCGGGCTCGCCGCGGCCCCCGGCGCGAACGCCGCTCATCTCCGCGTGCCGATCGGTCTCTGCGCCGTCATCGGTCTCCCATCTCCCAGTGACCGATCCTCGGCCGTACCTCGAACATTATGCGCGAGTGGACATTTCGCGCCGACCGCGTCGTCGCGACGGCCGGATGCGGCGCCGCGGACCACTCGGCCCCTCACGCTGTACCCGATTCCATCCAGATGACACTGCCCAATCGTCCGGTCGGCGCGCCGCGGCGGTGACTGAACAGTGTGGTGTCCTCGATGGTGCAGCGCGGATCCTCGGCAACCGCCGCGACCCCGGCGGTGGTGAGCTGCCGCCGGATACCCGCGCGCAGATCCAGGCCGGGGGTACCGCGCACCGTGGTGGTGGCGCTGCCGGGCAGATGCGCTTCGATATCGGCCCGCATCGCGGCGGGCACCTCGTACTGCCGCCCACTGGCGGCGGGGCCGAGCAGCGCACCGATCCGATCGAGCCGGGCGCCGGCGGCGACCATCGCCTCCAGCACCCGCGGCACGATCCCGATACGCGCGCCCACCCGCCCGGCGTGCACGGCGGCCACGACCCCCGCCTCGTCATCGGACAGCAGCAGGGGTACACAATCGGCCGACAGCACCACCAGCGCCAGCCCCGGCCGGATGGTGACCAGGGCGTCGGTGCCGGGAAACGGCTCGGTACGCGGCCCGTCCACCGTCGCGACCGTGCGGCCGTGGATCTGTTCCATCCAGATCACGTGGTCGGCGGGCAGCCCGAGCGTCTCGGCGAGCCGGGCGCGGTTGCGCCGTACCGCCTCCGGATCGTCGCCGACATGATCGCCGAGGTTGAACGAATCGTAGGGTGGCGCGGAGAAACCTCCGGCGCGCGTGGTGACGACCCGTCGAACGGTGAGTACCGGTGCCGCTGTCATGCCACCGAGCCTAGTGGCAGTCCGGAGCGTCCCCGCCTCGTCCGCGGGCGGCTCGCGCGCCCGCGACAGCGGACCGCCCGCGCACTCGGCGCGGGCGGCTCACCACCGGTGACACGGGGCCGGCTTCAGCGGCGCATGAAATCCGGGACGTCCACATCGTCGTCATCATCGTCGGGTAGCTCCGGCGGCGGCTGGATATGAGACCGGCTGTTGTGGGTCAGCGTCGGATCCACCGGCGGACGGGTGCGTTCGGTATCGCGGTAGCTCGGGGCCGGGCCGCGCGCGATCGCCGACCCGGGGTCCGACGAGCGGGTCGAGGCCGGCTCCTCGGAATGGCCACGAGCCGCGCCGAGTTCGGCGGTCCGGGACTGACCGAGTTCGGCGGTCCGCGATTGCGCCGAGATCTCCGCGGTACGTCCGGATCCCAGCGATCCCCGGGTGGTCGCCGGATCGAACGTCCGCCGGGCGGGACCACCGCCGTCGAATCCCGCGGCGATCACGGTGACGCGCACCTCGTCGCCGAGTGAATCGTCGATCACCGTACCGAAGATGATGTTGGCCTCGATATGCGCCGCCTCCTGCACCAGCGACGCGGCCTCGTTGATCTCGAACAGGCCCAGATCCGAACCGCCGGCGATCGAGAGCAGTACCCCGTGCGCCCCGTCCATGGAGGCTTCCAGCAGCGGTGAATTGATCGCTGCCTCGGCCGCTTTGACCGACCTGCCCTCCCCCCTGGACGAACCGATACCCATCAGCGCGCTACCGGCGCCGGACATCACGCTCTTCACATCGGCGAAGTCGACGTTGATCAGACCCGGGGTGGTGATCAGGTCGGTGATGCCCTGCACACCGTTGAGGAGAACCTCGTCGGCCGAGCGGAAGGCGTCCATCAGGCTCACCGCGGCGTCGCCGAGTTGCAGCAGCCGGTCGTTGGGAATGACGATCAGGGTGTCGCAGGATTCGCGCAGCAGATTGATACCGACTTCGGCCTGGTTACCGCGGCGCTTGCCCTCGAAGGAGAACGGCCGGGTGACCACACCGATGGTCAGCGCACCCAGTTTGCGCGCGATACTCGCCACGACGGGCGCGCCGCCGGTACCCGTACCGCCGCCCTCACCGGCGGTCACGAAGACCATATCGGCGCCCTTGAGCACCTCTTCGATCTCGTCCTTGTGATCCTCGGCGGCCTTGCGGCCCACCTCGGGGTCGGCACCGGCGCCGAGGCCCCGGGTGAGCTCCCGCCCGACATCGAGCTTCACGTCGGCATCGCTCATCAGCAGCGCCTGGGCGTCGGTGTTCACCGCGATGAACTCGACACCCTTGAGACCCTGCTCGATCATTCGGTTGACGGCGTTCACGCCGCCGCCGCCGATACCGACGACCTTGATCACGGCAAGGTAGTTGTGCGGGGGCGTCATGAGCTCTCGCCTTCCTTCGATCCAAAGTCTGTCGTTTTCGGATGCCCGATATCGTTGCGCGCGATCACGATCCGCGGCCCACGATCCGGGCAAACCCTGAACCTCAACCATAGGGTTGGAGTTATGTCAAGTATCCGACTGGTGCGGAACGCTATTCGCCGCCGTCGCGATCCGCTCGCAGGCGCGCCGAGATGGTAACCAGTTTCTTCGGCGAACTCGCTTCTACCAGGGCGGTACGCGACGTATCGTGAACGGTTGCCCAGCGGCCCGTGCCCACATCGTGGGACGCCCCCGGCTCCCGCCGCATGCGGTCTCCGGGTGATCGTCCGGGGCCGAGGCGGAGCTGCGAACCGAACAGGGTCGAACCGAACAAGATTGCTGGAAATCATTTTACCGTGACCAGACTGGGACTCGAGACGTCGAACACGGTTCCCGGCTGGGTGAGCAGCGGCACCACTACCGCCGATTTGCGTTCGCCGTCCTCGCTGCTGCCCCACAGTACCGTGCGACCGTCGCGCAATGTCAGGGAAATCTCCGACGCGCCCACGGCACGTATGGTTTCCACCTGCACCTCCAGCGCCGGCGGCAGTACCCGGGCCACGGCGACCGCGGCCCGGGTGAGTTCGTCGGCACTGCCGGGCCGGGCGGTGACCAACTGCGGCACTCCGATCGGCGCGGGCTCGATCGCGTACTCGAGACCGTCGGCGTCCAGCAGATGCGCGCCCTCGGGAGAGTCGTAGTACAGCACCGGGGTTCGCGGCTCGATCCGCACCTGCACCGTCGACGGCAGCACCCGCTGCACCCGGGCGCTGCGGACCTTCGGGATGCTCGCCACCCGCGCGGCCATCGCCGCGGTATCGATTCGCAGGATCGAACCGGTCTCGGGAACCTGGAGCAATTCCCGTATCTGTTCCTCCGGAATCTCGCCCGCCCCGTCGATCCGTACCTCGCGAACCGACAGCAGCGGCGAGAACCAGGCGAGCGCGGCCAGCGTGATCACCAGAGCGAGCGCGGGCAGCGCCCACAGCCGCAAACGCCGCAATCCGACCACCCCGAATCGTCGCGTCCCGGCCCGCACTCCGCCTCACCGCCCGTACTGCGGACGCGCGCGTAGTCCGTCCAGGATCTGGCTGCCGAGCATGGTGACATCGCCGGCGCCCATGGTGATCACGACATCACCGGGCTGGGCGAGACCCGCGACCTGGCGGCCCACCCTGGACATATCGGGTTGATAGTGCACGGGTTTGTGCACCGACTGGGCGACCAGCGCGCCGTTGACTCCGGGCAACGGCTCCTCGCGCGCCCCATAGACGTCGAGCACCACGACTTCGTCGGCCAGATCGAGGGCGGCACCGAACTCGGCGGCGAAAGTCGCGGTGCGACTGTAGAGATGCGGCTGGAAGACCACGATCACCCGCCCCCGGCGCGACAGCGCGCCGTCGCGCGCCTCCTGTTCCACCAGTTCGGCGGCGGCCCCGAGCACCGCCCGGACCTCGGTGGGATGGTGGGCGTAGTCGTCGAAGACCCGCACCCGGTTCTCCCGGCCCACGAACTGGAAGCGACGATGCACCCCGCCGAAACCCTCCAAGCCCTGGATGATCTCGTCCACATCGGCGCCGGCGGCCCGCGCGGTCAGCAGCGCGGCCAGCGCGTTCAGCGCCATATGCCGGCCGGGCACGGAAAGACGCAGGGTACGCGGGGCGGGTTCGTCGGCGAGCTGGAACTGGGCGATACCACCGACATCCCGCGGTTCCCAGCTGTGCAGGCGCACCCCGACGGGGACCGGCGCGTCGGGCAATTCCCCGGTGCCGTATCCGAGTACCCGCACGCCGCGGTCGGCCAGCCGCTGTCCGGTGCGCTCGGCGAGCGCCCGGGCACCGGGGTCGTCCAGGCACACCACCAGTAGCCCGCCGTCGGCGAGGCGATCGGTGAAATCGTCGAACACCTGCACGTAGGCGTCGTCGGAGCCGAAGAAATCCAGGTGGTCGGATTCGATATTGGTGACCACGGCGACATCCGGGTCGTACTGCAGCAGGGACCCATCGCTCTCGTCGGCTTCGGCGACGAAGATATCGCCGCTGCCGTGGTGGGCGTTGGTCCCCGCCTCGTTGAGTTCACCACCCACCGCGAACGACGGGTCCAGTCCGCAGTGCTGCAGGGAGACGATGAGCATCGAGGTGGTGGAGGTCTTGCCGTGCGTACCCGAGACGAGCAGCGTGCGATGCCCGCTCATCAGGGCCGCCAGCACGGTCGGCCGCAGCAGCACCGGAATATCGCGGCGATGTGCCTCCACCAGTTCCGGGTTGGTCTTGGGGATGGCCGCGTAGGTCGTCACCACCACTGTGGGGCCGCCGGGCAGCAGATCCAGTGCGCCGGCGTCGTGACCGATCCGCACCTGGGCACCCCGCGCCCGCAGCGCGAGGACACCGCGGCTCTCCTTGGCGTCGGACCCGGAGACCTCGCCCCCGCGCGACAGCAGGATGCGGGCGATACCCGACATCCCGGCGCCGCCGATACCGACCATGTGCACCCGGGCGAGCTCCGGTGGGAGGGCGCCGGGGCCGGTTTCCGGTGCGGTGATCTGCTCGCCGTTCACCGGCCCGCCGCCCGCAGCACGATCCGGGCGACCTCGTCGGCGGCATCGCGATGGCCGGCGCCGGCGGCGGCACGACCCATCTCGGCTATGCGTGCTGGATCCGTGAGCAGCGGTATCACCTCGTCGATCACATATTTCGGGGACAGTTCGGGGTCGGCAACGATTCTGCCACCACCGGCGGCGACGACGGGCCGGGCATTGAGTTCCTGTTCACCGTTTCCGTGCGGCAGCGGTACATAGATCGCGGGCAGCCCGACCGCCGACACCTCGGCGACGGTCATCGCCCCGGACCGGCAGACCACCGCGTCGGCGGCGGCGTAGGCGAGATCCATCCGCGACAGGTACGGCACCGCCACATACGGCGCGGCGGGGTCGGTCGAGGTGACGTCCAGGGTGTTCTTGGGACCGTGGGCGTGCAGGACGGAGATACCGGCCGCGGCCAGTTGCGGGGCGGCGCCCGAGATCGCCTCGTTGAGCGACCGCGCCCCCTGGGAACCGCCGAAAACCAGCAGCACCGGGCCGGTCGCGGGCAACCCGAAATGCTCCCGTGCCTGCGCACGCAGCCCGGCCCGGTCGAGTGCGGTGATCGCGGCCCGCACCGGGATGCCCACAACCTCGGCGTCGAGTCCGGAATCCGGCACCGCGGCCAGTACCCGGGCCGCGCGCCGCGCGCCGACCTTGTTGGCGATCCCCGCCTTCGCGTTCGCCTCGTGCACCACCACCGGCACCGCGCGACGGCGCCGCAAGGCCCCGCGGCCCGCGGCGAGATAGGCGGGCAATGCCACATAACCGCCGAACCCGACGATCACATCCGCCTCGACGGCGTCGATGATCTCGCGGGTACGCCGCACCGAGGCCCGGACCCGGCCGGGCAGACGTAGCAGATCCGCACTGGGCTTACGCGGCAACGGCACCGGCGGGATCAGTTCGAGCGGGTACCCCCGTTCGGGCACCAGGGTCGTTTCCAGTCCGCGCGCGGTGCCGAGCGCGGTCACCCGGATCCCGGGATCGAGTCGCCGCAACGCGTCGGCGACGGCCAGGGCCGGTTCGATATGCCCGGCCGTACCGCCGCCCGCCACGATCACCGATATCGCGTCCGCGCACGGCGCCGTGTGCTCGCCTGCGGACCGTGGTGCGCTCACCTGTTTCTTCCCCGTTCTCGTGCGTGTGTCACCGAATAGCTGGGCTCCCAGGCCCGGGTGGCCCGCAGGGTGTCGGTACCCCGGCTGTTGGCGCGCGGCCGGGCCCGGATGGGCTCGTCCCGGGGCTCGGTGCGGGCCGGACGGCGCGCCGGACCCCGGTCGCCCGCGGCGCGGGCCCGCACGGGATGGTAGACCTCCGGTTTCGGCAGCCGCAGCGCGCGACTGACCCGCCCGTCCTGGCCGGCGTGCAGGGCCGCCACCGCCTCGGGTTCGTGCCGGGCCGCGTTGGCGATGATGCCGAACATGAACAGTGTCAGCGCCAGCGACGAACCGCCCGCCGAAACCAGCGGCAACTGCAGTCCGGTGACCGGCAGCAGGCCCACCACATAGCCGATGTTGATCAGCGCCTGCCCGGTGATCCAGGTGGTGGCGGTCGCGGTGAGCAGGCGCAGGAACGGGTCCACCGAGCGGGCGGCGATCCGCAGGCCGGCGTAGACGAACAGCGCGAACAGACCCAGTACCAGCGCGCAGCCCAGGAACCCGAGTTCCTCACCGATGATGGCGAAGATGAAGTCGTTGTGCGAGTTGGGCAGATAGCTCCATTTGGCCCGGCTCTGCCCGAGTCCGCGACCCCACAGACCGCCGTCGGCCAGCGAGTACATCGCCTGCCGGGCCTGATAGTTGATGCCCTGGGGGTCGTCGGCGGGATTGAAGAAGGCGCGCATCCGGTCGGAGCGGTAACCGGCCGAAAGCGCGAGAGCCAGCGCGGCGATGGCGCCCGAGGCGAGAATGGCCACGAACAACCGCACCGGCAGACCACCGAACCACAGCAGCGCCAGCAGGACGATACCGAGGGCGATGGTGGTGGACAGGTTCGGTTGCAGCACGATCAACAGGCACACCAGCAGGCCCGCCGGAACCAGCGGCACCAGCAGATTCTTCAACCCGCCCGGATCGTTGGCCGCCCGCCCCGCGGCACGCCGCGAGATCAGCAGATGAGCGCCCCACACCACGAACGTCACCTTCACCAGTTCCGACGGCTGGATCGAGAACAGCCCCAAATCGATCCAGCGGCGCGCGCCGTTGACCGTACTGCCGACCCCCGGGATCAGCACGAGGACCAGCAGCAGAACCGACACCGCGAACACCGGAAAGGACAGCTGGCGCAGCCGCCGGAACGGAATCCGCAGCGCGAGATAGAACAGCACCGTGCCGACCAGCGCGTACATCATCTGCTGGACGAACAGCGAATACGCCGACCCGCCGTCGGCATAGGACTCCACGCTGGAGGCGGACAGCACCATCACCAGCCCCAGCACGGTCAGCAGGGTGGCGATGGTGACGACGAGATGGAACGAGGCCAGCGGCCGCGCCAGCCAGGCACCGAATCGGCCCACCTGCACCTGTCGCGTGCCGCGCGGTCTCATAACCGCCGCCCGAGGTCCTCGTCCTTCAGATCCTCGACCGCGCCGGCGAAGCTGCGGCCGCGGTGGGAGTAGTCGGTGAACATGTCCAGCGAGGCCGCCGCCGGCGCGAGCAGCACGGTATCGCCGGGTCCGGCGAACGCCGCCGCCTCCCGCACCGCACGTTCCATCACCGCGTCGGCGATTTCGGTGTTGCGGGTCCCGGTGATCGCTTCGTCCAAGACTGCCTGCCCCATACCGGCATGATCCCGCGTATCCAACTCGACGACGGGGACTTCCGGCGCGTGTCGCGCCAGCGCGGCCGCGATCACCGGGGCGTCGACCCCGAACAACACGACGGCGACCAGCCGCTCGGCGACCTCCTCCACCAGATCCTCGACGCCGGCGCCCTTGAGCTGGCCACCGGCGATCCAGACGACATGCTGATGCCCCAGGATCGATGACCGCGCGGCGTGCGGGTTGGTGGCCTTGGAGTCGTCGATGAACTCGACGCCGCCCAGTTCCCGCACCAGCGCCGACCGGTGCGGGCCGACCTTGTGCTCGATCAGGCCCTCCCGGACGAACTGCGGCGCCACATCGATGGCCCGGGTCAGCGCGGCCGCGGCCAGGGCGTCGGCGATACCGGCCGGTCCGGGTGGGCTGATCTCCTTGGCCTCGGCGAGGATCGCCGCCTTGGTGAAGGCCCGGTCCAGCAGTTTGCCGTCGACCACGCCGAGCTCACCGTCGGCCGGGACACCGATCCGGAACCCGATGGTGCGCCGCGCCTTCGAGCGGCGGGCCAGGCGGGCGGCCACCGGGTCGTCGAGCCCGACCACCCCGACCCGCCCCAGCAGAGCCCGCGATTTGGCGGCGGCGTAGGCGTCGAGCCCGCCGTGCCAGTCCAGATGGTCCTCGGCCACGTTCAGCACCACACCGGCCTCCGGCCGCACCGACGGCGCCCAGTGCAGCTGGAACGACGACAGCTCCACCGCCAGCACCTGCGGGCCGGGATTGCGGCGCAGCGCGTCCAGGATCGGCAGCCCGATATTGCCGCAGGCGACGCTGGGGATACCGGCGGCCCGCAGAATGGAATGGGTCATCTGTGTAGTCGTGGTCTTACCGTTGGTACCGGTCACCACCAGCCATCTGCGGACCGGACCGTAGATCCGGGCCTGATCCACCCACCAGGCGAACTCGACATCGCCCCAGACCGGGATACCCTCGGACACCGCCGAGGCCAGAACCGGGGAATCCGGCCGCCAGCCGGGACTGGTGATCACCAGCGCGAACCGCGACCAGTCGGTGTTCTCCACTTCGGCCGCGGGGACGATATCCAGGCCCAGTTCGGCG
The DNA here is from genome assembly GCF_001613205.1 of Nocardia sienata NBRC 100364. GTDB lineage: Bacteria > Actinomycetota > Actinomycetes > Mycobacteriales > Mycobacteriaceae > Nocardia > Nocardia sienata. The sequence goes on along the minus strand of NZ_BDBX01000046.1, from coordinate 39,642 downwards.
GCTTCGGCCAGTGCCGCGGCACCGCTGTCGGTCACCGCGGGCCGGGCCCCGATATCGCGCAGCGGCGTGATCAGCGACCGGCCCGAGACACCCCATCCGGCGACCAGCACATCGCGGCCGCGCAGGAATTCCAGCATCGGGCCCGGCGAACGCAGGGCCCGGGGCGTATGTTCCTCCATTGTCAGATCACCCGACCGCGGAGAGATATTCGCTGTAGAACAGGGATAGTCCGGCAGCCGAGGCCATCGCGGCCAACAACCAGAATCTGATGATCACCGTCGTCTCCGCCCATTTGCTCAATTCGAAATGGTGATGGAACGGCGCCATCTTGAACAGCCGGTTGCGCGTGGTCCGGAAAACCGCCACCTGCAGCACCACCGACGCCGCCTCGGCGACGAACAGCGCACCGATGACCACCATCAGCAGTTCGGTGCGGGTGGTGATGGAGAGCCCGGCGAGCAGCCCGCCCAGGGCCAGCGATCCGGTATCACCCATGAAGATCTTGGCGGGCGCGGCGTTCCACCACAGGAACCCGATGCACGCCGCGGTGCCGGCCGCGCAGACCAGGGCCAGATCCAGTGGGTCGCGCACGTTGTAGCAGCCGGTCTCGGGTTTGGTCTCGCACGAGTGGTAGTACTGCCAGAACGTGATGACGACGTAGCCGCCGAGCACCAGGCTCATCGAACCCGCGGCCAGACCGTCCAGGCCGTCGGTGAGGTTCACCGCGTTCGACCAGGCCACCACGATGAGGCAGACGAAGGCCAGGAACACGACCACGCTCATCGAGACGGTGTTGATATCGCGCACGTACGACAACTGCCGGCTCGCCGGGGACAGCCCGCTGCCACCCGGGAACTGCAGCGCCAGCACACCGAACACCACCGCCGCGGTGATCTGGCCCAGGTATTTGCCCGCGGCCGTGAGCCCGAGGTTGCGACCCTTGCGGATCTTGATGAAATCGTCGATGAACCCGACCACGCCCAGTGCGGTGGCCAGGCCCAGTACGAGCAGCGCGGACGCGGTGGGACCTTCGGCCTCGTAACCGATTCCGATCAGATGGGAGCCGAGATACCCGGCCCACATACCGATGATGATCGCCACGCCGCCCATCGTGGGCGTACCGCGTTTGGACTGATGGCTGGCCGGTCCGTCGACCCGGATCTCCTGCCCGAAACCCTGCCGGGCGAATATCCGGATCAGTAGCGGCGTCAACAGGATCGACACCGTCAGTGCGATCGCCGCCGCGAACAAGATCTGTCTCATCGCACTGCCTCCGTGCTCACCCCGTCGCCGGCGCCGGCGCCGCCCGGTGCCGGTGTGCCGGCACCCGTGTTCTGCTCACCCTCGGCCAGTAGCTGTTCGGCCACCGCCCACAGGCCGACCGATTGCGATGCCTTCACCAGCACCACGTCACCCGCGCCGACTTCGGCGGCGAGCAACTCCACGGCCGCTTCGATATCCGGGACGAGCACCGATTCCTCACCCCATGAGCCTTCCATGACCGCTCCCTGGTGCATGCCCCGGGAGGGTCGTCCGGTCCCGACCACGATGAGCCGGTCCACATCCAAGCGGACCGCGAGGCGGCCGATCCCGTCGTGTTCCACCACCGATTCCGGGCCCAGCTCGGCCATTTCGCCCAGGACAGCCCAGCTGCGCCGCGGGGTATCGCCCGAGCGGGCCATGGTGACCAGCGCTTTGAGTGCGGCCCGCATGGAATCCGGGTTGGCGTTGTAGGAGTCGTTGATCACCGTGACCCCGGCGGCGCTGGTGCGTACGTCCATCCGCCGCGCCGACGCCGCCCGGGCGCCGCCGAGCGCGGCGACGAGGGTGTCGAGATCGGCACCGCACTCCAGGGCCACCGCGGCGGCCGACAATGCGTTACCGACCTGGTGCTCCCCGTGCACGGCCAGGGTGACCGGCCGGTCGCCGAGCGGTGTGTGCAGCGTGAACGAGGCACGGGCCTGTTCATCGAGAGTGACTGCTCCGGCCCGGATCTGCGCGCCGGCGGCATGCCCGACCGTCACCACGCGGGCCGCCGTCCGCGAGGCCATCGCGCCGACCTTCGGATCGTCGGCGTTCAGCACGGCCAGACCGGTGTCGGGCAGCGCCTCCACGAGTTCGCCCTTGGCCTGCGCGATGGCCTCGCGGCTGCCGAATTCGCCGAGATGCGCGGTACCCACATTGAGCACCACCCCGATACTCGGGGGCGCCACCCGGGCCAGCGCGGCGATATGCCCGGGGCCGCGCGCCGACATCTCCAGCACCAGGAACCGGGTGTCCGGACCCGCGCGCAGGGCGGTCCAGGGATGCCCGAGTTCGTTGTTGAAGGAGCCGGGTGGGGCCACCACCGGCCCCAGCGGTGCGAGCACCGCCGCCAGCAGATCCTTGGTGGAGGTCTTCCCCGAGGACCCGGTGACGCCGACCACGGTCAGACCACCGGCCGCGACCAGACGCGACACGCTCTCCCGGGCCAGTGCGGCCAGCGCGGTCAGCACCGCGGCGCCGGCACCGGTCGAGTCATGGCTCAGCGCAAGCGCGTTCGACGGTACCGAGTCCGGCGCGGGAGGTACGACGATGGCGGGCACGCCGACCGGCCGAGCGGCCAGTACGGCGACCGCGCCGGCCTCGATCGCGGCGGCCGCGTAGTCGTGGCCGTCGACGCGCTCACCCGGCAGCGCCAGGAAGATATCGCCGGGACCGATTCGGCGCGAATCGAATTCGACCGAACCGGTCACCCTCACCTCCGGGTCACCGACATCGTGCAGCGTTGCGCCCACGACCTCGGCGATATCCCGCAGTGTCATTTCGATCATGAAACTGTCAAGTCCTCCGCGCCCGTCGACCACGAACCGTTGTCCGCGCCCCCGGCACTGTGCCGCAGTGTCGAATCGATCGCCGCCGCGAGCACCTCGCGGTCGTCGAACGGATATTTCACCCCGTTGATCTCCTGCCCTACCTCATGGCCCTTGCCCGCGACCAGCACCACATCACCGGGGCGCGCCCAGCCGACGGCCGCCTCGATGGCCGCACTCCGGTCGCCGATATCGCGGACCTCGCCGCGCTGCTCATCGGCGACGCTGTGCGCGCCCGCGATCAGCGACGCGCGGATCGCTGCCGGATCCTCGGTGCGCGGGTTGTCGTCGGTGACGATGAGCAGATCGGCCCCGCGGGCCGCGGCCGCGCCCATCGGGCCGCGTTTACCGGTGTCCCGGTCACCACCGGCACCGACCACCACCGCCAACCGGCCACGGCTGCCCGCCGCGGCCAGGTGGGTCCGCAGCGTGGCGATCACCGATTCCACCGCGGCGGGTTTGTGGGCATAGTCCACCAGGGCCAGGAACTCCTGCCCGCGTTCCACCCGTTGCATCCGGCCGGGTACGTCCACCGTGGCCAGCGCGGGCGCGGCGGTCCCCGGTGCGACCCCGGCGGCCGCGCACACCGCGACCGCGAGCAGTCCGTTGGCGACGTTGTAGTCGCCGGGCAACCGCAGCCGTACCGGCGTCTCGCCGTCCGGCCCGGCCGCGGTGAACTCCTGTTCACCGCCGTGCGCGGCGGCGGGACCGGCCAGCGACCAATCCGCCGGTTCGGTCGTCGCCACCCGGATCGGGGCGGCCAGCCCGTCGGCGAGACGGCGGCCCCAGGCGTCGTCCACACACACCACGGCGGTGCGGGCGGCGACCGGGGACTCCGGTTCGAACAGCCGGCGCTTGGCCGCGAAGTAGTCCTCGAAATCGGCGTGGAAATCCAGATGATCCTGCGACAGGTTGGTGAACGCGCCGACCGCGAACCGCACCCCGTCGACCCGGCCCAGCGTCAGGGCGTGGCTGGACACCTCCATCACCACCGCGTCCACGCCCTGCTCCACCATCAGCGCGAACATGGCGTGCAACTGCGGCGCCTCGGGTGTGGTGAGCGCGCTGGGGACCCGGCGGCCCCCGATCCGGGTCTCGATGGTGCCGATCAGGGCGGTGGACAGACCCCCGGCGGCCAACCCGGCCTCCACCAGATACGACGTGGTGGTCTTACCGGAGGTGCCGGTGATCCCGATGATCCGCAACCGCTCGGACGGATGTCCGTAGATCGCTGCGGACAACTCGCCGAGGATCGCACGCGGATTCTCGCGCACCAATACGGGCACCGGCAGCTCACCGGCCAGTTCCGCCCCGGCGGCATCGGTGAGTACGGCAACCGCGCCGCGGGCCACCGCGTCCGCGGCGAACCGGGCGCCGTGCGCCCGGGAGCCGGGTAACGCCGTGAACAGATCACCGGGCAGAACCGCGTCGGAACGCTGCTCCACCCCGGTGACGAGGAGGTCGGTGGCGACCGGTGGCCGAAGTTCGGCGTCGATCAGATCCAGCAGGTCGGGCAGCGGTGTCGACAGCGGCCGGGCCGGCCGCAGCGAGGGCTGGCTGGACTGCGCGGGCACAGGATTCCTCTCTGCATGATGAAGCGCGGATACGACGACGAGTCAGGTTACCGACGCCGGGTCACGGTCGGGTAAGCCGGTTCGCCGAATCACGACACCTGCAGGACGAACTGCCGTTCCGGTTCGCTCGACGGCGCAATCCGATCCCGCTGCAACGCCCAGGAGGCGATGTCGTGGAACAGCGGCGCGGCCGACTGCCCGCCGCTGCCGTCGGAACTGCGCACCGGCGCGTCGAGCATCAGCCCGATGACATAGCGCGGGTTGTCCGCAGGCGCGATACCGGCGAAAGTGATCCAATACGAGGAGCTGGAATAACAACCGCAGTTCGGGTCGACCTGCTGCGCTGTCCCGGTTTTCCCGGCGATCCGGTATCCGTCGACAGCGGCGGCGGCACCGGTGCCCATCTGCACTCCGGTCGGATCGTTCTGGACCACCGACTGGAACATGGTGCGCAGCGTGCGCGCGGTCTCGGGACTCACTACACGTACCCCGTCGGGCGCCGGCTCCTCGGTGCGGGTTCCGTCGGGTGCGACGACGGCGCGCACGATACGCGGCGGCATCCGGAGCCCGTCGTTGGCGATGGCCTGGTACATACCGGTCATCTGCAAGGTGGTCATCGAAAGCCCCTGCCCGATGGGCAGGTTCGCGAACGTACCGCCGGACCACTGGTCCCGGGCGGGCAGCAGGCCGGAACTCTCGCCCGGCAGTCCGACCTCGGTGCGCCGGCCCAGGCCGAAGCGTTCGAGCATATCGGCGAACCGGTCCTCGCCGACCCGCTGCGCCAGCATCAGGGTGCCCACGTTGGAGGACTTACCGAAGATCCCGGTGGTGGTGTAGGGGGTGACGTCGTGCTCCCAGGCGTCACCGACGGTCACCCCGGACATATCGATCCGGCCGGGTACCTGGTGCACCTCCTCCGGCGTGGTGAGACCGTATTCGACGGCCGCGGCCGCGGTGACCACCTTGTTGACCGAGCCCGGTTCGAAGGGCTGGGTCACCGACGGGTTGTCCAGTCCGGCCGGGTCCCAGTGCTGCGGTCCGAGCGCCGGATTGAACGTATTGTCGTTGGCCATGGCCAGCACCTGGCCGGTTTTGGCGTCCAGTACCACCGCGGAGGCCGATTTCGCACCGGAGCGATCCTTGGCCTGCTGCACCTGCTGCTGCACGTAATTCTGCAGGTAGGAGTCCAGGGTGAGCTCGACATTGTTACCGTCCACCGCGGGCTGGCGGTCGCGGAGACTACCGGGAATGACCGCCCCGTCGGAGCCACGGTCATAGGTGTAGGAGCCGTCGGTGCCGGCCAGCGCCGAATCCAGCGAGGCCTCCAGCCCGACCCGGCCGTGGCCGTCCCAGCCGGTGGCCCCGACGATATTGGCCGCGAGCGAACCGCCCGGGTATTCGCGCAGGTCCTGTCGTTCGGTACCGACCTCGGGGAACTTCGCGGTGATCTCGTCGGCTTTCCGCGGATCGACATTGCGGGCCAGGTACACGAAGGTCTGGTCGCTGCGGAGTTTCTCCAGCAGCTCGGATTCCTTGGGTCCCTCGTCACCGAGGATCCGGTGCACGGTCCGGGCGATATCTTCCAGCCGCCGATCCGGATCGGGCGCCGAATCGTCCTTCGCCCGGGCGTCGGCGAGATCCTTGCGCACCCGGATGGGCTGGAAGTTCAGCGACTGGGCGGTGATCGTGAAGGCCAGGGATTTGCCATGGCGGTCGGTGATGGTGCCGCGGGTGGCGGGTAGGTCCTGGTAGGCCGTGCGCTGCCCGGCCGCCTGCGCCGACAGCGTCGGCGCGGCGATGGTCTGGATCCACAGCAGTTGCAGGGCCACCACGGTCAGCGCCACCAGCATGATCAACCGGCCTACGCCGAGCCGGACCCGCACCGGCCCGTTCGCGGCGGGACGCCCACCCGGCCGTGGTCGCCGGGGCGGCCGGGGGCGGGCGGGCGCGGACCGAGCGACCTCGGTGGATCGCTTCTTCGTTCTTCCGCGATCGGCCGCGGCTCGGGATTTCGGCGCCCCCTCGCGCCCGCGTCCCGACCCGCGCCGGTTCATCGCATCTCCTCACCCGCCGTAACGGGCGGCAACGGCGCGACCGAGGTGGGTTCGACATCGCCCGACACATCCGCGGGCGCCGGGACCGCATTTCCGACCGGAGCGGGCGCTTCGGCCGGGGCATCACCCTCGACCGGAGTGGACAGGCCGGCCGGTGCGATTCCGTCGGCCGGCGCAGGCGTCTCGGCCGGGGCGGTTCCGCCGGCCGGAGGGGTTTCCTCGGCCGGGGCAGCCGGCGGTGCCACACCGTCGGCCGGACCGGGAACGCCCGGGACGCCCTCGCCCGGCTGCGACGCCGGCGTCGGATCGGTCCCCGGGGCCGCGAGCACCCCACCGGGGCTCGGCACGGCCGAGTCCGACCGCGGCAGCGCCGGGACCGGCACGATCCGCTCGCCCGGGTCCGCGCCGGAGCGCGGGGCTCCGCCGCGGGGTGCGTTCAGCGGCGGGGCCGGCGGGCCCTGGGCGGGCAACGGTTCACCGACCACGGTGACCGTTCCATCCGCGGCGACGACCAGCCGCGCCGGATCCACCGCCGGGATCATGCCCAGTTCCCGGGCGCGAGTGGCGAGTTCGGGCGCGGAATCGGCGGCCGCGACCTCCCGCTGCAATGCCGCGCGTTCGTCGGAGAGCACCCGGTTGGCCTCACGCGCGTCGCTGAGCTGGTAGCTGTCCTCGGCGGCGCGGGTGGTCAGTACCAGCGTGAGCGCGAGACCACAGCCGAACATGGCCAGGATGGCGGCGACGAACGGTCCACGCCCCGCCAGCTCCGACCGCGGCGCGACCACCGGCGCCACGCCGGTGCGCTGCCGGCGCCGGGCGTAGGCCCGCTGCGCGGCACCGGATTTCACCCGCTCCGCGTCGTGTACCCGCCGAGCCGGTCGCCCGGTCTCGGTACGTGTGCTCACGCTCATACCTGACACCCCCGTATCGGTGTGATGGCCCGCGGTTTCGGCCCGCGTACGCCTGTGCTGTGGTCCGTAATGCCCAGCCGGTGCTCCCCTGACACCACGAATTTGCGGGCACCGCTGCGATATCGGCATATCGCATCCGCACCGTCGTACCGCAGTCGCGCCACGCGGACAAGCGAATTCGCTGCTCCGCGGGCCACCGCTGCGGCGTGGCCGGTGCCGGTGCCCGGCTTCATCCCGCTTCCTGCGCGATCTTCTCGGCCGCGCGCATCCGGACCGGCGCGGCGCGGGGGTTCTCCTCGATTTCGGCGGGACCGGCCTGTTCGGCGCCCCTGGTCAGGATGCGGAATTCCGGCCCCATGCCCGGGAGTTCGACCGGAAGACCCACCGGGGTACGCGATTTCGCGCGCTCGGCCAGTTCGTGTTTGACGACCCGGTCCTCGAGCGATTGGTAGGACATGACCACGATGCGACCGCCCGGGCGCAGCGCTGCCAGTGCGGCCGGGAGAGCCGCGCGCAGCGAATCCAGTTCACCGTTGACCTCCACGCGCAGCGCCTGGAAGGTGCGCTTGGCGGGGTGGCCGCCGGTCCGGCGGGCCGGTGCGGGGATGGTGTCGTAGAGCAGACTCACCAGTTCGGCACTGGTACGCAGCGGCTGCCGGGCGCGACGCCGCACGATCTCGGCGGCGATCCGGTTCGCGAACCTTTCCTCGCCGTAGACCTTCAGCACCCGGGCGATCTCGCCCTGGCTGTAGGTATTGAGCACATCGGCGGCGGTCGGACCGGTGGTCGCGTCCATGCGCATATCCAGCGGGGCGTCCACGGAGTAGGCGAAGCCCCGCTCCGCCTCGTCCAACTGCATGGACGAGACCCCGAGATCCATCAGGATCCCACTGACCGAACCGGTGGCCGGCAGACCGGCCTGCGCGAGCGCTGCGGCGATTCCGTCGTATCGGGTGTGCACCAGAGTGATCCGGTCGGCATAGGGCCGGAGCCGTTCGGTGGTGAGCGCGAGCGCGCGGGTATCGCGATCCAGACCTATGAGCCGGAGATCGGCGTGGGTGCGCAGGAAGTATTCGGCATGACCGCCGAGCCCCAGCGTGGCATCGAGATAGACGGCCGCCGGCCCGCCGAGTACCGGATCGAGCAATTCGGCGGCGCGGGTGAGCAGAACAGGGACGTGTCGCGTGCCGTGCTGCTCACGGTTCAAATCGACCTCCGGATTCGTGCCTCGCTCCGTGGCGACCCGATTCGGGTCGCATCCGCACCCGGGGTGGATACGAATCACCGGCGCCGAAGCGGGCGAACAATTGATTGCGCGAGATGCGGCCGCCGCCGTTCGATCCGGCGCGTCCACGGGTGAGCGACAGAAGGAAAATCGGTGACGTAACGAATGCCGCGGGGTCTCTGACCGAAGCGGCACCTGGCGTCGGGGAAGTACGTCAGGGTCCGCATCCGGGCAGAGGCCGCGTGGCACTCGCGCGGGCTAGAAGATTCCGCCCAGTGCCTCGTCTCTCGCTTGTGCGTAGTCCTCCTCGTGCTCGGCGAGGTAGGTCTCCCACGCCTGTTTGTCCCATATCTCCAGGAAGTCGACCGAGCCGATGACCGTACAGTCGCGGGTGAGGTTGGCGTACCGGCGATGTTCGGCCGACAACACGATCCGGCCCTGCGCATCCAGCCGCTGTTCGTCCGTGCCCGCCGCCAGCGCCCGGATGAAGGCCCGCGCCTGCGGGTTGCTCCGGGAGGCCGACGCGGCGCGCCGGGCGAGTGCACTGAACTCGTCCTTCGGATAGACGGCAAGGCTGTGGTCCTGTCCTTTGGTGACCATCAACCCTCCCGCCAGATCGTCTCGAAACTTCGCAGGCAACGTGAGTCGCCCTTTGTCGTCCAGACGAGGTGTGTAAGTACCGAGAAACAACCCGATACCTCCTACCGGACCACCTCGAATGGTGTTGACCGGCTACGCCGGTCGAGTGCCTCGCGGCCTCTCCTGTAGTGCGCGCTCCACATTACCCCACTTTCCCCCACTTTCAATCGAAACACGGGGTGATGTGCCTCCCCGGCCGTCAGATTTCGCAGGTCACCCCAGCTATCACCGACCGGGTGAACTTTTCGCGGGCTCTGCCTCCCTGCGCGCGTCTCCGACCACCGGCGCCGGCGAGCCCCGTCAACTTCCAGCAAACCCCCTGTTCACGCCTTTACGACCGGGGCGGTGGGGCGCGGTGGGGGAAGCCGGTGGGGAGGGGTGGGAAAAGGTGGTCCGAAGCACGATCGACCGGGGCGACGGTCACGCGCGCATCCCGTGAGCGAACGAATACAGCACACAGCGAACAGCGGTGCCGCACCCGTTCCAGGTGCGGCACCGCTGTCGGCCGTAGGCCGGCGTGAACGCCGGGCGGCTACTCCTCGAACCTTCGGCGGAAGCGATCCTCCATGCGCTCGGTGAACCCACCGGAACGGCGCGGACGCCCACGCCCGCCGGCCGCTCGTTCCGACGATCCGGAACCGGCGGAATTGCTCGGTGCACCGCCGCCGCGGCCGGGCGTGGCACCCTTGGCGCCGCCGAGCAGGAGCAGTACTCCGGCGCCGAACATCACGATGAACCCGATCAGACTGATGATCGGAAAGCCGCCGGGTCGCACCGGAAGAGCGATACCCGCGACGAGTAGGACAAGGCCCAGTACGAACAAGGCCGCGGCCTGGAGTCGACGGCGACTCGAGGTCGTACGAAGACGTCCACCGCGGACGGACGACGCGAACTTCGGGTCCTCAGCATAGAGCGCGCTCTCGATCTGTTCGAGCATGCGCTGCTCGTGCTCGGAGAGTGGCACGGTACCTCCCCCGGCACTAGGTCGTGGCTGTCGCCTCCGGGTAGGCGACAGATAACCCCTTGGCGGCTATCTGTCATCAATGATACGAGTTCGCCAAGAGCGGTACCACCATATGGGTGCAGCCGAACGAAGTTCGTCGCCGGATCGAATCCGGGACGAGCCGAATCCAGAGGTCCGGGGGTCGGCGGCGGTTTCTAGCGGGAGGCGTCGTCTCCCTCACCGGCGGCGCGCAGCCGAGCGGCCGGCGCGATGAGATCCTCGACGTCGTGAAGAAAGGCGGCCACACGCGAGGAGAACTCGTCGGCGGCCATATCGTCGATCGCCCGGGGCAACCCGGCCTCGAGTGCCGCCCGGGTCGCGGAATGGCCACTGAAATAGTCCGCCCACATCACGAATTCGGGCGCGGCGCGTTGCAACATCACCCACGCATTACGGGAGCGGGCCCGCGGCGCGGTATCGGCGCCGGTGAGCGCCAGCACCGCCCCCGCGCCCCGCAGGGCCGCCAGGTAGGCGACGCGGAAACGTTCCCGCGGATCCCGCTCCCCCGCCGCTTCCATCAGCAGCCCGTCGGCGCGCCGCAGCAGCATCCCCGCCCGACCCGGTTGTACCGGGTGCACGCTTCGATCCGACATAGCCGTCCCTCCGTATCTCGCCTGTCACCCCCCGCGGCGGTCCGCCGGTATGGCAGGCTGAGCGTGCACCGCGGGGACGAACAGGCTTTCGAACGTTTGGCTCGAGCTTGAATATAGAGACGACCACCGACATGTTCGTGCGCCCCGAACTCCCCGCCCTGCCGACCGCGAAAGAGCCCACCGATATCGCAATGACAGCCGTCAAGTCGAACAATCTCCCCGTCCCGGTCGTCGTCGACCTCTCGGTAACCGCCCTGCGCGCCCGGTTGCACGACGCACTGGCGGTCTACGTCGCAGCCATGGACTATCCGCACGGCACCGAGCACCATCGGGCGCCGATGTGGACCGAGCACACCCATCGGGCCGGCTGGCACGCGGTCGCGGCGGTGGTGCCCGAGGACAACGGCACATTCGACCTGCGCCGTTCCCCGATCGTCGCCATCGCCTACGGCTATCGCGGCGGCCCCCATCAGTGGTGGCAGCAGCAGGTGCACGCGGGAATGCGCCGCGCCGGGTGGCCCGAGCCGGCCACCGCGCAGTTGCTCGGTGACTATTTCGAACTCACCGAGCTCCACGTGCACCCGAGCGCGCAGGGCCGCGGTATCGGCGCGACCCTGCTCCAGCGGTTGCTGCGGGACCGCCCCGAGCAGGCCGTGCTGCTGTCCACTCCGGAGGTCGGCGAAGAGGACAACCGGGCCTGGCGCCTGTACCGGCGGATGGGTTTCCGCGATGTCCTGCGTGATTTCGTGTTCGCCGGCGATAACCGCCGCTTCGGGATCCTCGGCCGGTCACTACCGCTGCTGCCATGAGTGTCGTGATCATCGGGTCCGGCCACAACGCGCTGGTGGCGGCATGTTATCTGGCGCGGGCGGGACGCCGGGTCCATGTCCTGGAGAGCGATACCATCCTGGGCGGGGCCGTATCGACCGTGGAGCGTTTCCCCGGGCACCGGGTCGATCGGGGTTCCTCGGCGCATCTGATGGTCCGGCACACCGGAATCATCGAGGACCTCGAGCTGGAGCGCTTCGGGCTGCGTTACCTCGATTGCGACCCCTGGGCCTTCGCCCCGGCCTGCCCGGAGACAGGGGCGCCGCCGATCGTGTTCCACCGCGACCTGGCACGGACCTGCGCGTCGGTGGCCGCCGCCTGCGGCGACCGCGACGCCGCCGCCTACCGGCGCTTCGTCGACGTCTGGGAGCCGCGGGCCCGGCGGGTGATGCGCTCGTTCGGCGGCGCGCCCACCGGCGGCCGGCTGCTGCGCTCGTTCTGGGGACTGGACGCCCGCGAGGGAGGCAGCGCGCTGTCGCGGGAATTCCTGCAGTCCGGTGACGCGCTGCTGGACACCTGGTTCGACGACGAACGGCTGAAGGCGGCACTGGCGTGGTTCGGGGCGCAGTCGGGACCGCCCATGTCCGAACCGGGAACGGCGCCGATGGTGGCGTTCGCGGCGCTCATGCACACCCTGCCGCCCGGCCGGGCGGTGGGCGGCAGCGGTGCCCTCACCGAGGCGCTTCTCGCCCGGTTTCGCGGCGACGGCGGCGAGGTCACGGCCGGCGACGCGGTCACCGCGCTGACCCGCCGGGTCGACGGCTGGCGGGTCGGCACCGCGGCCGGGCGCGCCTACGACGCCGACACGGTCGTCGCGGGCACCCATATCCTCACCACGCTGGAACTGCTGCGCGCGGGCGGCTTCGATTCGGAACCGCTGCGCCGGTGGGAGCGGCAGATCCGGGTGGGCCCCGGAATCGGCATGGTGGTGCGCGCCGCCACCACTGATCTCCCGCGGTACCCGGGCGCGGCGCCCGCCGAGTCGGCGACCGGACTGCAATTGCTGGTCTCGGATCGGCGCCGGTTGGCGCTGGCGCACGGCAGCGCCCTGGGCGGCCGGCTACCACCCCGGCCCGTCGTACTCGCCATGAGTTTCAGCGCCCTGGACCCGAGTATCGCGCCCGCCGGACAGCATCAGCTCTCGTTGTGGTCGCAGTGGCACCCCTACCGCCTCGCCGAAGAGGGCGGATGGGCGCGGCACGCCGAGACCGAAGCGAACCGGATCATCGGTGAAGTGGATCGGTACGCGCCCGGGTTCGCGGGCTCGGTGCTGGACCGGTACGTCCAGACACCGGTGGATCTGGAACGCGAGATGGGGTTGCGCGGCGGCAATGTGATGCATGTGGAGATGAGCCTGGACCAGATGATGCTGTGGCGGCCCCTGCCGGAATTGTCCGGGCAGCGGGTGCCCGGCGCGCCCGGCCTGTACTTGACCGGCGCGTCGACCCACCCGGGGGGCGGCGTGTCCGGAGCCAGCGGACGTACCGCCGCGCGCCTGGTACTGCGCGACAGCCGCGGGATCCGCCGATGGATACGCCGCTAGCGAGTCCGGCGGCGGCCCTGCGGGACGTACTTCCCACGGGTCTGCTCGCCGTGCTGGTCGGCACCCAGATCGCCTACCCGCTGACCATCGGCGCGGCCCGTGACGCGGTGACGGTGGCCGTTGTGCTGCTGACAGCCGGTACCGCCCTGCTACACGCGGCGGTGACGCGCGGGCCCCGCTACGCGGCCGGGTTCCTGGTGATCGTGTCCGGTATCGGCCTGGTGGCCGAGGCGGTGGGCACAGCGACCGGGCTACCGTTCGGGGCCTACGACTACGCGGACGGACGGATCGGACCACAACTGTTCGATGTTCCGCTCGTGGTCCCGCTCGCATGGACCGGCGGACTGTATCCGATCTGGGTGGTCGCGGGCCTGCTGTGCCCGCGACCGGCGGCGCGGATCGGCGCGACCGCGGTGGGCGCGGTGGGCTGGGACCTGTTCCTGGATCCCCAGATGGTGGCCGACGGGCAGTGGAATTGGCAGAACATCGATGCGGGGCTGCCCGGCCTGGCGGCCATCCCGTACACCAACTATCTCGGCTGGCTGGCGGTGGCGGCGGTGATGGCCACGGCGCTCACCGTATGGGAGCGGACCGCTCGCGCAGCCGCGCGGCCCGGGGTCCCGATCCTGATGTTCCTGTGGACCTGGCTCGGCTCCGCACTGGCGCACGCGGTGTTCCTCGGACTTCCTTATTCGGCCGCCTACGGGAGCGTGGTCCTCGGTGTGCTGGGGGTTCCGCTGCTGGTCCGGCTGACGCGCGAGGCCACCGGATACGGGGCCGCACACGATCGCCGGGCCGTCGGGCCCGTCGCATGGCGTCGGTGAGTTCGGGCCTGGCACCATGTCATCCGTGCCTCCGAGTCCCGTTACCGCGAAACCCGGCTCCCCGGTCCCCGCTCCGCGCTCGCGCCGCCGCCTGCGGGCGCGGATAGCCGCCGCCCTCGTACTGGCCGCCCTGCTCACCCCGGCGCTGGCAGGCTGCCTGCGCGTCCAGGCCTCGATGGGCCTGTCGTCCAACGACCGGGTCTCGGGCCGGATCGTGGCCGCGGTCGTCCCGGAGAACAGTGAGGACAAGGGTCCGCAGCTCACCGCCCCCGAAACCTTGGCGGCCAAGGTGCGGATCGAACCGTACAACCAGGACGGGTACATCGGCAGCGAGGTGTACTTCGACGATCTCAACTTCGGCGAGGTGGAACAACTCGCGCAGCTCTCGGAGCAGGCGCAGGGCCTGTTCGACCTGAAGTTCCAGCGCAACGGCGACCTGGTCAGCCTCAACGGCCGGGTGGACCTGGAGACCTTGGCCCCGCACGGGTCCGATGTGCAGCTGAGTGTGGCGTTCCCGGCCCGGGTCGCCAAGACCAACGGCAACCGTGAGGGCGACTCGGTGGTCTCCTGGAAACTCCCGGCGGGAGAGGTCAGCAACGTCCGCGCCGAGGTCGGTTACGCCGATCCGAACACGCGGTCATTCGCGGGCTGGGCCGGGATCGTCGGCGGTATCACCCTCGCGGTCGCGGCCGTGATCATCGCCCTCGCATATATGGACCGCAATCCGCCCCGTCCGGGCGCACCGGCGGGTTTCTCGTTGCGACGCTGGTGGGACGAGGTCAAATCCAACGCGTGAACCCGTGGGGCCGGCGCGCGGTGACGGCCGGGACCGGTATCGCCGTCGTCGGCGCCGCGCTCACCGCCTGGAACCGGCGCACCGTACCGCGGCTGTCCCCCGCGCCTGTCCAGGTCACCGAGAACGTCACAGTCTGCGTGCCCGCCCGTGACGAAGCCGACCTGCTCCCCGGTCTGATCGCCGATCTGCGCGCCCAGACCGGGGTGGCGCGGTTGCGCGTCCTGGTCCTCGACGACGCCTCCGGCGACGGCACCGCCGAGCACGCGCTGCGGGCGATGGACGGCGACCCGCGCTGCGAGCTGCTGCGCGCCACGACCGGCCCGCCGCCGGGCTGGACCGGAAAGGCCGCCGCCTGCGCCGCCCTCGACGACCACGCCCGGCGGATCGGTGGCGAAAGCGGGGTGCTCGTTTTCCTCGACGCCGATGTCCGGCTCGCACCCACCGCGATCGCCGCGGCGGTGACATGTCTGCGGGAGCGCGGCGTCGCGTTGCTGGCGCCTTGGCCGCGACAGCGCGCCGAGACCGTGGCCGAACGCCTGGTGCAACCCCTGCTGTGCTGGTCGTGGGCGTCGACTCTGCCGGTCGCCTGGGCCGATCGCGGTACCCGTGGTTCGACCGTCGTGTCCTGTGGTCAGTTCCTGGTCTTCGACGCGGCGCGCTACCGCGCGATCGGCGGTCACGCGGCGGTCGCCGGCAGTGTCACCGAGGATCTCGACATCGCCCGGGCCCTGCGCGCCGCCGGCGACCGGACCGCGGTAGTGGCCGCCGGTGAACTGGCGCGTACCCGCATGTACCGGAATGCGCACGAACTGGTGACCGGCTACGAACGCTGGCTCTGGTCGGCCTACGGCGGTTCGGTCGTCGGCGGGGTGGCGGTGGGCGCCGCCGCGGCGTGGGCGTACTGGCTACCCCCGCTGGCGGCCGTACTGGGCCGCGGCCGGCTGCGGCGGATCGGCCTGCTCGGGTACACCGCCGCGGTCACCGGTCGGCTGCTGGCCCGCGCCCTGGAATCGGGCCGGGGGCCCGACCGCGGCGATCTCGTCGACGCCCTCGCTCACCCCGCCTCGGTCGCCGCCTACCTGCTGCTGTGGCAACACTCACAGCGCGCTCGCCACAACAACGCGCTGACCTGGCGGGGGCGCCCTCTGGCACCCGGCCAAGAGCTGGATTCTCGGTGATTCTTGGTCTTGTGCCCAGCGGGCGCCCGGTCCGATGATGAATCCGCCCGGCACGACCGGCGGGCAGGGCCGCACGGCCCGGGTTTCGAGGAGGCGCCACCATGACCATCGTCGGCCACACCAGCGTCGATACCACGTGGACGCAATGGCTCGAGCGATGCTCGGTCCGCCTGCGCAGCCCGCACAGCACCAGCGAACCGGTCGCCCGCCATCAGCTCAGTGAATCGCCGGAGTTGCTGCCGGGCCTGCCCGGCACCTGGTGGGTCATCGACGGCCGGGTGTTCATCGCGGCCAAGCCCGGCGATCGCCTGGACCACGCCGGTGAACGGATCGCGGGTATCGAGATCCTCGACCCGGTCGACGGTGCTCCCGGGCTCATCCTGCGCCACGACGACCGCGCGCTCGAAGTGATCCGCCGGCAGGACCGGATCGCCGTCCACGTCTACGCCTCGGCCGACTGAGCTCGAGCTCCGGCCGTCCGGCACCGGTCAGGCGCTGATCGGCGCGGCGGTTACTCCGTAACCCAGATTCGCCAGCACCTCACTGGTGGCCTTGGCGAAGTTCAGGGTGATGAAGTGCAGGCACGGCGCGCCCTCGGCGATCAGCCGCTCCCCCATCTCGGTGGCGATCTCGATACCCGCGGCCCGGACCGCGGCGCGATCTTCCTCCGGCCCCGAACCGGCGGCCCGGCGCAACCGCTCGATCACCCGTTCCGGCAACGGCCGGCCGCACAGCTGCTCGGCGCGCTCGACAGTGCGCAACGAGGTGATCGGCATCAGCTCCGGAATGATCGGTTTGGCACCCTCCGCCGGATCCAGGGCGGCGACCCGGTCGCGCAGCCGTAGATAGTCGTCGACGTCGAAGAACATCTGGGTGATCGAATACTCGGCGCCCGCACGCAGTTTCGCGGCCAGGTGGGCGGTGTCGTGGTCGAGATCGAGCGAACGGTGATGCCCCTGTGGGAACGACGCGACCCCCACATGGAAATCACCCAGGTCGCGCACGATGCGCACCAGTTCCTCGGCGTACTCCACCCCCTCGGGGTGTTTATGCCATTCGCCCAGCGGGTCGCCCGGTGGATCACCGCGCAGCACCAGAATATTGCTGATCCCGGAATCGGCGTAGGCCCCGACGATCGATCGCAATTCGGCGACGCTGTGCCCGACCGCCGTCAGATGGCCGACCGGTAACAGGGTGGTCTGCAGAGCGAGCTCCCCGGTGACGCGCACCGTCCGATCCCGAGTGCTCCCACCGGCGCCGTAGGTCATCGAGACGAACGCCGGATGCATCCGCTCGAACGTGCGCACCGCACGCCACAACCGCTGCTCGCCCGCCTCGTCGCGGGGCGGGGAGAATTCCACGGAGAACGGCACCGCGCCGTCGGCGTGCCGGCGCAGGCTCTGCACGACCGATGGCGTCGCGGAGACGTCCGGTGACGTGGGGGCCGGCCGGCCAGGGGTCGGGAGTCCCCGCGCGTTGTCGAAAGTCACCGGCTCAGTCTAGAGCCGCCCGCTACCGTCCCCGGATTGTCTCCCACCGCGCCACCCGATCCGCATCGTGGACGCGCGCGTATTCTGCGAGCAGGTCCTGCCGCCGCGGCGGGCGCACGTGGGTGGCTCTCGCGGTCACCGGCTCCGGTGGCCGCTTGCCCACACCAATCGACGATCTGGGAGGTCACCCTGTCAGCCGGAACCGGTATCCCGACCCGGTCGGACCCCACCACGGCCGTTCCCGGGACGGCGGCGTTCGCCACGGCCGTGGAGCAAGCGCTGACCGAATTCTTCACCACCCGCCGCGACCCGGTCGCCGAGCTGGGCCCGGTATTCGCCGACAGTGTCGAGGCCCTCGAATCGTTCACCCTGCGCGGCGGCAAGCGCACCCGGCCGGGTTTCGCCTGGATGGGCTGGCTGGGCGCCGGCGGCGATCCCGCGAGCGCCGAGGCGGCAGCCGTGCTCCGGGCCTGTTCGGCCCTGGAACTCGTCCAGGCCTGCGCGCTCATCCACGACGACATCATCGACTGCTCCCGCACCCGGCGGCGCTTCCCGACCGTGCACGTGGACTTCGAACAGCGGCATCGGCGGGCGGGCTGGGCCGGGGATTCCGCCCACTACGGCGAATCGGTGGCCGTTCTGCTCGGCGATCTGGCGCTGGCCTGGGCCGACGATATGGTGCACGACGCCGGCCTGGATACGGCGGCGCTGGCGCGCTTCGCTCCGGTGTGGGCGCGGATGCGCACCGAGGTCCTGGGCGGCCAGTTGCTCGACGTCCACGGCGAGGCCAGCGGTGACGAATCGGTGGCCGCGGCCCTGCGGATCAACCGGTACAAGACCGCGGCCTACACCGTGGAACGCCCGCTGCATCTCGGTGGGGCGCTCGCCGGCGCCGACCCCGGGCTCATCGCGGCCTATCGCACATATGGGACCGATATCGGGATCGCTTTCCAACTCCGCGACGACCTGCTGGGCGTTTTCGGTGATCCCGCCGTGACCGGTAAACCATCCGGTGACGATCTACGCGAAGGTAAACGCACTGTCCTCGTCGCCGAGGCGCTGCAGCGCGCCGCGGAGACCGACCCGGCCGCCGGCGATACCCTGCGCGCCGCGATCGGTACCGACCTGTCGGACGCGCAGGTCGGCGAATTGCGCGCACTACTCATCGAACTCGGTGCGGTCGACGCGGTCGAGGCCAGGATCAGCGCCCTGACCGAACAGGGTTTGGGCGCGATCGACGCCAGTTCCGCCACCCCGGAAGCCAAGACCCGGCTCCGCGAGATGGCCCTGGCGGCCACCCGGCGCGCGGCGTGACCGGCGGCGCGAGAGGAAACACCGCTACGGCGGTGCGCCGGTACGAGCAAAGGGGTCGGTGGTGAAGTCGGTACCGGGTCCGGTGGAGCAGGTGGTCGTGGTCGGTGCGGGGCTGTCCGGATTGTCGGCCGCGCTGTATCTGACCGGGGCCGGATGTGCGGTGACCCTGGTGGAACGTGCCGACCATGTCGGCGGCCGGGTAGGGCGATACCGGTTCGCCGACTACGAGATCGATTCCGGGGCCACCGTGCTCACCCTCCCCGGACTCGTCGACGACGCACTGGCCGCGGTGGGTACCGACGCCTCGCGTGCGGTGCCGCCGCTGCGGATCCGTCCGCTGAGCCCGGCCTACCACGCCCGTTTCGCGGACGGGTCCGACCTGCGGGTCTTCTCCGAACCGGAGCGGATGAGCGCCGAGGTGACGCGCGTGTGCGGACCGGAGGAAGCCGTGCGGTATCGGCGGTTACGGGAGTGGCTGGGTCGTGTTTTCCGGGCCGAGTACGACGAATTCCTGGCGACGAACTTCGATTCTCCATTGGATATGGTGCGCTACCCGCAGAAGCGGGCGGCTCTGTTCCGGCTGGTCCGGCTCGGTGGCTTCGGCCGGTTGGGCACTCGGGTCGCCCGCACGTTGCGCGATCCGCGCCTCACCCGGCTGTTCACCTTTCAGGCGCTGTACGCGGGAATGGCGCCCGGACAGGCACTCGGTGTGTACGGCGCGATCCCCTATATGGACACCGCCCTCGGCGTCTACTTCCCCGACGGCGGCATGCGCGCGGTCGCCGAAACGCTGGCCGGCGCGTTCACCGCGGCCGGCGGCCGGCTCGAACTCGGGACCGAGGTCACCGGACTCGACTACCGCCGCGGCCGCGGCCCGGCTCGGGCCCGACGGGTCCTGCTGGCCGACGGCCGGGTCCTGTCCTGCGACGCAGTGGTCCTCACCGCCGATCTCGGGTCGCTGGATCGTTTCGGTGCCCGGCCCCGCCGCGGACTACAGGCCTCCCCGTCCGCGGTCGTCGCGCACGGCACCGTGCCCACCGATATCGCCGAAAGCTGGCCCGTACAGGCTCATCACACCATCGACTTCGGCGCCGCCTGGGCCCGGACCTTCGCCGAGATCACACCGCGCCGCGGCGGCCGGCTCATGAGCGATCCGTCACTGCTGCTCACCCGGCCCGCCCTGAGCGATCCCGGGCTGTACATCACCCGGGGTTCGACCCGGTACGAACCGTTCTCGCTGCTCGCCCCCTGCCCCAACCTCGATTCCGCGCCGCTGGACTGGCCTCGGCTGGGCCCGTCCTACCTGCGCGAACTGCTCGCGGTGCTGGAGCGGCGCGGATATCACGGGATCACCGAACACTTCACTGTCGATCGGCTCGACACGCCCGCGACCTGGCGTGATCAGGGCATGCTCGCCGGAACCCCGTTCTCGGCCGCGCATCTGTTCCGCCAGACCGGCCCCTTCCGCACCCCGAACCTCGCGCCCGGCAAGGAGAACGTGGTCCTGGCCGGGTGCGGTACGACGCCCGGTGTCGGTGTGCCCACCGCACTGCTGTCGGGAAAACTCGCGGCACAGCGCGTTGTGGGCGAGAATCGCGGGGGCCGGACGCGCGGCCCTGCCACCGTCCGGCCGCCTTCGGTGACCGAAGCCGTAAACTGAGCGCCGACCTATTCGCCCGCGGTTGCGACCGCCGACCATCCAGGGGGGAACGACACCAGATGCCAGCCCCCCATATGCACACCACCACCAGCACAGTTCAGGTCGCCGACACCGGCGCGGCACACGCCGGGCCGCTGCCCGCCCACACGACCACGGGCACCGGGCCGGCACCCGGATTCCGGGGATGGCTGCGTATCTGCGGTGACTTCCTGCGCAGCCCGGAGGGCCACGCGGCACTGCTCGGTTTCGCCGGCGCCCTGATGATCACCTTCGGCGGATTCGGCGCCGGCGGCGTCCGCAAACGTGATCCCCTGCTCGAGGCAGTCCATCTGTCCTGGTTGCGGTTCGGTCACGGCTACGCGCTGTCGATGATCTGCGTCTGGGCCGGCGTGCTGATGATGGTGGCGGCCTGGGTCCGGCTGGGCCGGATCACGCTGGGGTTCGGGGGCCATTCCGGTGAGGTGCGGCTCAACGAACTGCGCGCGATCGTCGGTATCTGGATCGCGCCACTGATGTTCGCGGTACCCATGTTCAGCCGCGACGCCTACTCCTATCTGGCCCAGGGCGCGTTGCTGCGCGACGGTTTCGACCCGTACCAGGTCGGCCCGGTCGCCAATCCGGGAATCCTGCTCGACAATGTGAGCACCGTCTGGACCACCACCACCGCGCCCTACGGTCCGGCGTTCCTGCTGCTGGGCCGCGCGATCACCGCGGTCACCGGAGACAGCGTGGTCGGCGGCACGATCGCCCTGCGGTTCGTGATGCTGCCCGGTCTGGTGCTGATGATGTGGGCCGTGCCCTACCTGACCAAGCACCTGGGCGGCCGGCCGCCCGTCGCACTGTGGCTGGCGGTGCTCAACCCGCTGGTGCTCATCCACCTCATCGGCGGCGTGCACAACGAGATGCTCATGGTCGGCCTGATGTGTGCCGGGATCGCGCTGGTGCTGGAACGCCATCATGTGGCCGGCATCGTGGTGGTGGCGATCGGGGTCGCGATCAAGGCGACCGCGGGCGTGGCTCTGCCGTTCCTGGTGTGGATCTGGATGCTGCACGAACGCGAACGCCGCGCCGAGGACGGCCAGCGCGCCGCCCTGGCCACCAGCAGCCGGGAGTTCCTGGCCCATCACTGGAAGATGTTCGCCAAGATCGCGGGGCTCGGTCTCGCGGTGTTCGCGGCGGTGTTCGTGGCGGCGTCGGCGATCGCCGGCGTCGGGATCGGCTGGCTCACCGCGCTGTCGGGGTCGCGCAAGATCATCAACTGGTTGTCGCTGCCCACCGTCATGGCGCACGCCGTCACCTGGGTCACCCCGTTCGGTCTGGACTCGACCCTCGAGGTGACCCGCATGCTGTGCATGCTGGCGCTGGTGGTCCTGCTGGTGTGGACCTGGTGGCGGTTCAAGCTCAGCGAACGCGACGCCGTTCTGGGCATCCTCATCGCCTTCGTCGCCATCGTGATCCTCTCACCGGCGGCGCTGCCCTGGTACTACTCGTGGCCACTGGCGCTGGCCGCCGGTTTCGCGCTGTCCACCACCACACTCATGACCCTGGTCGGTATCTGCACCTGGCTCATGCTGGTGTTCCAGCCCGACGGCTCGATCGGCCTGTACAACTTCTGGCATGTCGCGGCCGCGACCTTCGCCTCCGTGGTCGCCGCACTCTCCCTGCGCACCGTCGACCCACTGCGGTTGCGCGGCACGCCCAGGGCAGTTTCCGCGCCCGCTGTTCCCGGCGGTCTGTGAACGGCCGCAGTGGTGCGCGGCCCGGCGCGCTGTCGCCGGCCGCCGATCCGTGGACCGATGCCGCCGCACTCCGGGACGCCTACCGGTACTGCCGCCGGGTGGCCGCGGCGCACGGCCGGTCCTACTATCTGGCGACCCGGCTGCTCTCGGCCGACCGTCGCCCGGCGGTCCACGCGCTGTACGGTTTCGCGCGCACGGTCGACGATATCGTCGATGATCCGCACACCGGCGACGGTCCAGGGCAGGCCGTGGCCGCACTCGACGCGGTCGAGCATCTTCTCCGCGGCGCCTGGTCCCGGCCTGTGGGCAGCCGGGTGACCCCGCGCACCGATCCGGCGCTACCGGCGGCATTCGATCGGGTGGTCCCGGCGCTCACCGATACCGTCGGACGGTTCGGGATCGAGCCGCGCCACTTCTGGACCTTCCTGGACTCCATGCGTATGGATCTCCCCGGTTCGCCGCTCTTCCGCAACCGCTACCCCACCATGGCGGCACTGAACGAGTACATGCGCGGCTCGGCCGCCGCCATCGGTCTGCAACTGCTGCCCGTCCTGGGCACCGTCTGCCCGGCGGCCGAGGCCGAGCCCGCGGCCGCCACGCTGGGCAATGCCTTTCAGCTGACCAATTTCCTGCGCGATATCGGCGAGGACCTCGACCGCGACCGGGTCTATCTCCCGGCGGCCGAGCTGGCCGCCTTCGGGGTGGACGAGGCATTACTGATCGACTGCCGGCGCACGGGTCGTACCGATCGCCGCCTGCGCCGGGCGCTGGCGCATCTGATCGCGGTCAACCGCGATATGTACCGCTGCGCCCGGCCCGGGATCGAGTTGCTGAGCCCCCGGGTGCGTCCCGGTATCCGTACCGCCGCGGCTCTCTACGCGGCCATCCTCGACCGCATCGAGGACAGCGGGTACGCGGTTTTCGCGCAGCGCGCCGTCGTACCGCAGCACCGGAGGCTGCGGATCGCCGCGCACGCGACCCTCGGTACCTGAGGGCCGCGTGCGCGGTTCAGAACGGTTCGGCGGCGGCGCGACGCAGCACCTCACGCGCCAGTGGCCCGTGTAACGCCTCCACCGGTTTGCCCGGCAACGTATCGTCCTCGGTGAAGATCCACTCCAGGATCTCCTCGTCGGTGTATTTCGCGTCGCGCATCACCGTGATGAGACCGGGCAGGAATCTCAGGACCGCGCCCGTATCGTCGAAGAAGATTTCGGGGACACCGACCACGCCGTCACGCCGGACGGCCAGCAATTGATTGTCGCGCAGCATCTGATGCACCCTTGTCACCACGACGCCCAGTTTCTTCGCGACTTCGGGCAGCGCGAGCAGGGGTACCGAGGCGGGCAGGACATCGGTACTGCAGGGAAAGGCACTCACGGGAGACAACGGTAGACGCTGCCCGCCTCCCTGCCGTGAGACACCCGCGACGGCGCGGCCGATACCATCGACAGCAGCCGCGCGGGGCGGCCACCGTGTCGGACACGGTACGAAGGTGGAGAGGTTCGTGACAGCCGGAGGAGAATTGATCGGCGCCGTATTGGACCGGCGCTACCGGATCGACGCGCCGATCGCCCGCGGTGGGATGTCGATGGTGTTCCGCGGGGTCGACACCCGGCTGGGCCGACAGGTCGCCATCAAGGTGATGGATCCCAAGTTCGCCGGCGACCCCCAGTTCCTGAGCCGCTTCGAATTCGAGGCCCGTGCCGTCGCCGGGCTCAAGCACCCCTCCCTGGTCGAGGTGTACGACCAGGGCATGGACGGCGAGTACCCGTTCCTGGTCATGGAGCTGGTCCAGGGCGGCACGCTGCGCGAACTGCTGCGCGAGCGCGGCCCGATGCCGCCGCACGCCGTCCGCGCCGTCGCCGAACCGGTACTCGCCGCGATCGCCGTCGCGCACGCCGCCGGACTGGTGCATCGCGACGTGAAACCGGAGAACGTGCTCATCTCCGATTCCGGCGATGTCAAGATCGCCGATTTCGGCCTGGTGCGCGCGGTGGCCGCGGCCAACACCACCTCGGCCAGCGTCATCCTGGGCACCGCGGCATATCTCTCGCCGGAACAGGTCACGTCCGGCAGCGCCGACGCCCGCAGCGATGTGTACGCGTTCGGCATCCTGATCTTCGAACTGCTCACCGGCCGGGTGCCCTTCACCGGCGACAACTCGCTGTCGGTCGCCTACCAGCGGGTGGAGAACGACGTACCCGGCCCCGGCGAGTTCATCGCCGGGGTCCCGCCCGAATTCGACCGGCTGGTGGCCCGGGCGACGGCCCGCGAGCCCGGGCACCGGTTCGCCGACGCCGGTGAGATGGTCGCCGAACTACGAGCCATCGCCGCGCGCCTGGAGCTGCCCGCCTACCGGGTCCCCGCCCCCCAGGAATCGGCCGAACACACCAGTGCCCGCCATCCGGTCACCCCGCCGCCGCCCGAACCCGCCGCGGTCGCCGGGCCCCAGGCCACCCGGATGGTGACCACGGTCCGGCCCCGGACCGAACCACCCCCGCCCGCCTATATCCCACCCCAGCAACCCACCCAGTACAGCGCCTATCAGGAGAGCCGGGCCAACCATCGGCGCAACGGCATGATCTGGGCCGCCGTGGTGGTCGTGCTGACTCTGCTGGTCGGCATCGGCGGCTGGTGGCTCGGTATGGGCCGCTACGCCACCGTCCCGTCCGTCGCCGGTATGACTGTCCAGAGCGCCACCAGCGAGCTGCAGGACGCCGGCTTCGAGACCGGCACCCGGGACAAGGCCTCCGATACCGTTCCGGTCGGCGGCGTCGTGGGCACCGATCCCGGTCCGGGTGCCCGCGAGACCAAGGGCTCCACGGTCGATATCCTGATCTCCAGCGGTAAACCGCAGGTGCCCGCGGTGTCTCCCGGCGCCGACTGGGACGAAGTCCAGCAGCTGATCCGCGATCAGGGCCTGCAACCGGTCGACGGCGGCGAAGTCGCCAGCACCGCCCCCGAGGGAACACTGGCCCGTATCGATCCCGGGCCCGGCACCGTCCTGCCCGCCGGCGCCCATGTGCAGATTTGGAAGAGCAACGGATCCAAACCCGTCCAACTACCCGACCTGCGCGCCGACACCCCCGACCAGGCCCGACAGAAACTCACCGACCTCGGACTCACGGTCGGCGGCGAACGCCCGGTCTACGACAAGCTCGTCGAAGCCGGCCGGGTCATCGGCACCGACCCCGCGGTCGGCACCACCGTCGACGCCGGCTCCTCGGTCACCCTGCTGATCTGCGAAGCCGTCACAATGCCCTCGGTCATGGGGAAAAAGGTTTCCGAAGCCCGCCGCACACTGGAATCCCTCGGACTTACGGTCCAGGTCCGGCAGCTGGCCCCGCTGGATTCCTCGGCCGTGGTCTCCCAGAACCCCCCGGCCAACGCCAACGTGGAGCCAGGGGCGACCGTCACCATCGTGGCCTTCCCCTGACACGGCTCGCGCGGGCCGAGAGCTACTTACCGCAGCATCTCCGCGACCAGGAAGGACAGTTCCAGGGACTGCTGGGTGTTCAACCGGGGATCGCAGGCCGTCTCGTATCGACCGGACAGGTCGAGGTCGGAAATGTCCTGCGCCCCGCCCAGGCATTCCGTCACATCCTCACCGGTGAGTTCGATGTGCAGGCCGCCCGGGTGCGTGCCGAGTGCGTGGTGGACCTCGAAGAAACCCTGGACCTCGTCGACGATGCGGTCGAAGTGCCGGGTCTTGAACCCGGTCGAGGATTCGTGGGTGTTGCCGTGCATCGGGTCGCACTGCCAGATCACCTGGTGGCCGGTCGACTGCACCTTCTGCACGATCGCCGGGAGGATCTCGCGGACCTTCGTATTGCCCATCCGGGAGACCAGGGTCAATCGGCCGGGCTCATTGTTCGGGTCGAGCCGTTCCACGTATTCCACCGCCTGCTCCGGGGTGGTGCCGGGTCCGATTTTCACGCCGATCGGGTTGGACAGCAGCTCGGCGAAGGCGATATGCGCACCGTCCAATTGGCGGGTGCGCTCCCCGATCCACAGGAAATGCGCGGACAGGTCGTAGAGGGCCGGGTCACCGGCCGAGTTCTGCGCGAGCCGCAGCATGGCGCGTTCGTAGTCCAGAACCAGGGCTTCGTGGGAGGCATAGATCCGCGCCGACTGCAGACTGGGATCGGTGACCCGGCAGGCGGTCATGAAACGTAGTCCGCGATCGATCTCGCCGGCCAGCGCCTCGTAGCGCGCACCGGCCGGGGACTGTGCGACGAAATCCCGGTTCCAATCGTGCACCTTGTGCAGATCGGCCATGCCGGCGTTGGTCAACGCCCGGACCAGGTTCATCGCGGCACTGGCGTTGGCATAGGCGCGCACGAGCCGGGAAGGATCGTGCTCCCGGACGGCCGCATCGGCGACCAGGGAGTTGACCATATCGCCGCGGTAGGACTTCAAGCCCAGAGCGTCGGTATCGGAGGATCGGGGTTTGGCGTACTGCCCCGCGATCCGTGCGACCTTGACCACCGGCAGGCTGGCCCCGTAGGTGAGTACCACCGCCATCTGCAGCAGGGTACGGATATTGCCGCGGATATGCGGTTCGGTGTTGTCGGCGAACGTTTCCGCGCAGTCGCCGCCCTGCATGAGAAATGCCTCACCGCGCGCGACCTCGGCGAGCCCTTCCCGCAGCTCGTCGACCTCCGCGGGGATGCAGATCGGCGGCACGCTCTCCAGCACCGTGCGCATGTTCGCCGCCTGCTCCGGGTCCCAGGACGGCTGCTGCAACGCGGGGCGCGAGAGCGCGTCGTCGAGCTGTTTTCGCAGGTCACTGGGCAACGGCGGAAGCTCGGGCAAACGGTCGATGGGAACGTCGACGGTCCAGTTCACCCTTTCAGGATACGTTGCCGGGTTTATCGCCCCGCCTCCGGCAGGGCTGGTCGCGGCCCTGGTCACCGACCGGCGGGAGGTAGGCACGTCCCGAGCGGGCCCGGGCTGCGCGGGACATGCCCTTCGACCGGTCTCGGTAGGCTCACATCACTTGTTCGCTGCCGATGGGAACCCACCTTTTGAGATATTTCTACGATGCGGAGTTCATCGAGGACGGCCGTGTGATCGATCTGGTGTCGATCGCGTTCGTCTGTGAGGACGGGCGCGAGTTCTACGCCGTGTCCTCGGAGTTCGACGCCGGCCGCGCGGGTCCCTGGGTCAGCAGGAATGTACTGCCGAAGCTGCCGCCGGAGACTTCTCCGCTGTGGCGGACCAGAGAGCAGATCCGCGAGGATCTGTACCGCTTCCTGATTCCGCGTCCGACCGTCGCGCCGGAGTTGTGGGCGTGGGTCGGCGCCTACGACCATGTGGTGCTGTGCCAGCTGTGGGGGTCGATGGTGGATCTGCCCTCGGCCATGCCCCGCTACACCAACGAGTTGCGTCAGCACTGGGAGGCGCACGGGCGGCCGGAACTGCCGCCGCCGCCCCGGGACGCCCACGACGCGCTGGCCGACGCACGCCACAATCTCGCCAAATTCGAGGCCATCGAGGCAGCTCGCCGGCTCGCGCGGTAGCGATCGGACCGGGTCCCGCAACGACACAGGCCCCCTGTTGCCAGGGGGCCTGTGTCCGGTCCGGTACGGGTCAGTGCCCGTGCTGCCCGTTGCTGCCGTTCGAGCGGGCTTCCTCCTGCACTCGTTTGAGTACAGCGATCTGCTTGTGCTCTTCTTCCAGCTCGTTCGCGAAATGCTGTTCGCTCTCCCCGCGCGGGTCGGGCCGCAGGAAGCTGCCGGTACCCGGCTGGCCGGCCGAACCCAGCTGGTTCATCTTCTTGGGCACCACGGCGCCCTGGTATTCCAGCGGGAGCGGGTGGCCGTGCGAGTCCACCGGACCCAGCGGCTGGTGCACCTCGATGTACTCGCCGTGCGGCAGGCGCTTGATCACGCCGGTCTCGATACCGTGCTCGAGGACCGCGCGGTCGCTGCGCTGCAGACCGATGCAGAACCGGTAGGCGATGAAGTACGCCACCGGCGGCGCGACGAGCAGGCCGATACGGCCGATCCAGGTGGTCGCGTTCAACGAGATGTCGAACTTGAGCGCCAGGATGTCGTTGACGCAGGACAGCGTGAGCACCACGTAGAAGGCGATGGCCATCGCACCGATCGCGGTACGGACCGGGACGTCACGCGGACGCTGCAGCAGGTTGTGCCGCGCCGTATCGCCGGTCAGCCTCTTCTCGATCCACGGATAGGCGATCAGCACCACGAACACCAGGCCCATGATGAGCGCGACCCAGAACACCGCGGGCACGGTGTAGCGGCCCAGATACAGCTCCCACGGCGGCATCAGACGGGCCAGACCGTCGGTCCACATCATGTAGAAGTCGGGCTGGGAACCGGCCGAGACCTGCGAGGGGTTGTACGGGCCCAGGTTCCAGATCGGGTTGATCTGCAGCACGCCGCCCATGATCGCCACGAAACCGAGGGTGAAGGCGAAGAACGCGCCCTGGTCGGCGGCGAACACCGGGACGATCCGGGAGCCGACCACGTTGTTCTCGGTGCGGCCCGGCCCCGGGAACTGGGTGTGCTTCTGGTACCAGACGATGGCCACGTGCGCCGCGATGAGCGCCAGCATGATGCCCGGGAACAGCAGCACGTGCGCGATGTAGAGGCGCGGGATGATGATCTCGCCGGGGAAGTCCCCGCCGAACATCAACCAGTGCAGCCAGGTACCCACCACCGGGACGCCGATGGTGATACCGGAGAACGCGGCGCGCAGACCGGTGCCCGAGAGCAGGTCGTCGGGCAGCGAGTAGCCGAAGAAGCCCTCGAACATCGCCATGATCAGCAGCAGCGAGCCGATCACCCAGTTCGCCTCACGCGGTTTGCGGAACGCGCCGGTGAAGAAGATCCGGAACAGGTGGATGATGATCGAGGCCGCGAACAGCAGCGCCGCCCAGTGGTGCACCTGCCGGACGAACAGGCCGCCGCGCACCTCGAAGGAGATGTTGAGGGCGGTCTCGTAGGCCCGCGACATGCCGACACCGCGCAGCGGCTGATAGGCGC
Source organism: Nocardia sienata NBRC 100364 (assembly GCF_001613205.1). Taxonomy (GTDB): domain Bacteria; phylum Actinomycetota; class Actinomycetes; order Mycobacteriales; family Mycobacteriaceae; genus Nocardia; species Nocardia sienata. Next base: position 10,406 of record NZ_BDBX01000046.1, on the reverse strand, counting down.
CGTCGTAGGTCACGTGCGCCATCGACGGGTCGAAGTACAGCGTCAGGTACACACCCGACAGCAGCAGGATGATGAACGCGTACAGCGCGATCTCACCCAGCAGGAACGACCAATGGGTGGGGAACACCTTGTTGATCGATCGCTTCATGAAGGCGGCGGCGCGGTAGCGCTCGTCCACTTCGTTGGCTTGTGCCGCAAGTTTGCGGCCGACAGCCTCTCCAGCACTCATGATCGACGCTCCCAGAAGGCCGGGCCGAGGGGTTCGATGAAGTCACCGTTGGCGACCAGGTACCCCTCTGAGTTTACGGTGATCGGCAACTGCGGCAGCGCTCGGGCAGCAGGACCGAAGATCGGCTTGCCCCATTCGGTCGCGGAGAACTGCGACTGATGGCAGGGGCACAGGATCCGGTTGGTCTGCTGTTCGAACAGCGAGGTCGGGCAGCCGAGGTGGGTGCAGATCTTCGAGTAGGCGAAGTAGTCGCCGAAGTTGAAGCTTTCCTGACCCTTACGTTTGATCGCGTTCTTCGCGTCCTCGGTGCGCAGCCGGATGAGCATCACGGCGTTGCGGATGCCACGCAGCGACTGCAGGGTGGCGTGCTCGTCGCCGCGCCAGGATTCCTTCCACGGGAAGACGGTCTCCATGGCGCCCGCGTCCAGGTCCTCGGGACGCACCAGCACGATGTCCTGCGGACGGCCGGTATCGCGCCGCAGGTAGACGGTTTCGCCCGGGTAATCCGGGGTCCAGCCCGACACCCACAGCGGCGACTTCTCGCGCTGCGCCCACGGGTTCTTCACCATGCCGCCCACGAACACCAGCAGCGCGCCGATGCCGAGGATGCCGACGCCCGCGCCCGCGGTGCGGGTGATGAGCTTGCGACGCCCCAGGGTGGAGGTGTCGAGGGCGTCGCCCAGTTCGGCTGCCAGCGTCCGCCGGTCGACCTCGCTGGACTTACCGTCGTGCCGGTCCTGGACCGACAGCTCCGCGGGAATGAACTTCTTGCGGATCAACACCACCGCGATACCGATGGCCAGAATCGAGATGCCGAAGGTCAGGCCGTAGAGCGGAGTGGTGAGCGAGTACAGGCCGTGCCCACTGTCTGCCTTGCCCCTGTACTCCCAGGGCCAGAACAGGAAGACGCCCACCAGCGCGGCCGCGGCCAATGCGGAGATCGCGAACCACAGCGCGACCTGCCGTTCGGCGCGTTTCTCCGCCCGGGTCCCCGGGACCGGCCAGCGTTCCCGGCGGTAGGCGACCTCCACGCCGTCACGGGCGGTACCGAGCGCGACCAGCTCTTCCCGCGACATCGCGTCCAGTTCGGCCTCGGTCGGATCAGCCGGGGTCGCGGCCGCGGAATGCTTGTCCAGGCCACCCATCTCGTTTTGCTCCTGTTCGCTCATGACTAGGTCCTCGAACCGATCCAGATCGCCGCACCCACGACCGCCACGATGCCGATGGCCCAGATGGCCAACCCCTCGGTGGCGGGACCGAAACCGCCCAGACCCCAGCCGCCGGGCGACTTCGCCTCGGCCGCGTCCTTCACATAGGCGATGATGTCGCGCTTCTCCTCCGCCGAGAGCTGCCGGTCGGAGAATTTCGGCATGTTCTGCGGGCCGGTGACCATCGCGGTCCAGATCTGGGCCTCGGAGGCCGGCTCCAGCGGCGGGGCGAACTTGCCCGAGGACAGTGCGCCGCCGCGCCCGGTGAAGTTGTGGCAGGACGCGCAGTTCATCCGGAAGAGCTCGCTACCGCGGCCGATATCGTCGCCACGCAGCGATTCCTGCGCGATCTCGCCGTTCGCGTCGCGCGGCACCGTCGGGCCACCGCCGTTGGCGGCGACATAGGCGCCGATCGCGTCGGTCTGATGAGCGTCGAACTTCGGGGGCTTACGTTCGGCCTGCGCCTCGTTGCGGACCATCGGCATACGCCCGGAGGACACCTGGAAGTACACGGCCGCCTCGCCCACACCGATCAGGCTGGGGCCGCGGTCGGCCACGCCCTGCAGGTTGGCGCCGTGGCAGGTGACGCAGGAGGTCTCGTACAGCTGCTGACCCTCGCGGATCAATGCCACCGAATCCTCGTTCGCCGTGGCCACCTGGGGCTCGGGGGTGAGCGCCGAGGCGAGGAAACCGGCTCCGACGAGACCCACCATGAGCGCGAGGCCACCCGCTATCCGTCGGCGGACGCGGCGCTGCCTGCGCTTTTTGCTGGCCTCGCCGTGCCCACCGCTGGCGGGCGCTGGCGCTGTCGGGGGCGATGAACTCATCTGTGTCCCTTTGGAGTAGACGGAACCGTGGTGGGCAGTGTTGGCTTGGGCGCCCGAGCTACGCCTGCGTCGTGACGCTGCGCTACCTCCTCCGGCGCTGACGCTCGGACGCCGGCCGGCGTCACTGGACGAAATAGATCACGGCGAACAGCCCGATCCAGACGATGTCGACGAAGTGCCAGTAGTACGAGACGACGATCGCGGCGGTGGCCTGCGCCGGGGTGAACTTGCTCATGGCGGTGCGCGCGAGCAGGAACAGGAACGCGATCAGGCCGCCGATGACGTGCAGGCCGTGGAACCCGGTGGTGATGTAGAACACCGAACCGTAGGAGCTGCCGGAGATGGACGTCCCGTGCTCCACCAGGTGGATGTACTCGTAGCCCTGACCGAGCACGAAGAACAGACCCATGAAGAAGGTGAGGACGTACCAGCGGCGCAACCCGAACACGTCACCGCGCTCGGCCGCGAACACACCCATCTGGCAGGTGAACGAGGAGGCGATCAGTACCGCGGTCACCGGGATGGCCAGGCCGAGGTTCAGCTCGGTCGGCGGCATCGGCCATTCGGGCGCCTGACTTCGCGCGACGAAGTACATCGCGAAGAGGCCGGCGAAGAACATCAGCTCGCTGGACAGCCAGATGATGGTACCGACGCTGACCATGTTGGGCCGGTTCAGCGAATGCACACGCTGGGTTATGGCCGATCCTGAGGTACCTACTGCGGTCGTCACGGGGGTAAGTATGACTCTTCGTAGTACGACAGTCGAAGTCGGGTTCCAAACTTGATCGACCGTGTTGTGATCGACCGGCTCCGTGCGCCTCTCACAGCGGTCCGGCGTGTCGGCCGCTTCCCCGCCGCGAAGGCCCCGCCAACAGCACCGATGACGTCGTGCGGTGTGTCCGGCGGTACGCGGTTTAGGGTGTGCACAACCGTTCGGTCACAGATATCGGTGCGACGAGGAGATTGAGATGAGCGTGCGCAGCTGGCCCCAGATGCTCGGGGCGCTCGCCGACGGACAGGACCTCACCGCGGACGATACGACCTGGGTGATCGACGAGATCTTCACCGACAACTCCACCGCGGCGCAGATCGCCGCGTTCGGGGTGGCGATGAAGATCAAGGGCCCCACCCCCGCGGAGCTGTCCGGTATGGCCCGCGGCATGCTCGGGCACGCCCGGCTGGTGAAGATCGACGGCGACGCGGTGGACATCGTCGGCACCGGCGGCGACCGCTCGGGCTCGGTGAACATCTCCACCATGTCCTCGATCGTGGTCGCGGCGGCCGGCGTACCGGTCGTCAAGCACGGTAACCGGGCCGCGTCGTCCAAGAGCGGTGGCGCGGATGTGCTCGAGGCCCTCGGGGTGAAACTCGCCCTGGGTCCGGAGTCGGTGGCGCGCTGTGTGCGCGAGGTCGGTATCGGATTCTGCTTCGCGCCGCTGTTCCACTCGGGTCTGCGTTTCGCCGGTCCGGCACGCAAACAGATCGGGATCCCGACCGTCTTCAATGTGCTGGGCCCGCTCACCAATCCCGCCCAGCCACGCGCCGGCCTGGTGGGGTGCGCGTTCGAAGACCTCCTGGCGACCATCGCCGGGGTTTTCGCCGAACGTGGCGCCGGTGCGCTGGTGGTGCGCGGCCGCGACGGCCTGGACGAGATCACCACCTCCGATGTCACCGCTGTCTTCGTGGTCGCCGACGGTGTGGTCACCGAAGCGGTGATCGACCCGGCGCGGCTCGGAATCCCCCGGGTCGACCTGGACGAGCTACGCGGCGGCGACGCCGAGGTGAACGCGGGGGTGGCCCGCGACGTGCTGGCGGGCAATCCCGGTGCGGTGCGCGACGCGGTCCTGGTGAACTCCGCCGCCGCCATCACCGCCTACGACCTGTCCCGCGGCGCCGACGCCACGGCCGAACTCGACGATCATCTGGTGGCCGGGATCGAACGTGCGGCCGCCGCGATCGACAGCGGGGCGGCCGCCGCCCTGCTGGACCGCTGGGCGGCGCTCACCCGGACCCTCGGCGACGACTGACCCGCCCGAGTCACTCGCCGATCGAGAAACCGGCCTCGATATCGGCGCGCGAATACGATTTGAACGCGATATGGGTGACCGTGCGCTGGACGCCCGCGACCTTGTCGATCCGCGCGGTGACGACTTCGGCCACCTCCTCGTGGTCGCGGACGCGCACCAGCGCGATCAGGTCGACGTCGCCGGCGCACGAGTACACCTCGGTCACGCCCTCGGTATCGGCCACCGCCTGCGCGGTCTCCGGTATACGCCCGTTGTCGGCCTGGATCAGAACGATGGCGGTAATCATGTGAACAGCCTAGGCATGGTGGCCACGCGGCACGGTCGGCCCATACTGCCCACCGCCCGGCGATCCCGGCACTCAGCCGCGCTGTTCGTCGTAGGACTCCGCGGCGCGGGCCGCGCCCGCGGCGGCGTCGGCGGTCTCGGCCCAGTCGATCCAGCGGCCCGCGCCGCGGGCGGGTTCGGCGTACCCGTCGGTGGTGCGCACGATCCGTACGCCGGGGCGTTCGAGCCAGCGGGCGATCACCGCGACCTCGTCCGGGGACGCACCCAGTAGAGGCGGTAGCCGGAAATCGGCGCCGTCGATGGGCAATTCGCCCGTGACCTGTCCGCCCGGCCGCGGCCCGGTGGGGCGCACGGTCTGCGCCGCGGCGACGATGTGCTCGACCACCGGCATCGGCGGGACGCCGCGCGCGGCGGTGCCCGCACCGGCGAGCCGGCCGTACCGGACCACGGCGAACTCCCAGCCGCCGGCGCCGTCGGGATGCGCGGCGATCAGTTCGGCGGGGCGGGCCACCGCGGCCAGCCGCTGGGTGCGGCGCAGTGCGCGGACGAGAGCCGCGGCCCGGTCCCGCAGCCGGGCGGCCGATTCGTATTGCTCGTTCGCCGCATAGGCCTCGATCCGGGTCAGCAGGGCCCTGATCGCGGAGTCGTCGACTCCGGCGAACAGGGCGCGAGCGGCCGCGGGGGCCGGCGCGTAGGCCGCCGCGGCCCGCGGCTCGGGGGCAGCGGCGGGACAACCGCCGACAGCCTCCGGCGCACAGGTGTGCAGGGCCGTGCGGGACAAACGGGTGGTACAGGTGCGCAGACCGCAGTACTCGGCCAGCGTGGCGGCGACCTCGGCGGCGGCGGCCCTGGCGTGGAAAGGTCCGACCGCCGGGCCCCCGGGTTCACGGACCAGGGTCAGCCGCGGGAACGCCTCGGCGGTGAGCGCGATCCACCAGGCCCGCTTCGGGAACTTGGACCGCCGGTTGTAGGGCGGAGCATGCGCGGCGAGCAGCCGCAGCTCCCGGACACCGGCCTCCAGCCCGTGCGCACACACCACATGGTCGACCCGGGTGGCCAGCCGCACCATCTCCCGGATCCGGCCCCGGGTCTCCGAGCCGGTGAAGTAACTGCGTACCCGCCGGCGCAGATTCACCGCCGTCCCTATATAGAGAACTTCATCCGACGGTCCGCGGAACAAATAGACCCCGGGGGCGACGGGCAGGTCGACCGCGAGTGCGCGTTTGGCCCGCTGCCCGGCGGTGACCTCGGGCAGATAGTCGATCAGTTCGGTGAGGCTGTGTACCCCCTGGTTGCCCACGCGGCCGATCAGCGCGTGCAGTACGTCCACAGTGGCCCGGGCGTCGTCGAGAGCGCGATGGGTCGGGGTGGTGCTCGCGCCGAGCAGCCGGGCCAGCACCCCGAGCCGGACCGACGGCGCCTCGTCGCGGCCGAGCACCCGCCGCGCGAGCCGGACCGTGCACACCACCTGGGCGCGCGGCCAGGACATATCGCAGCGCGCCGCGGCGGCTTTGAGGAACCCAATATCGAATCGGGCGTTGTGCGCGACGAGGACCGCCCCGGCGGCGAACTCCAGAAAGCCGGGCAGCACCGCTTCGATAGGCGGCGCGGCCCGCACCATCGCGGTGGTGATGCCGGTGACCTGCACGACTGCCGGCGGTATCGACCGGCCGGGGTCCACCAGGGTCGCGAATTCGCCGAGTACCTCGCCGCCGCGCACTTTGACCGCTCCGATTTCGGTGATGGCGTCGTCGGCCGGGCTGGTGCCGGTGGTTTCCAGATCCACCACCACGAAGGTCGTGTCGTAGAGCGGAGTGTCGAGCTGGTCGAACGCCAGTTGCCGGGCAGGCAGCGGGGCGGGTTCGGACACGGCGGCAGGCTATCGGCCGGGTACGACAGGTTCGCGATACCGGATCGTTGTGTGTGCTCCGGAGCCGGGCATCAATACGTCCGTATTCCCCGTCGCCGCACCGCTCATCACCAAACTGTGCGCCAGTTCACATTCAATGTTTGTTTGCTATCCAGTTGCCTTATTCGCCACAAAATGGTCGGAGAATCCAAAAGGGCAGGGCCGCAGCGGAGCAAACCGGAACGAACCCCCCGGCGCGGCCACTACCCCCACGCGGACATCTGCCCGGTCGAACTGGGAAAAACGAAAGATCTGGCCACCGGAACCTCCTCGCCGGGAGACGTCCACGCGCCCCTGCCTCATCCACATGTAACCTCGGCGCAATTCGGCTACGCCCTGTGATTTCGCTCGCACAATTTGCCGATGGAAAGCTGCGGGCCGCACGTTTATCGAGACCAAGGGCTTTACAAATGACCGTGATCTGTTCGTAATCTTTTCGAGACCTCGCGGAGTTCGGCGCACCACCGGCGGTGCGACCGGGCGGGGAGATCGGAAGGACCGCATCATGGCGTTCAACACCGTCAAGCGACAGGCACGGCGCGTAGCCGTAACCGGAGCAGTCGGCGCTGCCACCCTGGGCGCATTCCTGCTTCCCGCCGCACCGGCCGCCGCCCAGCCGGTGACCATCGACGGCTTCGGCACCTTCGAAGTGCCCAACGAGCTCCCCCTCCCGGCGGGCATCCCCGGTGTCCAGGTGCCCGGCGCCGCCATCGCGCCGCCGTTCGTCACCCCCACCAAGACCGCGGGCCGACTGGCGCTCGACGCCGCCCTCTCGAAGGTGGGCGCCCCCTACGTCTACGGCGCGGCCGGCCCGAACGCCTTCGACTGCTCCGGGCTCGTGCAGTGGTCCTACAGACAGGCCGGACGCGAACTACCGCGCACCAGCGACGCGCAGCTCGCCTCGGGCACCCCCGTCTCGATGAACGACCTGCAGCCCGGCGACGTGGTGTCGTTCTACGGCGGTGGACACTCCGGCCTGTACGCCGGCGACGGCAATGTCGTGCACGCCTCCACCGCCGGCTCCCCGGTCGCGGTCGCGCCCATCTCGTCCATGCCGGTCGCCGGCGCGCGGCGCTACTGAGCGGCACCGCGGGGTCTCCGGCGCGACCTCCTCGGATCCGGCCACCGGCCGGACGCGGCGAGCGGGGTCGTACTGGACACCCCGCGGGCCCGTCCGTAATCTAATCGAGACCTTTACGGGCTACTTCGCACAGAGCGTCATACGGAGAGCGGGGCACGGCAGGCTGTGGCAGGACACGAACAGCGGCAACGACGTCGGCGGGATCGGCGGCGCGGGCCCGGCCACAAGCGAGACCGCCATCCTGGACGTACCGTTGTGGCGGCCGGTCTCCTGGCGGCGGCCCTCTACGGCGGCGGTCCGGCCGGAGCCGATCCGGCCCCCGCGCCGACCTCCGCGAGTGAAGCGGTCCAGCAGATGATCGACCTGTCGCGGCAGGCCGAACAGCTCAATCAGCAGGCCCTCACCGCGCAGGCCGACCTCGACGCGAAACTGGCCGTCCAGCGCGACGCCGACGCCAAGGTCGCCGCAGCCGGAGCCGCGGTCGATGCCGCTCGCGACGAGGTGGCCCGTTATCGGCCCATGATCGACCGCACCGCCATCGCGGCCTATCAGGGCGCGCGCACCAACCGGCTGTTCTCGGTCCTGGTCAGCGACTCCCCTCAGCAGTTGCTGGACCAGATGTCCACGCTGGACGTGGTCGCCACCCAGACCTCCGACCAGCTCAAGCAGTACAAACGCGCCACCGACGCCGCGACCGCCGCCCAGTCGGCGGCCCGCGCCGCCGCCGATACCGCCCGCGCCGCCACCGATCAGGCCAACGCCGTGCGTGACGACGTCGGCCGCAAACAGACCGATCTGCAGAACGCGGTGGCGCGGGTGATCGAAGTCTGGGGCAGTCTGTCGACCGCGGACCGGACCGCGCTGGCCGGTTCCCCTTTCCCACCCGGCTTCGACCGCGACAGCCTGCTGCGCGACCTGGTACCGGGTAGCGGCACCAGTGCCCTGGCCGCCGGGCTCACCCGCGTCGGCGACCCCTATGTATGGGGCGCCACCGGACCCGACCAATTCGACTGCTCAGGCCTGGTGCAGTGGGCGTTCAAGCAGGTCGGCAAGGACGTGCCGCGCACCAGTTCGGCGCAGGCCGCCTACGGCACCCCCGTCGGCCGCGACGAACTGCAACCCGGCGATGTCGTGTTCTTCTACGACGACATCTCCCACGTCGGCATCTACGCCGGAAACGGTCTCATGCTGCACGCGTCGACCTTCGGCGTCCCGGTGGCCGTGGCCCCCATGGATTCCACGCCCTATCACTCCGCCCGGCGCTACTGACACCCGGAGCGACACCGCCGACAGCGCGCCAATACTGTGGGTCGCATGGCTCGAACTCTGCTGGTTACCAATGATTTCCCGCCGCGGCCGGGCGGTATCCAGTCGTATCTGCAGGCGCTGGCCGGGCAGCTGCCGTCGGACGATCTGGTGGTCTACGCACCTCGGTGGCGCGGGGACAGCCACACCCGATTCGACGCACAACAGTCCTTCCAGGTGGTTCGCCACCCCACGACCCTCATGCTGCCCACCCCCGCGGTGCTGCGCCGCGCCCGAAAGGTCCTGCGCGCCGAGGGCTGCGAATCGGTGTGGTTCGGCGCGGCCGCACCGCTGGCCCTGCTCGCCGCGCCGCTGCGGCGCGCCGGCGCCCACCGGATCCTGGCCAGCACCCACGGCCACGAGGTCGGCTGGTCGATGTTGCCGGCCGCCCGGCAGGCACTGCGGATCATCGGGGACCACACCGATGTCGTCACCTACGTGAGCAAATACACGCGCCGCAGGTTCGCCGCCGCGTTCGGGCCCGACGCCGCCCTCGAATACCTGCCGCCGGGCGTGGACACCGAAACCTTCCGTCCCGATCCGGCCGCCCGGGCCGAACTGCGCAAACGCTACGGTCTCGGCGACCGGCCCACCGTGCTGTGCCTGTCGCGGCTGGTCCCGCGCAAAGGTCAGGACGTACTGCTGGTCGCCATGCACCGGATCAAGGAACGGATCCCGGGCGCGGTCCTGGTGATCGCCGGCAGCGGCCCCTACGAAGACCGGCTGCGCGGCTTCGCCGACGCCCTCGGCCTCGCCGACGACGTGGTGTTCACCGGCCGGGTGCCCGCGGCCGAACTCGCCGCCCACCACACTCTCGCCGATGTTTTCGCCATGCCCGCCCGCACCCGCGGCGCCGGCCTCGATGTGGAAGGTCTCGGCATCGTCTACCTGGAGGCCTCCGCCACCGGCGTCCCCGTGGTGGCCGGAACCTCCGGTGGTGCCCCGGAAACGGTGCTGGACGGAAAAACCGGGCGAGTGGTGGACGGCCGCCGCGCCGACCACGTCGCCGACGCGATCGCCGATATCCTCGCCGACCGCGACGCGGCCGCCGAAATGGGTGCTGCCGGAAGGGCATTCGTCGAACGCCAATGGCGCTGGGACACCCTCGGAGCCCGCCTGCGGCAACTGTTGTGAGCTGTGTTTTTTGGCGCGCCTTCGGCGCGCGGGGTCGAGGCCCCCTCGGTCCCGCCGTTCAGGCCTCGAGACTCGAGCCTTCGGCTCATGCGCTTTCGAGGCCTGAACGGCGGGACGGGCCTCGACCCTTTATAGGCCTCGTAAGACAGTGAGGATGGGTGTGGCTCCGCAACGCTGGTGTCCTGACCCGTCGTAAGACTGACTGTGTTGTCTTGGCCGAGATCTGTCGGACGCCTGGTGGTTGCGGGGCCACTGCACTCACCGGGCGTGGTGGTCGTGACTTCACAGGAGCCTCGGCACCGAGAGCCGCTGCTATTCGTGTAGGCGATCGGACGCCAGGCCACCCGGGCGGTCGAGTCGACATCCGATCAGGACATCGAATGCCGACGCAACCCGAATGC
>NZ_BDBX01000045.1 GCF_001613205.1 Nocardia sienata NBRC 100364 | reverse complement strand
GCCGATGATTGCCTTTTCCGCTATCTACTACGCTCACCCGGGTGAGCAGTATCCAGGTCGCGGACCAAACCTTCCTCGCCGCTCCCGGCGCCGCGGTGGCGGCCGCGCTGGCGGGCCCGGGGCACTGGCGGCGCTGGTGGCCCGATCTCGAACTGGACGTCCGGGAAGATCGTGGCGACAAAGGAATTCGCTGGTCGGTGTCGGGTGCGCTGTCGGGCACCATGGAGGTGTGGCTGGAACCGTCGCTGGACGGGGTGATCCTGCACTACTTCCTGCACGCCGAACCGCCGCAGCCGCTGCCGCCGCGCAAACTGGCCGCCGCCAACCGGGCTCGCCGGGTGGCGGGCAAGGTGATGTCGTTCGAGATCAAGGACCGTCTCGAAGACGATCGCCCGGCCGGAGTCGCTCCGCACGACAACTGACGGATTTCGTACCGTATCGCCGAAAGGAACCCCTGAGACCCAATGGCCGACCGGACCCAGAGATCGATCGTCATCGCGGCACCCGCGCGGCAGGTGATGTCAGTTATCGCCGATCTGGCGTCCTACCCCGAGTGGGTATCGGCGGCCAAATCGGTGGAAGTCCTGGAGACCGGGCCCGGCGGCCGGGCGCGTACCGCGCGCTTCGTGCTGGACGCGGGCGTGGTCAAGGACACCTATGTGCTGTCGTATACCTGGCAGCCCGACGATCTGGCCGTGAGCTGGACGATGGTGAGCGGTGAGCTGCAAAAGGCCCAGGAGGGCCGCTACGAACTCATCGAGCAGCCCGGTGGCGCCACCGAGGTGCGATATGAATTGACCGTGGATCTCACGATCCCGATGATCGGCATGTTCAAACGCAAGGCGGAGAAGGTGATCACCGATACCGCGCTCAAGGAACTGAAGAAACGGGTCGAAGGCTGACCGGGCCGCAGCGCTCGGGAGACGATGCCCGCGGCGGCGGCCGACCCGCCCGCGGCGCCCGGTCGCGCACGCGGGTCGAAATGTTCGTCGGCAAGGGCGGTGTCGGCAAGACGACACTGGCGTGTGCACGCGCCATGAGTTGTGCCCGGGCCGGGCAACGGATTCTGGTGGCCTCGCTCGACCAGGCGCATTCACTGGGTGACGCGCTGGGATTCCGGTTCGCGCACGATCCGGGCGCCGTCCCCGGGATCACTCAGGTCGTCCCGGGCCTCGAGGTGATCGAACTCGATTCGCTGGCGCTGCTCGAGGAGCGTTTCGGCGCGCTCACCGAATTGCTGCGCACCGATCCTGGTCACGATCACGGTTTCGATCTGGCGGCCCTGGACCCGGCCGAGCTCACCGGCCTGCCGGGAGTACAGGAACTGCTGATGCTGGTGGAGATCGCCCAGTACGTGGCCGACGACGAATGGGACGCGATCGTCCTGGATTGCCCGCCGACGGCCGATATGCTGCGCATCGTCACCATGCCCGAGACGGTGCTCGGGTATCTGGACCGGGTCTGGCCGCCGCACCACCGCATGATGAGCTCGATCGGCACCGATATCCGCCGGGCCGTCCTCGCGGCGACCGTAGCGCGGATCGTCACCGCGGTCGGCGAGGTCCGGGATCTGCTCGCCGACTCCGAGCGCACCAGTGCCCGGCTGGTCACCCTGCCCGAACGCGTCGCGGTCGCCGAATCCGCCCGGGTGCGCTCGGCGACGGCCCTGCTCGGTTTGCGGCTGGACGCGGTGGTGGTCAACAAGGTGCTCGCCTCGGTGCCGCCGCCGGGGCCGGAGCCGCAGCATCCCGCCGTGCGCTGGTATCTGAACCGCTGTGCCGAACAGTGGGATGTGATCTCCGGGTTGCAACGGTCGATGCCGGAGGTCCCGATACTCGTCGCGGGGCACACCGGCGCCGAACCGGTGGGGCTGGGCCCGCTGGCGGCGCTGTCGTGCGTGGTCCCGGAGCCCGATGTGACGCCCGGGAGCGGATACGACGGTGTCCGGCTCGACAGCGGGGGCGTGGTGCGCGACGATCCGGATCCGGACCCGGCGCCGGTACCGGGCGAGGGCACCGCGCACGCCGCGCCCGCGGTGCGGTTGGAATCGGGTGCGGGGTTGCACTCGGTGTACGCGATGCGAATTCATCTGCCGGTCGCCGATCCGGCGACCCTTCGCCTGGGACGAGTGGAGGACGATTTGATCGTGGGAGCGGATGGCATCCGCCGCCGGCTACGCCTGGCGCCGGTCCTACGCCGCTGCACCGTCAGCACCGCCGAGCTGGACAACGGATACCTCGTCATCCGTTTCCGCCCCGACCCGCAGGAGTGGCCGCAGTGACCGGAACCCGCTATCGCCAGCCCGAGGGCGTCGCCGAATTCGTCGACGAACTGCGGCTGCTCGCCGAAGCCGTGCTGGAACGCGTCGAACCGGTCCTGCGCGACGCGGCGGCCGGGGGGCAACCCGAGTGGAACAACTGCACCTGGTGCCCGCTGTGCGCCGCGGCCGCACTGGTCCGCGGCGAACATCACGAGGTACTGGCCACGGTGGCCGCGCACGGCACCGCGATCGTCACGGTGCTGCGTGAGGCCCTCGCCGGTGTACCGGTGGATCCGGTGACGGCGCATCGGCACGGGCCGGAAAGCGATACCGCGCATGAGGATTCCCACCCCGGCGCGACCGGAGCCGACCCGGCGCCCGGGGACACCGACGGAGCCGGTGGTCCCGGCGCGGCGCCCGGCGGCACCGATCCCGTGAATCCGCCCGGCGGCCGCTCCGCGGATGCCGGAAAAGCGCGCTATGTCGGCATACCTGTGAACATCAAGCAGTGACCGGCTCCCGCCCCGGTGCCCCGCTGACCGTCGGTATCGATATCGGCGGCACCAATATCCGCGCGTCGGTGGTCGACGCCGCGGGCGAGGTCCTGGACACGGTGCAGTACCCGACCCCGCATTCGGCGGTCGCGCTGGAGGCCGCGCTCGATCGCGCGGTCCGCGAACTCGCCGACCGGCACACGCTCGACGCCGTCGGACTGGCGGTCGCCGGTTTCATCTCCCAGGACCGCACCACCGTGCGCTTCGCCCCGCATCTGCCGTGGCGGGACGCGCCCGTGGCGAAACGGCTCACCGACCGCCTCGGCCTGCCGGTCCTGCTCGAACACGATGCCAACGCGGCGATGTGGGCCGAGTACCGCTTCGGCGCCGCCGCCGGCGGGCACAACGTGGTACTGGTGGCGATCGGTACCGGAATCGGTGCCGCGCTGCTGCTCGACGGCACCCTGTATCGGGGCACTCACGGCGTGGCCCCCGAACTCGGGCATCTGCAGGTGGTCCCCGGGGGACGCGACTGCGGATGTGGGAAGCGGGGCTGCTGGGAGCGGTATTGCAGCGGGACCGCGCTCGCCGAAACCGCTATCGAACTGCTGGCCACCGAAACCGCGCCCTCGCCGCTGGCCCGGGAACTCGTCGCCGACCCCGGTGCGGTCACCGGGCGCCGCATCGCCGACGCGGCCCACGACGGTGACCCGCTCGCCGTCCGGGTGATGGCCGATTTCGCCCGGTGGCTCGGGCTGGGACTGGCCTTCGTCGGCGATATCTTCGACCCCGACCTGGTGGTCATCGCCGGTGGGGTGAGCAGTTCGGCGCCACTGTTCCTCGACGAGGCCCGCGAAGAATACGCCGCGGCGCTCACCGGCCACGGCCACCGGCCGCTGGCCCGGATCCGGACCACCCAGCTGGGCGAGGCCGCGGGCATGATCGGCGCCGCCGAGCTCGCCCGCTCCGCGCTCATCGCCGGAGTCCACGACCCGGGCTCCGGCTCGGAACCCGGAAAAGAATCTCGTCACGTTCACGTAACCGAAACGCACTGGTGAAATCTCGGCAGCGAGTATGCGTGACATTGTTCGCGGGGCTTTGATGTGATCTGTGACCGGCGGTAGAGTCGGCGTGGCGAGGCATTCCCCCAAATTCCATCCCGGTTCTCGGAGTAAGGACGTCATGTTCTACTGGCTGCTTAAGTTTGTGCTGCTGGGTCCGTTCATCCACCTCTACAACCGACCAGAGGTGGAGGGCGTGGAAAACATCCCGGCCGAGGGCGCGGCCATCATGGCGGGGAACCATCTCTCGTTCGCGGATTGGCTTTTCGCTCCGCTGTCGAGTCCACGCCGGATCAACTATCTGGCCAAGGCCGAGTACTTCAACACCCCCGGCCTCAAGGGGCGGTTCCAGAAGTTCTTCTTCAGCGCCTCCGGCCAGTACCCGATCGATCGCAGTGGCGCCGATGCCGCCGAGGACGCGCTCAACGCGGCACGCAAGCTGCTCGACGAAGGCCGCCTGGTCGGCCTCTACCCGGAAGGCACCCGCTCTCCCGACGGCCGGTTGTACAAGGGCAAGACGGGGATGGCCCGGCTGGCCCTGGAAACCGGGGTCCCGGTGATCCCGGTGGCGGTGATCGGTACCGACGAGGTGAGCCCGCCCGGACCGTTCCGGTGGCGGCGGCGCAAGGTGACGGTGAAGTTCGGTAAGCCGATCGATTTCTCCCGGTACGAGGGTATGGGCGGTAACCGGTTCGTCGAACGCGCGGTCACCGACGAGGTCATGTACGAACTGATGCGGATGTCGGGCCAGGAGTACGTGGACGTCTACGCCTCCAGCTTGAAGAAGAACGTGCCCTCGGGCCCTTCCTCCCATCTCCCGCGCATTCCGGAGTCCGCCGCGAGCTGAGTGCGACGCGTACCATGGTCGGATGACGGTTCGCGCCAAGATCTGCGGTATCCGGTCCCGATCGGACCTGGAGACGGTCGTGGCCGCCGGCGCGGACGCCATCGGTTTCATCTGCGGGACAACCCATTACAGCGAAGATGCATTGACGGCCGAGGTGGCCGCGGAACTGTCCGCGGCTACTCCGTCGTTCGTGAACCGGGTCCTGGTCACCCATCTCGAGGAGGCCGGCGCCATCCTCGGGCTGGCCGACCGGGTCGGTGTGGACACCATCCAGGTGCACGGCCTCGTCGATCGCGCGACGCTGCGGGCCGTACACGCCGGGGCACACGGGCGCACCATCGTGCGCGCGGTCCATGTGACCGGCGCGGACGCGGTGGCCCGGGCCCGCGAGATCGCGGCCGACTCCGACGCGGTGCTGCTCGATTCTCGGACCGCCGACCGACTGGGCGGGACCGGCCACACCCACGACTGGTCGATCAGTGCCCGGATCGTCGGCGAACTCGCCCGGATCGGGCGACCGGTGATCCTCGCCGGGGGCTTGAACGCCGACAATGTGGAGCAGGCGATCGCCGCGGTGCACCCCTTCGGTGTCGATGTGAACAGCGGCGTGGAGACCGAGAGCGGGGACAAGGATTTCACGGCCTGCCAGGCCTTCGTCAAGACGGCACACGAAAGCGATCGGGGCCGGCCAGTTCCAGTCCCACCGCGCCGAGCACCAGAGCTCCAGCGAGCAGGGTCGCCGCGGTGATATCGGACCCCACGACCGCTGCCCCGATCATCGTCGCCACCACCGCCTCGTTGAGTCCCACCAGTCCCGCGACCACTTCGTCGAGGTCGCGCAGCGCCAGCCAGTAGCAGGCGAAGCCCGGGCCCAGGAGCACCGCGCCGATCCCCGCGAGGGCCAGCGCCTGGCCGGGCGTCGGTCCCGTTCCGGTGAACGCGGCGAAGCAGAGCAGCGGGGCACCCAGCACCGATGCCGTGAGCAACTGCAGTCCGGCCGCGGCGCCACTGGGCCGGCCCGCCGATTCCCGCACCACCAGCGTGATCAGTCCGGCCACACAGGCCGCGCTGGCGACCGCGAGGACACAGCCGGCCAGCGCCGGTCCCAGCGCGGTCCCCGCCGGTTGGTGTGCGGCCACCAGCCAGATCGCCGCGCCCACGGCCAGAAGTTCCGCCACGACGGCCACCGTGATCGCCCGCCTACCGCGCACGATCTGCGTGATGATCATCAGCACCGGCGCGGTGAGATGCAACGCCACCACCACGGGCAGCGGGCCGATATGCAGCGCGGCGACGTAGCACACGAGGTTCAAGACCTCGAGCACACCGAGCCGCAGGAACAGGCCGGGTGAGTTCCGCAGATCTCGCCAAGGGTCGGTGCCGCGCACCATCGCGAATGCCAGCAGGGCCACCGCGCCGCCGGCCGCGACCGGCGCCGCCGCGAAGCCCTCGGCGCCCACCCCGGCGATACCCGCGCTGGAGGCGCCCCACAGGCTGGTCGCCGAGACCAGCAGGGTCAGGCCGCGGCCGGTGCTCTTCACGAGAGCAGGAAGGTCACCACGGGCAGGATCACCGCGGTGAACGCCGCGAACACCGCCGCTGCGGTCCGCGCCTTGGGCACCGAGGGTAACCGGGTCGCGATCCCGGTATAGGTGCCCAGCGCCACGAACAACGTTCCCCACACAACCAGTGACCGGCTCACCACGACACCGAGTTCGTCGGCGAACAGCACGGCCAGCACCGCGATCGTGACTCCGGCGGGCAGCGCCGCGGCGAGGGTCATCGCACCGGCGTAGTTGTTCATCAGCACGACGGCCCCCTGGTACCCCACCACTTCCTGCGCGTCTCTGGGATGCACACCCTGTTCCCGGCAGATCATGTCGAACACCGTGGCGGGGTTGACGCGCTCGTCGACCATGCGGCGCACCGCGGTCATCGCCTCCAGCCCCTGCACCGTCGCATAGGAGGTCACGAAACCTTCGGTCGAGGTGCGGAAACCGCCACGGGCCGCTGCCAAATCCTGGGTCTCCTGTAGTTCCAGCAGTTCCACCAGGCCGCGGCGCACCCCGGGATCGAAAACCGTCCGCTCGTCGGCGGTGACCACCGCGCATATCGCGAGATGCAGGCTCAGATGCCGCCAGGTGTCGGCGACCTCGCCGCGGCGGAACGGTTCCTCCTCCACACGCGCCTGTCCGCGCCGCAATCCGTCCAGCATTCGTTCGACGGTCAGCGCCCGGACACGGTCGACCCGTTTCCCACCCACCACCGCGATCTCCGGCCGGGACAGCACCAGCGCGGCGTGCGCGCAGGCGTACATCGGCTGGATCCGCGGATCGTCTTCCAGTAGTAGCGTCACCACGAGGGAGGTGCCGTGTAGCAATGCCTCGGCGGCGGTTTCGTCGGCGATGGCCAGATCCGCGAGCGCGTGCAGTGCGGCGGTGGTGGCGGTCAATGAGACCGGCCCCACCGGGCCGGACAACCGCCAGCCCCGCGTCTGCGGGTCCCGTTTGGACTGTAGTTCCCGCAGACACCCCACCACCGCCGGATCGGTGGGTGCGACACCCAGGCAGCTCAGCGCCCGCAACCGCCACGACAGGTCGATCGGCGACCGGAACTCCCAGGCCCCACTGTCGGTGTCCACCACATCGCGCCGCACCAGGGCGCGCACCTCGTCGGCTCGCGGCACCGGACGTCCCGCGGCGGTGAGTGCGACCACCGCCTCGGCGGTATTCTGCGGATTCGGCGGCACATCGGAGACCCAGCCCCAGCCCGCGCCGCCGTGCCGGTCACCGAGCTGGCCCCGATGCAACCAGTCCACGGCCCACCCGATCCGCTGATCGATATTGGACACGCCGGCCTCCCTCCCATCCCTCGAGCCGTATTGCACAGGCGCTCAAGGACTTCGACCACCCTACCGCCCGGGCAGCGCGCGGACGGACATTTACGTCTACGCTGTGGACCGATGCACGGCGGCGGGAGACGTGCGGGCGGGGCCGGAGGGAGAATTTCGATGTTCAGGACATTGCTGGGCGCGCTCGGCGCCCATACCGCCGAGGTGGAGACCGAGTTGTCCACTCCCGGCGTGCAGCCCGGGCAGGCGGTGCACGGGATCATCCGGATGCGCTGTCACGATCGGCCGATCCGGGTGAAAGGCGTCGCGGTGGAATTGATCACGCGGGCCGAACGCGAATACAACGACGGCGAGGCGCTGGTGGATATGGCTTTCGCCCGGCAGCCGGTCTTCGGCCCGTTCGAACTGCTGCCCGGATATCCGCTGGAAGGCCGGTTCGAACTGCTCGCTCCATGGGAGACACCTCTCACCTTCTACAACGGCCGGCATCTGCACGGGACCGCCGTCGCCGTCCGTACCCGGGTGGACGTGGACGGCGGCTTCGACGCCACCGATACCGACCCCATCGGCGTGGGTGCGCTGCCGCCCCAGCACGTCGTGCTGGCGGCGGTGGAAGCCTGGGGATTCGGCCTGCGGCACGCCGATGTGGAGGTCGGCCGGGTGGACCGTATCCCCCATTCGCTGCCGTTCTTCCAGGAGATCGAATTCGGCCCCTCACCGCGCTTCCCGCGCCTGAACCAGCTCGAGGTGACCTTCCTGGCCGACCCGCACGGAATGTACGTCGTCATCGAAGCCGACAAACGCGCCGCGCTCTTCGCGCCCGGCCGCGATGTCATGGACGCGCTTCGGGTCGATTTCGCCACCTTCGAGCAGGTGGACTGGGTCGCGGAGATCGGCCGGCGACTCCAGCTACTGAGCTGAAACCCGCTCGCCCGGTGGTACATCGGTGAGCCGTCCTCTTCGGCACACCGCGCCCGGCGCGCCCATCTGCGGCCGGGTCGCTGCCCGGCCGCAGATGGGCGCGTCCGAATACCGAGGTGATCACCGCCGGAGCAAGCCGGTATCCTTCCGTCGAGGACGGCTGCGCGGCCGCCGGGGGCGGTATCACGAGGCTTCCCAACGACCTTCGGATACGGGAATGACGCGGAAGAGTTCGGGCCACAACAACATCGTGCGCGAGGTGTCCAAGGCGCTCGAGGGCGCGGTCGCGACCGGGGCCGAGGGCACGCAACGGGCCATCCGCGGTATATCCGCTCGCGTCGAGGGCGCGGGAAGTACGCATTCCCGGGCCTCCGAGCTGGCCCGGCGCGCAGTGGACGAGGACCACTTCGCCGAAGGCCCGGCGGACCGATCTTCGTCTTCGGTACCGAAGCGGCCGCCCACCCCGAACCTCGACCGGTTGCCGCGCCTCGACCGGTTGCTCGACCGCGGCCTACACGATCCGGATTTCGATGTCGAAAGCGCACTGAAGGGGCTGGAGCGGCAGTTCGGGCCGTACCACGTCCGCGATGTGAGCGCGATGTATGTCGAACGCTACGACGACGGCTACGAACAACTCCAGCTCGAGCTACGCGGTGACATCTTCGATGCGGACGGCAACCCGATCGGCGACTTCCACCGTCAGTACTTCCGGGACGCCGACGGCAGACTCGTTGCAAACCACGAAAGTTTCAAACTGCACGAGGACTACCGCGGCCAAGGCTTCTCCCTCGCGTTCTCCAACTCCATGGAGAACTACTACCGCCGCTCCGGGGTGGACCGGATCGAGATATGCGCTAGAGACGAGGACGGTGGTGTCGCCTGGGCCCGTGCCGGTTACGACTGGGATCCGGATTCGACCCGGTATCGGATATCGGTGGAGAATCTCACTGCCCGGATCGACGATATGATCTCGCGCACCGACGAGTTCTCCGCGGCCGACCGTGCCGAACTGGCGGCGCTCAAGGAGGGCCTCGCCAAGCCGTACTCCCTCGCACCTTCCCCGACCGAAATCGTTACACTCCAAGGCGCCGACGGGAAGCTCGGCGAAAAGCTGATGAGAGGTTCGACTTGGTACGGGATGAAGAAGCTGTGAGTCCGTCGGCGGCCGAGCGCGAATTCGTCCGGCAGCGGAGCAAGGCGACCTCGGACCATTTCGTGCAGTTCGCCACAGAACGCGGCCTGGACCTCGACGCCGACACCTGGCCGGACGCCGACCGCGCGGAATTCGACCGCCGGGCGCGCGAACTCTCCGCCGAGTGGCGGGCTCGCGCGGAGAAATTGTTCGGCTCCTGACCACCGATTCGTCCGTACGAACGCTCGGGCGGCGGGACTCGGCCGGGGTCCCGAAAACCCAGTATCGCCACCGCAGCCCAGCTGTGGTTAGCTTTCGTGCCATGAGCACGCCGCACATCGTTTCTCCTGCCGAGTACCTGCCTCGCGACACCGCCGATGTCGTTCGCACCGTGCGGAATTCCCGGGACCGCTCCAGGCCGCTCACCGTTCACGGGGGCGATCCCGCCACCGACGGCCTCACCCTGCCCGACCAGCAGACCGTGGTCTCGCTGCGCCGTATGAACGCGATCGTCGATCTCAATCTCGGCCGCCGTACGGTACGGGTCCAGGCGGGGGCGCGCCTGTCCGATATCGACCGGCGGCTCAGCGCGCACGGTTTGGGTCTGCCCGTGGTCGGCGATCACCGCGACATCACCGCGGGCGGGTTCGCCTCGGTGGGCGGGGTGAGTACGGCCTCGCACCGGCACGGCCTGTTCATCGACCAGATCGTCGACCTCGAGTACGTGGATACCGATGGCCGGATCGGCACCTGCGGACGGACCCACCACACCGAACGGTTCCATCGCATTCTGGGTGCCGGCGGCCGGGCAGGCATCATCACCGCGCTCACCCTCGACACCGTGCAGGTCGACAAGGACAACACCTGGTTGTCCACCGATTCGCACCGCTTCCTGGATTTCGACAGTTTCGTGGACTACGCCTACGCCGAGGTCACCCGCCCCCGGGACGCGGTGCTACAGGTGGGTCGCTGGGTGGATACCGCCCCGCTCAAGGTGTCCCGTCCGGTGATCGCGGGCCAGATGCAGCTCGGTACGGTGCGGTTCGGCCAGTGGTCCAGCCTCTACCCCACCGCGCCCACCCGCTCGCTGCGGGCCCGTCGCGAGGTCGGCAGCCGGGCCCGGAAATCGCTGGGCGCCATCGCCTCGGCGACTCCCGGTAAGGCCGGTATGCCGGTCCGCAATGCCGCCGCGGGTGCGGTGATGTTCACCCCCAAGGTCCTGACCCTGCGCGACGCCGAATATCTCGCCGATACGGTGATCAGTTCCTCCGAGCGCGGCCCGGCCTACCGGGTGGGCGTTTTCGCCCCGCTGTCCAACTACACGTCGGTGTTCTACCGGCTGCACGATCTGTTCAACGGCCACCGGGAACGTACCGGCTGCTTCACCGTGATCTCGGCCATGACCTACGGGGTGCGCTCGCCGTACCTGCGGGCCGAATCCGCCGCCAATAATCTGCCCGCCGCCGACCACGGCCTGATCACCTTCACCTGCCGGCTCCGCCCGCACGCTCTGCCGTCGGAACAGCTGCGCGATATCGTCACCGGTATCGAGGAGATCTGCCGCTCGGAGAACAGCATTCGCTACGAATCGGTCGACTGAGCTGTGTCCATCTGCCCCGCCTTCGGCGGGGCGGGACCGCCGACCATCCGGAGTAGTCGGAACGTGTTGCGGGCGTGTGCCCGGCCGAGCCCAGGCGGGCCCGCAGCACCGTAAGTACTCAACGGTCGCCGCTCCATCGACGGCAGCCGCCCCGCGCACGTCCACGCGCTCTGGAGCCGAGGCGGGCGGCCACGGAAGACACGCCCAACACAGGAGAAACCCCGCTGCCCGGAAGGTCAGCGGGGTTTTCGTCGTGCGGGTGCCGGCGCCGCAGGCGCCGCCACCGGCTCAGTGCTTCTCTGGGCCCAGGTAGTACTCGAAGACCAGGCCGCCGGCGGCGGTCAGGACCAGGATCACACCGACTCCCAGCAGCCACGGCTCGAAGAAGGCGAACCCGAGGGCCGTCACCGAGGCGGCACCGGCCAGCAGGATGGGCCAGAAGCTACCGGGCGAGAAGAAGCCCAGGTCTCCGGCGCCGTCCACGATCTCGGCGTCTTCGTAATCCTCCGGGCGCAAGTCGAGCCGGCGGGCGACGAAGCGGAAATAGGTCCCGATGATCAGCGACAGACCGGCGGTCAGCACGATCGCCGTGGTGCCGGCCCATTCGATACCTGTCCGCGATTGTGCGGTGAAGAAGCCGTAGACGACGCCCACGAGAATGAAGAACACCGTGAGCAGTTCGAACAGCCGTGCTTCGATCCTCATCTCAGATCAGTCCTCACTTGCTTTCGGTGGTGTCGGTCTTGACCGTGCGATCGGTGTTGAACGGCTGGGTCGAGGTGGCCACCGGCGACTCGCCGATGGACTCGAGCGCGGCGGCGTTGGTCATACCCGATTCCCGCGCCTGGATGTAGCGCTGGAACTTGTCCGGCGAGACCGCGCGGACCTCGAAGTTCATCATCGAGTGGAAAGTGCCGCACATTTCCGCGCAGCGGCCCACGAAGGCGCCTTCCCGGTCGATCTCACTGATCTGGAAGACGTTGTCGGAGTTGTTCTCCTTCGGGTTCGGCATGACGTCCCGCTTGAAGAGGAACTCCGGAACCCAGAACGCGTGGATGACGTCCGCGGCGGCGAGCTGGAACTCGATCACCTTGCCGGTGGGCAGCACCAGCACGGGCACCTCGGTGCTGGTGCCGATCGTTTCGATCTTGTTGTAGTGCAGGTAGGACAGGATGTCGTTCTCGGGACGGCCGTGCACCGGGCCGGGCTGCGGGTGGCCCTCTTCATTGGTGCGGCCGGCGTACTCCTGCAGCTGCTGCTGGTTGGCGTTCTCACGCACCGTGTCGACACCGTTGTAGGTGAACCCGTTCTTCAGGTCGACATCGCGGTAGCCGAACTTCCAGTTCCACTGGAAAGCGGTGACGTCGACGACCACATCCGGGTTGTCGACCTTCTCGTGCACGTAGTTCTGCACGACCACGGTGAAGTAGAACAGCACCGCGATGATGACGAACGGAATCGCGGTGTAGGTCAGTTCGAGCGGCACGTTGTAGCCGGTCTGCCGGGGGAACTCCGGCGAGTTCTTCTTCTTGCGGTGGAAGACCACGGTCCAAAAGGTCAGGCCCCAGACCAGCACACCCATGATGAGGGCGGCGACCACCGACCAGGTCCACAGTTCCCGCATCCGGTGGGCCTGCGGGGTGACACCCGAGGGCCAGCCGAACCGCAACCACACATTGTCGATCGAGCAGCCGGATACGAGCATGGTGGTGATCCCGAGGGATACCGCCAGCCCGGCCCGCCGCAGGACACGACCCCGCCGCCGGGCAGGCCGTGCCCCGATCTCGTCGCTCGCCTTGTGCGCCACGCTCAACGCCTTCCTGGTCGCCACACATTCCGACACCGCATCCCCGGGGCGGGACCCGCCGCCGGGGATACTGACAAACAGCTCGTCCGGGCTTCCCGGGCAGCTCCGCGCACCGCGCGGCACCACCCGGAACAGTCCGAGTACTACGCAGCGTAGACCAAACACGCGTCCGGTACGCCGTCGGGTCGGCTTCGACACTCCGTACCGTGACCGACCACCCGAGCGGAGGTGTATCGCACGGGGAATCACTCCGTGCGGCATACTCGGACACTAGATTTCGCCCGCCGCGCCGGCTCCCCCGGGCGCGGACCCCCGACCAGTGGAAACGAGGTTAGCGCCGCAGTGTGTGGACTGCTCGGATTTCTGACGTCCGATACCGCAGCGCCGGAAACGGTGCAGCGGGTGTACGACGCGCTGCACTGTGTGCGGCACCGCGGACCGGACGAGCGCGGCACCTGGCACGACGACCAGCTGATCTTCGGTTTCAACCGGCTCTCGATCATCGATATCGAGCATTCGCACCAGCCGCTGCGCTGGGGTCCGGCCGATGACCGGCAGCGGTACGCGCTCACCTTCAACGGCGAGATCTACAACTATCTCGAACTGCGCGAAGAACTGGCTCGTGAGCACGCGGCCGAATTCGGCGACGAGCCCATGTTCGCGACCGAGGGCGACAGCGAGGCCATCGTCGCGGCGTTCCATTATTGGGGTCCGGAGGCGGTCCGCCGGCTGCGCGGCATGTTCGCCTTCGCGATCTGGGACACCCACACCCGGGAGCTGTTCCTCGCGCGCGACCCGTTCGGTATCAAACCGCTGTTCCTGGCCACCGGCCCGGGCGGTACGGCGTTCGGCAGCGAGAAGAAGAGCCTGCTGGAGCTGCTACCCGATCTCGGTCTCGACGAATCCCTCGACCACCGGGCGCTCGAGCACTACACGGTGCTGCAGTACGTCCCGGAGCCGGAGACGCTGCACGCCGGTATTCGCCGGCTGGAGTCGGGCAGCTACGCGGTGGTCCGCCCGGGGGCGCAGCCGGAGATCACCCGCTATTTCGTCCCCGGATTCGGCGTCCGCCCCTTCGCCGCCGGGTCCGAACAGGCCCGCTACCGGGAGATCGCCGCGGCGCTCGAGGATTCGGTCGCCAAACATATGCGCGCCGATGTCACCGTCGGCTCCTTCCTGTCCGGCGGTATCGACTCCACCGCCATCGCGGCGCTGGCCATGCGGCACAACCCGAAGCTGATCACCTTCACCACCGGTTTCGAACGCGAGGGCTATTCCGAGGTCGATGTAGCCGCGGAGAGCGCGGCCGCCATCGGGGCCCGGCATATCGTCAAGGTCGTCTCCCCGGCGGAATTCGCCGCCGCTATTCCGGAGATCGTCTGGTACCTCGACGACCCGGTGGCCGATCCGGCGCTGGTGCCGCTGTACTTCGTCGCCAAAGAGGCACGCAAGCATGTCAAGGTGGTGCTGTCCGGCGAAGGCGCCGACGAGCTGTTCGGCGGCTACACCATCTACCGCGAGCCGTTGTCACTGGCACCGTTCGAGAAGTTGCCCCGCGGGGTGCGCCGGCTGGCCGGAAAAGTCTCCGACCTCATCCCCGACGGCACCCGCGGCAAGAGTCTACTGCACCGGGGTTCGCTGCCCCTCGAACAGCGGTACTACGGCAATGCGCGCAGTTTCAGCGACGCGCAGCTGCGGTCGGTGCTGCGGGAGTTCCGCCCGGAGTGGACCCATCAGGATGTGACCGCCGCGATCTACGACCGATCGACCGGCTGGGACCCGGTCGCCCGGATGCAGCATCTGGACCTGTTCACCTGGTTGCGCGGTGACATCCTGGTCAAGGCCGACAAGATGACCATGGCGAACTCCCTGGAACTGCGGGTGCCGTTCCTGGACTCCGAGGTCTTCCGCGTGGCCGAGCAGGTCCCGCTGGAACAGAAGATCACCAAGGAGACCACCAAGTACGCGCTGCGGCAGGCACTCGAGGGCATCGTGCCCGGGCATGTGCTGCACCGCGCGAAGCTCGGTTTCCCGGTACCGCTGCGGCACTGGTTGCGCGGGACCGAACTCTACGACTGGGCCCGGCAGCAGATCGCCGAATCGCAGACCGACCATCTGCTGGACAAGGCCGCCGTCACCGCCATGCTCGATGCGCATCGGGCCGGGGATTCCGATCACAGCCGTCGTCTGTGGACGCTGCTGGTGTTCATGATCTGGCACGGAATATTCGTGGAGGAACGAATCAAGCCGGAGATCTCCGAGCCCACCTATCCGGTGCAGGTCTAGTCCCACGGATGCCGAGAGCCCCGCGCACCGAGGTGAGCGGGGCTCTTGTCCGTCCGTCGACGATCGCCTGCGCGAACGTTCAGCGCAACAGCGGCTCGATTTCGGCCGCCGCCTCCGCGCCGTATGCCTCGCCGAGCCGTTTGAGCGCCGCGTCGGCATCCAGCGTCCATTCCTGGGTGCCCACCGTCTCCAGGACGAGCACCGCGACCAGCGACCCCAGCTGCGCCGCCCGTTCCAGGCTCAGGCCGGCGGTGTGGGCGGTGAGGAAGCCGGCCCGGAACGCGTCACCGACACCGGTCGGATCGACCTTTGCGTTCTCCGGCACGGCCTCGACGCGCACCTGGCTGCCGTCGGTGTCGACCACCAGCACCCCGTCCTTACCGAGGGTGGTGACCCGCACACCGACCCGGGTGGCGATCTCGTCCTCGGTGAGGCCGGTCTTCTGCTTGAGCAGGCCCCATTCGTATTCGTTGGTGAACAGGTAGGCGCTGCCCTCGATGAGCTGCACGGCCTGGTCGCCGTCCAGGCGCGCCAGCTGCTGGGACGGGTCGGCGGCGAAGGGTACGCCCAGTTCCCGGCATTCGGCGGTATGCCGCAGCATCGCCTCGGGATCGTTCGCACCGACCAGCACCAGAGCGAGTTCCCGTTCCTCGGCCAGGGCCGTGAGCGAGATATCGCCGGCTTCACTCATCGCGCCGGGATAGAACGAGGCGATCTGGGCCATATCCTCATCGGTGGTGCAGACGAACCGGGCCGTGTGCGCGGACTCGGACACCCGGACCACCGAGCAATCGACGCCGTGGGCCTCCAGCCACTGCCGGTACTCGTCGAAATCGCGCCCCACCGAGCCGATGAGCAGGGGCGACTGCTTCAGCAGGCCCATGGCGTAGGCAATGTTGCCGGCGACCCCGCCGCGGCGGATCACCAGATCGTCGACGAGAAAACTCAGCGAGACATGCTCGAGCTGATCGGGCAGCAGCACATCGGCGAAACGGCCGGAGAAACGCATGAGGTGGTCGGTCGCGATGGATGCGGATACAGCTATGGACACGTAGGTCGGCCCCTTCGGAATCAGCGCGAACAAGAAAGTGAACGGGGCCTTGCCCCCGGGGTTCACCGTATCAATTCGCCGGGGCTACGACTACGTGTCGTAACCGGCCTCGTGCCGCGTAATGGTCACGTGACCCGGATAATCCAGAATGCCGGGCCGGCGCTGTCACCGGCCCGGGAACACTCAGTTGAAAGAGTCGCCGCAGGCGCAGGAGCCGGTGGCGTTGGGGTTGTCGATGGTGAAGCCCTGCTTCTCGATCGTGTCGACGAAGTCGATCGCGGCGCCCTGGACATACGGCGCGCTCATCCGGTCGACGGTCAGGGTGACGCCGCCGAATTCCGCGGTCAGATCGCCGTCGAGGGTGCGATCGTCGAAGAAGAGCTGGTAACGCAGACCCGCACAGCCGCCCGGCTGGACCGCGATCCGCAGCGCGAGGTCGTCCCGGCCCTCCTGATCGAGCAGTGCTTTGGCCTTACCCGCGGCAGCATCGGTCAGCTTCACACCGTGGGTGGTGGTGGCGGTGTCGTTCTGCACACTCATGAACTCTCCTATGGACAGCGTGGTCGGTCCGTGAACAGCGCACGGTTCCGGGTGGTCCAACACCCTCGGACGGGCTGCTATTCCCTATCTTGCCATCTCCGGGGCCCGCGGCCACACCACCCGTATCGCCTATGGTGGCGGGCGCGTGTGAGCCGTGCCACGTCCTGCCCGGCGGGTGATCGGCCACACCCCGGCTACCGCCCCGTTCACTGTCGGGGTGGGTGACCGATTAGCCTGGTTACCGTGAAGTTGTTCCGACGCGGTGAGCCCAGCGGTACCGACGCGCCCGCTGACGGCTCGCGGGCCGCGACCGCCACCGCGAGCGCCACCGAGGCCGATGCGGCCCCGGCCAAGGCCGCGCCCACGGCAGGCAAGGGCCGGCCCACCCCGAGTCGGCGCGAAGCCGAGGGCAGGCGCCGCGGTCCGGTCGCCCCGCCCCCCATGACATCGAAGGAAGCCCGCGCCCGTCGCAAGGAGACCCGCGGTTCCAAGGAGGAGCGCAAGGCGGCCTCCGCCGAGCGCCGCGCCGCCGCCCAGGATCGTCGCGCCCGGATGCTGGCGGGTGAGGACAAGTATCTGCTGCCCCGGGATCAGGGCCCGGTGCGCGCATTCGTCCGCGATATCGTCGACGGGCGCCGTAATCTGGTCGGGCTTTTCATGCCGATGGCGTTGCTGCTGATCCTGTCCATGTTCGCGGCTCCCGCGTGGCAGTCGATCATCACGCTGGCCATGCTGGTGATGATGGTGTTCATGATCGCCGAGGGTTTCCTGCTCGGGCGGATCGTCAACCGGCGGGTGCGGGAACGTTTCCCGAAATCCACCGATACCGGGTTCCGGCTCGGCTGGTACGCGTTCGTGCGCGCCTCCCAGATGCGCAAGATGCGCGCGCCGAAACCGCGGGTCTCCCCCGGCGACGCGATCTGACGTACGGGTGTCCGAACCCGTCCCTTCCCTCGGACAGCGCACCCTCGTACTCGGGGGTGCGCGATCGGGTAAATCCGCATTCGCCGAATCCCTCGTCACCGGCGAGGCGGTCCGCTATCTGGCCACCGCGATTCCCGATCCCGCGGATACCGATTTCACCGCCCGGATCGCCGTGCACCGGGCCCGCCGCCCCGCGGACTGGACGGTGGTCGACGCCGCCGACCCCGCGGCCGAACTGCGTATCGCGTATCCCGGCGCCACCCTGATCGACGATATCGGCACCTGGCTGACCGCCCGGCTCGACGCCCGCGCCGGCTGGGATGCGCCACGCGGCACCATCGGCCCGGATACCGATGCTCTCGTCGACACCGTCGCCGACTACCGCGACCGGTTGGTGATCGTCACCCCGGAGGTCGGCCTGGGCGTCATCCCCGCGACCCGGTCGGGACGGTTGTTCCGCGACGAGATCGGCACGCTGAACCAGCGGTTGGCCCAGGTCTGCGACGAGGCTTTTCTCGTGGTCGCCGGACTGCCACTGCGCTTGAAATGAGCCGGGCCGGCTACACCCGTACGCTTCCCCTCTGCGGCCGTCCGGCTCGTCCACCGCTCTCTTGTCCGAGGGCGGTGCTTGAATCATGCGATGCAGACCATGCCGCGCGCCGACATATGGGCGGCGATCCACCGGGAACGGGCCGTCCTGGCCGACGAACTCACCGGCCTGACCTCCGAGCAGTGGTCGGCTCCCTCCCTCTGCGGACAGTGGTCGGTGCGCGAGGTGCTCGCCCATCTCACCGCGGCCGCGAGCACCGGGCGTCTGCGCTGGATCCGGAGCATGCTCGGCGCACGCTTCGATGCCGACCTGCACAATCAGCGGCGTATGCGGGAACATCTGGGTGCCGGCCCGGCCGAGACGCTCGACCGGTTCCGCGCGGCGGCGACGAACACCACAGCGCCGTCCGGGCACACTGCGGCGTGGCTCGGCGAGGTCGTGGTGCACGGCACCGATATCCGGCAGCCGCTCGGACTCACCGGAGCTCCCGCCCTCTCCTCGGTGACCGAGGTCGCCCGTTTCTTCGCTGCCCGCGATTTCACGGTCCCCGGCCGCACCACCACTGCGGGCCTGCACCTGCAGGCCACCGATGGGCCGTTCGACACCGGCACCGGGCCGTCGGTGCGGGGCAGCACGCTGGCGCTGGTCATGGCGATGGCCGGGCGCGCCGCATACTGCGCCGAACTCACCGGTCCGGGGGTGGCCACACTGCGCGAACGGATCGGCGATCGACACCACGCCGAGTAGCCGATCGACCGCTACCGGCCCCGGGCAGGTGACGGCCGGCCGGGTACCTCACGACGGGCACCGCGCACGGGGCAATATTGTCCGGAGGGTGGATGCGCCGGCCGAGACGGATTCCGGCGTGGTGCCGCCGCGACAGCACCCGATCGGAAGGCTCGAACAGTGACAGAGGGATTCGCACCCGTTGCCCCGCCGGATGCCGGTATCCGTGCGGCCGCCGAGCAACGGCAGGCGTCGCTGACCAAGCCGCCGGGGTCGCTGGGGCGGTTGGAAGAGCTGGGCAACTGGGTGGCGGCCTGTCAGGGTGTCTGCCCGCCGAAACAGTTCGAGCAGGCGCGGGTGGTGGTGTTCGCCGGTGACCACGGGGTGGCCCGGCACGGCGTCTCGGCGTTTCCCAGTGAGGTCACCGCGCAGATGGTCGCCAACTTCCGGGCGGGCGGGGCCGCGGTGAACGCACTGGCCGGGATAGCCGGTGCCACCGTTCGCGTGGTGGATATCGCGGTGGACGCCGACACCGATCCCGCGGTGAGCGCCCACAAGATCCGCCGGTCCAGTGGCGCGATCGATCGCGCGGATGCGCTCACCGCCGACGAGGTCGCCGCCGCGCTCGCCGCCGGTGCCGCCGTCGCCGACGAGGAGATCGACGCCGGAGCCGACCTGCTGATCGTCGGCGATATGGGCATCGGTAACACCACTCCCGCCACCGCGCTCATCGCCACCCTCACCGGTGTGGAACCGGTACGCGCGGTCGGCCGGGGCACGGGTGTGGACGATCACGGGTGGATGCGCAAGGTGGCCGCTGTCCGCGACGCCATGTGGCGGGCCCGGCCCGTCGCCCGGGACAGTGTCGAACTGCTGCGCGTCGCCGGTGGCGCCGATATCGCCGCCATGACCGGCTTCCTGGCCCGGGCCGCCGCCCGGCGGACCCCGGTACTGCTCGACGGGCTGATAGTCACCGCGGCCGCGCTGATCGCCGAGGATCTGGCGGCGGGCGCGGTGCAGTGGTGGGTGGCCGCGCACCGGTCCACCGAGCCCGCGCACGCCGAAGCACTCAGCAAACTGAAACTCACCCCGGTACTCGATCTGGACATGCGACTCGGGGAGGGGTCCGGCGCGCTCACCGCGCTACCCGTGCTGCGCGCCGCCGTCGCCGTGCTCGCGGAGATGGCGACCTTCGCCGATGCCGGAGTCAGCACCGCGGACACCGAACCGGCCACCGTCGACCTGCAGAAATGACCGCCACGACAGACCGCGCGCAATGCTGACCCCACTGCGGCTGGCCTTCTCCTGGCTCACGGTGCTGCCGGTGCGCGGGCCGAGTGAGGTGGACCGCAGTGCGGCGCGCCGGGCCATCGCGCTGGCACCGGTCGCCGGAATCGGACTCGGTCTGGTCGCGGCGGTGCTGCTGTGGGTGCTGGCGCCCGCGGGGATCGCCGCCGGATTCGTCGCGGTCGCGGCCCTGGCGTTGCTGACCCGGGGTATGCATCTGGACGGGCTGGCCGACACATTCGACGGTCTCGGGGTCTACGGGCCACCCGAACGCGCCCGGGAGGTGATGAAAGGCGGTGGCGCCGGTCCGTTCGGAGTGGCCGCCATCGTGCTGGCCGCCGGCGTCCAGGCGGGCGCGTTCACCACGCTGGCGGCCACCGGCCACTGGGCGGCGGTCGTCGCGGCGGTGGGTCTGGGCCGTGTCGCGGTGGTCGCCGCCTGTCGCCGCGGGATCGAACCCGCGCCCGGCGCCTGGTTCGGCGCGATGGTCGCCGGAACCCAGTCCCTTCTCGCGGTTCTCGGCTGGGCCGCCGTGGGAACCACGGCGGCGGTGTTCGCGATACCGGAGCTGCCGTGGGCCGGGCCGCTGGTGGCGCTGGTGGCCCTCGCCGCCGCAGTCCACCTCGTCGGGCACGCGGTCCGGCGGATCGGCGGGCTCTCGGGCGATCTCCTCGGCACAGCGGTCGAAATCACCACCGCGCTGGCGGCCCTGGGTTTCGCGCTGGCCGCGAAGTCTGTCTGAGCCACCCGGATTCCGTCGGGCCCACAAACCCGGTCCCCTCCGATCTGGCCGGGCCTCAATATTGCGAACGCAGCGGCTCGCCGATCCGCCGCGCCCCATAAGGTGTGGGTATGTCAGCCGAGCGCTTCTACTTCCGTCAACTCCTGGCCGGCCGTGATTTCGCCGTCGGGGATCCGATCGCCACGCAGATGCGCAATTTCGCCTATCTGATCGGTGACCGGGACACCGGGGAATGTGTCGTCGTCGATCCCGCCTACGCAGCCGGCGATCTGGCCGATATCGCCGAGAACGACGGCCTGAAACTGTCCGGGGTGCTGGTCACCCACCACCACCCGGACCATATCGGCGGCACCATGATGGGGTTCACCCTGCGCGGGGTGCGGGAGCTGCTCGAGCAGGCCACGGTTCCGGTGCACGTGAACGATCAGGAGAAGACCTGGGTCGCCGATGTCACCGGTATCGCTCCCAGCGAGCTCACCGGCCACGGGCACGGCGACAAGCTGAGTGTCGGCGCCTTCGACATCGAGTTCTTACACACGCCGGGCCACACCCCCGGCAGCCAGTGCTTCCTGGTCGACGACAAGCTCATCGCCGGAGACACCCTCTTCATCGACGGTTGCGGGCGTACCGATTTCCCGGGCGGTGACTCCGACACCATGTTCCGCAGCCTGCGCTACCTGGCGGATATGCCGATCAATCCGGAGGTCTACCCGGGGCACTGGTACTCCCCGGACCCGCACGCCTCCCTGGACTCGATCCGCGACAACAACTACGTGCTGCGGCCGCGGTCACTCGGCGAATGGCACGCCCTCATGCCGGGCTGATCGGCGCGACCCGGGCACCGGCCCCCGCGCTCGGTACCCGGGTGAGCTGCGGCTCCGACGTTCGGTCAGAGCACCCGCATCCACTGGTGCACATCGGCGAAGGTACCGCGCTGGATACCGGTGAGCGTGTCGCGCAGCGCCATGGTCACCTCACCCGGCTCACCTCCACCGATGGTGAATTCACCGTCGGGCCCGAACACGGAACCGACCGGGGTGATCACGGCCGCGGTGCCGCAGGCGAACACTTCGGTGATCTCGCCGGATTCCGCACCGGCCCGCCAGTCCTCGACGGAGATCTTGCGCTCGGTCACCGGATAGCCGGAATCCGCCGCCAGGGTCAGCAGGGAATCCCGGGTGATACCCGGCAGCAGCGACCCGGACAGTTCCGGGGTGACCAGCCGCGCGTCCGACCCGGAGCCGTAGACGAAGAACAGGTTGTTGGTGCCCATCTCCTCGACATAGCGGCGTTCCACCGCGTCCAGCCACACCACCTGATCGCAGCCCTTGGCGGTGGCCTCGGCCTGCGCCAGCAGCGACGCCGCGTAGTTACCGGCCACCTTGGCCTCACCGGTGCCGCCGGGCGCGGCCCGCACGTACTCGGTCGACAACCACACGCGCACCGGTTTCACACCACGCGGGAAGTAGGCGCCGGCCGGGGAGCCGAGCAGCAGGTACTTGTAGGCGGAGGCGGGCTTCACACCCAGCCCGGCTTCGGTGGCGAACATGAACGGCCGCAGGTAGAGCGACTCCTCGCCGCCCGCGGCGGGCACCCACTCCGCGTCCACGTCGAGCAGCTGGCGCACCGATTCGATGAACAGCTCCTCGGGGAGTTCGGCCATCGCCATCCGGCGCGCGGACCGGCGGAACCGGGCCGCGTTGGCGTCGATGCGGAAACAGGCGACCTGCCCGTCCGGCTGGCGGTAGGCCTTGAGTCCTTCGAAGATCGCCTGGCCGTAGTGGAAAACCATGGTGGCCGGATCCAGGGTCAAGGCGCCGTAGGGTTCCACGACCGCGTTGGTCCAGCCGTCGGCCTCGGTGTAATCGATAGTGACCATATGGTCGGTGAAGTAGCGGCCGAAACCGGGGGCCGACAGAATCTCCTGTACCCGCTGCGCCGGGGTGGGCGCAGGATGAGGGATACGGGCGAACTGTGCAGCAGCGGTCATGACCAGCAGTCTATGTCCTGGGTCCGCCTCGAATCCGCGGTGGTCCGCGTGGCACGCCCGGTCCACTCCGTACCGGGCGCGCCACGGCCGGTCACTACGGCCCGGCCCGGCCGTCTCAGCCGGTGTGCGCTTCGACGAACAGGGGTCGCACCACAGTGCAGCGCAGCGGCCGGCCACGGACGTCCACCGCGACCTCGGTACCGACCTTCACCGCCGGATCCAGCAGAGCCAGCGCGATCCCGGCCTGCTTGGTCGGCGAGAAGGTCCCGGAGGTGGTCACCCCGACCTTCACCCCGGCGAGCAGCACGTCCTGATTCTCCCGCGGGATACCGCGGTCGAGAGCCTCCAGGCCGAGCAGGGTGCGGCGGGGACCCGCCGCTCGTTCCGCCTCCAGCGCCGCCTTTCCCCAGAAATCCGGTTTGGCCCAGCCCACCGCCCACGACGCACGGGCCTGCACCGGTGTGATCTCGGCGGACAGTTCGTGCCCGTGAAGCGGATAGCCCATCTCGGTACGGAGCGTGTCGCGGGCGCCGAGCCCGGCGACCTGCCCGCCGATCGCCCGCACCTGCGCCACCAGAGCCCGGAACAGTGCCTCGGCACCGTCCCAGCGCGGCAGCAATTCGTAACCGTGTTCACCGGTGTAGCCGGTCCGGCACACCCGCACCGGCTGCCCCGACCAGTCCGCGTCGGCGAACGCCATATAGGACAGATCCACCGGGAGTCCCAGCGCGGTGAGCACCTCCGCCGACCGGGGCCCCTGAACCGCGAAGACACCGTATGCGCGATGTTCCCCCGTGACCGTGATCGCCGGCGGCGCGGCCGCCGCCAGTTTCTGCACCACCGCGGCGGTATTGGCCGCGTTCGGTACGAGGAAGATCTCGTCGTCGCGCACGAAATAGGCGATGAGATCGTCGACCACGCCGCCGTCGGAGTTGCAGCACAGCGTGTACTGCGCCCGGCCCGGACCGATTCGTCCCAGATCGTTGGTCAGCGCGGAGTTCACGAATTCGGCCGCCGCCGCGCCGCGCACTGTCGCCTTCCCGAGATGACTCACGTCGAAAAGCCCCACCGATTCCCGCACCGCGGTGTGCTCGGCGACCGTACCCGCGTACGAGACCGGCATCTCCCAGCCGCCGAACGGGGCGAATTTGGCTCCGAGTTCGACATGTACTCCGTGGACAGGGCCCTGTTGCAGCTCGGCGTCACTCACCGGGCGAGCTTAGCCCGGTCCGGGCCGGGGCCGGGCTCCCACCGCGCCGACCCGGGTCGGCGGTAGCCGCGCCGGGACCGGCGGATCAGGCCTCGAACCACATGGGGATCAGCGTGGGCCCCTCCTCCGGCAGGGTGTAGGTCTCGCCGGTGCGGACGAAACCCTGCCGGGTGTAGAGCCGGGACGAACGCTCGGTGCTGGCCTCCAGGTACGCCGGGAGTCCCGCGGCACGCAACTGCCGGGTCCGTTCGGTGAGGATGGCCGCGCCCGCACCCCGCCCCCGGTACTCCGGCACCGTGCTGATCAGCTCCAGGTAGCTGTGCGGGAATCGGCGCGGATGCTCCCGGGCCAGCAATTCGGTCACATAGGCCGACCGCTGGAGCGGACGCAGTTCCGGCGCCCGCTGCGCGCGCTCTCGTGCGGTGACGGCATCGGCGAGCAACCGGTCGGCCGAGGTGAGCTTCTGCCAGATCGAGACCGCCCAGATTTCGCCGTCGGCGCCGGCCACCCAGACCTCGTCCTCTCGCAGGCCGCGGTCGATGATCTGCGGGGCCCACTCCTCGAGAAACTCCTCCATCGAGTAGTCACGCATGATCCAGGCGGTGACCGCCTCGTCCGGGGTCGACTTCCGGAACGCTTTCATGAGTGCTTCGCGATCACTCGTTCCGGCGCGCCGCACTATCGGTTCCGTTCCCATACCGCCTCCTGTGAATGGTGTTATCACCAGCGAATTTATGTTCTCTATCTGCGGAAAACCACTATTTCGTCACGGTATTTCGTGTGATGAAATAGTGCTGTGACAGCGTGTGCGATATGCGGTGCGGTCCTGCGGCAGCCGGCTCGGGGCCGGCGGCGGCGGTACTGTTCCCGCTCCTGCCAGGCCCGCGCCTACCGGGCCCGGCGCCGGGCTCCGGCCGCCCCGCCGCGACCGCGGCCCCAGCGGCTGTCGAGGCTCACAATCGCCCACGCGGCGATCGCCCTGGCGGACCGTGCGGGCATCGAAGGTCTGACCATGCGGCGCCTGGCCGGCGACCTGGGGGTGGCCACCGCCGCGCTGTACCGGTACTTCGACGATCGCGAACAACTACTCGTCGTGATGACCGATGTCGTACTCGCCGAAATACTGCCTCCGCCACCGCAGCTGACCGGTCGGCGCGCCCGGATCACGTACGAGGCCCGGCAGGAATGGCAGATCTACCGGCGGCATCCATGGATCCTCACGGTGCTGGCGCGAATCCGCCCGCCGCTGGGGCTTTCACTGTTCGATACCTTGGAACGGACGCTGAGCGCGCTCGACGCACCGGGCATGTCCAGGGCACAGCTCATCTCGACATATCTGAGTTACTCCGCACTGGTGCAGGGTCTGGCCCTGGTGTGGACCGCTGAACGGTCCGATCGGATCGGCGGCCCGCAATCGGCCGCCGAAGTACCCGCCGAAGTGGCCGCACTCGTCGACCCCGTCGCGCGCCCGGCCCTGTACAAGGCGTTCGGCCCGACCGGCCCCCCACCCGACCTCGATTTCGGCGAACTGCTCACCGACGCGGTGGACATGCTGCTCGACGGCGTCGCGGTACGTCATGCGGGGTCCACCGAATAGCCTGGGGCCATGACCGCAGTCGCAGATCGTCCGCTCGGACCGGAATTGGCACGTACCCAGACCATCGAACCCGGCACCGATGTCCTCGTCATCGGCCTCGCCACCACCGACGACGGTCCCGTCATCGTCCCCGAGGACCTCTTCGGCGATGTGCTCGACACCGACGTGCGCACCCGGCTGCTCGACCAGCTGACCGCGGTCGGCGCCACAGGCAAAGCCGAACAGCTGGTCCGGATTCCCGCCCCCGCCGGCCTGGACGATGTCGCCAGTGTGCTGGCCGTCGGCCTCGGCGGCGTCGCGGATATCGATGCCGAGCAGATCCGCCGCAGCGCCGGGGCGGCCGCCCGCTCCCTGACCGGGGTCGCGCGTGCGGTCACCACCCTGTCCGGCCTGGATATCGGCGCCGCCGTGGAGGGTTTCTACCTCGGCGCCTACTCGTTCACCCCGTTCCGCTCCGCGAAATCGGCGCCCAAGCCCGAGGCCGCGCCGCCTGCTCGCGTCGAGCTACTCGTCCCGGAACCCGATTTCGGCGGCGACGCGTTGCTGCGCGCCCAGCTCATCGCCGAAGCCGTGGCCACTGCCCGCGATTTCGTGAACACCCCGCCGAGCCATCTGTACCCGGCCGAATTCGCCCGCCGTGCCGCCCTGCTGGCCGAAGGAGCCGGCCTCGAGGTAGAAGTACTCGACGAGAAAGCCCTGGAAGAGGGCGGTTACGGTGGAGTGCTGGGAGTCGGTAAGGGCTCATCGCGGCCGCCGCGCCTGGTCCGCCTCACCTATCGGGGCGGCGACAAGAAGGTCGCGCTGGTCGGCAAGGGGATCACCTTCGACACCGGCGGTATCTCCATCAAACCGGCCGCGAATATGGAGAACATGACCTCGGATATGGCCGGCGCGGCAGCTGTCGTGGCGACCACTCTGCTCGCCGCGCGGCTGAGTCTGCCGGTCACCGTGATCGCGACCGTCCCGATGGCGGAGAACATGCCGTCGAGTACCGCCCAGCGGCCCGGCGACGTGCTCACCCAATACGGCGGCACCACCATCGAGGTCACCAATACCGATGCCGAGGGCCGGCTCATCCTGGCCGACGCCATGGTCCGCGCCGGTGAGGACGACCCGGACTATCTCATCGACGTGGCCACCCTCACCGGCGCCCAGATGGTGGCGCTGGGCACCCGTACCCCGGGCGTGATGGGCACCGACGAATTCCGCGACCGGGTGGCCCGGATCTCTCAGGAGGTCGGCGAACACGGCTGGCCGATGCCGCTGCCCGCGGAGCTGCGCGCCGATCTGGACTCCAAGATCGCCGATATGGTCAACGCGACATCGCATCGGTGGGGCGGCATGCTCGTCGCGGGCACATACCTGAAGGAGTTCGTGCCCGAGGGCGTGGAATGGGCCCATATCGATATAGCGGGCCCGGCCTACAACACCGGCGGCCCCTTCGGCTACATCGGCAAGGGCGGTACCGGTGTCCCGGTCCGTACCCTCATCGCCGTGCTCGAGGACATCGCGGCCCAGTAGTGGCCCGAAGTTTGCCGGGCGGCCGTCCGGTCGCCCGGCAACCAGGACAGGGCAGGGAGTCGCGCTGCCGAGTTGCGGTGGCGCGGCCCTCGCGTCGCGTTCCCATGGGTCGGCGCCGTGTCATTCACCAGCTACGGCAACCAGCACCACCGTGACATCTGTCACATCGGTCGCCGGCCCGACGGAGCCCGCGCCTGCGGTATGCGTACGGACCCAGTCGCGCCGAGAGTGGGTTTCCGCGCCCCGACCTCCGCAAACACTGCTGCGCCCGGCCGTGACACGACAGGGAACGGCCGGCAAACCCATTGCCGCCGACCTCCTGCCGGCCACCCGAATCCCGCCGCATCCGGCGGTGATTCCGTGGTGCCGGCTACCAAAATTGGATGCCCTCCGGTAAACGCGTCGCGCGGCGAATGCAAGGATGGTGGACGGAACAACAACCACACGGATCTCCGGCGCCGCGCAGAATGAACGCCGGCTGGAACACCGTCGCGACCCGCGACAGAATCCACCCGGAACGAACTGTTGTAGACCCGTCGAGCAGTTAGAGGAGTCAACGGACATGGCCTTCTCCGTCCAGATGCCCGCTCTTGGTGAGAGCGTCACCGAGGGAACGGTGACACGGTGGCTGAAGCAGGAAGGAGACACGGTCGAGGTCGACGAGCCGCTGCTCGAGGTCTCCACCGACAAGGTCGACACCGAGATCCCGTCCCCCGCGGCGGGTGTGTTGACGAAGATCGTCGCCAATGAGGACGACGTTGTCGAGGTGGGTGGCGAACTGGGTGTCATCGGTGACGCCGGCGAGGCCGCCGAGCCCGCCCCGGCTCCCGAACCGGCCGCTGCCGAACCCACCTCCGCCCCCGCCGAGCAGACCCAGCAGGCCCCCGCGGAGCCGGAA
Source organism: Nocardia sienata NBRC 100364 (assembly GCF_001613205.1). Classification (GTDB taxonomy): domain Bacteria; phylum Actinomycetota; class Actinomycetes; order Mycobacteriales; family Mycobacteriaceae; genus Nocardia; species Nocardia sienata. The sequence goes on along the minus strand of NZ_BDBX01000045.1, from coordinate 362 downwards.
CCGGCACCTGCGGCCCAGGCTCCCGCCGCCGACTCCGCGGCCTCCGGCACCTCGGTGAAGATGCCGGAACTCGGCGAATCGGTCACCGAAGGCACCGTGACCCGGTGGCTCAAGGCGATCGGCGACGAGGTCGCGGTCGACGAGCCGCTGCTCGAGGTCTCCACCGACAAGGTCGACACCGAGATTCCCTCCCCTGTCGCGGGCACCCTGCTGGAGATCACCGCGCAGGAAGACGACGTCGTCGAGGTCGGCGGTCAGCTCGGTGTGATCGGCTCCGGCGCTCCCGCGACCGGTTCGGCCCCCGCGCCGGCTCCCGCCCCTGCCCCCGAGCCCGAACCGGCTCCCGCGCCCGCTCCGGCCCC
>NZ_BDBX01000044.1 GCF_001613205.1 Nocardia sienata NBRC 100364 | reverse complement strand
GAGGCCGAAACGGCGAGACGGGCCTCAACCCTTTGAGGTGTCTCGTAAGACTCGACACCGCGTGGATCCCGGTCAAGACACCGCATGGTGCTCAAGTCCGGCGCTGGTTCGTCGAACCGTGGTGTCCCGGTCCGGTGCTGGGTCCGTCAACCAGCTTAGGGGAGTTGGCCAGTGCGAATGGTGCGGGTATGAGTGAGGACACCACCGGGGTGGGGTGCTGCGGGATGTGGCCGGGACCGCTGTGACTCGAGCGTGGCCGGGAACGCCTCGGTATCAGCAGAGGCGGGGCCCGAAAGAACAGTCCGCCCGCGAACCCGGGGCGGGTAGCGATCGCAGCCGGGTGTCGGGGACCACGGCCGAAACCGGTCCGGGCGGTCCGGCAACGGTGATCGGTTCGCCGGGTATGGGCACGGGCGCCGGGGGCCGAAGGACTCTTCGGCCCCCGGCCACCGACGTGTCGAGGCGTTCACGATGGCCTGGCGGCGTATTCGGGGTTCACCGAGGCCCGGGCAGGGCGGGCGCCGGGCCGGGTAACGGTGACCAGAAGTCGTCGCCGGGCGGGGCCTCCAGTTCCAGTCTGCCGTCGGGGCGCCACTCGGCGGCCAGGTCCAGGCGCCAGGAGTGCAGATGGGCGCGCGGGAGCGTGCCGGAGCGGTCGAACAGGGGATCGCCCAGGATGGGGTGGCCGATCCAGGCCAGGTGTACGCGGAGCTGATGGCGGCGGCCGGTAATCGGGCGCAGCGCCAAGACGGTGTGTTCGCGGTGCCGGGCGAGGACGGTGAACTCGGTGGACGAGGGGTAACTCTTGGTATTCAGCAGGTCCGTGTCGGCGATGGACCAGCGGTCGCCGTCGCGCCGGATCGTTTCGCGCGGGGCGGCCACCCGGACGCGGTTCTTACGGCCGACGCTGAGCGGGAGATCGATCGTCCCGGTATCAGGGAGTCCGGGGGAACCCGCGTCGACGATCGCCAGGTAGGCCTTTGCGGCGGTCTGCTTGTTGAACTGGCGGGTCAGCGGGCCGTGGGCGGACAGTTCCCGGGCGAACAGGATGAGGCCCGAGGTCACCTTGTCGATCCGGTGGACCGGGTACAGCTTCTCGCCGTGCGCCTCGGCGGCGGCCACGATATCGATATCGTGGCGCTCTCCGGTGACCGATATCCCGGCCGGTTTGTTCAGGGCCAGGATCGCCTCGTCCTCGAGGAGCAGGCTGCGGGCGCGCAGCTCGGGCCAGTCGATATCCACCGGTCGAGCCTAGGAGCCCGGTGTGCGGTGTGGTCGAGCAGGTTCCGGCGGACCGGTGACCTTCACGAAACTCCGGGAACCCGGGTGAACCCGGACTCGGGGGCCGTAGCGGGCACAATGGCGAGGAGTACGGCCGTGAGTCAGTGATATAGCGATAACGGCGGTTCGGGAGGGCCCGGCCTTCCCGGCCGCGTTCGATGACCGAATCGCCCGTCGAGCGGTGGGACCAGGTGTCCAGCGGGCGCGAGAGCTAGCCGGACCGATCTCCCCAGGAGTGATGGTGGCCTCTTCGACCCCGCTGAATCCCGGCCGGGCCATGGCCGGCGACCGGGCCGTCACCGGCGGACGCACCCTGATGCTGGTCCTGGCCACGGCGGGTTTCGCGCTCAACTTCTGGGCGTGGGCGCTGCTGAGCCCGCTGGCACCGCGGTTGCGCGACGAGCTCGGGCTGAGTTCCTTGCAGGAGTCGCTGGTGGTGGCCGTCCCGGTGATCGTGGGTTCGCTGGGCCGGATTCCGATCGGCGCGCTGGCCGACCGCTACGGCGGGCGCCTGATGTTTCCGGTGGTTTCGCTGATCACGGTACTGCCGGTGCTGTTCCTGGGCCTGGTCGGGCACTCTGCGTTGGCGGCCTTGCTCATCGGCGGTTTCTTCCTCGGCATCGGCGGCACGGTCTTCGCGGTCGGTGTGCCGTTCGTGAGCGCCTGGTTCCCGCCCGAGAAGCAGGGGCTGGCGATCGGCGTGTACGGAATGGGCATGGGTGGCACCGCGATCAGCGCCCTGACCACGGTGCGCCTGGTGGACGCGGGTAATACCGCCACACCGTTCCTGCTGTGCGCGGTCGCGCTGGTGATCTACGCGATCCTCGCCCGGTACCTGCTGCGCGACGCCCCGGGCCGTACCCCACCCGCCGAATCCGTGACCACCCGGCTGAATCAGACCATGCGGCTGCCCGCGACCTGGGTGGCCTCAGCGCTCTACGCGGTGTCCTTCGGCGGTTTCGTGGCTTTCTCCGTCTACCTGCCCTCCTATCTGCGCACCGCCTATGACCTGTCGCAGACCGACGCGGCCGGTCGTATGGCCGGGTTCGTGCTGCTCGCGGTGGTCATGCGGCCGATCGGCGGCCGGCTGGCGGATCGGTTCGACGCGCCCACGGTCCTCGCCGCGACGCTGTGTGCTGTCGTGATAGCCGCCTCCGTGCAGGCCACGACCCCGGACCTGGCCCCGCTCGGGACTCTGGCCTTCCTGGTGCTGGCCGCCGCACTCGGCGCGGGCAGCGGGGCCACCTTCGCGCTGGTCGCCCTGATCGCGCCCGCGGGCAGGGTCGGGGCGGTCACGGGTTTCGTCGGAGCGGCCGGTGGGCTGGGCGGCTTCGTGCCACCGCTGGTGATGGGCGCCGTCCACGAGGCGACCTCCGACTACGGCCCGGGTCTGCTGGCTCTCGCGGTGGTGGCCCTGGTCGCGTTGTTGTTCACGCTGATCGTGGTGCGCCCCCTGGTGGAGCGCAACCACACATGAGGCGATACCTCCGCCGACGCTTCGGTCTCCGCGGACCGCGTACACACACTTCGAAGGGAGTTCTATGACTCACAACGGTGCGGGGCAGGCGGGACTCGACGACGAACTGACCGATGCGCTGGTGGGTACTCGGCGGTTCTTCACGCGGGCGCAGATCTCCCCGGACCGGCGTTCGATGTTCGAGGTGGGCGGGCGGCAGGCGGACGAGTTCTACCGGGACCGCTGGAGTCACGACAAGGTGGTGCGTTCCACGCACGGCGTGAACTGCACCGGATCGTGTTCCTGGAAGATCTATGTCAAAGACGGCATCATCACCTGGGAGACCCAGCAGACCGACTATCCGTCGGTGGGCCCCGACAAACCCGAATACGAGCCGCGCGGTTGTCCGCGGGGGGCCGCGTTCTCCTGGTACACCTACTCGCCGACCCGGGTGCGCTACCCGTATGTGCGGGGTGTGCTGCTGGAGATGTATCGCGCCGCGAAGGCCGCCACCGGCGATCCGGTGACCGCCTGGGAAACGATCGTCGAGGATCCGGATTCGGCCCGGCGGTACAAATCCGCGCGCGGCAAGGGCGGTCTGGTGCGGGCGAGCTGGGACGAGGCGACCGAGATGATCGCGGCCGCCCACGTGTACACCATCGCCCGCTACGGCCCGGACCGGATCGCGGGGTTCTCACCGATCCCGGCCATGTCGATGGTGTCGCATGCCTCCGGCTCCCGGTTCGTCTCGCTGGTCGGCGGGACGATGCTGTCCTTCTACGACTGGTACGCCGATCTACCGGTGGCCTCGCCGCAGGTGTTCGGCGATCAAACCGACGTCCCGGAATCGGGGGACTGGTGGGACGCGGGCTACCTGATCATGTGGGGCTCGAATCTGCCGGTGACCCGGACCCCGGACGCGCACTGGATGGCCGAGGCCCGCTACCGCGGGCAGAAGGTCGTCGCGGTCTCCCCGGACTACGCCGACAATGTGAAGTTCGCCGACGAATGGCTGGCCCCGCATCCCGGTACCGACGGCGCGCTGGCCATGGCGATGGGGCAGGTGGTGCTGCGCGAATTCTTCGTGGAACGCGAGGTGCCGTATTTCGGCAGTTACGTGCGCCAGTTCACCGATCTGCCGTTCCTGGTCCGGCTGGCGGAGACCGACGGCGGCTACACCCCGGGCAAATTCCTGACCGCCGCCGACCTCGACGAGCACGCCGGGGTGGAGAATGCCGCGTTCAAGACGGTCGTGCTCGACGCGGACGGCCGCCCGGTGGTCCCGAACGGTTCGGTCGGTCATCGCTACGGCCGCAGCGGTAGGGGGAATTGGAATCTCGATCTGGAGGGCGTGGTGCCCCGGCTGACACTGTTCGGCGAGGCGGCGGTGCCCGTGCTGCTACCCAGATTCGACACCCTCGGCGGTGACGACACGACGATACGACGCGGTGTACCGGTGCGCCGGGTGAACGGCCATCTGGTCACCACGGTGTTCGATCTGATGCTGGCGCAGTACGGGGTGCACCGGGACGGACTGCCCGGGACCTGGCCCGTCGACTACGACGATTTCTCCCAGCCCTACACCCCGGCCTGGCAGGAGACCATCACCGGTGTCCCGGCCGCGGCGGTCCTGCGGATCGCGCGCGAATTCGCCGCCAATGCCGAGGACAGCCACGGCCGCTCGATGATCATCATGGGCGCCGGGACCAATCACTGGTTCCACTCCGACACGATCTACCGCGCGTTCCTCACCCTGACCACCCTCACCGGATGCCAGGGCGTGAACGGCGGCGGCTGGGCCCACTATGTGGGTCAGGAGAAGTGCCGACCGGTCACCGGATGGAATCAGCTGGCCTCGGCCCTGGACTGGTCGCGGCCGCCGCGGCAGATGATCCAGACCGCGTTCTGGTATCTGCACGCCGACCAGTTCCGCTACGACTGGTTCGGTGCCGACAAACTCTCGGCGACCCCGGGTACCGGCCGGCTGGCCGGTATGAGCACTGCCGACGTGATCGCGCAATCGGCGCGGCTGGGCTGGATGCCGTCGTATCCGACCTTCGACCGCAACCCACTGGAACTGGCCGATTCCGCCGCAGCCGAGGGCGGCTCGGTGGCCGGCTATGTGGTCTCCGAACTGCGTTCGGGGCGGATGCGTTTCGCCTGCGAGGACCCCGACGCCCCGGAGAACTTCCCGCGGATACTGAATGTGTGGCGGGCCAACCTGCTCGGTTCCTCGGCCAAGGGCAACGAGTACTTCCTCGAACATCTGCTGGGCACCGAATCGTCGCTGCGCGCCAAACCCACTCCGGCCGGCGCCCGCCCGCGTGATGTGGTGTGGCGGCCGGACGCGCCGCGCGGCAAACTCGACCTGCTGCTGACCCTGGATTTCCGGATGACCAGCACCACCCTGTTCTCCGATATCGTGCTGCCCGCCGCCACCTGGTACGAGAAGCACGATCTGAGCACCACCGATATGCATCCGTTCGTGCACTCGTTCAATCCCGCCATCGCGCCGCCTTGGCAGAGCCGCACCGATTGGGACGCTTTCCGGGCGATCGCCGAGAAGTTCAGCCAACTCGCCGGTCCCCGGCTCGGGATCCGCAAGGATGTGGTCGCCGTGCCGCTCTTGCACGACACCGCGGACGAACTGGCCACCCCGCACGGCCGGGTAGCGGACTGGAAAACCGGGGACGCCGAGCCGGTCCCCGGGGTCACCATGCCCAGACTCGTGGTGGTGGAGCGTGATTACGGCGCGATCGCGGCGAAGATGAGCGCGCTGGGCCCGTTGGCGGAGAAACTCGGCGGCACCACCAAGGGAGTGACTTTCGATTTCGGGCCCGAAGTCGAGTACCTGCGGCACAAGAACGGCGTGATCCGCGGCGGCCCGGCCGACGGCCGGCCGTCGTTGCAGCGCGGTATCCAGGCGTGCGAGGCGATTCTGGCGTTGTCCGCCACCACCAACGGCCGGCTGGCCACCGAGGGTTTCCGCACCCTCGAGCAGCGCACCGGAACCCGGCTGGCCGATCTGTCCGCCGAACACGAGGGCAAACAGATCACCTTCGCCGACACCCAGGCCGCTCCGGTGCCGGTGATCACCTCGCCGGAATGGTCGGGGGCGGAAACCGGGGGTCGCCGGTATTCGCCGTTCACCATCAATATCGAACGCCGAAAACCCTGGCATACGCTCACCGGCCGCCAGCATTTCTATCTCGACCACGATTGGATGACCGAACTCGGCGAGGGATTACCGGTGTACCGGCCGCCGCTGAACATGGCCGCGCTGTTCGGCGAGCCCGTGCTCGGTTCGACGGGTGAACTGGGTGTCACAGTCCGCTATCTCACCCCGCACAGCAAATGGTCCATCCACTCCGAATACCAGGACAACTTGTTCATGCTGAGCCTCTCGCGCGGCGGGCCCACGATCTGGATGGCGCCCGCGGACGCGGCGACCATCGGGGTGGCCGACAACGAATGGGTCGAGGCGGTCAACCGCAACGGTGTGGTGGTGGCCCGGGCAGTGGTCTCGCACCGCATGCCCGCCGGAACCGTGTACATGTACCACGCGCAGGACCGGCTCATCGATGTACCGATCAGCGAGACCTCCGGGCATCGCGGCGGGGTTCACAATTCGCTGACCCGGCTGCTGATCAAACCCAGCCACCTCGTCGGCGGCTACGCCCAGCTCAGTTTCGCGTTCAACTATCTCGGACCCACCGGTAACCAACGCGACGAGGTGACCGTGATCCGTCGTCGCAGCCAGGAGGTGAGTTACTGATGCGGGTGATGGCGCAGATGGCGATGGTGATGAACCTCGACAAATGTATCGGCTGTCATACCTGTTCGGTCACCTGCAAACAGGCGTGGACCAACAGGTCGGGCGTGGAATACGTGTGGTTCAACAATGTCGAGACCCGGCCGGGACAGGGATATCCACGCACTTACGAGGATCAGGATCGGTGGCGCGGCGGCTGGGATCTGAACTACCGGGGCAGGTTGCAACTCAAAGGCGGCGGCCGGTTGCGCAAATTGTTCACCATCTTCAGCAATCCGATCCTGCCCGCCCTGCGCGACTACTACGAGCCCTGGACCTACGACTACGAGAATCTGACCACCGCGCCCGCTCAGCGGCACACTCCGGTCGCCCGCCCGAAATCGCTGATCAGCGGCCGGAATACGAAAATCGAATGGTCGGCGAACTGGGACGACGATCTCGGCGGCGCACCCGAATACGGCCACCACGATCCACTACTGCGCAAACTTTCCGAAAAGGTACGTTTCGAATTCGAGCAGACCTTCATGTTCTATCTGCCGCGGATCTGCGAACACTGCCTGAATCCGTCCTGCGCCGCCTCGTGCCCCTCGGGCGCGATCTACAAACGCAGCGAGGACGGGATCGTCCTGGTGGACCAGGACCGGTGCCGGGGTTGGCGGATGTGCGTCTCGGGTTGTCCTTACAAGAAAGTCTATTTCAACCATCGCACCGGTAAAGCCGAGAAGTGCACCTTCTGCTTCCCGCGGGTGGAGGTCGGATTGCCGACGGTCTGCGCCGAGACCTGTGTGGGCCGGCTGCGCTATATCGGGCTGGTTCTCTACGACGCCGACAAAGTGCTGGCGGCCGCGGCCACCCCGGATGAGCAGGGCCTCTACGAAGCGCAACGCGAAGTGTTCCTCGATCCCGCCGACCCCGAGGTGCGGCGGGAAGCCGAACGCGCGGGTATTCCGTGGGACTGGGTGGAGGCCGCCGCCCGGTCACCGATCTATTCGCTGATCAACACCTATAAAGTCGCGCTGCCACTGCATCCGGAATACCGCACCATGCCCATGGTCTGGTACATCCCGCCGCTGTCGCCGGTGGTCGATATCGTGCGCGATACCGGGCACGACGCCGAGGATCACGGCAATCTCTTCGCCGCGATCGAGGCATTGCGAATTCCGGTGGACTATCTCGCGCAGTTGTTCACCGCGGGCGACCCCGGACCGGTGACCGCGATCCTGCGCCGCCTGGCCGCCATGCGCAGCTATATGCGCGATATCAATCTGGGCCGGGAACCGCAGGAGCGCATCGCCGAGGCGGTCGGTATGTCGGGTGAGCAGATCTACGATATGTTCCGCCTGCTGGCTCTGGCCAAATACGACGAGCGCTATGTGATCCCACCCGCGCATACCGAATCGGCGCACGGGCTGGAAGAACTCGCCACCGAATGCAGCCTGGACTACGAGGGCGGCCCGGGAATGACCGGTTCGGGACCGTTCGGCGAAAGCTCGGGCGGGGTGTCGCCCATCGCCGTCGAGAACTTCCGGATGCTGCGCAATCGGCAGACTTCCGAGACCGCCACCAGCGTGGGTGGCCCGGGCCGGGTGAATCTGCTCAACTGGGACGGAAAAGTCCCGGACAGGCTGTTCCCGCCGAAGGGGTCCGACCCGGTAACCGGTGATGTGGAGCCGCCGCGATGAAGGTAGCCAAGGCGAAGGCCCTCGATCCGGCCACCCGGGCCGCGGCCTGGCAGGTGCAGTCCCTGCTGCTCGGCTATCCGGACGAATCCCTGCGCCGCAATCTCGATGTGCTGGGCACGGTGGCGGCGGCGCTGCCCCCGCCGGTCGGCGCCCCGCTCACCCGGTTCCTCGGCCATGTACGGACCCGCTCGCTGTTCGAACTCGCCGCCGACTACGTGGCCACCTTCGATCACCACAAGCGGTTCAGCCCCTATCTCACCTACTTCGCCTATGGAGACACGCGCAAACGTGGCGTCGCCCTGCTGCGTTTCAAACAGGCGTATCGCGCGGCCGGGCTGCGGCTCTCCGAGGAGGAACTGCCCGATCATCTGTCCGTGGTGCTCGAATTCGCCGCGGCCGGTAATGCCGAGACCGGGTTACGGCTGCTCACCGAGCATCGAGCCGGTCTCGAGGTGATGCGCCGGGGCCTGCGGGAGACCGGTTCGCCCTGGGCCGACGTCCTGGAATCGGTCACCGCCACCCTTCCCGCCCTCGGCGGGTCCGAGCAGCACGCCGTCGCCCGGCTCATTGCCGAAGGCCCGCCCGAGGAAGCCGTCGGCCTCGCGCCGTTCGCCCCGCCGCAGTACCTCCCCGATCCGGTCGTGCGCCCGCCGCAGGCCGGGCAACCGAATACGGAGGCGTGCCGATGAACTCGATGTTGCTCGCCGCATCGGGGGATAACCTCACCGCGATGGACATCCTGCTGTGGGTCGCCCTGCCCTACGCCTCCATCGCCACGTTCCTGGTGGGTCACTACTGGCGCTACCGGTACGACAAATTCGGCTGGACCACCCGCTCCTCCCAACTCTACGAGAGCCGCCTGCTGCGCCTGGGCAGCCCGCTGTTCCACTACGGGATCCTGCTGGTGATCGTGGGTCATATAGTCGGCCTGCTGGTTCCGCAAGGTTGGACCGAGGCCGTCGGCGTCAGCGATTCGGTGTACCACGTGGGCTCCGCCAGTATCGGGATCGCGGCCGGCGCCGCCACGCTCGCCGGTGCGGCCATCCTGATCTACCGCCGCCGCACCACCGGTCCCGTCTTCTCCGCGACGACCGGCAACGACAAGATCATGTATGTGCTGCTGCTCGGCACGCTGCTGCTGGGTTTCGGCACCACGCTGACCAACAACGCCGACAACCACCCGCACGACTACCGGGAGACGGTCTCTCCGTGGTTCCGCTCCATCCTCTCCTTTCGCCCCGATACCGACTTGATCCTCGCCGCGCCCCTCGGCTTCCAGCTCCACGTGATCGCCGCCTGGCTATTGTTCGCGTTCTGGCCGTTCACCCGGCTGGTGCATGTCTTCTCGATGCCGATCGGATACCTGACCAGGCCGTATATCGTTTATCGCAGCCGGGACCGGGAGTTGGGGTCGCGGCCGGAACGCCGTGGCATCGAATTCCATCGAGGGGTTCAAGGTCGCCACCATCGACGTCGAGGACCTGCTCGCTGGAGAGCACGACGTGGACATCTCCGAGGAGAACCGCGCCGAGACGCTCGCCTATGAGCAGATGATGACCTATATCCAGACGTTGCACGATGTTCGAGATTTCGCCTATAGCAAGGAATTGCTCAACGCGCTGCACTGGATGCTGCAGGGGCATCGGCATGTGCCGCGCAAGCCTGCGGGGCAGTGGCGGCGCGGTCCGGTCTATGTAACCGATGACCGTGATCCGAGCATCGCCGCGTACACCGCGCCGGACGCCGATGTGGTGCCCGGGCTCATGGCGGAGTTGGTGGACTGGCTCGAGACCGCAGACGGCACCCATCCGCTTGTCCGCGCCGCGATGGCCCATCTGCATCTGGTGTCGATACATCCCTGGGCGGACGGAAACGGCCGGATGTCCCGCTCGCTACAGACGCTGATGATCGCGCGGGAAGGAGTGCTGGCGCCGGAGTTCTCTTCGATCGAGGCGTGGCTCGGACGGCCGGGCAATACGTGGGAGTACTACCAGGTACTCGGGCGCCGGGGGAGCGAGTATCGACCGGATCAGGATGTATCGGAGTGGATTCGGTTCAATCTGACCGCCTATCACCAGCAAGCGCAGACCGTGCATGCGCGTTTTGTTCGATCCGGACGTGTGTGGGAGCAACTGCTGGAGCTCGCTGCCGACGAGTCGTTCGACGAGCGGCTCGTCACCGCGTTGCACGACGTCGCGATGGCGGGCCGGGTGCGCCGCAGCCGATACGAGCAGAGTGAAAACCTGAGCGTTCAGCAGGCTCAGCGGGACCTGCGTGAGCTGGTGCGCCGGCAGATCCTGGAGCCGGTGGGACGGACGCGCGCCAGGTTCTATGTGGCGGGTGCACGCTTTCCCGAGAAGATTTCGGAGGTGGCGCGCACGCCGGTGACCTTGCGGGACCCGTACCGCGCGTAGACGTCTTCTCGCTTGTTCCGCGGTCGCTGTCCGGCGAGGCCGTGGCGGTAGCACTGCGTCTGTGATCATCGGCCTCCCTCTGGGCACCGGCCTGTCGGCAGATGCGAATCCGTGTTAACTTAAATCGAACGGTCATTAACTTGACCGGCCGGAACAAGCATTCAGGAGGGACTATGCAGTCCGCCGTCATCGTCGATGTGGTTCGCACGCCGTCCGGGAAGGGTAAGGCCGGTGGTGGGCTGTCCGGGGTGCACCCGGCGACCCTGCTGGCCGGGGTGCTCAGCGAACTGCTGCAGCGCAACGACCTGGATCCGGCGCTGGTCGACGATGTGATCGGCGGATGTGTGACACAAAGCGGGGAGCAGGCCTTCAATATCTCCCGGACCGCTGTGCTGGCCGCCGGATTCCCCGAATCCGTACCGGCCACCACGGTGGACCGGCAGTGCGGGTCGAGCCAGCAGGCCGCGCATTTCGCCGCGCAGGGCGTGATCGCGGGTGCCTACGATATCGCCATCGCCTGTGGCGTGGAGTCGATGAGCCGGGTGCCCATGTTCTCCAACGCGCAGGGCCAGGACGCCAATCGCGGTCCCATCGCGCACCGGTACCCGGCAGGCCTGGTGCAGCAGGGCGTCGCCGCCGAGATCCTGGCGGCGCGCTGGAAGTTCGACCGGGCCACCCTCGACGAATTCGCCGCCCGGTCGCATCGGCTGGCGGCCGAGACCGCCGCGGCCGGCGGGTTCGACCGGGAGCTGGTGGCGGCCGGGGAGCTGACCGCGGACGAGACCATCCGGGCCGGGTCCACCCCCGAGAAACTCGCGGGCCTGAAGCCGGCGTTCGCCGACGAGCAGTACACACAGCGGTTCCCGGAGATCAACTGGTCCATCACCCCGGGCAACTCCTCGCCGCTCACCGACGGGGCGTCGGCTGCGCTCATCATGAGCGAGCAGGCGGCCGCGAAGCTCGGGCTGCGGCCGCGGGCGCGTTTCCACTCCTTCGCGGTGGTGGGTGACGATCCGCTGCTCATGCTGACCGCGCCCGTACCGGCCTCGAAGAAGGTGCTGGAGCGGGCCGGCCTGACGATCGACGATATCGACGCCTACGAGGTCAACGAGGCCTTCGCGCCGGTGCCGCTGGTCTGGCAGCACGAGCTGAACGCCGACCCGGAGAAACTGAATCCGCGCGGTGGGGCCATCGCGCTGGGGCACCCGCTGGGCGCCTCGGGCGTGCGGATCCTGGCCACCATGGTCAACCATCTCGAGCAGACCGGTGGGCGGTACGCGTTGCAGACCATGTGCGAGGCCGGCGGCCTGGCGAACGCCACCATCATCGAACGTCTCTGATCACCGGGTACGGCCCTCGGTACTTCCCCGTCCCGAGGGCCGTACTCCGTGGGTGCTCCGTGGGCCCGAGGCTGTGGTTCGGGTTTGCCACCGGTCGATGGGGACCACGGTGCGGCCCGGGTCAGAAGCGGCGTGCTCCGACCACGGGCGAATACGACATCGGCGATATCTCCACGGTGGAGGTGGCGGCGTGGATCACCTGACCGTCTCCGGCGTACAGGGCCGAATGGCCACCACCGCTGTAGGAGATCACATCGCCGACCTGGAGCTGGTCGAGCGGTACCGGTGTACCGGCGGAGAGCTGGGACCAGCTGGTGCGCGGTACCTCTACTCCGGCCTGCCGGTATGCCCACTGCACCAGCCCCGAACAGTCGAATGCGTTCGGTCCGGTACCGCCGGAAACATACGGTGCCCCGAGCTTGCTGCGCGCCGCCGCCACCGCGACGTCGCCGACGGGCGGGGCGGGCGCTACCTGTGGGGCGGGCGCGCCGACACCGGGGATTCCGGCCGGTAGGGGTATCTGATCGGGGATTTCGAAGGTGCCGAAGCCGGGCAGTGTGACCGGCTGGGCCTGGGCGGGTGCCGTTGGTCCGAGAATGGCGCCGGCCGCGGCGGCGAAAAGAGCCAGTGCGGCACAGCGCTGACGTATCGGTACAGAATCCATAATTGCGGTCCTCCGTGCTCAGGTCGAGAGCCGGTGGAAGCGCCACGGTTTGCACCGCCGAGTGCGCGAGGAGAACATCACCGACTGCTCGAACAGCGTTGGAAATGCACCACAGCTATATGTCGGTCCTGCAAACCCGGGGAGTCATATTTCGCGTGATCGCGCGCCGATCGGTAAGCGACACGGGGAATACGGATCACGAAGAAATAACTATCTGCATTTCCGCAGCTCGGAGTCGGTATCGGAATTCATCCGGGGCGATATCTGGCCTTGATGTGGAACCGCTCGCCCTGCGGGCCGTAGATGCTCAGATACTCCACCGGCTGCTCGTCGGCGTTGCCGAACCAATGCGGCAGATGGGTATCGAATTCGGCCACCTCACCCGGGGTCAGGATCATGTCGCGGTCGCCGAGGATGAGCCGGAGTTTGCCGTTGAGCACATACAGCCAGTGATAACCCTCATGGGTGTGCATTTCGGGTTCGGCGGCGGCGCGGCCGGAGAGGATCTGCTTGTAGGCCTGCAGGCCGCCCGGTCTGCGGGTCAGCGGGATGAAGGTCTGACCGTGCCGCGTCACCGGGCGGGTGTGGACCCGGGGGTCACCGGTAACCGGTGCGTCGACCAGTTCGTCCAGCGGCACCTGGTGGGCCTTGGCCAAGGGCAGCAGCAGTTCGAGGCTGGGTTTTCGCTGCCCGGATTCCAGGCGCGACAGGGTGCTCACCGGGATGCCGGTGACCTCGGACAGTGCCGCCAGCGTCGTGCCGTTGCGGCGGCGCAGTTCGCGCAGCCGCGGGCCGATCGCATCGATGACCTCGCCGAACTCCCGCTCCATCTCTCTATTGCAGAACTGGCAAATAAAATTGTCAAGCCGGCTGTTTGCCCGGATGCTGGGAACCACACCTCACGAGACCAGGAGTAACGGATGGACCAGCAGTTCTGGGACGATATGTACGGCGAGAGCGAACGGCGCTTCAGTGGGTTGCCCAATGACGCCCTGGTCGCGGAAGTGACCGGTATGGCGCCCGGCCAGGCCCTCGATCTCGGTTGCGGTGAGGGGGCGGACGCGTACTGGCTGGCCGAGCGCGGCTGGCAGGTCACCGCGGTGGATATCTCGCAGGTGGCGCTGGACCGCGCCGCGGCCGGGCACCCGGAGATCTCGTGGCAGCGTGCCGATATCACCGTCACGCCGATGCCGGCCCGGTCCTTCGATCTGGTGTCGGCACACTATTTCCCGATTGTGCACGAATCCGATCACGCCACCGTGCGCGGACTGATCGACGCCGTTGCCCCCGGTGGAACTCTGCTGTTCGTCGCGCACGACCCCACCGAATTCCCCCAACGGGACGACCATTCGCATGAGGGTGATCGACCTTCGCCGCGGTTCGATCCCTACGACTTCTACCAGCCGTCCGAGATCGTCGAACTCCTCGGCGACGACTGGACCGTCGAGGTGGACGAGCGACGGGACCGCGACCGGCCCGCCGCCGGACATCAGATCAAGGACCTCGTCCTGCGGGCGCGGCGCGCGAGCTGACGCCGCGCCGCGGGCTCTCCCCGGGCCCCTGCCACATCGGTTCCGATGATCGGTCGAGTCCGCGCGTCGTAACCCGGTTCCTTCAGAGCTGATTGCTATCGTCGGCTCCACCTGTGCGCGGGAACCACTGTCGGTGCCACCTGCGCGCGGAACCGGAACCACGAGGTGGAGGGTTTGTCCATGCGGCTGTACCGGGTTCACGGTCTCGCGGCCGCCGCGGCCGCCACCGTGGTGGCCATCGTGATCGTGATCGTGGTGGCCGCGCAATCCGCGCGCCACCCGGTGCACCGGGACACTTCCCCGGCGGTATCGCCCGCCGAGCTCGCCCAGCAGTGGACCGACCTGCACGACGGCCCGCAGCCGTATCCCGAGACGCGCATCGACAAAGACGTACTGATCACCATGAGCGACGGTGTGGTGCTGAAAGCCGATGTGTACCGGCCCGCGGCGGCCGGCGGTGCGGTGGAGACCCGGCCGCTGCCGACGATCGTCACCATGACGCCGTACTCGAAAATGATGTCGAGCATGATCGAGGCGGCGATGAGTGATCCCGAAGTGCGGCGGTGGACCATGGACCTGGTGCGGCGGATCAATCTGACCGGCACCCCGATCAGCGGTTTCGAGGATCTGCTGCACGCGCTGGACGGTGGCACCGTGGCGACCGTGCTCGGGCTCGACAGCCGGCTCGTCCGAGCCGGTTACACGCTCGTCTCCGTGGATGTACGCGGTACCGGGCAGTCCCAGGGGCTGTGGGACACCCTCGGTGAGCGCGAACAGCTCGACACCCGCGAGGTGATCGAATGGTCGGCGCGGCAACCGTGGTCCAACGGCCGGATCGCCATGAGCGGTGGGTCCTATGCCGGGATCAACCAGCTGCGGGCCGCGGAGAACGCCCCACGACCGCTACAGGCCATCTTCCCGGTCGAACCGGGTAGCGATCTCATGCGCGATGTGGTGGCGCCGGGTGGCGGTGTGGGCGTGACCTTCCTGCCGCTGTGGCTCACCCAGGTGAACCGGGCCAAGCTCATGCCCGATGTGAAGGCCATGCTCAACGGCACCTTCGACTGGCAGTGGCTCCGCGACCGCATGGCAGATCCCGCGACGAACTACGATCTGCTCGCCCAGGCGCTGCTCACCCCCTCCCTACGCGAGATGCCGCCGGCCCTGGCCGACGCACTGGACGAGAACAGCGCCTTCCGTCAGGGCATCGAGGGCCATCCGGAGAAGATCACCGTGCCGACCTTCGTCTACGGCGGCTGGCACGACATCTTCGCCAACAGCGCGACCACGCTCTACAACGACATCCCCCTGCCGCCGGGCCGCAAACAGCTCATCGTCGGCGACACCTATCACGCCAACCCCGGTGCCGGGACCGGACGCCCCGGGGCCCCGCCGCGTCTGGACGTCCTGCAGCGCGCGTGGTTCGACCACTGGCTCAAGGACATCGACAACGGCATCACCGACTACGGTCCGGTGATCGTATGGGAGCAGGGCGGGGACTGGGTCGTGCTCGACCAGTTCCCGCAGCCGGGTATGACGCACCGGCGGGTGTATCTGTCCGGGGCGGCGAGCGGGACGACCGGCGACTCTCTCCACGACGGCTCGCTCACCGCTGCGCCGGGGGCGCCCGAGCGGCTCACCGTATCCCCGGGCCTGACCAATTTCTGCTCGCGGGACATGGCGCAGGGTTCGGCGGGGATCGGCGCGGCACTGGACATGTGTGCCAAGGACTCCCGTATCGCCGAACGCAACGCGCTCACCTTCACCAGCGAGCCGATCGCCGAACGCACGATCCTGTCCGGCCCGATCAATGTGCACCTCAACACAGTGCACGACGCCGCGGACGGCTACTGGAACGTGACGGTCAACGACGTGGCGCCCGACGGGACCTCGACCGTGCTGAGCACCGGTCAGCTCACCGCGTCGCTGCGGGCCGTCGACGAGTCCCGCAGTGCGCGGTCGGCCAATGGTGATCTCACCGCGCCGCACAATCCACTCACTCTGGACAGCGTGCAGAAGGTGGTGCCCGGGGAGCGGGTGACGCTCGATATCGCGGTCATTCCCATCCAGGCGGTACTGGCGCCCGGACACCGGCTGCGGCTCGACGTGTTCGCCGGCAATTCGCCCAAGGCATTGGCGTTCCGGCCCATGCTGAACGACAGCGAGCTGAAACCGCAGCATCTGGAACTGGATCCGGCCGCGCCGAGTTTCGTCAATCTGCCCACCGACCGGCCGCTGTTCGTCTCGCCCGCCGTCCCCGCCCAGGCCGCTCCCCGCCCGGTACCGGCTCCGGTGTCGCAGCCGGTACCGGCCCCGCAGCCCGTGCAGGCCCCCACGCCACCCGGCACCGCCCCGACGATCCCGCCCGCGGTGCCGGCCGAGCAGCCCGCCCCGCAGCCCGCGCAGTCCGGACGGCAGCCCGAGGTGCCGACCACGCAACCCGCGGCGCCCACTGCCCGGCCGGCCGAGATTCCCGAGCCAAGGGCGGTGCCGGCCGCCCCGGCCCCGGCCGGACCGCCGGTCCCCGTGGCCCCTTCCGCCGAGGTCCCCGTACCGGCGCTCACGCCCCCCGCCTAGATCGCTTCGCGGGGCTGCTCCGCCGCCGTCCCGCGCAGTGGCGGGCGTCGAGGCGGTGGTCGGCCGGGCCAACTCGCCGATCGCGGAAGGTGAGGAAGGCCGCGCCTCACGACCTGGTCATCCGTAGCCCGTGGTGCTGCACCCGGGCCCCGGTCGGCCGGCACGCCGGTACCGGGGCCCGCCCTACCTCGCGACTCCGGACCGGGCCGCCGCTATGCGAGCCGCTGCCCGAACATGACGCAGATCACCGGGCGATTCACCCGGACCGACCGGCGGGCCGGCGGGGCGTCGTAATGTTTCGCCCATGGTGTCGCAGGAGAAAGCCGAATTGGTGCGGTCGGCGGCCGAGGAGAGCCTGCTCGCCGGCCGCCGGCGCTACAACCGCAACGAGGTGGCCGAAAGAGCCGAGGTGACACCGGAGCTCGCGCGGCGGCTGTGGGTCTCGCTCGGATTCCCCGCCAGCGAGGACGACAGCGCGCGCGATTACACCGACGCCGATATCGCGGCCATCCGGCGATTCCGGGAGGTGGGAACCCTGGCCGGGGCGGACACCCGGCAGCAGGCCGCGACGGCCCGCACCATCGGGCAGACCATGGCGCGGCTGGCCGAATGGCAGGTAGACCTGGTACTGGCCGAAATCGATCGACGTGTCGCCGCGGCCGGAACCGACGGTGATCGCGAACAGATCATCCGGACCGCCACCGTGGAAACGGTGGAGCTGCTGGAAGGTCTGCTGTCCTATGCCTGGCGGCGCCACCTCGACGAGGCACTTTCGCGCAATCTGGAGGAGGCGGGTCCGCCGGCCGATTCGACCCGGGTGCTGGCCGTCGGGTTCGCGGATATGGTCGGCTACACCCGCCTCACCCGGCATCTGCATCCCGACGAACTGTCCATGCTGCTGGAGGCGTTCGAATCCACCACCAACGACGCCATCGCCGAGAACGGCGGCTGGGTCATCAAGAACGTCGGCGACGAAGTGATGTTCGCCGCCGAATCACCGCTGGCCGCGGCCCGGATCGCGCTGGCGCTGCAGGAATCCACCATGACGGTGGGTACCACGCCGGAATTGCGCATCGCACTGGCCTACGGGCCGGTGCTGCAGCGTTTCGGCGATCTGTACGGCTCGGTGGTGAACATCGCCGCCCGGCTCACCGGTGTCGCCCGGCCGGGCACGATCCTGGTGGACGACGGTGCCGCGGCGGAACTGGACAACGAGCCCGAGCTGAGCATCAAACACCTGCGCAGCGTGCGGGTGCGCGGATTCAACCGGCTGCGGCCGCACCTGCTCCGACGCAACGGCCGGGCATAACTGGCCCGCCCTATTCTCTGTTTCAACATACGAGATTTTCGACAACGTAAACGGCGCTATGGGTAGGGTCTTCGGTGAGCCGGGTGCGGCTCACGCGTGAAAAGGAGACCAGGATGGCCAAGGGCTACGTCATCGTGACCGAGCTGATCAAGGACCCGGCGGGGATGGCCGAATACGGTAAAGCGGCCGGTAAGGCGATGGCCGCCGGAGTGAAGGTCCTCGCGATCGATACCAAGTTCGAGGTCCTCGAAGGGGAGTGGCCCGCGACCCAGACCGTGGTGCTGGAATTCGAATCTCCCGAAGCGGCCCGTGCCTGGTATGAGTCCGAGGAATACCAGGCGGCGATCCCGCTGCGACAGGCGGCCGCGGACTGCAATGCGGTGATCGTCAACGGGCTGTAACCGCCCGGAGTTCGCGTGTGGCCGGCGCGAGGCCCGCCGGCCGTGGCGATTGCGGCCGCCGTGGCCGGTCGCGCGACGCGGGCCGCGTGTTCGCCAGGCGCGGCCGGGATGGGTATCTAGGCTGACGAGGTGACCATCTTCGAGCGCATCGCCCCGACCGGCCGCTCGATCGTGCTGGAGCTCTCCGGCGTGCGCGCCGAGATCGGCACCGTGGCCGCTGTCCTGCGTGGGCTGACCGTCGGCGGTGTCGCGGTCACCGAACCGGTTCCGGCCGAGGCGATGCCGCCGATGGGCGCCGGCATCGTCTTGGCGCCCTGGCCCAACCGGGTCCGCGACGGTATCTGGATACTCGACGGCCTACCCCAGCAGCTCGATATCACCGAACCGGCGCGTTCGAACGCGATACACGGGTTGCTGCGCAACACCGCCTACGAGGTGCGGGAACTGTCCGCTGCCGCCGTGACCCTGGGCGCGCTGATACCACCCCAGCACGGCTGGCCGTTCCTGCTCGACACCTGGGTTCGCTACGAACTGTGCTCCGACGGACTCGCCGTGACCCACGGCGTGCTGAACCACGGAGACCGCCCGGCGCCGTACGCCGTGGGCGCGCACCCGTATCTGCGGGTGGGTGCGACGCCGGTCGAAGATCTGGAGCTGACCGTCTCCGCCACAACATATTTCGAGGTCGACGCCCGCATGAACCCGGTGGCCGAGCACCCGGTCGAGGGCACCCGCTACGACCTGCGGGCCGGGGTGCCGCTGTCGGAGCTGGACCTGGACACCCCGTTCGGCGGGGTGACGCCCGCGGCGGCGGCCCGGCTCACCGCCCCCGACGGTGCGAGGGTCGAACTCGTCCAGGACGCGGGATGGGAGTATCTGCAGGTTTTCACCCCGCGGGAGTTCCCGCGGCCGCAGGGGCGGGGTCTCGCGGTCGCGCTGGAACCGATGACCGCGCCGCCGAACGCGCTGAATTCGGGTGAAGCAGTACTTCGCCTCGAACCCGGTCAGCGCTGGGAGGGCGGATGGCGTATCCGGTACACGCCCGGGCCGAGCGTGATGTCGCGGCGGTGATCAGCGGCGCTGGGCGGAGCCGTGGTGGCGGTGTGGACGGGTCACCTGTCGGCCAGTATCAGCGCGAATCGTCCGGCGGGGTCGGTCCAGGTGTGACGCACGCGGAAACCGGCGGTGGCCAGTTCCGCGTGGAACCCGGGCAGCCGGAACTGCGCCGAGATCTCGGTGCGCAGGTGCTCTCCGGCGGCGAAATCGACCACGAGATCCAGCGCGGGAATCGTCACCCGCATCGCCTCGGTGGCGACCAGGCGCATTTCGATCCATTCGAGGTCCGGGTCCCATACCGCGAGATGGGCGAATGCGAGCGGATCGAAATCGGCGCCGAGCCGGTCGTTCAGTATGTGCAACATATTCCGGTTGAATTCCGCGGTCACCCCCGCGGCGTCGTCGTAGGCGGAAATCATCCGGGCGGGGTCGGTGACCAGGCCCACCCCGACGAGCAAGTGTTCACCGGGTGTGAGCACCTGGTGCAATTCACCCAGGAACGCGGTGCGCTCGAAGGGCGGCAGATTCCCCAGGGTGCCGCCGAGCAGCGCGACCAGACGGCGGCCACCGTGCGGAAGCGCCGCGAGCATGGTGGTGAAATCGCTGACGATGCCGTGAACGGACAGATGCGGGAATGCGCCGCTGGTCCAATCGGCCGCGGCCCGCAGCGCGGTTTCGGAGACATCCTGCGGTAGGTAGGAGCACAGCGAGCCGTGTGCGGTGAGCGTGTTCAGCAACAGCCGGGTCTTCTCGGAGAAACCCGAACCCAGTTCGACCAGTTCGGTCGCGCACGAGGCATGCCGGGCGATCGCGCCGGCCGAGATACGCAGCAGTTCGCGTTCGGTGCGGGCGGGGTAGTACTCCGGCAGCCCGGTGATGAGGTCGAACAGCGCGTTCCCGCGAGCGTCGTAGAACCATTTCGGGGGAAGCCATTTGCGGGGAGCGGACAAACCCCAGAGCACATCGGTACGCAGTTGCTCGCGCAGATCGGCCTCCGTGAGCTGAATATCGAAGGTAGGTGCGATAGCCATTGGATCCTCTCTGTTCCGCGGCCTCGCCGTGAAAGTTAGGGCAGCCGCGACGACGGGACATCCGCCATTTCGATCGGAATATCCGCACTTGGTCCGGGTCGGGTGCAGTGCCGGCCGGGTTCGCGATGGTCGCCGTGGCGGGTGTGTCGGCGCCGGAATACGGATATTTCGATGACCGGAGGCCGATGTTCGGCAGGAATCGCGGCCTTATCGTCGTATGGCTCGGTGACGACGAGCCACCGAGCCGAGAACCGTTGTGCCCGGCTCAGTCCGGCGCAGAGAGGAAGGCAACCGTGAACAAGATTTCGGTGGCATTGTCGCTCGCTTCCGTCACCGCTGCCGGTCTGCTACTGGCAGTGGTCAATTCCGGTGCGGCGAGCGCCACGATCGAGAGCAACCGCAATATCAAGCGCGATATCGCCCCCGTGCGGTGGGAGCGCTGAGATTCCTCCGTCGGCTTCGGCGCCTGTTGCCGAAGCCGACGACCTCGCGCCGCCCGTCCGGGGACGCGGTCAACGGCTACGACATCCTCGACGCCGTCGCCGCCCTTCCGATCAGTACCTGGCGCTACGAATGGGAACCCGCCCATATCCGTCATCTGGGGCCGATGGCCCAGGACTGGATGGCCGCCTTCGGACTCGGCGACAACGACGAGGTGATCCACGCGGGTGACGCCAACGGGGTGGCACTGGTCTGTATCCAAGCCTTGCGGCGTGAGGTTTCGGAACTGCGGGCCGAGGTGCAGCGGCTGCGCGGCGATGTGGTCGCCGCCGATGCCGAAGCCGGCCCGGCAGGCTCCGCCTGAACGGTGCCCGGCCCGCGACGTCGACGCGCAAGGCGCTGAACCCGTTCTCCAAGCGTCGCCACCAGGCCTGGGGAACATTCGTCCTGGACCGTCCCGAGCCGGCTGTTCGACAGTGGGCCCGCGCCGGCGGATATTCCGGTGCGATGCCACGAATACTCCGGGAGGGAAGAGAGTCGATGGCGGCCGGGATCCTGTGGTGGGCGGCGACCGCCGCGGGCCGCCCACTGGGACGAGCCGATCGGGGCGCGCGGCCACGAGATCGTCGCCGCGTACACGCCGGCGTTCCTCGACCGGTTCCTGTCAGGAGGACACTCGGCGCTGCCGGACGGTCCGGCCCCGTGCAGTGAGGTCCGCGTCGAGCGCCGATGACGCACCGGCCGGATCGCCGGTGGGCCGCCGCCGGACGCCGCCGACGTGGGCGGGCGGTACCCTCGGTTGTGCCGTCCTCGATTTCCGCATCGGCTACGGCGAATAGGCGGGGGGGCGGACCGCGCGGACCATAGAATTCCCAGGGTGCGCACGGGTTTCGGGACGTGCACGGGAATCGGCGCTGCGGCACCGCAGTTCACGGCCTAGAATCGTACCCAGAACTTCTCGTGGTTAAACCAGCCTTCCGGCTGGACCGGGCCCGCGGGCAGGTAGGAGAGCGTCAGTGGACCTCGAAGAAGCACGCCGCTTCGCGGCGGGGGTGTGGGGTAGAGCGGATCTGACACGTACAGAGCGCTTGGCAGCCGTCAAAGCGGACGCGCACGCCCGTGGTAAGGAGCCGTTCGATCTGGGTCGGCTCGAAGCGCTGTGCGATACGAGTCATGAGGGTCGCATGGACCCGATGTCCTGGCGGCAGCGCCGGTTCGAACTGATCTACTACAGCCATCCCGAGATGATGTGCATCGAGGATCTCGCCGCCTACGTCACGATGACCCAGGGGTGGAGTCCGGCGATTCGCCCGGTCGATTAGGTCCGCCGCCGCCGGCGCTCATTCACCCGCCATCCGGCCGGAGACCGCCCAGAAGTCGGCATTCGAGTCCTTCGCCGCGTTCGATGATCCCGGCTCGGGGGCGGGTCCGGAACCGTTCCCGTATCCGGGTGTCGAACCCTTTGGCCAGGCACTCACCGGGCACGACGCATCATCGATCTCCAGCTGCTCGGCGAGGTGGGCCACGCGCTTCGCTCGAAGGCCGCACGCACAACATACTTCGACGGGCTACTTCTGGCCTGCCCGGCGGGGTGCATCGGAATCGGCTCGCGTGGCATGGAAATCGGCCGCTGGTAGCGGTGTTCCAGATGGCGGATGGTGGCGATTCCATTCTGTCGGTGCCGAAGCGAGGATGAGCTCCAGCGTTGCACGGAGGGCATCGACTTCTGTTGTCCCGATGCGGCTGACGAGCCACCGATCGAACATGTCCACGGCAGTCGCAGCCGCCTCTACTGCTTCCTCACCTTTTTTCGTAAGCCGCACAAGCCGAGCGCGTCGGTCATCGGGATCGGCGACGACCTCCAGGTAGCCGGCTCGCTCCAATCTCCCCACTTGTTCGGCCATCGCCTGCTTTGTCATATGCGTCCGCTGGGCGAGGACGCCCGCACGCGTTCCGGCGCCGTCGACAGCCAGGAAGATCTGCGCTTGCGCGGCACGCACCTCGGCAAAGCCGAGACTGGCGAGAAGGTCGTCGAGCTGGCCGCCGAGCCGATGTGCCGCGGCGGACATGAGGCTACCCAGTGGAAGTGGGCGATCCCGGAATGGATTAGTCAGGTCCTTGACCAACACTCTGGTCCCTTCTAGTCTGGCGACAGCTTTAGTCAAGCACATGACCAATTGGAGAATATCGTGGAGTTCATGGATCGCGCCCGCGGCTGGGGCGGCGTTGCCTGGGTAGCGATCGGGCTGGCGCTCTGGGGTACCTGGCTCGCCCGAGGGAACCCTATCGGCCGGGTGGTTGTCCTCATCACAGTAGCGGCCGCGCTGTCCGCGGCCGCTTTCACCGCGAGAAACGCGCGGCTGACGTGGTGGAGCGGACGGGTCCTCGCCGTCCTGCTCGGACTCGAACTGGTGGCCGCCGTTGCCGACCGTTTCGGCCTGGTCGGACCCACCGGCGCGCCAGGCGTGTCGTGGGGATCCTGGTCGGAATTCGTGATGAACACCCAAGCCCTGCTGCCGTGGTGGCCGCGGCCCGCGATCCCTGCGGCCCTCGCGACCGCTCTCGAAGCAGGACTGGGCGCAGCACTGATCGCCGGGCCGGGGTGGCGGTGGTGCGGCAAGGCAGTCGCGGGGTTGTTCGCTGTGTACACGCTGGCGATGCTGACCAGCGGTGCCACCGGTGACATCCTGCGCTATTCGATGGCCGTCCACATCGGCGCAGCACTGCTCGTCTCATCCCGGGCGGGATGGGACTCGTCCCGCGCCGGCCACACGCCCGATCGGGAGAGCCGAACACGAACGGGAGCACGATGACGACCGAGCCCATACCCACCGACCGCGGTCCGGTCGGCTCCGGGCAGGCGTGGGCGCGCATGTTCGCTCGGCCGTTGTGCTCGTGCCGAATGGTCAGACGACGCTCGCGTGCCCGACGATGATGTCGCCGTAGGAATTGCGCGCGTACACCCGCACGATGTCCCCGTTGCTCGCCGCCGGATCGACCGGTTGTATCCGGTTCTGTACCGTGCCGTGCAGAGCGCCCGCCTCCAGCCAGGCCGCGCTGCCCGGGCCGATACCCACTTCGAGTTCGCCCATGGATGTCTCCAACCGCAGTTCCCCGCGCACTGCCTCGCCGATGCGGATATCGCCCTTGGCGGTTTTCGCGGTCACCGAATCGGTCGGGCGCTCGACGACGATATCGCCGGCGGCCACCTCCAGATCGCATCGGCCGAGTTCGCCGGTGCCCACCAACCGGCCCACCGCGGCGGTGCCCTTCCACCGGGAGCCCGTGGGCACCTCGATGGTCACCACGATCGACGGATTGCCGCCGAACGGGGTGTAGGTCCGCCAATCCCGCGGGGTGATCACGCTCAGGGCGCCGGCCGTGAAATCGACCCGGGTCTGTTCGGCGGCGCGGATATCGCCTTTCTTGGACTCGTCGGCCGGCCGGATCGTGACCACGGTGTCGGTGCGGTCGGCGGCGGCGACCGTGACTTCGCCGCAGAGTACTTCGACGGTGACGACGATCGGTTCCGGCGTCTCGAATGTGGGCATGGCAGTGCTCCTTTGCGTGCGAGAGAGTTATGTGTGTGCCGATCGCGCGATCGGCGGGTGGTCTACCGGGCCGTTCAGGACCAGGTGACCGGCAGTTCGTGGACGCCGTAGATGTTCATATCGGTCCGCAGCGGTACTTCCCCGGCGGGCACGGCGAGCCGCAGGGTCGGGAAGCGGCGCAGCAGTCCGGCGAAACCGGCGCGCATCTCCACCCGGGCCAGTTGCTGGCCCAGGCACTGGTGCACGCCGTGCCCGAAGGACACGTGCCCGCGGGCCTTGCGGTGGATGTCGAGGGTGTCCGGGTCGTCGAAACGCCGGGGATCATGGTTGGCGGCCAGCAGCGAGACCACCACGGTGGATCCCGCGGGAATGGTCTCCCCGCCGAGTTCGAGATCCTCGGTGGCGTAGCGGTAGAAGATATCGGCGACCGACAGGTAGCGCATGAGTTCTTCGACCGCGTCCGGCATCAGGTCCGGGTCCGCGCGCAGTTCGGCCAGCTGCTCCGGGTTCTCCAGCAGCGCGAAGGTGCCCAGCGCCAGCATGTTCGCGGTGGTCTCGTGGCCGGCGAGCAGCAGCAGGAAGGAGATGCCGGTCAGTTCCTCGATGGAGAGGTCCGCGTCGCGGGCGAGGTCGGACAGGATGTCCTCGCCGGGCTCGGCGCGTTTGGCCGTCACCAGTTCGGCCAGGTAGCCCATCATCGCGCCGTAGGCACCCATCTTCTCCTCCAGCGGCTGGTCCCGCAGCAGGAACTTGGCGGAGTTGGTCTGGAAGGTCTCGCGGTCGGCGTAGGGGACGCCGAGCAGTTCGCAGATCACCAGCGAGGGCACCGGCAGCGCGAAGGCCCGCACCAGATCGACCGGCGGGGTCAGGGCCGCCATCTCATCGAGTTGCCGCTCCACGACCTCGGCGATGTGCTCTTCGAGTTGTTTCATGCGCCGGACGGTGAAAGCGCCGATGAGCTTGCGCCGCAGCCGGGTGTGGTCCGGCGGGTCCATGGCGACGAACAGTCCCGGGATCTGCGGCGAGGGTTCGGTTTGAGCGGGCATATCGGGATTCGCGTCCAGCGCGTGCACAATGCCGATGTCCTGGCGGGAGCTGAAGCGGGTATCGGCCAGGAGCGCGCGGACCTCCTCATATCCGGTGACCAGCCAGCCGGCGTGCCCGTCGGGGAAGATCAGTGGACTCACCGGGCGCGCCTCGCGCAGCCGGGTGATCTCCCGGGGCGGAACGAAGGGGCCGGCATCACGTGCGGTGGGGAGACCATGCGGGACGGAGGCGGTGTCGCTCATCGTATTTCCTGTCGTTCGAGGTCCCGGGGCTGCGCGGGACAAGGGTGATCGGTGGGGTGGGTGTTCGGGGCGGGGGCTCCGGTGAGCCGGGACGTGCCGTCGCCGTCAGTCGCCGGTGTGCCGGTCCGGCGGTGCGGACGCCCGGCCGAGCAGAGTGATCGCCGCCGCCGGGCAGTTGTGGGCGGCTTCGTGGGCGGCGGAGTGGTGTGCGGCCGGGGGCACGGGGTCGCGGAGCAGCACCCGGCCGTCGGCGTCGTCCTGGTCGAACAACTCCGGAGCGAGTAGTGCGCACATACCGGCGCCGATGCAGCGTTCCCGGTCGACCGCGAGTTCCATGGTTACTCCCTCCCGCCGGGCCACGGGGCTGTCCGGGCCCGTGGTCGCTTTTGCCCATCTGGTCATGGGAGAACTGTCGCCGGGCCCGCTGATACCGGCCTGATACCACGCTGACATACCCACTGATGTGGTATCGGCGCTGCTCAGAGCGGTGATATTCACTCTCGGAGAGACCGTGCGACTCGCTGCGGCAGAATGGTCCGGTGCAGATCGCGTTGCTTGGACCGCTCGACATCCGAGCAGACGACGGGGGATCCATCGAGGTACCGGGCGTCCGGTTACGGGCGCTGCTGATCGCCCTCGCCCTGGAAACCGGCCGCCCGGTCCCGCGGACCACCCTGGTCGACTGGATCTGGGGTGAGCAGCCGCCCGCCGATGCCGCGAACGCCCTGCAGGCGCTGGTCTCCCGGCTGCGCCGGCTGCTCCCGGGCGGATCGCTCGAGGGGCAGGCGGGCGGATACCGGCTCACCGTGCGCCCCGGCGCGGTCGACGCGGTGCGGTTCGAGCAGCTCCTCGACGAGGCCCGCGGCGGGGACGACGCGCAGCGGGCCCGGCTGCTGCGCGAGGCACTCGGCCTGTGGCGCGGTGCGCCGATGCAGGACGTGGAAGTACGCGACAACGAGGCCGTGGACGCGGTGCTCACCCGGCTCGAGGGGCTGCGCCTGGCCGCGACCGAGGACCTGTACGAATCGGAGACCCGCCTCGGCCGGGCCGCGGAGCAGGTGAGCGAGCTGACCGAGCTGGTGGCCCGGTATCCGGTGCGGGAACGGCTCGTCGCGGCGCTGATGCGCGCGCTCGGCGCCGCGGGCCGTGGATCCGAGGCGCTGGTGGTGTATCAAGATGCGCGGGAGGCGCTCGCCGACACGCTGGGAGTGGATCCTTCCCCGGAACTGTCCGAACTGCACGTCGCGCTGTTGCGCGGCGAGGTGGGCCCGGAGAACACCGGGCGCCGGACCAATCTGCGTGCCGAACTCACCGGATACATCGGCAAATACGCCGATATCGCCGCCGTACGCGACCTCATCGCCAATCATCGGCTCACCACTCTGACCGGTCCCGGGGGTTCGGGAAAGACCAGGCTCGCGGTGGAAACCGCGCAGACCCTGCTCGACGATCTCCCCGACGGCGCCTGGCTGGTCGAATTGGCGTCCGTGGAGGCGAACGGTGACGTGGCGCAATCGGCGATCGCCGCGCTCGGCCTGCGCGACGCGCTGCTCGGCGGCGCCCCGAACGCCGAACCGATCGAACGGTTCGTCGCGGCGGTGCGTGACCGCGAGACGCTGGTGATCCTGGACAACTGTGAGCATGTCATCGACGCGGTGGCGGTGTTCGCCCACCGGGTCCTGGGGGAGTGCCGGCGACTGCGGATCCTCGCCACCAGCCGGGAACCGCTCGGTATCACCGGCGAGGCACTGTGGCAGGTCGAGCCGCTGGCGCTACCCGCCGCGCACGCGGACCCCGGCGAGATCGCCGCGTCCCCGGCGGTGCAACTGCTGCGGGACCGCGCCGGAGCGGTGCGCCAGGATCTCGCCGCCGACCCCCGCGCCCTGGCGACCATGGGCCGCGTCTGCCGTGCCCTCGACGGGATACCGCTGGCGATCGAACTGGCCGCCGCCAGATTGCGCACCATGTCCCTCGACCAGCTCGCCGACCGCCTCGACGACCGGTTCCGGCTGCTCACCGGCGGCAGCCGCACCGCGATCCGGCAGCACCGGACTTTGCGTGCGGTGGTCGACTGGAGCTGGGAGCTGCTCACCGACGCGGAACGGACGGTGCTGCGCCGGCTCGCGGTGTTCGCCGGCGGCGCGAGTCTGGCGGCGGCGGAACAGGTGTGCGCGGACCCCGGCGCCGGCCCGGACTCGGGGGTCGAGCAGTGGGAGGTGCTCGAACTGCTCACCGCGCTCACCGAGAAATCGCTCCTGCTCACCGCGGCGGAGACCGAGCCGCGCTACCGGATGCTCGACACGATCCGGCAGTACGCCCGCGACCGGCTGGCGGAGTCCGGCGAGACGGACGCGGCGCGCCGAGCGCATCTGGCCTATTTCACCGATCTCGCCGCGACCGCGGAACCGCATCTGCGCCGCGCCGAACAGCTGGAATGGCTCGCGGTGCTGGGGGCCGAGCACGACAATATCGCTGTCGCGATGCGCGGCGCGCTCGCGGCCGGCGATACGACCGGGGCGCTGCGGCTCGCCGCGGCCGCCGGCTGGTACTGGTGGCTCGGCGGGTACAAGTCCGAAGGTCTGGAGTTCCTCTCCGCGGTCGCGGACGCGCCCGCCGACGTGGACGACGAGACCCGCGCCATGGTGTACGCGCTGGTCGTGCATTTCCTGAGTTCCGGACGCAACGACGCGAACCAGGTCGGGGAATGGATCCGCAAGGCCCACCGCGTCGGCCGCGATGTGCGGGCCGGGCATCCGGCGGTGGCGTTCATCGGCGCGCTGGAACGTGTGCTGCACGGCCCGGAAGCGTTGCCGGCCGCGTTCGAACCGCTGCTCACCGCCGCCGACCCCTGGGTGCGTGCGCTGGCCCGGTTGCAGATGGGCAAGATGCGCATCGTGCTGGGCCGGGACGGACCGGAAGTGGACCGCTATCTCGAGGGTGCGCTGGCCGAGTTCCGCGCCCTCGGTGAGCGGTGGGGGATGTCTTTCGCGCTGACCGAGGCGGCGAACCGACACGCCAGCCGCGGCGAATTCGCGGTGGCCTGTGAACTTTTCGAACAGGCGAATGCCGTGGTCACCGAGATCGGCTCGACCGAGGACATCGTCGGGCTGCTGTCGCGGCAGGCCCAGTTGTACTGGCTGGCGGGTGATACCGAGGCGAGCGCGGCCGCGCTGGCCGAGGCGCAGCGGTGCGCGGACCGGGTCGCCTGGCCGGTGGCGCTGGCCGAACTGGCGCTGGCGAAAGCGGAGCTGGCCCGCTGGCGCGGTGCGGCCGACGAGGCGCGCGAGCAGATCCGGGTCGCGACAACCCTGTTGGGCAGCGAAGCCGAGACGCCCCATCTCGCCGCCATGATCCACACCATGCTGGGGTACCTCGCCACCGATCCGGAACAGGCCCGGTCCCACCACGGCACCGCCTTCCGGGCGGCGGCCGAGGCGGGACATTCAGTTCTGGTCGCCCAGGTGATCGTCGGGATCGCGGATCTCGCGCTGCGCGCCGACCACGCTCTCGAGGCCGCGCGGCTGCTCGCGGCGAGTACCGCCGTGCACGGGACGCCCGATCGCTCCCAGCCGGACGCGGTTCGGATCGAGCGGACGGTACGAGATCGCCTCGGTGAAGCGGACTTCACCGAGGCGATGCGGGAGGGCGCGGAAGCGGACTGGCGGGAACTGGCCGCCGTCACGCTCGCTTGTTGAACGTGGCCCGCGACCACACGTATCCGACGAGGGCGAACCCGGCGCACCAGGCGAGCGCCGCGGCCGTGTAACCGCCGGAGGGGTGACCGGCCAGGAACCCGCGCAGTGCTTCGATGATCGGCGTGAACGGCTGGTACTGGGCGAACTGCCGCACCCCCTGGCCCATCTTCTCGGCCGGCACGATCGCGGTGCTCACGAAGGGCAGCATGATCAGCGGCACCACGCCCATACCGGCGGACTCCGGGGTTTTCGCCGCCATACCGAGCGCGACCGTGAGCCAGGCGGCGGCGAACGAGGTCGCCGCCAGGATGCCGAGGGCGCCCAGCCAGTGCAGCCCCGTGGCCGGTGGCCGGAAGCCCAGCGCGAACGCCACCGCGAGGATGGCCACTACGGCGACCGCATTGGTCAGGATGGTGGCCACGACATGGCCGGTGAGGACGGCGCTGCGGGACACATCCATCACCTTGAACCGGTTGATGATGCCCTTCGACATATCCGAGCTCACCGCCACCGCGGTGCCCGACAATCCGTAGCTGATGGCCAGCAGCAGCATGCCCGGCGTCGCGTAGTCGATGTACTCGCCGCCGACGTCGAAGGCGCTGCCGAACACGTACACGAAGATCAACATCATCACCACCGGCATGAAGGCCGCGTTGAAGATGGTGACCGGATTCCGGGTGGAGTGTTTGAAATTGAGCCGCAGCATGATCGACGAATCGGCCAGCGGTGCGGTGATGGTGCTCATGATGCGGTGACCTCCGTGGTCGCGTGGCCGGTGAGGGAAAGGAACACATCGTCGAGATCGGGTGTGTGGACGGAGACCTCGGCTGCCTCGAGCGCGGCATGGTCGAGCCGATCGAGCACCTGCCGCAATGATTTCGAGCCACCGTCACCGGGCACCCGCAGCGTCAGTGCCTCGTCGTCCCGGGTGGAACCCGGCAGTACCCGTTGCGCCGCGTCCAGTTCGCCGAGGTGGGTGAACCGGAGCCGGATATAGCTGCCGGGGACCTGGCGTTTGAGTTCGCCGGGCGTGCCCTCGGCGACGATGCGCCCCTGATCGAGCACCGCGATCCGGTCGGCCAGCTGATCGGCCTCCTCCAGATACTGGGTGGTGAGGAAGATCGTCACGCCCTGATCCGTCAGACCTCGCACGATCTCCCACATGGTGCGCCGGCTCCGCGGATCCAGCCCGGTGGTCGGCTCGTCCAGGAAGACGATCTCCGGCTTGGTGACCAGCGTCATCGCCAGATCCAGCTTCCGCCGCATACCGCCGGAATAGGTCGCCGCCCGTTTCCGCGCCGACTCCGTCAAGTCGAACCGGTCCAGTAGTTCGGTGACCACCCGCTTGCGCCCGTCACCTCGGAGCCGATGGATATCGGCCATCAGCTCCAGGTTCTCTTCCCCGGTGAGTAGATCGTCCACCGCGGCGAACTGCCCGGTGACCCCGATCGCCGCCCGTACCGCCTTGGTCTCGGTCGCGATATCGTGCCCGGCGACCCGCGCGGTGCCGCCGTCGGCCTTCAACAGGGTGGTCAGCACGTTCACCGTGGTCGTCTTGCCGGCCCCGTTGGGACCGAGCAGGGAGAAGATCGTGCCGGCACCGATGTTCAGATCGATACCGTCGAGGACGGTTCTGTCCCCGTACGCCTTCCGCAGCCCCGAGGCCGCGATTGCCGAATTGCTCATGGGAAGTACTGTCGGCGCGGCGGCTGATATCGCCCTGATGCCGAGCTGACACGGCCATGACACGGGGTCCCGGGTGACGGGCAGGGCCGTCCACTACGCCGGGGCGTATCCGGTGAACTCCTGGGCGGTCACCGTGACCATATGTCCGCCCATCGCCCGCACCGCCGTGCGGAAGGCGGGCCTGCCACTGGGCGGCAACGGCATCGACCAGGAAACCGCACCGTCGCCGGCGGCGATCGCGTGCACGGTGGTGCCGTCGGACAGGATGAGGTGGCTCGCGTCGGTGATGCCGTCGTAGCGCAGCGTGTTCGAGAACGGCGTCGGCAGCGCCCAGACCCGGTGCCCGTCGGTGAGGTCGAGGCCGATCAACTCCGCTCCACCGGGCGACCGGACGATCACGGTATCGGCCACCACTCCTTCCACCGCGCTCGAGCGACCGGTGGGCTCGTCGATGCCGATCTGCGCGTTCGTCCACAGAACCCGGCCCGAGCTCCGCTCGTAGGCGCTCTCGCCGGTGAGGATCGGCGGCGGTGTCGCGGTCGCGGTCGGATACCACTCGAGGATGGAACTCGCCTTGCCGACCTCGGTGATAGGCCGGCCGCTGCGTTCGAGCAGCGCGACCCGCCCCGCGCTCCCGCCGCGCTCGATCACCTGCGACGCGATGAGGCCGCCGTCGAAGGTGTAGGCGACGGGACCGGTGAACAGCGGCTCGCCGGAGTGCAGATCGTAGACGCGAACGCTGTGGTCGTGCCCGTCGAGAAAGTAGTTCTGGGCGGTCCCGTCGATCCGCGGGGTCACCGGGTCGCCGGCGACAGGCGTCGGATAGGTCCGCCGCCAGATCGCGTCGATATCGGATACCGTGCCGCGAGTCACGACCGCCGTCATCCAGTCCTCGGTCCGGCCGGTCACCGCTACGACACCGTCACGGACCGCGACATCCGTGACCTCGAAGTCGGTCGGATGGTCCCCGAGTATCGCGCCCGTGGCCGCGTCGACTATCACCACTCGATGCGTGCCGTGACACGCGAGCCTTCCGCCGGACACCCGCTCCCGGCAGCCGTCGAGTTCGCCCACATCGGTCGTCCACAGCACGTGACCGGTATCCGGATCGATGCCGTGCATCCGAACCGGACCGACAGTCGCCCCGGAATTCTCGCCCGCTCCCGGCCCGCCGGGCACCGCGGTCGCCGCGACGATCACCGTCCCGGCATCCATCGGCGCCCCGTAGCCGTAATAGCTGTGCAGGGTCTGCGGCGCCGCCAGCAGTACCGCGCCGGGCTCGTCGGACAGGTCGGCAGCCCGCAGAGTCCACTTCGGCACCGGAGCGGAGTCGAGCCGTGCCGAGACCAGGAAACGACCGGCGAGCACGGCGGCCTCCGGCGGCTCATCCGGTGACCGCCCCACCCATACGACCACCGCGACGCCCATCGCCACCACGAGCAGCACCGAGATCCAGATCTTGCGTGTTCCCCGGTCGATCGGCCACCTCGTAGCCTTGTTCATCGGGCGGTCTCCTTCATACAGCCGAACAGAACGGGCTGTGCGAACAGGTAACGTATCAGCGGCTTCGGCGGAATGGGGAACAGCGACTCGATACCGTTGATTCGTTCCGGGCCTTCGCAACCCGCGACAGGTGTGCCGAGCCCCGTCGCTGGCAGCTCGCCGAAATCGTTATCTCCGAAACGTTTCGGTACCGTTCCGATCGCGGTCGCGTGGGCCGCCGGATCCGGACCGGTAGGAGTGCCGGAGCGGACGACGAGCTCGGCGCCCACCACCAGCGCGAGGAGGAGTCCGCGCCGAGATACGACCAGGACGTCGCGACGTTTCTCGCGGGTCCGAGCGGCCGGTGCGACCAGTGACGCCGGGACCAGTGAGTGCGGTCATCAGCGTGCCGAGGGACGCGAAGTGGGCTGGAAGAGGAAGGACACGGCTTCGGTGAGCGGTTTGCGCTGGGTTTTCTGTACCGCCGCGATGCGCCACTGCCCACCGGTCTCGCGGACGATGGTGTAGGTGGCGAGTTTTCGCAGTTTCCGGGGGTGGCGTTTACCGGATTCGCCACGGGTCACGACGACAGCGATATCGGGCCCGTACCGCCGGATCTCGACGATGTCGAGGCGCAGGCGGGTGTCCTTCAGGAAGCTGTCGAACAGGACCTGATGGGCGCGGCCGATCTCCGCGCCGCCGCGGTAGACGGTGCCGGCATAGGTGACATCGGTGGCGTCGGCGGTGAAGCAGGCGCCGTACGCGGTGCCGTCGCCGCGATCCCACGCGTCGCGGCTGCGTTCGATCAGGGCACGAATGGCGAGTGTGTCGGTGTCGACGTTCATCGCTCGGCCTCCGGTTCGGTCGCCGGGTCGAACAGGAAAGAGAGGCGTTCCATCAACGTCCGGCGCTGCGTGTTGTGGAAGGCGGCGATCCGCCATGTGCGGTCGGTCTCCCGTACCAGCGTGTAGGTCTGTGTCTTCGACAGTTCCGTCGGACGGTCGCCCTCGTATCGGTCGCCGCGGCTGGTGACTATCGCTACATCGGTTCCGTAGAAGCGCGCGCCGAGGAAGGAGTCGGCTAGTTCGGTGTCCTTCAGGAATCCGGAGAACAGAGCTCGATGTGCCTCGGTGAGATCACGGCGACCCGTGTAGTGGGTGCCGAGAAAGGTCGTGTAGGTGGCGTTCTCGGTGAAGGCCGCACCATAGGCGTCGGCGTCGCCGCGACCCCAGGCCGCAGTCAGTGCGCCGATGGTGTCGCACACTTCCCGCAGGTCCTGCGCGCTACCACCGTCGGGCGTCACGCTCGTGCACTCGGCGACTCCGGTATCGCGGATATCGGAGGTCCGGTCCAGCCAGATATATCCGCCGCCCGCGGCGATGCCGAGGGTCAGCGCGGTGGCTCCGAGAACGCGTACGACCGTGCGGCGGCGTGAGCCGCGAGTCGTAGTAGGTGCGGTATCGCGGGTTGTCTTGGTCATGGTGCACCCCGTCCGTGTTATTCTCTGCTTATAAGACTCTTCTTCTTGAAGGAAGAAGTTTTGTTGAAGAAGAAGCTAGAGGGAGGTCGCGGACTTGTCAACGGATGCGCACAACACCGACCCCGGCCTGGTGTTCAGGCGCTACCTGAGTTCGGTGGTGCTCCATGCGCAGGCCGGCGCCAAGGCGGTCGGGCTGGGAGCGTCGGATCTGTACGCGCTCAACGTTCTGGAGCTGAGCGGCGCCATGACCCCCGGCGAACTCGGCGCGCGGACCGGTTTGACCACCGGGCCCACCACCCGCCTGATCGACCGGCTCGAACAGGCCGGTTACGTACGCCGCGGCCCCGACCCCGGCGACCGCCGAAAGGTCGTGGTAGAGCCGATCGATCGGCCCGCCGATCTCGATCGGGTGCTGGCCCCCGCCCGGCGTGAGATCGGGAACATCATCGAGAGTTATCCGTCCGAGCAGCGCGAACTACTGTTCGACTATTTCTCCCGCGCCGCCGACGCCTACCGTCGGGCCGCGGAGGAGATCGGGGGAGCGGCCGGGGACTGAGCGGGGGCTGCGAAACCGGCGGGCCGGTGGCCCGATTCAGCGCGCGGCGGCTATCACCGCGGCGAGGCCGTTCGGGGTCATGAGAGCGGCCGCGTCGGTGACCTGCTCGCCGTTCACGGTGACGGTCGGGGTGGAGTTCACGCCGCTGTTCAGCACCTCGTCGGTCTTCGTGCGCAGATAGGTGTCGTACTCGCGGTCGGTGATGCACTGGGCCACCGCGGGATCGGTGTAGCCGGCGGATTCCGCGATATCGATCAACGCGCTGTCGGGCAGGCCGGCACCGCCCTCTTCGGGCTGTCGGGTGAACATATCGGAAAGCCAGGCCTGATAGTCGTCCACACCGGAATTCGCGACGCAGAATGCCGCATTGCCCGCCCGGGAGGAGTACTCGGTTGTGCTGGCGCGGTCCAGGAAGGTGATGACGCTGTATTCGACCGCCGCGGTGCCGTCGCGCACGGCGTCCTCCAGCACCTTGCCGTTGGCCTCCTCGAATGCCTTGCAGGCGGGGCACTGCAGGTCCATGACGACGCGGACGGTCACCTTCGCGCCGGGTTCGCCGATCCGGACCGCGCCGTCGGCCAGCACATGCGCCGGAGCCGAATCGCCGGCCGTCGCTGTCGGGGTGCCGGGAATCTCCTCTGCCGCAGCACTTCGCGCCAGCAGTCCGATACCGATCGCGGCGGCGGCCACCAGCAACACCACGAAGGGGGTCGCGATCACGAGAAGCCGGCGATTCGATCCCTGGTTCTGCGGGGGCGGCCACCCGCCGGGGTAGGTGCTCAATTCGTGCGCTCCCGTTCGCCGGACATTGCTCCATCAGCCTAGTCGGCGCCGGCCGGGTCGGGTGAGATGCTTCCGTGGAGCGGCTCGGTTCCGAGTCGTGGCCCGGCGAACCGGTGGGGTCACCGAGGACGGAGAGACGGATGACGAAACGGATACTGGTCACCGGCGGTACCGGCCGACTCGGGCGCGTATTCGTGCCCCGGTTGCTCGCCGCCGGCCATGATGTGCGGGTCCTGACCCGTTCCGAACGCGCACCGACGGCCCATCGGTGGGCGGTGGGGGACCTGAGCACCGGAGCCGGGCTGGGCGAGGCGCTCAGCGGTATCGAGGTGATCGTCCACTTGGCCACCACCAACGGCCGCGGTGACATCACCACGACCCGTGCGCTGGTCGAGGCCGCGCAGGCCGTCGGCCGCCCACATCTGGTGTACCTGTCGATCGTCGGTATCGACCACCACGCACTCGGCTATTACCGCGCGAAAGTGGAGTGCGAAGCTCTGATCGAGCGGTCGGAGCTGCCGTGGACAATTCTGCGCGCCACCCAATTCCACAACCTGATCGCCGAGATATGCGACTACCAGCGGTTGTTACCGCTCCTCGCGATGCCGTCCAAGGTGAGTTTCCAACCGGTCGATGTCACCGAGGTGGCCGATCGCCTCGCCACATTGGCAGCGGGTGCCGCGAGCGGCCGGGTACCCGACCTGGGCGGACCGGAGATACGCGCCGCGACCGACCTGGCCCGGGCGTACCTGCGAGCCGCCGGGCGCCGCAGACCGGTACTGGCGGTTCCGTTGCCCGGTAAAGCGATGCGCGACTTCCGCGCCGGGCTCCAGCTCGCTCCGGACCACAGGGACGGACGGATCACTTTCGAAGAGTTCCTCGCCGCGCGCCGCGAACAGGATCGGGGCCGCTGAGGTTCTCGCTGTTGTCCAGCCGGCGGACTGTTTCCGCTCGCCCTGCGGACGGCGTCGAGGCCCCGAGCCCGCGGGGAGCTGCGGTCAGGACCCGCGGTTTCACCGGTGCTACCGACGGCCAGGGCGCGACCCCGTACCGGCATCCGGCAGTGCCTCACGTTCGGCAGCGGTCGTGTCGGTTTCGTCCAAGACAATGGCGGCCGCTGTTCCTACGCTGACCTCAGGCCGAATCCGAGGCCCGTACTCAGGAGGAACAGATGACACGCGAACTCGTCTACACGGGCTTCATGTCGCTGGACGGCGTCGTGGACTCGCCCGGCGGCACCGTCGAGGGACACCGCAGTGGCGGCTGGGTGATGGACACCGAGTTCGTGCCCGAAGCATTCGCGCTCAAAGGCGAGGAACTCGCCGATACGACCGCGCTGATGTTCGGCCGCCGCAGCTACGAGGCCTTCGCCCCGATCTGGCGCGATTCCGACGATCACGCCGACTACGAGGACCTGCCCAAATACGTCGTCTCATCCGGCCTGCGCGAGGACGCGCTGATCGACGGGTGGGGCCCGATCACGATCCTGCGCACCGCCGACGACGTCGCGAAGCTGAAGCAGACCGACGGCGGCGCGATCTACATCCACGGCAGCGCCGAACTGGCCCGCGGCCTCTCGGACGCCGACCTCATCGACCGGTACAACCTGCTCGTGTTCCCGGTGCTGCTGGGCGCGGGCAAGAGTCTGTTCAGTCGCGCCGACCGCGATAAGCAGACCCTGCGGGTGCGGGATTCGGCCACCTACTCCAACGGCGTGACCAAGCTCGTCTACGACGTCGTGCGCTGACCGGGATCGAGCGCGATCGCGCCACCGGACCCGGCGCGCAGCTGCCGGGCCGTCCGGCCGACATACCGGCGTAGCGCCCGGGCGAGATGGGGCTCGTCGTAGTAGCCGAGCTTGTCGACGACATCGCCGGGCGTCTCACCCGAGGCCAGCAGCAGCGCGGCGGTCCGGGCGCGCCCGATCTGCCGGACGGCCCCCTGGGTGAGCCCGGTCGCCGCCCGGAAACGGCGCTCGAGTGTCCGCTCGGTCACTTCCGGCGGCGATCCGCGCAGCGTTGCCGAGACCAGCGGATCGCGGACCACGACTCCTTCGCGGACGAGCCGATCGACCAGCGCCTCGGCGTCGTCGGGCCGCGGTGTCTCCCGGCGGGCTCCGTCGAGCCAGAAGGTCCGGCCGGTCACCTCGGGCAGTACCACGCCACCGTCCACCAGGGCCGATGTCGCCGTCGCCCGCAGCGACGTCCCGACAGCGAACTGGATACCGACGAACCCAGCACCCTCGGGCACGGGCGCGGTCCCGGTGCGGCTCTCCGGACCGGTGATCGCCGCGTACGGTCGCCCCCGCTGCTCCCAGAACACCAGCCCCCAGGTCTCGGACGCGACCGAGGTCATCTCCGACACGTGTTCACTGCGGCAGGTCCACACGGACTCGACCCACGGCGAATCCGACGCCCGCGTCCCGAACAGCAGTTCCACGGTCGGATAGTAGGCCGATCCGGGCGTTCAGAGAACGGTGACCGCGACCTCGGGCATCGCTTGAAACGTTCCCTTGGCGAGCCGCGCATCGAAGGTGACCAGGGGTGCGTCGTGCAGGGCAGCCACTGCGAGGTACGCGGCGTCATAGATGGGGACATTGTGGCGCAGCTTCCACACAGTGTGCAGTAGTAGCGAGTCTGTTTCGACGTACGTGATCTGCATGGCAGTGAGCGCCCGGAAAGCGGCGTCGGCATCGGCGCCGGCCAATTGATTCGTCACGGCCGCTTTGTGCAGGGTGCGTACGACTTCCATTGGCATATGGGCGGGCGCGGCCCACTCGTCGTCCGCGAAAAGCGCTGCGCGAGCCGCCTCCCCACGGTCGGACGGTCCGGCGAGCGCCATCACCATGACGTTGGCGTCTACGACGATCACTCCTGGTCCTCGCGGTCGGTACGGATTTGTGCGACCACCGCATCGGCGTCCATGGTCAGGGAACGTCGCCCCACCAAGCTCTCGATGAGCTGCCGGTTGCGTTCGGCGCGGAATTCCCTTTCCAGGAGGGCCCGGAGATAGGTCTGAGTCGACTGTCCCCGGGCGGCCGCCCGGCGCGCTATGGCGTCACGAACCTCCTCCGGAACGTCCTTGATCTGGATTGCGACACTCATGCACCGAGGGTACATGCGCATGGCATGTGCATGTGTGAACTGTACGGGAGCCGTCGGCCACCGGGTCGACCGGAGCCGGCTCGGGCATTGCCACCCCTCTCACCGTGGGAGGACACTGAAGGAATGGCTGACAAGGAGCAACGCACACCCTTCTACGGGATAGTGCTGATCCTCGCTGCGCTCGGTGCGTCGTTGGCGGTCAGTTACTACGGACCGATGTGGTTCCGTGTCACGGTCTATATCCTCACGGTTCTGCTCGTCCTCGTCGGTGGCGTCATGACGTTCCGGGACTACCCGTACTGACGTAGCGAATGCGCGAGCCGCCTCCCGGTCCGCCGGGGCGGCGCGCAAGTACTTGTCGATGCAGCCCGCCGGTGGACCGCCGACTTCTTCGCGCTCCCTGAACTACGCCTCCGGGCGTGAGTAATTACGCGCAGCCGTACTGAGACGCCTGGCACAGCAGCCCGGGCACACCGGTATGACCTGGTGCATTACCTGTAGGTGAGCAACTGGCGGAAAAAGTACGTACTTGTCGGCCGACGCGCCGCGCGCCGAGACTCGAAGCTCCGCGGTGATCATCCGGTCGCCGCGTAGTGATCGGAGCCGCAGATGAACTCAGGGCAACGAGCGACGGTAACCGTGCTCGGCACCGGATCCATGGGCAGCGCGCTCGTCCGCGCGTTCCTCGCCGCCGGGTACCGGACACATGTGTGGAACCGCAGTCCGGAGCGGGCCGCGGCGCTGGTCGCCGCGGGCGCGATCGCACACCGCGATATCACCGATGCCGTCGAGGCGAGTCCGGTGATCATCGCGTGCCTGAGCACTTTCGCCGCCACTCGCGCGAGTCTGACGCATGACGCCGAGATCGTCGCGGACCGCGATATCGTCACGCTCAACAGCGGAACTCCGGCACAGGCCCGAGAATTCGCACAGTGGGTGCGTTGCGCCGGTGCCCGTTTCCTCGGCGGCGCGATCAAGAATGTTCCCGCGGCCGTCGGCGCCCGGGACACGCTGCTGTACTTCGGCGGCGACCGCGCGGTCTTCGACGCGCATTCGGACACCCTGCGCGTCCTCGGTGGCGAACTCGACTTCCTCGGCGTGGAAACCGATCTCGCCGCACTCTACGAATCCGCGGTCGGTGCCACGTTGCTGCCCGCGCTGCTCGGCTTTCTCGAGGGCGCCGCGGTACTGGCCTCCCGCGGCCTGCCCGCGCACACGATGGTCCCGTATTCGGTGAAATGGTTGCAGATGGTCGAGTCGCTGCTGCCGGTCCTGGCCGAGGAGATCGACACCGGGAACTACAGCCTCCTCGGCTCCAGCATCGACCTGTTCCACACCGCACTCGTCGACGACGCGCAACTGGCTGCCGAATCGGGCGTCGACCTGTCCTGGCACACCCCCATGCACAACCTGCTGCGCCGCGCGGTCGCCGAGGGCCGCGGCGAACAGAGCATCACGGCTCTCTTCGAACTGCTCACCGCCGCACAGTGATCAGTGCAGCAGGCTGTACACCGCCGACAGTGTTAACCCGTGCTCACCGTTCGTCGTTATCGGAGTCGGGAACCGCGCCGGCCGACCGCTCGGGTATTTCGCTCCAGTGCTTGCGCGGTGCGGGAATCAGCGGGCAGAAACGTTTCCAATCGCAGCTCGGAAATCGTGACGTGCACGGCAGTGGCGAAAGTGGTGATCG
Source organism: Nocardia sienata NBRC 100364 (assembly GCF_001613205.1). Classification (GTDB taxonomy): domain Bacteria; phylum Actinomycetota; class Actinomycetes; order Mycobacteriales; family Mycobacteriaceae; genus Nocardia; species Nocardia sienata. The sequence goes on along the minus strand of NZ_BDBX01000044.1, from coordinate 56,281 downwards.
CGGTGATCAGGCTCAGCTCGCCGACACTGGATCGAAGCCGCAGCGGAACGGCGAAACCGAAATGATCCGCGCCGACCGGGGGCGGATGCGGCAGGTAACCTTCCAGTTCCGCCAGCATCGCCGTGTGCCGCGCGTGCGGGGCGCGGGCGTTGTCCTGCCTCGGCCGTTCGAGCACGTGTTGCGCCCAATCGTCGAAGTTCACAATCCGCGGCGCCATACCGCGCGGATGTAACGCCAGGCGTAGCACGTTCACCGGTGGTTCCAGCAGTTCCGGTGCGACGTCTTCGGTCAGTATGTCGAGCCCGTCGTTGGCCGCCACCAGCTCGCCGAACCGGTCCACCACGATCGCCGGGTACGGACTGTGCCCGTCGAGCAGCCGCCGCAAACTGTCCATAACCGGTTGCAGCGCGGGGTCGTCCAAATCGGTTTCGGGGTAGCTCGGTGCGTAGCCGGCCGAGAGCAGCAGTGCGTTTCGTTCCCGCAGCGGCAGCTGCAGTGATTCCGCGACCCGCACCACCATGCCGCGTCCCGGCATGGACCGGCCGCTTTCCATGAAGCTCACGTGCCGCTGCGTGGTACCGGCCCGCAGTGCCAGTTCGAGCTGCGACAGCCGTCGCCGCTTCCGCCAGTCCTTCAGCGCCGCACCGAAACCGTTCATGAGGTGAGCGAAGCATATTCCCTGCAGGGAATTGAGTGCATACCCTCGCTCGGCGACGGTTGATCACATGGAATACGGACTTCTCCTTCCGGCGGGTCAGGCCCAGCTCGAGGCGGGGGGCTCGGCGCAGGCCCTGGTCGAGATCGCTGTGGAGGCCGAGCGGCTCGGCTTCGACTCCGTCTGGGCCGGCGACTCTCTCGTCCGCGCCAGGATCGAACCGCTCACCTTGCTGACCGCCGTCGCGCAGGCGACCGAACGCGTCACGCTCGGCACGGCGGTGCTGATGCCCGCCTACCGGCATCCGGTACACGCCGCGGTGACGCTCGGCTCGCTGGATCTACTGTCGAAAGGTCGCCTCGTGGTCGGTGTCGGGGCCGGCTTTCCCGGCTTCAGCGAAAAGGAACTGGAGCTCGTAGGGGTAAATTTCCGCACGCGCTTCTCCCGGCTCGACGATACGGTCGCGCTGTGGCGGGAGTTGTGGACCGGCAACCCGCAGTCGTTCCACGGCAAGGTTCTGCACTACGACTGGTTGCCCCAGGTACCCGAGCCCGCCCGTCCGGGAGGCCCGCCCATCTGGCTCGGCGGGATCACCCCGGCCGCGCTGGGCCGGACCGCGCGACTGTACGACGGTTGGCTGCCCTATCCGCCCGACCCGGGGGACTACGCGACCGCACTGAGCGCGATCCGTGACACCGCCACCCGGCCGGTCACCCCGGCACTGTTCGCGACCGTGTTCGTGGACGACGACGCCCAGCGGGGCGCGAAGGCGCTGGACGATTACTGTCAGGCCACCTACCGCATGCCGCTGGAGTCGGTCGCGCAGATTCAGACAATGATGACCGGTCCGGATATTGCCGGCCGGCTCGCACGGTTCGTCGAGGCCGGTGCGCGGCATATTCTGCTGCGGATCGCTGCGGTCGACTCCGCTACGTTCACCGAGCAGTTGGCCAGGACCGCGGAGGCTCTTTCAGCGCTTCCGCAACGGCCGGTCCTCGAGGCCGCGGGGGTTGAATTACAACGGGGTTCGAACCTGCGGCACCTGCAGTAACCGGATCCGGGACAACTCGCTCGCGTGCGATACGCGCTATGGGGAGCGGAACCAGGCGATCGTCAGCCCGAGAAGTCCGGCGACCAGTAGCATGAGAACGACATCGTCCCAGCTCACAGCTCGACCACTGGCCACCGATACCCGCGCGGATAGTGACACATCGGGGTGATCAGTGCGGCCAGGTCGGTGACGATATGACGCACCGAATCGGCGTGCTCGAAAGTCGATACGACGACGGCGCTCACATTGTGCTCGATGACCGCCGAGGCGACGATCAGCCCGGAGGCGAGTGGCGTGGTATCGAGCCGCACCGTCCACACCCCTCGGCACCCGTGCCGCTCGGCGAGCCGATCCAGATCCACTCCACCGCCGTAGATATCTCGCCGGACCAACCCCAGCGCTCTGTCCACGCGCACTCCTTCCCGTCTCTTGGTATGCACTCACCGTCGGGGCGGTTCCACCCGACGGTAAGGCGCGCCAGCAACTTTCCGTTCTGGGCGGCTACTCCCATCTCGCGGCGGCGGTGAACGAAGCTCGGAAACTGAACTACGCCAACGCGCTCGACCATGTGAACGCAGCGGCCGACACGGCGCGGCGGACCGGTGAAACCGACTTGTACCTGAGTGCGTTCGGGCCGCTGAATGCTCGCATCCACCGGCACGCGGTCGAACTCGAAGCAGGCGATCCCCACCGCGCCGCTGTCGAGGGCGCTCAACTCACCGCCGCGGTCGGCGCACCACCGACTCGCCTCGGTCATCACTGGCAGGACAATGCCCGGGCCTGGCCGATGGCAGGAAAGCCGGACAAAGCCCTGGTCGCTCTGAACCGGGCCCGCGCAGCCGCTCCCCAGCAGACGCGCCTCCATCCCGCGGTCCGCGAGACCCTGCATGGGATCGCTGCTGCCCAACGTCGGCAGAGTGAGAGCCTGGTCGGGTTCGCGTCCTGGTTGGGTGCGTCGTTTTGAGGGTGCCGTTCATCGGCGGAAAGATACGAAACCGCGGTATCGACACTCGGCCGACGTGATTTCCGCGCAATCGGCCCGCTCACCGGTGATGCCGCGTTCCGCCTGTTGCCCGATTACCTCTCATGGAAGGTCTCGCAGTGCCGGGCCGCTTTCGGAGAATGGCAATCCGGCGCGTCTGCCGGAAGGCGTCCCGGCTGGTGGGCGCGTCGGTAATCGCCCTCGCGGGATCGCTCGGAGACCGAACCGCGGTGTCAGATGTGATCGTGGCCGGAGAGGCGTTCGTGGTCGATTTCGGCCTCGCGTTCGCGGTCGCGCTGGTAGTCGGTTTTGGCGTTCACGTTCCACGAGATCGGGTGTGCGCCCGGGCCGCAGTCCTGGCTCAACCGGATTGTCGATTCGGGGCGAATCCGTTCCTCCAGGATCAGCGGGCGGAGGTCGCTGCACATGACGAATGCTCCGACGGTTGCCGGGCCCACATCGGTATTCGTGCATTCGATATCGAGACGGCTGTCGACCGGAACCTCTGAACAGAACGCGTCACCGGGCGGCATCGCCCGAGCAGACCCCACGCCGACGGTCGTCGATACCGCCACGGCCACGAGACCGGATATCACCGCGCCCACGATCGATAGCCGCCGGGGATTTCTCTTGGGGATGGACACCGAGTTTTCTCTCTTCCGCCGCACTACAACACAATTCCCGAAATCGTATGCATCCCGAAGTCGAATTACCAACAGAAGGAATTCCCGGCCCGGCGGGGTCGAGTTGTCGGTGTTTACCGGGTGTGGCGCGACCTCGGCTACGCCGTGGGCGCGGTCCTCGGCGGAAGTGTCGTCGCTAGGGGGAGTCGAGGGCTTCGATCACCCGGTGGGTAGCGGTGACGCGGGCGGGTATCGGGATGTTCCGGTTCATCAGCACGACGACGGCGATGGAACGGCTCGGTACGAAAGCCACGTAGGCGCCGAATCCGCCGGTGGATCCGGTCTTGTCGAACAACGCCGGACCGGAACCGGCCGCGGCCGGTTCGACCGGCTGGGGCCGGTTGATGATATCGGCCGAGTTGCCGGCCTGCAGCGCCTCGAGTGAGGTGGGGTAGTCGAAGCGTTCCCAGCCCAGGGCCTGTGTCATCGATCCGACTCGGTAGTAGCCGTGCCGGGCCGCGTCCAGCGGTCCGCGCAGGGCGAGCGGAGCGCGCCGGTTGTCCATATTCGCCGCGACGAACGACAGCAAATCGGACGCGGTCGTTTTCAACCCGTAGGCCTCGGTATCTCCCGGACCGGGAGTAACCCGTACCGGAGCACCCGATCGCGCTGTCCCCCAGGCGTAGTCGTCCTGCCTGTGTGCGGGTACATCGAAGTAGGTGTTCCGGAGGCCGAGCGGCTCGAGTATCTCGGCACGCATCGCGTCCTCGAACGGGCGACCGAGTGCCGCGGCGGCCGTCTGACCCAGCAGGGCCATACCCGGGTTCCCGTAGAGGCGGGTGCTCCCCATCGGGTACGTCGGGCGCCACTGCTGGAAGTAGCGCCACATCTCGGCCTCGGTCGTCACCTCGGCGGGAAATTGCTGCGGCAGACCACCCGCCGTGTAGGTCGCAATATCCCTGATCCGCGCGCTGTCGATCGGGTGACTCCGTAGTTGCGGCAGGTACCGGCCTGGGGTGTCGTCGAAGTCGAGCCGCAACCGGTCGGCGGCGGAACCGGTCAGCAATGTGGTGAACAACTTGCTGACCGAGCCGATCTCGAAGATCGTGTGCTCGGTGACCGGGCGATCACCGCCAGGCGCGGTGGTGCCGAACTCGAAGAGGCGGGTCCGGTCCCGGTGGACCACACCCACCGCGATCCCGGGGATGTCGTGAGCCTCGCGCAACGCTGTGAAGGTGTCGTGCACGACTGTGCCCAGGACATCGTCGGTGGCTGCCGGGGCGGGCGCTTCTCCGGTGCATGCGCACATGAGTAGACCTGTCAGCAGGGCGATCGCCGCCTCGATCCACCTCGCACCGCCGTGCGCCCGCGCCTCGGCAGCGCGCCCGAGGCGATCGCGGCCGACGTGGTGACCGGGTATCGGCTCGCCTGGTGCGTGCGCGGCATCGGTATCTCGAAACCCCATAGACGGCATGCTAGGCAATCCGTCCACCATCGCCGCACCCCCGATGAGATCCGACTACCGCCGACACCTACAGTTCGAACAGTCCGGCCAGGACCGCGATTCCCAGCGCTCTCCCCCGTTCTTATCTGACAGTCCGTACAAGGTGCTCGAAATCATGGAAAACGGCGAAATGGTGCCCTTGGGGGCATCGAACCGGTGACGCCGGAGATCCGCACTGAACTGCAGGAACGTAGTGGCAGGTAAGTGCCCTCGGCAGGATTCGCAAAACATGGGCAAGTGGGAAACGCCTGGTCATAGTGGGCACCTACCGGATGTGACGAAACTGGCTGGTCAAGGCATGTATCGATCAGGCTGTCATGGAAGGCTGTAATCATGGGCGCCTCGGCGATGGTGGAGAGCGGAGAACTGCACGATCAGTGCCTGGCTATCTCCTCGATCTCGGTGTCGAGTGCGGTGGCGAGGTCGCGGGCGGTGGGGGTGTTGCCCAGTTTCTGCGTGAGCAGAGGTGTGACGGTGGTGATCCGGCCGCGGAGTTCCTTCAGTTTGTTGTAGGTCGTCGAATTCGACGCCGCGGCCGGCGTGGCGGCGAGCGATATGGTCGGCCAGTGGCAGGCAACGCCCGATGATCTCGTCACGCAGTACGGCACGGCCGGGGTCGGCGGAATCGCGGGCGGCGAGTTCGCCGAGTGCGGGTCCGATTCCATCGTAGGAGTCGCGGCCGCGGTTGGCGCGGTGAGCGGACGGTGACGGGACCGGTCGGGTGTGGGAATGGGGAGTTCCTCACGAGCAGATGATCGAATCCCGCCGCAGTTCTGCGAGTCGTGCCCGCATCAATGCGATTTCCCGGCCCCCGTGAACAGAAAGGGCTATGGACCGTCGAATCATTCGGCGGCGATCGGGTGGTCGTGGCGCATGATTTCGTCCCACCAGCCGGCCAATGGGCTGGGGTCGGGCCAGCGCACTACTGCCGGCTCAGCACCTGTCACAACGCTGGATGTGCCGCCCCGAACGGTATCGGCCTTGTTGCGTATCACTGTGTTCTCCTGTCATGCCCGCCAGATGCGGGACTTGCGGTGCGACCCCTTGCGGGGACTACCTCGAACCGAACCCGACGTCGAACTGAACCCGAGCGGGCCGGTCCGGATGCTCCGCCGGTCCATGTCACGCCGACGCTCGGCCGGGCGGGTGCGGCGAACGGAGGAAACTTCTCGAAACAGTTCGGGCCTCGCCGATGCGCGCGGTATGAGATCACTGACCATGCCGCCGGTACCCCAGCGGATATAGGCTCCTGTATCAGCCGCGTGGACGATGGCGGGCCGATAGTCCTCGAGTCGATATCAATCCAAGTAAACCCTGCGCAGAACCTGATGTCAACGATGTAGGCCTACAATGGACGATGTAGGCCTACAATGGGTGACGGCAGTGATTTTTCACAAGGCGAGGCGGCTGTCCACGCAGGGCTATACGACCCGTTCAGGGCTGTACGACGCGGCTCCCCCCCCGGTTCACGACGTCGACGGCATCGGCACTCTCGGCGCCTTACATGATCTTGCCGAAAACTCGTCACCGCCACGCAGCTGATGCCGGGGCTCGGCGCCGACGGTCGGCGGTTACCGGCGCTGGACGCGGCGCCCGTCCTGTGCCTACGTTGTAGATCTACATATCGGATATCCGCCCGGAGAATGGAGCGCCTTCGTGATTGCCGAACCCTCGGGCAGCCGCAGGAAAGCCGGTGCCGGTCGCCGGGACAGGTCGGTGACCCGGGCGGCTGTACTTGATGCGGCGCTGGTGATCGTCGACCGCGACGGGATCGACGGGTTATCGATGCGGCGCCTGGCCGAGGCGGTGGGTCGTGATCCGATGGTGATCTACCGGCATGTGCCGAACAAGGCGGCGGTGCTCGACGGTGTCGCGGAGGTGGTGTTCGCCGAATTGTCGGTCGATGCCACGGCCTCCGATTGGGTCACCGAAATGCGTCGCGTTGCCCGGGAGTTCCGGCGAGTGGCGTTGGCGCATCCGCGGGTGGTGCCGCTGCTGGTGACCCGGCCGCTGGCGACCCCCCTGGGGCAGCGCCCGCCGGCGGTGGTGCGGCCGCTGGAGGACATGCTCGCGCTGCTCACCCGAGCCGGGTACACCGTGGTCGACGCGTTGCACATCTATCGCGCGCTGTTCGGGTTCCTCTACGGGCACGTCCTCAACGAGTTGCAGGAGATCGTGGAGCGCCCGGAGGAGACCGATGACCTGCTTCGGCTGGGTTTGTATCGGCTGCCGATCGGTGAATTCCCGCTCGTACGGGGTTTGGCGCCGGTGCTCGCGGCCTATGACGGCGCGGTGGAGCTCGAACGTGGGCTGGATATCCTGCTGGCCGGCCTCGCGGTGACGATGCCCGGGCCGCATCCCGCGGCACTGCCGCCGGGTGACGCCGTCCTGCCGGGTCCGGGCGACGCGCCTGCGGCCGGGGGACGGGTCACCCCGGGTACTTCTGGCGTGGTGTAGCCGGGTGGATGGTGGTGGCGAGGCCGGCCAGCAGGGTGTCCAGGCCGCGTTCCAATTCGGTGGCACCGTCGTAGGCGGCCAACTGTGATGCGAGTCCGCGCAGCAGTGGGAACTCGCCGATCGGTAAATGGTGCAGGCCGAGTCGAAGCAGGTCCGTGGTTTCCTCGGGCCGGTCGACGATCTCCTGTACTTCGTTCAGGATGTGCCCGTAGAGGAACCCGAACAGCGCGCGATAGATGTGCAGGGCGTCGCTTCCGCTGAAATCGGCTCGCTTTAGCAGGTCGAGCATGTCCTCCAGCGGGCGCAGTGTGCCTGGTGGCCGCAGGCCCAGCGGCGTGGCCAGCGAACGGGTGACCAGCAGCGGCACCACCCGCGGATGCGCCACCGCGAGTCTGCGGAAATCCCGGGCGACCAGGCGGAGCTGGTGGCGCCAGTCGGGGTCGGTGGAGTCGACAGTCAGTTGCCCGAGCACGAACTCGGTGACGCCGTCGAGGAGTGCGGCCTTGCTGGCGGCGTGCCGGTAGAGCGCGGTCGGGTCGTGGCCGAGTCGGTTGCTCAGGCGTCGCATCGACAACCGGTCGATGCTGTCACGGTCGATGATGTCGAGGGCGGCGGCCAGGATGGCCGGGCGGGTCAGCGGATGTGCACCGCGATTCTCCGTATGATCGTCCGGTCGGTCCCGCCCGTCGGACGGCCCGGCTCTCGTCTCGTTCATCGCACACGCCGCCTGTTCATCTTCTGTTGATAACAACGTTATTCTACACCGTAGACAGACGATGTATCTCCAGTTTAGTATGTGGACATGCCCGGGTTCATGAGTCGACCGGTCGGACGATTCCGGATGGCCGCGGTCCGATACGCATCCGGAGACGGGATCATTTCGATGGCCACGACAAGCAAGATCACCCATTGAGTTCGGGCAGCGAAGGCGAACATGGGCGAGCGCTGACCCGCCCCTTGCGCGCGGGCAATGGGTGCAGGCGCCCGGCGTCGGCTCGGCCACGGCACAACTCCTGGCGATTCGAGGGGATGAACAATGGCAATCACCGAAGTCGCTGTCTACGCGCACCTCGGCCCCGCTGATGTCGAAGCGCTCGGCCTCGAGCTCGACGCGATCCGACGGGACATCGTGGCGCAACGAGGCGCGCGGGACGCGGCCTATATCCGCCGCACCATCGCCCTACAGCGCGGGCTGGACGCGACCTCTCGTCTGGTCATCGCCCACGGCCGGGGCACAGTGGGCTGGGCGCTGGGAACCGCTGGACTGGCGGTGGCCAAGAGCATCGAGAACATGGAACTCGGCCACAATATCTGCCACGGTCAATGGGATTGGATGAACGATCCCGAAATTCATTCCGGCACCTGGGAATGGGATATGGCGGGGTTGTCCTCCCAATGGCGCTACGCCCACAACTTCCGTCACCACGTGTACACGAATGTGCTGGGTATGGACGACGATATCGGTTTCGGTGTGATGCGGGTGACCCGAGACCAGCCGTGGCGGCCCCGGTTACTGTTGCAGCCGTTCCAGAATCTTCTGCTGGCGGCGGTGTTCGAATGGGGTATCGCTCTGCACGACCTGTATTCCGAACGTGATCGCGTCGCCACCCCTATGGGAAAGGCTGCGGAGACCAGAGCGTTCGTGAAGAAGATCGGCAGACAGGTCGGCAAGGATTATGTGCTGTTCCCGGCGCTGAGCGGGCGGCGGTGGCGGCGGACCCTGGCGGCGAACGCGGCAGCCAACCTGGCGCGCAACCTGTGGGCGTATGTCGTGATCTTCTGCGGCCACTTTCCCGACGGTGCAGAGAAATTCGAACCCGCCGTGGTCGAGGCGGAGTCGAAGGCGGAGTGGTATCTGCGGCAGATGCTGGGTACCGCCAACTTCGACGCCGGGCCGATCCTCGCGTTCCTGAGCGGAAACCTCTGTTATCAGATCGAACACCATCTCTTCCCGGACCTGCCCAGCAACCGCTACGCCGAGATGAGTCACCGGGTGCGGGCGCTGTGCGATGAGTATGACCTCCCCTACACCACCGGCCCCCTGTTGCGCCAATACCTACTCACCCTGCGCACCATCCTCAAACTCGCCCTGCCGGACAGCTTTCTGACCGCGACGAGCGACGATGCGCCCGAAACGGCCTCGGAGAAGAAGTTCCACGGTCACGACGCACGGGGGAACGGCCGATCGGGCAGCAGCGAACTCGGCTCGACCGGCCGGCGCGGCCTGCGCTCGGCACTGCGCGCGTTGGCGGCGCAGTCGAGGCCGGGCAGACGAAGAAAGGCGGAAAGGTGCAGATTCGAACAGGTGGACCTCCCGGTACCTACCCGGAAACCTGCGGTGGCCCGTGGTGTTCATCGCGCGGTGGTGTGAGGCAGTACGCATGAATACGATCACTGTTTCCTACGCCCATCTGTTCCGGCTCAGTGACGAATGCGGGATCTTCGAGCACGCGAGGCTCATCGAGCCCCTCGTCGAATACGGCTACTGTGTCGACGATGTCGCCCGCGGCCTCGTCGTCGCCGTTCGTGAAACCGAACCCACCCAACAGTTGCTCGCCCTCACCGAGGTGTACTTCGACTTCGTGGTCGATGCGCTCACTCCGGACGGGCGTTGTCACAATCGGCGCGGATCGGACCGGCACTGGCAGGACGAACCGAGCCTCGACGACCACTGGGGCCGCGCGTTGTGGGCCCTGGGCACGGTCGTCGCGCACCGGCCCGATCTGGCGCGGACCGCGCTGGCGCGTTTCATGGCCGCTGCCCGGCAGCGGCCCCGGTCGGCTCGTGCGATGGCATTCGGCGCACTGGGTGCGGCCGAGGTTTTGCGCGTCGATCCGGTGAACCACTGTGCCCGTAACTATCTGGACGATACGGCGATATTGATCGGCGCGCCGACTCGCAGATTCGACTGGCGGTGGCCCGAGCCGCGACTCGAGTACGCCAACGCCGTGCTGGCAGAGGCGTTGCTCGCAGTCGGCTCGATACCCGGCAGAGAACGTATACAGGCGGACGGATTGGCGATGTTGCGCTGGTTGCTCGAGACCGAGACGGCCGGCGATCACCTCTCCGTGACTCCGGTCGAGGGCTGGGCGACCGGGGAGCCTCGGCCCGGCTTCGACCAGCAGCCCGTCGAGGTCGCGTGCCTGGCCGATGCCTGCGCCCGCGCCTACGACACCACGGGTGACCAACGCTGGAATGAAGCCGTCATGCTGTGCGAGGCATGGTTTCGTGGCGCGAACGATATCGGTACCCCGTTGCTCGATCCGGAGAGCAACGGCTGCTCCGACGGGCTGGAGCACACCGGCAGCAACGAAAATCAGGGCGCCGAGGCGACACTCGCGCTGCTCTCCACTCAGCAGCAAGCTCGGCGGTTGGCGCGAGAGCCGTCGTAACCGATGCGCGGGCCGGTAATCGCTCGTCCGTCGATCAGACGCCTCGGACACGCGCCGGTTCCGAACCGAATCACCATGACAGGCCGCAGCACGGCCGCGACAGGAGTGTCGATCATGACGTCACAACCGAACGCGTTCGACGCTCGTCGGCAGGAGTGGTCGACCCGCCGCGTACGGCTGGAGTTGGGTGCCGCCGACGAGAAAGCCGACGGTGTCTGGTGGCCGCACAGCCGGGACCTCGTCGCCGAGCTCGCGGGTCTGTTCGCGGCGCTGCAGCCCGGATTCGGGCCGGTCCGGCGCGTGATCTATCACCTCGACGAGTGGTCCACCGCACCAGGTGAACTGGAAAGCGGCGGCCGGTGTGTTCGGCTCGACGGTTACCGGCGCCGGCAGGCGCGCACTCTCGATATCGTCGGGGACGGCGCTACGCTGACCCTTCGGCTCATCACTCCGGTCGCCGCCGCCACGAGCGCGGGCCGGCCGCGGCGGGATTCCGGAAGCGGGGCAGGGCCCGAAATCGAGGCATGGCTGAGGGCGCGGCGGAAAGCTGCGCCGCAACGGGGCCCGTGAGCCGACCGGACCCTGCGGCGGCCCGACTGCCGGGCGTCGGCGCCGGTACGCGGCAGTGTCCGGCGCTGTCGAGATCGGCCGGGCCCCGCCGCGTCGCGCCGGCCGGCGGACGACGGCGTGAGCCGCGTTCTGTCCACAGGACCCCATACGGGCGGTGGGCCCGGCGTCGGATGTTGAAACCGTAGACCTACACTGTTGACACCAGGTCGCGAGCGGAGTCTACTGGAAGTACCCAACAGATCCGAGGGATCGCCATGATCGTCATCATCGGACTCGTCATCCTTGTCGCCGCTGTACTCGTCGGTGTCGCGGGAGTGTTCGCCAACAGCGGCTCCGCCCACACGCTGACCGACAACTTCGCGGTGTTCGGCTACCACGTCACCGGCTCCACAGGGGTGCTGTTCCTCTACGGCATCGTGGTCGGCGGTATCGGAATCGCCGGGCTGGCATTGCTGCTGGCCGGGGCTCGCCGTAGCGCCCGCCGTGGACGTGCCGCCCGCCGCGAACTCGAAGCAACGCGTCGCGACAACTCTGCCGGCCAGGCGCACCCGCCGATCGGCGCGGAGCGGGGAGCCCCCACCTACTACACCCACACCGGTACCACCGATATCGCCGGTGAGGGGCCCGGTTACGCCGCCGCGCCGTACTCCGCCGATCAGCCCGCACACCGCCGCCGCGGTTTGAGCCAGATCTTCGGTTGAGCAGGCGCTCGATAGCCGGCGCGCTCCGCCCGGCGCCGAAGCCCGGCCACCGAGGCCCATCGGCCACCCGCCGTACCGAGATCTCGAGCATCCGAGGCCGGGCACTTCGGGTGATCTTCCTCGGAGCTTCACCCACCCTTGAATGAGCCTTCACCCACCCTTCAATGAGCAGGGACCACTCGGTCCCGGTCAGGAGCGTCGCGATGACGCTGCAACACGAGCGGATCCGTCTGGATCGCTCCACCCGCTTCTCCCTCTGCACCGGCCCGCCGCCGGCATCGCGGCGGCGATCGACACCGCGACTCGGGACAGTGCACGGTGCCTGGTGGCCGCACACCGACGATCTGGTCGCCGAGCTGGCCGCTCTCGATGTCGAGGCGCTACAGCGCGGGCGAGTTCGCCCGGTCGATCGCATCATGTACAACACCGACGATTGGCAACCCGCGCCGAAGCGGACGACGCTCGGCGGACGTTCGGTTCGTCTGGACGGCTATCGGCATCTACCCGCGCATACCGTCTGTGTCCTCGGCGTGGACCGGACCCGCCTCGTGCTGCTGGTGATACCCCCGCTCACCGGGCCCGCGACCGCGCAGGCGCTGCTGTCCGCCGCGTCCCGGCCCGGCAACGAACTCACCGCCCACGAACTGGTGGCGGACACCGATCGGCAGATGCTCGAGTACACGCAGAACGCGGACGCGTTGCTCCGCTGGGACGACGAAGGTGGCCGAGCCCTGGTCCCGGCAGGCAGCACCTTCACTCAGGTGACTCCAAGGAGGTCGGTATGACATATGACCCGCAGACTACAGGTTCCGGTCGATTCCAGGCCACGACAGGCGGCGGACAACCGTTCGCCGCACCCACCCGCACACCGCGACTACTGCTCGGCGCGCCCGCGCAACGTCCCGAACGCATCGACGGTGCATGGTGGCCCAGAACCGACAACGTCACCAACGAACTGCACGATCTGATCAGCGCCCTCACCACACGACTGGGGGTCACCACACGGATCGCCTTCGACTGGAATTCGCTGAGCCTGTCCCAGCGGGGAATCGACCCGCCTGACGGGATCGAGGTCACCGGACCCCTGCCGGACCAACCGGACACGGTGATGTACGTATTCGGCCTGCACGATCGGTGCATACGATTGCTGGTGATCGATCCCGCCACAACTGCGGCCCGCGCCGAAGCGCAGATGCGCGCCGCCGTCCGCCCCGTCGCGGACCATTCGGAACAATGAACGGGCTTTTTCCGGAGCGGCGGCCCCGCCCGAATGCTGCTTCGGGAGCTGGCGCGTGGCCGGGCGCGCGGGAAGTGGGCGCCGACCGGGGGATGTTTATCCGGTGCTCGAATGGCTATGTCGGCGGTGCCGGAGGTGGGTTGAACAGTCAGCTTCTCTCTGGACCTGCCGTTGGTGGCTCGGTGCCGTGCTCGAGCAGCCCGAGGCTGCCAGCGGCGGGGGTGTGGGCTGTTCGTGGGGCGGTGGTGAGGTGGCGGCTACGGAACGGCTGTCCGGTCTCGATCACCGGGGCCAAGTGTTCCTGGGCGCGGTCGTCGGGGTGTTTGTGCTTCAACAGCAGTTCGGTGGTCGGTTTCACCTCGCAGGGGCCGGAGCCGCGCAAGGCCGTGATCTCGTCGGACCATTCCCAGCTGCTCGGCTGTCCAGAATCGGAGACCTGCCCGGCTGCGCCGGGGCTGCACCGTTGGGGGCCGGTCTCCCACCGTGCGTCAGTGGTCGGCGGGGGTCGGGCCACCCCTGGCGCGCAATCTGCGCAGAGACACCGGTCTCGCGCCTGATACCGGCCCATGAGGCACCGGCGTCGCGGGCGACGTGCGCGGAGGCCGCCAACTCTCGGCGTGCGTGCTCGACGCTTCGGCTGCCAGCCACACCGCGGCCAGTTCCTCGGCCGGCGCGATATGGACTTGCCAGACGGCCAGGACCAGGTCCCGGCCGTCTCGGTCCAGACCGAAGCCGTCCCCGTAGTAAAGACGCCGCTGGTGCATATCCTGGTCCTGCGGACTCGACACTCGGGCCCAGACCGGTCCACGCCAACATTCGGGATACCCGCGGTCGGCGAGATCGGTGCACGCCGCGCACCAGGCGACCACCTCATCGAACCTGCGCCGCCGACCGTACTCCACAGCCGTGCCGTCCGCGCCCGTATCGGCGATCGGACCATCCGCACCGAACGTCGATCCGGAGGTGCCGTCACCGAAGGGATGGGACCACCGAACCTTCATGCCGACCCGAACCGACCTGCTGTATGGCCGGTTCGGGGGCGTGGCTGATCGGGGCCCGGGCGGTGCAGGGTGTGGGGGCGGCGGTGCTGGCGCCGGTGACGTTGGCGATCGTAGCCGCGGCCTTCGCCGCGGGCGCGGCCCGGACGCGGGCGTTGGCGGTATGGACCGCGCTGGGGTGGCCGGCGGCACCCCGGGAAATCTGTGGGGGGGTGTGCTGACCGAGTGGTGGTCGTGGCGGACAACGCTGCTGATCAACGTCCCGATCGGGACCCTCGTGCTGGTGGTGGCAGTGCGGGTGATCACCGCGGACCGCCCGGCTCTCCGGCCGCGGTTGGATGTCGCGGAGGCGGTGCTGGTCACCGTGGGGCTCGTCACCCCGGCATATGGGGTCGGGCAGGCTGCGGACCGCGGCTGGACTGCGGTGTCCACGCTGGCCGGGCTCGCCGCGCGCGCCGTCCTGCTGGCGGTTTTCGTGATGGTGCAGGCGCGGTGGGTGCGGGCGCCGTTGATCCCGGTACGGCTGTTGCGGATCCGGTCGGTGACCGACGGGAACCTGATCCTGCTGTGGGCCGGTGCCTGCCTGAATCCGATGTGGTACTTTCTCACGCTTTCGATGCAGACCGGGCTGGCGTTCCTGCCGCACACCTTGGCCGCCATCGTGATCGGCGCCGGGGTTGATGCGGTCGTTCGATTCCCGGGTGCTGATCGCGGTGGGTGCCGTGGTGGCGGCGGCCGGGTTTGTGCGGCAGGCCCAGCTGCACACCGGCAGTAATTATGTGGCCGGGATTCTCGGTCCGGCGGTGGTGTTCAGCATCGACGTGGGCCGCCTGTTGAACACCCCGGTCACCGCTGCGGTCACTGTCGGGGTGGCCGGTGCGGATGCGGGTGCGGCGGCAGGGTTGATGACCACCACCAAGGAGATCGGCGCGGCGCTGGGATTGGCGGTGCTGATCACGGTGGCCGCCCCAGGTGGTCTGGAGGGCTACAACCGGGCGTTCACCGCGATCACGGTGGCGATGGTGGCGGCTGCGGCCGCCACGGTGCTGCTTCCCGCCCACCGCGATACCGCCGACCCCGGCCGGTAGGTGACTTCCGGGCGGGGCCCGGGTCAGGGGTGGGTGCGGGCGTCGAGGAGTTCGCCGAATTCGTTGGCGTAGGCCAGGTGGCGGCGCAGTCGTTCGGCGCTGTCGAGGGCCCGTTCCCGGCACTGCTGTAGGAACTCTCGTGCCCGGGCGTGCTGCTCGTGGTCGGGCTCCCAAGACGGCTCCGTGCGGCATCTCGGTGACAGTGTCACTGGTGACGGCAAAGGCGACAACGAGGTCGTCTCGATCGATTTCACCCGCGTTCCGGCTGTGGTCGACCGGATCGTCCTGTTGGTCACCTGTTACACGGGGCAGAGCTTCGCCGAAATCGAGAATCCGTTCTACCGGTTGGTGGATGCGCGCGACGGGACCGAACTGCTGCGGCACGACCTGAGCCTGTACGCCGCCAGCGGTTTCGTCCTGGCAGTGCTGGTTCGTGGCGAGCACGGATGGCAGCTACGTGAAATTGCGGACACAGTCAACGCCCAGCATCCAGTGGAGGCAGTGCCCCAGGTTGGGAGGTACCTGGCCTGCGCCGTCACCCATCCGCCCGCCTCCTCGGTGGTGCCGGAGTCCTTGTTCCGGTGAGTGAGTCGGCGGCCGGGGCGGAGTTGTCGATCCGGCAACATCCGGACCGGACGGTAAGTAGCGACGTACCTGTCCAACATCCGTGGACAGTACATCTAGTGTACCGCGCCTGAAATTCGTTGGCTAATTGTAGGATTCGGTGGTGGCGAGGACGGGGCGGCCGAGATCGGGTCCGGAGTTGGTGGTGACCGAGGCGCAGCGGCAGGAGTTGGTGCGGGGTGCGCGGGCGGGGACCTCGACGCAGGCGTATGCGCTGCGGTGCCGGATCGTGCTGGCGTCCGCGGAGCCGGGAGCAGCGAACGCGCATGTGGCGGCAGCGGTCGGTGTCACGCCGATGACCGTGGCGAAGTGGCGGAATCGCTTCATCGAACACGGTCTGCCCGGGCTGGCCGACGAGCCGCGGCCGGGCCGGCCGCCGTCGATCCTGCTGGACCGGGTGGAACAGGTGCTGGCGTTGACCCTGGAACAGACACCGCGTGATGCCACGCATTGGTCCCGGTCATCGATGGCCGAGCGGACCGGGCTGTCGAAATCGACGATCGGGCGGATCTGGCGGCGGTTCGAGCTGAAACCGCACCTGGTCGACGGGTTCAAACTGTCGACGGACCCACTGTTTGTGGAGAAAGTGGTCGATGTCGTCGGCCTTTACCACAATCCACCGGAGCGGGCCGTCGTGTTGTGTGTGGACGAGAAGTCGCAGATGCAGGCCCTGGACCGTTCACAGCCGGTGCTGCCGATGATGCCGGGCATGCCCGAGCGCCGCACCCATGACTACGCCCGCCACGGGACTACGAGCCTGTTCGCGGCGTTCAATATCGCCGACGGCACCGTGATCGGCGAGCTGCACCGCCGCCACCGCGCGAGCGAGTTCCGCAAGTTCCTGGTCACGATCGACAAGACCGTGCCCGCCGAACTCGATGTCCACCTGGTTTGCGACAACCTCGCCACCCACAAGACCCCGATCGTCAACGAATGGCTCGCCCGGCACCCTCGCTTCCACGTCCATTTCACCCCGACCGGGTCGTCCTGGCTCAACCAGGTGGAGCGCTGGTTCGGATACCTCACCGACCAGATCACCCGCCGCGGTGTCCACAAAAGCGTCGCGGCACTGGAGAAAGACGTCACCACCTGGATCGAGCACTGGAACGAGAATCCCCGGCCGTTCGTCTGGAAGAAAACCGCCGAGGAGATCCTCGACTCCCTAGCCCGATATATTCAACGGATTTCAGGCGCGGAACACTAGTTGCCCTTGTTTTGTGTTTCCTGGAGGATCGAATCAGGGCAACCGTTTGACCTGCATATATGCGTTCTATTGATTATTCACAAGCCTGTTGAGGATCAGGAAATCCTGTTGACCTGCGGAAACGCTGTCGCAGGTTGTGCCCTCGGCAGGATTCGAACCTGCGACACCCGCTTTAGGAGAGCGGTGCTCTATCCCCTGAGCTACGAGGGCCCGGGCCGTGGCCGGTGGGCAGAGTCTACCGGGTGACCCGCTTCGGGGCCGCATCGTGGGGAGCGGCCCCGGACGGGGTCAGGCCGCGCGGCTGGTCTCGTAGTCGGCGGGGTCGAAGCGGCGTGTCTTCCAGCGGTAGAGGACCGTGGCGCCCGGCCAGTTGTTGGTGATGCGGCCCGAGGCGTTGCGGTACCAGCTGGAGCAGAAGTTCCAGGGGGTGTCCTTCAGGCGTTTCTGTAGCCAATCGTCCCAGCGCTGTTCGGTTTCCGGGCGGGCGGACAGGCCCCGGCCGGGGTTTTCGCGCAGGTATTCGACGGCCTGGCGGATGTAGCGGGCCTGCGCTTCCAGCATGTAGACGATGGAGCCGGAGCCGACGTTGGTGTTCGGGCCGTACATCATGAACAGGTTGGGGAATTCCGGTACCGAGACGCCGAGGTAGGCGCGGGCGCCTTCGGCGGCCCAGGTGTCGGCGAGTTTGCGGCCACCCGCGCCGTAGATGTTCATGGGGGCGAGGAATTCGGTGCCCTTGAAGCCGGTGCCGTAGATGATGACATCGACTTCGTGGTGGATTCCGTCGGCGGTGCGCACGCCCGTGGGGGTGATCTCGGTGATGGGGTTGGTCTCCACGGTGACGTTCGGCCGGCTCAGGGCGGGGAAGTAGTCGTTGGAGAAGAGGGCGCGTTTGCAGCCGGGGGCGTAGTCGGGGGTGAGTTTCTCGCGCAGGATCGGGTCGGGGACCTGGCGGGTGCGGTGGGCGTCGGCGACCTTCACCACAGGGGCCTGGATGCCCTGGAGGTCGGTGAGGGCCAGGGCCATGACCTCGAAGAACATCCACCAGCCGAAGCGTTCGGCCCAGCGGACCGGCGGAATGTACTTGAACACGGCGTGGTGGCGGGGGGCGTAGGCGGCGTCGGCCTTGGGCAGGACCCACGCGGCGGAACGCTGGAAGAGCGTGAGGTGTTCGGTGAGCGGCTGGATACGGGGGATGTACTGGATGGCGCTGGCGCCGGTGCCGATACAGGCGACGCGTTTACCGGTGAGGTCGATCGCGTGGTCCCATTCGGCGGAATGAAACGCCGGTCCGGCGAAGGTGTCGATACCGGGGATGTTCGGCATGGCGGGGCGGGAGAGCTGGCCGACGGCGGAGATCAGGACGTCGGCGGTGAGCTGTTCGCCGCCGGTGGTGCGGATCTGCCACTTCGCGGTGGTCTCGTCGTATTCGGCGTCGCTGATCTCGGTGCCGAAACGGATGTGGCGTTGCAGATCGTATTTGCCGACCACGCGGCGCATGTAGTCGTGGATATCGGCCTGCTCGGAGAAGCGGCGGGGCCAATCGGAGCGCGGTTCGAAGGACCACGAGTACAGCGGGGACGGGACATCGCAGGCCGCGCCGGGGTAGGTGTTCTCGCGCCATACGCCGCCGAAGTCCTGCGCGCGCTCGAGGATGGCGAAATCTTTCACTCCGGAACGCAGGAGCTCCAGTCCCATACCGAGCCCACCGAACCCGGCCCCGATGATGATGATCGACGGCGATGTCATGTGCTCAGGGTAGGTCGGGCGGCGGTGCCGCCGAAGAGAACGACGGTCAGTGAATCGAGATTTCCGGCCACGAAATCAGGCCGCGGAGGCGATGCCCGTGCATATGTAAGCGAGCGCTCGCCAGGCCCGGCGGTTTCCGCCTGAACGGGTGAAACCGGTGGTCCACGGGCTTTTGAACTGCGAGTATTTGTCCTATCAATGGGTCGCGAACCGGGTTCGTGTCTCGTTTGGATGTCATTTCGTTATCTGACTTGGCAGCGGGCCGGAATCCCCGTTATCACAGTGGAGTGCTCGGCGGCGATGGCGCAGTGCCGGTGGCCCGCAGGGGGCGTCGCGGGCATTGCGTTCCATCCCGCCGTCCGGCGCCGATCATCGGTTCGCCTCTTCTCCGCGCTGAGCAGCGCCCCCGGTGAATCCACCCGGTTTCTGTCTACCTTCACCGCGCCCGGCTACTGCACGGTACTGTTCGGCGGTGTGTGATGTGAGTCATGTCCGTTCCTGTGTCTCACAGGAGCGTGACCCGGACGCACCGCGCGACCGTCCGCCGCCCAGATGAGTTAGGGGTATTTCCGATGTTGAGCACCATGATGGACGACCAGCTGTCATTGGCCACGCTGCTGCGCTACGCGTCCACCTTCGTCGGCGATTCCACGGTGTCCACCTGGACCGGGGACGGGGTGCGCACCATGACCTACCGCGAGGTCGGGGCCGACTCGGCCCGGCTGGCCAACGCGCTCACCGACCTGGGTATCGGCGAAGGCGACCGGGTCGGCACGTTCATGTGGAACAACAACGAGCATTTCGTGGCCTATATCGCGATCCCG
The DNA here is from genome assembly GCF_001613205.1 of Nocardia sienata NBRC 100364. Classification (GTDB taxonomy): domain Bacteria; phylum Actinomycetota; class Actinomycetes; order Mycobacteriales; family Mycobacteriaceae; genus Nocardia; species Nocardia sienata. The sequence continues at coordinate 36,622 of NZ_BDBX01000044.1, read as the reverse complement.
GCCATGGGAGCGGTGCTGCACGCGCTGAACATCCGCCTCTCGGCGGAGCAGTTGATCTTCGTGGCCAACCATGCCGAGGACCAGGTGGTGCTGGTCGACTCCAGTCTGGTGCCGATGTTCGCCCAGTACCTGCCGCATCTGAAAACGGTCCGGCATGTGATCGTGGTGAACGGTGACGCCGCGTCGCTGGCCGCGCCCGAAGGCGTCACCGTGCACGATTACACCGAGCTGCTGGCGAAATACCCTGCCGAATTCGACTTTCCGGTGCTGGACGAGCGCTCGCCGTCGTCGATGTGCTACACCTCCGGCACCACCGGCGATCCGAAAGGGGTCGTCTACTCCCATCGGTCCAACTGGCTGCACGCCATGCAGGCCACCACGCCCTCGTCGATGGGCACGCGCAATGACGACACCATGCTCGCGATCGTGCCGCTGTTCCACGCCAATGCCTGGGGGTTGCCCTACGCGGCGCTGCTGACCGGGGCGAACCTGCTGATGCCCGACCGGTTCCTGCAGCCCGTGCCGCTGCTGGAAATGATGGCGGTGGTGAAACCCACCTTCGCGGCGGCGGTGCCGACCATCTGGGGCGGGGTGCTGGCCGCGCTGGACGCTCATCCGCAGGACATCACGCATCTGCGTTCGGTGGTGGTGGGTGGCTCGGCCGCGCCGCCGTCGATGATGAAGGCGTTCGAGCAGAAGCACGGGGTGCGGGTGATCCACGCCTGGGGAATGACCGAGACCTCGCCGCTGGGCAGTGTGGCGCAGCCGCCGCAGGGAGTGACCGAGGACGAGGCCTGGGCCTACCGGGTCACCCAGGGGCGGTTCCCGGCCGGGGTGCAGGCCCGTCTGGTGGGCGACGACGGGAACGTGGTGCCCAATGACGGCACCTCCCTGGGCGAGGTCGAGGTCCGCGGGCCGTGGATCACCGGCTCTTACTATTCACCCGACGGGGTGGAGGTGGACCCCGGCAAATTCGACGACGGGTGGTTGCGCACGGGGGATGTGGGCAAGATCAGCCCGGACGGCTACCTGACGCTGGTCGACCGGTCCAAGGATGTGATCAAGTCCGGCGGTGAGTGGATCTCCTCGGTGGATCTGGAGAACGCGGTGATGGGTCATCCCGCGGTGGCCGAGGCGGCGGTGATCGGTATTCCCGACGAGAAGTGGGACGAGCGTCCGCTGGTGGCGATCGTGGCGGCCGAGGGTGTGTCGGTGGAACCGGCGGAGCTGCGCGAATTCCTCGCGGAACGTTTCGCGAAATGGCAGCTGCCGGAGTACTGGACCTTCATCGCCGAGGTGCCCAAGACCAGCGTCGGCAAGTTCGACAAGAAACGGTTGCGAGCACAGCACGCGGACGGGGAGTTGATCGTCACGACCGTGCACTGAGGGTCGGCGGTCCGGGCCGATATCCGCGGCCGGGTCGCCGGCCGGATGCGGGGTCCCCGGCGCGGATTCGCGCCGGGGACCTGCCGGATCAGCAGTTGCGCAGTTCCGGGCTCTGGTTGAGCAATTGGTTGCGGGGGCTGATGAAGCGGCTGTAGGTTTCACCGCCGACCGCCGACAGGGGGAACGCCGCCACCCGGTGGCAGTTCTGGAACGCCAGTTTGACGCCGAAGTGCCGTTCCAGGCCACCCCGGATGGCATCCGAGGCCAGGGCGCGCAGCAGCTGACCGCGTGCCGTCTCGTCCGGCGGGGCCACTTCGTTGTCGGCGAATTCCGCGGTGCCGGACCCGAGTTCGCCGGCGACGCGACTGACGACCTCCCACGCGTAGGGCAGCGAGTTGCGGACGCATTCGACGAATTCGGCGTCGGTGACATCACCGCGCTCGGCACGTTCCAGTAGAGCGGTGGGGACATCTAGGGACACGGCGACCTCCTGGGTCAACTGGTCTTGCAACTGATGGTGCGGAAACCCGCGTGCAGATCTGCCGGGCCGAGTCTAATCGAAATTGGTTGTCAATAGCAGTGGATTGGTCGTGAAAGTCGTTCGTGGGGCGGTGCTTTGGCGGTAGCGGGTCCATTGCTGTCTCGGTAACCCGCGGCGTGGTGCGTGCGGGACGACCGCTGTCGGGGGCGGTGTGCGGGGTTTGCCGGGGGGTGACCGCCTCGTGTGGGGGTCGGTAGGAGAACCTCGCAAATATTACGAAAAAGACATCGTTCACAACAGGAGGCGCGGACTGCATTACCCCGTTTGAGCTGGTAATTAACAGAAAAGGTTGCGATTCGATCACGGGCCGGTAGAGTTACCGTCACAACGGATGCCGAAACGTTACGTTTATCCGGCTCGAGTAGCTGGATCCGTGCACGGCGTTCGACCCTGATGACCGGATAGCGAGGACGGACCTTTGGCGCACCATCGACTAGGCCCCAGCTCCATCACCGTTATGAGCCTTGTCGGTGACGATGTGCAGGTCCGCCCCCGCCGCCACCGCGCCGCCGCCACCGCGGCCGAAAAGGTCCGCGCCGCCGCCGGGGCCGCTGTCGCCGCCGGCGCGCTGATCGGTACCGCTTCCCAGATCGCTCCCGCCATCGCCTACGCGACGCCGTTACTGCCCGGAAGCGGCGACGACGAGGCGGTGAAGGCCGAACCGGTCACGCCCACCGCGGACTCCTCGCCCGCGTCCGCCGCGCGGATGGCACAGGCCGCGCCGGTCGCCGATACACAGCCCGCACCGGCCCAGGCCGCCCCGATCGCCGCACCCGCGCCGGTGGCCGCCCCGTTCGGCCTGCAGAATCTGCCGCCCGAGGTCGCCGCCCCGCTGACCCAGGCCGAGCAGACGCTGAAGCAATTGCATCAGCAACTGGCCCCCGCCGCCGCGGTGCGGCCGGTCGCCGGCGTCGTCAGCTCCACCTATGGCAGCCGGTGGGGCGCCATGCACTACGGTATCGACTTCGCCGATACACTCGGCGCGCCGATCAAATCGGTTGCCTCCGGCACGGTGGTCGAGGCCGGTCCGGCCTCCGGATTCGGAATGTGGGTCCGGGTCCTGCACGACGACGGCACCACCGGCGTCTACGGGCACGTCAACGATATCTACGTCAGCGAAGGGCAGCGGGTGAACGCGGGTGATGTGATCGCCACCGTGGGAAACCGCGGGCAATCCACCGGCCCCCATCTGCATCTGGAGATCTGGGACCAAGGTGGTAACAAAATCGATCCGATGACCTGGATGGTGTCCAAGGGGGTGCCGCTGGAGTGGGGACCCTCGCACTGAGATCGACAGAATCGCTCGACCGCCCGATCCTTGCCACCCCCACGGGATTGCAGGCCGAATTGCGGACCCCCGGTGTGACCGAACTGGCCGATATCTTCGAACCCGACTCGATCCACGGCCGGGTGTACGCGGCGCTGGTGCAGCGGCCGCGGTCGGGCCTCGCCGATATCGCCCGGCACACCGCACTGTCCGAGGCCGTGGTCGAGAACGCGCTCGACGATCTGTGCGGGCTGCGTGCGGTGATCCGCCTCACCGAGCCCGACGGCACCCCGCGCTGGGACGCCCACGCGCCGGAATCGTTGTCCGAGGCCGAGGCTCGGCGGCGGCGCCAGGAGATCAGCACCATGCACGCGGCCGCGGCCCGGCTCAGTGAGACCTTCCGTTCCGTCCGGCGCTCGCAGGGTTGGAACGGGGTGATCTCGCCGGTCTTCGAACGGGCCGAACTGCTCGCCGACTTCGAGGCACTGCACGCCAATGCCGACAGCTCGGTGAAAATGGTCGAGCGCAGCCCGCATATCAGCGATCCCGAACGCGACAGCCGGATCGCCGAACTCAAACAGACCCGGATGGCCGAGGGTGTGCGATACCGGATCCTCTACCAGGACACGATCTATCAGGACGCGGACCGGCTGCGGCACACTCTGGCCACCAACGCCCGGGGCGCGCAGGCACGTACGCTGCCCGATCCGCCGTTCAAGTTGATCATCGCCGACGACGAACGCGCCAGCCTGGTGCTGCACACCGACGAACGCCGGCCCGACCCGATGGCGCTGCGGATCAACGGATCACCGCTACTGGATATGTTGATCCGCAGTTTCGATGTGCTGTGGACCCTGTCCGCGCCGATCTCGGTGCAGCCGGAAGCCGACGAACTCGACGAACGCGACCGCGCGATCCTCACCATGATGGGGATGGGCGCGACCGACGATACGATCGCTCGCCGGCTCGGTATGTCGCGGCGCACGGTGGTCCGGCGCACCGCCCGGCTGCTGGAGCGGCTCGGCGCCAGCACCCGCTTCCAGGCCGGGGTGCAGGCGATCCGGCGCGGCTGGTTGTGAACCCGTACATCGGCCGGGTGCGGGCGGCGACGTCCGGGCCCGTTCGTCCGGCGTAGCCACTCGACCCGAACGGCGGCAACGTCCCGCCGGGGCGTGACGGCCACCCGGTGCTGGGTCGTTCCCCGGGCGGCGACCCGGGGCGCTCCCGAATATGATGGCCACACCGCGCCGGCCCCGGTCCATATGCCCTTCCACCCCCGCAGGGTATGTAGGGGGCCGGGACCTGGCTCGATGCGAGAGGTGAACGCACCCGAATGCACACTGCCCGCCGTCCTTTTGTCGGTAGTCGACGGCGTCGTTCGGGAAGCCCGCTGTTCGCCCAGCTGCTGACCGCCGCCGTCGAATCCGCCGCCACCGAGGTGGCGATCCGCTTCAACCCCACGGGTGACCCCGCCCACCAGCGCGAGATCACCTACCAGGAGTTGGACGAAGGATCCTCACGACTGGCCCGGGAACTGATCGAGCGCGGAATCGGACCGGGCGATGTGGTGGCGATCGGGCTCGCGCGCAGCCCCGAATCCGTGCTCGCGGTCTGGGCGATCGCGAAAACCGGGGCCGCCCATGTGCCGATCGACCCCGGTATGCCCGGCGACCGGATCGACCGGATCGCCGCCGGTTCGGGAGCCGCTCTCGGTCTGACCACTTCGCGGTACCGATCCGCGCTCGGCCGGTCCCTGTACTGGATGGAACTCGACGATCCGGTGCAGGCCGAACGGATCGCGCGCCGGGCGCGGCATCCCATCTCCTACGCCGACCGGGTGCGGATGCTCGACGCGCGCCATCCCGCCTATATCGCCTACACATCCGCTCCGGACGGGGAGCACACCGGTGTGGTGGTCCCGCACAGCGCACTGGCCCCGGTGGTCGCGGCCGTAACAGATCGGTACGGCATCACCAGCGATTCCCGGGTGGCCCATATGTGCGCACCGGATGTCGATGTCTCGGTGCTGGAACTGTTGCTGGCCTTCACCTCCGGTGCCACGCTGGTGCTCGTCCCCGCGGGCACACCGGACGGGCGGAGCCGCACCGACCTGCTGGCCCGGGAACAGGTCACCCATATACTCGCGACCCCGGCGGCATTGACCTCCGTGGACCCGGCGGGGCTCACCGATGTACAGGTCGTCGCCATCGGCGGCGGGTGCGATTTCGAACCGATCGGCCGCTGGGCGCGCAAGCCGAACCTCGTCACCGGCTACGGCCGCACCGAGGCCGGTGTCATCGCGACCGGACCGGGTACGACGGCGCCGGGGGCGCCGATCACGCTCGGTGCCGCCCTGCACGAGTCCGGTGTCCTCGTTCTCGACGCCCGGTTGCGGCCGGTGCCCACCGGGGTGGTGGGTGAGCTCTACCTGTCCGGGCCGGCGCTGGCGCACGGGTACCTCGGGCAGCGCGGCCTCACAGCGCAGCATTTCCTCGCCGCGCCCTTCGGCGCCGAACTCGGCCGGCCCGGTGCCCGTATGTACCGCACCGGCGATCTGGTACGGCGGATCGTCACATCTCGCGGTGAAGAGATCGAATACCTGGGCCGCAGCGGTTCACAGGTGAACGGATGGGGAGAGGATCCGCAGACTTCGAGCGGTGAGCTCGACCGGGGTGCGCGGCCGGAGCGTTCGCCCGGGTTCGCGGCGGGCCCGGTCTCACCGACTCCGGCGGACCGGCCGGAGCACGAAGCTCTGTCCGCGAGTGCGCGCGGACCGGCGCCCGTCCACGTGCCCGGTCACGGTGGCCCCCGTGAAGGCAGGCGCGTGCCCGGTCCGGCGGGGGCCTCTCCGGCTTCGGGCCACGAGGCCGAGCGCGCGATCCTGCCGGATCGCGGACGCGGGATCGGACGCGGAGAGGTCCCGGAGGCTTCGGCCGCGGAGTCGGGTCGGGTTGTGCTGCCGAGGTCTTCACGCGGGCTCGGGGGCGGTGAGGTGCCGCCTCCTTCGAACGCCGAGTTCGATCGAGGTCTGCTGCCGGAATCTTCGCGTGGGGGCGCGGATGTAGAGGTCCCGGCTGAATCGGCCGACGTGGCCGAACGTGGTGTGTTGCCGCAGCGTTCGCGTGGGCTCGGGGGAGGGGCGCCGCGGCCTTCGGCCGACGTGGCCGAACATGGTGTGTTGCCGCAACGTGCGCGTGGGCTCGGGGGAGGGGTACCGCAGGCTTCGGCCGACGTGGCCGAACATGGTGTGTTGCCGCAACGTGCGCGGGACTTGGGTGTGGTGCTGCCGCAGGCTTCGGCCGACGTGGCCGAACGTGGTGTATCGCCACAGCGTTCGCGTGGGCTCGGGAGAGAGTTGCCGCAGGCTTCGGCCGACGTGGTCGAACGTGGTGTGTCGCCGGAGCGTTCGCGTGGGCTCGGGGGGGAGGTGCCGCAGGCTTCGGCCGACGTGGCCGAACGTGAGGCGCCGCCGGAACGTTCGCGTGGGCTCGGGGGAGGGGCGATGCGGGAATCTGCCTCTGGCCGGGGGGTTCGTGAGGCGCCGCCGGATCGAGTCCGAGAGTTCGAGTTCGGAGCCCCACCTCGACACGGAAGCCCGGGGCGCGGTGAGGTTTCGCAGCATCGGGACACCGCACTGGAACGGAGTGCGCTGCCGCAACGTGGGCGTGGGTTCGCGGGGGAAACCGTCGCGCCTGCCGTGACGAACGCGTCGGTGCGCGATACGCGGCCCGGATCCGGCCGCGCCGACGGGGCGGGGACGGGCCTCTCGCCTGCGGCCCACGCGTTCGAGCACGAGGCGCCACCGGACAACTGGCGCGGTTTCAGGGGAGAAACGGTTGCGCCGGGTCCGGGGCAACTCCGGCAACCGGCGCATGGGGATGCGCGCGGGGTCGGGCAGCGGGAAACTCCGCCGATCCCGGCCGACGGTGTCGGTGCCGTGCCGCCGACTCCGATCCTGGCCGAGTATCTGGTGGGGGGCGTACATCCCGGTTTCGCGCAGACGGCGGTGCTGGCGTTGCCGGAGGGAATCGACCGGGCCTGGACGGCGACGGTCCTCGGTGCCGTGGTGGAGCGGCACGATATGTTGCGGGCGCGGCTGGTGGCTGCGGACGGGCAGTACCGGTGGGAAGTCCCCGACAGCGGGCCTGTCGGGGAGAGCCGCCTGCTCGCCGAGGTCGAGGTACCCGCGGGGACCCGTCCGGCCGAGGTCGTCGCGCTCGCCGGTTCGGCGATGGAAACGACCGTGGCGCGCCTGGATCCGCTCGGTGGCCGGATGGTCGCCGCGACCCGGTTGTGCCGTCCGGGCGCCCGCGACGCACTGCTGCTCGCCGTGCACCACTATGTGGTCGACAGTGCGTCCTGGCAGATCCTCCTGGCGGATCTGGCCCGGGCCTGGGCGCAGGTGGCCGGTCGGCGGCGTCCCGAGCTGCCCGCTGTCACCACGTCGTTCCGGCGCTGGGCGCAGGCGGCGACCGAACCCGTCCCGCCGCCGGAACGCGACACCGCGCTCGCCCGGTGGCGGAAGGTGCTGTCCACCCCGGACCCGCTGCTGGGCGCGCGGGCGATCGACCCCACCGTCGATACCCACGCGTCGATGCACCGATTCGCGGTGGAGGTGCCGGGGGATATCGCCGAGGTGGTGGTGACCGAAGTACCGGCGCTGTACCGGATGACTTCCGAAGGTGCGCTGCTGGCCGCGCTCGCTCTGGCGGTGCGGAACTGGCGGTCCCGGCGCGGAGTGGACTGCGCGACCACCCGGGTCCGGCTGTACGGCGACGGGCGCGCGGAATCGCTACTGCCCGGCGCGGATCTCACCCGTACCGTCGGCTGGTTCGATACGGCATACCCGGTGGCCCTTGATCTCGGCGATATCGATCCCCGGGCCGCGCTGGCCGCGGGCCCGGTGACCGCCGCACTGCTGCGATCGGTGAAGGAACAACTGGTGGCTATTCCCCGGCCGCTGGGATTCGGGTCGCTGCGCAGCTCGGCCCCCGGGGAATTCGAACCTCCCGTGGCACAGATCGGTTTCGCTTGCGCGGGCCGGTTCGCCGCCGACGGCGTAGGACCCGGTAACGACGAGACATCCTGGCAGCCCATCGGGGAACTCGGTGGGTTCGCGACCGCGTTCGACCCGGATATGCCGGCGGAGACGGTGATAGATATCGAAGCCGTCGTCGGCGGCGACGGCCGGATCACGGCCTCGTTCGCCTACGCCGTCGATATCGTCGACGAGCCGGCGGTCCGGGAGCTGGCCGACGAATGGCTGGCCGCGGTCAACGCCATCGCCCGGCATATCGCCGATCCGGCGGCCGGGGGCCTGACTCCTTCGGATCTGCCGCTGGTCCGGGTGGGGCAGCGAGAGCTCGACACCTGGCGCGCGGAGCATCCGGGCCTGATCGATGTGCTGCCGCTCGCACCGCTGGGCGCGGGGTTGTTCTTCCATTCCCAGTTCACGGTGGGTGGTCCCGACGACTATGTGATGTTGTTCGCCGTCGAGCTCGGGGGCGTCATTGATCTGGACCGGTTGCACCGGGCCGCGCAGGGGCTGGTCGACCGGCATCCGGTCCTGCGCACCGCGTTCGTCACGGCCGCGGACGGGGTGCCGGTGCAGTTGGTGACCGAACCCGTCACCGTGCCGTGGCGGGTGGCCGACGATGTCGGCGACTACGAGATCCCGGAACTGCTGGAGACCGAGCGGCTCACCCGGTTCGCCCTGGACACCGCGCCGCTGCTGCGGGTGACGGTGTATCGCACGGTTTCCGGCCGCACGCATCTCGTGCTGGCCGCTCACCAGCTGCTCTTCGACGGCAGGTCGGCGCCGATACTGCTGGACGATCTGCTGACCCTCTATGCCCGCCACGGCGACCCCGCGGCGTTACCGCCGCCCCCGGCCTACCGTGACTATCTGCAGTGGCTGGCGCGACAGGACACCGCGGCCGGCCGGGCCCGCTGGGCGGATGCGCTACGGGGTGCCCGGCCGACCGCACTCGCTCCGGTGCTGGCCCCGCCCACCGAGCCGGGAACCGGTATGGGGAAAGTCGATCTCGCGCTCGGCGACGCCCAGACCGCCGCCATGGCGGCGTACGCGGCCGAGGCCGGCGTGCCGGTCGAAACCGTGGTCCAGGCGCTGTGGGCACTGCTGCTGGCGGGACTGACCGGACGCCGGGACATCGTGTTCGGGGCCGTGGTCTCCGGTCGCCCCGCCGGGCTGAGCGGGGTGGACCGGATGGCTGGTCTGTTCGCCAATACCGTCCCCGTCCGAGTGTGTTTCGAGCCCGGCTGGACGGTGCGGGATCTGCTGATCCGTATCCGCTCCGAACAGCATGCGCTGCGTGATCATCACTATCTGAGCGCCGCCGATACCGCGCCGGGGGCGGCGGGCCTCTTCGACACCCTGCTGATTTACGACCTGCGCCCGGCGGGCGCGGCGCGATGGCCCACTGCCGGCGATATCGACGGGCTCGAGGTGACGGAGCCGACCTGCCATGCCTTCACCCACTACCCGGTGACGCTGGTGGCGGAGTCGGCGGACCGGCTGCTGCTGCGGCTGTGGTACCGGCGCGAACGCATCGCCGAATCCGCGGCCGGTGCCCTCTCCGTATTACTGCACGCCCTCGTGGGCCAGCTGCTGGCGGTGCCCGCGGAACTCGGGCCGACTCCGGCCGCGGATTGGTGGCGGGCTCCGGGCACGCTCGTCGGCCGCGCCGAGCTGCCCGCCGATCGGCCGCGCCCGGCCGCCCGTTCCGGACGCTGCGGCCAGGTGACGCGGGAGCTGAGTATCGACCTGCTCGATTCGCTCAACGATATCGCGACGCATCAGGAGACGACCGGCTTCACCGTGATACAGGCGGCGCTGGCCATTCTGCTGGCCCGGTTGTCGGGGCATCGGGATATCGCGGTCGGTGCGTTCAGCACCCAGCACGCCGGGGGCGGGTTGTCGGTATTGCACACCGATCTGGATCCGGCGCTGCGCTTCGACGAACTACTCGACACCGCCCGGCTCGCGGGTGGGGCGCTCTTCGAGACCGGTGGTCATGGCACCGAACGGCTGGGCCAGCTGATCGATACCGTGCGCACCGCCGCCGGGCAACCGCCGTTCCGGGTCCTGCTCGCCACCACCGATGCGCCCGCCCGCCTGCCGGATATGCTCGACCTGCGTGTGGACCTGCTGGACACCGGCGCCGAGGCGCGGCTGACCTTCACCTACACCAGCGACCTGTTCGACGCGCCCACGCTCGGTGATCACGCGGACCGGTTGCTGCGCATCCTGAACGCCGTAGCCGCCGACCCGCACCGGATCGTGGGCGATATCGATCTGCTGGCGCCCGGCGAACGCGATCTGGTACTGCGGGAATGGAACAGCGGTGGGGTCCCGGTGCCCGCGGTGACGCTGGTCGATCTCATCGAGGCGCAGGCCCGGCGGCGGCCGCGGTCTCCGGCCGTCCGGTCCGGTGGGGTCGTGCTGAGTTTCGCGGAACTGCTGAGCCGGTCGTATCAGGTGGCACGCACCCTTATCGCCGCCGGGGCGGGCCCGGAGAGCCTGGTGGCCGTGGCGGTGCCGCGGACCGAGGAGTTGCCGGTCGCGCTGCTGGGTGTGCTGCTATCCGGTGCCGGCTATCTACCGATCGACACCGCCTACCCGCGCAAGCGGCTGGAGGCCGTTCTCGCCGACGCCGGTCCGGCCGTTGTCCTCACCACCGCTGCCGAACGTGACGCGCTGCCCACCGTGGACGCGCCGGTGATCCTGCTCGCCGAGACCGTGCACCGTTCCACCGAACCGGTCACCGATGCCGAGCGCCGGGCCCCGCTGCGCCCCGACAACGTGGCCTATGTCGTCCATACCTCCGGTTCCACCGGTGCCCCCAGGGCCGTGGCCGTCGCGCACCGCAGCGTGGTGGAACTTTTCGCCAACACCCAGCTGCTGTTCGAATTCGACGACACCGATGTGTGGACCCTGTTCCATTCGATCGCCTTCGACTTCTCGGTGTGGGAACTGTGGTGCTCGCTGGCCAGTGGTGGTTCGGTGGTGGTGGTCGACCGCCCGACCGCCGGCTCACCCGAACAGTTCCGGGACCTGCTCATCCGCGAACGGGTCACTGTGCTCAACCAGACACCGTCGGCGTTCTATCGACTCGCTGAGGCCGACCGGCTCGCCCACGGCACCGGCGCGCTCGCCCTGCGCTATGTGGTGTTCGGCGGTGAGGCGCTGGATCTGCGCCGGCTGCGAAGCTGGTACGAACGGCACGGCGGACCCGAAACAGACGGTCCGTGGCTGGTGAACATGTACGGCCTCACCGAGACCACTGTGCACGCCTCTTTTCTGGCACTCGACGAGAAACTGGTGGACAACCCGGCCGGCGTGATCGGCCGGGCGCTGCCCGGTCTGGACGCGTTCGTGCTCGACGAGCGCCTGCACCCGGCGCCGGTCGGCGTACCGGGAGAGATCTATGTGTCGGGGCGGCAGCTGACCCGCGGCTATGCGGGTAGTCCGGGCGCCACCGCCACCCGGTTCGTGGCCGACCCGTTCGGTGCGCCGGGGTCACGGATGTACCGCAGTGGTGATATCGGCCGCTGGGCCGCCTTCGGTGGCCGCGCCGAGCTGGAATACGCCGGTCGCGGAGACGCGCAGGTGCAGTTGCGGGGGTTCCGGGTCGAACTCGGTGAGGTCGAGGCAGCCCTGCTGCGCTGCCCGGGGGTCGGCCGGGCGGTGGCGCTGGTACGTACCGACGAGCTGGCCGGAGACAGGCTGCTCGGTTACGTGGTGGCCGCCGCGGAGCACGAAGTCGTTCTCGATCCGGGGCTGTTGCGTGAGCAGGTGGCCGAAATACTGCCCGCGTATATGGTTCCCGAGACCCTGGTCGTGGTCGAGGAGTTGCCGTTGACCACGCACGGGAAGGTCGACCGGTACGCGCTACCGGTTCCGCCGGTGACCGGCCGGGCGCCTTACGCCGCTCCGGCGGGGCGGGTGGAAACCGTGGTGGCGGGGGTGTTCGCCGATCTGCTCGGCGCCGAAAATATCGGCGCCGACGACGATTTCTTCGCGCTCGGGGGTAATTCGCTGACCGCCACCCGTGCGGTGGCCCGGATCAACGAGGCGCTGTCGGCGCAGCTGGTGGTACGCGTGCTGTTCGAGGCGCCGACGGTGGCCGCGCTGGCCGCGCGGGTTGTTCCCGGGGTCGTCCCCCGGGTGGAGCGACCGATACTGGCGCGGGTCGATCGTCCCGACCGGATCCCACTGTCGCCGCGGCAATATCGGCTGTGGCCGGGTGATCGGCTCGTCCCGGATTCGGCGGTCCACAATATTTCGCTCGCCATCGGACTCGACGGGGCGCTCGATACGTCCGCGCTGCGCTACGCCCTCTCCGATGTCCTGGAACGGCACGAGGTACTGCGTACCCGCTATCCGGGTGACTCGGACGGACGGCCCTACCAGGAGATCCTGCCGGTGGCGCAGGCGTTGCGCGGGGGGCTGGAGTCGGAGACCACCGAAGACGCGCTCGGCCGGATCGGCGAACTGCTCGCGGCCGGTTTCGATGTCACCACACAGGTACCGGTACGCGGGCTGCTGCTCACCACTGGACCCGACCGGCATGTGCTGGCGCTGGTCGTGCACCGTATCGCCGCCGACGCGGCCTCGCTCGCGCCCCTGGCGCGAGATCTGATGACCGCGTATCTCGCCCGCGTCGGCGGGGAGTCGCCGCGCTGGTCACCGTTGCCGGTACAGTACGCCGACTACGCGATCTGGCAGGGCGCGGTGCTCGGGGAGGGGGCGCAGGAGAACTCCGTCGCGGCAGCGCAATCGGCATACTGGCGTGAGAAGTTGCGCGGGGTGATCGGGGAGCCGGAGCTGCCGCTGGACCGTCCGCGTCCGGCGATGCCCTCGATGCGCGGCGGCACCACGGGTTTCGCGGTGTCCGCCGAAGTGCACGAGGGATTGGACCGGCTCGCACGGGATCGCGGAGCCACGCTGTTCATGGTGATGCACGCCGCGGTGAGCGTACTGCTGCACCAGCTGACCGGCGCGGAAGACATCACCGTGGGCACCCCGGTCGCCGGCCGCGGAGAGCGGTCGCTCGACGACCTCGTCGGTATGTTCGCCAATACGCTCGCATTACGCGCACGCGTCGACAGCTCCCGGCCCTTCGCCGAATTGCTCGACGAGACACGGGAAACCGGTCTGTCCGCGTTCGACAATGCCGAAATCCCGTTCGAACAGGTCGTGGAAGTCGCGGCTCCGGAGCAGGCCATCGCGCGCAATCCGCTGTTCTCCGTACTGCTGACGGTGGACAACCACGACCGGGTCGCGCTGAAACTGCCGGGTCTGTCCGTGTGGTCGCTGGATTGCCGAGAGCTCACCGCCACATTCGATCTGCGAATAGATATCGACCCCGGCCGCGATGCCGACGGTGCGCCCGGCGATATACACGCCGTGCTGACCTACCCCACCGACCTCTTCGACGAGGAGACCGTGCGGTCCTTCGGCCGCCGGCTACGGCGGATCCTCACCGCGGTCGCCGCCGACCCGCTGCGGCCGGTAGGCGCTATCGAGTACGCGGAAGCCCCCGAACGTCCCCGCGCACTCGCCCCCGCCGAGCAATTGTTACCGGCCGCGGCCGCGGGAACCGCGCTCGCCCAGACTCTGAGCACCTCGGTGGAGGACGATCCGGAAGGTCCCGCGGTGGTATGTGGCGAGGCGGCGGTGAGCTATCGCGAACTCGACGCGCGGTCCTCACGACTGGCGCGGGTCCTGATCGCGCGCGGATACGGTCCGGGCACCGGCGTGGTGAGTGCGCTGGAACGCGGGGTGGATGCGGTGGTGGCGATCTGGGCGGTACTCAAGGCGGGCGCCACCCTTGTGCCGGCCGACGCTCTGGAGGTCGCGGCGGCAGCGGATCTGGCAGTCGCGGCCGGACTGGCCGTGGGCCGGGCCCCGGCCGTCCCGCACCTCGAATGGCTGCTGCTCGACGATCCGGAGATCGCCGCGGAGATCTCCGCGCAATCGCCGCGGCCGGTCACTCACGCGCACCGGGCGCGGCCGCTGCGCGGTAACGATCCGGCCGTGGTGGACGGTACCGGCCGGCAGGTGAGTTACGACCGGCTGGCCACCGCGGTGACCCGGGTGCAGACCGTCACCGGCCTGACCTACGAGGCCAGGACCTACCGTGCCGGCCGCGGTGACAGTCCGGCGGCGGTACTGGAAACCGTGGCCGCCGGTGCCGCGGGAGCTTCGGTGGTGGTGGTTCCGGAGGAGCACGCGACCCCCGCAGGTGAATGGATCACTCATCTGTGGTCCGACAGTGCCGGTCTGGAGGTACTCGACCCGGGCGAGCTGGAGGATCTGACCGCCCTCGTCCTCGACGAGGAGGACGAGCCGGGCACCGCCTGGTCCGGCGTCGAGACGGTGCTGGGTCTGGACACGCTATTGGGCTGACGGTGCGGGACGGCCGGTCTCCCGGGCGTTCGCGCAGGTCCGCCCATTCCCGCCGGGTAGGGAGCCGGGTTGTGTCGGCTCGGCGGATACGACCCGCAGTACCGCTCGCTGCGATTTCGAAGTAACGGTGAAGTGTTTCGGGCGGCCGGGCCGGGACGGGGTGCCGCGGGGTGTAGCTGTGCGCGGCCCCGACCGGTAACCTGCCGGGTGCCATACCGGGTACCGGCGCATTGTGGCAGGCTGCTGTCCAAGCTGCGGCACGGTAGGGCGCGGCGGTGAAGTGCGATAGGCAGGCGAGGCGGACAGATGGATGCGGTAGTCGGTCAGCGGTGTGACCACCTCCGGAGGGCGAAAACGGTATGACGCGGCCAGTCCGGACCCGGCCCCACCGAACCCGGCGGCCCCGCGTGACCACCCTTCCGCAGCTGATCGCGAACGCTGTCGAGACCAATCCCGACGGTGCGGCGCTCGTACTCGCCGACGGCACCGGCCCGCTGGAGCAGGTCAGCTACGCCGATCTGGACGCCTGGTCGAGCCGATTGGCGCGGTCGCTGATGGCGCGCGGTATCGGTCCGGAGGATCTGGTGGCCGTGGCCATCCCGCGTTCGCTGGACGCGGTGCTGGCTGTCTGGGCGGTGGCCAAGACAGGTGCGGGTTTCGTACCGATCGATCCCGCCTACCCGCCGAACTGGATCGCGCATCTGCTGGTCGATGTCGGTGCGGTCTACGGCCTGGCGGTCTCCTGGGTCCGCAACGAACTGCCCGACGAGATCGAATGGTTGCACGTCGATACGGTCGACACCGCCCGGGCCCTGGAGCAGTTCTCCGCCGAACCGGTCACCTACGCCGACCGCATCCGCCCGCTGCGGGCCGAACATCCCGCCTATGTCAGCTACGCCGGCGACAGCGGGGCCTCGCCGGACGGCGTGGTGGTCACCCAGGCGGGGTTGTCCGGCCTGTGCTCCGAACAGCAGGGCCGCTTCCGGGTCGAACCAGAGGACCGCACGCTGAATTTCGCGCCGCTTCCCTCGGATTCGGCCGTACTGGAACTGCTGCTCGCGCTCGGCGGCGCCGCGACCATGGTGGTGGTTTCCCCGCTGGTGTCCACTGCGGACGAACTGACCGAACTGCTGCGTCGCACCGGTGTCACCCATGCCTACCTCACACCGGAGGCCCTGGAGGTGATGGATCCGGCGGGACTCGACGAACTCGGTGTGGTGCTGACCGGGCGCCGGCCGTGCCCGCCCGAATCGGTGTCGCGCTGGGCGGTTCCCGTCGCCGGCGGGGCGACCCGGGCGCTCTATCAGGGGTACGGGCCGGCCGAGGCCACGATCATGACCAGCATCAGCACCGCGCTGACTCCCGGCCGGGCACCCACTGTGGGTGCGCCGATCCGCGGTGTGACGACCCATATCCTGGACGGACAGCTCACGCAGGTGCCCGACGGAGAGGTGGGCGAGCTGTATCTCGGCGGTCCGCAACTGGCCCGCGGTTATCACCGCCGGCCCGGGCGCACCGCGCAGTTGCTGGTCGCCGACCCCTACGCCGACGACGGTTCCCGGCTCTTCCGCACCGGTGACCTGGTGCGCCGCGCCGGTGACGGCGAGATGGAATACGTAGGGCGGGTCGACCTACCGTTCCTGCAGCCGGCGCTGCCGGACGCATCGGAGCCGGGCGCCGCGGAGGTGGCGCCGCCGGCCGCCGAAGCCGAGGCGGCCCCCGAGGCAGCGTCCCCCGAATCGTCGGCCGACTTCGAACAGAGTCTGCCGATCCGCGAAATCGGGGTCCGGCCCGAAGAGCCAGGCCTGGCGCACCCCGAACCGGAGCAACCGGTCGAGCCGGAGACCTTCGCCGGATACGGCTACGGGCTGTCCCATGGAGATCCCGCCGCTCCCGATCAGGCGCCCGTATCGCCCATCCGCGGACTGCCCGGGGGAGACAGCCGGCTCGCCTCCGAGCGGCGCGATATGGACCTGCCCGGGCGCGGCTACCTGGAGATGCCCGACCGCTCGCATCCGCTGGGCGCCCGCGGTGCCCGGGCCGAGGAGCCTTCGCCCACCGCGGCCGAGGTGAACGCGCCGGCGGATCCGGATGCCGACACCTGGCTGAGCAGCGGGCGGCAACTGCCCGCGCCGAGCGATGCGCAGACCTCCCGCGGGAGTTCGTTGCGGGCGGCCGGTGACGCACTGGCGTTCTACGAGAACATGCCGGAGGACGCGGCCGCGCCGGTGCCGGGACACCGGGGCCCGAGCCCGGCGGTGCTACCTGCCACGCGCCCGGAATCCGGGGCCTCGGATTTCCCGTTCGGTGCCCGGGACAGCAATGCCCGCAGCCCGCTGTGGCCCGACTCCGCCGCCTCGCCGCCGGTGCGGGAATCTCCGGCGCCGGAACCGGTTGCGGCCTCGGACGACCGCCCGGCCGCGACCCGACGACCCGAATTCATTCCACTCTCGCCGGGGCAACTGCGGTTGTGGGAACGCAACCGTTTCACCCCTGAAGAAGGCGCCGACACCGTCACCGCCGCGATGACCCTGACCGGCACCCTGGACGTGACGGCCATGCAGGCCGCCGTCGCCGATGTGGTCGACCGGCACGAGACGCTGCGCACCGTCTACCCGGAGGCCGGCGGCACACCGCAACAGGTGGTGCTGCCGCGGGAACAGGCGGTTCCGGAAGTGGTCCCCGAACCGGTCGCGCCCGCCGAACTCGCCGACTGGCTGCAGGCGCTGTCGCGGACCGATTTCGACGTCGCCGATCCCGAGCAGGTGCCGGTACGGTTCGCGCTGGCCGAGACCGGCCCCCGGGAACACGTGGTCGCGGTGGTCGTGCATCGCATCCTCGCCGACGAGATGTCGGCCGGTCTGCTACTGCGGGACCTGCTGCGGGCCTTCCTGGGCCGGCGCAACCGATCGCGGCCGCTGTGGCAGCCGCTGTCGGTGCAGTACCTGGACTATTTCCTGAACCAGCAGGCCGAGCTCGGCGACAGCACCGATCCGGAATCGCTCGCCGCGGCCCGGCTGGCGTTCTGGCGCGAATACCTGGCGGGGTTGCCGCCGCGGCTGGAGATTCCGGCCGCCACCGGCGACTCCGGCGCCACCGGCTACGGTGTGCACGGTTTCGAGATCGGCACCCGCACCCATCGCCGGATCGCCGATATCGCCCGCCGCGGTGAGGTCTCCGAGTTCATCGTGGTGCGCTCGGCCTTCGCGGTGCTGCTGGCCCGTTCGGCGGCCGTCACCGATATCGTGCTCGGCAGTTCGGTGCGTGGGCACGACGAACGCGAACTCGACGACGCGATCGGCCCCTACGCCAACACCGTCGTCCTGCGCACCCGCATCGATCCGGCGGAGTCCTTTCTCGACCTTGTCGCCCGGGTCGCCCGA
Organism: Nocardia sienata NBRC 100364; assembly: GCF_001613205.1. Classification (GTDB taxonomy): domain Bacteria; phylum Actinomycetota; class Actinomycetes; order Mycobacteriales; family Mycobacteriaceae; genus Nocardia; species Nocardia sienata. The sequence goes on along the minus strand of NZ_BDBX01000044.1, from coordinate 18,614 downwards.
TCCGATCGCGCGGCATTCGCCCACGCGGATCTGCCCTTCGAGATCGTGGACGCGGCGATCGGTGTCGGTGGACCGCTGTTCGATATGGCGATCTCGTTGCGACACAACGATGTTCCGCGACTGGAGATGCCGAGCCTGTCCACCGAGCCGATCGAGATCGCGAATGCCTCCGCCGAGTGCGGATTGCGGCTGGTCATCGACCCCCACCGCGCGCCCGACGGTTCACCGGATGGGATCGCGGCCGCGTTGCACTATGCCGCCGACCGGTTCGACACCGCCACCGTCACCGAATTCGCGCGCCGGTTGCAGCGCGTACTCACCGTCGCCGGTGGTGATCCGGACGGTCCGGTGGGCGATATCGACCTGCTGTCGCGGGCCGATCTCGATCGGCTGCTGGTGGTCTGGAACGACACCCGGTACCCGGTCGCGCCGGATCTGCTGCTCGACGGTTACCGCCGTACCGCTGCCACCCGCCCCGACGCCGTGGCGGTGGCCGACGCGGAAACCGAACTGACCTACCAGGAATTCGACGCCCGGGTGAATCGGCTGGCCCGGCAGTTGATCGAGGCCGGAGTCGGTACCGAGACGCCGGTGGGTGTGGCACTGCGGAACTCCACCGAGCTGCTGGTCGCGATCTACGCGGTGCTGACCGCCGGTGGCGTCTGCCTGCCGCTGGACCCCGACGATCCGGCGGGTTGGAACGCGCGGGTCATCGATATCGCCGGCCCGGCCTGTGTGCTGGTGGCTCCGGCCGATGAAGCGCGGTTGGCGGCCGCGGTGGAAACGACGGCCCGCCCGCAGCCACCGATCCTCGTGACCGGTGCCGAGGACCTCGCCCGCCACGCCGCCGATCCGGTGCGCCCGGCGGAGCTGATCCGGCAAATACGCCCCGGCAACGCGGCCTACCTGCTGTGCGCCTCGGTGGCGCCGGACGGGCCGGAACTGACGGTGCTCTCGCACAGCGCGATCAACAACCAGATCACGCTGATGCTCGCCCAGTACCCGATGGGTTTCACCGACGTCTACCTCCAGCAGAATCCCCCCACCCGCGACACCTCCCTGTGGGGTACCTTCCTGCCGCTGCGCGCCGGCGCGGAACTGGCCCTGGCCCCGACCGGAGCGCGGGACCCGGAGCGTATCGCCGCGACGATCGCCGCGCGGGCGGTGACGGTGACCGATTTCGGGCCCGACGAACTCGCCGCGTTCGCCGAGCACGCCGATCCGGGCCCGATGCGCAGTCTGCGCGAGGTATTCGTGACCGGCGGTCCGCTGGCGCCGGAAACGGCCGGGGTGGTCCGGGAACGCTGCGGTGCGCGGACGCAGAACCTGTACGGAACCGCCGAAACCACGGTGTCGGCGACGTCCTGGCCGGCCGCGGGGTCGGCGGATCGGTCGGTGCCGATCGGACTGCCACAGTGGAACACCCGGGTCTACGTGCTGGATTCGCGGCTGCGGCCGGTCCCGCCCGGAGTACCCGGTGAGTTGTACCTGGCCGGTGACCAGCTCGCTCGCGGGTACCTCGGTCGGCGCGGTGCCACCGCGGACCGGTTCGTGGCCAACCCCTTCGGTTACGGCCAGCGCATGTACCGGACCGGTGACATGGTGCGGTGGCGCGATGCCACCGCCACCACCCCACAGCGGCTCGAACACCTGGGCCGCACCGATGACCAGTTCGGTTTCCGGGGCCACCGCGTGCGTCCCGCCGCGGTCGCGGCCGCGTTGCGCGCCCTGCCCGGTATCGCCGAGGCCGCGGTACTCGCCCGTGGCACCGGTCCGGCCGTATCGTCGGCCGCGCGCCCCGGCGCCCGCCTGGTCGCCTACGTCGTCCCCGAACAGACCGAGGCCGAACCCGACCTCGCCCGGATTCGCGCCGCACTCGCGCAGACGGTGCCCGTGGACCTGGTGCCGTCGGCTTTCGCGGCCGTCGAGCAGATCCCGCCGACCGGCACCGGCGCACCCGATCGAACCCGGCTACCGGACCCCGACGAGATCGCGCCGCTCCCGCCGGACCCGGGCCCGTGGGCCGCGGACGTGCTCGTCGCCCCCACCTCAGCGCCCGGCCCCGCGGAGCCGGCACCGGCGGAACCGCAACCGCGGCCGGCCGAACCCAACTCGACCGGTGCAGCCGCCGCGTCCGCTTCGGTCTCGTTCACCGCCACCGCGACGGAGATCAGCGGTGAACTGCCCGCGACCCCCACCGCCGCCCGGCTGCTGGACAATCCGGTCCCCGGGGTCGAGGTCCGGTCGGTGGTGCTCGATCTACCGTCCGACCAGCCGCTGAGCCGGACCGAAACCGCGGTGCGGTCGCTGATGGCCCGGCACCCGATGCTGTCGGCCCGGCTCCACACCGGCGACCGGCCACCGGCGCTGTCGATTCCGCCGCGGGAGCAGCGTGGCGAGCACCAGTACTGGTGGCTCGGACCGGAGTCCAATGAGAACACCATCGCCACCGACGATGTGGTGCAGGCGGCGGCCGACGCGCTCGATCCCGCGACCGGGCGCAATATCCATTTCGTCGTCACCGGTAGCGAGCCGGATCGTCGGCTCGTAGTGGTGGCCAACGGACTGGCCGTCGACGACCGCTCATGGCGGATAATCGTCGACGAGCTGATCGCCGGCTGGACCGGCGCCGATCTCGCCGCGGCCGCACCCGAGAACAAACTGCCACAGCTCGTGCACGCCCTGGACGCACGCGCCCGCTCCATCGAACTACTGGACGAGTCCGGGTGGTGGCGGCGCAATCTGGCCGGCGCGCAGATCGCGGCCCCGCTCGGGACGGCCGACCTCCGGGTCCGCCGCCGGGTCTCGCTGGCCATCACCGCCGAGGGCACCGCCGCGGTGACCGCCGCGGCCGCCGCCTACGGGGCCACTGTGCCCGAGGTGCTGCTGACCGCTGTCGCGGTCGCCCTGCATACCGGTGCACAGGGCAAAGTCGCCCGCGCGATCGGATCCCTGGTGCGCTGTGACGCCGACGCCCGTTCGCTGGCGAACGGCGCCGACGATCTCGTCGGTGGTTTCGCCACGGAATTCCCGCTGTCGGTCCGGATCGTCGATATCGATACCACCGAGGCCCTGGTCGGCGGGCCCGCCGCGGGCAGCGCGCTGGTCCAGATCCGTGACCTGTACCGGTCGGTACCCGACGGCGGCGCGGGTTACGCGCTTCTACGCCACCTGAACCCGGAGACCACCGCCGAGTTCGCCGCCGCCGAATCGGGCCGGTTCACCCTGCGCTATCGGGATCTGCGCCCGGCCCGGGTCCACACCGACGGCCCTGCCGACGGAGTGCTGCTGGCACTGGCCGTCGACGCCACCGACGACGGCCTGCTGTGCCGGTTCGACTATGCGACCGAAGTTCTCGCAGGTGAGGATGTGAAAACCTTCGCCGAGCACTGGGTCCGCGCGCTCGGCGGCCTCGCCGAGCACGGGTTGCGCCCGGATATCGGACCCGCCCAGCCCGCCTCCGCCTCCGCCTCCGCGTCGCAGTCCGCGTCCGCGCCGCAGCCTGTGTCTGCGTCGCAGTGTGTGTCCCCCTCGGAGTTCGCGCCCGCGTCGCAGTTCGCGCCCGCGTCGGAGTCGGTGTCGACGTCGCAGTCCGCGCCCGATTCGCAGCCCGCGGCCGACCCGGAGCCCGCCGCCAGGACGGAGTCCGCGCCTGTACCCGAGCCGGTACCGGACGCGGAGGTCACCTCACTGCTCCGGCCGGTCGCCGGTATGCCGGATGCCGAGATGCCCGAGCCGGGCCGCGGTGGGCTGCCGCGGCGTCACGCGCAACCCGCGGCCGCCGGCGATCCGCTACCGGACACAGCAGGCGCACCCTCCCGGGGCGGGCTGCCGCGGCGCCGGACTCCGGGCGCCGAGACACCGGCGACGATCGCCGCGGGTACCGACGCCGGGGAGGCCGGAACCGCTTCCGGGCTACCGCAACGCCGCTCGGTCATCGGCGCGGGTGCGCCCACGCAACCGGAGCCGGAGCCGGAGCGGAACGCGTTCCCGCGGCGCGACACCACGCCTGCGGTCGACACAGCGGCCGTTATGGGCGAGACCGATTCGGCCGGAACATCGACCCCGGCCTCGCTGCCGCAACGCCGCCCGCAGCCGTCGCATTCGGCACCCGACACCGCGAGTCCGGAATCGGTCGCGCGATCCGGTGGCCTCCCGCAGCGGCGGCCCCGCCACGACGACAGCGGACCTGCCGGTGAGCCGGTATCGCAGCAGTCCTACGAGCCCTCGGCCCCGCCGCCGCAGGGTGGGCACCGGCACGACGCCGGTCCTGCCGCCGAGCCGGTGGGCGCCGACGGGGGCGCGCCGCCGGCGCTGCCCCGGCGGCGGTCCGGATCCGCCGCGCAAGCGGAACGCCCCGGCGCGGACGCGGACTCGTCCGAAGCCGCCGCGCCGCCGGGACTGCCGCGGCGTCGTCCGCGGCCCGACAGCGGCTCGCTCGCGGAAGCGGAACCGACCGGGGCGTCCGAATCGTCACCGGCTTCGTTGCCGCAGCGCCGGTCTCGGCTCGGCGCGCAGCCCGACGCCGATTCCGCGGCAACTCTTTCCGAACCCGTGTCCCCCGAGAGCGGAGTCGTACCGGATCCGCTGCCGGAGCGCCGCCCCGCCGCCGAAGCGCGACCCGCGCCCGCCGAGACCGGTTCCGAATCGGCGAGCGCGCCTGCGCTGCCACAGCGCGGTGCCCGCTCCACGGTGGCCGCGGACAGTCCGGCCACCGAAACCGCCTCCGACCCCGCCCCGGCCCCGCTGCCGGAGCGTGGGCTCCATGGCGCGGACGAATCGGCACCGGTCGAGCTCCCGCCGGCCCTTCCGCGGCGGCGGCCGCAACCCCTCCGCGACGAAACGGCGTCGTCCGAACCCCGTGACTGGACCCTGAAGCGTGCCGAGCCCGCGGCCCCCGCCCCCGTACCGGCGGACGCACCCGGGCCCGAGCTCACCGCCGACCCGGAGCCCACCACCTTCTTGCGGCCGATCCCCGATGTGGAGACGACCGCCTATATGTCTCCGGTCCTCGATCCGGCCTCGCACGACGACCAGAGCACCCTGCTGTCGTTGTTCGACGAACAGGTGAGAAGGACTCCCGCGGTCCCCGCCGTGCGGCAGGGGGCGCGGGTGCTGAGCTACAGCGAACTGGACCGCAAGTCCCGGGCGCTGGCCGTGGAGCTGATCCGCTTCGGCGTCGGCGGCCGAACCCTGGTCGCCGTGGCCATGCGACCCGGTATCGACCTGGTGGTCGCGGTCTGCGCGGTACTGCGCGCGGGCGGCGGATATGTGCCGGTCGATCCCGGTCGCCCGGCCGCGGAAGTCGACGAGTTGCTGGCCACGGCCGCCCCCATCTGCGTGCTGAGCACCTCGGACGAGGGTGTCACCACCGGCACCGGTATTTCGGTGGTCGCCATCGACCTGCTGTATCTGGACCTGCCCACCGATCCGTCCGGTGACCCGCGCATCGCCCCCGACGACCTCGCCGATATCCGGTACGTCCCCGGCGGGACGGCCGGTGTCACGAGCACCCACCGGCAACTGGTCGAGCGCCTGCGGCGGGCTCAGCGCAGCCACCCCTATGATTCGTCCGATCTGGTCCTGCACGCGGCGCCGACCGTCACCGACATCACGCTGTGGGAGCTGTTCCGGCCCCTGCATCACGGTGCCCAGCTCCTGATGCCCGACAATCCGGGCCGGGCCGCCGACCTGTCCCGTTCGATCGCCGCCCACAAGGTGACGGTCGTGCACGTGGTCCCCTCCCTGCTGGACCGGTTCCTCGATTCGGTGACCGACGGCGGCGGCCGCGCCGCGCATCCCAGCCTGCGTCGGGTCGTGGTGGACGGCGCGGCTCTTCCGCCCGGCGGTGTCGAACGGTTCACCACGCTGCTGCCCGGCGCGGAGCTGGTGATCTGGTACGGCCACAACGAGACCGGTGTGATCACCGTGGGGTCGGTCGGCGGACGGCCGGTCACCAACGACCGGGTGTACCTGCTGGACGAGCAGTTGCGCCCGGTACCGCCGGGCACGGTCGGCGAGATGTACATCGGCGGTCCGCAGCTGGCCCGGGGTTACCACGCCGCCGCCGCGGAGACGGCAGCCAGGTTCGTCGCCACCGGTGGTGGGGGACGGCTGTACCGGACGGGGGACCTGGTCCGCCGCCGGGACGGTGTGCTGGAATATCTCGGGCGTGTCGAACGCGTCGGCGGGTCGCTCATCAGCGGCTCTCGGCGCGGCGGGCATGATTGAACCGCGCCGCGTGTCCCGAATCATCGAGCCGGGTGAGCATCGGTACTGAATTCCCAGATCCGGTCGACCGGGCCGAAGCGAGATATTCGGGCAACGCTACGGTAACGATATGTCCGCAAAGTACGACTACAGGGACAGAACTCTCGGGGTGGACGAGACCTGCCCCGTTACTGTGAGGCGTTCGGGTCCTGGAGCCGGTTGTCGCGGTGCGGAAAGAGCCCGGATGAAAATTCGAGACGAAGCGAAGGTGCGAAATTGATACGTCGACTCACCCGGCGTGGCGGTAGGCGCGCCGCGGCGATGGTCGCGGCCACGGCAGTTCTGACCGGTGTGATGACCGGCCTCGGTGGGAGTACCGCCGGCGCGGATCCGATCATCGAATCCAAGACACTGCTCGCCGACCCCACCGCGCCCGACGGATCACGCATCGTCAAGGCCGAGTACAAGGACGACCGCACGCTGCGGCTGTATGTGAACTCGGTGGCCATGGACAAGGACATCGTCGTCGATGTCCAGCGTCCGGCCGACGCCTCGGTGCCCCGGCCCACCCTCTACCTGCTCAACGGCGCGGGTGGCGGCGAGGACTCCGCGTCCTGGCAGGCCCAGACCAACACCCTCGAATTCCTGTCCGACAAGAACGTCAATGTGATCCAGCCCATCGGCGGCGCCTGGAGCTACTACACCGACTGGATCAAGGACGATCCGGCGCTGGGCCGCAACAAGTGGAAGACCTTCTTCACCGAAGAGCTCCCGCCGCTGATCGACGGCGCGCTGGGCACCAACGGTGTGAACGCCATCGCCGGTCTGTCCACCTCGGGCACCACCGTGCTGGCCCTGCCGATCGCCAAGCCCGGTCTCTACAAGGCTGCCGCCGCCTACAGCGGTTGCGCCCAGACCAGCGACCCGGTCGGCTCGGAGTTCGTGAAGCTCACCGTGAACACGTGGGGCGGCGGCAACACCGACAACATGTGGGGTCCGCAGGGTTCGCCGGAGTGGGCCGCGAACGATCCGTACGTCCACGCCGAAGGGCTGCGCGGTCTCGAGCTCTACGTCTCCACCGGTAACGGTCTGCCCGGCCGCTGGGACACCCTGAACGGCCCGCACACCCTGCCCGGCTCCTACGGGCTGGCCAATCAGATCCTGGTCGGTGGCGTCATCGAGGCGGGCACCAACTTCTGCACCCACAACCTGAAGACGCGGCTGGATTCCCTCGGTATCCCGGCCACCTTCAACTTCCGTGACTCGGGCACCCACTCCTGGGGTTACTGGGAGGACGAGTTCAAGGTGTCGTGGCCGGTTCTGGCCCGCGGCCTGGGCCTCTAGTCCACCGCTGTTCCGTATGCCCGTGCCGGGCCGGCCGCGTGCCGGCCCGGCACGGGCTTCTTCGTATCTCGGCCTCCGCGCCGGGACCGTGCCCGAGGGCGGGCGCGGAGAGCATCAGGGTGCTGCCGGGTGATGCGGCCGGACTCGGTTGAGCGCACCGGCTTCGGTCCGGCCCGGTAGCGCCGCCCGATACATCCGCGGTCGGTTCCCAGGGTACGGAAACACCCGCCCTGCCGGCGGGCAGAACGGGTGTCGTGACCGTGGTCGCGCTTACTCCGCGAAGACCGCTTTGCGCTTGCCCAGCATGGCGCCGGCGCCTTCGAAGAAGTCGGGGGACTGCAGCAGTTCGACCTGCCCCGCCTTCTCGTCGGCCAGGGCCGAGTCCAGCGCACCGAGAGTGGCCCGGTTGAGGGCCTTCTTGGTGAGTTCGAGGGCGCGCCGCGGGCCGTGGGAGATCTTCTCGGCGGCGGCCTCGACCGCGGCGTCGAGTTCCTCGGTGGTGGCCAGGACCTCGGTGAGCAGGCCTTCGGCGCGGGCTGCCGGAGCGGGTAGGCGCTCACCGAGCAGCGCCAGCCGTGCGGCCAGCGGGCGGCCCGCGGCCGCGGCCACCAGCGCCGCGGCTCCACCGTCGGGCATCAGGCCGATATTGATGAACGCCAGCAGCAGATAGGAGTCGGCTTCGGCGTAGACCAGGTCGGCGGCCAGCGCGATACCGACACCGACCCCGGCGGTCGCGCCCCGCAGGCGGGCGATGACCGGCACCGGCAGGTCGACGATGGCGCGGACGAGCCGGTTGGCGGCGTCCATCACCTGGTCGGGGGTGATGCCGCGGGCGCCCTCCTCGGCGCTGGCGGCCAGGTCGGCGCCGGTGCAGAAGTCGCCTCCGTCGCCGGTGAGCACCACCACCCGTACGGCTTTGTCCTGCGCGGCGGCGAGGAAGGTGTCGCCCAGTGCGACCAGGGAGTCGTAGTCGAGCGCGTTCTTGCGTTTGGGCTTGGTGAGGGTGACCCGCAGTACCCGGCCGTCCTGCACGGCGGAGAAACCCGCCGGCTGCGTGGTGGGGGAATCTGTGTTGACCATGCGCGCTCCATCGAGTGCCCTCCGGTGCCGACCGGGTGGCGAATAGCGGTTAACGTTGCGAATTGTGGTTAACTTAGGTTGACTTGTCGGGCGCTGTCAACACCGGCGGCGCTGCCGAGGCGAACGGAGAATGCATGGTCGCGGATAGCAGCCGGGTGGACCCGGTGCGCATGCGTCCGGCCGACCGTGGCACCGGCCAGGGCGGGCGGCGCCGGCCGAAGGACCGCAAGGTCCAGATCATGCGCGCCGCGGCCCGGGCCTTCAGCGAACGTGGCTACTATCCGGTCGGCGTGGACGAAATCGCGGCCGAGGTCGGGATCTCCGGCCCTGCACTGTACCGCCATTTCGCCAATAAATATGCCCTTCTGGTCGCCGCCGCGGAGGAAGGCGCCCGGCAACTGCTCGAGGCGGCCCGGGCCGCGGACGAGCCGGAAGCGAAGCCGGAAGAACGTCTCGACGCCCTCATCCGAGCGGTCGCCGAGCACACCATCGAGATCCGGCGCGAGGCGGGTCTGTACCGGTGGGAGGGCCGCTATCTGGAGCAGCCCGACCGCGCCCGCATCCGCACTCTCTACAACGAGATCAACGACACGCTGGCCGCGCCGATCGCGCGACTCCGTCCGGAGGCCCCGCCGGAGGACATCGCCCTGCTGGCGGCCGCCGTGCTCAGCGTGATCGGCAGTATCTCGGCGCATCGCACCGCCCTCTCCAGTGCCAAACTGCTGCCGCTGCTGCACGATATGGCCTGGTCGATCGTGCGTACCGACCTGCCGCCCGCCCCCGGAGCAGGCGAACCCGACAACACCCCGCGCGGGCTGCCGGTGACCTCCAAACGGGAACAGCTGCTCACCGAGGCGATCCGGATCTTCGGCCGCCGTGGCTACCACGAGGCCAGTATCGAGGAGATCGGCGCGGCCGTCGGCATCAACGCCTCCAGTGTCTACCGATACTTCAGCAGCAAATCCGATTTGCTGGCGGCGGCCTTCCACCGCACCGGCGACCGGCTGGCCTTCGCCATCACCGAGGCACTCGCCGAGGCCAGCGGGCGTGCCGACGCGGTGGACAAGATCGCCGACCGCTACGTCCGGCTCAGTTTCACCATGCCGGAGATCATGCCGGTGTACTACGCGGAATTCCCGAATCTGCCCCCGGCCGAACAGCACAAACTGCGGGCCATCCAGCGGCAGAACGTGCACGAGTGGGCGAATCTGCTCGATGGTGATCCGATCGAGGCGCGCTTCCGGGTGCATTCGGCGATCGGCCAGGTCATCGATGTGGGCCGGTTGATCCGTTTCGATTCCCGGCCTCAGCACATGGCCCGGGTGCACGCCCTCATGATGGCGGCCATGCTCGGTTCTTCGCCGGCCTGATCGGCCTCGCCCGGACCCGGGTGGCAGGGAGCGTGGCGAATCGACCGCCGGTAGCACTTCGGGGCCGCCTGCCCGACCGTCGCGCAGGTGATTCGGGAGCAGGGCTTGACCTTGCCCCAGGGGCAAGGATCGACGATCGGTCCATGAGCGAAATCGAACGAGAGATGGCCGCATTCGTCGCGGCAGCGGCGACCGAACTGGGGGTGCCGGGGGTGGCGGTAGGTGTCACGGCGGCGGGCCGGGAGTACTTCGGCTGCCACGGGGTGACCAGTGTGGACAACCCGCTTCCGGTGGATCGCGACACCGGATTCGTCATCGGATCGGTCAGTAAGACGTTCACCGCGACCGCGTTGCTGCGACTTGTCGATCAGGAGCTGGTGGATCTGGACGCGCCGGTGCGACGGTATGTGCCGGAATTCACCGGGCCCGGTGTCGCGGCGCATGCGATCACCGTGGCGCAGCTGCTCAATCACACCGCGGGATTGGAATGGAAGCTGAGTGCCGATCCCGGGGAAGGCGCGGACGCTCTTGCCCGGCACGCGCAGCTGCTCGCGGCGGCGCCACTGGTCGGCCAACCCGGTACCCGGGCGTCCTACAGTCAGGCCGGTTTCAACCTGGTGGGCCGGATCATCGAGAGCATCACCGGGCAGGCCTTCGAGCGGGCCGTCGCAACCCTGCTGCTCGAGCCCCTGGATCTGACGCGCAGCGGGTACCTGCACAACGAGGTGATGACCCGCCGTTTCGCGGTCGGCCACAACACCGGGGACAACGGCGATCTCACGGTGGCCGCTCAGTGGAAGGACAACCGATCCAACAATCCCGGTGGCGGGCTGGTCTCTTCGGTCGGCGATCTGCTGCGCTGGGCGCGCTTCCATCTCGGCGACGGCCGGACCGCCGCGGGCGACCGGATCATGACCGCCGGCTCGCTGCATCGGATGCGGGAGCAGACGGTGGAACTACGCGGCAGCACGCTGGGCGACGGGTTCGGCCTCTGCTGGTTCCTGCGCGAGGTCGACGGTGTCGCGACCATCGGGCACGGCGGATCGGGCAACGGGCAGTTCGCCGAGCTGCTGCTCGTGCCGGAGCGGGACTTCGCCGTGGCCGTGATGTCCAATGCGGGGCCGGACGCGGGTCTCGAGTTCGATCGTGCGACGGTGCGGTGGGCGCTGGAGCACTTTCTCGGGTTGGTGGAACGCGACCCGGATCCGCTGCCCTACGATTCGGCGCGGGCAGCCGAGATCGCCGGGGCCTACGAGAACGAGATGATGCGGCTGACGCTGGAAACCGACGGTTGCGCGCTGACGATCGGCTGCGCCATCAAACCCGGCATCCGGGCTGCCGCGGATACCGAACTACCGCCGGACCTGCCGCCCGCGGCCCTCGGCCTGCTGCCCGGTGACGCCGACGAGTACATCGTGACGGCCGGTGGCCTGGTCGGACAGCGCGGGTACTTCACCCGGGACGAGTCCGGTGCCGTGGTGGGAATCGACCTCGCCGGCCGGTTCTTCGGCCGAGCCCGGTGACGGGGTGGATCGCGTCGGAAGGGAACAACTGTGATCACCATCGGACAGCTCGCGCGATACGCGGGCGTGACGACCAAGGCCGTGCGCGTCTACCACGAACGCGGCCTGCTTCCCGAGCCGCCGCGCGACTCCTCCGGCTATCGGCGCTACCGCGCCGAGGATGCCGTCGAACTGGTCAGGATCAGGACACTGGCGCAGGCGGGAGTACCGCTGGCACGGATCAAGGAGCTGCTGGCCGCCGGTCCCGAGGAGTTCGCGTCGGCGCTGGCCGAGATCGATGCCGGGCTCGCCGAACGCGCCGCGGAGATCCGGCGCACCCGGGCCCGGCTCACCGAACTGGGCAGGGGCGACCGGCTTTTCGTCTCGGCGGAGGTCGCCGGGTACCTGGATCGGCTGCGGCAGTTGGGCGCGAGCGAACGCGCGGTACGGATGGAGCGCGATATCTGGATCCTGCTGCATTCGGTGGCGCCCGAGCAGGCGGCGGACTGGGTCGCCGACAAGCTCGACGCGCTGCGCGATCCCGATTTCGGCGCCCTGTATATCGAGCACGATGCCGCGTTCGGCTGGTCGCCGGAGGACCCGCGACTTCCGAGCCTGGCGAAGCGAACCGCACGCTGGCTGGCGGGCCGGGCCGGCGGGCCGGGCCCTGCGGTCCCGGCCCTGGATCCGGCGCTGCTCCGTCTGGTGACCGGATCGATCGCCGGCACCTCGCCCGCTTGGGATCGGCTCGCCTCTCTGGCACGCGATTCGCCCGGGTGAAGGTGGTCTACCGTGGTGCGCCGACCGAGCCCGACGGCCCATCCGCCGGGGCTGCCGGACATGTCGATCACCACGACAGCGACACTGTTCTCCTCGACCGGCCGGGCGCCGCCGGTGATCCGGGGGAGGAGAGAGAACTATCCGTCATCCGTGGTCGCCGCCCGGCCGGCCCGGAAGCCGCCGGTCAGCCGTGGCGGAACCGGAAAACCGTGCGCGCCACCCGCAGTCGCCGGGCATTGCGGTGGAAGCTGGACAGGCCCAGCGGTTCCCCGTAGCGGTTGCGGGCGATGGACAGGGTCCGGCTGAATTCGCGAAGCCCGTGTACGCCGTGGCTGTGCCCCTGCCCGTATTCACCGACCCCGCCGAAGGGCAGCGCCGGGATACTGGCGTAGGTGGTGGCCGTATTGACCGTGACCACACCGACCCGTAGCCGTTCGGCGTAGATCTCGACCTCGGCGATATCGCGGGTGAACACCGATACCGCGATACCGCGGCCGGCCTCGTTGATCCGGTCGACGGCGTCGTCGAGATCGCGCACTTTGTTCACGATGAGAAGCGGGCCGATGCCCTCCTCGGTGATGGCGACACTTTCCTCCGGTACATCGGCCAGCACGATCGGCTCGACGTAGGGCTCGCGAATGGAATCCAGTCCGCCGACCACCGCGCGACCTCCGCGCGCCAGGGCGTCGCGGACCTGTTTGCGCACCACCTCGGTCTGCGATTCCAGGATCATCGGCCCGTAGGACGAACGCCGGTCCGCACCGGGCTTCAGGGCGCGGGCGCGTTCGACCACGAGGTCGAGGAACTGGTCGTAGACCGACGCCGCGACATAGGCGCGCTGCACGCCGGTAGCGTTCTGACCCGCGTTGGCCATGGCTCCGAATACCGCGGCGTCGGCGGCGTCGTCGAGTTTCGCGTCGACGTGCACGATCATCGCGCCCTTACCGGAGTTCTCGACCACCACCGGAGTCATGGTCTGGGCGCACAGCGAGATCACTTCCCGGCCTTCGGCTTCCGGCCCCGCGTACGCGATCTTGTCGACCCCGGCGCGGCACAGGGCGGCCGCGGTCGAATCGTCGCCGGTGACCGCCGCCAGCACGGGTTTGCCGGGAGCGATCTCGCGCCAGGTCTCGGCCAGCCACAGCCCGGTACCGCTGGTCACCGCGTGCGGTTTGAAAACCACCGCGTTGCCCGCGGCCATGGCATAGGCGATCGAACCCATCGGGGTGAAAACCGGGTTCTGCCAGGGGCCGAGGACGCCGATCACGCCCAGCGGCAGATAGCCGACCGACGCCCGCTGATTGCGGGTGAGCCAATTGGAGGCCAGCGGTTTCCGGCACAGCGCGCGACCGGCGTTGCGGGCCGCCCAGTCCAGGTTCTCCACGGCGAGCATGACTTCGATCGCCGCGTCGGCCTCTGGTTTGCCGGTTTCCTCGCGCAGGATCTCCACCAGCTGCGCGGCCCGGCGCGCGATGACCCGTTTCCACTCCAGCAGAAGTCGTTTGCGAGTTCCGAAACCCGCTGTCGACCACCAATCCCCGACCGTGCGCGCGGCATGGACCGCGCGTTCGAGTTCGCTGGGGCCGGCAACGGCATAACTGCCCACCACCTCGCCGGTGCGGGGGTCGTGGGATGTGAGCACGCTCGGTCGGCCGGGTCCTCCCGAACGCGCCGCCACCTCGGGCTGCGCGGTATCGGCCATGGCACTCAGATTATGGTGGTGGCGTAGCGCCGACAAGGTACGAGCACTGCCCATGGACTGTCCCTGCACCGCCGACCAGGGTGGATGACCGGCCGCAAGGTTGCTGTGAGCAAAGGCACATTTGGTTCGACCCGGTATGGGGTAAGGGCGGCGCTCCGGCGCCGGGTATCTCAGCCGGTAACATCGCGCCCGGCGCCAGGGATCATTCAGGGGGATACCGATGCGCCGGTCACCCCGCCCGCCGATCAGGCCGATAGTGGAGAGTTGATGCCGAGTTCGAACGAAGCCGTGACAGCCCCCGGCGAGAATGCCCCACCGCTTCGATCGGTGCATTCCCGCCCGCCCGGCGCCGAGACATCGGAGTACGGGAACGGCCGTGCCGCGCCGGCGCTCGCACCCGTCCGCCCCAGCCGCTCCAAACCCGCCTGGGCGGACACAGTCCGCGTCGAGGGCATCACCAAATCCTTCGGTGAGGTGCACGCGTTACGCGGAGTGAGCTTCTCGGCCTCCCGCGGCACCGTGCTCGGCATCCTGGGGCCCAACGGCGCCGGGAAGACCACCACCGTGAAGATCCTGTCCACTCTGCTGCGTCCCGATTCCGGCAGCGCGGTGGTGGCCGGTCACGATGTCCGCAAGGATCCGGCCGAGGTGCGACGCTCGATCATGATGACCGGCCAATACGCCGCGCTCGACGAAAACCTCTCGGGCCGGGAAAACCTGGAACTGTTCGGCCGGCTGATGGGCCTGGGCAAATCGACGGCGCGTAAGCGCGCGGACGCGTTGCTCGAAGAGTTCGATCTGGTCGCTTCCGGGCGCCGCCCGGTCCGCCAGTACTCCGGCGGTATGCGGCGGCGAGTCGATATCGCCTGCGGCCTGGTGGTCCGGCCCGAAGTGGTTTTCCTCGACGAACCGACCACCGGACTCGACCCGCGCAGCCGGCAAGGTGTCTGGGATCTGGTGAGCGCGCTGAAAAAGCAGGGCATCACCGTGCTGCTCACCACCCAGTACCTGGAAGAAGCCGATGTTCTGTCGGACAACATCATCGTGATCGACAAGGGCACGGTGATCGCGGAGGGCACCGCCGACGAGCTCAAGGCGAAGACCGGCGGCAGCTACTGCGAGATCGTCCCGCTGGACCCGACCCGGCTGGCCTCGGCCGCCACCGCTCTGGGAGACCTGGTTCCGCCGGCCGTTGCCGCCGGCCTCGCCGGGTCCGGGCGCCTCTCCATCCCGGCGCCCGACGGCGCCGCGACGCTGTCCGAGGCGCTGCGCCGGTTGGACGCCGCCGGCATCACGCTGGCCGATATCGGGCTGCGCCGCCCCTCCCTCGACGATGTGTTCCTGTCCATCACCGGGCACTCGGGCGGTACCGACCAGCCGGGCGTTCCCTCGTGAGCGCTCCCGCGGTTTCCCGGCCCGACCTGTTCGGCGATCTCCCCCGGACGCGGGTGTCCACGTTCGCGCAGTGGCGGGCGTTGACCGGACGCGTCGTCTGGACCATGCTCACCAAGGGCGAGATGATCGCCGCCATCGTGATGCCACTGGTCTTCACCCTCGGTTTCTATCTCCCGCTGCGCTATGTGATGCAGTTCCAGGGCATCGACTACGCGCAGTTCGTCATGCCGATCGTGGTGTTGCAGACCATGGCGTTCACCATGATGTCCAATGCGCAACTGGCCGCTGTCGAGGCGCTCACCGGATTCAGCACCCGGTTGCAGACCATGCCGGTCGGCATGCTGGTACCGCTGGGCTCGCGGATCGCGGCCGGGCTGTTCCGTTCGGTCGTGTCCTTGGCCGCGGCGCTCGTCTACGGCCACCTCATCGGTTTCGAGTTCACCGCCGGCTGGGGCCAGACCGTCGGTTTCTGTGCTTTCGCGATCGCCGTCGGGACCGTGCTGGCGGTCGGGGCGGATGGGCTGGGCAGCCTGACCAAGAGCCCCGCCTCGCTGAGCCAGGCGCTCACCCTGCCGACGCTGATCTTCGGCATGATGTCATGCGGTTTCGTGCCCGAGACCGGTTTCCCCGAATGGGTGCGGCCGTTCGTACGCAATCAGCCGATCACCCAGTTCGCCTACGCGCTGCGCGATATGGCGGGTGACGGGGTGACCTGGGAGGTACTGCGAGTGGGATTGTTCTGGCTGGTCGGTGCGGCGGCGGTGTTCACCCCGTTCGCGGTCTGGGCGAGTGTGAGGCGGGCATGAGCGAGTCGGGCACGGAGGCGGTAGCGGAGCGTGACCACGCAGGGCCCTCGCTCATGCCCCAGAGATACAGCATGAGCGAGTCGGGCACGGAGGCGGCAGCGGAGCGTGACCACGCAGGGCCCTCGCTCATGCCCGAGGATCACGGCATGAGCGTTATCGAACGAACCGCGGCGACCGGGGCCGAAAGGTTGCCGGTACATATCGCCGCGCTCGAACTGCCACGGGTCGAGCCGCGGTCCGAGCGCTCGCTGAGGGTCTGGGCGGTACACAGTTCCATCCAGTGCAAACGGCTGCTGACCGCCTGGCTGCGTGATCCGGCCACCTCCATCCAGACGATCGTGTACCCGGCGCTGACCCTGGTGATGTTCTGGATCGTGCTCGACGATTCCATCTCCGGCTTCACCGGTAAGCCCGCCATCTACGGCACCGTCCCGATGATCATCCTCGTCGCGGCCATGACGGGCGCGGTGGTCAGCGCGCTGGGTTTCAAGGTGGAGAAGGCCACCGGGCTGCTGGGCAGATTCTGGACCATGCCGATCCATCGCGCGGCGGGCCTGACCGGCCGGCTGTTCGCCGAGGTGATCCGGATCTCGCTCACCACGGTTATCATCATCGCCGTCGGTTTCGCTCTCGGATTCCGCTTCGACCAGGGGCTGTGGGCCGCACTCGGTCTCATGGGCATCCCGATCCTGTTCGGGCTCGCGTTCGCCGTCTTCATCACCGCGCTCGCGGCCTCCACCGAGGGCCCGCTGCTGGTCCAGTTGGTCGCGATCTTCATGAACCTGCTGCTGTTCTTCAATTCCGGTTTCGTCCCGGTGTTCGCCTACCCGAGCTGGCTGCGGTCGACAGTGGAGAACCAGCCGATGAGCTGCGCCATCGAAGCGATGAAGGGGCTGTCCCTCGGCGGTCCGGTCGCCGAACCGCTCGTGGACACCCTGCTGTGGGTGGTGGGCGCCATCCTGGTGTTCGGCTATCCCGCGGTCCGCGGCTACCGCAAATCCGCCGAGCGCAGCGGCTGATCGCGGCCGGCTACTTCCGGGGCTTCGCCGACCGCGTCTCGGAAGTAGCCGGTGCGAACGGGTAACCGACCCAGCGGTCGCGGTTGGTCCAGCCGACAAGGTCGTAGCGCCAGCGGAACGGCCAGGTGCGCGAGACGGTGTTGAACAGCACCGCGCCCAGTGCCGCGTAATCGTCGTGGGCGGAGAGCAGGGCGCGCTGTCCCCGCGGCGAGGCGGAGAAGAAGGAGTCGAACATGGCGATCGACTGCTCGGTGGTCAACCGGCCCAACCCCCACAGGCCGCGCATCCGCATCCAGTAGGTGAGCCGGGCCTGCCACGGCCACAGTGCCGCGATCGGATCCTCGCCGGCCAGGATCGCGGTGACCGCGGTATCGGCCAGAGCGAACGAATCGGCGACGCTGTACCCGGTGCAGGGGTGCATCATCCCACCGCGCGACCCGTAGGGCACCACCTTTCCCACTCCGTTCTTCGGCGGCGGAGTGTCCAGCGGATAGTGCGCGGCCTCGCTCGGCTCCGCACCGGTCAGTTCGATACCGTGCGCGGCCAGCCGCGCGAGAGTGCGTTTGCGCAGTTCGTGCTGCGGCATCCCGCCACGTAGCCCGAGGCTGGTCTCCTCGAAGATCACGGTGCCGTCGCCGAGCGGCACCGAATACAGGAACGACGGCGGCTCGTCGGGCCCGGCACCGTTCTCCGGCCGCCAGTCCAGCAGCAGGCCCTCGCCCTGCCCGACCATCGGCGCCGCGGTTTCGGCGTTCACGAAGATTCCGTGCGCGCTGGCCGCGCGCCGGTCGCCCAGCGGGGCCATCCCGCGCGCATCCACCACCACCGCGGCGCGGATCACCGTGCCGTCGGCCAGCTCGACCTCGTGTGCGTCCACCCGGGTCGCCCGACCCGCGTACACCTGGGCGTCGTCGAGCGATAGCGCGTCGCGCAGTAGCGGTTTGGACAGCACGCAATAGGGCCGCTCGATCTTGATCTCGGAAGTCGTCCAGACCACCGGCGCCGGAATGCGGCTCGCGATCACACTGTGCGGCAGCCAGTCCGGGAGCTCGTCGATCCAGCAGGAGAACGTCGGCGGCCACAGGCGATCCGGGCGGGGATCGACGGCGGCGACCCGAAGACCCGCCACGACGGCCCGGTGGGCCAGCGCCCGCCCGGACGGGCCCAGCCCGACCACACAGATATCGAACTCACGGACCACGCTGCCTGCCATGTAGTGCATTCAACGGGGTGGGGCGGGGGAGGGCAACAAGGACGGTCGGCTCCCGCGGGGGTAGCGTCGGTGGTTCCACTACTGGTCGGGCGGGTGTCTCGCCTCCGGCGCCGGCCGCTTGTGAAGGCGGGAAGTGGGTCTCCCGGGGAGACGAGCCGCGCCGATACGCGAAGACGAGCATGCGCGCTCGCTC
>NZ_BDBX01000043.1 GCF_001613205.1 Nocardia sienata NBRC 100364 | reverse complement strand
TGTCTCGCAAAACTCGACACATGGGGTTGCGTCGGCATATGACGTCGGGGTCGGCCTGGGACCTGTAGGTAGGGGGTGGACTAGTGGTGTGTGGGGGGCACCACGGGCGGAAGGGTGGACCAGTGGTGTGGGGGTGGACTACGGGCGTGGGGGTGGGCCCCCTGTTTTGTGTTCGCAGGTTTTCGTGGGTTGCTAGTTCTTCGGGGTGACCCAGGTGGTGATGTCGGCGTGGACGACTTCTTTGCCGGTCTTGTCGTAGATCGAGACCGGCACGGTGAGGTCCTGGCCCTCGGTGATCGTGGCGAAGTCCGGGATCTCCGTCAGCTCGGCGACCGCCCGGAGGCCCGTGGTGGCTTTGGTCAGGTACTGGACCTGCATCGCCTTGGGGATCCAGCGGTGGGTCGTGGGGACCGTGGCCTCGCTCAGCATGCCCATCGCTATTTCCGCGAGGTTGCAGGCGGCGATGGCGTGGAAGGTGCCCAGATGGTTGTGCACGCCGAACCATTTGGGGGCTTTGACCTCGCAGAGCCCGGGTTCGAGCCGGACCACCCGGGGCAGCACCGTGGCGAAGTACGGCACCCGGGCCACCATCGACAGGGAGAACAGGCCGTGGCCGAACGGGTTGTCGGGAAGTTTGCGCCAGCCGCGGTAGGTACCGGTCTCGTTCGTCATACCGCTATATTACTCATCGGTAAGATAGCGGCGGCGCGGTATGGTTGCCGCAGTGCCGGACCTCGGCCGACCCCGATTTGAAACGCCTCGGGGGGCTCGTGCATACTGTTCGGGTTGCCTTGCCCCGGGTGGCGGTTGTTTCCGTGAAACGACCGGGCCGGGCGGGGTGAGCAAAACCAGCGAGTACCTCATCGTTCACCGATGTGGGTACGTCCGGGACGTAGTTCCGCAGGCCACGATCGAAGTTTTCTTCCGGGGCCGAGGAATGAGCGGAGAGGCGACACGCCCGACCGCGTGGACCGGAGAACCATGACAGATGAACAGCGGCACGGACTGGGTTGACCCCTGGTCGTGGTCTCCACTGTGTTGGTTTGGTGCCTGATCGAGGCCCTGCGTGGTTACGCAGGCTGCCTCCTCCGGGCCCTGACCGATCCGGCACGGGACGTCATCGTGTGTTCGGGCTGTGCAAATGAAGGTGGTACGGACGCCCTAGCCGGTATCCGGATCACGGACGAAAGCGGAGAAAAGGACACTTAGCGTGGCGGGACAGAAGATCCGCATCAGGCTCAAGGCCTACGACCACGAGGCGATCGACGCGTCTGCGCGCAAGATCGTCGAAACGGTGACCCGCACCGGGGCCCGGGTCGTCGGGCCGGTGCCGTTGCCGACCGAGAAGAACGTGTACTGCGTCATCCGTTCGCCGCACAAGTACAAGGACTCGCGCGAGCACTTCGAGATGCGTACGCACAAGCGGCTGATCGACATCCTCGACCCGACGCCGAAGACGGTGGACGCGCTCATGCGCATCGACCTGCCGGCCAGCGTCGACGTCAATATCCAGTGACGGGGACTCGAGACATGACTGACAACAAGAGCAGGCCCGCGGCCGGCATCCTGGGCACCAAGCTGGGCATGACCCAGGTGTTCGACGACAAGAACCGGGTCGTCCCGGTCACCGTCGTCAAGGCCGGACCGAACGTGGTCACCCAGATCCGCACCGTCGAGCGCGACGGCTACAGCGCCGTGCAGGTCGCCTTCGGCGCCATCGACCCCCGCAAGGTGAACAAGCCGGAGTCCGGCCAGTTCGCCAAGGCCGGCGTCACCCCGCGTCGCCATGTCGCGGAGATCCGGGTCGCGGATGCCTCCACCTTCGAGGTCGGCCAGGAGATTTCGGCCGCCGCGTTCGAAGAGGGCACCTACGTCGACGTCACCGGCACCAGCAAGGGCAAGGGCTTCGCCGGCACCATGAAGCGCCACGGCTTCCGTGGCCAGGGTGCCTCCCACGGTGCGCAGGCCGTGCACCGTCGCCCGGGTTCCATCGGTGGCTGCGCCACCCCCGGCCGTGTGTTCAAGGGCATGCGCATGTCGGGCCGCATGGGTAACGACCGCGTCACCACGCAGAACCTGTCGGTTCACAAGGTGGACGCCGAGAACGGCCTGCTGCTGATCAAGGGTGCGATCCCGGGTCGCAAGGGCGGCGTCGTGATCGTCAAGAGCGCCGTGAAGGGTGGTGCGCACGCATGACCAGCCTCGAGAAGAAGGCCAACCTGACGCTGCCGGTCAAGGAACTCGGTGGCAAGACCAACGGCACCGTCGATCTCCCCGCCGAGATCTTCGATGTCACCGCGAATATCGCGCTGATGCACCAGGTGGTCGTGGCCCAGCAGGCCGCCGCCCGCCAGGGCACGCATTCCACCAAGACCCGCGGCGAGGTCCGCGGCGGTGGTAAGAAGCCGTACCGCCAGAAGGGCACCGGCCGCGCCCGCCAGGGTTCGACCCGCGCGCCGCAGTTCGCCGGTGGTGGCACCGTGCACGGCCCGAAGCCGCGCGACTACAGCCAGCGCACCCCCAAGAAGATGATCCAGGCCGCCCTGCGTGGCGCGCTGTCGGATCGGGCGCGTAACGAGCGGATCCACGTGATCAGCGAACTCGTCGCCGGCCAGGACCCCTCGACCAAGACCGCGAAGACCTTCCTGTCCGAGATCTCGGATCGCAAGAAGTTCCTCCTGGTCGTCGGCCGCGAGGACGTCAACGCCTGGAAGAGTGCCCGCAACCTGGAATACGTGCACACCATCGCACCGGACCAGCTGAACACCTACGACGTACTGGACAGCGACGAAGTCGTGTTCAGCGTCGAGGCGCTCAACGCCTTCGTGCACGGCCCGGCCGAGGCTGCACAGGAGGAGAGCAAGTGAGCACCATCGCCGATCCGCGCGACATCCTGCTGGCGCCGGTCATCTCGGAGAAGTCCTACGGGCTGATCGAGGAAGGCACCTACACCTTCATCGTGCACCCCGACTCCAACAAGACCCAGATCAAGATCGCGGTCGAGAAGGTCTTCGGGGTGAAGGTCACCAGCGTCAACACCGCCAACCGTCAGGGCAAGCGCAAGCGGACCCGCTTCGGTTACGGCAAGCGCAAGGACACCAAGCGCGCGCTCGTGACCATCTCGGCCGACAGCAAGCCCATCGAGATCTTCGGAGGCCCGGTCGCGTAGGCGGCGGGGAGTCCAGAAAGCAGAGAAGAACTCATGGCAATCCGTAAGTACAAGCCGACTACCCCGGGCCGCCGCGGGTCGTCCGTCTCGGACTTCGCCGAGATCACCCGGTCGACCCCCGAGAAGTCGCTCGTCCGCCCGCTGACCAAGAGCGGTGGCCGTAACGGCCACGGCCGGATCACCACCCGGCATCGCGGTGGCGGTCACAAGCGCGCCTACCGGCTGATCGATTTCCGCCGGCTGGACAAGGACGGCGTGCCGGCCAAGGTCGCTCATATCGAGTACGACCCCAACCGCACCGCCAATATCGCGCTGCTGCACTACCTGGACGGCGAGAAGCGCTACATCATCGCGCCCAAGGGCATCGCGCAGGGCACGAAGATCGAGTCCGGTCCGACTGCGGATATCAAGCCCGGCAACAACCTGCCGCTGCGCAATATCCCGACCGGTACCACCATCCACGCGGTGGAGCTGCGTCCCGGCGGCGGCGCCAAGATGGCCCGCTCGGCCGGTGCCAGCATCCAGCTGCTGGGTAAGGAGGGCCCCTACGCCACGCTGCGTATGCCCTCCGGCGAGATCCGCCGCGTCGACGTGCGCTGCCGCGCCACCGTCGGCGAGGTCGGCAATGCCGAACAGTCGAATATCAACTGGGGCAAGGCCGGTCGTATGCGCTGGAAGGGTCGCCGCCCCACGGTCCGTGGTGTGGTCATGAACCCGGTCGACCACCCGCACGGTGGTGGTGAGGGCAAGACCTCCGGTGGTCGCCACCCGGTCTCGCCCTGGGGTCAGCCGGAAGGCCGCACCCGTAAGCCGAACCGTCCGAGCGACAAGCTCATCGTCCGTCGCCGTCGCACCGGCAAGAAGCGCTAAGGAGGAGGTAAGAAATGCCACGCAGCCTCAAGAAGGGCCCGTTCGTCGACGACCACCTCCAGGCGAAGGTGGACGTGCAGAACGACAAGGGCACCAAGCAGGTCATCAAGACCTGGTCGCGTCGTTCGACCATCACCCCCGATTTCATCGGCCACACCTTCGCCGTCCACGACGGCCGCAAGCACGTGCCGGTGTTCGTCTCGGAGAACATGGTCGGGCACAAGCTCGGTGAGTTCGCGCCGACGAGGACGTTCCGCAGCCACGTCAAGGAAGATCGGAAGAGCAAGCGGCGATGAGCACAGAAACTCAGAATCCGACTGCGCGCGCGACCGCCAAGCACGTGCGCGTGACCCCGATGAAGGCCCGCCGGGTCGTCGACCTCGTTCGCGGCAAGCGTGTCTCCGACGCGCTCGACCTGCTCCGGTTCGCCCCGCAGGCCGCCAGCGAGCCGGTCGCCAAGGTCGTGGCCAGTGCCGCGGCGAACGCCGAGAACAACCTCGGCCTCAACCCCGACACCCTGGTCATCTCGACGGCGTATGTCGACGAGGGCGCGACCATGAAGCGTTTCCAGCCGCGCGCCCAGGGCCGCGCGTTCCGGATCCGCAAGCGCACCAGCCACATCACCATCGAGGTCGAGAGCGTCCCCACCGCCGGTGGCACTCGTGGCCGCCGGAAGGGAGCGGCAAAGTAAATGGGACAGAAAATCAATCCCCATGGCTTCCGCCTCGGAATCACCACCGAATGGAAGTCCCGTTGGTACGCCGACAAGCAGTACTCGGACTACGTCAAGGAAGACGTCGCCATCCGCAAGCTGCTGGGCACCGGCATGGAACGGGCCGGCATCTCCAAGGTGGAGATCGAGCGCACCCGTGACCGGGTCCGCGTCGATATCCACACCGCGCGTCCGGGCATCGTCATCGGCCGCCGTGGCGCCGAGGCCGACCGCATCCGCGCCGAGCTGGAGAAGCTCACCGGCAAGCAGGTCCAGCTGAACATCCTCGAGGTCAAGAACCCCGAGTCGGATGCGCAGCTGGTCGCCCAGGGTGTGGCCGAGCAGCTGTCCAACCGCGTGGCGTTCCGTCGCGCGATGCGCAAGGCCATCCAGTCGGCCATGCGTTCGCCGAACGTCAAGGGCATCCGCGTGCAGTGCTCGGGCCGCCTCGGTGGCGCCGAGATGTCGCGCTCGGAGTTCTACCGCGAAGGCCGCGTCCCGCTGCACACCCTGCGTGCCGATATCGATTACGGCCTGTACGAGGCCAAGACCACCTTCGGTCGTATCGGTGTCAAGGTCTGGATCTACAAGGGCGATATCGTCGGCGGCAAGCGTGAGCTGCCCGCCCCGAGCGCGCCGGCCGGGGATCGCCCGCGCCGGGAGCGCCCGAGCCGCCCGCGTCGTTCCGGTTCCTCCGGCACCACCGCGACCAGCACCGAGGCCGGGCGCGCCGCTACCGCGGTGGCCGAGCCCCCGGCAGAAAAGCAGGAGGGCTGACCAATGCTGATGCCCCGCAAGGTCAAGTTCCGCAAGCAGCATCACCCGAGCCGCAGCGGTCTCGCCAAGGGCGGCACCTCGGTGTCGTTCGGTGACTTCGGCATCCAGGCGCTGGAGCCGGCGTATGTGACCAACCGGCAGATCGAGTCGGCGCGTATCGCGATGACCCGCCACATCAAGCGTGGCGGCAAGATCTGGATCAACATCTACCCGGATCGTCCGCTCACCAAGAAGCCGGCCGAAACCCGAATGGGTTCCGGTAAGGGTTCGCCGGAGTGGTGGGTCGCGAACGTCAAGCCCGGTCGCGTGATGTTCGAGATGAGTTACCCCAACGAGGAGATCGCTCGTGAGGCGCTGCGCCGCGCGATGCACAAGCTCCCGATGAAGTGCAGGATCGTGACGAGGGAGGAGCAGTTCTGATGGCAACCGGTACCCCTGCCGCAGAGCTCCGCGAGCTGACCGAGGAGGAGCTCGTCTCCCGCCTGCGCGAATCGAAGGAAGAGCTGTTCAACCTGCGCTTCCAGATGGCGACCGGTCAGCTGACCAACAATCGCCGGCTGCGTGTGGTGCGTCACGAGATCGCGCGTATCTACACGGTCATGCGTGAGCGCGAGCTCGGTTTGGCCACCGGACCCGCTGACAAGGGAGATGCGGCATGAGCGAGAAGGTGGAGGAGACACGCGGCACCCGCAAGGTCCGGGTCGGCTACGTGGTCTCCGACAAGATGAACAAGACGATCGTCGTCGAGCTGGAAGACCGTAACCGGCACAAGCTCTACGGCAAGATCATCCGCACCACCTCCAAGGTGAAGGCGCACGACGAGAACGAGATCGCCGGTGTCGGCGATCGCGTGCAGCTGATGGAGACCCGGCCCACGTCGGCCACCAAGCGGTGGCGGCTGGTCGAGGTCCTGGAGAAGGCCAAGTAAGGTCGCTCTTCGGCTGAGAAGGTCGTAAACGTAAGGCCCGCTTCCCGTTTCGGGAGGCGGGCCTTCGTTGTATCCACGGTCGTTGATTCTGTTGTCGGCTGAGACTCGAGGTAACGGAGGCGATTTGCAGGCCTATCGAGCGTTTTTGCTCAGGCCCGGCCATACCTCGCGCATCGCCTCGGCCACGCGAAACAGCTCCTTCTCCGTCATGCGCTCGATCGGTTTCCGCGGCGGCGGATAGTGGTTCCGGTTCTCCTCGAGCCGGTGGGGCAAATCCTGCATGGCTTCTCCAGAAGATTGGCTCGTCCGGGCGATATGCGTCGAGCGCATATGCCTGCAATGAGCGCGGATTAGGTTTGTTGGACGCGACGCCCGAGTCGGGTGCGTCTACGAGAGATCGGGGCTGAGGATGACGGTTGCCAGCGAGCAACGACACAAGGTGATCGGGGACGTTCACCTTCTGCTCACCGACGGCCAGGAGCGTGTGCTGTTCGGCCGGCGGGCGAACACCGGCTACGAGGACGGCGCCTACCACCTACCATCTGGGCATCTGGAAGCCGGCGAATCTGTCGTGGCCGCGCTGGTGCGGGAGGCGAAAGAGGAGATCGGGGTGACGATCGACCCTGCGGCCGTCGGTTTCGCCCACGTCATGCACAACTCCTCCTCGGGAGGGCGGGTGGCGTTCTTCTTTCAGGTCCAGCGGTGGGAGGGCGAGCCGGTGAACATGGAGCCGGACAAATGCGATGAGTTGGCCTGGTTCGCCCTCGACGCGCTCCCGGACCGGATGATCGGCTACTGCCGCGCCGCGCTGGGCCATATCGCCGACCAGCGCGAGTTCTCCACGTTCGGCTGGTGACCCGCCGCGGGGTGCCTGTCGCCTCTCTCGACGGCACCCCCCGGTGGCATTCCTCGCTCAACTCAGATGACGTGCCAGTCGGTGAGCGAGGCGACCAGCTCCTCGAACCGCTCCCCGGACATACGCTTATGCAGCGCGTCCTCGGGAGTTTCCTTGGCAGCTCCGTACTGCCACCATGCTTCCTCGGTTTTGTTGTCCATCACCAGGAATCGTTCCGCCTGCGCCGGGCCGCGCACAACGACCGATACGGTGCCGGGCTCGGCGACGACCGCATGTATCGCGCTGTGGTGCAGGGTGTAGCTGGTCCCGGGCTGCTCCTGTCGGACGAGCATCGGATCAAGGGTGAGCGGGTTGAGTTCGGCGTGCAGATCCACCGGCTGGTAGACCCGATGCCGGTACTCGCCGCGCAGGATGTGGCTGGAGTATGTCCAGCGGTGGTTGTGCGGCCGATCGTGGTAACCGGGCCCGAACACATGCAAGCGGACCCGGATGCCGGTTTCCGGGTCGTCGAACAGGACGAGCTTGTCGAGGATGTCGTAGTGCTCGCACAGCGCCATCAACCGCGCGTCCTCGCGGATGGCCGACAATCCTCGCCGAAGCAGATACCTGCTGCCGGCGATATGGGCGAAGGGCTTGCGCGCCGCCGAGTCGACGGATTCCACGTCGTCCCAGTCCAGGTGGCGCAGCGGGTCGATCAGGGTCTCGAAGGTGAGCATCAGTGGTTCTCCTATTCGGGCTTGGCGCTGGACTTCCAGAGCCGGCAGACGGGAACGATGTCGGGGTATTCGGAGCAGCAGCTGGCGCCCATGACGATCTGCTCGGCTGGGCAGCCACCGAAGCAGCCCGTGGACTTGCATCCACCACAGCTGTCGTCGATCAGAGGCAGGCTGAAGAGGTCGAACTCATTGCTCTTGGTCTCGCGGTTGAGCCGGACGTGATTGCCTTCCATCCGCGCGAAGTACGAGTCGGTATCGAACAGGTACGAGCAGACGTAGGCCCGGCCGTCGGGAAAAACACTGATCCGGTCGAGCGTGCGGCCGATGCAGCCTTGGTAGCCCTCGCCGGCGTAGCGGTCTATCTGGTCGCGGCGGGCATAGGTGGGCTGGAACCAGACCCGGGTGTTGTGCTCGGGTGCGACGCCTTCCAGGCGATTGCAGAAATTCACCCACTCCGGCGGGGTCATGGCCATGTCCTCGTTGCCGTGACCGGTCCCGATGGTGCTGAACACGTGGTACTTCACCAGCGATGCACCGATATCGTCGGCGATGGTGAGCAGATTCAGTACGTCGCCTTCGTTGGCTTTGTTGACGGTGCAGATGATGCGGGTGTCGAAGCCGCGGTCGCACAGCTCGGCGGTTGTTTCCATCGCGATGCCGAAGGTCCCCTTGCCGCGCACCGCGTCGTGTGTGGCTGCGCTACCGCCGTCGAGGCTGACCTGCACGTAGGCGAAGTCCGACGGTTCGAGTCTGGTGAACTTCTTGCGAGCCGCCTGCTGGGCATTGGTCGTGGTGATGACGTGGCCGTAGCCGATCTTGCTGGCGACCCTGATGGACTCGACATAGAACGGGTGCAGAGTCGGTTCGCCGCCGAGGATGGTCAGCTTGTCGCCGCCGAGCTTGCGCCAGACGGTGAGGGTGTCGACGATCTGCTGGGGCGTCATTTTCAGGGCGCGTTCGAGCCGTTCACCCATGTAGCAGTGCTCGCACCGCAGCTGGCACGCCTCGGTGATGTAGAGGTAGACGTTGCGGTAGCGGCCGTAGGGGATGCGGTCGACGTGATGGGGTTCGGTGGCATTCCAGTTGCGAGGCATCCGGGCATGCCCGTAGCTGTCGCGCGGCGCGGTCGGGGTGGACAGGGTCAGGGGAACGGTGGTCATGCGGTGTGGCTCCTGTTGTTCAGCATTGCGTCAACGAGCCGGGCCATTGCGGACGGCGGCTGGTTGGCGTTGAGGGTGGACATGGGGTATCCCGCAGTGGCGAAGGTTGTGCGGATCCCGTCCGTGCTGTCCTGGTGCCGTCGGCTGCGCGCGGCGAACAGCGAGGGCGCGTCCCCGCGGCGGGGATGTAGAAGGCTTCCGCATCGGGCGCAGGTCCACGAGTGCGGTGCGGTCGCTTCGGCCGGCATGCGCGGGTCGGAGATCGGGTCCTTCTCGCAGCCGTGGCAGACACGCCGCTGCCTGGCGCGGCGTTTGCGGGTCTTCTCGTCGAGTAGCAGCTCGACCGGTTTCAGCGCGCACTCCGGAGCGATATCGACGATGGCGTCGATCAGCATCCGGGTCTGCGCGCCCGTACCCGGGAAGTTGTCCATCAGGACGGCGTCGACATGACTGTTCTCAGCCGCCTCCGTGAGATAGCGGCGGACAGCCGGGTCGACGACGCTGTCGTCGATCCAGCCGAGCCGGTCGGCCGCTGACGTCGTTGCCGCGAGAACATCGACCGGGACATGCTCGCGCAGGCGGAAGACCCGCCGTGGTGGATCAGCACCGAGTGCGAGTGCGAGCGTGGACTTTCCGGCTGCGGGTGGCCCAAGAATGGGCACCACGATTGATAACCCCATATCGCCCCTTTCAGATTCAATTTCCGGACTCGACGACGATCACCCAGTGGCGCGATATCGACTAACAGCCGCATGTATTCGGTGTATGCGTGAGACGCATATCCACTGCGCACCTGGGTGATAACGTCAGCCGAAACGGAAAAGGTGTTGCGACATCAGTGGAGTGGGGACGATGACGCGAATCGAGGAGCAGTACTGCGTGCACTGCGGCGGTCTACTCAGCCGCTACAACCCGGGCGAGTGGTGCGGACTGTGCACCCAAACCACCATGGACGCGCCCGTGGAGATGCCCGCGCAGTTCTGGTGGAGCGAACACATGCTGGCGGCGCTGTCGAGTTGGCACATGGGCCGCGTCATCTACGCCTACCGCACCGATCCCATCCACGGTGCGCAGCCGATATCGCAGAAGAAGGTCGCCCACTGGCTCGACATCACCCAAGCTCAGCTCAGCCGCATCGAGACGGGCCCCGCGCCTGAGCGCCTGACCAAACTCATCCGCTGGGCGCAGATACTGCGCATCCCCGCCGAACTGCTGTGGTTCAAGTTGCCCACCGGGTCTACGCTCGACGAAGTGAACCGCAACGAATTCCTGCGGGCCGCGGCGGCCGTCACGGCGACATCAGCCGTCTCCCCTCACGGCCTTCTGCAACTGCTCAACGACACCCGCTCCACCGCAATACCTACGCGCGTCGGCGCCGCCGAGATCGAACAGCTGCGCGCCGCCTCCGATCTCTTCGCGAGCTGGGACGCTCTCTATGGTGGGGGACTGGTCCGCGAGGTGGTTGCCGCTCAGCTGCGCGTCGCGGTGGGCTATCTGCACGCCGGTTGCGCACCAGGGCAACGCAGCGATCTGTATGCCGCCGTGGGATATCTGAGCCACACAGCAGGATTCATGGCATTCGACGCCTGCGCGCACAAAGATGCCGCCGACATGTTCGGCCTGGCGCTGAAATGCGCAGAGGAAGCCGACGCCTGGCAACTCCGCGCCAAGATTCTCTCCTCGATGGCGCGTCACGCCATCTGGACCGGCAAGCCGAAAGACGGGCTGCGCCTCGCCACCAGAGCATTCCTGCACTCCGACCGGCTCACCGCCACCGAACGCGCCATGCTGTTCACCACCCAGGCCCGCGCCTACGGCAAACTCGGCGACCTCGGAGCGGTCACAACCGCAGTGGGGCGCGCAGACGAACAGTTCAGCCACGCGAAGCCGGCCGAAGATCCGAGCTGGATGGCCTACTACGACACCGCCCAGCACGCAGGCGACACCGGGCACGCATTGTTCGATATCGCGATCAACGGCAAATTCCGCAGCGAGGCCCGCACCCGACTGGAAACCGCGGTTGCCGGCCATACCCCCAACGCGGAGCGGTCCCGCACGATCTCGATGATCAAACTCGCCTCCCTGACCATGTCGACCGGCGACCCGGACGAAGCCACCGAAATCGGCACGGTCGCAGTTGGCCGCGCGGCCAGCCTCAAATCCATGCGCGCCGCCGAGGACGTCCATGAACTGCATACCTACGCCCGCCGCGCAGGAGTCGACCTCACACAGGCAGCCGCCGGGTGAGTGAACAGACCCTCGAGGCTGTAGCACGCGAAGCCTGCACGAAAGCCGGACTGCCCGACCTCGACCTTGTACCGATCAAGGTTTCGGAAAACTCCATCTATCGGCTGCCGGAGTCCCACGTCGTCGTCCGGATTGCGAAACCCGGGCAGCGTGCCGCCGCGGAACGCGAGCTGCTGATCGCTGATTGGCTTCACCACAACAACGTGCCCGCCGTCGAACCCGCCGACATAGCGACAGCCTTCGTAGTGGTCGGCGACATGCCCGTAACCTTCTGGAAAGAGCTACCACCACACCGCGGCGCTAGCCCTACCGAAATCGCGACAGCTCTGCGCAGACTCCACGCGCTCAACCCGCCGCAATTCCTGTCCGAAATCGATCCGTTCGTTCGGCTCGAACAACGGATCGACGCCGCGATTACCCTGTCCGCCGAAGACCGCCAGTGGCTCCACCAACACCTCCACGCCCTGAAAGACGCCTGGTTGCGCCGCCCGGCCGGATTACCGTGGGCACCGGTCCACGGAGACGCCTGGGAGGGCAATGTAGTCACCACCCTCCACGGCACGACCCTGTTCCTTGACCTGGAGCGCACGTCCGTCGGCCCGCCCGAATGGGATCTGACCTCAACAGCGATCAAATACAGCTCATTCGGATGGATCAACACGCAGCAGTACTCCGAATTCGTGGCGGCATATGGCCACGATGTCACCGGATGGTTGGGGTTCCCACTGCTCCGGGATATCCGCGAAATGCGGATGACCTGCATGGCCGCGCAGACCGCCGCGAACCAGCCGGGCCGGTTGGCCCAGGCGCGATTGCGCATCGACTCCCTACGCGGGCGCCGCGGTCCACGGCCTTGGGGTGGGTGGGAAGCGATCCCGTAGACCATGCCAACTGATTGAATGTTTGGAGCAGTCGAGTGCGCAGTTCCACGGCAAACCCGGTTCGTAAGAACTGGTGATTCGGGAGTGCAGGAGGGGTTCTGTCCAGTGCTACTTTCTCTTGCGAACCCTCGGCTGTTGGACGGGGCGGAGTTCCGGCAAGTACTTTGATAGCCGAAGGGTTATGGTGTCGCGCAACCGATCCCCCGGCTTCAAGGGCGC
>NZ_BDBX01000042.1 GCF_001613205.1 Nocardia sienata NBRC 100364 | reverse complement strand
AGGTGCTGTCGTCGGACGGCGCCGCGATCGAGATGCGCGACGGCGACGACGAGGATCTCGAGCGGGCGGCGGCCAACCTGGGCATCAACCTGTCCAGGAACGAAGCGGCCACCGTCGACGATCTGGCGAACTAGGGCGTTGGCCGGGTGCCGTGACGAATTACGGCTCGGCACCCGGCCACCGCGTTCGAATCCAATAGAGAACTTTTGCTCGTATTCGACCCGCACAGGGGAAAGGAAGTTACGTGCTAGACGTCAACTTCTTCGATGAACTCCGGATCGGCCTGGCCACCGCCGACGACATCCGCCAGTGGTCCTACGGCGAGGTGAAGAAACCGGAGACCATCAACTACCGCACGCTCAAGCCGGAGAAGGACGGCTTGTTCTGCGAGAAGATCTTCGGTCCCACCCGGGACTGGGAGTGCTACTGCGGTAAATACAAGCGCGTTCGCTTCAAGGGCATCATCTGTGAACGCTGCGGTGTCGAGGTGACCCGCGCGAAGGTGCGCCGTGAGCGGATGGGCCATATCGAGCTGGCCGCCCCGGTCACCCACATCTGGTACTTCAAGGGTGTGCCGAGCCGCCTCGGCTACCTGCTCGATCTGGCGCCGAAGGATCTGGAAAAGATCATCTACTTCGCCGCCTACGTCATCACCGCCGTCGACGACGAGATGCGGCACAACGAGCTGTCGACTCTCGAGGCCGAGATGGAGGTCGAGAAGAAGACCGTCACCGATCAGCGTGACGCCGACCTCGAGGCCCGGGCCCAGAAGCTCGAGGCCGATCTGGCCGAGCTCGAGGCCGAGGGCGCGAAGTCCGATGTGCGCCGCAAGGTCAAGGACGGCGGCGAGCGCGAGATGAAGCAGCTCCGCGACCGCGCCCAGCGTGAGCTGGACCGGCTCGAGGAGATCTGGAACACCTTCACCAAGCTGGCTCCCAAGCAGCTGATCGTGGACGAGGTGCTCTACCGCGAGCTGCAGGACCGCTACGGCGAGTACTTCACCGGCGCGATGGGCGCGGAGTCCATCCAGAAGCTGATGGAGAACTTCGATATCGAGGCCGAGGCCGAGAGCCTGCGCGAGACCATCCGCAGCGGTAAGGGCCAGAAGAAGCTGCGTGCGCTCAAGCGGCTCAAGGTCGTGGCGGCGTTCCAGACCAACGGCAACTCGCCGATGGGCATGGTGCTCGACGCCGTTCCGGTGATCCCGCCGGAGCTGCGGCCGATGGTCCAGCTCGACGGTGGCCGCTTCGCCACCTCCGACCTGAACGACCTCTACCGTCGCGTCATCAACCGCAACAACCGCCTCAAGCGACTGATCGACCTCGGTGCCCCCGAGATCATCGTCAACAACGAGAAGCGGATGCTGCAGGAGTCGGTCGACGCGCTGTTCGACAACGGTCGTCGCGGCCGTCCGGTCACCGGCCCGGGTAACCGCCCGCTGAAGTCCCTGAGCGATCTGCTCAAGGGTAAGCAGGGTCGTTTCCGGCAGAACCTGCTCGGTAAGCGTGTCGACTACTCCGGCCGTTCGGTCATCGTCGTCGGCCCGCAGCTGAAACTGCACCAGTGCGGTCTGCCCAAGCTGATGGCGCTGGAGCTGTTCAAGCCGTTCGTGATGAAGCGGCTGGTCGACCTGAACCACGCGCAGAACATCAAATCCGCCAAGCGGATGGTCGAGCGGCAGCGGCCGCAGGTGTGGGATGTCCTCGAAGAGGTCATCTCCGAGCACCCGGTGCTGCTGAACCGTGCGCCCACCCTGCACCGTCTCGGTATCCAGGCCTTCGAGCCGCAGCTGGTCGAGGGTAAGGCCATCCAGCTGCACCCGCTGGTCTGTGAGGCGTTCAACGCCGACTTCGACGGTGACCAGATGGCCGTGCACTTGCCGCTGTCGGCGGAGGCGCAGGCCGAGGCCCGCATCCTGATGCTGTCCTCGAACAACATCCTGTCCCCGGCGTCGGGTCGCCCGCTGGCCATGCCGCGTCTGGACATGGTGACGGGTCTGTACTACCTGACCCGGCTCGACGAAGGCGCCAAGGGCGAATACCGCCCCGCGACGGCCGAGGGTCCGGAACAGGGCGTGTACTCCTCGCCGGCCGAAGCGCAGATGGCGGTGGACCGCGGTGAGCTCACCGTGCGGTCGACCATCAAGGTGCGGCTGACCGATCAGCGTCCGCCCAAGGACGTCGAGGCGGAACTGTTCCCGGAGGGCTGGCGGCGCGGTGACGCGTGGACCACCCAGACCACCCTGGGCCGGGTGCTGTTCAACGAACTGCTCCCGGGTGACTACGCGTTCATCAACGAGCCGATGCCGAAGAAGCGGCAGGCGACGATCATCAACGATCTCGCCGAGCGCTACCCGATGATCGTGGTCGCGCAGACCGTCGACAAGCTCAAGGACGCCGGCTTCTACTGGGCCACGCGCTCGGGTGTCACCGTCTCCATGTCGGACGTGCTCGTTCCGCCGGAGAAGGCCGAGATCATGGAGCGCTACGAGGCGCAGTCCGATCAGATCGAGAAGAAGTACCAGCGTGGTGCGCTCGATCACCAGGAGCGCAACAACGCCCTGGTCAAGATCTGGCAGGAAGCGACCGAAGAGGTCGGTCGGGCGCTGCGCGCGCACTACCCGGCCGACAACCCGATCATCACGATCGTCGATTCGGGCGCCACGGGTAACTTCACCCAGACCCGTACCCTCGCGGGTATGAAGGGCCTGGTGACGAACCCGAAGGGTGAGTTCATCCCGCGGCCGATCAAGTCCTCCTTCCGTGAGGGCCTGACGGTGCTGGAGTACTTCATCAACACCCACGGCGCCCGTAAGGGTCTGGCCGACACCGCGCTGCGTACCGCCGACTCGGGTTACCTGACCCGTCGTCTGGTCGACGTCTCGCAGGACGTGATCGTGCGCGAGCACGACTGCGGCACCGAACGCGGTATCACCGTGCACATCGCGGAGAAGCAGCCCGACGGCCTGCTCATCCGGGACCCGCACGTGGAGACCTCGGCCTACGCCCGCACCCTGGCCGCCGACGCGCTCGACGAGAGCGGCAACGTCGTGGTCACCAAGGGCGCGGACCTGGGCGATCCCGCGATCGAGGCGCTGCTCGACGCCGGTATCACCGAGGTGAAGGTCCGCTCCGTGCTGACCTGCACCACCGGCACCGGGGTCTGTGCGACCTGCTACGGCCGCTCGATGGCCACCGGCAAGCTCGTCGATATCGGCGAGGCCGTCGGTATCGTCGCCGCGCAGTCCATCGGTGAGCCCGGTACCCAGCTGACCATGCGTACCTTCCACCAGGGTGGTGTCGCGGGTGATGACATCACCGGCGGTCTGCCCCGCGTGCAGGAGCTCTTCGAAGCTCGGGTGCCCAAGGGCAAGGCGCCGATCGCGGAGGTCTCGGGTCGGGTGCGGCTGGAGGACGACGACCGCTTCTACAAGATCACCATCATTCCCGACGACGGCGGGGACGATGTGGTCTACGACAAGCTGTCCAAGCGTCAGCGGCTGCGCGTGTTCAAGCACGACGACGGCACCGAGCGGCTGCTCTCCGACGGCGACCACGTCGAGGTCGGCCAGCAGTTGCTGGAGGGCGCGGCGGATCCCCACGAGGTGCTGCGCGTGATGGGCCCCCGGCAGGTCCAGATCCACCTGGTCCACGAGGTCCAGGAGGTCTACCGGAGCCAGGGTGTGTCCATCCACGACAAGCACATCGAGGTCATCGTCCGCCAGATGCTGCGCCGGGTGACGATCATCGATTCGGGTGCCACCGAGTTCCTGCCCGGTTCGCTGACAGAGCGTTCGGAGTTCGAGGCATCCAACCGTCGCGTGGTCGCCGAGGGCAACGAGCCCGCGGCGGGTCGTCCGGTGCTGATGGGTATCACCAAGGCGTCGCTGGCCACCGATTCGTGGCTGTCGGCGGCGTCCTTCCAGGAGACCACCCGAGTCCTGACGGACGCGGCGATCAACTGCCGCTCCGACCGGCTCATCGGCCTCAAGGAGAACGTGATCATCGGTAAGCTGATCCCGGCCGGTACCGGTATCAACCGGTACCGCAACATCCAGGTCCAGCCGACCGAGGAAGCGCGTGCCGCGGCGTACGCGGTGCCGTCCTACGACGACACCTACTACAGCCCGGAGGGCTTCGGCGCCACCACCGGTGCCGCGGTCCCGCTGGACGATTACGGTTTCAGCGACTACCGGTAATCGGTAGGTAGTAACAGCATTCGGCCCCGCACCGTTTCGGTGCGGGGCCGAAGTGCGTTCCGGACCGGGCTATCCGCGGGCCCGGATTTCGTCGGAAGCCGCTGAGCCGCTGAGCCGCTGAGCCGCTGAGCCGCTGAGCCGCTGAGCCGCTGAGCCGCTTCGGTTCAGCAGTGGGAATATGAACCGGGCATTTCGATCACATTGCGTAGAAACGTCGTTCGGCAAAACAGTGGTGAATAGCGTTGCGGGGCGCTGTCAGACGGAGTCGTCGAACAGGCGTCGGACCGACGACCGCCGGAGGGCCCATGACATTCCGAATCACTCAGCTTGCGCGCGGTATCCGTGCGCATGTGGTCCGTAGGGAGGGTGACGGCGTGGAGGTCACGAAACCGGCCCGCCGCCGCCGATGGCTCCGGCGGCTCGTGGTGCTCGGCTCGGTTCTGTTCGTTCTCCCCGCAATGCTCGGGGCGGCGGCGCTGGCCGCGACCGGGGAATCAGATTCGGTGGCGACTGCCGGTTTTCCGGCACTGAACTGGATGAACATCCGCGATTCCAGCGGCGTCGAACTGACCCGCTATCGATTCGTCACCACCCACGGAAGTATTTTCGAGCCGCTCGAGACGGCCATCTCGGTGGTCCTCGGACTCGAATTCGCCGGCTATATCGTCATTGTGACCAGTGCCATCTGGGTGATCGGCTACACGATGAGCTTCCACTGGCTCGATCCGTTCGGCGACGCGCTGGCCGGAGTCGCCCGCAGCCTGCACACGCAGATCGGTATCCCGATGGTGCTCCTCGTCGCGGCGTCACTGGGGGCCTTCATCGTGGCGTGGTTCGTATTGCGCGGTCACCACGCGCGGGCCGCGACCCAGGCGGTCACGATGGTCGGGGTCGCCGTGATCGGCCCTATCTTCATGGCCCAGCCGCTGGAGGACGTATTCTCCTCGCACGGGTTGATGTCACAGGGGCGCGATCTCGGTATCGCGGTGGCCGCCGGGCTCACCGGGCACGCGTACAGCGATCCCACCGGGCTGGTCGCGACGATGCAGGTGAACATGGCCGACAACTTCGCCCGGCGCCAGGTCCAGGTGTGGAACTTCGGGCATGTGATCGACGACCGGCCCGCCTGCGCGGCCGTGTGGTCGGCGGGGGTGCGGTCGGGTTCGGATTCGGCCCTGGCTTCCGGCCTGCGCAACTGCGGAGATCTGGCGGCGCAGCAGGCCGCGCTGAACCCGAGTATGGGACAGGTCGGTTCGGGGCTGGTCGTGCTGCTCTGCGCCGGCATCCTGCTCGCGTTCGGGGCCTACCTCTCGGTCAAGATCATCTGGTCCGCGCTCGATTCGGTCTTCCACGGTTTCGCGGCGATCTTCGGTTTCGCGGCGGGTGGTTTCGTCTACGGTCCCACGCAGACCTTCCTGGTGCGCAACCTCGTGGACAGTTTCTACGGTGCCGTGGTGATGGCGGCCTATGTCATCTATCTGGGTGTGTACGTGCTGTTCCTCGGCAATCTGTTCGACCAGGCCCGCGGCCAGGCGACAGTGGTGCTGATCCTGGCCGCGGTGGTGGAAGTCGTCGGCCTGCTCCAGTTCCGGCGGTTCGCCGCGGCGCTGCGCCAGGGCAACGAGTGGATCGTCAACCGTTTCTCCCTCGCCCTGCAACAGGCGCCGGGCGGAAGCGGTTCCGGCGGGGCCGGCGGCGGCACGGCGCTCGGTATGGGTTCCAGCGGACTCGCCCACTCCGGCGTACCGGGACTCGGGTTGCTCGCCGGTGCCGCCGCACTCTCGACCTTGAACAACAACCCGGCATCGGCCTGGCTTTTCAACCGGGTATCACCGCTGGAACCGCATTCGATGAAACGGCAGAGCGCGATGCTGGACCAGTGGGGTGTGTGGAATGCTCGATGGAACGGTGAGAAGGCGGGTGGTCCGGATGGGCTGGCCACGCACCCCTACCTGGATCGACTACATCTCTCGCACGCTGCCCGCGATGCGACGGCCGTCGCCCGTGACGCCGGTCGCGGCGGGGTGGACACTGCGCGGGGTGCGGCGGCCGCTGTCGACGGCGTACTGGTCGGCGGCGGTGGATTCCTGGGGCAGGTCGCCGCTTCGCTACGCGGCGCCGGCTTCACCGATGAGGACATGATCCAGCGCGCGGTGGAAGCGCGGGGTTACGTGGTCAAACACGGGGGCGATGTGTCGCTGGCCGACAAGAACCTGGCCGAAGTCGTCGCGGCCTCCCACTATGTCTCGGCGATGAACACCCCGGCTGCCCACGCGGAGTTGGAGCGCGCTGTTCTCGCCTACTCGCTCGGTCGGGAGGGGCTCCAACTGGAGGGCGCGGCGCGGCGGGCCGGGGAGGAATATTTGGCCGCGCCGTCCCGGGCGAAGCTGAACGAGATCCAGAAGGTCGCGACCGGCGAGGAGACGGCCGCTTACTCGGAGGCGGACGCCTCCCGGATTCTGCGCTGGATCGGAGACGAACACGCGCAACGGGTTTCCACCGCGATGACCGCTTTCGTCCTGAACCCCGCCGATCCCGAGAGCCGCCGCCGCTTCTTCGCCGAGCAGAACGCGGCCGTCGATACCGACTACTGGGCCGCCGAAGCGACCCGTGCGCCCGCGTCCGCCTTCGCCGTCGGGGGCTGAGTCTCCGAATCCGCGGCGGTGGTCGCGGATTCGGAAACGGTGGGTCCGGCCGGACGCGGCCGGGGCGCGGCGGTGCGGGCGTGGGTCGCGTAGAGGGTCAGGCCGACGAAAGCCAGACCGCCCACCAGATTGCCGATCACCGTGGGGATCTCGTTCCAGATCAGATAGTCACCGATCGAGAAATCCCCGCCGAGGAGCAGCCCGGAGGGGAACAGGAACATATTGACGATCGAATGCTCGAATCCCATGTAGAAGAACAACATGATGGGCATCCACATGGCGATGACCTTTCCGGATACCGACGTCGACATCATCGCCGCGACCACTCCGGTGGATACCATCCAATTGCACAGCACCCCGCGGATGAAAAGGGTGAGCATTCCCGCGGCACCGTGATCGGCGTAGCCGACAGTACGCGATACGCCGATTTCACCGAGTTTCTGCCCGACTTCGTTGGGGTCCATCGAGAAACCCATGGTCACGATGATCGCCATCATGACCGCGACGGTGAACGCGCCGAGGAAGTTGCCGGTGAACACCAGGCCCCAGTTGCGCAGCAGGGTCCGCCAGGTCACGCCCGGGCGCCGGTCCAGCCAGGCCAGCGGCACGAGAGTGAACACGCCGGTGAGCAGGTCGAACCCGAGTAGGTACAGCAGGCAGAAACCGACCGGGAACAGGACTG
This sequence comes from Nocardia sienata NBRC 100364, assembly GCF_001613205.1. Lineage (GTDB taxonomy): Bacteria > Actinomycetota > Actinomycetes > Mycobacteriales > Mycobacteriaceae > Nocardia > Nocardia sienata. The sequence goes on along the minus strand of NZ_BDBX01000042.1, from coordinate 112,932 downwards.
CCCCGAGTAGTGCCTGGCCGGTCTGGACCGTGATGGTGACCGCGAAGGCCGCGGCGAGCGCCAGGATCGCCCCCGCCATATAGGCGCGGATCACGGTGTCTCGCGTGGACATGAATGCCTTCGCTTCGCCGGCGTCGATCATTTCTTTCACGAAGTCCGCTGGTTTGAGATAAGACATGGCACGCCCTTCGGTTGTGGTCTCTCGTGCCGAAGTGTGCGATGCCGAGATTTCCCGCCCGTATCGTGCGGAGCGCACCCGTGTTACCGAGCGCTCACGGGATCCGCGCGATGATGTGGGGCCCCGTGACCTTGTGCGACCGTCCCGCCGACGGTGATGTCGCGGAAGTAAACATTGTGATACCGATTCGGTTCGGCGGATTCGGCAGTGGGACGCTTTCGATGTTTCCCGATGCTAGGAGTTTCGTATGGAACCGATCATGAGCAAGCGCGCGGCCGCCGACCTCGTTGTCGCCGCCCGCATCCGTCAGGAATTGTCCTGGGCCGATATCGCCGACGCTCTCGGTGCCCCGCTGGTCTGGACGACCGCGGCATTGCTCGGGCAGCATCCGATGACTGCTGAGCAGGCGGACAAGGTCTGCGGTCTGCTCGGGCTGGACGACTCGGTGGCCGAAAGCCTCGTGTTGCAGCCGGCCCGCGGCGCCGATCCGGCGCTGATGAGCGATCCCACGATCTATCGCTTCGTGGAGGCGCTCTCGGTGTACGGGCCCGCGTTGAAGGAACTCATCCACGAGGAATTCGGTGACGGGATCATGAGTGCCATCAACTTCAAGGTCGATTTCGCCCGCCGTCCCGACCCCGACGGGGATCGGGTGGTCATCACCTTCGACGGGAAGTTCCTCGACTACCGGTGGTGAGCCGGGCCCGCCGCCCGCGCGGGTCTCACTGATCGTGCGGTAGTTCGTCGGCCAGGCGCTGGAGGTAGCCGGCGAACCGGCGGCGGTCGGCGGGGGACCAGTCGTCGGTGAGCCGATCGAATACCTGTCGTTGCCAATCGTGGGCGTCGGCCAGCAGGCGGACACCCGCCGGGGTGAGGTGTAGTGCCGTGCGGCGCCGGTCGAGATCGGATTCGCGGCGCGACAGGTAACCGGCGGTGGTGGCGTCGCGGACCATCCGGCTGGCTCCGGAATGATCGAGACCGAGCTGGTGGGCGACCGCGGTGATGGTTGCCTCGTCCGGGGCCTGGGTGGCACCGGCCACCGCCTCCACGACCTGGACGTGCTGAGCGTTGCGCAGTTCCGCGTTCTGCCCGCCGACGCCGCGCTGTATCCAGCGCCGGGACCAGAATCGGACCAGGCGGAACAGGGCGGGCCCGCCGTCTGCGGGCGAGGAGCTACCGCTCATGTAGACCAATCTATCCTCTTCCAAATTTTCTGTGCGACACGCATGTAAATTATGTGTGTATCGCACGCAAAAGAAGGAGGATCATGTCCGGATCGAGTAGCGCTGCGCGCATCGTGCTGGATCACGCCATCGTTCGGGTGTCGGACCGCGCGGCGGGGGCGGCGTTCTTCGCCGAGCTCATGGGGCTGACGGTGGGCGACCCGGCCGGCCCGTTCGTGCCGGTGCGAGTGAACGAGAGCCTGACCTTGGATTTCGACGACCGCGGCCGTGTCGAGCCGGGGCACTACGGATTCCTGGTCGACGAGGCCACCTTCGACGCCGTGCTGGGCCGGCTGGCGCGATGGCCCGCCGTCGAGTTCGGGTCGGGTCCCGGGAACGGCTGGGATCGAGATATCAACCACCTGGGCGGTGGTCGCGGTGTCTACGTCCGCTCGCCGGAGGGGCACAGCTACGAAATGTTCACCGTGGCCTGCTGACATCGCGTGCTCGGCGGCCAATTCTGAACTCAATGGTTCAGTATGAGTTCTAGGACGCCTCCTCCGGGGGAGCCGGCGCTCGGCGCTCCGGCGCCGGCCGGTCGTTCGCGGGCTGTGCTCTCTCCTGATCGGACTTCTTTCACGGTCGGCGGGTTTCAGCGCTCGCTGTCGAGGGCGCTCATCTGCGCCTCCGCGTATCGGCTCCCCGCCACCGCCGCGGCCGGCACCGCGTCCTCGATCGCCGCGATATCGGCCGCGGTGAGGGCGATATCGAGCGCGCCGAGCGCTTCCGACCAGCGGGTACGGGTGCGCGCCCCGATCACCGGAACGATATCGCCGCCGCGGCTCAGTACCCAGGCGATGGCCAGCTGAGCGGTGGAAACCCCCTTGCCCCGCGCCAGCGTGGCCAGCGCGTCGACCAGTTTCAGGTTCGCGGCGAGGTTGTCGCCCTGGAAACGCGGGGCGTGGGCACGGTAGTCGGCCGCCCCGAAACCGGCGGTGCGACCGGGCGCGGTGTCGCTGAGCAGGCCCCGCGAAAGCACCCCGTAGGCGGTGATGCCGATGCCGAGTTCACGGCAGACGGGCAGGATCTCGGTTTCGATTCCACGGGAGAACAGCGAGTACTCGATCTGCAGGTCGGCGATCGGGTGTACCGCCGCCGCCCGGCGCAGGGTCTCGGCGCCCACCTCGGACAGGCCGATATGCCGCACATATCCCGCGTCGACGAGTTCGGCGACGGCTCCGACGGTCTCCTCGATCGGTACCGCCGGGTCCAGCCGTGCCGGGCGGTAGATGTCGACATGGTCGACTCCGAGCCGGCGCAGGCTGTAGCTCAGGAAATTGCGCAACGCCGCCGGTCGGCTGTCGAAACCCTGCCAGCTGCCGTCCGGGCCGATCATCGCGCCGAACTTCACGCTGAGGATCGTCTCCTCGCGCGGACGATCGGCAATGGCCCGACCCACCAGCAACTCGTTGTGGCCCATGGCGTAGAAATCGCCGGTGTCGACGAGCCGGGCGCCGGAATCGAGCGCGGCGTGGACAGTGGCTCTCGATTCGGCTTCATCGGCGGGGCCGTAGGAACCCGACATCCCCATCGCGCCGAGCCCGATCCGCCCGACCGTCGGCCCGGTGCTACCCAGTTGTGCGACTGCGATCTGTGTATTCGTCATACCGACCACGGTGGTGGACCGGGCGCGCTCGTGGCAGAGACGCTTTATCGGGGGAGCGGCGATCCCTGGTCCACCGCGCGGCGGTGCGCGACAGTAGAGGTATGGATCGCAGCGAACTCGCCGATTTCCTCCGTCGCCGCCGGGAACAGCTGACCACCGAGTCGGTCGGCCTACCTCCGGGCACCCGCCGCCGGACTCCCGGCCTGCGCCGTGACGAAGTGGCGCAGCTGGCGGGGATCTCCACCGACTACTACACGCGGTTGGAGCAGGCGCGCGGACCCCGGCCCTCCACACAGGTGCTCGCCGCGCTGGCCCGTGCGCTGCGCTGTACCGCCGACGAACGCGATCACATCTATCTCCTGTGCGAACACGCGCCGCCCGGCGGCAGCCGGACCGACAAACACGTCGGTCCGGGACTGATGCACGTACTCGCCAAACTGGACGATATCCCGGCGGCCGTCATCACCGACCTGGGCGAATGCCTGGTACAGAACCGGATGCACACCCTGCTGTTCGGCGATCAGGCCGAACAGCAGGGCCGGCGCAGGTTCTACGCCTGGCGGTGGTTCACCGAACCGGAAGCCCGCGTGATCGCCCCGGTGCGCGACACCGACGGGCTCGCCCGTCGGCACGTGGCCGATCTGCGCGCCACCGCAGCACGCCGGCCGAAGGACCCCGACGTCATCGAGTTCATCGCCGCGCTGCGGGCGAACAGTCCGGAGTTCGAGCGGCTCTGGAACGAGCACGAGGTGGCGGTTCGGCACTCCGATACCAAGAGCGCGGTACACCCCGAGGTCGGGGTGATCGATATGTTCTGCGAAACGATGCTGACCCCCAGCGCCACCCAGCGTTTGCTCATCTACTGGCCGTTGCCGGGTACCGATGCCGCGGAGAAGATGGAACTGCTGCGCGTCATCGGCACTCAGCGACCGGGGGCGCCGGAGCCGCCGTCCTACTCGCGGCCGGCCGAGGTGAAGGACATATCCGCGTAGCGCGGTCCGGCCACCTGAGCGGCGATCGGTTCCAGCCGATCCAGTTCCGCCGCGGTCAGAGTCACCGCGGCCGCGGCGGCGTTCTCCGCGAGCCGGGTCCGGCGGCGGGTGCCGGGAATGGGCACCACCGGCAGCCCGTGCACCTGTGCCCGCGACTGCACCCAGGCCAGCGCGACCTGGGCCGACGTGAGGCCGCGCGCTTCGGCGACCGCGTGCAACGGTGTGAGGAGGGTGGCGTTGTGCTCGGCGTTGTCGCCGGTGAAACGCGGCATACGCCGCCGGAAATCGCTCTCGCTCAGGTCGTCGGTGCTGGGCATGGCTCCGGTGAGGAAACCGCGGCCCAACGGTGAATAGGGCACGAAGGTGACGCCCAGTTCGGCGGCGGCCGGCACCGCGGTGCGCTCGACGTCGCGAGAGAACAGCGACCACTCCGACTGCACCGCCGCGATCGGATGGACCGCGTGCGCGGCGCGCAATTCCGCTCCGGTGACCTCGGACAGGCCGAGCGCGCGTACCTTGCCCGCGCGCACCAACTCCGCCATCACCCCCACGCTGTCCTCGATCGGCACCTGGGGATCGCGCCGGTGCATGTAGTACAGGTCGATGGTGTCGGTACCGAGGCGGCGCAGGCTGGCGTCGACTGCCCGGCGGATGTAATCGGGTGAGTTGTCGATACCGCGGTAGTGCGGGTCGTCGGCCTTGCGGACGATCGCGAACTTGGTGGCCAGTACGATCCGGTCCCGGTTGGCGCGGACGAAATCGCTCAGAAACTCTTCGTTGTCGCCGGAACCGTAGATATCGGCGGTGTCGAACAGGGTGATGCCGAGTTCGAGGGCGCGGTCTAGGGTCGCGCGGGATTCCGCGCGGTCGGTGGGGCCGTAGAACTCGCTCATACCCATGCAGCCCAGCCCTTGGACACCCACCCGGATCCCGGTGGTGCCCAGCGGAGCGGTCGGCAGTACTTCGGTCATGTTTCTCGGATGTCCCTTCACGATGCTGCGTTGTCGGGTGACCGGGTGGCGTCGCCGGGGACGTGCTGCTCGTAGAGCGAGATCTTGTGATCCAGCACCGCCACGGTCTGTTCGAGTTCGGCGATACGGTCGAGAACATCGGCGCGGGTCTTGCGGAACATCGCGAGCCGTTCGGGGATCGTGCTCGCGCCGGCGCGGACCAGTTCGGCGTACCGGATCATGTCCGCCACGGTCATACCGGTGGTGCGCAACCGGGTGATCAGCGTCAGCCAATCCAGGTCGCGGTCGCTGAACCTGCGTTTGCCGGTGTGGTCGCGGCCGATATGGGCGAGCAGGCCGATGCGCTCGTACCAGCGCAACGTGTCCTGGCTCAGACCGCAGTGCCGGGCCGCCGCCCCGATCGAATGCCGGGGGAGTTCCCGAGCCGGGTCGGTGATGTCCGGGCCGGGTTCGATGATACTCACGCCGACTACACTCCTTGCCGAAAACCTTTGCGCCACAAAGCTTTCTATGTGGCGCTCGATATTCTCTCGTCGAACGAGGACAACGTTAGCCACCTGGAGTGGACTCCAAGCAAGCGCTGCCCGGCGGATCAGCTGCCGTGCGGCCGCCGGGCGCGGGGTCTCAGCTGCCCACCGGGCAGGGGTGGCGCCGGAATGCGCTGGTCCGGGGTATGGCCGGCGATATCACCGAAACGCTCGGTGTTGTGCGACTCCCAATCCGCGCGGGCCGCCACGATCTCCGCGTGCTCGCGCGCGACGAAGTTCCACCACATCACCAGTTGCTCCGCGAGCGGTTCCCCGCCGATCAGGGCGAACCGGCCGCCGGAGTCGCTGGACAGGTCGAGACTCTCGCGGCCGGTGCCCAGATACAGCAGCGGGCCCGGCGTGAGCTCGCATCCGGCGGCGGTGACCGTGCCCTCGATCGCCAGCAGTGCGTACTCGAACTCCGGCTCCAGCGGCAGCGTGGACGCGGTCGCGGGATCGATCTCGATATCGGCCCCTACCAAGGTGGTGTAGATCGTCGCCGGTGAGGTCACCCCGGCCAGCGAACCCAGCAGCACGGTCGCCCGCAGACCCGGGGCGGTGCGGACGGGCAGATCCCGGTGCTGCTCGAAATGGGGAGCGATATCGCGGTGCCCCTCCGGCAGCGCGACCCACAGTTGCAGCCCGCGCCCGGCGGGGGCCTCGGGCACCGTGTACTCCGAATGGGCGATCCCGCGTCCGGAGGTCATCAGATTGAGCTGGCCGGGCTCGATGCGCACATCCGAGCGCACGGAATCGCGGTGCCGGATCATTCCCTCGAACGGCCAGGTGACGGTCTGCAGACCGATATGCGGATGCGGATCGATATCGGGCGGCGCGTCGGTGACGGTCACCGTCGGGGCGCCGAAATAGTCCAGGAAACACCAGGCCCCGACGGTCGGCAGATCCCGCTGCGGCAGGGTCCGTTCCACATAGGTGCCGCGCACACCGCCCAGCGGCACCTCCCGGGCCGGATACAGCCGAATTAGCGGCCCCGGCCCGATTCCCGGCTCGCACAGGGTCTCGGTGGGGTGCGGATCGAGGTCACTCACCGCCGACCACATGCTCGTTGTACTGCGGATGCTTTTCCAGGTAGCTCCGGATGAACGCGCATACGGGCCGGATCTTGCGCCCGCGGTCCACGGTGTCGGAGATCGCGAACTCGGCCAGCCGGCTGCCCAGCCCTTTACCGCCGAACTCCGATCCGATCTCGGTATGGGTGAAGACGGTTTCCCCGCCTCGCTCGGTGTACTCGGCGAATCCGGCCAGTTCGGCGCCGTACCACACCTCGTATCGGTTCTCGCCGGGGTTGCGCACCACCTTGGTCTGCTCGGTCGCTTCGGTCATCTCCGCAGCTCCTTTCCGTGTCCGGCCATCTGCTCCCGACGGCATGACCGGGGCCCTACCGCCGAGCGCCAGCGTACTCAGCCGCACGCGACCCGGAGGGCGCGCTCGCGCGGGGCGTGGCCGGTGCCCGTCCAGGGGGGTCGCCGACCGGAACACGCGCGCACCAGCGCATCCGGGGTCCGGCACGTAACCTGGGAGGATGGCCAAGGAAATCGACCGGGTCCGGGCACGTTCGGCGTGGGCCACGGTCAGAGAGAGCCCGGTGATCACCGCGATCGCGGTGGCGCCGATCGTCGTGGTGTTCGGTCTGGTGTGGTGGCTGATCGGCGGCTGGGCGGCGTTCCTGCTACTCGTCGTGCTCGGCGCCGGAGCAGTGTTCGGCGGCAAACTGCTGCGCTGACTGTCAGCGCGGCACGTGGAAGGTCACCAGGTCGCCCGCACCCGGGCCCACCTGGTCCCATTCGCCGGGTAGGCGCAGCACCGCCAGGGCGGACGTGGGGAACTTGCGGCTCAACCCGATCGCGTCCTCGGTATCGTGCTGGGCCGCGAGGTCCCAGGCCGTCCACGGCATACCCGGCGCGTGCCCGATCACCAGCAGGGTCGAGACCGCGGGGTCGGTGAGCCCGATCAGTTCGATCAAATAGTCGGTCGTGGCCTCGTAGATCCCGGGCTCGAACTCGACCGGTGCGGTGATCCCGGTGGCGGCGAGTGTTTCCCGGGTGCGGGTCGCGGTGGAACAACGCACCGCGTCGATCGGTGGCTGCTTCGCCCGCAGCCAGGTGCCGGCCAATGCCGCCTCCCGTTTACCGCGCGGCGCCAGCGGGCGCTCGTGGTCCTCGATTCCGGCCGGGTACGCCGATTTCCCGTGCCGCATCAAGATCAGAGTCCGAGCCATGGGTCCACCGTAGGCACCCTCCGTGCGGAGATCCACAACACACTCGAGGCAAACTGAAAGCGGCGTCACAATAGAGGTAGGCCCGGTGATCCCGGTCCACGCTCAGTCGTCACGCCCTGCCACCCGCGACCCGGACGGCACCAGCCCGCATATAAGTCTCGAGGATCTGCACAAATATGGCCTACGTAATCACGCAGCGTTGCTGTAACGACGCGAGCTGCGTTTCCGAGTGCCCGGTCGACTGCATCCGCCCGACTCCGGACCAGCCGGAATTCGCCACGACCGAAATGCTCTACATCGACCCCGACACCTGCATCGACTGCGGCGCCTGTGTCGACGCGTGCCCGGTGGAGGCCATCTTCTCCGAGGACGATCTGTCCGCGTCGCTGGCCCGCTTCCGGGAGATCAACGCGGCCTGGTTCGAGCGGCACCCGCTGGAGTCGAACCTGGATCCGATCGCGACCCCGGTGCGGCCGCCCAAGGACCTGGGTACGTTGCGGGTCGCGATCGTCGGCGCCGGCCCCGCGGCCGCCTACGCGGCCGACGAACTGCTGCGGCGCTGCGATGTCCAGGTGGAGATGTTCGACCGGCTGCCCACGCCGTGGGGTCTGGTCCGCGCGGGGGTGGCCCCCGACCATCCCGGCACCAAAACGGTCGCGGCCATGTTCGAATCGGCCTTCCGGCGCGACACCCTGCAGTACTACCTGAACGTCGAGGTCGGTAAGCACATCACCCACGAGGAACTGCTGGCCCATCACCACGCGGTCCTCTACGCGGTGGGCGCCTCCTCGGACCGGCGGATGGGCATCCCCGGTGAGGATCTGCCCGGCAGCCATTCGGCGACCGAGTTCGTGGCCTGGTACAACGGGCATCCCGACTACGCCGACCGGGTCTTCGACCTCTCCGGCGAGCGGGCGATCATCGTCGGCAACGGCAATGTCGCCCTCGATGTCGCCCGCGTGCTGACCGTGCATCCCGATGAGCTCGCGAAAACCGATATCGCCGACCACGCCCTGGCCGCCCTGCGCGGGAGCAATATTCGCGAGGTCGTGGTGCTGGGCCGGCGCGGTCCGTTGCAGGCGGCCTACACCTCGCCGGAGTTCCTGGCGCTCGCGCACCTGTCCGGGGTCGATATCGTCATCGACCCCGCCGAACTCGAACTCGACCCGGCCTCGCAGGCCCTGCTCGACCACCCGGAGGTCGAACCTTCGCTGAAACTGAAATACGCGCTGGCCGAGGAGTTCGCGGCGAAACCGCCGACCGAGGGCAACAAACGGATCGTGTTCAAGTATCTGGCCGCCCCGACCGCGCTCACCGGCACCGACAAGGTCGAAGCGCTGGAGTACGCCCGCAACGAACTGGTGGAAGAGGACGGCATTCTCAACGCCCGCCCCACCAGTGAGGTCGGCAGTCTCCCGGCTTCGCTGGTGCTGCGGTCGATCGGCTACCGTGGCCGGCCGATCCCGGACCTGCCCTTCGACGAGAAGCGCGCGGTGGTCCCCAACGAACACGGCCGCGTGATCGGTGCCGACGGCCTGCCGCTCACCGGTGTGTACGTCAGCGGCTGGATCAAACGCGGCCCGCGCGGGGTCATCGGTTCCAACCGGGTCGACTCCGAGGAAACGGTGGAGGGCCTGATCGCCGACTTCATCGCGGGCAAGCTGGCCCCTCCCACCGCCGACCGGGACGCGCTGCGCGCCCTGGTCCAGGAACGCCAGCCGGACCTGGTCGACCGGGTCGGCTGGAAAGCGATCGACCAGGCCGAACGCGGTGCCGGCAAGGAGTCGGGCCGGCCCCGGGTCAAGTTCACCTCCCTCGCCGACCTGCTCCAGGCGGCCAAGGGCGGTAGCTGACGGCGACGGCCGACGGCCTGGCCGTGCGATGGAGTGGGCCCGTGCCCCGGAGCGATCCGGGGCACGGGCCCACAGCTGTGCGTGGGTGGGGTTTGCGCCTCGGGGCGATGCGCGGTCTACAGCGGCGCTATACGGACGATTGTGGTGGTGATTCCGTCCACGACGAACCATAGGCGCAGGGTGGGGCGGCCCGTGGTCCGGTCGCCTGGTTCGTACCTGCTGCGGACGCTGATGTGCTGCCGGGCCAGGACCGGGGCGACGTATTCGATGACCGCCCGGTGCGGGCCGCCGACCAGTTTGGGGTAGTCGACCAGATACTGCTCCACGGCCTGCCAATAGCAGGTGTTGTTCACATGGTTGTACTGGTCGATATCGGTGGCTCGCAGCGGGAACGGCAGGTCGGTGTCGGATTCGGGTGGCGCCGGGTCGGTGAGCCAGGGGCGCCAGCGGAGTCGCTGCTCGTCGGTGGTCTGGGCGAGGTAGGCCAGGCCCGCGTCGCTGATCCGGGCGGGCATATTGTTCGACTCGTTGATATTGATCCAGAAACCTTCGGTTTCGATCAGGCCGCCCCGGTCGCTGGTGACGCGGACCCGCATATTCGCCCAGCGGGTGGACATACTCGAACACCAGCGTCGCAGGTGGACGTGGTCTGGCCACAGTACCGGCCGGATCACGTCGATCACCGTGCGCCGGATGATCCAGTTCGGGTCGCTGCGTTCCAGGACCGATTGCTGGAGGTGTTCCCAGGCGATGTCCTGGAGGTAGCGGGCGACACCGTCGAGGCGTACACGGTTGTACGGGTCCACGTCGCCGGCTCGCACCGGCCACGCCGTAACGAACCCCATGCCCTCCTGGGGAAGCGGGGCGAGTGGCTGATCGAGTGACACTTGTGCTCCTCGCGCGGCGGGTTGGGCCGCGGTACTTCTGCGTATTTCCTGTGAGACGACTTTACGGGTCGTGTGTCACAGCGCCACGCCGAGCCGTCGGTTCTCTGTGCTCGGCGTGTGGCGGCGGTCGGTATCCGACGTAACCGGTGCCGTTGGAGACCCCGACCACCCCGGGCACATTGCTCAGCGATCCGTACCGTTCGATGGCGTATCGCGTACCGGCGATGATGTTGTCCACCGAATTCCAGATAGCGCCGTGACCGGGCAGCGAATAGGAGTTGAAGGTCGGGTCGATGGTCTGCAGTGCATAGCCCGGGTATCGGTGACCGCGCTACCGGTGAGCTAGGAATCCCACCCGTTGCTCTCGCGGCCGAGCCCAACAAACAAACCGCGCTGCGCGGGGCGCTCGACCAGCGGTGATCGGCCGTACGCGCCGGTGCGTGCCCGCCCGGCTCGATCGGGGGATGGACTCGAGCCGGTGACGCCGATTAAGTTGTTGAGGACGGGTGGATTGGTACATATCGACTGGCGCGTCTCTATAGCCGCCGGTCGGCGAACAGAGAGGTCGGCATATGCGCGCAGCTCAGGTCAGCAAACTCGAAGGGCCGGAAGCGATCGAGATCGTCGACATCCCGCAACCGCAGCCGTTGCCCGGCGGCGTGGTGATCGATGTGCACGCCGCCGGGGTGGCCTTCCCCGACGTGCTGATGACCCGTGGGCTCTACCAGATGAAACCTCAGCTGCCGTTCGTGGTCGGCGGCGAGGTCGCCGGTGTGGTGCGCGAAGCTCCCGAGGGCGCGCATGTGCAGCCCGGCGACCGCGTTTGTGCCCTCACCATGCTCGGTGGCGCCATGGGCGAAGTCGCCGCCACCGCCGCCGAGATGGTCTTCAAACTTCCGGACAACATCTCCTTCGAGGCGGGCGCCGGAATCCTGTTCAACGATCTCACCGTGCACTTCTGCCTGCGCAACCGCGGCCGTCTCGCCGAAGGTGAGTCCGTGCTGGTTCACGGCGCCGCCGGTGGTATCGGCACTTCCACCCTGCGACTGGCGGGCGCACTGGGCGCCGGCCGGGTGATCGCGGTGGTGAGCACCGAGGAGAAGGCCGAGGTCGCCCGGGCGCACGGCGCCACCGATGTCGTACTCACCGACGGCTGGCTGGACCGGGTCAAGGAACTCACCGACAACCGCGGTGTGGACATCGTGCTCGATCCGGTCGGTGGTGATCGCTTCACCGACAGCATCCGCTCGCTGGCCCGCGGCGGCCGGCTGCTGGTGGTCGGCTTCACCGGCGGTGATATCCCGACTGTGAAGGTGAACCGGCTGCTGCTGAAGAACGTCGAGGTCGTCGGCGCGGGCTGGGGTGAATGGATGCTCTCGCACCCGGGCTATCTGGCCGAGCAGTGGGCCGAGGTCGAGCCGCTGTTCGCCTCCGGCAAGATCGCCGCGCCGCAGGCGGTGCTGTTCCCGCTGGAACAGGCCGCGCAGGCCGTCGCGTCGCTGGAAAACCGCTCCGCCACCGGCAAGGTGGTCGTCACGCTGCGCTGACGGCGCCGGGCGGCGTGGGAAACCACCGGTTACCTGCGCCGCCCTCGGGTAACGCCGTTCGTCGGTATTGTGCACGGCATGCGGATCAGGTCGGCGATAGTCCTCGGGTTAACCGCGGCGTTTGCTCTGACGGGCTGCGGTTCCGGCCAGGGCTCCGAGGAAGCCGACGGGCCGCGCGGTCCGGCGCCGAAAGTGGCCGCGCTGGGTCCGTTCGTGGGGGAATGCGGGCATGTCACCGATAACGAGGTACGCGATGTAGGGGGTCTGCGGCAGATCGTCCAGTCGTACAAGAACGCGGTCGGTTGCAACTGGCAGTCGGGCGGGCTGGGCGGCGCCTCGATCACTTTCGCCTCCTATCGCGGTAGCCCGCTGGAAAGAGAGAAGGCCTGGGTCACCACGCACGGCCGGCCGCCGGAACCGATCACCGTCGGCGGCCGCAACGGATTCGCGGCACTCGATCCCACCGGCACCATCTGCGATCTCGCGGTCCAGCTCGACGACGACTTCTTCGAATGGTCCACCTCGCTGGGTTCGTTCAGCACCGACCGCGGCAACCCGTGCGACCGCAGCCGGGCGCTGGCCGAACTGACAATCGAGCGGCTGGAGTGAAGAGGATGCGACGTCTGCGAACCCGCCACCGGCGACTGCGCACCGCCGCCGCGGCGCTGGCCCTGCTGGCGGTCACTGTGCTGGGCGCCGGCTGCGGCAGTACCGTCGAAGGGACCGCGCTCCCGGTCGGCGGCGGCGAATCGGTGGACACCGCCCAGATCGACAAACTGCTGCGCGAATGCGAAGTGGTGACCGAGCAGCAGATCATCGATGCGCTCGGCGGTAACACCTATATCAGCGATTCGTTCTTCGGCGCGGTCTGTATGTGGGATATCGGCGGCGGCTCCGGAATGCTCACGCTGAACTGGTACGAGAACGGGTCGTTGCGTACGGAACAGGAGACCAACGACAAACTCGGATACACCAGCACCAAGACCACCGTGCAGGGGACCATCGCGCTGGAGGTGCGGCGGCCGAACGACCCGAATTCGTGCGGGATGACCGCGAGCGCAGCCGACTCCGGGGTGATCGGCTGGTGGGTGAACTCCTCGGGCGGGACGGCCGACCCGTGCGCCGCCGCCAAGAAACTACTCGAACTGACGCTCAATATCGCTCGTTAGTACTGCGCCGGTGCTCCGCGCGGTACGCGCCCCGCGACCCCGGGTCGGACCGGGAACAAGCGGCGGTGCCCGGTGGTTGAGAAGGAAACGCGAGACTGCCCGGGAGAGGTCGAGAGCCGGAATTCGAGGGGCCGTGGCCGGCCCGCCATATCACAACATCACCCCGGTTTTGACCCTATTCACTACGCCCGAGTACAGTGGACCGCTGTGCCCGGAAGGATACGGGCAAGTTCGAGCGTAGACGTAGGCCAGCGAGAGCGGCTGACGATTCCAGCGTGCCTGTAAATCGGGCCCTGAACTACGCGCGACACGCCCGACCTCGGGACGCGAGAAACGTGGTTGGACGTGCGGGTGAAAGCTCGATGAACAGCCCTGACACCGCCATAACCGATAAAAGGAAAGCCGGTATATGCCAACCATCAACCAGCTGGTCCGCAAGGGTCGCCGTGACAAGGTCGCCAAGACCAAGACCGCGGCCCTCAAGGGGAGCCCGCAGCGTCGTGGCGTGTGCACCCGCGTGTACACCACCACCCCGAAGAAGCCGAACTCCGCGCTGCGGAAGGTCGCGCGTGTGAAGCTGACCAGCGCGGTCGAGGTCACGGCTTACATCCCCGGTGAAGGCCACAACCTGCAGGAGCACTCGATGGTGCTCGTGCGCGGCGGTCGTGTGAAGGACCTCCCCGGTGTGCGTTACAAGATCATCCGCGGCTCGCTCGATACCCAGGGTGTGAAGAACCGCAAGCAGGCCCGCAGCCGTTACGGCGCCAAGAAGGAGAAGAGCTGATATGCCGCGCAAGGGCCCCGCTCCCAAGCGTCCGCTGATCAACGACCCGGTCTACGGGTCGCCGCTGGTGACGCAGCTGGTCAACAAGATCCTGCTCGACGGCAAGAAGTCCACCGCCGAACGCATCGTCTACGGTGCGTTGGAGCAGGCGCGTGAGAAGACGGGCACCGATCCGGTCGTCACGCTCAAGCGCGCGCTGGACAATGTCAAGCCGTCGCTCGAGGTCAAGCCCCGCCGCGTCGGTGGCGCCACCTACCAGGTGCCGGTCGAGGTCCGTCCCGGCCGCGCCAACACCCTGGCCCTGCGCTGGCTGGTCAACTTCTCCCGGGCCCGCCGGGAGAAGACGATGGTCGAGCGCCTGGCCAACGAACTGCTCGATGCCAGCAACGGCCTGGGCGCCTCGGTGAAGCGTCGTGAGGACACTCACAAGATGGCCGAGTCCAACCGGGCCTTCGCGCACTATCGCTGGTGATGTCTGCCCGGCCCATCGCTCCGGGGTCGGGAGGCTTACGGAAGCTCTGCTTCCGCTTTGACGACAGATGACGACCGATCGGTCGTCGGCGAAAATCCCAACTAGCTACGAGCGGGGAAGATTTCCGTGGCACAGGACGTGCTCACCGACCTGAACAAGGTCCGCAACATCGGCATCATGGCCCACATCGATGCGGGCAAGACCACTACCACCGAACGCATCCTCTTCTACACCGGTGTGAACTACAAGATCGGCGAAACCCATGACGGGGCGTCGACCACCGACTGGATGGAGCAGGAGCAGGAGCGCGGTATCACCATCACCTCCGCGGCGGTGACCTGCTTCTGGAACCAGAATCAGATCAATATCATCGACACCCCGGGGCACGTGGACTTCACCGTCGAGGTGGAGCGCAGCCTGCGGGTTCTCGATGGCGCCGTTGCCGTCTTCGACGGCAAGGAGGGCGTGGAACCGCAGTCCGAGCAGGTGTGGCGGCAGGCGGACAAGTACGACGTGCCGCGGATCTGTTTCGTCAACAAGATGGACAAGCTCGGTGCCGACTTCTACTTCACCGTGCAGACCATCAAGGACCGCCTCGGCGCCAAGCCGCTGGTCATCCAGCTGCCGATCGGCGCGGAGGACTCCTTCGAGGGCATCGTCGACCTGGTCGAGATGAACGCGAAGGTCTGGACCGGCGAGACCAAGCTCGGTGAGAAGTACGAGGTCCAGGAAATCCCGGCCGATCTGCAGGAGAAGGCCGAGCAGTACCGGCAGGAACTGCTCGAGACCGTCGCCGAATCGGACGAGGCCCTGCTGGAGAAGTTCTTCGGCGGCGAGGAGCTCTCGATCGACGAGATCAAGGGCGCTATTCGCAAGCTGACGGTCAACTCCGAGCTGTACCCGGTGCTGTGTGGTTCGGCGTTCAAGAACAAGGGCGTGCAGCCCATGCTCGACGCCGTGGTGGACTACCTGCCCTCGCCGCTGGATGTCGAATCCGTGCAGGGCCACGTGCCCGGCAAGGAAGACGAGGTCATCACCCGTAAGCCGAGCGCCGACGAGCCGTTCGCGGCCCTGGCGTTCAAGATCGCGGTGCACCCGTTCTTCGGCAAGCTGACCTACGTCCGCGTCTACTCGGGCAAGGTCGACTCCGGTGCCCAGGTCATCAACGCGACCAAGGGTAAGAAGGAGCGGCTGGGCAAGCTGTTCCAGATGCACTCCAACAAGGAGAACCCGGTACCACAGGTCAGCGCCGGCCACATCTACGCGGTCATCGGCCTGAAGGACACCACCACCGGCGACACCCTGTGCGATCCGAACAACCAGATCGTGCTGGAGTCCATGACCTTCCCGGACCCGGTCATCGAGGTCTCCATCGAGCCCAAGACCAAGTCCGACCAGGAGAAGCTGGGCACCGCGATCCAGAAGCTCGCCGAAGAGGACCCGACCTTCACGGTGAAGCTGGACCAGGAGACCGGCCAGACCGTCATCGGCGGTATGGGCGAGCTGCACCTGGACATCCTGGTCGACCGGATGAAGCGCGAATTCAAGGTCGAGGCGAACGTCGGCAAGCCGCAGGTGGCCTACCGCGAGACGATCACCAAGAAGGTGGAGAAGCTCGAATTCACCCACAAGAAGCAGACGGGTGGTTCGGGTCAGTTCGCGAAGGTCATCATCGCGCTCGAGCCGTTCGTCGGTGAAGACGGCGCCACCTACGAGTTCGAGAACAAGGTCACCGGTGGCCGCGTGCCGAAGGAATACATCCCTTCGGTCGACGCGGGCGCACAGGACGCCATGCAGTACGGTGTGCTCGCCGGTTACCCGCTGGTCAACCTGAAGGTGCTGCTGCTCGACGGTGCGTACCACGACGTCGACTCCTCGGAGATGGCGTTCAAGATCGCCGGCGCGCAGGCCCTGAAGGAAGCGGCCCGTAAGGCCGGTCCGGTGATCCTCGAACCGCTGATGGCGGTCGAGGTCACCACGCCCGAGGACTACATGGGCGATGTGATCGGCGACCTGAACTCCCGCCGTGGCCAGATCCAGGCCATGGAGGAACGCAGTGGTGCCCGTGTCGTCAAGGCGCTGGTTCCGCTCTCGGAGATGTTCGGTTACATCGGTGACCTGCGGTCGAAGACCCAGGGCCGGGCGAACTACTCCATGGTGTTCGATTCGTACGCGGAGGTTCCGGCCAACGTGTCGAAGGAGATCATCGCCAAGGCGACCGGCGAGTAATATCGCCCGGTCGTCTGCACGACCCCCTTGTAAATCAATCCGCACTGCTGCAACTGCAAGCAACAACAAGTCCAGGAGGACACCACAGTGGCGAAGGCGAAGTTCGAGCGGACGAAGCCGCACGTCAACATCGGCACCATCGGTCACGTCGACCACGGCAAGACCACGCTGACGGCTGCGATCACCAAGGTGCTGGCGGAGAAGTATCCGGATCTGAACGAGAGCTTTGCCTTCGATCAGATCGACAAGGCGCCGGAGGAGAAGGCTCGTGGTATCACGATCAACATCTCCCACGTCGAGTACCAGACCGAGAAGCGCCACTACGCCCACGTAGACGCCCCCGGTCACGCCGACTACATCAAGAACATGATCACCGGTGCGGCGCAGATGGACGGCGCCATCCTGGTGGTCGCGGCCACCGACGGCCCGATGCCGCAGACCCGTGAGCACGTGCTGCTCGCCCGTCAGGTCGGCGTGCCCTACATCCTGGTCGCGCTGAACAAGTCGGACATGGTCGACGACGAGGAAATCCTCGAGCTCGTCGAGATGGAGGTCCGCGAGCTGCTGGCTTCGCAGGAGTTCGACGAGGACGCCCCCGTGGTGCGCGTTTCCGGCCTGAAGGCGCTGGAGGGCGACGAGAAGTGGAGCGAATCCATCATCGAGCTGATGAACGCGGTCGACGAGTCCATCCCGGACCCGGTGCGTGAGACCGACAAGCCGTTCCTGATGCCGATCGAGGACGTCTTCACCATCACCGGTCGTGGCACCGTCGTCACCGGTCGTGTGGAGCGCGGTGTGGTCAACCTCAACGAGGAAGTCGAGATCGTCGGCATCCGTCCGGAGAAGACCAAGACCACCATCACCGGTATCGAAATGTTCCGCAAGATGCTGGACACCGCGCAGGCCGGTGACAACGCGGGTCTGCTGATCCGTGGCATCAAGCGCGAGGACGTGGAGCGCGGCCAGGTCGTCATCAAGCCGGGCACCACCACCCCGCACACCGAGTTCGAGGGTCAGGCCTACATCCTGTCCAAGGACGAGGGTGGCCGCCACACCCCGTTCTTCAACAACTACCGTCCGCAGTTCTACTTCCGTACGACTGACGTGACGGGCGTTGTGACCCTGCCCGAGGGCACCGAAATGGTGATGCCCGGCGACAACACCGAGATGTCGGTGAAGCTGATCCAGCCGGTCGCCATGGACGAGGGTCTGCGCTTCGCGATCCGCGAGGGTGGCCGCACCGTCGGCGCCGGTCGCGTCACGAAGATCATCAAGTGATTCACTGAATCGCTGGGAACGGCGCCGCTCCGCAAGGGGCGGCGCCGTTTTCGTTTCGTACGGCAGGATGCACGAGATGAACCACCCCCAGGCGTAGCCCGACCCGTTGGATTCAGATAATCTCGAATACACCGACGCCACAGCCACTCGCCACGCCCAACTCCTGGCGCAGGTGCGTCGATCGGGTAGACCACGCGGCGCACACGATCTGATCATCGCAGCGCATGCTGCGGAAACCGGTCGTGCCGTCGTTTCCCTCGATACGTTGGCGAAGTTCGGTGATCTCGATGGCGTCACAGCCATAACGCCATGATGCCGGGACGGGAGTGGGTCGAGTTCGACGATCCAGTCGCCACGGACGGCTGATTCATCCTACGGACGTATCCGGCGGGGGACAGCGCTACAGGTGGTGGGCACTGGTGCGGTGGTAGTTTCTGCTTGCTGAACTGGAGTCGAGTGGCGGGTGCACGGTGAAGACGACCCACTGGCCTGACGGCCGGAACGACTCGAACGATCGCTCCTCGGCAGGCGTGCCGATAGACCCTATGACTGTGGCCGCGGCGGGAATTCGCTGTCAGAGCCTTTCCAGCGGTGGGGAGCTGCCGTGTTGACGGATACCCTTCGGCAACTTCACAACTCGTTCGAAGGGCTAGCAATGATCTCGAACAATGTCGTCAAAACCGTCGTCGCCTCGACGCTGCCGCTGATCGCCGCCACGGTCGTCGCCGGGGGCGCTTCCGCCGACGCCGGGCCGATGGCCGATGCGCAGGCCACGCCGATTGCCGGTATTCCGCTGGAGGAGCCTCAGGAGGTCAAGACCAACCCGGGCGCCCAGTACCCCGATCCCGTGTTGAACGGCGCTGCTCTGGGCGCCGGTATCGGCTCGGCGGTCGGTTCGGCCACGGGTTCCGGTGGGCCGATCCTCGGTGGGCTGATCGGCGCCTTGGTCGGTGCGGTGAACCCCGACGTGGTCCCGCAGGTTCTTCCCTGAACTGACCAGGTGTACTGACCACGGACGTTGGTGACGGCGTGGTGGGCTGACAAAACGAAGACCTCCGAGTGAAGTGCGAGCTGTCCAGGAACGCAGTCACCTACCGGAGGTCTTCGTGCTCCACCGTAACGCGCCGTTGTCGGAGTTGGGCCGGTTGCGGCGGGCTCCGGCAGCGTGCTGGTGGGCGCGCATGATCATGGAATCCACACTCGCCTGCCAGTCGATTTCACCACTGGCCTCGGCGAAGGCCTGCAGCATTTTCAGGACGAAAACCCATGCTCCGGCGCGTTGCCGGCGCCGGAACAGGCTATCGATCGCCTGCCAGGGTCCGTACTGCGGCGGCACGTCGCGCCAAGGTGAACCGACGCGGGTCCGCCACCATCGTCACGCGTTGCCGGACCTGTTCGCTGGGCACGGCCGGGCGGTCGATTCAGCGTCTGCCCCCGAGCATGTTGGCGGCGGCCAGTATCGGGATCGCTGTCGCGGTGATCGCCGCGCCGAGCGGTGTACCGGTGGCTCGCATCCAGCGGACCGTCCGCATGGCCGCGGAGAGGGTTTCGCTTCCCCGTACCCGCATCTCCGCCTCGAACCGGCTCACGGCGACGGGCAGCGTGATCGTACCGGAAGCGACCGCGCGCAGGTTCGCGACCAGACTCGCGGCATCCCGGATGGCGGCTCCGGCACCCATACCCGCGGTGGGCGGGGTGGCGTGGACGGCATCGCCGAGGGCTGTGACAGAGCCGGCGGCCCACGGCGCCAGGTCCCGGGCCCGGGTCGACGCCGCGTTGAAGCGGAAGGCGGCGATACTGCCGGGCTCGGCTCGTGCGACGACCTCGAGCGTGCGCCGGCTCCAGCCGCCACGGTCGAAAGCGGTGAGCAGCGCGGACCGCAGGGCGGTGCCGCGGAGCGTGCGCATCGCCTCGGTCGCGGCGGACTCGGGAAACATGGCGCCCCAGATATAGGTCGGTCCGGTGGTGACCGCTTCCCGGCCCTCCGGCGCGTCGAGCACGGCGTTGGCCACCGGGTCGAGGAAACCGATATACAACGCCGTGGTGCGCGGGCCGATCGCCATACTCGAGCGCGTTCCGAGTCGTTGCCGCTCGGATATGCCGAGGTGTTCGGCGCCGGTCCGCCCGGAGAAGCCGATTATCCCCGTGGGTTCGCTGGTGGGGCCGCCTGCCAGATACCGGGCGACCGTCGAGTGGGCACCGTCCGCGCCTACCAGGAGATCTCCCCGGCACGCGGGTCCGTCCGCGAAGACCGCCGACGGTTCGCCGTCCGCGGTGCGGGCGATCTCGGTGACCGTCCGGCCCAGACTCAGGTCGGGTCCGACCGCGTCGGCCAGCACGGTCCGCAGGGTGATGCGGTCGATATCCACGCTGGGGCTGTCCTCGAGCCGCGGCCCGTATGCCAACAGGCGCCCGCGCCGATCCCAGAGTGCGTCCCGGTCACGCAGCCGCAATGCCGACGCCGACCGCAGAAGTCGTTCGAAGATCTCCGGTGCGACGAGTTCCCGGAGCGCCGCCTGTGCACGGCCGTCGAGTGTGATGTGGTAGCCACCGGTCTCCGCGACGTCGAGATCGCGATCGAAGACCGATACATCGAACTCGTGCCGGCGTAGTCCGGCGGCCAGCGCCAAGCCGCCGATTCCGCCGCCGACGATGATGATGCGCATTGTGTTCCGGCTCCTCGAGCTGTTGTCGGACGATTGCCGGACCGACACTGCCATCGGTGGTGGCCATCGAATGTCCACTACCTTGGAATGGTGGCCGATACCTCCCGGCGCGCACTGCGCCTGCTGTCGTTGCTCGCCACTCGACGGAGCTGGTCGCTCGGTGCGCTCGCCGCCCGGCTCGAGGTCAGTGAGCGCACCGTTCGGCGGGATATCGAAACACTGCGGTCGCTCGACTATCCGGTTGTCACGCTGCGTGGACCGGCGGGCGGCTATCGGCTCGGGACGGGCCACACGCTGCCCCCGCTGCAGTTCGACGAGGACCAAGCGCTCGCGGTCGCGATAGCACTACAAACGGCTCCGACCACGGTTTCCGGCCTCGCCGACCACACCGAACGGGCGCTGGAGACCCTGGAACAGGTCATGCCCGTCAGGCTACGAGCGGCCGTGGCGGCGTTGCGGCTGACGAGTTTGCAGAACTATTGGGAGTTTCCGGCCCAACCCATCGAGGCGGCCGCGTTGCAGGCGGCGGGTAGTGCCGTGCGACGTCACGAGGTGCTCATCGTCGAAATCCTCGGGCCCTGCGGTACCCGCCCCGACCCCGGTACCGCCGAGTTCTCGCCGGCCAGGCGCCTCGAACCCCATCACCTGGTGGTCTGGGCGGGCCGGTGGTACCTGGTCGGATACGACCACGCCGACCTCGCCTGGCGGGTGCACCGACTCGACCGCCTCCACCTGCACTCGCCCACGGGGATTCGATTCACACGCCGTGAGCTGCCCGGCGGTGATCTCGCCGGCCTGGTCATGAGCACCCACGACCGTGGGGACACTCCCGCCGCGTGGGAGTGCACCGGAAGCGCGCGGCTGAAGCTGCCGGCGGAGACTGTCGCGCGCTGGGCGCCGGGTGGATCGGTTGTCGAGCACCTCGATTCCGATCACTGCCGACTCACCGTCGGTGCCTGGTCCTGGGCCGGTGTCGCCGGACTGCTCGCCACATTCGATACCGACCTCGCCGATGTGGAGCCCCCGGAGTTGGTGGCCGCCTGCCGCCGGCTGGTGCGACGGTGGCAGGCCGTGGCCGGGGACGACCGACCGACGGCGGCGCACCCGTGATCGCGGTACGCCGGAAAGCCCGGCCCTGCCGCAGGGCGCCGGATGCGTCGGCGCCGAAACAGGTTTCGCGGGCGGCCTGAAGCAGTCGGATCGGCGGTCGGCGGCAACTCGGCCGCGTACTGCGATTCGGGCGCGGGGACAGGTGCACAGCGACCGGCGCATTGTCGGCTACTGCCGGCCGGGCCACCCGAGACAACGGTTTCGGACGACCGCCGACCCGACTCCCGAACGGTGGTGCGTGACCGGCCCCGGATGTGGCGGCCCGGTCCGATCCGAACCGGAATCCGCCTCGGGCTGCGCAATCTATCGCGTCGTCCTACAGTTGACCGAGCATCCGGCTCCGAGTACGACGCCGGGGCGCTCGAATGCGGGAAGGATGGACACGGCCATGCACCCGGCCGCCGACGGTGACCGTACGGTGGATTCGAAATCCACCGCGCAGGGTCAGCAAACTCAGCCCGGCTCGAAGATCGGAGCGGATCCGCGCGTTACCGTGGGCTACGCCGATGCCCGTGATGTGCTCGCCGATACAGCCGGCTTCTCGTCTCGATTCGCTCTCGGCCCCGACGCCGCCCGCGCGGTAGCCGCCCATTCCTCGGCGCTCACCGGCAGGCAGCTCAGTTATCTGGTCATGCCCTCGAGCCTGGCCTGCGCGGATGGACCCGAGCATCGGCGGCTGCGGCGTATCGCCCTACGCGGTATGGCGCCGGAAGTACTCGAGCGGCTACGCCCGGAGATCACCGGGGCCGCGGAAGAACTTGTTTGCGGGCTCGGGATCGGACGCCCGCTCGATTTCCGGTCGAAGTTCACCGAGCCGTTGGTGACCGTAGTACTTGCGGCCGTGCTCGGCGGCGAGGACCGGTACCACGCCGAATTCCGCGAATGGCTCCGGGCGATGACGGCGATCTCGCGTACCGGCACCGTATCGGCGGATCTCCTGGCCGGCCACGCCGACCACGCGGAGAGTTTCACGAACTGGCTCGGCGGTCGCATCAGCCGATTGCGAACCTGTCCGGACCACAGCCCGCTGGCGGCGATGGTGGTCGAAGCCGGTGCGCAGCCGGTACCGGACAGCGACGTGATCCGGGTGTGCCATGCGCTGGTCGTGGCTGCCTACGCGCCGTTGACCAACTTGCTCACCACGCTCGTCACCAGTGTGGCCGCTGATCCGGGAATGCGGCGGAAGTTGTCCGCCGACGCCGCTGTGGTGCCGCGGCTGGTCGAGGAAGTGCTGCGTTGTCACCCGCCTCTGACCAGCACGCATCGGACCGCGCTGGCCCCGGTGACCCTCGCCGGCGAGCGGGTCGTGGCCGGGACCCATATCCGTATCGACCTGGCGGCCGCGGGGCGGGACGAGACAGTGTTCCCCGCCGCCGGCGAAATCGATCCGGACAACCGGACCGCGGAGCATCTGGCGTTCGGCTTCGGTCCGCACTCCTGCGTCGGCGCGCGCCTGGCCCGGATGGTGGCGGTGATCGCGATCCACGCTCTGCTGGAGCGGTTCGACGGTCTGTACGTTCAAGAAGTACCACGCGTTACAGAAGGGTCCGGCCATGTCTCAGGGCAGCTGTTGTTCACCCGCACGGGTCACTGTCGGGCAGATCCTCGCCGCACCGACTGAGCATCCGCCGTGGGCGGTGGACACTGCGCGCTGGGCCCGGTCCGTGATCGGCGGTCCGTCCCCGGCACTGGGCCGGGCGGGAGCGTTGTGCCCCTATGTGCCCGCGGCCATTTCCCGGGACACCCTCACAGTTGTCGAATCCACCGACACTGCCCGGCCGGTCATGATCGATACCCTGCTGGACGAAGCCGGATGGCTGGCCGAGCAGCTCGGCCGAACACCGGCCGGGGAACGGATCTGGGTGGCGCACCTCCTCGTCTTCACCCGAATCGGCGCGAACCCGGACGTTCTCACCGAGATCCGCACCGATCTACGGGGCCGGCTGCTGCGTCAGGGCATCACCATCGGTGAGTTCTATCGCGACAGCCGGGATACGAGTATCCGCAACCCGCGCCATTCGGTCGGCCGGGCGCCGTGGCCGTGTTTCGCGTTGCGGGCTTATATGCCGCAAGACGGGAAGATTTTGCGAATCAGGCCCGATTCCGCTATCGGCTATCTGCCGCCCGGCGCGGCCGACGCGCGCCGGACAGCTCGATCGGGCCAGGTGTAATGCAGTGACCCGCGTAGTCGACCCGGTCGATCAGCGAGCGCTCAGTCTGTTCCAGCTGGTCGCCGACCCGTCCCGAGAAAGCGCTCAGCGGCTGTTCGAGCGATTGGCCGCAGCCGATCCCGTGCATTGGGACCCGTACACCCAGAGCTGGCTGATCGCCGAACGTTCGGCCGCTGTCCAGGTTCTGCGGGACGGCAGTTTCAGTTCCCGGCCCGAGCGTCTACTGCACCCGAACCTGCCGGAAGCAGACCGCGGCGCACTGGCCGATCTTCTCGGTCGTCAATTGATGTTCCTGGACGGGCCGGCCCACGCCCGGTTACGCCCGGTGATCAGCCGAGTCCTGTCCCCGCGTCGGGTCCGGGCAGCGGCCGACAGTATCGCCGCGGCGACCGAGCGGGCGTGCCGGCGAGCGCGCGAGGGCGAAACGTTCGATCTGGTCGCCGATATCGCCGTGCCCGTCCCGCTGGCGGTGATATCGCAGCTACTGGGATTGCCCGAGATCGACCCCGAGCGCCTGCTCACCATGTCCGACGCCTACGTACGGGTGATCACCGGGATCGAGCGGACGGCGAGCGAGGCAGTATCGGCGGCGGTGGCGGAGTTCCGGCAATTCGCTCTCGAAGTGATCCGTCACAAGCGCCGCTACCCAGCCGACGACGGCGCCGGCGAACTGGTCCGGCAGGCCGATGCTCTCGGCGGTCTGGACGATGAGGACATCGCCGCCAATCTGGTGATGCTGATCGCGGCCGGCCACCAGACCACCAGCGGGCTGATCGCGGTCGCCATGCTCGACCACCTCACCAACCGGTCGGCAGAGTCGAAGGCCGACCAGGGTGAGTTCGAACTCGAGACCGAACTGGCACGGATCTCACCGTCGCGATTCATCGCCCGCACCGCCACCGCCGACCGAACCATCGGCTCCCGAACGATTTCGGCGGGCCAATCGGTGCTCGTGCTGCTGGGTGCGGTCGGCCATACCGAATACCAGCGATCGCGATCCGATCATCCGCCGCGTCATATCGCGTTCGGCGAGGGGGCGCATCGGTGCCCCGGTGCCCAACTCGCCCGGCTGGAAGCGCAAATCGTGTGCGACCAGTTGCGTGATCTACCCCTGACCCGCACGACGAGCGACACCCGATGGGGCGCGAACATCACCCTGCCCGGCCCCACCGCCCTGCCCGTCACCTGCGCTGTCTCGCCAGAAAGGCCACATCCATGACCGAAACCACCGCCCCGACCTTCCTCGAACTGTTCGACACCCATGTGCGCCGGTCGCCTACCGCGACCGCAGTGGTCGGCAAGGACGCCACCGCGACCTATGCCGAACTCGCCGCCGCCGGTCGAGCGTGGGCAGCCGAACTGTCGGATCGGGGGGTGCAGCCGCAGGACGTGGTCGCGGTCTGTCTGCCACGTTCGGTCGACGCCGTTGCCGCGGCGATCGGGGTGTTCGCGGTCGGCGCGACTGTACTGATGCTCGAAACCAATCTGCCTCCGGCCCGGCGCAGCCAACTCGTCGACGAGGCAGGTGGCGCGTACATAGTCGACGCGCCCCTCGACCCGGCCCGCAGCCCTGACACTGCGGAATTCAGGCGACCGCAGCCTCACGATGCCGCGTATATCGTTTTCACCTCCGGTTCCACCGGGGTGCCCAAAGGTGTGGTGGTCGAACACGGGTCGCTGGCCAATACCATCGCCGCGCAGCACGCCTTGCTCGATATCGAGCCGGGGGATCGGGTTGCTCTCATCGCACCCTTCACCGTGGACGCGTTTCTGTTCGAGCTGACGCTGGCACTCTGCGCGGGCGCCACCGTTCATATCGCCGATGAAGCACAACGTCATCCGGGGCTACCGCTGCGCCGGTTTCTGCGCACCAACCAGATCACCGCTCTGGTCGCCACCCCCACCACCCTGCGTAGTCTCGATCCGGCGGACCATCGATCGGTTCGGCTCCTGCTGAGTGCCGGCGAAGCCCTCGATACCGAACTGGCCGGACAGTGGGCCCCCGGGCGGGTACTGATCAACGCCTACGGGCCGACCGAAGCCGCCATCTGGGCCACCGCGGCCCGGATCTCGGGCACCGAAACCGAGATCGGCCTCGGTGAACCCATCCCCGGGGTGCGGGTCGATGTACTGCGCGACGATCTGACCGCCACCGAGGTCGACGAACCGGGGGAGATCTGGTTGAGCGGGGCCGGTATCGCGCGGGGGTATCTGAACGTGGATTCGGCGCACGGCTTCGTCGAAACCCAGTGGGGGCGCGCCTACCGGACCGGTGACCGAGCGGTCCGCCGTGCCGACGGCACATTGGTTTTCCTCGGCCGCGACGACGATCAGGTCAAACTCGGTGGACTACGCGTCGAGCTGGGCGAGATCCGCGCCCAGATGCTGCGCCATCCGGCCGTCGCCGATGCCGCTGTGCGAGTGCACAAGGACCGACTGGTGACATACGTCACCGGCCCGGATGCCACGGCCCTGAACCGAGACGATCTCATGCTCTTCATGGAGGAACAGCTGCCCATGCAGCTGGCGCCCACCACCTATGTCGTCGTACCCCGTATTCCGACCACCGCGTGGGGCAAGGTCGATATGACGGCACTGCCCGACCCCGACGAGCTGCTGCGGCGTCCGGAAGCGCCCGCGGCGGAACCGGCCACCGACTTGCAGCGTTACCTGATCGCGCTGGCCGAAGAGCTCATCGGCGCCACCGAGGTGACCGTGGCCGACGATCTGTTCGTTCTCGGGTTGAATTCCATTCGGGTGGCCCGGTTCATCGACCGCATCAACCAGGACCGGGGTGTGGAGCTGGCGCCGGTCGATATCTTCCAGCATCCGACGATTGCCGCGCTGGCCGACCGAATCGCAGCCGACACGGTAGCGGAGGCCACGCTGTGAGCGCCCCCAGCCCCTGGTTCACCGATTTCGGGCGGCCCGCCACGGGCGCGCCCCGACTGTTGTGCCTGGCGGGCGCGGGAGCCTTTGCCAGCGAATTCCATGCCTGGCCGGCGGCGTTCGCTGGGATCGCCGATATCACCGCCATTGTGTTGCCGGGGCGGGAACGGCGGATCCGCGAAACCGGTATCACCGATATGGACGGCCTCGTCCGAGAGATCGCCGCCGAACTGAACGAGGTCATCGACTCGGAGCAGCCGTTTTCCTTGTTCGGACACAGTTTGGGCGCGCTGGTGATGTTCGAACTGGCCCGCCATTTGCGATCGGTCGCCGGTCACCGACCGAGCCGCCTGTTTGTCAGCGCCCAATCGGCACCGGGCGTCCGGGAAACGCATCCACCCGCCGCGAGTACCGATGCCGAACTCGTCGACTACATCCGCTCCTTCGGTGGGGCACCCGAGGACGTGCTGGCCAACGCGGCTTTCATGGCGGCGTATTTCCCCGGTATGCGCGCCGATCTCGCGCTGTACGAGAACTACCGGTACCTACCCGAACCATTGGTGGACCAACCGATCACCACCTATCGCGGCGGAAGCGACCACACCATTGATCCCGCGGATATGCGCGGCTGGGCGGCGGTGACGGGTGGCCCCTGCACCGCAGTCGAAATCGACGGGGGCGGACACCTTTTCCTGCGCACCCATTTGGACGAACTCGTCGCCGATATCGGGGCGCGGCTGTCAGAGGTGAGTCCGGCAGGCCATGCCGGCTGAGTTGTCGTCCGCTGAGCCCGCACTCCAGCTGTTTCGGTGGTGCGTCGATCGTCGGCCGGATTCGCTCGCCCTGTGTCACGGTGTGGAGACGGTGACCTACCGTGAACTCGGCGATCAGGTGAGCCGGCTCGCGGTGGTGTTGCGCGAGCACGCAAGGGCCGATGATTCACCGGTGGCCATCTTGCTGCCGCGGGGCAGACACCTGGCGGTCGCGGCGGTCGCCGTCGCCGAAGCCGGGCGGGCCGCTCTGCCGATCGATCCGGCCCACCCGCCGGAAAGGGTTGCCGGAATTCTCACCGCGGCCTCCGTGAATACCGTTGTGACCAGTAGGGAGATTCTCAGGACGCGAGGACTCGACGCCGGGGGCACCGTTTCTTCGGTAATCACGGTCGAGGAGGTGCTCGGGCGGCCGACGGACCCGGCGGCCGCGCGCCACACGGATTCCGCGGGCCCCGCCGCGCCGACCGAACTCGCCTATATCGTCTTCACTTCCGGTTCCACCGGAGCCCCCAAAGGGGTGATGGTCGAACACCGATCGCTGGCCGCTTTCCTCGACTCGGCGCGCACCGCCTTCGCCGTGGCGGCCGGTGACCGGTTCGCCATGGCGGCATCACCCGGTTTCGATGCGGCATTGCTGGAAATCTGGCTGGCTCTCACCAGCGGCGCATGCCTGGACGTAGTGGATCACGCGGTCACGCTCGACCCGCCGCGCCTGCGGGAGTGGTTGCTCGAGCGCCGAGTCACCCATATGTTCCTCACGACCGCACTGGCCGAGCCGCTGCTCCGGCTGGACTGGTTCGGTCGGCGTGGCTCCTTGCGGGTGCTGTTGACCGGTGGTGAGATTCTGCGGCGACGTCCCGCACCGGAGCTGCCCTTCCGGCTGGTCAATTGCTACGGGCCGACCGAGACCACCATCATCACCACCGCCGGCGTGGTGACGCCCGGAGAGTCGGACAACGACCTGCCGCCGATCGGCGAGCCGATCCCCGGTGCGCGGGTCCATCTGCTGGACGGTGATTTGCGGCCGGTGGCGAGTGGCGATATCGGCGAGCTGTACATCGCGGGCGCCGGAGTCGCCCGTGGCTATCTGGGCCGCCCAGACCTGACCGCGGAACGATTCGTCCCGGATCCGTGGGCCGCACGCCCCGGAATGCGGATGTATCGCACCGGGGATCTGGGTCGTCGGCTACCCGACGGCAGTATCGAATTCCGTGGACGGCTGGACAATCAGGTCAAAATCCGCGGGAATCGGGTCGAACCCGCCGAAGCAGCCTATCGGCTGAGTCGGCATCCGGCCGTCGCTGCCGTACACGTGGAGCCCTATTCCCCCGGCGGGCAGCGCGATATCGAACTG
The DNA here is from genome assembly GCF_001613205.1 of Nocardia sienata NBRC 100364. Classification (GTDB taxonomy): domain Bacteria; phylum Actinomycetota; class Actinomycetes; order Mycobacteriales; family Mycobacteriaceae; genus Nocardia; species Nocardia sienata. Next base: position 84,014 of record NZ_BDBX01000042.1, on the reverse strand, counting down.
GTCGCCTATCTGGTACCTGCTGATATGGGCTCTGTACCGGACGCCACGGAACTTCGCCGCTTTGCGGCCCGATCGCTACCCGACTATCTGGTACCGACGCGCTTCCTCCTCCTGCCACGGTTACCCGTCACCGCCAACGGGAAGGTGGACCGGACCGCACTACCCGCACCAGAGACAGCCGAGGCCCTGTCCGCGCCGCGGTCCGCGGAGCCGGAAAAAGAGCTGGAGCGGCGACTCGCCACGATCTGGCAGGAGCTGCTCGCCGTCGATCGGGTGGGCCTCGACGACAGCTTCTTCGACCTGGGTGGCCATTCCATCCTGCTGGCCCGCCTCCAGCAGCGGCTCAGTGGTGAATTGGGCCGGGAGATACCTCTGATCGCTGTACTCACCCACCACACCATCCGCGATCTCGCCGGATATCTCGCGGCGAGCCGGCCGGGGTGAGGTCCGCACGCTCGAGCCGATGACCATGGCCCGGCACGGCCGAGTTCCCGGCCCGACGCCGCGAACCCCACCTCGCGGTCCGGGTGGGCTCGAAGCCGCCGGGTACCGGGTGCGCGAGATCAGGATTCGCGGGCGGCCTGGAGCAGGGCGTTGGCGAACTTCACCATCTGGGCAGGGCCGCCGTACCAGGCGGTGACCGCGGACAGGACCGCGGCCCGCGCCTCGCGTGCGGCGCGGGCCACCTCCGCGGCCGACACCTCGCCCGTCTCCGCCTGTCCGGCCAGGACTTCGAGATCATCGCTCGCGGTCAGCAAACGCATGATGAGGTGGATGTCTATATCGGCGCCTTCCTCGCTGCGGCTGTGCCGGGATGCGGTGTCCTCCACCGGCACCGGGCGCCGGGCCATCGGCAGCGCCGGTACCGGTTCCGGGGCGGGGCCCGACAGTGTCGCCTCCGAACGGTCCGGCGCCGCCGACTTGGCGGCCTCGGCCTCCTCCCGCGCCCGCCGGGAGCGCCGCGTTTCCAGCGGCGGCCGGGAATCGGCTCCGTCACCCGATTCCGGGGCCGGCTCACTCGCGGTATCGGGAACGAGGGTCAGCGGTGATACCGCCGCAGCGGTGGTTTCCGGCGCCTCTTCGGCCGGCTCCGCGGAACCGGCGTGCCGGGGATCCTCGGACTCCAGGATCCGGGTGAGCAATTCGGCCACCGGCGCGCCGGATTCGTCGTCGGGGTCGATACCGTGCGCGGGCTCGGGATCGAGCAGCCGGTCGAGTATCGGGGTGCCCTCCGGTGGGGCCAGCCGCGGCGGAGGGGTGTGCGCGGCGGTCTCGTCGGCCGGACCCGCCTCCTCGGGCTGTGCCGCGATCCGCAGCGCGGGCTGCTGATCGCCGTGGGCGCCGGACTGTTCGTCGTCGGTGTTGTATCGGGCCGCGGACCGCGGCAACTGCCGCGGGCTGGGCAGTTCGCGGTCGCTGTCGGAAGCGCCGGACGGGTCGCCGGCCGGTACCGGTTCGTGCAGGCCCACGGAGTTCGCCGGTAGCGCTTCGTGGGCGTTCGGCGGCGCCGTGTTCGGCTCGTCGGCCGGAGTGGGGGCGTGCCGGGCCGCGGACCGCGGCAGGCGCCGGGCCGGCAACGGCGGTGCGGCGGATTCCTCCTCGGGGCCCGGCCCGGGTGCGGTGCGGCCGCGGGTGGGCAGCCCACGCGACGGCAGTTCCGGCCGCGCAGCGGAATCATTGTCGAGCGCGGGCTCGCGCTCTTCGCCCGGAACACCGGACAGCGCACGCGGATCGGTGACCGTGGCCGCGGAGTTCTCCTCGTGGCCGGGCGAATGCTGGTCCTCGAAAGGGTTGAACGCGTCCGCGGAGGGGCCGGGTTCGGTGAGATCGAGTTTGCGGCGTCGGCCACCGGTCTCCAGCGGGTGCGGTGCCGGTTCGTCCCCGATCGAGCTGAGCCAGCTCGGCAGCGATCCGGTGTCCGGGGACGAATCGCCGTAGGCATCGGGGCGCTGCGGTGTCTCGGGCGGCAGCGGGTAGGCGGCCTCCATCGAGCCCGAGGTGGGCAATTGGGTGGTCGGGACGGAGAACGGGTCGGATCCCGGCCGCCCGGCCGAGGCCGGGATCGTGGGCTCGGCGGCCGGCGGTGAATCGGCCGCGTACGGCGACCCGGGCGCGGGGATCCGTGCCGAGGAGGCGAGGGCGGCCGAGTGTTCGCCGGCCTGGCCGGGGCTCTGCTGCGGTATTCGCGGCAGCGCCCCGGGATCGGTCTGCCCGGGATCGCTCGCGGATCCGGCGGTGTGCCGGGTGGACAGGGCAGCGGTATCCGGTCCGTTGGGGTCATCGGGAGGTGCCGGGAACCGGGACGGGTCCGTCGGTGAGGTGCTGAAGCGGGAATCCGGTTCCTGGGCGCCGGATGTCATGACGCCGACCGCGGCGGTGTCACCGATGACTCCGGGGGTGTTCCAGGCGGCGAACGGATCCAATGCCGCCGACCCGCCGGTGCTGTGCTGGTTCTGCGTGGGAGTGGACGGTGGTGCGGGGGTCCACGTATAACCGTGATCCGGAACGGAATCGGATCGGTTCGTGGCGCCGTTCGTTCCATTCGCCGAATCGAATTCGTTCGATCCGAAGCCGGCGAAGCCCCTCGACTCGGAGTTCGGGTGCGCCCGGCCGTACTCCTCCTGGCGGCCGCGACGTTCGTCTCCGAGGCTGGCATTTTCGGCATCCATGGGCCCATTCTTACCCGCCGGGGTGGTTTTCGTTCTAGTGTGCGAAGCCCATGAATGGTGCGTGAGCCGCCCGCGGTGATCAGTATTACATCCCGGCCGAGAGCGGTCGGCGCGCGGATCCGCGCCCGGGACATCCGGATACGCGGCTCTGACGTGCCCGGACGGCGGGATGTACGGAAACCGGCGGAGAAGGGCTCACCGGACGCCCGCTGCGTGCCGGGTCTGTCGGGTCCTCTCGAAATTTTCCCGGTGATGTCGATGGCGCAAATGAGTCTGCCCGCCGGGCTCGGCCGGCGGGTAGCTCGTCGAGGTGGTTGTGGCTCAGTGGTGCGTCGCGGCCCCGTGCATCCGGCCGGCCACCGCCGGCAGTGCTGCCACGGCGAGTACGACGGTGACGATTCCGACGACCCAGGACGTCCACGACGCCCCGTTGTAGCCGGTGTAGTCCATGGCCCACGGTGCGATGAACAGCAGTGCGCCGAACAGTGCCATGCCGTAATCGGCCGCTGCCATCGAGGGCCGGTACATCTGGGCGAGTCCGGTGAGTGCGATGAGCGCTCCGAGCACGATCATCGTCCACACTGCTCGGTCGTTGGTCGCCACCCAGATCGGGGAGAGGGCGGTGAAGACACCGAGCACCACGGCCAGGAAATCCTGAGTTCGGCTTTCTGTGAACATAGTGGCCTCCTGAGACTGGAAACAGGTCCGTAGACAGGGCCTGACCTCGGTATAGCCTGTCCGGGCGCGACCGGTCGATATCGCAACGGACACGATTGCGCGGCGAAATGATGCGCAACGGACACGCATTCGCCGCGGCCCCGGGCCCTGGGCGTATCGCCGTCTGCGCTCCGGCCATGTGCTTCCCGTGTACCTCTGCGTTCGCTCCGGCTGTGCGCGGATCGGGGATGGGCTTTGTCCAGCTGCGCTTGTTAGGGTGGGCTACACAATTTTCTGTAACCTGTTCCAGGCGCGGCGCCGGGCCGCGGGGAGGGAGGTCGGTATGTCCGCACCGATCGTTATCGCCGGGGCCGGCCTGGCCGGGCTGCGCACCGCCGAGGAGTTGCGCCGCGCGGGGTACGAGGGTGAGCTGGTACTGCTGGGTGACGAGCCGCGCGCGCCCTACGATCGTCCGCCGCTGTCCAAGCAGTTCGTCCGCGGCGAAACCACCGCGACCCCGCTGCGTCCGGACGAGTTCTACGACGAGAAGAAGATCGACCTGCGCCTGGGTACGGCCGCGACCGGTGTGGACACCGATGCCAAGCAGGTGCGGCTGGCCGACGGTTCCACGGTCGCCTACGAGCATCTGATCGTCGCCACCGGGCTGCGGCCCCGGCTCCTGCCCGGCGCCGACGAGGTGACCGGGGTCCACGTCCTGCGCAGCCACGACGACGCGGTCGCGATCCGGGAGGGGCTGCGCGACACCACCGCGGCGCTGGTGATCGGTGCCGGTTTCATCGGCTGTGAACTGGCCGCGAGCCTGCGCGCGCAGAAGGTGCCCGTGGTGCTGGTGGAACCACAGCCCGCCCCGCTGGCCGGGGTGCTCGGCGCGGAGTTGGGCGAGCTGGTGGCCCGGTTGCACCGGGCCGAAGGTGTCGATCTGCGCTGCGGGATCGGCGTGGCAGAGCTGCTGGCCGATCCGGCGGGCCGGGTGCGGGGTGCCCGGCTCGCCGACGGGTCGGAGGTGACCGCGGATCTGGTGGTGTCGGGTATCGGCTCGCGTCCGGTGACCGACTGGCTGGCCGGATCCGGGATCGAACTGGCCGAACCGACCGCGGGTGGTGGAGTGTTCGCCGACGACGCCGGGCGGACCAGCGTTCCCGGCGTCTGGGCAGTGGGCGATGTGGCGGCGTGGCGGACGCCCACGGGTGAGCATCGCCGGATCGAGCACTGGACCAATGCCGGAGAACAGGCCAAGCTGCTGACCTGCGCGCTGCTGGGGGTGGCTGCGCCGGGTATCCCGCAGGTCCCGTACTTCTGGAGTGATCAGTACGACCTGAAGTTGCAGGCGCTCGGTACACCGCGCGCGACCGACGATATCCGCATCCTCGCCGACGACGGCCGCAAGTTCCTCGCCTACTACTTCCGTGAGGGTCGGTTGTCCGGGGTGGTGGGCGCCGGGATGACCGGTCAGGTGATGAAGATGCGCGCCAAGATCGCCGCGGCCGCCCCGGTGGAGGAATTGCTCGGCGCGACTCAATAACCTGTTGGGGTGATCGTCGCGCTCATCGATTCGGGTTTCGGGCTGCTGCCCACCGCGGCGTGGCTGCGCAAGCTGCGCCCCGATGTGGATCTGCTGCTGCAGCTGGATCCAGACGGGGCGCCGTGGGGTCCCAAGCCACAGGACTGGATGATCGACCGGGTGGTCGCGGCCGGTCGCACCGCGCGTGACCTGGGCGCCGAGGTGGTCGTGCTGCCCTGTAACACCGCCAGCGTGACCGCGCTCGAACACGTCCGGGCCGATCTGGGTGCCGCGATCCCCGTGGTGGGTACGGTTCCCGCGATCAAACCGGCCGCGGCGGCCTGCCGGTCGGTGGCCGTATGGGCGACCGCGGCCACTACTGCCAGCTCCTACCAGGCGGATCTGATCGCGCGGTTCGCCGGCGAGGCGAAGGTGACCGGAGTCGCCTGCCACGGACTCGCCGAGGCGGTGGACCGCGGTGATATGGCCGGGGTGCGTGCGGCGGTCGCGGACGCGGCGGCCCGGACGCCCGCCGATGTCGAGGGTGTGGTGCTGGGCTGCACCCACTACCCGCTGATCGTGGACAGCATCCTCGCCGCGCTGCCCGACGGCGTCCGGCTCTTCGACAGCGCGCAGGCCGTCGCCGCCCAGACGGTGCGGCGGATGGAGTCACTCGGGGTCGCGACGACCGGCGACGGGACCGTACAGGTGTATCTGAGCGGCCGGCCCGGAGCGCTGCCGCCCGGTGCGGCCGCGTACGAGTCCGGACGCATCCTGGGGGCTCGGTAGATGCGGCTTCCACGAGCGCACATCGGCTTCTCCGGCCGGGGAACCGGCCGAGGCCGAGAGCGTCGGCGTCGGCCGACTCCCCGTCCGTAGCGGTGCGGTCGCAGGCGGCGCGACTGGCTCCGATTGCGTATCAGTCGATACCGAAGGAGCCGGCGATGGTGTCGGCGACCGCGGTGACGGTGCCGCGGGCCACCGGCTGACGCACGATCCAGGTCTGCATGGTGATCGGTGGGTCGACCAGCCGCCGCCACACCCACCCGGGCAGCAACCGGCCCGCGGTGGTGCGGCTCAGGATCGCTGCGCTCGCGCCCGTGGCGTGCAGACAGGCCCGAGCGTTCTCGGTGTAGTTGGCGAAATGCCACCGCGGTCTGATCCCGGCCTCGTGGGCCGCCGATACGAGCCGGTCGTGGCCTATGGGGACCTGGTCGCGGGCGTGCGCGAGCACGTCCATGCCGTCGAGAGCGCTCAGTGGGCAGATGTCACCGGTGAACTCGCCTTCCGAGCGCGGATCGACGACGAGCCCGAAAGGTTCCTCGAGAACCCGGTGACGGACCAGATCTCCCGAGGGCGGCTCATGCACAAACGCTATATCGAGCCGTCCGGCGCGCAGCTGCTGGAGTTGGACGGTGCTGGTCGCGTCGGTGAGCGAAAGGTATGCCTGCGGCACGGCCGTACGTACGGTGTCGATGATCTGCCCGAGCCAGGCGGGTGGTAGGCCGGGGGCCAGGCCGATCTGCACGATCTCACGTACCGGGCCGGCATCGCGGGCGGCGTCTTTCGCGGTGTCGGCGTAGCGGAGGAGAGTGAGCACGTGCTGGTACAGGGCGGTCCCGGCGGGAGTGGGCACGATACCGGCAGGTACCCGATCGAAGAGTGGTACCCCGCATTCGCGTTCGAGTTGCTGGACCTGGCGGGTGAGGGCCGGTTGGGAGATCAGCAGCGCCTTGGCCGCCGCGGACAGCGAGCCGCGATCGAATACTTCGACGAAATACCGTAGCTGTCGTAGCTCCATCGTTGCTCCCCATTTCGCATACCGATCGGTATGCCATAACTTCAGGACATACCCGGGCCATCCAAGTGGCATTGGATCATGGGCGGCTCGCGCGGTTGCATTGTGGTGGGCACCACAACCGCCGCGCACCATGGGCGCCGGTGCCCCAGCTTCACTCGAAAGGACCTCCGGTGACCGCGATATCCCCCGCAACACCAGACACCCGATATCGCTGGGTGGTGTTGACCCTCTGCTGGGCCGCCTTCACGATGACCTCGGTTGACCGGGCCACCTGGGGTCCGGCGGCGGGTTCGGTGGGCGAGGACCTCGGGGTGGCGGTCGCCGGCCTCGGTGTCTTCGCCACCACCTACTACATCGGCTATGTGATCTCCAACGCCATCGGCGGTTTCGTCGCCGATTGGCTCGGCGCGCGCATGACCGTCGGGGTGAGCATCCTGCTCTCCGGTGGGTTCATGCTCGCCTTCGGCGAGGCCGACAGCCATGCGCTGGGTCTGCTCTTCCAGGCGTGTATCGGGTTGTGCGCAGGTGCCGAAGTGGGCGGCGGCGTCAAACTCCTCACCAGCTGGTTCACTCCGCAGCGGCGAGGGTTCGCGATGGGCGTCTTCATGACCGCGACCTCGCTCGGGCTGGTGATCGCGAACGCGGTCGTGCCCCGGTTGATCGAATCGCACAGCTGGCGCACGTCCTATCACCTCTTCGGGCTCACATCGATCGTCGTCGGCGTCGCGTGCCTGATCCTGCTGCGTCCTGGCCCGCTGATCGAGGCGCGGGCCGAGACCGGCGGCCGCCCGAACCTGCGCCCCCTGCTGCGTAATCGCGGCCTGCTGTTGATCGCGCTCGCCGGGTTCGGCGCGCTGTGGGGCACCTACGGATTCATCACCTGGTCGAATCTGCTGATGGTCAAGGGCGTCGGTATCGATCCGGTGCGGGCCGGCACCGTGGTGGTGATCTTCGGCGCGGTGGCGGTGTTCTCCAAACCGCTGGTCGGCCTGGTGGGCGACGCGCTCGGGCTGAGCCGCCGGCGGCTCACGATCGCGATCCTGGCGGCCTTCGTGGCCTGTCTGATCGCCTTCAGCTTCGCCACCACCGCCACCCAGTTCCTCTGGATCGCGCCGTTCCTCGGGATCACCGCCTACATCTACAGCCCGGTCATGATGGCCATGATCCCGACCCTGTCCGGTGCGGAACTCGCCGGGACGGCGACCGGCGGGGTGAACGCCTTCTGGCAGCTCGGCAGCACCATCGTGCCCGCCGTGGTCGGTCTGGTCTTCGCCGCGAGCGGCTCGTTCCAGCTGGTTTTCCTGGTCCTCGCCGCGGGACCCTGCCTGGCGATCGTTCCCATGTTCTTCATCCGTGACGCCGACCACCGCGAATCCGCGACCGGTGCCACCGCTCCCGGCGAGGGCAATGCGCTCGTCCTCGCCACCAATGGAAAGGGCTGATCCCCGTATGACCGCGAGCAGTACCCACTACGACGTCATCGTGGCGGGCGGTGGATCGGCCGGTATCGCCGCGGCGGTGGGCGCCGCCCGGGCCGGTGCCCGCACTCTGTTGATCGAACGCGGTCCGTGCCTGGGTGGTGCCGCCACGCTGCGCAATGTCGTCACCTACTGCGGCCTCTACACCCGTGACGACCTGCGGCAGGTCGTCTTCGGTATCGCCGACGAGGTGATATCACGGCTGAAGGCGCGCGGCGCGGTGGGCGAGCCGCGCCGGTTCAACGCGGTCACGGTGGTCTTCGACCCGGAGAACGTGAAGGTCGTGCTGGACGAACTGTGCCGGGAGGCCGGCGTCGATATCCGCCTGCACAGCCTGCTGATCGGCGCACACGCCGAGGGCGACAGCATCACCGCCGTCGAGGTCGCCGACCACGAGGGCGTGCACCGGTTCACCGCCGACGCGTTCGTCGATGCCACCGGGGACGCCGATCTCGCGCACCACGCGGGGGCCGAAGTCCGTTACGGCACCGACGGCTGGGTCCAGAACGGCAGCCTCGGCGTCCGGTTCGGTGGTATCGCACCCGATGCCGAGGTCACGGTGGATACCGTCGGCGCGGCCGTGCGCAGTGCCAAAGCCGCCGGTGTGGACGGTCTGCTGGCAGAGTCGGGGTTGGTCGCCCGGATGCCGGTCTCCGGTGACGTCATCATGTACCTGGTGGACGAGGGCTACGATGCCCGGTCCGCCGCCGACACCACCCGCGCCGAGATCAGCGCCCGCCGTCAGGCCCAGGCGTATCTGCCGGTGGTCCGGTCGATTCCCGGCGCCGAACACGCCTATATCGTCACCACCGGTCCCGAGCTCGGTACCCGCGAATCCCGTCATATCGTCACCCGGCAGCGGCTGCGCGAGGCGGATATCGTCCATCCGGACACCACGGAGAGCGCGGTCGCGATCGGGGCCTGGCCGATGGAGTACCACCCGGGTCCGGGTATCCCGTCCACCTGGAAGTTCATCGGCGATCCCGGCTTCTACCCGATCCCGCTCGGCTGCCTGCGCAGTGCCGGAACGGACAATCTCTACGCCGCCGGGCGCACCCTCGACGGTGACCGGCAGGCCGGCGCGTCCCTGCGGGTGATGGGCACCGCCTTCGCCACCGGGCACGCGGCCGGGGTGGCGGCGGCGCAGCAGGCCCGAAACGGCGAAGTCACCACCGCGAGCGTGCGCGAGGAACTCCAGCGTCAGGGGGCCCGGCTACCCGAACCCGTGCCGGTCTGAAGGGCCGGAGGCGGCGGACCGCTCCGGTGAGAACCGCCGCCGCCCGGCGAATCGCATCGAGGTGGAGGCGCGACCCCGCGGCCCCGGATCCGGGAACCTCCGGACTACGGGCCGGCCGCCGCATGCTCCTCGATCGGATGGTTCGTGTGCTGCACGGGCCATCCGATCAGAGCGCAACCGAACCGGCGATTTCTCGATGAACGAATTCCATCGGGTCGGAGGTCAGAACTGGATACGCAGGTGATCGGTGACCGGGCGGGCCTGGCAGCCCAGGATGTAGCCGTTCTCGATGTCCTCGGGATCGAGGATCTCGGCGTTCTCCATCTCGACCTTGCCCTCGAGCACGGTGCAGGCGCAGGACCCGCATTCGCCCTCCTGGCAGGAGTAGGGCACATCGAGGCCCTTGTCCAGCATGATGTCGACCAGGGTCTGCTTCCGCGGCCAGCTCAGGTTGTGCGTCTCCCCGTCCAGCTCGACCTCTACGGTCGCCGCGTCCGCGGCGTCCTCCTCGGAGATCTCGGCCGGGGCGGTCTCGGCGAACGGGTCGCCGGCGAGTGAGTTGAAGATTTCGGCATGGGTGCGGTTGCGCGGCACCCCCAGCCGGGTGAGCGCGTCGTGCACCCCGTCCATGAAGGGCTTGGGACCGCACATGAAGGCCGCGTACTCGGTGTAGGGCCGCAGCAGCTCGGACAGCGCGGTCACGGTCGGCAGGCCCTGCAGGGTCTCCAGCCAATGCACCAGTACCAGCCGCTGCGGGTTCTTCGCGGCCAGTTCGCGCAGTTCGCTCGCGAAGATCACCGACTCGGCGTCGCGGTTGGCGTAGAACAGCACGATCTTGCCGCTGCCCCGATCCAGCGCGGATTTGAGGATGGACATCACCGGGGTGATACCGCTGCCCGCCGCGCACAGCAGCAGGTCCTCGTCGAGGTCTTTCGGGGTGAACACACCGGACGGCGGCAACACTTCGAGCTGGTCGCCCGGTTTGATGTTGTCGCAGAGCCAGTTGGAGCCGTACCCGTCGCTGGTGCGTTTCACCGTGACCTTGGGCAGGTCGTCGGTGAAGGGTGAACTCGCCAGCGAATAGCAGCGCGCCACCGATCCGGTGCGGTCGCTCGGGATACGCAGGGTGAGGAACTGGCCGGGCCGGTACGCGAACTTCTCCCGCGCCTGCTCGGGGACCTCGAAGACCAGCGAGCTCGCGTCGGCGGTTTCCGCGATGACCTGGGCGACCCGCAATACGACGGATCGCGAGCCATGGGGCACTTCGACGGTGGTCATCTCGTCCTCTCGAAACACTGGTAGCCGGTGGCTTCGAGCCTACGGCAAAACTAGAACGTGTTCCAATTTTAGCCTATGCCGGCGGATTGTTGGCGGACGAGCTGGCCCTCCAGGCCGGAGACCAGCACGCCCACGCCGAAATCGTAGGAATATTTGCCGCGCAGATCGGGCAGGTATTCCATTGCGCGGGCCACTCGCTCCGGCATCACCACATCGGGCGGGGTATCGAGGTTGCGCGGATTCACCCGGCGGCGGCCGAACAGGTAGGTGTGGATGGTGGCGTAACCGGCCAGCACATTGCGATCGTCGAACCCGGCCTCGTAGAGGATCTCCATGATCCCGGCGATCAGGTCGAGCTGTTTCCCGAGCATCTGCTCGATGAGCACATCGCCCAGCCCGGGGTGCCGGCGCAGCCGTTCGTCGATCTGGGCGAGCAGGTCGACGAGGCGGTCCTGCCAAGGTCCCGAGTCGGGTGGCGGTTTGCGCACCCCGGCCAGCGCCGCGGTGGCAACCAGGTCCAGTAGCTCTCGCTTGTCGGCGACGTAGTAGTACGGCGCCATCGGCGAGACGCCGAGCTCGCGGGAGAGTCGCCGCATGGACAACTTCTCCACCCCGTCGGCACGTACCACCCGGAGTGCCGCCTCGACGATCTCGGTCTCCGAGAGGGTGCTGCCGTTACCGCCGCCACCCCCGTTCGCCTGCATCCGCACGACTCCCATTGCCACCTCTACACGTCGAGCGGCATCCGCTCGTCACGTCCTGTTCAGCTGCTCTGCCCCCGCAGTCTAAAGGTCGCGTTTCGGCGTGAGCGTGGACATTACCCGAAAACTGTTCCATTTTGTCAGTGGATGACGTTATGGTGTGACAGCGGTCGCACCCGGCGACCGCGGCGCCGGCACTGTGCCGGGGCTCACCGGCGGTACCCCAGCGGTGCCGCCACGGACGAGTCACCACGGCAACGAGCCGGCGCAGGCACCAATCTGTGGAGGTAGCCATGGCGGACAACCGTTCCTTCGGACCGGCCGAAACCGATCACCGCGGCCCGATCGCAACCGTCGACACCCACACGGCCGACAGCGCGCCCGTGATCGAGGAATCCCTGATCGAAGAGGTGTCCATCGACGGTATGTGCGGCGTCTACTGACCGGCGGGAGCCAACCATGCTCGATCTGGAAAACCGCTGGCAGTTGCATCCCCGGGTGGCGCTGCGGCCGGAGCCCTTCGGTGCGCTGCTCTACCACTTCGGAACCCGCAAACTGTCGTTCCTGAAGAATCCGCGGATCGTCGAGATCGTGCGTTCCCTGCCCGGGCACACCTCGGCCCGCGCGGCCGTTCGGGCCGCCGGGATCGAGGACTCGGCCGCCGCCCCGTATGTGCGGGCACTGACCGAACTGGCCGATTCGCAGATGATCCAGCGCGCGCCGGAAACGGCGGTGCTCAGCGAGCCCGCGCCCTTCACCGGGGTGGGTCCGGCCGATCCGGCGGTCCGGCTGGTCGACCGTTTCGAATCCGGCCTGGCGGCCCCGATTTGCCTCACCTGGGAACTCACCTACGCGTGCAATCTCTCGTGTGTGCACTGTCTGTCCTCGTCGGGCAGGCGCGATCCCGGTGAACTCAGCACCGAACAGTGCAAGGCGCTGATCGACGAATTCCAGCGGATGCAGGTGTTCTACGTGAACATCGGCGGCGGCGAACCCACCGTGCGTCCGGATTTCTGGGAACTCGTCGATTACGCGACCTCGCATCAGGTCGGGGTGAAGTTCTCCACGAACGGGGTGCGGATCACCCCGGAGGTCGCCCAGCGGCTCGCCGCCAGCGATTATGTCGACGTCCAGATCTCGCTGGACGGTGCCGACGCCGAGGTGAACGACGCGGTCCGCGGGCCGGGCAGTTACGCCACGGCGATCCGGGCGCTGGAGAATCTCGCGAACGCCGGATTCCGGGACGCGAAATTGTCCGTGGTGGCGACCCGGCACAATATCGGCCAGCTCGACCAGTTCAAGGAGATCGCGGACCGCTACGGCGCCACGTTGCGGCTCACCCGGCTTCGGCCGTCGGGTCGCGGCGCGGACGTCTGGGACGAGCTGCATCCGCTTCCGGAACAGCAGCGCACGCTCTACGACTGGCTGGTACGCAACGGCGAGGGTGTGCTCACCGGGGATTCGTTCTTCCATCTCTCCGCCTACGGTCAGGCGTTGCCGGGATTGAACATGTGCGGGGCCGGCCGGGTGGTGTGCCTGGTCGATCCGCTCGGTGACGTGTATGCCTGCCCGTTCGCCATCCACGAGAAATTCCATGCCGGGAACGTGGTCACCGACGGCGGTTTCGCCACGGTGTGGCGGGAATCGGCGCTGTTCGAGGAGTTGCGGGAGCCCAGCGGTGGCGGGGCCTGCGCCTCGTGCGCGCACTACGACTCCTGCCGTGGCGGGTGTATGGCGGCGAAGTTCTTCACCGGGCTGCCGGCCGACGGCCCGGACCCGGAATGCGTTCAGGGCTACGGGGAAGCGGCGCTGGCCGCCGCCGGGCGGGTGATCCCGCGTCCAGCGGTGGACCATTCGCGTAAGAGCACCTCGCGCCGATCGCGTACCGGGGGCCCGGTTCCGCTGACGCTGCTGCCGCCCGCGCGGCGTCCGGCGCGCGCGTGCGACGAGAGTCCGCTTGTGTGAGCACCTTCGGGAAAGCCACCCGGAGCGACGATAGCCAGACCGTTGCTCCTGGTGGCTTTTCATACCCGCCCTACTGCGGTGGTGACCCATTTCATGCCCGTACTACCGGTGGTTCCGGGAATTTCTTCGGCTCGAAACACTTTTTCCCGGACTGCTGATGTCTCGTATCGAATCGGCAGTTACCATCCGTGGAATGCGCAATGATCGCCTGCCCGACGGATTCGGGGTGCGGATCGACCCACGGGTGCGCGCATACTCGGGGGGTCGAATCCTTATCGGAGGTTCACCTGCCCGGTTGCTGCGCCTGGCGCCCGAGGCCGCCGAAATGATCGGCGACGGCTATCTCGAGGTGAACAGCCCGCAGTCGGCGGTGGTTGCCAGACGGCTACTGGATTCCGGGGTGGCCAATCCCCGGCCGCGGCTGTTGCCGTCGCCGGAGGACGTGACGATCATCGTCCCGCTGCACAACAATCCCCGCGGATTGGATCGGCTGCTGGCCGCACTGCGCGGTCATACGGTGATCGTCGTCGACGACGGTTCCGACGACGAAGTGCGGATCGCCGACGAGCACACCGGCCGCTGCCGGGTGAAAGTGCTGCGCCACGAAAGACGCCGCGGTCCGGCCGCGGCCCGCAACACCGGCCTGCGGGCGGCGACGACCCAGTTCGTGGCCTTCCTCGACTCCGACGTGGTACCGCGCAGTGGCTGGCTCGAAGTGATGCTCGGGCATTTCAGCGACCCGCAGGTCGCCCTGGTCGCGCCGCGGATCGTGGCGCTGGACCCGGAGACCAATACGCTGGCGCGCTACGAGCACGCCCGCTCCTCGCTGGACCTGGGCCGCCGCGAATCGGCGGTGCAGTCACGCGGGGTGGTGTCCTATGTGCCCAGCGCGGCGCTGCTGGTGCGCCGCTCCGTGCTGGAAGCCGAGGGCGGTTTCGACGAAACCATGCAGGTCGCCGAGGATGTGGATCTGTGCTGGCGTCTCGAACGCTCGGGCTGGCGGGCCCGCTACGAACCGGCCGCGCATGTGGCCCATGATCACCGGGTGTCGTTCCGGGACTGGTTCCGCCGCAAAATGTTCTACGGCACCGGCGCCGCCCCCCTCAGCGACCGGCACGCGGGAATGGTGTCGCCACTGCAGGTACCGAAATGGACCGCCGCGGCGGCATTGCTGCTGGCGACCCGGACCCGATGGGGTGTGCTCGGTGCGGCACTCACGCTGCTGCTGCCGCTGCGCCGGTTGCGGCGCGCATTCGCCGGCGTCGACAACCCGACCGGCGTCGCGGCGATCTACGTGGCCCGCGGGTTCTTCGCCGGTCTGTGGCGGATCGCCTCGGCCATGTGCCGGCACTACTGGCCGATAACCCTGGCCGCCATGCTGTTCTCCCGCCGGATAAGACAGATCGCGTTGTCGCTGGCGGTGGCCGAGGGCGCGGTCGATTGGTACACCCACCGCGAGCCGGGCGGACTGGATCCGCTGCGCTATATCGCATTCCGGCGGGTCGACGATATCGGCTACGGCACCGGGCTGTGGCTGGGCGCGCTCCGGGCGGGCAGTCCCGCCGCCCTGAAGCCGACCGCCCCGCCCCAGTAGTCCGAGCAGGTCACCCCGCATGGTGGACACACTGATCGTCGGCGCCGGGACCGCCGGATGTGTGCTGGCCGCCCGGCTCAGTGAGGATCCGGCACATACCGTGCGGGTGGTGGAGGCAGGTAGTCACTGGGCAACGGCCGACGACTTCCCGCCGGAGCTCGCCGATAGCGCCGATCTGCCGCTCGGTGACCAGGCGGCCTGGCTGTGGCGGTACGCCGTGGCCCTGACGCCGGACCGGCCGGGCACCATCGTGCGCGGCCGCGGAATCGGCGGTTCGGGATCGGTGAACGGGTCCTATTTCATCCGGGCCCCGGCGCGGGATTTCGCGGCGTGGAGCGGGGAGGTGGATACCCGCTCATGGGACTTCGAGTCGGTACTGCCCTACTTCCGTGCGCTGGAAAACGATCACGACTACGGGGATCGCCCCGGCCACGGCCGGGCCGGGCCGGTTCCGGTACGCCGGACGCGCTCGCCCACCCGGCTGATCGAGGAGTTCGGCACGGCCTGCCGGGCACTCGGATTCGGCGAGGTGGCGGACTGGAACGCGCTGCCCGGCGGCCCCGAATCGGGTGTCGGCCCGGTGCCGTGCACGGTCGGGCCGCCCGACGCCACCGGACGACGTCATCGGATAGGGCCCGCGCATTCCTATCTGCTGCCGGCGTTGTCGCGTCCCAATCTGACTGTGCAGGGTGAAACCCTGGTGACGCGTCTGCGTTTCCGCGGCGGCCGGGTGGTCGGCGCCGACTGCCTCCACGGCGGCGAACCGGAGACGATCCGGGCCGACCGGGTGGTGCTGTGCGCGGGCGCGATCGAATCGGCGGCGCTGCTTATGCGTTCCGGTATCGGACCGGCCGCCGAGTCGACGGCGCTGGATATCCCGGTGGTCGTGGACGCACCTGTCGGGCGATGGCTCACCGATCATCCCGAAATCGGGATCGATTATCGGCATCCGGCGCCCGCGGGCCGTTCCGTCCCCCTGGAATACGTCCTGGAGTTCGACGATATCGAGATCCGCCCCTACACGGTCGCCTTCACACCGGGGGTGTACCGGATGGGCGTGACCCTGATGCGGCCCACCAGTTCGGGCACCATCACGCTGACCGCGGCCGACCCGCGGGCCGCGCCGCGGATCGAACACGGCTATCTCCGCACCGGAACCGACCGCGCCCGGCTGCGCGACGCGGTGGAACTGACCGGGCAGATCCTCGGGTCCATGACGGCCGAACCGCTGGGGTCCGCCGCCCCGGTTTCGGATCGGTGGCTCTACGACCGCCTCGGCACCTCACAGCATCTCGGAGGTACCTGCCGGATGGGACGCGCGGACGACCCGCGGGCGGTGGTCGACGAACGTTTCCGGGTGTACGGGGTGGACGGGCTGTCGGTGGTGGACCTGTCCGTGGTGCCGGTACCGCTGAGCCGAGGTCCGCAGGCGACGGTGGTGCTGTTGGCGGAACGGGCCACCGCCGAGCTGCGCTGAATCCCCGGCCACCGATCACCTGCCTATACGCTCCCGCAGCCCCTTCGGACCATGGAGCAGTCGATGGTGCGCTAACCGGTGGCGAACTCGCGCGGCCCGGCCGCCCGGCAGCCCGCGAGCGCCCGGATCTCCCACTGGCGCGGCGGTGGCCGGTGCGGTACTTTCCACCGGTGCGATTCGCCGGTCGGTCATCAGGACCGGCCCCTGTGCGGACATCCGGGCACTGCCCGGCACCCAGGAGCGAAGCGCCGCCACCGAGGTATAGCCGACCGCTATCGGCGTACCCCATCTGCTGCGCCGGGCCAACCGGTGTGGTAGGTGAGCTGTATCGGTCGGGGATACAGCTCACCGGGGTCGTCACTGTGAAATATCAAGCGGCACCGTGCAATATTGCATCCCCATTTTCGACACCCCGGGCCGATCTCCCGGGAATCGGACCGCGAGCTTGTACTCTGGTCCCTCGGGTGGCCCGCTGCGGCAACGTGATCCGGACACCCGAGAATCCGCACCCGGCGCCGGACACGGGGAAGGTACGGCGCCGGTGCGGAAGACTCAGCGAACTCCCCGCGACTGCAACAGTTATTCGAGCCCGGGAAGAGTCCTGACGGTTGATCAACTCTCGTTTTCGCTCTGGATCCGCGGCAGTGGTCAACTAGTCCAAGCGGCCGATACGGTGTCCGGCTCCCAGGCAAGGTCTGCTTCGTATCGGTGTATTCCGGACCTGATGGCGTCGACCCCGGATGGCCGCCACTGATCCGGCGGCCGATTCGGTGACGCGCCGCAACCGGATATCGAGCGTGGCGAGCTCGTTCTGTCTACCGACGAATCCGGGCACCCGCATCACCTCTCGGTCGACAATTATGTAGAGAGAATCTACGTAGATGATTTCTACATAGATCATCAGACACCCGCAGGCGGGCGTTCCGCCGACTGTTTCGAGGCCGTGGCGACCTGCGTGAGCGTATTCAGGCGTGGGGTTGTGGCAGGACGCCGGTGAGTACGGCCGCTACCGACCTGTGGACGGCGGCCGCGGTGGGTGTGTTCTCGCGATCGGCGAACAGCAGGTGCGCCGCGCCGGTGAGGGTGGGGGCGAGGGTGGTGATATCGGCGTCCGCGGAGATGCGTCCGAGGTCCCGTTCTGTGGTGAGGTAGTCGGCGATCATCGCGGTGCCTTCGCCCAGGACAGGTATGGGGGCGGCGCCGGCCTCGCGCAGGCGGACTCGTAGATCGTCGCGGGAAACGGTGAGCGCGACGATCGCTACCGCGACCGGATCGAACAGCTCGGTCAGGGCGGTGGTGAGATTCTCGGCGACGGAGCCGCTTCCGGCGGTGTCGCGGAGCGTCGCGGCCTGCCGGTCGAGCGCCGCGATCCGATCGAGGACGAACTCGGCCAGGAAGGCGTCGAAGTCCGTGAAATGCCGGTGGATCACGCCTTTGGCGACCCCGGCTTCGGTGGTCACCGCACGGCTGGTCAGACCATGGGGGCCACCGAGGAGCAGGACACGCCGGGCGGCGGCGAAGAGTTGTTCGCGCGCATCACGCAACGCCACACCGGTCGGCATCCGGACACCGCCTTTCCGTATTTCTCGCAGCGCGATTGACAAGTGGGCGATCGCCCACTCATAGTGGGCGCATGACCACTTTACCGTCCGAGCCGTCGTCGTCCCCTGCGGGCGAATCCCACCACGCACGCCGGTTGGCGGAGTCCTTCGGCGACGACCCGGAACGGTATGACCGGACTCGGCCGCGTTACCCCGCCGCGATGGTGGCCCGGGTGATCGCGGAGGCTCCCGGTCGCGATGTCCTCGATGTCGGAACCGGCACCGGGATTTCGGCGCGGCCCTTCACCGCGGCCGGATGTCGCGTGCTCGGCGTCGAGGTCGATCCGCGGATGGCCGAGTTCGCGGCCCGGCAGGGGTTCGACGTCGAGGTGGCGAAGTTCGAGGAGTGGGATCCCGCGGGCCGGGACTTCGACGCGGTGGTCTCCGGGCAGTCCTGGCACTGGGTGGACCCCGTTCTCGGAGCCGCCAAAGCGGCGCAGATCCTGCGTCCGGGTGGCCGGCTGGCCGTCTTCTGGAACGCGTTCGCGCCCCCGGCCGATCTAGCGCAAACCTTCGGCGCCGTCTACCAGCGGCTCCTGCCCGGCTCGCCGTTCGCCCGAGGACCATTCGGGGGACCCGCCATGTACGCCGGCCAGTTCACCGCGATCGGCGACGGGATGCGTCGAACAGGCGCATTCGAGACGCCCGAACAGTGGGAGTTCCCCTGGACACGCCGCTTCACCAGGGACGAGTGGCTCGAGCAGGTACCCACCTTCGGCGGTCACAGCCAGTTCCCGCCGGACACGCTCGAACAACTGCTCGCCGGAATCGGTTCCGCGGTCGACGACGCCGGCGGCAGCTTCGTCATGAACTACACAACCGTGGTGATCACGGCGCGATCGAAAGCCACCCGTGGACCAAGTCATGTTTCCCGGTAGAGACGTTCACACGGGAGGCGGGGGAGGTGGCGAGCGGGGCCGGGGAGGACGGCAGCGGAGTGGGGGCCATGGTGGGCGGTCCACTCCTGTAGAAAGAGTTGGGCGGTGGTGGCATGGGCTCGGAAGTCCATGCGTAGACCGTGTAGATAGACGGTGAGGTGTACGTCCGACACAGGCGGTGGCTCCGGCCGGGTTGGCGCGGTCATGCCTCGGCGAGTCCGGTGAGCAGGCGGCGCAGTATCGCCTCCGGTCGAAGGTAGCCGATGGCTCGGGGACGGTCGCTGTGACACGTGACGGTGGCTCGCATCATGGGTTGGGTACCTCGATCGCATCGAAGGGGGTTCGGGTTGCGCCCGGGCCGCATCGAGCTGCGGACAACCTGGCGCAGAGCTATGACACACCGCGTAGCACCGGCTTCATATCCGAAACGGATACTCCGAATGAAGATCCCCGAATATCCAGCGTGGGAACCGTTGCTTGTAGCAGCATTACGCCGAATCGGTGAAACGGATGCTCCCGAATCGGAGGATGAAATGCCTGATACAACAGGCGGTATCGGTTCCACATTGCCCAGGCGGCAACTCGGTAGGCACCTACTGGAGTGGCGGACGCGGGCGGGCTACACACAGGCCAAGGCTGCTCAACTGCTGGAGATGGGGCGACGAGCCTGGGGCGGCTCGAGAAGGGCGAAAACTCCAGGATCAAGACCCGCGATATCCAGGCGGCCTGCGACCTCTAAGGCGTTCCGGACGACCTGACCGCGGCCTTGACCGGACTGGCGAAGCAGGCCAACGTCAAGAACTGGTGGCATCAATACGGGGATCTCATCCCGAAGGACTTCGATGTCTACGTGGGCCTGGAAGCGGCGGCGACGAAGGTGATCTCGTATCAGCCGGATCTGGTGCCGGGGCTACTGCAGACAGCGAACTACGCTCGCGCTCTGGCCCGCGAACGGCGGCCGGAAGACATTCCCGAAGAACAAGACCGGCGCGTGCAGCTCAAAATGCAGCGGCAGAAAATCATCACCCGCCGTACCCAGCCGGTGACTCTGGAGGTGGTGGTGGGGGAAGCCGCGCTCCGGCGAGTCGTCGGCGGACGCAGTGTCATGGCCGCCCAGCTCAGACACCTTGCGGACATGTCGACGCGAGACAACATTCGACTGGGCATGCTTCCGTTCGAGGCCGGGTTCCCGGGCGGGGTGTCCATGCCGCCGTTCGTAGTCCTCCAGTTCGGGGAATCGGCGCCCGGTGAGCCGCTGGAGCCGCCGGTGGTCTTTCTGGAGGGGGTTGTGGGCAACATGTACATCGAGGACGCCGAGGACGTGGCGAGCTTCCTGCGAACGTACGATTTGATCGAGGACCGGGCCCACGGCGACACAGATAGTCGGCAGTGGCTCAGGAACATGGCAAGGGAGCATGAAAGTGCACGCTGACCTATCCAGCGCGGGCTGGTTCAAGAGCAGTTACAGCCAGCACGGCGGTGAATGTGTGGAGGTCGCACATCTCGTTGATGGGGTGGGAGTGCGTGATTCGAAGGACGTGACCGGTCCGGTGCTCGTCTTCACCCCCGAGGAATGGGAGGGGTTCCTCCGAACCATCTCCTGATGCGGACCGGGGTCGGGTATGCGCTGGCCGGCCCTTCCGAAGGCCGGCTACCGAGGACCCGGCCCCTCGATGACGGATCGCGCGGGCCCAGGGAGCTCGAATCCGAATCCCGGGCCGCCGACAACAGGCTCGCCGGATCCACCCGTGCGAGCGTCCTCGGCGAAATCCTGCCAGGTCGACGGCTCGTCGTCGTCGATGACGGGTTCCTCGAGTTCGACGTCGTAGTCATCGTCCAACGGCTCGGGCGGGGTCGGTGGATGGTCTGTCAACTGCGCCAGTCCCTTCTGGTCTCTGCCATCACCGGCTGCAGGCAGGTTCGATTGTGTGAGCAGCACGCTCGCGGTAAGAACCAGTAGGGCCATCGCGGCCCCTTCATACGGAGACAAATCTATATCGGATGTCGAGGGCGATCACCCGGGTAACGCGGGGTCTCGTCACCGCCCACCGAAACCCGACATACCGATGCCCCGGAGAAATGCTTTCTGCGCGACGGCGTAGACGATGACCAGCGGTAGCAGGATCATCATGGACGCGGCCATCAGCACCGGCCAGTCCGAGACGTATTGCCCCTGCATCCACACCAGGCCGAGGGTGACGGTGGAGATCTCCCGGCGTTGGATCATCACCAGCGGCCACAGGAAATCGTTCCAGACCTCGACCCAGGTGAGTACGGCGAGAACCATCACCGCCGGTTTGGCATTGGGCAGCAGGACCCGCCAGTAGATCTGCCACGGGGAGCAGCCGTCGAGAACGGCGGCCTCTTCGAGTTCGACGGGGAGGGTGCGGAAGAACTGCCGCATCAGGTAGGTGCCGAACGCACTGCCGAACAGCCCGGGCAGGATCAGCGCCCAGGGCGTATCCGTCATGCCCAGAACTCGGATGAGCAGGAACTGTGGCACCACGGTCACGGTGAGCGGGACCATGAGCGTGGCCAGATAGGCCGTGAACAGGGCGTCGCGGCCGGGGAAGCGCAGCCGGGCGAACGCGTATCCGGCCAACGAGCAGAAGAAGACCTGGCCGGCGGTGACACATCCGGCGTAGAGGACGGTGTTGAGGAACATCCGGCCGAACGGCATCTCCTGGAAAACGGTGCGGTAGTTGGACCACTGCGGCTCGCGGGGGAGCAGGGTCGGCGTGGTGACCTCGGACTGTCTCTTCACCGAACCCGCCAACGCCCACAGGATGGGGAGCAGGGCGCACCACGCCATGGCGATGAGCGCGAGGTAGAGCGCCGCGGCCCGGGCGAAGGCGCGGATCTGCCAACCCGGTGCCGCCCTCACCGCTCCGCCGAGTTCATGCGGGCGAACCACAATTGCGCGACGGTCAGCGCCAACAGGGCCAGGGAGATCAGCCAGGCGATGGCCGACGCATAGCCGGCTTCACCGAACGCGAAGGCGTTCTGGAAGATCATGATGCCGAAGACGTAGGTTCCCGTTTCCGGGCCGCCGTTGCCGCCGGTGAGCACATAGATCTGGTCGAAGGCCTGTACCGAGTCGATGATCGACACGACGAGGACGAACGAGAGCGCGCCCCGGATCAGGGGCACAGTGATCGATACGAATCGCCGGATCGCGCCGGCTCCGTCGATCTTCGCCGCCTCGTACAGGTCCTGCGGGACGCCCTGCATCGCGGCGAGCAGCACGACGGTGGCGAACGGGATGCTCTTCCACACGCTGACCAGGCATACCGAGACCATCGCCCATCGCGGTTCGACCAGCCAGGGGACGGGGCCGATGCCGATCCGGCCGAGCATCGTATTGAGCAGCCCGTTGTTCGTGTCGAATACGAAACGCCAGATCACCGCCATCACCACGCTCGATATCGCCAGGGGCAGGAACATGATCGTCCGGAAGAAGCCGGTTCCCCTGACCCCCCGGTTCAGGGCCCCGGCGACGACGAGGCTTATCGACACGGTGGGGATCAGTGTCCCGAGGGTGTAGACGATCGTGTTCCGCAACGCGATGACGAAGAGCGGATCCGCGGTGAGCAATTCGCGGAAATTCCGCAGCCCGGTGAATCGCGGCGGCCCGAACATATCCCACTCGTGAAAGCTCAAATAGAGCGAAAAGCCGAGTGGGAAGACCAGAAACACCGCGACCGCCAGGAGGTTCGGGGCGATGAACAGCCGTGCCGCCCGGGCCTGCCGCTTCGCCGGCTCCGAGCGTCGCCCTCCGGTGGCGGCAACCGGCGGCGCCGGTTTCCCGGGCGCGATATCGTCGGTGGTGGTCATCGGTTGCGCAGCACCTCATCGGCTTCCGGAGCGAGATGGTCCGCCAGCGAGGTCGCGGGGGCGGCGCCGCGGAGCACGGGGCCGATGTACCGGTCCATCAGCGCTTCGATGCGCGGCCACTGCGCCGTGACCGGCAGCGGAGCGGAATGCGCCGGTCCGTCGACGAGGATGTCCAGGTTATGGATATCGCTGTGCGCGGCCGCGAACCCGGCGGATCGTACCGCGGAACCGCGGGCAGGCACGAAAAGACCGGTCTGCGCGACAACCGCCTGGCCGACCGGCCCGGCCGCGAACTTCAGGAACTCCCACGCCTGCTCTTTCCGGCGGCTGCCGGCGGATATGGCGAGGCCCGTGGTGCCGATATTCGAGCGCGCACCGCTGAGCGGCCGGCCGGCCGGCAGGGCCGTGACATCGAAATCCAGGTCGTCGGCCGCGGCGAAGGTCTGGTAACGCCAGTGCCCGCCCATCGCCAGCGCGGCTTTGCCCTGTGTGAACAGATCCATGGCCGAGATCGACTGCTGCTCCGCCGGGCTCGGCGCCACCCGATACCTGTTGGCCAGGTCCGCGTAGAACTGGACGCCTTCGATGAAGGCAGCGGTGGAGAAGTCGCAGCGATCGGGAAGAGTCCGCGGGCTCGCCCACGCGGCGCCGTTGTTGACGGCGAACAGACCGGCCGAATAGTACGGCACCCAGGTATCGACGAATCCCCACTGCCGCACCTCGCCGGACCGATCTCGCTCGGTGAGCGCGCGGCCTATATCGAGGAATTCGGAGAAGCTCCACGCATCTTCCCACCGGCCGGGTGGTCGCAGTCCCGCCTCGTCGAACAATGTCCTGTTGTAGAACAGGAAATTCCCCGACCACTGTTCCGGGAGCGCGTACTGCCCGCCTTCGAATGTGAAGGTGTCGTACAGCGCCTCGGTACCGCCTTCCGGCAGGTCGGCGGCGAAGGCCGGGTCGCGGTCGAGCATGGTGTTCAGATCCAGTAGCACGCCACGGTCGGCGAGACCGGCATAGGTCTGTTCCCACGCCATCAGCACATCGGGACATTTGCCGCCCGCGCAGAAGGTCAGCATCTGCTGCATCGGATCGGGTCCGGACAGCAGGGCGCGCACTCGGATATCCGGATACCTGCGGGTGAATTCGTCGATCACGCGTTGCCGTCCGTCGGCTTCGGCGGGGTTGGCCTGGAAGAAGAACGTCAGCGCGTCGTCGTCGTCGTCGCCGCACCCGGCCAGTGCCGGAGCCGCCAGCAAAGCGCCGATGCCACCGGTAGCGCGTAGAAATCCCCGCCGTCCGAAAGGCATGCCTGGCCCATTCACACCGCGATCACCTCCTGCGCCGCGCTCGCGCGCGAAATCGTCCGACTCCGGATCCGCGAATCGTGCATCGAACGCCGGGTGCCGTCCGTTCCGTCTCCGACGGGTGAGGAGGTTCCGGCCCCTGCGATTGTCCAACGCCGCCGTGTGAATCGATTCCAGCGACTCGCCCGCTTATCGCCCGGCCGGTTCCAGGGGCGAATTCGACTCCGCCCGGTTCGGCTCCCGGACACCGTATAGCGGGCTCTGGTCAAAAGGACGGCTGGCCATCGGGCCTGGTGGTGGGCAGGAGTCGGGAGGGATGCCGATGCCGACGAGAAAGTCGCGTTCGCGAAATCGCAGCCAGAAACCGCAAGTGGGTCAGATGAGGTTCTTCTGCTTCTCGATGCGGTGACGGACGTCGGCCATCAGGGCATGGCTGCCGCCGTGGCGCAGGAATCGCGGGATGAAACGGTTCACGAAACCGACGAAAAGAAAAAGGCTCTCGAACCGGCGCTGGTCGGCGTCGGTCCATTCCACGCGCATCTGCTCGCGGAAGTACGGGCTCAGGAAACCGATGGTGAGGAACCTCAGCAGGCCGCGGAAAGGAATGCGCAGATACCAGTGGATCATGCGCAGATTCAGTAGATCGTCGAGGTAGGAACGGACGAAATCGTCGAGCACCGCCTCTTCGCAGGCGGTGTTCCAATATTCGTCGAACTCGGCGCGGGTGGCCGGCCACATATCCTCGGTGACCTGGAGCGTGGTGCCGAGGGAGGACGAGGACCGGTAGAAGGCCTCGTTCTGTTCGGGGCTCATCCGGCCGGCGAGCAGCTGGTAGGTGTCCTCGAAGCCGATGTAGAGGCAGGCCGCCACCCAGAGCTGTAGTTCACGGTCGAAGGCGTTGTACTCGACCGGAGCGCCGGGTTCGGATCGTACCTGGCGGTGGGCGCCGTTCACCGCTTCCCGGAAGGCCTTCTTCTCTTCTTCGTCGCCGAGGATGGCCACGGCCAGGTACTGGGTGGTGGTGCGGGCGCGTTTCCACGGCCGCTTCATCAGTGAACCCGATTCCACCTTGCTCTCGGCGACGCCGTAGCCGACTCCGGGACGGGCCATCTGCATGATGACGTTCGCGGCGGCACCGGCGAACTGCCAGAAGTCCAGGGCGTCGGTGAGTTTCAGGGGGCGCTTGGTGAAGGGGCGGTGGATGGCGCTTATCCGGATACGTGTCTGCTCGGTGGTCAGCCGTGGCCGATCGGCGGGCTGCGAATCGGGGGCAGCGCCGGTTTGCCAGGAGTGTGCGGCGGCGGTCATGAGCGTCCTTCCACAGGGGTTCGGTGTGGTCTAAGTTACTCCAGATTCTTCCGACAGTCAGATGGTATCAATGAACAGTCGCTAACTTATGCCTCTCTCGTCATGATGTGAAATGCCTGAGGAACAGGTATTCAGCGGTTGTTGCGGACCGGGAATCTTCTCCAAAACCTTCCGTCGAGACAGGAATGGTGCGTAACATACTGCTCCGACCCGACCGTCTCAGACGTTCCCCCGCGGGGAGGGTGCGTAAGCGGCCGGTCAAGGAAGGAACGCACTATGCTCAAGCGGCTGGATCGATTGTTCAGCTACGAGATGAAGGTGTCCGAGTTTCTCGGGACCTTCATCATCCTCGGCATTCCCTACGGGTTGATCGGGATCGTCTGGACGCTCACGCACACATCGCATCTGCGTGAGATGCACGGTCTGGACGTGATCATCTCGTTCCTCGGCTCCATCGTGTGCTGGCCCGTGCTCACCTTCGCGAACGTGACGATGACCTGATGATGGCGCTGGTATGGCTCATCGACATCCTGGTGATCGTCGTCAAGATCCTCGGTGGGCGGACGAAGGTGAACCCGATTCTGCGTTTCGGTCTCTGGCTCGCCCTGCTGTGTGTCCTCGCCGCCGCAATCGCGGTGGTGGGCGCCGGGTTCGTGCTGTTGCAGCGGTACCTGACCGGCGACCTCGATACGACCGGCCTGGAACTGCCATGGTGACCACCGGACCGGAGAAACCGGCGCAGCGCACCGACCTGGAGCAGGCGGTAGACGATCTCAAAGGGCTATGGCAGCGGCATCCACAGCGTTCTCTGGAAACCCTGGGCCGGCAGGTGACTCTGGGCCGGGAAGCCGTGGTGGAGACCGTGAAAGCGGTGCTGGCGCGACGCTTCCCGTTCGAGGAGTTCGCCAAACAGTGCGCGTTCATGGCCAATGTGTCCGCCGCGCCCACCATCTTCGTCGCCATGCCCATCGCGGTCGTGGTTTCGATCCAGATCGGCGCGCTGGTGAATCAGGTCGGCGCCACCACGTTCATCGCGCCGTGGCCGGCCTGGGCATCATCCGTCAGGGCGCGCCGCTGGTCACCTCGCTCATGATCGCGGGCGCGGTGGGTTCGGCCATCTGCGCCGATCTCGGTTCCCGGACCATCCGGGAGGAGATCGACGCCATGATGGTGATGGGGGTCAACCCCGTCCGCAGACTCGTGGCGCCGCGGCTGGTGGCGGCCGTGGTGGTGAGCATGCTGCTGTGCGGGTTCATCGTGTTCGTCGGTTTCGCGACGGCCTACATGTTCAACGTCTACGCGCAGTCGGGGACACCGGGCTCGTTCATCGGCTCGTTCGCCTCGTTCGCCGTGGCCAACGATATGGCGGTGGCGCTGGTGAAATCGGCGATCTTCGGAGTGCTGACCGCGATCATCGCCTGTGATATCGGCTTGCACGCCAAGGGCGGGCCCGGAGGCGTGGCCGACGCGGTGAACTCGGCGGTCGTCTCCTCTGCGCTGATGCTGTTCGCCACCAACATCATCATCACGCAGGTGTACAACACCGTCTTCCCGACGAAGGTGATCTGAGGTGGGCACTCCGTACACGCCACCGGCGCTCAAACCGGTCCGGCTGGTGGCCTCGGCTGCGTCGGTGCCCATCGCCGCCAACCGCCGTCTCGGTCACCAGGGCATCACCTTCGTCCAGGCGCTGATCGCGATCCCGTTCGTGCTGAAGCACTATCGCAAGGAAGTGCTGCGACTGACCGCCGATGTGGGCTGGGGCAACGGATCGCTCGTCGTGGGTGGCGGAACCGTCGGTGTGGTGATCATCCTGTGCGGTTTCGGCGGGATCACCGTGGGCATGGAGGCTTTCAGCGCGCTGAACCTGCTGACCATGGGCCCGCTCACCGGAGCCATCTCCGGCTTCGCGACCACCCGGGAGTTAGCGCCGATTCTTGCCACCCTCGCGTTCGCGATCCAGGCTGGCTGCCGGTTCACCGCGCAACTGGGGTCCATGCGGATCGCCGAGGAGATCGACGCGCTGGAATCCATCGCCATCCGGCCGCTGCCGTATCTGGTGAGCACCCGGATGATCGCGGCCACCGTCACCATCATCCCGCTGTACAGCGTGGGACTGGCGGTCGCGTATCTGGCCACGAAACTATCGGTGCTGCTGCTGGGCGGTACCTCGGCGGGTACCTACGACCACTACTTCTTCCAGTTCCTCCTGGGCCCGGACCTTTTCTTCTCCCTGCTCAAGGTCGTGGTGTTCGTGCTGCTGGCGACCTATATCCAGTGTTACTACGGATTCTTCGCCACCGGCGGGCCCGAGGGCGTGGGGGTGGCGGCCGGGCAGGCGATCAAGATGGTGATCGTCGTGATGGTGTTCGCGAATCTGTTCCTGACCTTGGCCATCTGGGGTATCGACCCCGGCTTCCGGATTTCTGGGTAGGTGGCGATGTTCGTCGATCACAGCGGTCGCGGGCCGCGCCCGTGGCATATGACAGCGGCCGGTCTGGCGATGATCACGCTGGTGGCGGTGCTACTGGGTCTGCTCGGTCTGCGCTACACCGGCCGGTTCGAGGACCGGGTGCCGGTCGAGGCGGTGCTCACCAGCACCGGTGACGGGTTGCCCGAGCGCGCGGACGTGAAGTTCCGCGGCATGGTGGTGGGCGCGGTGACCGACGTGGATGTGGTGGCCGCCGGGCAACGACAGCAGGTCCGGATCGATCTCGACCCCCGGATCGCGCCGACCATTCCCGATACCGTCACCGCCCGGGTGATCCCGAACAACCTGTTCGGCGTGACCGGAATCGAACTCGTGGACAACGGTGCCGCGCCCGGCCGGTTGGCCGCGGGCGCGCAGATCCCCGAGGACACCAGCGACGGAACGGTGCAGCTGCAGACGACGCTCACCGTACTGCGGAACGTGCTGGACAATATTCAGCCGGAGAAGCTCGGCCGGGTCCTGGCGACCTTCTCCGAAGCGCTGGATCCCGGTGCCCGGGCGCCCGGATCCACGATCGAGCGGCTGGACAAATGGGTGACCGAGGTCCGGCATATCGAGGGGGTCGGTGAGCTGCTCGGTGACCTGGGCCGGGCCACCACGGCGCTGAGCCAGTCCGCGCCCGAACTCGTCGGTGTGCTCTCGGAATCGGTGACCACCGCTCGCACCCTCACCGAACGCCGGGAAAACCTGATCACCATGCTCGCCAATGCCGGCGGCGCGGTGGATTCGGTGAACGAGCTGTTCGCCCGCAATCCCGACGCGGCCAAGGATCTGGTGCCCGGCCTCGACGGACTCTTCGGGTCGCTGGCGCAGGACCCGGAGGCGATCCCGACCGCGGTGGCCAACCTCAACGCGGCCCTGGGGAAGCTCTCGGGTGCCTTCGGCTGGGGCGCGCAGCGGCAGATGCGCTGGAGCCTGGACGTATCCTTCACGCCGTTCCAGCAGTACACGGCGAAGGATTGCCCGCGCTACGGCGAGATGAGCGGCCCACGCTGTGGCGGTCCCTCGGTGCCGCAGGTCGCGCCACCGCAGGAGTATCCGCCGACGCTGCTGCCCGGCTGGGTCGAAGGGGCGGGACCGAAACCGCCGCCGCGGATTCCGGGGATACCGGCGCAGGCTCCGGCCGCGCCGCTGCTGCCCGGGCTCCCGGCACTGCCCGGTCTGCCCGTCATCCCGGGGATCACCGCGCCGCTGTTCCCCTCTGCCCCGACCGCGCCGGCGCCCGAGGCGGCGCCGGCAGTGCCCGGCCAACCGGCAGTGCCCGGCCAACCGGCAGTGCCCGGCCAACCGGCAGTGCCCGGCCAACCGGCTCCTGCCGGGGCACCGATCGCGCAATTGCGCGGTCACGCCGCCGTCGCCGCACTGCTCGGCAGACAACCCACCGCGGCCGAACTGCTGCTGCTCACGCCGATACTCGCGGGCGGCACGATCGATGTCTACTCCGACGGGGAGGCCTGATGCGCCTGGCGCGGACAATTGCCGGTTTCAGTATCTTCGCCGTGGTCGCGATCGTGCTGACGTTCACCATCTGGTCCACGCTGCAACGGTCGGTGCCGGGGGAGACCGAGACCTATTCGGCCACCTTCACCGATGTGATGGGAGTGCGGGTCGGCGACGATGTGCGCATGGCCGGGGTGCGCGTGGGCCGGGTCGATTCGCTCGAGTTCGAGGACGACTACAAGGCCCGGCTGGTCCTGCGTATCGAGGCCCGGCAGCGGCTCACCGATACCACGAAAGCGCTGGTGCGGTACCAGAATCTGATCGGTCAGCGTTATATCGCGCTGCTGCCGGGCCAGGAGAAGGGCACCGAGATACCGGCGGGTTCGCATATCCCGGTGGAGCGCACCGAGCCGTCCTTCGATGTGTCGGCGCTGCTGTCCGGATTCGAACCGCTGTTCAGCGTGCTCCAGCCCGACCAGGTCAATTCGCTGTCGGACACCCTGATCCAGGCTCTCCAGGGTGACGGCGTCTCGTTGAGCGCCCTGATCACCCAGGCGGCGGAACTGGCGAACACCTTCGGGCAGCGCGACGAGATCCTCGGCGCGGTGATCACCAACCTCAGCAGTGTGATCGCCGGTCTGGCCAATCGCAGCCAGGAGTTGGAGACACTGATCACCCAGACGAGAGGCCTGATGGACGCGCTGTACGCCGAGGGCGAGACGCTGAAGAGTTCGGTGGATCAGGTGGCCTACTCCACCGATTCGCTGACCGCGCTGATCGGCTCGGTCAAACCCGATATCGCCTCCGCCCAGGACCAGGCCACCACCGCGGTGGAACTGCTGCTGTTCAACGGCGCCGCGCTGGACCAGGCCGCGGTCGAGCTGCCGAATGTGCTCAACGGCCTGGCCCGCTTCACCGGCTACGGCGCCTACGGCAATGCCTATATCTGCAATCTGGACGTCTCGCTGTGGGGTGTGCTGCTGCCACCGGGCCTGTTCTCCCAGATCGGTGGCGATTCGCAATCGGAGGTGTGCCGGTGATGGCCCGGTGGCGTCGTCCGGCCTTCGCGAAGAACCGGTTCCTGTGGCAGGGGTTGCTCGCCGCCGCCGCGGTGGCCGCGCTGGTCGTCGGGTCGAGTGTGCTCTCCCAGCTGCGGCTCGGCGACAAGACCGTCACCGCGGAATTCGCGCAGGCGGCCGGAATGCGCCCGGGCGCGACGGTGGACGTCTCCGGGATCGAGGTCGGCGAGGTGCGTTCGGTACGCCTGGCCGGCGACAGGGTCGAGGTCGTGATGAAGATCAGCCGGGATATCCGGGTGGCCACCGACGCGCGTGCCGCGATCAAGATGTCGACCATTCTCGGCCGCATGCACATCGAACTGGTGCCCGGTTCGGGAGAGGAATCGGCGGACGGCCGGATCCCGCTGGCCAACACCTCGGTTCCTTACAACCTGGCCAAGGTCATCCAGGACCCGAAGTACACCTCGTCGTTCGAGCGGATCGAACGCATCGATCCGGACAAATTGCGGCAGGCGCTGGACGTCTTCTCCCAGCAGATGGGCGATTCCCCGGAACTCGCGGTGACCGCGCTGGATTCGATCGGCGCGCTGGCCGAGGTGATCAACGCCCGGCGCGACGAGGTGGACACCCTGCTGCAGAGCATGGACCAGGTCTCCCAGCTGGTCGCAGACAATCAGAACAGCGTGCTGATGCTGCTCACCCGCGGTGAGGCGATCGGTAACGCGGTCGCCCTGCGCCAGGACCTGCTGCGCCGGTTGCTGGACAATGTCGCCGCGCTGTCGGGCCTGCTGCGCGATATGGGTCTGGAGAACAACGGGCAGCTCGGCCCGCTCATCCAGAACCTGAACACGATGACCCAGGGCCTGGAGAAGAACCGGGACAACCTGGACCGGCTCTACGAGATCCTGCCGGTCTCGCTACGGCAGTTCAACAATGTGATCGGCAACGGGCCCTACGCCGATGTGTGGGCGCCCTGGTTCCTGCCGGACAACTGGCTGTGCTTCGCACAGGTCGTACAGGGGTGTGGTAAATGAATCTGCGCACACTCGCGCGGGTGCTCGCGGCCGGTATCGCCGGACTGTGCGCGGCGGGCTGCTCGGTGCTGCCGGACAGTATCGCGGGACTGCCGGAGCAGTACTTGGGTGAACACGTCCGGATCAGCGCCGATTTCGAGAATGTGGCCGGGCTGTACGCCGGGAACGAGGTCGCTGTGCTCGGGGTGCCGGTCGGGCGGGTCGAGACCGTGACACCGCGCGGCAGCTACGTCGAGGTCACCATGGCATTGGACAAGGATGTCGATGTACCCGCCGACGCCATGGCCGCGCTGATCTCGCCGCAGCTGATCACCAATCGGCACGTCGAACTCGCCCCCGCCTACAGCGGCACCGGTCCGAAACTCGTCGACGGGGCGCATATTCCGCTGGAACGCACCCGGGTCCCGGTGGAACTGGACCGCATCCTGGACAATTTCGACCAGCTCGGCGCCGCGCTCAAAGGCGACAGCGAGGCCGGGCCGCTGGCCAGCCGGGTGCTGTTCCCGCTGCTCGAGGGTAACGGCGACCGGTTGCGCGAAACCCTCGACGACCTGTCGGCCGCGTTCGAGGTGACCTTCGCCAACAAGGACCAGATCGCCAACACCATCCTCGAGCTGAACGAGATCACCCAGGTCGTCGCCCAGAACGATCAGACGGTGCGCGATTTCAGCGCCCGGCTCACCGAACTGGTACAGCTGATGGGGGATCAGTCGCCGGGTCTGCACGCGGTTCTCGTCCAGTTGAACGATTTCGTGAACAACACCTCGACACTCGTCGGGCAGAACCGCGACCAGCTCGCCGGGGCGTTGCAGCGATTCGTCACCATCACCGCGCAGATGCGGGCCAATGCCCGTGGCCTGACCGAACTGGTGGACGTGGGCCCGCTGTTCTTCGAGAATCTGGCAAACGGCGTGAGCCACGAACATCAGGCGTTCCGGGTGCACGCGCTGCTGGACAAGGCGCTGCTGGACAACGAGGTGCTGTCCACCTTCTGTGAACGGGTGCAGATGCGTTCCGACGGCTGCCGCACCGGCCGGATCCAGGATTTCGGACCGGATTTCGGAATCACCGCCGCGCTGCTGGGGATGACGCGATGAAGAGGATGCACGCAAGGCTGGCGGTTCTGCTGACGGCGGCGGTGCTGGCGGTACCGGGGTGCGGTGCGCTGACGGTGCAGAACGTGCCGATGCCGGAACCGGGTATCGGCGGGCCGGGATACACCCTGCGCGTGCGGTTCGCCGACGCGCTCAACCTGCCCGACCGCGCTCACGTGAAGATCGGTGGCACCGATATCGGGGTGGTCACCGATATCTCCACCACCGATTTCGTCGCCGATGTGGACATGCTCATCCGCGAGGACATCCGGTTGCCGCGCGGGACCACCGCGGAATTGCGGCAGGGGACTCCACTCGGCGATATCTTCGTCGCCATGACCCTGCCCCGGGAGGAACCCGGCGCGGTCATGCTGGGCGAAGGCGATGTGATCGATACCGATCACACCGGTGCCGGCGCGTCGGTGGAAGAACTCATGATGTCGGTATCGCTGCTGCTCAACGGTGGCGGGCTGAACCAGGCGGCGCGGATCACCGCCGAAATGGATTCGATGTTCGCCGGCCGCGCCCCGCAGCTGGGCCATCTGATCACCGAGATGACCCAGGTACTGAGCGCGCTGAACGCCCGGACCGCCGATATCGACAGTGTGCTGCACGGGGTCAATGTGCTCACCGGCGAACTCGCGGCGCGCAAACAGGAATTGGGGCTGGCCGCGGACACCTTCCCCGACCTGCTGGGGCTGGTGGCGGAGAACAACCGGGATATCACCTCGCTGATCCAGAAGATCTCGGTGACCATGGCGGCGCTGGGCGATTTCAGCGATACCACCAGCCCGGAATTCATCAGCCTCTTCGAGAGCATCCGGCGGCTCATGGGCGGTTTCACGGCGATGGGTGACAATCTGCGGCAGACCCTGGACGGTCTGCACACGCTGTATCCGTCCCTGGAACAGTCCTTCGAGGGCCCGGCTCTGGCCGTAGCGGCCCGGGTCTCCTATCTGAGCGTCGGCGCGCTGACCGATCCGTCGCGTAGCCGGCTGCCGGACGGGTCGGATGTGCCGGCCTTCATCGGCAGCCTCACGCAGGTACTGCAGAAGATCCAGGGCCGGCTGACCAGTCCGCCGCAGCCCGGCCCGGCCCCGCAGGAGGGTCCGCGATGAATATTCCGCTGTGGAACTGGCTGGTCCGGCATCGGGTCGGCGTGGCGAACATCGGCCTGGTGGTGGTGCTGATCGTGGGGTGCGGGTATCTGGGCGCCGAGGTGCTGCGGATCAATCTGCTGCCGGGCAGCACCTACCGGGTGACGGTGGAACTGACCGGGTCCGGCGGGCTGCTCGCGGACAACGATGTCAATTTCCGCGGTTCCCGGGTGGGGCGGGTCGCCGATGTCCGGGTTTCGGAGACCGGTATCGAGGCCGTCGCCGAAATCGATTCCGCAGTAGATATTCCGGTGGGCGGTACCGTGGTGGTCGGGCGGCTCTCGGCGGTGGGCGAGCAGTACCTGGACTTCCGGCCCGACGCCGATACCGGCCCCTACCTGCGCGACGGTGACCGGGTCGAGGTGGAGCGCACCCGGATCCCGGTGACCACCCATTCGCTGCTGTCGAATATGAGCGCGATGATCAGCGGACTCAATCCCGAGCGGCTCACGGTGATCGTCGACGAACTGGACAAGGCGCTGGCCGGTGGACCGGACCGGCTGCGCAATATGATCTCCGGCATCAGCCGTGCGATGGCGGGTCTGGAGGGGCTGCTCCCGCAGACGCGGCAGCTCATCGAGAACCTCACCGTGATCGCCGAGACCACGCAGTACGCCCAACCCGACCTCGGGACCCTGACCGGTTCCGCGGGGGCGCTGTTCCAGCAACTCACCGCGGCCGATCAGGAGGTGCGGCGGCTGCTGGATCTCGCCCCCGGGCAGTTGGCCACTCTGGGCGGTTTCGTCACCGAGACCCAGGACCCGATCACCAACCTGGTCACCAACTTCGTGGCCATCACCCGGGCCGCGAAACTGCGGCAACCGGCGATCGCCGCGCTGTTCCCGGCGCTGCGGGCGGGTACCGCGGCGCTGAACGTGCCGGTACACGACGGAATCTTCCATACGCTGGTGGATATCTGGCCGCGCCCCACCTGCGAGTACAACACCATTCCGCTGGTCCCGACCGAGCGCATGGCCGACACCCGGGTGCGTTTGTACAACTACTGTGTGACCGATGATCCGGCGTTGCAGGTACGTGGTTCGGCCAACGCGCCCCGGCCGAATGTGCCCGACAACACCGCCGGACCACCGCCCGGTGTCAGCGGTGACGAACTGTCCCGCCCGATTCCGGGCCGTTGAGGAGTAGACGAGCATGAGTGAGGACAAATCCGTGGAAAGCGGGGACGCGGCGGATCCCGCGACGGCGAGTGCGGAAACCCCGTCGCCCGGTACGGCGGATTCCGCACCTGCCGCGAGTGCCCCGGATCCGGTGCCGGGGGACGGCGCGGACCGGTTGCGGAAGGTCACCGATCCGGACGGGCAGGGCACCGATAGCGGCCCGGGGAAGCCGCGCTCCACTGCCCGGATCGCGCGCCCGGTGATCGCTGTTCTCGTCGCGGCCGCGATCGCGCTGCTGGGCGCGATCGGCGTGGCCGGCTACCTGTACGTGCAGGAACAGGACAAATCCGAAACCTTGGCCGCGTACGAGGAAGCACGGCAGGCGGCCTGCCGCTACGCGCCGGTGCTCGCCAATTACGACGCCAAGAATCTGGACCCGTACTTCTCGGCCGTGGCGGCCGGCGCCACCGGCGACTGGAAGAAGGAATTCGAGACGACCACCGCCGAACTGCGGGAGGCGCTCGTCGCGGGGCAGGTGGTCTCCACCGCCGGTGATATCCAGTGCGCGGTGAAAACCGCCGACGCGGAGTCGGCCGAGACCGTGGTGGTGATCGGGCAGACCATCACCAGCCTGGGCACCCGGGGACAGCCGGCGCCCGGGCAGTTGAGCATGGTGATGCGGATGCAGAAGATCGACGGCCACTGGCTGGTCGATCAGATGATCACTCCGCTCGCGCCGAGCCCGGCATCGTGACCGGGTACGGCCGCGTGCTCACCCTCGGCGGGGGCTAGCGGGCCGGCCGGCCGTACAGCACTGCCCGCATGAGCAGGGCGACCCGCTCCTGCGAGGCGGTCGCGACCGTGCCGAACGCGCGGCCAAGGTCGACCACCAGGGCGAAGGCCGCGTGGACGAGGAAACGCGCCTGCGGGCCGGAGAGTTCGGGACGTACCTGCCGGACCAGCCGCGCCCACTCCTCCACGCTCAGCCGCTGCACATTGCGCAGGGCGGCGCGTTCCTCGGCGGGTACATGCTGGAATTCGGTGTAGTAGACGAAGGTGAGCTCGCGTTCGGCGAACGAACCCTCGACGTACTGGTCGATCAGCGAATCCAGCGCCTCACGCGGTCCGGCGGCCCCGGCCACCGCGGGACCGATCGCGCTGGACACCCGTTCGGCGGCGCGCCGGAAGGCGGCGGCCAGCAGATCGCTCTTACCGCGGTAGAAGCGGTACACCGCGGACGCCGCGGACAGGCCCGCCGCGGTGGCGATGTCCTCCACGCTCACATTCGGGTATCCGCGCGCGTGGAACAGTTCCACACCCTTGCGCAGCAGCAGTTCGTGCTTGAACGACTCCGGGATCTCCACCGGGCGCGCGGGTTCGACGTCTCCCGGTTCCGGGAGCGAGACCGCCGCCAGATCCATGGCGGTGGAAACCAGCAGTCCGACAAGGGCTTTGGTGGGTAGGGTCGCATGGTGATCGGCGATGCTGGTGATCACCGACAGCAGGGCCACCACCAGCACCTGACGATCCTGACCGCGCACCTGCGGACGGTAGGCGGCGAGTTGGGTGTCCAGCGCCTCCAGCACCGCGTTCTGCTGTACATCCCGGATCTCGCGGTCCGCGGGTTCCAGGTAGCGGCCTTCCCAGCGCACCAGCGTCACACTGGCCCGGTTGGCGACGGTGACCGCGCTGAGCGCTTCCAGCACCGTGCGCAACCGGTGCTCGGGCGGGGCCGCCGCGGCGTCGGCGTCGAGCCGAACCGATTCGGCCATGGCCTGGCCGACCCGCAGCGATTCCTCCTGGAACAGCGCGTACTTACTGGGGTAGTGGCGGTACAGGGCGGCGGAACTGATACCGAGCCCGCCGGCGATGTCCTCCATGCTCACGCTGTGGTACCCCAGCGAGCCGAACGCGTTGGCCGCGGCCGCCGCGATCTGTGCCCGCCGGTTCTTCGGCCGGCGCCGCACGGGACGAGCCGCCGCGGCACTGTCCTTCTTCCCGGGGGCGGCGTCGCTGCCCGGATCGTCGCGACCGTTCGCGCGCACCGGCGGCGCGGACGACCGGACCCGGCGATTGTCGACGCTCATTCCGTAATCCTATCGTCGGGTAACCAGCGACAATGCCGCGCACCCCGCTCAGGGGCGTTTCCGGGCGGCCGGTTCGCGGCTCGGCCCGGGTTTCCGGCTCGTCGCCGGGTGGCCGCGGGGGCCGGAGGCACGAGGACTCCCCGAGGGGAGAACACAACCATGGCACAAACCGGTGTTCCCGAGTTCCGGATACGGGGTACCGGAGCGGTCGAAGTGACCGGGCATTCCGGATAGGCGGCGCACCCGGCGCCACCGCGCCGCCGAAACGTGTCCACTGACCGGGAACGCGGCTGGGTCGGCCCGGTGCCCCAGGTCACTATCGGCGCAGTCACACAACTCCGCTGGAACATGGAGGTTCCGATGCCGGATCTTGCACCGAACGGGCGACGCCAGCACGGTACAGACGAATACAGGCAGATCGAGGCGGCCGCGGCGCCGACCCGGTTCGCGCGCGGCTGGCACTGCCTGGGCCTGGCGAAATCGTTCCGGGACGGGCAACCGCATGAGGTCAAGGCATTCGGCACCACGCTGGTGGTGTTCCGGTCCGAGACCGACGACACGCTGCACGTGCTGGACGCGTACTGCCGGCATATGGGCGGCAACCTGGCCCAGGGGTCGGTCAAAGGCGATTCCATCGCCTGCCCGTTCCACGACTGGCGCTGGGGCGGTAACGGCAAGTGCACCGGGATCCCGTACGCCCGGCGGGTACCGCCACTGGCGCGCACCCGGGCCTGGCCGACGCTGGAACGCAACGGTCAGCTGTTCGTCTGGCACGACCCGCAGGGCAGCAAACCCACCGACGAGGTGACGATCCCGGAGATCGAGGGCTACGGCACCTCGGAGTGGACCGACTGGACCTGGAACACCCTGCTGGTCGAAGGGTCGAACTGCCGGGAGATCGTGGACAACGTCGTCGATATGGCCCATTTCTTCTACGTCCACTACTCCTTCCCGCGCTACTTCAAGAACGTGTTCGAAGGGCATGTGGCGACGCAGTACATGCGGTCCACACCGCGCGGCGATATCAATGTCGGCACCAACTACGACGATCCCCATTCGTCGCTGCGCTCGGACGCCTCGTACTTCGGCCCCTCCTACATGATCGACTGGCTGTGGAACGAGGCGCAGGGCATGACGATCGAGACGGTGCTGATCAACTGCCACTACCCGGTCACGTCGAATTCGTTCGTCCTGCAGTACGGCGCGATGGTGAAGAAACCCCAGGGCATGTCGGACGCCGACGCCGA
Source organism: Nocardia sienata NBRC 100364 (assembly GCF_001613205.1). Taxonomy (GTDB): domain Bacteria; phylum Actinomycetota; class Actinomycetes; order Mycobacteriales; family Mycobacteriaceae; genus Nocardia; species Nocardia sienata. Next base: position 46,023 of record NZ_BDBX01000042.1, on the reverse strand, counting down.
GGCGATGGCGGCGCAGTTCGCGCGCGGGGTCGAGGTGGGTTTCGAACAGGACGTGAAGATCTGGAAGAACAAGGCGCCCATCGACAACCCGCTGCTCTCCGAGGAGGACGGGCCGGTGTATCAGCTGCGCCGCTGGTACCAGCAGTTCTACGTGGATGTCGAGGACATCACCGAGGACATGACCAAACGGTTCGAATTCGAGATCGATACCGAACGCGCCGTGACCAGCTGGGAGGCGGAGGTCGCGGACAACATCGCCCGCGGTGCGGTACTCGACACCACCACCTGACCCGAATATCCCTCGTGCGCGCCGGGTGAACACCCGGCGCGCGTTCACCAAGGAACCCATCATGACCAGAGTTCTCGACAATCTCGCGGCGATCGCCGATCAACTGCGTGAGCAGTCCCCGGAGGCGGAATCCCTCGGTCGGCTGCCCGATTCGACCGCCAAGCTGCTGAAGACCGCCGGTCCGATCCGGTTGTTGCAGCCGAAGAAGTACGGCGGGTTCGAGGCGCATCCGCGGGAGTTCGCCGAATCGGTGATGTCCGCGGCGGCGCTGGATCCGGCCACCGGCTGGATCTGCGGCATCGTCGGGGTCCATCCCTGGCAGCTGGCCTTCGCCGATCCGCGGGTGCAGGAAGAAGTGTGGGGCGCCGACAACGACACCTGGATGGCGTCACCGTACGCGCCGACCGGTATCGCCCGCCCGGTGGACGGCGGCTATATCTTCAACGGCCGCTGGCAGTTCAGTTCCGGTACCGACCACTGCGACTGGATCTTCCTCGGCGCCATGCTCGGCGACGCGCAGGGCGGGATCGCGGATCCGCCGACGATGCTGCACATGATCCTGCCGCGGGCCGACTACGAGATCGTCGAGGACTCGTGGAACGTGGTGGGGCTCAAGGGCACCGGTTCCAAGGACATCGTCGTGAAAGACGCGTTCGTGCCGTCGTACCGGGTGATGAACGGCGACCATGTCATCGACGGCACCGCCCAGCGCGAATACGGCGTCACCGAGACGCTGTACAAGATGCCGTGGTCGACGATGTTCCCGCTGGGTATCAGTGCGGCGGTCATCGGGATCGCGGAGGGCGCGCTGGCCGCGCACCTGGACTACCAGCGCGACCGAGTGGGTGCGCAGGGGACGGCGGTCAAGGACGATCCGTACGTGCTGTTCGCGATCAGCGAGGCCGCCGCCGATATCAATGCCGCGCGCCAGGAACTGCTGGCCAATGTGGACCGGATCTGGGGGATCGTCGAATCCGGCGGCGAGGTGGACTTCGCGCTCCGCGCGGCCGGACGCCGCACCCAGGTACGGGCGGCCTGGCGGGCGGTGATGGCCGTGGACCAGATCTTCGCCCGGTCGGGCGGTAACGCGCTGCGTATGGACAAACCCCTGCAGCGGTACTGGCGCGACGCCCACGCCGGCCTCAACCACGCCATCCATGTACCGAGCACCGTCTATCACGCCTCGGCACTGAGCTCGATGGGATTCGATCCGGCCGAGCATCTGCGCTCGATGATCTGACCGACCCCGGGGACGAAAGGAACGACAATGACCGATATCAAGAGCCTCGGCTACGTACAGATCCAGACCACGAATATGGCGCGCTGGCGGCAGTTCGCCTTCGATGTGCTCGGCTTCGCGGAGGGGTCGGGCCCCGACGAGAACGCTCTCTACCTGCGGATGGACGAACGGGCCGCGCGGATCGTGGTGGTCGCCGGGGAGACCGACGAAGTGGTGCGGATCGGCTGGGAGGTCCGTGACCACGCGGCGCTGCGGCGGGTGCGGGAGACCGTGTCGAAGGCGGGTATCACGGTGGAATCGCTGTCCCAGGCCGACGCGGACGCCCGCCGGGTGGAGGAGGCGATCACCTTCACCGACCCCGCCGGCGCCACGCTGGAGGTATTCCACGGCCCCGTACTCGACCACAGCCCGGTGGTGACCCCGTTCGGCGCCCGGTTCGTCACGGGCGCCCAGGGCCTGGGGCATGTGGTGCTGCCCACCATGGACCTGGGCGGCGCGTTCGAGTTCTACACCGAGGTGCTCGGTTTCCTGCCGCGCGGCGCGTTCCGGGTTCCGGCGCCGCCGGAGTTCGGGCCGGTGCGGATCCGCTTCCTGGGGGTGAACGAACGCCACCACAGCCTGGCGCTGTGCCCCGCACCGCACGGCGGCGCGCCCGGGCTGGTGCACATCATGGTGGAGGTCGATTCGCTCGACGCGGTGGGTCAGGCGCTGGACCGGGTGGCGAAGGACGGGTTCTCGGTGTCCTCGACGCTGGGGCGGCACACCAACGACAAGATGGTGTCGTTCTATGTGCGCGCTCCCGGCGGCTGGGATATCGAATTCGGCACCGAGGGGATGAAGGTCGACGAGAAGTACTACACCGCGGAGGAGATCACCGCGGACAGCTACTGGGGCCACGACTGGTCCGGGAGCGAACCACTGGCAGCGATGTAAGCGCGCCGCCTGCGGCGGAGCCGAGGCCTCGGATGGGCCTCGGCTCTTCGCGCGCCTCATTCGATCGGCGGGCGGGATCGCTCGGTCGGCGCTGTGTGGAAGTGGTTGGAACGGCCCCTCGGGCCGGGCGTATCGCCCGGCCCGAGGGGCCGTTCGTGATTTTCGGCCAACCTTTGCGATTCGTGTGACAGCTGCCACAAGCAGATGCTACTAATAGGAATATGCCTATTCGGCATATTCGATTGGGCATCAGCTCGTAGACCCAATGGAGGGCTCATGACTATCCAGGCCGACGCCGCCACCCCGAGCGCTGTGCTCGACCGCGTCTCGCTGGTTCTCGACGCGTTCGAGGGCCCCGGGCGCCTCACGCTCGCGCAGATCGTGCGGCGCACCGGACTACCCCGGTCCTCGGCGCACCGCATCCTGGAACGGCTCGTACAACTGCGCTGGTTGCGGCGCGACGGCCGGGACTACGAGCTGGGCCTGCGGCTGATGGAACTCGGCTCGCTGGCCGTGCACCAGGACCGGCTACACCGCGCCGCGGTGCCCTTCCTGCACGATCTGCACCGCACCACGGGCTGCGTGGTGCATCTGGCCGTACTCGACGGCACGGATGTGGTGTATCTGGACAAGGTCGGCGGCCGACTGGCGGGCGCGGTGCCGACCCGGGTCGGCGGCCGCCAGCCCGCGCACTGTACGGCGGTGGGCAAAGCGATCCTCGCCTATGCCGACGGCGAGCGCGGCAATGTGTTCGGCGCCGGCCCCGTCCGGTCGAAAACGCGGTACTCCATCGCCACGGCCGCGCAGCTACGAGCCGAATTGGCCAAGGTCCGCGCGCACGGTATCGCCTTCGAGCGCGAGGAATCAGTGGCGGGATTCGGGTGCGTGGCGGCACCGGTCGGGGAGATCGGGCAGGCGGTGGCCGCGGTATCGATCTGCGGGCCGGTGGACCGGATGAGCTTCGACCACCGAACGGCCGCGCAGGTCCGGATGGCCGCGCTGGGGATCTGGCGCAATGTCGAGGACGGCCGGGTCCGGGTGCATCCCACGCTGCAGCAGTCCCGCCGGCTCGGGTCGGTGCAGATGCCCCGCCCGGCCGCCGTGCAGTACGTATGACGGGAGCTGTGTCGTCGATCCGCGAGAGGTCGCCACGGCAGCGGGGTCGCGAGAGTGGCATTGCCGCGCGGTCCTCGGGCGGTCGGTTCGCGGATCGATCGGAGAAATCGATCGGTCAGATACGGGCCTGACGGCGATGACCGAGCTTGCGCATCAGCGCGACCATCCTCAGGCCGACGGCCGGCGCCAGATCGACGACGCGAACCAGCGCACCGCGCCATCGCGGCATCACCCGGAAGATCTGCCGGCCGGCCATCAGCGCCATCCCCGCGCGGGCGACGGCATCCTCGTCCATCGGCTTCGGCCCGGCGAACAGCAGCGCCGCGCCGGGATCCGACGCTCGTGCGGTCACCATCGGGGTGCCGACCACATCGGGACACAGGGCCCGGACCCGGATGGGTAGCCCGGCGTGCCGGAGGTCGCCCTGCACCGAGGTCGTGTAGGACAGGACGGCCGCCTTGGTCGCGGCGTACAGCGCCAGACCCGGTACCGGAGTGAGCGCCGAGAGCGACGCGATATTCAGCACGACTCCGCCCGCCTGCCCCATCTGCGCTATCGCGGCCGCGGTCCCCGCCACGACACCGCGAATGTTCACATCCAGGATGGCGGCGATCTCCTCGTCCGAATGGGTCCAGGCGTCGCCCGCGAAGAGCACCCCGGCATTGTTAACCCAGGTCGTGAGCTGTCCCAGGGCCGCGGCCCGCGTCGCGATCTCGCGGTGCGCGGCGATATCGCGGACATCGTGCTCCAGCCCGACCGCGCCCCGGCCGATCTCCGCGGCGGCTCGTCGGGCGGCGTCACCGTCGATATCGGTGAGCACGACCAGATGGCCGGCGTCGGCGAGATGGCGAGCCAAGGCGAAGCCGATACCGCGGCCGGCGCCGGTCACAACTGCTGTGGTGATCATGGCAGGACGCTAGGCCGGATGGGCTGCCGACCGCCAGTACGTGTCCGGCGGAGCGGGTGATTTCGCCGGACCGGACGGCCCCGATACCGGGCGTCATCGCTGTCGCCCGGCGTCGGGTTCGTGATCGCCCTGGCTAGCGGGGTGAGAGTGCGGTGCGCACCATCTCCCAGATCTCCGACCGTGCGGTCCGGGTGACCGCGAGGGCGGGGATCGTCAGGAACCCGTGGAACAACCCGTCGTAACGCCGGTGGCGCACCGCGACACCGGCTTCGGCGAGCAGTCGGGCGTAGGTGTCGCCGGACGAGCAGGGTGGGTCGAGTTCTGCGGTGATCACCACCGCGGGCGGCAGTCCGGCCAGGGTATCCGCGCGGGTGGGCACCAGGCGGGCGTCCGCGGTGCCGTGCGGTGCGTACTGCTGCCAGTACCAGCGCATCGCCGCGGCGGTGTTGTAGTACCCGCTGCCGTAGCGCCGGTAGGACTCGGTGTCGAAATCGTCGTCGATCACCGGGTAGAGCAGTAGTTGCGCGGCGATCGCGGGCCCGCCGCGATCGCGGGCCGCCAGGGCCACGGTGGCGGCGAGATTGCCGCCGGCACTGTCCCCGGCGACCACGAGCGCGGCGGGATCGCCACCGTATTCGGGGGCGTGTTCGGCGGCCCAGACGAGCGCGGCGTACATGTCCTCGTGTGCGGCGGGCGCGGGATGTTCCGGGGCGAGCCGGTAATCCACCGACACCACGACCGCGCCGACCCCCTCTGCCATCGCGCGGCAGAACTCGTCGTGGCTGTCCAGATCGCAGAATACGAACCCGCCGCCGTGCGCGAACACGATCACCGGAAGCGCCGAGGCGTCGTGCCGGGGCCGGTAGACCCGGAGGGGCAGCGGTCCGCCCGGTCCGTCGACGGTCAGGTTCGAGACGTCGCGCATGGCCGGCAGCCACTGCAGCGGTGCGCGGCGGGACCTGATGACCGCCCGCAGTTCGGGGGCCGTCAGGGCGGTGACGTCCGGGAAGCCGCTGTCCAGGGCGGCGAGCATCGAGGCCACCTCGGGAAGCAGTCCGGGCTCCGCGTCGCGTACGGCTCCTGATTCCATCTGCGGCCTCCTCGATTCTCGTGGCCGGTAGCGCCCGGCCCTACAGCTGACCGGGCCACCGTAGGTCGGCGAAAGCGCGGACGGAGTCGCGTCTCCCGGAGAGTGGGCCGGTACCGGCCGGACTGCCGGCTACGGCCATACCGTGGCGCGATGGGTGCAGCGAAGGTCTATATCGTCGACCGGATCGAGACGATGCCCGGCCGCGCACGGGAATTCGTGGACCGCTATCTCGCCGAGTACGTCCCCGGGGCGATCGCGCGAGGGATGGTCCTCGACCGGGTGCTGGTGGCGCCGCCGCTCTGGCTCGACGACCGGCCCAATACGGTCACCGTGACCTGGGAGCTCGACGGTCCCGCCGGCTGGTGGCAGATGACCTGGCGAAGCCGGCCCGACCCGGAGCCGGCCCGATGGTGGGCCGGGGTCGAGCACCTGATCGCCCGGCGGACCCGTGAGTCGGCCGCCGCGGCCGGCGATATCGAGGCGCTCGCCGATGTATGAGATCACCCGGCTGATCCATCTGGTCCCCGATGTTGCCCCGGGCGCGCTCGATAGCCTGCTCGCCGAGCTGCGGGCCGCGGCCGGCGCGGCGCCGCGCGCGTTGATCGAACCGACTCTGCCCGGAGTCCGCAACGGCGGCGATATCCTGCTGCGCCTGAGCTTCGCGGAACCGGCGGTGGGGCGGGCGGCAGCGGCCCTGCTGGCGGAGCTGTGCGACCGGGCGGAGGTGCTGCGCGTCGACGGGACCGACCACGGTCCCGGCGTGCACGGTGTGGCCGGGCCGAGCAGTCCGGGCACCGTGTACCGCACCCTGCTCTTGCGCGTGGACCCGGCCACGCCGCCGCAGGCGCTGGCCGAATTCGAGGCCGACCTGCTGCGGATGCCCCGGCATATACCCACCATCCGCGCCTGGCGGCTGAGCCGGGCCCATCGGGCCTACGGCACCGCGCAGTGGACGCACATCTGGGAGCAGGAGTTCAGCGACCTCGACGGCTTGGTGGGCGCCTATCTCGCGCATCCGGTGCACTGGGGTCTGGTGGACCGCTGGTTCGACCCGGAATGCCCGGAGGCCGTCGTCCGCGACCGGGTCTGCCACAGCTACTGCGTCCGGACGAAACCGGTGCTGACCTGACCGGTTCCCGACGGGTCACTCCTGCGGCCCGGTGCGGGTGCCGGCGTTCGGGGTTGTTTCCGCTCGTACCGAGCCGACCCTGCCGAGCGCGCGCCTGCGCTGCCGAGTGCCCGGTCCGCAGCGGCGGACCGGCGCCGGGCGGTCGCGATCAGCGCCGCCCGGGTTCCTCATTCTTGACCCGCTGCTCGACCTCGCGCCAGCGTCCCGGGGTGGGGTGCGGGTAGGCGGCCTGCTCGTCGCGTTCGGCCGCCACCAGCGCGTTCTCGGCCGCGTCGATATCGTCGATCAGCTGCTGGGTCAGGGCGCGTTCGGAGGCGTAGTAGCGTTCGGCCCACTGCAGCACGATCTGCGAGTAGGCCCAGCCGGGTTCGGATTTCGCGGCCGCCGCGTCCACGGCGGCACTGCGCTCGAGCCGTTTGCGTTTACCGATTCTGGGAAACTCCGCTGATCAGCTACGGTTTCGCCAGCACTATATTGCTTTCGTCCGCACGCACGGTACTGAGAGCCCGGCACTGTCGCCGATCGTCTGAAGGTTTCACTTCGGTCGAATAGTGCCGTATGTCGACCACGTCCCTGGAGCCAGGAGAGACCGATCGAGTTCGACACCCTATCGGCCGAACGAACGATCTCCCAGCGCTGCCGACCCGGGGCATCCGTGAATCAGTCGTGGGGGCCCGGCGCCTCACCTCGAGTCGGCCAGCAGTGCTCTCGACTCGCCTACGACACCGCACCGGCCGGCCCGGCGCCGGCTGCGCCGACGAACTCACCCGCCGACTCGACCCGACGCTCACCGAGGTCGGGGCTCCGGTTCCTGCCTTGCTGCCCGACAGTATGATCAACGAGAGGAAAACTCATTGGCCGGTCTGGATCGCGGCGAGCTCAACGCGAGAATGCTGGAGGCAGCCAGACGCCTCGCCGCCGCGCTCGTCGACGGCGGCACCCCGCGGGTCAGCGAAAGACACCGTGAATACTCGCACGTGATTCAAGCGGGTCTCGACCGCACCACTCGCGCCGGCGAGCAGGGCGCAGCGGATATCGACCGAGCAGGTTCGGCCCAGAGCGATCGCGCCGCCGCGCATGCGGCAACCGGCGCGCATGTGCGGGAACCGGTCCGCGCGCCGGACTCGACCGCCGGAACCCGATCGACGAACACTATCAGCGAGGATCGAACACATCCCGATGGTTCCGACCGATTCGAACTCTCCCCGGAAGAAGGCCGGGAGCTGTACGAAGGGGTCCGGAATCTGGAACCGGATTTCACCGGCACCGGTAACCGGGTGAATCGGGTCGAGACCAGCGTCGGCCCAGCGGTTGTCAGATTTGAATCAGGCCGGCCTATCGAGACTTTCGTAAAGAAATGGTTGCCGGAAAACACGGCTATAAGCTACGGGCGTGAGTGCGGTGTGCGAACACCCAGGCTCCTCTACTCCGGCACGGACCCCTCCACCGGCAAAGATTTCACGATCATGCAGTACGTCCCCGGTGAAACACGTGGTTTCGACGATCCCGAGCTGATGAGTTGGTTGCCGGATCTCCTGGGCCAGGTGAAGTCGCTCTCTTCGCACCCGCTGCCGAAGGGACTGGAAATGGACATCCCGACGTGGCAGCAGCAGATGATCCAGCATGCCGACAGCGCCTATCACAATCTCGCACCGGAACACCGGGCGAGATTGGATCAACTCGGCCTCGGGCCGTTGTCGGACTATATCCGGCCGGATCCCAGCCGCGCGGGCGAGCCGACCTTCTTCGCTCACAACGACCTTTTTCCGGGCAATATCCAGTTCGATGAACAAGGAAAGGTGTGGATTCTCGATTGGGCGTGCGCGGGGCCCAGCGATCCACTCTACGACGCGGGGTTCTTCATCGAACGTGCTCTCTCATCGGCCAGTGATGACGTCGCCCCGGCCACTGCCATGTGGCTCGATCGGGTACCGCTCGCGAATCCAGATGTCGATGCCAAAGCAGTCCTCCGGACGTACCAGGCCATGGAAGACTGGCGAGGAATGGCGATGGTCGCTGAGAAAGTGCCGCGAACCATCGCCGAGGATCCCGGCAAAATCGATTACTGGTCCCTCTTCTACAACCACCGATTGTCTCGACATCGCGAACCGCCCTGGCCCGACCTGTCGAAAGATGAAGTGACCGAAATGCTCCGCGGGTGGGAATGAGGATTTCGAAGCGACCACCCATGAGCCCGTCGCCGTCCCGTCCCACTACGACCGTGCGTAGCCTCAGCGCCGCCCGGGTTCCTCATTCTTGACCCGCTGCTCGACCTCGCGCCAGCGTCCCGGGGTGGGGTGCGGATAGGCGGCCTGCTCGTCGCGTTCGGCCGCCACCAGCGCGTTCTCGGCCGCATCGATATCGTCGATCAGCTGCTGGGTCAGGGCACGTTCGGAGGCGTAGTAGCGTTCGGCCCACTGCAGCACGATCTGCGAGTAGGCCCAGCCGGGTTCGGATTTCGCGGCGGCCGCGTCCACGGCGGCACTGCGTTCGAGCCGTTCGGCATCGGCCATATGGTCGCGCAGGATCTCTTTGAGTCGCTCGGGCGAACTCAGATGCCCGAACATGATCCGCAACATCACATGATGTTTCAGCATCGGCGGGTCGACCGGCGCGCTGTTGGTCCAGGCGGTGACGGCGGCCCGGCCGGCCGGGGTGATCCGGTAGAGGCGGCGGCCGCGCATGGCATTGTCGGCGTCGACCCGCGAATGCGCGAACCCGTGCCGTTCGAGCTTCTTCAGTTCCGAGTAGATCTGGCTGTAGGAGGGGCTCCAATAGAAGTAGCGGATACTCCAGTCGGCCCACTTCTTCAGGTCGTACCCGGAAATCTCCTCCTCGTAGGAGAGCATGGCGAGCACCGCCCAGCTGGTCGGCGGCAGGTTGATCTGCGCCAGGTCGGGTTCGCTCGTCGTCATTCGCCGAATGCTATCAGTGGTCATATACCGGTCCGGCATATGACTATCGCGGCGGGCGCCAATCGTGTCGCTCACCGGTCCAGCAGATCGAAGCCCTTGTAGTCGGCGGCCGCGACTTCGGCGATGATCTCGCCGTACACCCCGAAACCGCTCACGAACGGCATGAAGACCCGCGGTTTGCCCGGGATGTTGGCGCCCAGATACCAGGAGTTCGCCCGGGTCATCAAGGTCCCGGACGCTCGCTCGGCGCATTCGGCGACCCAGGCCGCCGCCGCGTCGGCGCGGGCCTCGAGCGCAGTGGCCCCGCGTCCGTCGACGAACCCGATCGCCTCGGCCACCCAGTCCACGTGCAGTTCCGAGTGCAGCACCATATTGGCCAGTACCGACGGGCTACCCGGACCGGTGAGGTTGAACAGATTGGGGAAACCGGGCACACCCAGCCCGAGATAGTTCACCGGGCCCTCCGCCCACGCCTCGTTGAGTGTCCGTCCGCCGCGGCCCGTGATCGCGATCTTGGCGACCGAACCCGTCATCGCGTCGAATCCGGTGGCCAGCACCAAGGTGTCCAGCGGGAAATACGAATCCGTGGTGTGCAGGCCGCCCGCGTCGATCCGTTCGATCGGTGTGGCGCGCAGATCCACCAACTGCACGTTCTCCCGGTTGAAGGTGCGGTAGTAGTTCGTATCGGTGCAGATGCGTTTGGTGCCGATGGGATGGTCGCGGGGGATCAACAGCTCGGCCACCCGGGGGTCGTCGAGCTCGGCGCGGATCTTCTCCTCCCAGAACAGCCGGGCGGTTTCGTTGGCCGCGGGATCGGTGAGCTGGTCGGGGAAGGTTTTGCTGAACAGCACACCGCCCAGCCGCCAGCGCTGTTCGTAGGCGGCGCGCCGCTCCGCCTCGCTCACCTCGAGGGCCGATTTCGGATGCGCCCGGTGCGGGGACCCGCCACCGCTGGCCATGGACAACCTGCGCCGCTCAGCGTAGTTCGCCTTCTGCTCGCGCCGGAGTTCATCGTCGAGCGCGGTGTTACCGGCCGGCACGCTGTAGTTGGCGGTGCGCTGGAAGACGTGCAGCCGCGCGGCCTGTTCGGCGAGCACCGGGATCGCCTGGATACCCGAGGAACCGGTGCCGATCACGCCGACCCGCTGTCCGGTCAGGTCGACTCCCTCGTGCGGCCAGGCCGAGGTGTGCAGCAGCCGCCCGGCGAAGGTGTCGAGGCCCGCGATCGCCGGGGTGTTGGCGTTCGACAGCGGCCCCGTGGCCAGCACCACGAACCGGGCCGTGACGCGGCTACCGGTATCGGTGCCCACTTCCCAGGTCAGTGACGACTCGTCGAGGCGGATATCGGTGACCCGGGTATCGAATTCGATATCGCGGCGCAGATCGAACCGGTCGGCCACGTGTTCGAGATAGGCCAGGATCTCCGGTTGCGCCGCGTACTTCTCGCTCCAATCCCATTCCTGCTGGAGGTCTTCGTCGAAGGAATACGAGTAGTCCACGCTCTCCACATCGCAGCGGGCGCCGGGGTAGCGGTTCCAGTACCAGACTCCGCCCACGCCGTCGGCGGCCTCGAACACCCGCACCGTGAGACCGCTGCTCCGGAACCGGTGCAGCGCGTACAGCCCGGCGATACCCGCGCCGACGACCGCCACATCGACTCGGGTCCGTCCGGATGGCGAGGGATTTCCGGGGTTCACAGTGCCTCCAACTGCTCGGGTGTCCGGTGCTCTGCGGCGACGGTAGGGACAGCCGCGGCCTCCTGATCACCCTTCTCCCGCTGACCGGCACATTCAGCGGATGACGCCGGTTCTCCCGGTCACCGGGAGAACCGTTCGCCCGTGCCGCGCGCCGGACCTACCGTCGGCCTCGGCACGAGCCGGCAGCGCGAGGAGGCGGTGGAGCAGTGGTGGACTTCGACGACGAAGTGGATGTGCTGGTGGCGGGGTCCGGCGGCGGACTCGCCGGCGCCTACACCGCGGCCCGGGAGGGGTTGTCGGTCGCGGTGGTGGAGGCGACCGACAAATTCGGTGGTACCACCGCGTACTCGGGTGGCGGCGGGGTCTGGTTCCCGTGCAATCCCGTGCTGGAGCGCGCCGGTACCGACGACACCCTCGACGACGCGCTCACCTATTTCCGCGCGGTCGTGGGCGACCGCACCCCGGCGGAACTGCAGGAAACCTTTGTGCGCCGCGGCCGCGACCTCATCGGATACCTGGAGAGCGACGAGCGTTTCGAATTCCAGATGTATCCGTGGCCGGACTATTTCGGCGCGGCGCCGAAAGCGCGAACGGACGGGCAACGCCATATCGTCCCCGTACCGCTGCCCGCCGCCGAACTGGGCGACCTGCGCGCACATCTGCGCGGCCCGCTGGACACCGACCGGCTCGGCGCCGAGCCGCCGGAGCTCCTGATCGGCGGGCAGGCGCTGATCGGCCGTTTCCTGCGCGCGCTGGCGGCCTATCCGGACGTCCGGCTGTACCGCAACGCCGCCCTCGCGGAGTTGATCGTCGAGGACGGCACGGTGATCGGCGCGCGTATCGAACGGCCCGACGGCACGATCGCGATCCGGGCCCGGCGCGGTGTGGTCCTGGCGGCGGGCGGATTCGAGGGCAACGAAGAGATGCGCCGCCACTACGGGGTGCCCGGGGCCGCCCGCGACACCATGGGCCCGCCCGGCAATCAAGGAAAAGCACACCGGGCCGGTATCGCCGCCGGAGCCGATACCGATCTCATGGACCAGGCGTGGTGGTCGCCCGGGCTCACCCATCCCGACGGGCGGTCGGCCTTCGCGCTGTGGTTCACCGGCGGCATCTTCGTCGACCAGGACGGTAAGCGGTTCGTCAACGAATCCGCGCCCTACGACCGGCTCGGCCGGGCGGCCATCGAACGGCTGCGGGCCGGCAGCATGACCCTGCCGTTCTGGATGATCTACGACGACCGGGACGGGGTCAGACCGCCCGTACAGGCCACCAATGTGTCGATGGTCGAGACCGAGAAGTACGAGGCCGCCGGGTTGTGGCATACCGCCGAGACGCTGGAAGGACTGGCCGCGGCCATCGGCGTCCCCGCCGCGAACCTCGTCGAGACCGTCGAGCGGTACAACGCGATGGTCGCCGCGGGCGCCGATACCGATTTCGGTCGCGGGGACGAGGCCTACGACCGGGCCTTTTCCCAGGGTGAGCTGCCGCTGGTGCCGATCGAGCGGGGGCCCTTCCACGCCGCCGCCTTCGGTTTGTCCGATCTGGGCACCAAGGGTGGGCTGCGCACCGACAGCGCCGCCCGGGTGCTGGACCGCGACGCGACACCGATACCCGGCCTGTACGCCGCGGGCAACACCATGGCCGCGGTCAGCGGCACCGTCTACCCCGGCGGCGGCAACCCCATCGGCGCCTCGATGCTGTTCGCCCACCTCGCTGTCCTCGACATGCTCGGCCGTTAGCGCCGGCCGGCGACACGCGCACCCACGGGCCGGCCGAACCGCGGCGCCCCGAACCCGAACAGGAAAACCCATGCCCGAACCCGAACAGATCCGCGCGGCCGTACACCGCTACCTCGATGCCGTGGCCACCGGAACCGCGGCCGATATCGCCGCCCTATACGAGGAGAACGCCACCTTGGAAGACCCGGTGGGCAGTCCGTCGCACACCGGCCGCGCGGCCATCGAGAAGTTCTACGGAAGCCTCGAATCCGCGCGTCGCAGTACCGAACTGCTGAGCCTGCGGGTGAGCGGCGACAGCGCCGCATTCGGTTTCCGGGTCGTCACCGAGACCGGTGAGCAGACCATCACCGTCGAACCCATCGACGTCATGACCTTCGACGAGTTCGCGCGGATCACGAGTATGCGCGCGTTCTGGTCGGCCGAGGACATCAGCTTCGGCTGAGTTCGAGCTCTACGAGAAAAGAGATATCCGTGTCCCCTACCGAACAGCACTGGGATCACGAGGTGGGTTTCCTGGTCGTGGGCAGCGGCGCCGGCGGCCTCACCGGCGCGCTGGCCGCCGCGGACCGGGGCGCGGACACCCTGGTCATCGAGAAGGCCGGCTACTACGGCGGCAGTACGGCGCTGTCCGGCGGCGGGATCTGGGTACCGAACAACCCGGTGCTGCTGCGCGAGGGCCTGCGCGATTCCCGCGCCGAGGTGCGCGCCTACCTGGACGCGGTGGTCGGTGACCGGGTGCCCTCGGCCAACCTGGACGCGTTCATCGACCAGGGTCCGGAAATGCTGGAGTTCCTGGAGAGCAGCGGCCCGCACCTGCGTTTCCAGTGGTGCACCGGCTATTCCGACTACCACCCGGAAGCCCCCGGTGGGCGTCCGGCCGGCCGGTCGATCGAACCGCTGCCGGTGAACCTGCGCGAACTCGGTGCCGACGAGCCCCACCTGCGTCCGGCCGCGCTCGCCACGCCGCCCGGACTGTTCATCACCTCCAAGGATTTCGTCCAGCTGAACATGGTGACCCGGACCTGGAAGGCCCGCTGGACCGCGCTGCTCACCGGACTGCGGGCAGTGAAAGCCGTGGTGCTGCGCCGGCATATGGACACCCTCGGCCGCGCCCTGATCGCCCGGCTACGCCTCGCCCTGCGCGACGCCGGGGTCCCTCTGTGGCTGAACACCGCGATGCGGTCGCTGATCACCGACGAAACCGGTGCGGTGATGGGCGTGGTGGCCGAACGCGACGGCCGGGAAATACGCATCCGGGCCCGCGACGGAGTGCTGCTCGCGACCGGTGGTTTCGAATACAACCAGGCGCTGCGTAAACAGCATCTGCCCGCCGGGGGCCGCGACAATTTCAGCGCCGCCTCCGCCGACAACACCGGCGACGGGATAGTGGCCGGGGAACGGATCGGCGCCGCCGTCGATCTCATGGACGATGCCTGGTGGATGCCGTCGTTCCAGCGGCCCGACGGGATCAACCAGGTCCTGGTGTCGGAACGGTCCATACCCCGGTCGATCATCGTGAACGGTTCCGGTGTCCGGTTCACCAACGAGGCCGCGCCCTACGTCACCTTCGTGCACGCGCAGCTGGCCGGCGGTCACGACCCGGCGTGGCTGGTGTTCGACGGCAGAGCCAAGAACCGCTACCCGATCGGCGGGATCATGCCGGGACAGAAGTTCCCGGCGGACTGGTTGTCCTCGGGGTTGGTCCGCAGCGCGGCCACCGTCGGTGAACTCGCGGACGCGATCGGCGTGCCCGCCGCGGCCCTGGAGACGACCGTGCGCCGGTACAACGACGCCGCGCGCAACGGCCGCGATACCGATCACGGGCGCGGCGAGAGCGCCTACGACAACTACTACGGCGACCCGACGCTCCCGCAGCCCACCCTCGACGTACTCGACCGGGCGCCGTTCTACGCGTTGCGAATTCGCATCGGCGACCTCGGTACCAAAGGTGGGTTGGTGTACAACGAGAACGCGCAGGTCCTACGTGCCGACGGCTCCGTGATCACCGGCCTGTACGCGACGGGTAACACCTCCGCCGCGGTGATGGGCACCGATTACGCGGGCGCCGGCGCCACCATCGGACCCGCCATGGTGTTCGGCTACATCGCCGCCCGCCACGCCGCGACGAAGGAGTGATCGTGCAGCCCGTACAGTGCGCCAACTGCGGTAACCGAGTGCTGGTGGAGAAGTTCAGTCCCAGCCACACCAGCGTGCAATGGCTGGACGACGCCGAGTCCGCCTGCCCCGAATTCGCCCGCCGGGCCGCACTGGGTGAGCACAGCAAATGGATCCCCACCTGTCCGGCGCTGCGCGATTCCATCGAACGGGCCGTCGCCGACGGTGATCTGCCCACCGACGAACGCCGCCGGGAACCCGTGCCGGGCCGCCTCGGCTGACGAAGCGACAGGCGACCGCTCACCGGGAACACCGGGTGAGTGGTCGCCGCGCAGCTGGCAGCGTGGTCGCAGCGATGTACGCCGAGATGGAGGGTTGACGATGACAGCGGTTTCCAGCACCGAGCACGAGCTGCGGGAGATACGTACCGATGCCGGGGTGCTGCGGTATTACGAGGCAGGTTCCGGTACGCCGCTGCTGCTGCTGCACGGTTCCGGCCCCGGGGTCACCGGATGGCGTAACTTCCGCGGCAACCTCGATTTCTTCGCCGAACGTTTCCGCACTCTCATCCTGGAGTTCCCCGGGTTCGGCGTCAGTGACGATTTCGGCGGGCATCCGATGATCACCGCCCTCGACGCGGTGGTCCGCTTCGTCGACGCGCTCGGCCTCGACCGGGTCGATATCGTCGGCAACTCGATGGGCGGCGGGGTCGCGCTGAACTACGCGATCGCCCACCCCGATCGGGTCGGCAAGATCGTGACCATCGGCGGTATCGGCAAGAACCTCTTCAGTCCCGGCCCCGGAGAGGGCATCCGGCTGCTCCAGGACTTCACCGAGAACCCCACCCGGGAACGGCTGATCGCCTGGCTCCACTCGATGGTGTACGACCCGGCGCTGGTCACGGAGGAGATGATCGAGGAACGCTGGGCCCAGGCCACCGATCCGGCCACCCTCGACAGCGCCCGCCGCATGTACAGCCGCGCCGCGTTCACCGCGATGGTGCGCGCCATGGACGCCGCGGACACCCCGCCGCCGTGGGCGCTGCTGCACAGGGTGAAGGCGCCGACCCTGGTGACCTGGGGACGCGACGACAGGGTGAGCCCGCTGGATATGGCCCTGCTGCCGATGCGCACCATCCCGCGCGCCGAACTGCATGTGTTCCCGGATTGTGGTCACTGGGCCATGATCGAGCAGAAGGCCGCCTTCGAATCCACGGTCATGGCCTTCCTGACCCGCAAGGACTGAGAGTCCAGCCGGACACATCAGGAACGAGAACGGGTCCGGATCCCTTCGCAAGCGATTGCGCACCGGCCACGCCGACCAGTGAGGCCGCTACGGCGTGGCGCACCGGTATGAGTGGGGGTGTGCCGTTTTCCACCGTGGCACGGAATCCTTCCAGTACCGCGACGGTGCCCTCGGCCATGCGGTCGATCGGCTCGTCGTTCACAAGGTAGGGGCCGGGTACGCGGATCTCCTCGCGAGTCTGCCCGTCGGCCCGCGCCCAGCCCTCCTCGCGCACCCGCACCGACCAGGCGTCTTCGCCTGCGGCGCGGATGGACTCGGCCAGGCCGTGCCCGCCCCGCACCGAGATCCAGCTCCAGTGGCTGCCCGGCTCC
Organism: Nocardia sienata NBRC 100364; assembly: GCF_001613205.1. Taxonomy (GTDB): domain Bacteria; phylum Actinomycetota; class Actinomycetes; order Mycobacteriales; family Mycobacteriaceae; genus Nocardia; species Nocardia sienata. The sequence goes on along the minus strand of NZ_BDBX01000042.1, from coordinate 29,234 downwards.
CCGGCCAGGAAACCGTGGCGGGCAAGGGCCAGAACGCCGTCGGAGAACCGGATGGCCAGTACGACGGCGGTGGGACGGCCGTCACCCGGACCAACCGGGTAGGCGCTGACCTCGATCGGCCGCGCTCCGGTGAGTTCCAGCAGCGGCGAGACGGTGTGGGTGCAGTAGGCCGTCGGCGGGATGCGACCACGCCAGTGGGCTGGATCGCCGATGAGCGCGGCGGTGTCCTCGGGCGACAAACTGTGCAGATAGTCTGCTTCCACCAAGGTGATGCCGCCCAGTTCGCCGGAGTCCACCGACTCCCGGAGCAACCGAGTGTGTGGGTGGAACACGTAGTTCTCCGCGAACGAATAGGTGGCCGTGGACCGCTCGGCCGCAGCGATGAGCCGGCGCCCTTCCTCCTCGGATACACAGGCTGCCGTCTCCGACAGCACATGGATCCCGTGCTCCAGAAAGGTGATGGACAACGCCGCGTGTGCGTCGAAATCATTGGCGAGCACGACTCCATCGATACCGACCTCGAGAAGATCCGCCCAGTGCCCTGTCGCGCGGGCCGTCGGAAATCTCGCGTGCGCGGCGGCAAGCCGTTCGGAGTCACGATCGCACACCGCGCCCACTTCGATTCCGAGCCGATGTGCCCACTCGGCCATGTACAGACCCCGCGACAAACCTACGATTCCGATGCGCATCGAACCGGTATACGCAATGAGCGCCCTCGCGCAAAGCGGTTTTCGAATCCGTGCGCACGTAGATCGGGCAAGTCTGTTGTCCATCGGCGAACGTCGGAGCCTGCTTCGTATCAGGGCGGCAGCTGTCTCGAGGGCATCCTCGATGCGTACTCAGGTATAACTTTCGAAGAGCTGCCGGAGCACGCCGGGCTCGCGGTTGTCGAGCACGATCTGGAGCAGCAGGAACGGCACCGCAACCGCGCCATCGGGAATCAGCTGGTCCAGGAACGGGCGACCGATGAACATGTTGTCGCCATCGGGGTCACCGGCGTGGTAACTCCAATGCGCGCGCATCGCCGGCCGCAATACCTCGCCGAGATACCATGCGGCGCCGTCGGCGAACTCCGGGTATGCCGACAACTCCTCCGGCCCCGGCACCACACGACGGACCGCAGTCTCCAACTCGTCGAGGGATTCCGGGGAGAAGTCCCAGCGTTCGGGCCGGTCCGCGTACTCGGCAAGCCAGGTCGGAAGGCCGGCCGCATGTTCGGCCAGCCACTTGTCCAGGTACTCCGAGCCGTACACGACCAGCTCTCGGTCCAGGCCGGGGGTCGGCTGTTTGGTCGGCGCCCAGCCGGGCACAGCGGCCTGCCTCTGGATGACTGCCCGCTCGAGGTCCCGATAGCTTCGGACGAACTCCTCGCCACTGCGATGCTGCCGGGCGCGCTCGACCAGCTCCGCCGGGCAGACACGGATTCCTGGCAGGTCGAGCTCCGGGTCCGGCAATACGACCGGTAGGTCGTGCCGGTCATCCCAGCCCCAGCACCCGCCGGCTACCGACAGCAGGGCCTCCCCCAGATAGCCGGCGACCCGCTCTGCGAAGTCGGCCCCGGGCTCACCCCGTGCCACCAGGTCCGCCTCCAGGCGAGCCAGCGATTCCGGCGAGTAGTCCGGCAGGGCGCCGGCCGGCATTTCGAAGTCGACCAGTCCTGCCAGCCGAGGCTGCATACCCTCCAGCCAGTCTTCCAACGGATCCACAGCATCTCCCTCGAGTCGGCCCGCGGGCTCCGGTCGGACCGACGCGAAGAACGACGAATGTCAATGTATCCGCTGTTCGGCCGGCGCTGTGTGGCGGCCGGGCCCGTGTGTGCTGTTCATCGGGAGCCGATCCCGACGAGTGAGACCACGAAAGGACTGTACGCGCGGTGCGCGCCGCCCTTCCTGGTCACGGCCGCTACGCACACATCGGAAAACGCCTACCGCTGGGTGCTGCCCGCGTCGACCGGGAGGGTCACCGCGGTGATGTAGCGGGCCTCCTCCGATGCCAGGAACAGCGACGCGTTGGCGATATCGACCGGTTCCACCCACGGGATCGGCAGCATGTTCATGGTCCGCGCGGCCTCCGCGAATTCTTCACGGGTGGGGTTCTCCCGGTCGGGGCGGAACGACCGGCGGACCATATCGTTCTGGATCATCGGGGTGTCCACATTGGTCGGGTGTACCGAGTTCACCCGGATCCCGTGCGGCGCCAGCTCCTGCGCCAGCGAGCGCATCAGCCCGACCACACCGTGTTTGGCCGCCGTGTAGTGCGCCACCCCGACCAGTCCGCGTAGTCCGGCGATCGAACTGGTGAGGATCATCGATCCGCCGCCGCGGGCGATGAGGTGCGGGGCGGTCGCCTTGCAGGTCTGCCATACGCCGGTCAGGTTGACGTCCAGCATCGTCCGCCACTGCTCCTCGGTCAGCTGCAGACCGGGTGCGCTGGAGGTGATCCCGGCCGTCGCGCACACCACGTCCAGACCGCCGAGTTCATCCACCGCCCGGTCTGCCGCCGCCCGCAGCGCCGCGCCGTCGCGGACATCGGCGGTGGCGGCCACGACCCGCGCCCCGGTCTTCTCGACAGCTCGCACGGTCTGCTCGAGGTCTTCCGGTGTCGCCGGTGGGATGATCACCGTCTCCACCGGTCCGCAGAGATCCAGCGCGACGATATCGGCGCCCTCCTCGGCCAGGCGTACCGCCTGGGCCCGCCCGATACCCCGTGCCGCGCCGGTGACCAGGGCTACCTTGCCCGAAACCCGTCCCATCTCACACCTTCTGAGTAAGTCCGGCGTCCACGACGAGCTGGGTGCCGGTGATGTACCGGGACTCGTCGGACGCGAGGAACAACACCGCATTGCTGATATCCACCGGCTCCACCCAGGGCACCGGCAGGATCGTCCGTTCCGCGAGAACCCGCGCCGCGTCGTCGCGGCTCGGATCCGCCAGCCCGGGCAGTAATTTCGCGTAGACGTCGTCGTTCAGGATCATCGGCGTCGCCACCGAACCCGGATGCACGGTGTTGACCCGGATGCCCTGCGGGCCGAGCTCGTTGGCCAGCGTCCGCGCCAGACCCACCACCGCGTGTTTGCTCGCCGAGTAGTGCGCGGCGCCGGCGCCGCCCTTGACGCCGTTCGTCGACCCGACGATCACGATCGAGGCACCCGCGCCGAGATGGGCGGCCCCGGCCCGGACGGTGTGCCAAACCCCGGTGAGATTGATATCGAGGGCGCGCTGCCAGGCGTCGTCGGACAGTTCCCAGGTCGGCGCCAGATCCGCGTAGACGCCGGCATTGGCGACCACCACATCCAACCGGCCGAGCTGCGTCACCCCCGTGTTCACGGCTTCCTCGACCGCCAGTGGGTCACGGACATCTGCGAAACCGGTGACGCAGCGCCGGCCGAGATCCTCCACCTCCTCGGCCACCGCGAGCAGATCGCCCGCGCTTTCCGCGAGATCGAGCGCGATGATATCGGCGCCCTCCTCGGCCAGCCGGCGGCAGTGGGCGCGGCCCATTCCGCCCGCTGCCCCTGTCACCACCGCTACCCGGTCCTGCAGGCGCTTCATCGGGCGCCTCCGGCACATACCGCATCCATGCGGGCGACGCTAGGTGTGCCGGATACCCCGCGGTCGCGTTTCTCCCGGTCACCGGGCCGTGACCGAGACCGCTCCCGCTGGGCGGGAACGGCGTTCCGCGGTGTATCCGCTCTCCACTATCGGATGTGGGCCGGGGTGCCGCTCACCCACCGCCGATCATCGCCGTCCATGCTGCCGTTCGCACCGATCGTGTCGTTGCTGATCGAGCTGGACAAACGCCGAACATCGGTGGGCGAGCAGCGCGTGGTCTTCGGGGTGACCGCGGGGGTCACTGCGCATCGGCAGTGCTGGGTGACCGGCGCTCGGGCGAGTTCAGGGGCGGTGGCACGATGACCGCCGGCTGCGGGAGAGCGTTGGAGCCGATGATGGCGCGGACCGCGTCGGGGAGGTGACTGCGTCGGGCGCGTGGGGGGCGTTGTCCTTGTTGCAGGTATCGCTTGGCGAAGCTGAACGGCATGTCGACGATGGCCAGCACCAGCAAGTCGAGGTCGTCGCGGCGGGTCCGGCCCAGTAGTGCCTTGGCCAGTTCCACCATTACATAGTTCGTTGTCTGTTCGGCGTCTCGGATCTGGTCGAGGGTCTCCGCGGGCAGGCGCAGGTTCATCACGTCTTCGCGGGGCATTCGGTCCAGCAGCAAGGCGTCGTGGGGATCGGCGACGCAGTGGTCGAACAGCGCCAATGCCAATTCGACGATGACATCCATCGCGGGCGGGTCGCTCGGCAGGGTCTGCGGCCACACCGTGTGTGTGCGGCGAACCGCGCGCAACCACACCTGGGCCAGCAGCTCATCGACGGAGTCGAAGCGATGGTAGATCGACCCGACCGGTGCACCGGCCCGCGCGGCGATCGTGGTGATCGTGGCCCCGCGTGGCCCGCGTTGCAGCACGACCTCGCGAGCGGCGTCGAGCAGGGCATCGACGGAAAACAGCGTTCTGGCCATGCGGGGAGTATCCCAGACTCTCTGGGTTGCACAGAGCCCGTCTAGAGGATATTTTCTAGAAATGGATTTCGTGAAACCGTCGGTGGCATCTACTCCGACGCTGTCTCGTCTCGACGAGGTGGATGTCCTCGATCTCGGGGCCGGCGAGAATGTGATCAACCCGGACTGGCTCGATGCCGTCGACGCCCACCTCGATACCGTCACCGCTCGCTGCGGGCCCCGCGCGCTGGTGACCAAGGCCGACGGCAAGTTCTGGTCGAACGGGCTGGACCTGCAATGGCTGATGGCCCACGAGGAGCAGATCCCGGCGTTCAGCGCCCGCGTGCAGGCACTGTTGGCACGGATACTGACGCTCGATGTACCGACCGTCGCGGCCGTTCAGGGCCATGCGTTCGGCGCGGCGGCGATGCTGGCATTGGCCCACGATCAGCGGGTGATGCGCGCCGACCGGGGATACTTCTGCTTCCCGGAGGTCGATATCCAGATCCCCTTCACCGAAGGAATGTGCGATCTGATCACCGCGAAACTGACTCCGGCGGCAGCGCACGAGTCGATGACCACCGCCCGCCGTTACGGCGGCGGCGACGCGGTGGCCGCCGGGTTGGCCGATGTCGCCGTGGCGGAAGAGGAGGTGTTCGACCAGGCGCTGGAGCGGGCGCGAGCCCTCGCACCGAGAGCGGGCGCGACGTTGGGCTCGATCAAGGCCCGCCTCTACCGGCGTGCGGCGGCGACGCTGCGCGAGACGGGAGTGTGAGGATGGACCGGAGCGTGATCGCCTCGGACGGGGTCCGCCTGGCCGTTCGTGAGCGCGGCAACCCCGCGGCGCCGACGGTGTCGTGTGTGCACGGATTCCCCGATGACCACAGCGTATGGGACGGCGTGGCCGACGAACTCGACTCCGTCTTCCACAGCTGTACCAGAGTTCCACGATGTGCGACGGCATGGCCGAGATTTCGGGAAACCGGTTCCGACGGCTGTCAGGTCGTGCTGAACCGGTCCCGATAGGCGGCGGGAGAGGTGCCGAAATGCTGTTTGAACACGCGGTGCAGGGTCGATACCGAGCCGAGACCGACACTGCGGGCGATAGATCCGAGGCCGTCGTTCGTGTGTACCAGCAGCCGTGCCGCGGCATCGGCCCGCGCCGATTCCACATATCGTGCGGGCGGTATCCCTACCTGTCGGCGGAAGACTCGGGAGAAGTGGCGCGGGCTCAATCCAACCCGGGCCGCGAGCGCCTCGTTGACGAGATTCTCCGATAGATTGGCCGCGATCCATTCCTGGAGGCGTGCGATATGCGCGTCGGTACTCGTGGGTCGCGCCAGCAGTTCGCTGAACTGGTGCTGGCCGCCCGGTCTACGCAGATACATGACCAGCCATCGGGCCGTGCGACGCGCCAGTTCCGCGGTGTGATCCGCGGCGATCAGAGCCAATGCGAGATCTATTCCGGCCGAAACCCCCGCCGACGTCCAGATATGTGCATCCTGGATGAAGATCGCCTCAGGCTCGACCCGCAGATCGGGAAATGCACCCGCCAACTGCGCGGCGGTCGCCCAGTGTGTCGTAGCGCGCCGGCCGGTGAGCAATCCGGCCGCGGCGAGGGAATGGGCGCCGGTACAGACCGACGCGATCCGCGAGGGCCGGTCGGCGAGGGTGGAAATCCAGTCGACCAGCGCGGGATCGACCAAGGCCACGGGGCCGGTGTCGCCCATGAGGAGCCCACCGGGCACGACCACCGTATCGATCTGCCCATCCAACTCGTCCCAGGACACCTCGGCGACCAGAGACGTGCCGCCGGCGCAGCGGATCGGGCCCCGGCGCGCGCCGGCTATCACGGTCCGATAGCCGCGAGACGATGGGCCGAGGAGGCGATCAGCCGTCGCGAAGACTTCGACGGGGCCGGCGATGTCGAGTAACTCGACACCGTCGAAAGCGGTGATCACCACGCGATGCCGGGACATATCGGCAATCGTGCCCGTCCAGGGTGGGTGTCCACAATGACATGACCCTCGCAGATCAGGACATGGCCGAAATCCGGACAACCCTGTCCTTGTTGCCCCTCGCCTATCGCACTGAGGATTGAGATCGACAGCCGACCACCTACCCGCCGAAGGACCTCTCGATGCTCACCGCACTTCCTGATTCGCCCACCGCCCGAGCCGCGGCCGACCTCGCCGCCGAAGCCGCGCCGGCCGATCTGCTCAACCACAGTTATCGCACCTACCTGTTCGGCCGCTGCCTGGTCACCTCGAACGATATCGACCATGAGGCCGCGTTTGTCGCGGCGATGATCCACGACCTCGGTCTGACCGAGCGCCACCGGGGACCCGCCCAGTTCGCCGATGTGGGCGCCGAACTTGCCTGTCGCTTCCTGGAGGGCAGAGGGTGGGATCTGAACCGCATACATCTCGTGGAACAGGCGATTCTCCGGCACACGAATCTGCCCGCCGAACACGAACCCGTCTACCGGCTGATCCAGGCCGGTGCCGCTGTCGATGTCGCGGGCCTGGGCCACGGCGAAATCGAAATTGAGGATCTATCCGAGATCCTCACCGCGTTCCCGCGCCTCGATTTCGCCGCCCGCATGCGTCACCGATTCCTGCACGAAGCCGACGCCCACCCCGGGGGTGCTTTCGCCGATCTCGAACGCACCGTCGCCCTCTCCGAACGCTTCGCCACCAACCCGATCGATCGCCTCACCGATATCTCCGCCGTATTCCCAGCGTAATCCGCCGGCCTGCTTCCACTTCGCGGTGGCCGGAACAATTGATCGGGGCAGGCTCCCCGTAGATGTCCAAGCCGACATATTCGTTCTCGAGCCGGTTCATCAACCCGAACCGAGACGATCCAGTGCGGTACTGCGAATCCGGTTTGCGTGCCGCGACCGCACCGCCGGCTCGATATGGTCGATCGCCTCACCCGCGAACAGCCGGTGGCCCGATGCGGACATCAGGGGACGACGACCGCCCGGCCGCGCAGTGTCCCGGCGGCGAGCCGGCGATACGCCTCGGGTGCCTCGTCGAGGCCGAACCGCTCGGTCGCGATATCGAGGACTCCGGCGTGCGCGAGATCGATCAGCTCGATCAGTTCGGCCCGCGCACCCCAGTACGGTGAGGTCGCGGTCGTTTCGTACGGGCTGATCCCGAATCCGATCCGTGCGGCCGACTTCCCGTCGCCGATACCGACAATCGTCACATCGGAATCCACCCCGGCCACCGCCATGGCGGTATCGATGGTCGGCTGGAAGCCCACGAAATCCAGGACCAGGCTCGCCCCGGCCGGGCCGGTGATCTTGCGGACATTGCCGGCGGCCCGGTCATCGGAGAGCACGGCCTCGTGCGCACCCACCGACCTGGCGAATTCGAGTTTCTCGTCGTTCACGTCGAGGGCGATGATGCGCGTGGAGGACAGATACCGCAGCAGCTGGATGGCCACATGACCGAGACCGCCACTGCCGATCACGACCGTCCACGAGCCGGGGCGGATCTTGTCCAGCGAACGCTTGATCGCGTGGTAGGGGGTCAGCCCGGCATCGGTGAGCGGTACGGTCGCCACCGGGTCGAGATCGCCGATCGGCACCAGATGGCGGGGCGAATCGACGATCAGATATTCGGCGATGGCACCCGGTGAGCCGAGTCCCGGCGGCATGATGCCGAGTTCGGCGGCCCGGGAACAGTAGTTTTCCTGACCCTGGGCGCAGAACCAGCAGTTCCCGCAGCCCCAGGGGCCGTATACCACCACATTCGTGCCGATGTCGATACCGCGCACCCCCTCACCCAGCGCGGTGACCTGCCCGGCGCCCTCGTGCCCGAGGGTGAGGGGCAGCTGGATACCGAACTGTTCCGGTGGATTGTTCATGACGAAATCGTCGGAATGGCAGACCCCCGCCGCGGTCACCCGGAGCAGTACCTCGCCGGGACCGGGTTCGGGGGTGGGGATCTCGCGGACCTCCGGTTCTGCCCCGACGGTCACGTATTGCAGTGCCTTCATAGCGCCTGTCCTCTCTGAGCCGAGCGACTGGGTGCGTACTGGTGGAACGGCAGCGAACATGCGGATACACCGACTGGGACCAGGCTAGCCTCGACGTACCGGGCCGGGGCGCATTCATGCTCCCGGCCCGGTCCCGTGCAGGTGACGCCGACTATGTCGAGTCCGCGCGCCGCCACGACGCCACCACCGCGCCGAGCAGGGCGGTGAGGAGAATGAGCGCCAGGACGATCTGTCCGTGCAGGCCGAGGACGAAAAGGGTGCGATCGGCGAATTCGGGGTCATAGGTGGCGGTATCGGGGAACAGCAGCGCGCCGGCCATCCCGAGCCACGGGGTGGCCACGACCGCTGCCGCGCACAGCGTCCGGCCGCGGGTGTCGCGACCCGGCCGCAGGGTGAGTGTCAGACCGATGATGCCGAGGAGCACCGTCATCACCATGTACTGCGCGTCGTGGAACTTCGCGTGCGGTGGCCAGTTCGGATTGAAGGCGTGCTGTGCGGCCAGGTCGGGGACGACCAGGTCGGCGAGGACGGCGCTGACCATCGTGATCACGGCTACAGCGGCGACCACGAGGCGAGGGAAGGGCATCGAGCCGGGCCTTTCTTTGTATCGGAGGTGGGTCGGGTAGGTCGGGCAGGTCAGAGTGCCCAGGAGTAGGCGGGGGTTATCGAACGGCCGAACAGGGCGCTGGGCAGGAGGGGGAGCGCGGTGTCGCGGAGCGCGGTTGCCAGTGGTGAGTCCCAGTGCGCGGGGGCGCCGACCTGGCGGGAGAGCCGGGCGATCATCTGGGTGCGGGGTCTGCGGAGGCGGTCGTATTCCGCCAGTCCCTTGTCGACGCCGTGGGTGTCCACGGCCGCGGCGAGCGTGACGGCGTCCTCCAGTGCCTGGCAGGCGCCCTGCCCGAGGTTGGGGGCCATGGCGTGCGCGGCGTCTCCCAGAATCGCGACTTTTCCGTGGACGTAGGTGCGGAGATTCGGTAGCTCGTAGGTGTCGTGCTGCAGGACGGCATCCGGGTGTGCGGCATCGAGTAGTGCCGGAACCGGGTCGTGCCAGCGCGCGAACCGCTCGCGAAGCCGGTCCAGTCCGGCACGGGATCCGGCCGGGGCGTTGGCCATCAGATAGCAGTAGATACGGCCGTCGGGCATCGGAACATAGCCGACTCGTTCCCCCCTGCCCCATATTTCGACGCTGCCCTCGACAGGGTGGGGTGCGATGAGCAGGCGCCAGGTGGTGTATCCCACGTAACGTGGGCCGGCGGCATGCGGCCAGAGTGCGCATCGGGTCACGCTGTGCACGCCGTCGGCGCCGATCACGAGATCCGCGGTGGCGGTGCCGCCGTCGTAGTGGACTGTGCCGTCGGGTAGTACTTGCCGCACGGTGACTCCCGGTCGCAGAGCTTGCGTGGGAAGCGCCCCGCGCAGGATGTCCACCAGTGCGGCCCGGTGAATGATCGCCCACGGGCCGAAGCGTCGTTCGAGTGCTGCGATGTCGTTGCGGATCAACCAGGTACCGTCGGCGCGCCGGATACCCCGCGGCGGACCCGCCTTACCGCCGGTGCGCAGGAGATCGCCCAGGCCCAGCGTGTCCAGGGCGCGCAGCCCGTTGGGTTGGATCGACAATCCCGCGCCGATTTCGGTGATCTCCCGCGCGCGTTCGAGTACCTCGACCTGCCAGCCGACCCGGTGGAACGCCGCCGCAGCCGCCAGCCCGCCGATACCGCCGCCCACCACGAGCGCCTTCATCGCCGGCCCCCGTGCTCGCGGACCAGGCCGATACCGGCGCGCATCCGAGCGGATCTGGACTGCCGCCACCACACCGCCGCTGTGAACAGCGCCACCGCGGGGAGCGCCCACCACCAACGTTTCATGCCAACTCCTAGATACTCTAGAATATTTAGAGACATTAAGACAACATAGATGCTCTAATATGTCAATGAGTGTGGCGAACCGGCAGAAAGGCGAGGATGTCGACACAGACGGGCGGCAGGCGCGCGCGGCTACGCAACGCCACTTTGAAGGAGATCCACGAGGCAGTACGCACCCTGCTGGTCGAACAGGGCCCCGCCGCGGTGACCGTCAACGCGGTGGCCCGGCAGGTCGGGATGAGCGGCCCGGCTCTCTATCACTACTACGCCGGCCTCGATGCCCTGGTCGGCGCGGTAACAGCGGATTTCTTCGACGAGCTCGCCGCCGCTATGGAACAGGCCCGAGACGCGCGCGCGGACGCCCCGGTGGGCGAGCGCATACTGGCGGCCTGCCGCGCCATGCGCGCCTGGGCCATCACCCACCCGGCCGAGTTCGGCTGGATCTTCGCCGCGCCGATAACCCCGGCGAACCGGCAACCGGAATCCGCACGTCATCGGGCCGGACAGCGGTTCGAACGGGTGCTCCTGGACCTGACCGTCGAGCTCTGGCAGACGCGCCCGTTCCCGGTGCCCGATACGGCCGACCTGCCCGAGTCCCTACGCGAGCAGCTGAACGCCTACTCGGCCACCATCGGCGAACAGCTGCCGCCCGCGGCCGCGCACGTCTTCCTGTCCTGCTGGATCCGGCTGTACGGCCTGCTGTGCATGGAAGTCCTGCACCAGCTCGACTTCGCCTACTCCGACCTCGAACCGGTCTACGAAGAATGCCTCCACGACCTCACCGGCATCCTCGGCCTGGCCTCCACCGACCAGCCGAGGACCTGAGCATCGCCCATCCCGGTTCCCGGACCGGCCTATGACCCCGGCCGGCATTCGCCCCGGGCCGCTCGGCTGCCGTCCGACACGGCCCGGGCAAGGCCGGCCCAGCGCGTGCGCGGCAACAGCCGACTTCCCGGAGGTGTGCAGCAGACCGGCATGGTGGCGGTGGTATCGGATCCGGCGTACCGGACGCTGCGGCGCCGGCCGGTCAGCGCTGTGCCGGTGGGCGGATACCCGAGTACCAGTCGAGCAGGGCCGGGTCGTCGACGGCGCTGCGCTCCACCACGCGGGCCGGGTCGGCGCCCTGGAACAGACGTTTGATCGGCACCTCGAGCTTCTTGCCGGTACGCGTGTGCGGGACCGCCGGGGCGCGGAGGATCTCGTCGGGGACGTGCCGCGGCGAGACCTCGGTACGGATCACCTCGTTGATGCGGCCGCGCAGTTCGTCGGTGAGTTCGGCGCCGGGAGCCAGGACCACGAACAATGGCATCCAGTATCCGCCGTCGGGTTGTTCGGCGCCGATGACCAGCGCTTCGGCGACCTCGGGAAGCCGCTCGACCGCTTGATAGATATCGGCGCTGCCCATCCGGATACCGTGCCGGTTGAGGGTGGAATCGGAGCGGCCGTGCACGACCACACTGCCGCGGCCGGTCAGGGTGATCCAGTCGCCGTGCCGCCACACGCCGGGGTAGGCGTCGAAATAGGCGTCGTGGTAGCGGGCGCCGTCGGGATCGCGCCAGAAATAGATCGGCATGGACGGCATGGGGGCGGTGATCACCAGCTCGCCCACCTCGCCACGCACCGATTGCCCGACCTCGTCGTAGGCGTCGAGGGCGACCCCAAGGTAGGGCGCGGAGAGTTCACCCGGCCAGACCGGTACCGTGGGCGCCCCTCCGGCGAACGCCGAGACCACATCGGTGCCACCGCTGATCGAGGCCACCGGAACATTCCCGGCGTTGTCGCGCAGCCACAACGCCGACGCCGGCGGCAGGGACGAACCGGTGATACCGATCAGCCGCAGGGCGGACAGATCGTGATCGGTGCGTGGTATCGCGCCCGCCTTCATACAGCCCAGCACATAACCGGGACTGGTGCCCAGCACGGTGGCGCGGGTGCGGGCGGTGATCTCCCACAGCGTATCCGGCCGGGGATGGGCCGGGCTGCCGTCGTAGCAGACGATGGTCGCCCCGGCCAGCAACCCGGCGACCTGGAAGTTCCACATCATCCAGCTCGGGCTGGTGTACCAGAAGAAGGTATCCTCGGGCCCGATATTCGATTGCAGGGCAACAGCTTTGAGGTGTTCGAGCAGCACCCCGCCGTGACCGTGCACGATGCCTTTGGGCAGTCCGGTGGTGCCGGAGGAGAACACGATCCACAGCGGATGCGCGAAATCGACGGTTTCGGTTTCCGGGAGTGGTTCACCGCCGGACGGGTCGGCCGCGGCCGACCACGGGGTGCTGTCCGGAATTTCGACACCCAGCCGCGACACCACCACGGTGGCGCGTACGGTCTCCAGGCCGGCCCGCAACGCGGCGATATCCACGCTCTTGTCGTGGGTCTTCCCGCCGTAGCGGTACCCGTCCGCGGTCACCAGGACCACGGGCTCCAACTGACCCAGCCGATCCAGCGCGGCCTTGGCCGAATAATCCTGCCCGCAGGCGCTCCACACCGCGCCCACGGCCGCGGTACCCAGGAACGCCACCACCGTTTCGGTGATATTCGGCAGATAGCCGACCACCCGGTCGCCGGGCCGGACACCGAGCCCGCGCAGGGTACGGGCGAACGCGGCCACCGCGGCCGCCAACTCCGCCCACGAAGTCGCCACCACGTCCGCGCTGCCCTCGGTGACCTGCAGTATCGCCGGCCGGTCGGTCCGCGCCTGCGCGACCACCCGATCCACGTAGTTCAGGGTCGTGCCGGGAAACCAGCGCGCCCCGGGCATCTCCGGGCAGGGCAGGACCTCACCGGCGATGGGTCCGAGCTCGAAGTACTCCCACACCGCCAGCCAGAATTCGGCCAGATTGTCCACCGACCAGCGCCAGAGCGCGTGGTAATCGGGCAGTTCCGCACCGGTACGCGCGGCGACGAAACGGGCGAAATCGGTGACCCGGGCGTCGGCGATATCGCGTTCGGTCGGTACCCACTGAGGTTCCACCGGCAAAGGACCCTTCTGTGTATATTTGCGCGCCTTCGGCGCGCGGGTCGGGGCCCTGTGACCCCGATTCTTCCCTCCTCCGCTCAGTCGCTGCGCTCCCTCGCTCCGTCGGTCCAGAATCGGGGGCGGGCCCCGACCGTGGAGGTAGACCATCTGGAGGAGACGGAAGGTGCGTGCTGTCGTGCGCCTCGACCGGCCTGGGGAGGTTCACTTCACTGTAAGTGCTCAATGGTCGCCGATCTCTGGACTGTCGACTGCACACGCTCAGTCGCTGCGCTCCTTCGCTCCGTCGGTCCAGAATCGGGGGCGGGCCCCGACCGTGGAGGTAGACCATCTGGAGGAGACGGAAGGTGCGTGCTGTCGTGCGCCTCGACCAGCGTGGGGAGGTTCACTTCACTGTAAGTGCTCAATGGTCGCCGGTCTCTGGACTGTCGACCGCACATTTCATTCTGGGCTGCGCTGGAGGAGTTGTTCGGCGTGACGGAGTAGGGGTGCGTCCACCATTTTGCCTTCGTAGGCGAAGACTCCGCGGTGGTTCGGGGCCGCGGCCAATACGCCGCGGGCCCAGTCCAGTTCCTCGGGCGACGGGGCATAGGCGGCGCGGATGTCCGGGAGCTGGGCGGGATGGATGGCGACCTTGATATCGAAGCCCACCGCCACCGCGTCCTCCGCCTCGGCGCGCAGGCCGTCGAGGTCGCGGATATTCAGGTAGACCATGTCCAGCGCCAGGCGCCGATGTGCCTTGGCGGCCAGTAGACCGGTGCTGCGCAGGTGCCGTGCCACATCGCGGTAGCTGCCGTCGGGGCGGCGGGTGCCGGTACCGCCCATGGCGGCTACCAGGTCCTCCACGCCGCACATCACGCCGCGGGTATTGGGCGCGGCGGCGATCTCCTGGATCGCCAGGACGCCCGCAGGGGATTCGATCAGGGCGAAGACCAGGTATTCGCCGAGGCCGGTGACCTGCTGCGCGGATTCGGTTTTCGGCAGCATGACCATCCGGTATCCGGTGCGCCGCAGGGCCTCCAGATCGAGGTCGTGGTCGGGGGTACCGGCCGGGTTCACCCGCACCACGGTGGTCGCGGGGTCGAGAGGGGTTTCCACGAGCGCGGTACGGGCGGCGGGTTTGTCGGCCGGCGCCACACCGTCCTCCAGGTCCAGGATCACCACATCGGCGGCGTCGGCGGCCTTACGGTAGCGCTCGGGGCGGTCCGCGGGGCAGAACAGCCAGGCCGGGCCCGCGGATTGCCAGGTGGCATCCGCGCTGTATGGATCGGTCACTGCCGGTACCTCCTCGAGGTGTTCGCGCCGGCGCTCACGGCCGCTCTTCCGACGGGCGCAAGCGGATCAGCGCGTTGCGGACGGCCACCCCGACCACGGCGCCGTGCTGATTGCGGGCGACGTGGCGGAAGGTGACCACGCCCTGACCCGGCCGACTCTTCGATTCCCGCTTGTCGAGCACGACGGTCTCGGTGTAGACGGTGTCACCGTGGAAGAGCGGGGCCGGGAACTTGACCTCTTCGAAGCCGAGGTTGGCGACCGTGGTGCCCTGGGTCAGATGCGCCACCGCCTGCCCGATCATGGTGCCCAGGGTGAACAGGGAGTTCACCAGCCGCTCATGGAACGGCTCCTGGGCATCACTGAAGGCTTTGTCGATGTGCAAGCCCTGCGTGTTCATCGTGAGGGTGCTGAACAGGACGTTGTCGGTTTCGGTCATGGTGCGGCCGGGACGGTGCTCGTAGAGCACTCCGGTCTCCAGCTCCTCGAACCACAGACCGGTTTGCACCACCCGTTTCAGGCCGGATACGTCGTGATCGACGTCCTTGGTGATCTTTTCGCCGCTCACAGGCCGAGCTCCCGTCCGATCAGCATGAGTTGTACTTCCGTGGTGCCCTCGCCGATTTCGAGGATCTTGCTGTCCCGGTAGTGCCGGGCCACCGGGTATTCGTTCATGAACCCGTAGCCGCCGAAGATCTGGGTGGCATCGCGCGCGTTGTCCATGGCCGCTTCACTGGCCACCAGTTTGGCGATGGAGGCCTGCTTCTTGAACGGTTTCCCGGCCAGCATGAGCGCGGCGGCGTCGTAATAGGCGGTGCGGGCGGAATGGGCGCGCGCCTCCATCCGGGCGATCTTGAACGCGATCGCCTGGTTGCTCCCGATCGTCTTCCCGAACGCTTCGCGCTCCCCGGCGTAGCGAACACATTCGTCCACACAACCCTGGGCCGCTCCGACCGACAGTGCGGCGATGGCGATCCGGCCCTCGTCGAGGATGCGCAGGAAGTTGGCGTAGCCGCGACCGCGTTCGCCGAGCAGGTTCTCCTTGGGTACCCGGACCTCGTCGAAGGTGAGCGGATGAGTGTCCGAGGCGTTCCAGCCGACCTTGTTGTAGGCGGGTTCGGCGGTGAACCCGGGAGTGTCCGCGGGCACCAGGATGGTGGAGATCTCCTTCTTGCCCCCGGTCTGCCCGGTCACCGCCGTCACCGTCACCAGGGCGGTGATATCGGTACCGGAGTTGGTGATGAACTGTTTGCTGCCGTTGATCACCCAGCTGTCGCCGTCTTCGACCGCGGTGGTGCGGGTGCCGCCGGCGTCGCTGCCCGCGCCCGGCTCGGTGAGCCCGAACGCGCCGAGATTCTGCCCGCTCGCCAGCCGCGGCAGCCACTCCTGCTTCTGTTTCTCGTCGCCGAAGCGGTAGATCGGCATGGCGCCGAGCGACACCCCGGCCTCCAGGGTGATGGCGACGCTCTGGTCGATCTTGCCGAGTTCCTCGAGGGCCAGGCAGAGGGCGAAATAGTCACCGCCCATCCCGCCGTACTCCTCCGGGAACGGCAAGCCGAACAAGCCCATCTTCGCCATCCCGGCGACGACTTCGTACGGGAAACTGTGCTCGGCATCGTGTTTCGCCGCCACGGGGGCGACCACCTGGTTCGCGAAATCCCGGACGGTCAGTGCCAGGTCGCGGTAGTGCTCGGGCAGCGTGCCGGTGGACAGGAAATCGGTCACCTGTGCCTCTTCTCGTTCTCGGTGTGGATTCGCCGGTTCCCGGGCCGGATCAGTTCGCGGCGGGTTCGGTTTCGGTATCGGCCGGTTCACCGGCCGCGGGGGCGGGTTCGGGATGCACCCGCGCGAGCACTTCGTCCAACCGCACCGGCGCGCCCGCCGCGACGAGTATCTCGACGGTGCCGGCCAGCGGCGCGGTCAGCGAATGCTCCATCTTCATGGCTTCGACCACCAGAACCGGATCGCCGGCGGCCACCGGTTTCCCGGTCTCCGCCGTCACGGTGAGCACCGTTCCCGGCATGGGACTGCGGATCTCGGCGTCGTGCGCGACGGCGTCGCCCGCGCGCACCGACTCCTCGGCCAGTTCCCGAAGCAGGGCCGGCCCGGACGCGCCGGCGACCCAGATCGCGTCCCCGGATTCCGCCACCCGGTAGTCGCGGCGTATCCCGTCGAGCGTGAGGGTCACCGGGTAAACCACTGTTCCGCCGGGCAGTCCGGCGGCGGCCTCGTCTCGGCCGAGCGCGGCGGCGGCCTGCGCGGGCTCGCCGTCTTCGATCCGCACCGCGGCGGCCTCCGGGGTACCGGTGAGGTCGACGTGCACCACCCGGTCTCCGCCCGCCAGCCGGATCCGGATCGGTGCCTGTGCTCCGAGCCGCCAGCCGTCCGGACGATCCCACGGGTCCGCCGGACCCGTCGGCCAGCGGCGCAGCCACCGGTACACGGCCGCAGCCGCGAAGATATCGTCGGTCACCGGCGGCGCGTGGAAGTCACCGGCCCGCCGGTCCAGCAGCGCGGTGTCCAGCCGGCCCGCCGCCACATCCGGGTCGGCCAGCAGGAACCGCAGGAAGTCGATATTGGACCGGACCCCGAGCAGCACCGTCTCGGCGAGTGCCCGGTCCAGGGTGGCCAGCGCCGACTCCCGGTCGGGACCGTGCGCGACGACCTTGGCGAGCATCGGGTCGTAATCGCTGCCCACCACCGTGCCGACGGCGAGCCCGGAATCGACCCGGACCCCCGGGCCGCCGGGTTCCGCCAGATCCAGCACGGTGCCGCCGGTGGGCAGGAAATCGCGGGCCGGATCCTCGGCGTACACGCGGGCCTCGACGGCATGGCCGTGCAGCCGGATATCGTCCTGTTCCAGCCGGATCCGCTGCCCCGCCGCGATCTGGACCTGGCATTCCACCAGGTCGAAACCGGTGATCATCTCGGTGACCGGATGCTCCACCTGCAGGCGGGTGTTCATCTCCATGAAGAAGAATTCGTCGGGCCGGTCGGCCGAGACGATGAACTCCACCGTGCCCGCGCCCACATAGTCGACACTGCGCGCGGTGGCACAGGCGGCGGCGCCGATCCGGGCACGGGTGGCCGGGTCGAGCAGGGGTGAGGGCGCTTCCTCGATCACCTTCTGGTGCCGGCGTTGCAGGCTGCATTCGCGTTCGCCGAGATGCAGCACAGTGCCGTGGGTGTCGGCCAGGATCTGCACCTCGATATGGCGGGGCCGGGTGACGAACCGCTCCAGGAACAGGGCGTCGTCGCCGAACGCCGCGGCGGCCTCGCGCCGGGCGCTGACCAGCGCGGCGGGCAGCGCGGCGGGCTCGTCGACGCGGCGCATCCCCTTGCCGCCACCGCCCGCGGACGGTTTGACCAGCACCGGGAAACCGATATCGGCGGCCGCCGCGACGAGCTGCTCGTCGGTCAGCCCGGGTTCGGCGATCCCGGGCACCACCGGAACACCGGACGCGGCGACCGTGGTCTTCGCGGTGATCTTGTCGCCCATGATCTCGATCGCCGTGGCGGGCGGGCCCAGGAACACGATTCCGGCGGCGTGCAGCGCGGCGGCGAAAGCGGCATTCTCGGAAAGGAATCCGTAGCCGGGATGCACCGCGCCGGCGCCGGTGCGGCGGGCGGCGTAGACGATGCGGTCGATGTTCAGATAGCTGTCCCGGGCGGCGGCCGGACCCAGCCGCACCGCGATATCCGCGGCCCGGACATGCGCGGCCCGCGCGTCGGCGTCGCTGTAGACCGCGACCGAGCGCAGGCCCATGGCCCGCAGCGTCCGGATGACCCGCACCGCGATCTCGCCGCGGTTGGCCACCAGCACCGTGTCGAAGGGCAGGGGGTGATTGGAGTTCAGCATGGTGATCACATCCGGAAGACGCCGTAGGAGACCGGCTCCAGCGGCGCCTGCGCGCACACCGAGAGCGCCAGCCCGAGCACGGTGCGGGTATCGGCGGGGTCGATGACGCCGTCGTCCCAGAGCCGGGCCGTCGAATAATAGGGATTGCCCTGCTCTTCGTACTGTTGGCGGATCGGTTCCTTGAACGCCTCCTGGTCGGCTTCACTCCACGGCTGCCCGTTGCCGTCGAGCTGGTCACCGCGCACCGTGGCCAGTACCGACGCCGCCTGCTCCCCACCCATCACCGAGATCCGGGCATTGGGCCACATCCACAGGAACCGTGGCGAATAGGCGCGCCCGCACATCGAGTAGTTGCCGGCGCCGTAGGACCCGCCGATCACAACGGTCAGTTTGGGGACCCGCGCGCACGCCACGGCGGTCACCATCTTCGCGCCGTGTTTGGCGATACCGCCGGCCTCGTAGTCGCGGCCGACCATGAAACCGGTGATGTTCTGCAGGAACAGCAGCGGGATCGCGCGTTTGTCACACAGTTCGATGAAGTGGGCGCCCTTCATGGCGGATTCGCTGAACAGCACGCCGTTGTTGGCCACGATGCCCACCGGATGGCCGTGGATATGGGCGAAACCGGTGACCAGTGTGGTGCCGTACTCGGCCTTGAACTCACCGAACCCGGCGGCACCGGACTCGTCCGCGTCGACGATGCGGGCGATCACCTCGCGCACGTCGTAAGGGGTGCGCAGGTCGGCGGGCACGATGTCGTAGAGCTCGTCGGCCGGGGCGGCGGGTTCGCGGGCGGGCCGCACCTCCCAGGCCGGTTGCGGGCGCGGGCCCAGGGTCGCCACGATCCGGCGGACCGTACGCAGGGCATCGCGGTCGTCGTCGGCGAGATGATCGGTGACCCCGGAGGTCCGGGAATGCAGGGCGCCGCCACCCAGTTCCTCCGCGGTCACCACTTCACCGGTGGCTGCCTTCACCAGCGGTGGGCCGCCCAGGAAGATCGTGCCCTGATCGCGCACGATCACCGCTTCGTCGCTCATGGCCGGAACGTAGGCCCCGCCGGCGGTGCACGACCCCATGACCGCGGCGATCTGGGCGATACCGCGGGCGCTCATGGTGGCCTGGTTATAGAAGATGCGGCCGAAATGTTCGCGGTCGGGGAACACTTCGTCCTGTTCGGGCAGGTAGGCGCCCCCGGAGTCGACCAGGTACACACACGGCAGGTTGTTGTGCAGCGCCACTTCCTGGGCGCGCAGATGCTTCTTCACCGTGATCGGGTAGTAGGTGCCGCCCTTGACCGTGGCGTCGTTGGCCACGATCACGCATTCCCGGCCGGAGACCCGCCCGATCCCGGTGATGATGCCGGCGCCGGGGCAGGCGCCGCCGTACATACCGTCGGCGGCCAGCGGAGACAGTTCCAGGAACGGGCTACCGGGATCCAGTAGCTGGTCCACGCGGTCACGAGGCAGGAGTTTGCCGCGGGCGATATGGCGTTGCCGGGCCTTCTCCGGACCGCCCCGGGCGGTCTCGGTGAGGCGGTGACGCAACTGGTCGGCCAGGGCGAGATTCGCGGTCCGGTTGGCGGAACCGGACCGGGTGGCGGGCGCTGGGCTCGCGGTGCGGGTCATCGCGTCATCCTGACGTCTGAGTTAATCGCTGATAACTGGAATTGAGGTTAATCTTGACTAACCGAGTTGTCCAGGGCTGGTGAAAGGAGTACGGGTGACCAGTGCCGATTCTGCCACCCCGACCCGCCGCGAACTGCTGAAACAGCAGCGGCGCGGCCAGTTGCTCGTCGCCGGGGCCCGGCTCATCGCCGAACGCGGCTACCTCGGTATGCGCCTGGACGACCTCGGCGCCGCGGTCGGGATCAGTGGCCCGGCGGTATACCGGCACTTCCCGAACAAGGAGGCGCTGCTGGTCGAATTGCTGGTGGGGATCAGCCGCCGGTTACTGGACGGCGGCAGCGCCGTCGCCGCCGGCGCGGAGGGCCCCCGGCAGGCGCTGGCCGCGCTGGTGGAATTCCACCTCGACTTCGCGCTCGGCGAACCCGAACTCATCCGCATCCAGGACCGTGACCTCGACAATGTGCCCCCACCCGCCCGCCGCGAGATCCGGCGTACCCAGCGCCGCTATGTGGAGGTGTGGGTGGCGGTGCTGTGCGAGATGACGCCCGGCCTCACCGAGGAGACCGCCCGGGTACAGGCCCACGCGGTGTTCGGCCTGCTCAACTCCACCCCGCACAGCGCAGGCCCGGCCCGGGACCGCAGCCGCGCCGTGCTGCGCTCGATGGCTCTCGCCGCGCTCACCGGGCCCCCGCCGGACTGAGTGAGCGGTGCTGAAAATCGGGTTGCGTACCGGCTCTGACCTACATCTCGACCGTTGGCGAAACCGTCGAGAGCAACCTCGCGCCGGTCTTCGAACGGCTCGGCCCGCGAGCGAAGGAGGCGATTGTGACCACCGCAGAAATGATCGAGGCACGCAAGTAGGGGCAGGGCCGGCCGATCAGAAGGTCAGGTCGGACCAGGGGATAGTGATCGGGAACGGGTGGTTCATCGTGATCGACCCCGTATCGGTCGGCGACCAAGCGCCCGCCAGGATGTAGTTGGCACGATGCAGCACGGTGATACCGGGCTCGGGAGGACGCACGTCGGGTACGAGCGTGTAGGCGTGGATATGAGCGATTTCGCTGCGCTGGGTCGCCAGGGTCACCTCCCAGTACCAAGGAATCCCGGCTTTCGCGTAGCGGGCCTTCTTCAATTCCATGTCGGCGTCCGAATTCGACGGCGACAGCACTTCGCCCACCAGTACGACCCGATCGGAGCGCACATACCGGTACGGTTCGCTCATACACCGATAGACCATGAAGTCCGGGGTGACGAAGTCCGACATACCAGTTCGGCCGAAGAACACATTGGTCTCGGTGCTCACCCGCCAGCATTGCTCGGGGTCGGCCGACATCGCCGTACGTGCAGATCGCCGCAGTCCGCTCCAGAGCAGGTTGGTGAACTCCTGGTGCTCATGGGGGCCGCGTCGCAACCACACCACTCGCCCATTCCAGAGTTCGATGCGTTCGGCAATCTCCTCGGGTAGGCTCTCGAGCTCCTCCCAGGTCATGTACTCCGGAAGTTCGGGGCGCTGTACATCCGGCCGCGACATGGTGCCATAGTAGCCCAAGCACGCCTTTGGCCTGCGAGTTTGCTCGGACCGAGGCTCGACGCGCTGGTCTTCGAACGGCTCGGGTGCTGACCGCCGCCACCCTCGACGAACTGTTCGCCTGAACCCCGCGCGCCGCACGGGAACGCTGCCCGGGGCTTCGCTGGTTATGGGTAGCACCGCACTACATCGGTGCAGCGGCAGTTGACCCTGACGTAGGGTGAACCTTTCACCATGGTCGGCATGTCTGCGAAAGTCGAGCACTTCACGGTCCGTCACGGCGATGTCACCATCGCGATGTCTCGCGGTGGCAGGGGGCGACCGCTGGTCCTGTGCCCCGGACTCCTCACGACACAGGCCGATCTGCACGAGCTGACCGACCTGCTACGGCGCGATCACGATGTGGTGAGCTTCGACTTGCGGGGGCATGGCCTCTCCTCGGCCGCCGGCCGGTACTCCTTCGAGGCGTTCCTCAGCGATTTCCGCGCTGTCCTGGCCGAGGTGGGTCGCCGCGGACTGCCCTCGCAGCCTGTTCTCGTGGGTCACTCACTGGGCGCGGATCTGGTCGTGCACTATGCCTGCGAGCATCCCGGCGCCGCTGCCGAGCTGGTTCTCATCGACGGCGCGAACCCGGTGCCCGAACCATTCGTCACCGAGGCCGATCTGCCGGAGTTCCGTGCGATGTTCGACGGCCTCGCGGCGTGGACCCGGAGCCTGGAAGGTACCCCGCGTCAGTTACTGCTGACCGCCCCGGAGGCGCTCGACCTCAACCTGGAGGTGGATGTCGTGCGTTCCGAGATCCTTGGCCTATATCGGAAGATCGACGCTCCGATCAGCATGATCATGTCGACTTCGATGGCCGGCGACAGCGGCGAAGGGCGCGCGCCGTGGCGTAATCAGAACTGGCGGGCAGGTATAGAGCGGCTGGTTCGCGATCGGCCGCACATTTCCGTATCGTGGCTCGACGCCGGCCACGGGCTGATCGTCACCCGCGCCCAGGAGATCGCCCAGCTCATCCGGGGTACAACCGGCCGGCGGAATTCGTGACCGTCCTCGGGCCGAGGAGACTGTTCCGATGCTGACCATCGGCGAGGTGGCCTCGCACGCCGGGGTGACGGTACGGGCAGTGCGGCACTACCACGCGAAAGGGCTGCTGCCGGAGCCGGAGCGGGACCACTCCGGTTATCGGCGATACGACGCCGCCGTGGTCGTCGAGCTGATCCGGATCCGTATCCTGGCCGAGGCGGGGGTTCCGCTGGCGCGCGTGCGGGAGCTGTTACAGGCCGGCGCAGCGGAGTTCGCCGCGGCGCTCGCAGATATCGACGAGCAGTTGCAGGCGGAGATCCGGCAGCGGCAGCGGCTGCGCGGCCGGATCGCCTGTCTCGCTGCCGGGGAAGATCTGGCGCTACCTCCGCAGTTGGTCGAGTTTCTCGACCGGCTGCGGGCTCTCGGCGTCGACGAGCGGATCGTCGGCGTCGAACGTGACGGCTGGATCCCGCTGGCCGCGCATGCGCCGGAACGGGTTCCGGAGTGGATCGCACGCAAGTGGGAACAGATGGCCGACCCTGCGCTCATCGATTTCTATCTGACGTTGGGCGAGGCGCTGGATCGGCCCGATGACCGGAGCCTTGCCGAATTGGCCGACAAGATGGCCTCGTACCTCACGCGAATGGCCGCCACACGGGGCGAACACTATCTCAACATCTCCGATATCGAACCATCCCTGATCGAACTTCTGGACACACTGGCATTCGAGACCTGGCCGCCGGCCCGTCGCCTGACCGAACTACTGACACAGCGAGGCTGGACAGGCTGGACCGAGCTCGGGCACACGGACCCACCACGGGGCGCTGATTAGGTCCTGATCTGCGCCGATAGGCCGAGAGCAGCTACTTGCGGCGGTGTTCAGCGCCGGATGCGCGCCGCCGCGTCGCGGGCGGCGTCGGCCCGATCGATATCGGCCAGATCGAAGCCTTTGGTCTCCCGGGCGACCATCACCGCCACGGCGGTCACCGCGGCCGCGCCCGCCAGATACAACGCGATAGGCACCGCCGAATCGAAGACCTCGAGTAGTTTCACAGCGATCACCGGAGCCAGCGAACCGGCGACGATCGAGGTCACCTGGTAGCCCAGCGATACCCCGGAGTACCGCATTCGCGTCGGGAACATCTCCGCCATGACGGCGGGCTGCGGGGCGTACATCCCGGCGTGCGCGATCAGGCCGAGCATTATCGCGGCCGTGATGATCCAGCCGTTGCCGGTATCCATCATCGGGAAGGCGAAGAAACCCCAGGCGCCGGCCGCGACGGTACCGGCCAGATAGACCGGTCGCCGGCCGATCCGGTCGGCCAGGGTGCCGACCAGCGGAATCGCCGCGAAGTGCACCGCGTGGGCGGCGAGCAGCCACCACAGGATGTCGTCGGTGGCCATACCCTCACGCACCTTCAGATATGTGATGGTGAACGTGACGACCAGGTAGTACATGATGTTCTCGCCGAAGCGCAGGCCCATCGCGGTGAACACGCCGCGGGGGTACCGCTTCAGTACCTCTATGGCGCTGAACGACGCGGACCGCACCTGTTCGGCCTCGCGCCGCGCGGCGGTGAAGATCGGCGCGTCGCTCACCTTGGTGCGCACGTAGTAGCCGATCAGTACGACCACCGCCGACAACCAGAACGCGATCCGCCAGCCCCAGGAGAGAAAGGCGTCGTCGGGCAGGGTCGCCGTGAGTGCCAGCAGTACCAAGGTGGCCAGCAGGTTCCCGCCCGGCACGCCCGCCTGCGGCCAGCTCGCCCAGAAACCGCGACTCCGGTTCGGGCTGTGCTCGGCCACCAGCAGCACCGCACCGCCCCACTCCCCGCCGACTGCGAAACCCTGCAGGAACCGCAGTACTACCAGCAGCACCGGGGCCGCGTAACCGATCTGGCCGTAGGTCGGCAGACAGCCCATCAGGAAGGTCGAGGCCCCCACCAGGATCAGGCTGAACTGCAGCAGCCGTTTGCGACCGTAGCGGTCGCCGAAATGGCCGAAAACGATCCCGCCGAGCGGGCGGGCGGCGAAACCCACGGCATAGGTGAGGAAGGCCTTGAGGATCGCGTCGAGTTCGCTGTCGGACTCCGGGAAGAAGATCTTGCCGAACACCAGCGTAGCGGCGGTGCCGTAGAGGAAGAACTCGTACCATTCGACCACGGTGCCCGCCATGGAGGCGGCGACCACGCGGCGCAACCCGGACCGATCCGACGGCGGGGTTCCGTCGGCTTTCCCGGCCCTGTCCACCACACTCATCGCCGACTCCTCACACGCTCCGGCCCCCGGCGAGGGGCCACACGGAGTATCGCCTGCCGGCGGTCGCGGTATCAGCGGTTTCGCGGGGTTGATGCGGCGGGCCCCCCTGGTCGGCGGGAGCGCGCTCCCGCCGACCAGGGGGACCCGCCCCGCCGCCACGGTCGCGCGGCGGATGCGGTCGCGGCGGATCGCCTCACCGGGCCAGTTGCAGAACGAGCGTGGCGACGACCGGAGCCAGGTAGAGCAGCGGGAACACCGCGGTCCGGTACGAGCGCGCCCGCAGCGCGGTCGCGGTCGCGCCGAGGAAGTAGGCGATCAGGCCGATGGCCGCGGCCACGCCGAGCACGGGTACGACGAAACCGGCGAGCAATCCCAGCGCCCCAGCGCTCTTGGCCAGCGCCAGCCAGTTCCACCACGAGCGCGGCACACCGTACTGTTCGAGCGATTCGACGACGAACTGCTTCTTCGCGAACAGCGAGTAGCCCGAGAACCCGACCCACAGGGCGGTCAGGGTGGCGACGATGTAATAGGCGATGTCCATGGCGAACCTCTTCTCTCCGGCCGGTGCACTCCCGGCGAACACTGCGTCGACGACACAGGCCGGCCGGGTGTGACATCGGCCGGGAGCACCAGGCCCCGACCCGCGGGGCTGTAGGCGAGGTAAACAGCCCCGGCGGCCCTAGGCTTAGCCGTATGGCCTCACTTTCCGACCCCAAGGTGCGTGAATTTCTCAGTTACGGAACCCGAACCGCCAAAGTGGCGTTCACCGCGAGCGACGGGCGTCCGCTGGTGACGCCGGTGTGGTTCCTGCTCGACGGCGACGAGATCGTTTTCAACACCGGCAAGGAGACCGCCAAGGGGAAGGCACTGCAGCGCGATCCCCGGATCGCGATGGTGGTGGACCTCGAGGAGCCGCCCTACGCGGCAGTACAGATCCAGGGCACGGCCACCCTGTCCGAGGATCCGGCCGAGCTGCTGCGGTCGGCGACCGCGATCGGCGGGCGCTATATGGGTACGGCCCGCGCCGACGAGTTCGGGCGTCGCAACGGTGTCCCCGGCGAACTGCTCGTCCGGGTACAGCCGACCAAGGTCATCGCGTTCTTCGACGCTGTAGGGAGCTGATCGCGGCGGTCGTACCGGCCGCGGCCCGCCCGGGTTCCGACGGTTACGCGGTGGGGCCGCGGTGCGCGGAACCGGTGGACGGCGCGGGGATGATCGGCGGCGACGAGTCGGTGGAGGTGGCCGGCGCACAGGTGGGACGCGATCACATCCGCCGGGCGGGCCCGGGCAGTGCGGGCCCCGGCCGGTGCCTACACTCCACGCATGACGGTGCACTTCATCGGAGCCGGGCCCGGCGCCGCGGACCTGCTGACGGTGCGCGCGGTGGAGTTGCTGCGGCAGTGTCCGGTATGCCTGTTCCCGGGCACATATCTGGATCCGGAGGTGCTCGGTCACTGCGCGCCGGCCACCGAACTCATCGATACCCAGCGGCTCGACCTGGACGAGATCACGGCGCATATGGTGCGCGCCACAGCGGCGGGTCACGAGGTGGCGCGGTTGTGCTCGGGTGATCCGTCTCTCTACTCCGCCCTCACCGAACAGACACGCCGGCTCGATGCCGCCGGCGTGCCGTGGGATATCACCCCGGGTGTGCCCGCCTACGCCGCCGCGGCGGCGCTGCTGGGAACAGAGCTGACCGTCCCCGAGGTCGCGCAGTCGGTGGTGCTCACCCGTATGCGGGCCCGGTCGACCGCGATGCCGGAGACCGAGGCCCTGGCGGGGTTCGCGCGCACGCGGGCCACGCTGGTGCTGCATCTGGCGATCACCCGTATCCGGCAGCTCGCGCGAGAACTCGTCGAAGACTACGGGCCGGGTTGCCCGGTCGCTGTGGTCTATCGTGCGAGCCAGCCGGATCAGATCGTGTTGCGCGGCACACTGGCCGATATCGCGGACCGGGTCGAGGCGGTGGGACTGTCCCGGGCGGCGGTGATCCTGGTCGGGCGTGCGCTGGAGCCGGAAATCGATTGTGCGCAATCGCACCTCTACGACCCGGCGCGCGACCGCAGCCACCTGAGCGGATAGCGGCGCGCCTGCCGGACTCTGCCGACGCGGCCGGGAACTGGCCCTCGACCGGCGGGACCGTCACCGAACGCGGTTGGTGCCACGGCCGTGCTTCGGTAGATTGGGTCGGTGGTCAGGAGTCGACGCCCGGGTGCGATAGCACGGTGGCATGGGGCACCGGGTGTGCCGGGTGGTACGGGGCACCCGATGTAACGGCTCCGACTTCACAAACGGATAACTCCGATGGACATTTCTGCCTGAGCAAATGAGAAGTGGGCCTGGAACCGCGGTTGCCGCGCTGTCGGCGGTGCGCGTCGCAATCCGGGTGTTGACGGGAAGCGCACGCGTGCGTTCCGGAAGCGAGGTTACGGTTGGACCGGCTGGACAACGGCGGGAACGGTACGGACAGTGGCGCAGCAGCCACGGACGGGAACCTGTTCCCTCTGTCGCCCGCGCAGCTGGGCATCTGGTATGCGCAGTACCTGGACCCGCAGGTTCCGATCAATATCGCGCAGTACGCCGAGTTGCGCGGTGAGCTCGATGTCGACACCCTGAGCCGGGCCGTCGTCGCCGCCTCCTTCGAGATGCGCTCCTCCTTCCTGCGGATCGTCGAACGTGACGGTGAGCCGTTGCAGTGGGTCGACTATTCGATCGCCGACCACGAGCGGGTCGGCTATGTCGATCTGCGCGGGGCCGACGATCCGGCCGCCGCCGCCCAGGAGTGGATGCACACCGAGTACAGCCGACCCCTGGACCTGACCCGGGATCGGCTGGCCGTCTTCTACGCCCTGCAGCTGGGCGACGAACACTGGTACTGGTACTCGCGCGTCCATCACATCGCGATCGACGGGCTCGGCGCGATGACCGCAGTGAACCGGGTCGCCGAGCTCTACACGGCCTACCGCAACGGGACCGAGCCGGCGCCGGCCAAGGCGGCGACGCTGGGCACGCTGTACGAGCAGGAAATCGCCTATCGCGGCAGCGCTCGCTTCGAAGCGGACAGGGAATACTGGGCCGAACGCGTCGCCGGACTCGAAGCGGGCAACGGCCTCACCGGCCGGACAGCTCCGCCGGCCGCACGCAAGGGAGTGCGGCGCGCGGCGTTCACCGATGACCGGCAGGCATCGCTGGACGCGGCCCTGGCCCGGCGTGATTCCACCTCGGCCCAGGAACTGCTGGCCGCGTTCGCCGCCTACCTGGCCCAGTGCAACGGCACCGAGGAAGTGATCCTGAGTCTGCCCGTCACCGCGCGGGTCACGGCGGCCATGCGCCGCTCGGCCGGCGTGATGTCGAATATCGTGCCGCTGCGGTTGCGCGTCGGATACGACACGACGGTCGCGGACCTGCTGCGGCAGGTCCAGTTGGAAGTGGCCGGGGCCCTGCGCCACCAGCGCTATCGGAGCGAGGACATCCGCCGCGACGCGGGCGCGACCACGACCTCCTTCGGCCCGCTGGTCAACATCATGCTGTTCGACGACCAGATCGTCCTGGGCGAGACGGTCGGCACCCTGCAGGTGCTGACCACCGGCATCATCAACGATCTCAGCGTCAACCTCTATCAGTCGATGCGCGGCACCCGATTGAATCTCGACTTCGAGTTCAATCCCAATCTCTACACCACCGCCGAGGCAGACCGGCACCACACGCGTTTCCTGGACTTCTTCGACCGCTTCATCGCCGCCGGAACCGATACGGCGGTGTGGGAGCTGGACCTGCCCACCTCGGCCGAACGCAGTCGAACCCTGGTGGAGTGGAACAATTCGGCGCGGGCGGTGCCGAACGTCACCCTGCCCGACCTGCTCGCCGGACAGGTGGCGCGTACGCCCGACGCGATCGCCGTCGTCGCCGGGGACCGGACGCTCACCTATGCCGAATTCGCGGGCCGGGTCAATCGGCTCGCGCGCCATCTGATCGAAGCCGGGGTGCGCCCGGAGACGCCGGTGGCGATCGCCATGCGCCGGTCGGCCGAGTTGGTGGTGGCCATCCACGCGGTCGTCACCGCGGGTGGGGCGTATGTGCCGCTGGATCTGGATCATCCGGCCGAGCGGATCGACTATGTGCTCGATACCGCCGCGCCGCTGTGTGTCCTGACGAGCAGCGCGGATGCGTTCGACACGGCGCACCGTCCGGTGGTGGTGGTCGACGAGGTCGATCTGTCCGGGTACGCGGATACATCCCTGTCGGATGCGGATCGCCGTGCGCCGCTGCGGCCGGGCAATGCCGCCTACGTGATCTTCACGTCGGGTTCGACCGGTCG
>NZ_BDBX01000041.1 GCF_001613205.1 Nocardia sienata NBRC 100364 | reverse complement strand
CCAACAGGAACATCAGGACGGTGACCACGCTCGCTGAGCGGTCGGCGGCCAGCGCGCGCCACACGAAACGGAATGTCTGCCGCGAGGTGGCGATCGGCAACAACTCGGAATTGAGGCTCATCGAAGCACCAGGTCCTTATACTCCGGCCGATCGAGAAGCTCGCGGTGCGTTCCGCTGTCGGCCACCCGACCGTCTGCCACATACACCACCCGGTCAGCCTGGGCAAGCACTGCGGGGCTGGTGGTGATGATCCAGGTGATGCGCGAATCGGCGCGGTGTCGCAGCTCTCTGATGCCGATGGCGATGCGTTGCTCGGTCACCGCGTCCACCGAAGTCGTAGGGTTGTCCAGCACGAGGATCGAGGATTCGGACGCCAGCGCCCGGGCGAGCGCGATCCGCTGCCGCTGGCCGCCGGAGTAGGTGCTGCCCTTCGCTGCCACCGGCTGGTCGAGGCCACTCTCCTGAAGCCGCACGATGTCGTGGGCGGCCGCTGCGGTAAGGAACGGCGCGAGGTCGGAATCCTCGTGCCGACCGTTCGGGTCAAGGTTGCCGCGCAGCGTTCCGCGCAGCAGATCTGTCTGGTGCGGATTGACCAGCAGGCGCTCGCCGCGCGCCGGAATGCTCAGGGAACTGAGCGCGTCCCCGTCGAGACGCACCTCACCGGAGACATCCGCGGTAGGAATCTCGCCGGCCAGCAGCTGCATAAGAGTTCTGGTGGTGGCCGGATCGTCGACCGCCATGCAGAGCAGTTCGCCGGGCCGCGACACCAGCGAGAAATCGCGTAGCGCGCCGACAGTGACCTTCTCCAATGCGATTTCCGGGTCCGTCCGCTCCGGCCGCGCGGACCCCACGGTCAGCAGCGGTGGGGTGCGCAGGAACTCGACGATTCGGCCGGCGCAGGCGTAGCCGTCCGCCACCAGGGCGCCGATCTGACCCAGAGCCTGTACGGGCACGGCGAGGAACTGGGTGAGACCGACGATCGCGATCAGCTGGCCCACGGTGATGTCGTGCTCGAGAGCCCGCTGTCCGGCCAGCAGTGTCACTACGGCCAGGAAAAGCCCGCTCAATCCGGTAGTTACCGCCTGCATCAGCGCCTGGGATCCGGCCATCCGGATGCCCGCGTCCTGGGCGACCCTGCTGCGCTGCCGATAGCGCGCAGTGGCCTCGTTCTCGGCTCCGATACCCTTGACCGCGCGCAGGCCGCGCACGAGGTCCGCGGCCGCCGCCGCAGTGTCCGCCACCTGTCCACGCTGCTCGCGGCTGCGGCGGGCGATGACCGGGGTGATCAACTGAGTGGCGAGGAGCACGAGCGGCACGCCGAGTAGCACCTTCAGACCGATGACCAGGTCGGTCCTGATCAGAACCACGGCGCTGACCGTCACGGCCACCGCCGAGGCGAAGGTGTCGCCCGCCGACCGGGTGAGCGTGCCGACGCCGTCAGCATCGATCGTGGCCAGGGACACGGTCGCGCCGGGAAGCCGGCCGGTGCGCGGGCCGAGCGGGCGCAGCACATGCCTGGCGATATCGACCCGGAGGCGGTGCGCCTCGAGTTGGTCGGTCCGGTATGCGATGAGCGCGCCGTACCGGTAGAAGAACATCAGCGCGGCGAACACGATGGCCAGCAGCGCGCCCCAGCCGATCAAGGCATGGACGTCGCCAGGGACGACGGCGTGGTCGATGAACTCGCCCACCACGACAGGGACCATGGCCTCGGCCAGCTGCCAGGCCGAAAGCAGCGCGAAGCAGGCTGCCACCGCCCCGATGTTGCGCCGCAACACGTCCACGAGCAGCCCCCGAGCCGAACCGGGAGGCGCGTCCGCCAGATCACCGACCATGTGGTTTCCACTCCGCCTTTCGATTCCACCGCGTCTCGAGCGTGTCCGTCACCGTGTGTTCGGGTTCGTGTACAGCACGCCTTCCGACCAGATATATCGCGTACCACCCCAGCGGGCGGCAGAGGCGAGGTCGGGGAAAAAGCCACGTCCCCCGAGATTGGCGCTGGTGTTGCATATCACAGGCACCCCGCTGATCTCGGCGTAGGCCGCCAGCACTCGCGCGGCGGCGGAGTGGTCGTTTTCGCCGATGGTCTGCAGTCGGGCGGTGCCATCGAGGTGGACAACTGCCGGAACGCGCTCGGCCCAGCCGGGCCGCAATCGGTGCTCGAAGAGCATGTAGGGGTCCGCGGTGCCGGGAGTGAACACCTCGGACGCGCGTTCCTCGAGGCAGATCGGGGCGACCGGCCGGTAGTCGGCCCGGTTGGGCCGCTCTCCGGGAAACTGGCGCCGGACCACCGCGCCGAGCCGGTCGAGCAGCCACTGCCCGAGGTAGTCCTGAAAGGTGGCGATGATGTCGGCGTCGGTCAGCCCGGGCAGCAACTCGTCCCGGTTCGAGGCGATTTTCGCGCCCAGTGTGCGGGCGCTCTCCCGATCGATCTCGGGAAAGCCGGAGATCATCTCGTCGAAGTGCCGGACACGCCGGTGGCGACCCGTTCGCGGCACCGATGCGCGCGGAGTCGTTGCACGGTCTACCGCCCGCGCTGGTCATCACCGCCGAGGTCGATCCGATCCGCGACGATGCCGAGGCGTATGCGCGGCGGCTGCGGGACGAGGGCGTCGCGGTGTCGTCGACCAGGTACACCGGGGTCTTCCATGGCTTCTTCACCGAGGTCGGCGTGTTCACGCAGACCGAGCAGGCGATCGGCGAGGTGTGCCGGTACCTGCGCGATCTCGCATCTCCGTAACGACGCGATCAGCTCTCGACGACCGAGCGGATCCGTCGAGGACGCCGACCGCAATCGGTACGTCGAGGAAGACCATCGCCCCCACGACGGGTGATCGCGCTGGGCGCCGCTGAGGACCAGACCAAAGGCGGCGCCCGTGGTGGCCCAGAGCACCCAGAGTCCTCGACGGCGAGCCGACCGATGGACTCGAGCACGGGGCGGTGGCCCGGCGCGGTTGACAGTGTGGCCCCGGCACGGCGTCATACTGTCGCAGGGCGGCAGGTGGTCAGCAGTTCCAGCGGATGGAAAACGATGCAGCGGCCCGCGCGATCGAGTAGAGAGCCCAGCCGCTTGGGCGTTTCGAGGGTGATACTGCGGTCCGTGATCACGAGGCCGGGCACCTGCGCCTCGAGCTCGTGCTCGAGGCGCGACAGCTCACTGATCTGCCGCAACCACACCGTCATCAGTACGTTGGCGGTTCCTGTCACCTCACAGCAGACGCGTATCTGGGGGAACGAGTCGAGCGCGTCGATGAGCGTGCCGAGTGTGCGTGGCGTGGCACGGGCCCAGATATTGGCGGTCACCGGCCATCCGCCGAGTACGTGGGCGACCTCGCAGCGAATGGAGAGGATCCGCTCGGCGACAAGGTAGGTCAGCCGGCGCCGGACGGCAGCTGGGCTGATCCCACAGACCTCGGCGAGTTCGACGGCCGACCGGCGGCCATCGGCCGCGAGCGCGGCGATCAACGCCAGATCCACCGCGTCCGGTTGATGGACCAGAGGACGGGGAGGCGGGCGGTATCGGGACAGCGTGGACTCCTCGCCGACGTCGAGAGCGCGCACCCGCCAGCGTTCGCTCTCCCCGAACACCTGCATAACCACGCGCGTACGCGTGCGCGAGACCATGGGAGATCCCGACAACTGCTGCACCCAGTCACCGAGGGTGTCGAGATCGAAGGTCATGACAGTCAGAAGCAGGTCCCCATCACCGGCGGTGCGCTGGATGGTCGCGACCTTGCCGTCCCGGGAGAGCTCCTGCATCAGATCCGGGCCACGCTCGGCCACCTGGACCTCCACGAAGGCCGCACACTGCGTATTGAGATACGCCGGGCCCGGGTAGGTGACGATCCACGCGAGGCCGCTGTCGACCAACCGCTCCCAGCGGCGGGCGGCGGTCGGCGCGCTGACGCCCGCGACATCGCCGACAGCGCCCCACGGAGCGCGCGGCGCGGACTGGAGCGCGTGAACGATCCGGAAATCAATATCGTCTGGCACGTAAGAATCCTTCACCGGGTGGCCTTCTGTCTGCAGTTCTCAACATGCCGAGAAATGTCGGCGAACGCATCTTTAACGTTCGAATCCAGATTTCGGCGACTTTCGGTCGGTCGCCGATCGAGGAGGTTATCGGAATGAGAATCACGGTCATCGGCGGCGGACACGGCTCATATGCGGCAGTGGCCGATATGCGCGAGAAAGGCCACGACGTCATCTGGTGGCGGCGTGATCACAACGCTTTCGCACCGCTGCTCGACGCGGGCGAAATTCGGGTCGACGACCACCGCGGGCACCACAGGCTGCCGATCGGTTCCGCGGGTCGCATCACCCTCGAAGCCGATCTCGGGCGTGCGGTGGCCGGCGCGGAGATCGTCCTCGTGCCGATCCCTGCCTTTTCCCATCCTGACCTCGCCGAGCGCATAGCGCCGCATCTGACCGACGGGCAGGTGGTGTATCTGCCGCCGGGCAGCTTCGGTTCGGTGGTCTTCGCGCGGGCGGTGGCCGCCGCCGGCAACCCGGCCGAGGTCGCCTTCGCCGAGACCGGAACCCTCCCCTACCTCGCACGCAAGCACGGCGACGACCGGGTCGTGGTGAGCGGCTACGCCACGCGGCTACCCACCGGGGTACTCCCGGCCCGCGACAGCGAGCGCGCGCTGGCGGTGCTCGCGCAGATCTATCCGGTCGAGCCGGTCGAGGACGCGCTGAGCGGGGCCTTGATGAACGCGGGCCCGATCATCCACCCGCCGTTGATCCTCATGAACGCCGGTCCGCTGCAGCACTTCGCGGCCTGGGACATTCACAACGAGGGCACCCAGGATGCCATACGCCGGGTCACCACCGCCCTCGACGCCGAACGTATCGCCATCCGCACCGCGCTGGGATACGCCGCACCGCATTTTCCCCTCGCGGACCACTACACCGCGGACGGCGACGAATGGATGTACGGCAACGCCGCGCACGACAAGCTGACCGACAGCGGCGACTGGCGCGAGAACATCGACCTGCACACCCACCGGTACATGACCGAGGATGTCGAGATCGGGCTCGCGCTGCTCACCTCGGTGGGCCGCTGGGCGGGCGTACCGACACCGGTGGCAAGCGGCCTCCTGGCCATCGCCGGGGCGATCACCGGCCGGTCCGCGGACAGCGGCGGCCGGACACTGGCCGCCCTGGGGCTGGACGGGCTGGACAGCGACGGAATGAAGCAGCTTCTGCACGAAGGGTTCTCGCGGTGACGGCCGCGGTCGCGGTGGCCGGCGCGGGCCGCATGGGGCAGGGCATCGCGGCGGCCCTCGGTTTCGGGAAGGTCGAGGTGACCGTCGTCGACCTTAGGGATCGCGGCGCCGCCGGCGAGGCGTATCTCGCGGCGGCCCGGGCCGAGATCCGGGCGTCGCTGGAGCGGAAGGTGCGGCTCGGGCTGCTGGCCGAATCCGATCTGCCGGAGGTGCTCGGCCGGATCCGGATGGTGAGCCGGGACGTCGCGGCCGGTGCCATGGCGGAGGCCGGCCTCGTCTTCGAAGCGGTGCCCGAAGTCCTCGAGGTCAAGCGCACGGCCCTGTCGTGGATCGAATCCACAGTCGGCCCGGATACGCCCATCGCCTCGACCACCTCCAGTTTCCTCGTGAGCCGCCTCGCCGAATTCGTCGCGCGGCCGCAGCGACTGCTCAACGCCCACTGGCTCAACCCCGCCGACCTGATGCCGCTGGTGGAGGTGAGCCCGAGTGCCGCGACGGCACCCGCAGTGGTCGAGGCGACCTGCGCGCTGTTGTCGGCGGTCGGCAAGACACCGGTGGTCTGTGCCGCGTCGCCGGGCTACATCGTGCCGCGGCTGCAGGCGCTGGTGATGAACGAAGCCGTCCGGATGGTCGAGGAGGGCGTGGCCAGTGCCGCGGAGATCGACCGCGCCGTCCGGATCGGATTCGGGTCGCGATTCGCTGTACTCGGCCTGCTCGAGTTCATCGACTGGGGCGGGTGCGACACCCTGTTCCACGCCTCCAACTATCTGCGTGGCGAACTCGGTGAGCGTTTCGCACCCGCCTCCCTGGTCGAGCAGAACATGGCCGACGGCCGCCGCGGCACCACCGACGGCGGCGGTTTCTACGACATCGCCGATACCGCGCGCGACGACTACCGGGCCCAGCGCATCGCGGATTTCGCGCAGGTCCTCGACGCGACGGGACAACTACACAGGTACGACGACCTCCCGCGGCACAACGGCCGAGCCGCCGCGGGAATTCTCTCGGCACGCCCCACCGGCGGGTCGCAGAACTGATGAGGAGACGGCTGTGACAGCTTTGAATTCACCCGAACTCGCGTCCGCGAGAACACGCGAGCGCCCGATGAAACTGGCGATCGCGTCCGGGGTCGGCACCATCCTCGAGTTCTACGATTTCGCGATCTACGGCACCGCCACGGCGCTGGTGTTCAACAAGGTGTATTTCGACACCGACGATCCGTGGTTCGGCACCTTCCTCGGTTTCGCCACCTTCGCCATCGGCTTTGTCATGGCGCCGGTCGGCGCGGTGATCTTCGGGCACTACGGGGACCGGTTCGGTCGGCGCGCGGCGCTCACCACCGCGTTCATCCTGATGGGATCGGCCACTCTGGTCATGGGCCTGGTGCCCGACTCGCGGGCGATCGGGATCGCCGCGCCGTTGATCCTCATCTTCCTGCGGATGCTGCACGGTATATCGCGGGGCGGCGAGATCGGCGGAGCGGTGCTGCTGGCGGCCGAGCACGCGCCCGCGTCCCGCCGCGGGCTCTACGGATGTTTCGTCACGCTCGGATCGCCGGTCGGCGCGATCCTGGCGAATACCGCCTTCGCGCTCGTGCTGTTGCTTCCGATGGATCAGGTGATTGCGTGGGGTTGGCGGATTCCGTTCCTGGTAGGTGGCGTCGTGCTGATCATCGGTATCTGGACGCGGACGCGGATCTCCGAGACACCGGATTTCGCCGGCGCGGGTTCCGGTACGGACCGGCCGGCGCCGCGTGGCCTGGCGGTCCTGCGCCAGGATTGGCGTGGGGTGCTCCGCGCCGCGGGCGTGAACATCGGCCAGAACTGCTACGCGTTCCTGCTGTTCACCTTCATGTTGTCCTTCCTGACCGAACCCGACCCGGGCCGGGGATTCTCCCGTTCACAAGTGGTCTGGGGAATCACCGCCGCCCTCGCCTGCCACGCCGCGACTGTGGTACTCGGCAGCCATCTGTCCGACCGGCTGGGCCGCAAAACGGTGATCGGCTTCGGTATGACTTCGGCTGCGGTCTTCGCTCCAGTGCTGTTCTGGGTCACCGCGCACGGCTCGTTCCTGGCCTGTATCGCGGTGATCTGTATCGGATTCACCTTGACCGGGTTCGTATACGGGCCGATGTTCACCATGTTCGCCGAACAGTTTCCGGTGACCCAGCGCTACAGCGGCGTGGGTATCGGCTACCAGGTCGGGGCGGTGGTCGGCGGCGGTATCGCGCCGATGGTCGCGAACCGGATCGTGAGCGGTACCGGCAGCGTGGTCCCGGTCGGGTTCTACGCCGCAGCGCTCATGCTGATCAGCCTGTTCGCACTGCTGAAGGGCAAGGAGACCGCGCCGCTGGCGGTCGGGAAATCGTTCCGGTCCCGGCTCGCCGCGCCCGTGGGCACCGGTGATCATGCAGGACGCGGCGGGTTCCCGGCCGACGCGAAACCGCTGGAGCAGTCCGGCTAGTGGACACGAATCGGGCATGTCGATGCCGGCCACCCCTCATCACGATGTGGCCGGCATCGACGAACCGGTGTCAGGAGGACACGGTTTCCAGCGCAGGCGGTTCCGCCGTACGACCGGTCAGTGCGCGGATGCGCAGCGAGCGGAAAACGGTGGCGGCGGCCGCTGCCTCGGCATCTTTCGGTGCGGTGGCGAGCGCCACCAGGATGGAGACCAGGAAGGAGATCGGCGCTACCGCCAGCGCCGGATTGGAGAACGGCAGCAGCGAATCCGCTCCCTGCACAGCGGGACTGAGCACGATCACCGCGATGGAGAGGACCAGGCCGGTCACGATGCCCGAGAGCACGGCCCGCGCGGTCATCCGGCGCCAGTACAAAGTCAGCAGCAGAGCCGGGAGGTTGGCGCAGGCGGCGATGGACATACCGAGCGAGGCCAGGAACGCCACGTTCTGGCGTTGCGCGGCGAACGCGATGGCGACGCCGACCAGACAGGTGGCGACGGTGGCGATCCGGGCCGCGCGATGCTGTGCGGTGGGTGAGACCTTCCCGTTGCGCAGCACCTGGCCGTACAGGTCGTGGGCGATGGCGCCGGAGGTCGCGATGACCAGCCCCGACAGCGCGGCCAGGATGGTCACGAACGCGACCGCGGCGACGAACGCGAGCAGTATTCCGCCGCCGAGGGTTTCGGCGAGCTGCGCGACGGCGAGGTTACCGCCCTTGTTCTCCGCGGCGATGGCCTCGGGCCCGACCAGGACGGCGGCGCCGTACCCGAGGACCGGGATCATCAGGTAGAAACCGAAGAAGATCCAGATGGAGGTGTAGGCGGAGGTGCGGGCCTGCTGCGCGTTCGGCACCGTGAGGAACCGGACCATCACATGCGGGAGTCCGAGGACGCCGAGCACCAGCCCGACCGTCTGCGACAGCTGATCGAAGGAGGCCGCGCCACCGGAGCGCTGCGGGGCGACGAACTGCTGTCCGAACTCGGCAAGCGCGGAACTGAACGGCCCGAACGGGTTGAAATCGAAGCGCACCAGAACCAGGACGAACAGGATCACCGCGCAGACGAGCAGTAGTCCGGTTTTGATGATCTGGATCCAGCTGGTCGCCAACATGCCGCCGACCAGGGTGTAGGCGGTGGTGAGCGCGCCGATGATCAGCACCGCGACCGCGTAGTCCAGGTCGAACAGCAGCGAGACCAGCAGCGCGGCACCGACCAGCTGCGAGACCAGGTAGACCACGCTGATCACCACGGTGCTGACCGCCATCAGCGACCGGACGTCCTTACCCGGGAACCGAGTGGCCAGGACATCGGCCAAGGTGAAACGGCCGAGATTGCGCAGCGGCTCGGCGATGAGCAGCAGCGCCAGCACGAACGCGACCGGGACGAACACCGCGAGATAGAAACCGTTGAACCCGGTGAGCGCGATGGCCCCGGTGACCCCGAGGAACGACGCGGCGGAGATGAAATCCCCCGCGATGGCGACACCGTTCTGCCGGCCGGTGAGCGCGCCGCCGGCGACGTAGTGGTCGGCGGCGGATTTGTTCTGCCGTGCGGCCCAGGCGGTGATCAGCAGGGTCACCACAACCAGGGCGGCGAACAGCGAGGCGGAGACGACGTTCATGCGCCGGCGCCTTCCTGTGCGACGCGAGCCTCGAGCGCGGCGGCCCGGGTCATGTAGTAGCGGGCCACCACGATGGCCACGGCGAACTGGAAGAAGGC
Source organism: Nocardia sienata NBRC 100364 (assembly GCF_001613205.1). Lineage (GTDB taxonomy): Bacteria > Actinomycetota > Actinomycetes > Mycobacteriales > Mycobacteriaceae > Nocardia > Nocardia sienata. The sequence continues at coordinate 96,603 of NZ_BDBX01000041.1, read as the reverse complement.
GAAGAGCCAGGCGACGGTGACGCCACCCGCCACCACCGTGTCCAGGACGGAGGTGAAACCGCCCAGCACGGGCAGGGGGAAGAACAGGACGAGCACCACCGCGGCGAGCCGGAACACCAGGCGGGCGCGGTCCCTGGCGAGGTCGTCGAGAGCTGAATTCCCGCCGGGCACAGAAGGATCGGACTGCAATTTATTCATGAGGCATCGTCTTTCGAGCTGTGTGATTCACTACACGCTAAGGCGACGATGTGAGGAGGAACATCGGGAGAATTCCCGCTGCGAATACGGAATTCCTTTATTCGGGCCCGGCGAGGATCAGATCAATTCGATGACCAGTTTGGGTGTCTTCGCCCGGGAAACGCAGAGCGCCATCTGTTCACCGCCGGCCTTGTCCGCTGCGGACAAACAGTTGTCGCGATGGTCCGGCTCGCCTTCGAGGATGTTCGAGACACAGGAACCGCAGATTCCTTCCTCGCACGATTTGAAGACCTCGATACCGTTTTCCTCGAGCACCGACAGAATCGAGCGGTCGGCCGGGATTTCGAAACTTTCCCCGGTATCGAGTTCGACAGTGAACGCGGTATCGCCCGAAGTGTCGGCCTCGGCCGCCTCGAAATGCTCGATGTGCACATTGCCGATGCCGATCACCGGTGTCATCAACTCGGCGACGGTGTCCATGAACCCGGCCGGGCCGCAGGTGTATACCACGCTCTCGGGCGTGAGTCCGTGGGCGACCGCCGCCAGCGCGGTGCGTTGCTCCGCGCGCGTGCAGCCCAGGTGCAGGCGCACGCGGTCGCGGAACTCCGCCCGGTTCTCGAGGAGATCCAGGAAGGCGGTCTCCGCGCGGCTGCGGCCGAAATAGAGCAGTGTGAACTCGACCCCGGTGGAATGCAGTTCGTAGGCCATGCTCAGCAACGGGGTGATGCCGATACCGGCGGCGATCAGCACATGCCTGTCGGCATCCGGCGCGACGGTGAGGATATTACGCGGCCGGCCGATTTCGATCATGTCGCCCTCGCGCACCTCGTGCAGCGCCGCCGAACCGCCGCGGGACTCCGGTTCTCGCTTCACCGCGATGGTCAGCGACGTGGTCTCCGCGGGTGGCCCGCACAGCGAATATTGCCGGAGGACACCGGTCGGTCCGGTGACATCTATATGCGCGCCGGCCCGGTAGGGCCCCAGCGGGGCCCCGTCTTCCCGGACCAGGCGCAGCGAGCGGATCTCCGGTGTCTCGGCGACGATCTCGGCGACCACCACTTTGATATCGGTCACGGCGCACTCCTAACGCATGTAGAGACCGCCGTTGGCGTCCCAGCATGCCCCGGTGACCGACGCGGCGGCCGGTGACGCGAGCAGGGCGACCATCTCGGCGATGAACGCCGGATCACCGAGACGCCCGACGGGAATGGATCGGGCGAAGGTTTCGAGGTTGTCCACGCCGACGATGTCGTGCACCACCGGCGAATCCTGCGGGCCGGGCGATACCGCGTTCACCGTGACCCCGGACGCGGCCAGCTCCCGGGCGAACACCTTGGTCAGCGAGATCACCGCGCCCTTGGCGGAGGCGTAGTGGCCGCCGGTGGCGGTGCCACCGTTCTGCCCGGCGAGCGAGGCCATGTTCACGATCCGGCCGTACCCCTGGGCGGCCATATGCGCGCCGAACAGCTGACAGGCCTGGAACGTGCCGCGGAACCCGACGGCCATGACACCGTCGAGATCTTCCGGGGTGATCTCGAGCAGCGGCCGGGCCTGGGTGCGCGCGGCATTGTTCACCAGCACCTGGACCCCGCCGAAATCGGCGACCACGGTGGCGAGCAGCTTCTCCAGCGACCCCTTGTCCGCGACGTCCACCGCGTACCCCCGGGCGCCGACCGCGCCGTCGAGTTCGGCGGCCAGCGCGGCGGCGGCGGTTCCGTCCAGATCGGCGACGGCGACACTGTGCCCACCGGCGTGCAGCCGGCGCACGATATGCGCCCCGAGACCGCCCGCGCCGCCGGTGACGACGGCGACCGGCGCGGTCACAGCAGGAACCCCGCGGCGGGCACAGCGTCCTCGCTGTCGACCAGCCGGATCACCTTACGCGCGATCCGGTCGTCGGCGGATGCCGCACCGAGCCGGATCCGGTATTCGACGTCGCCGGCCCAGATATCATGCCGGCCGCGTTTGTAGGCGACGAGGATCTGGGCGGCCCGCAGGTGTACCTCGTCGTCGGTGACATGCTCGGCGACGAAGCGGGAAATGGTCCGGGTGGTGACCGCGGCGTCGACGGCGGCGATGGCGTAGCCCTCGGTCATGCGGACGACGCGCATACCGCGCATACGGGCATCGTCGTAGATCATGTTCAGCGTGTTGTCGAAATCATCGGTGCCGCGATCGATCGGCACCACGTAGTGGGCGTCGGCGGTGTAGAGCTCCTGCCAGGTGTGATACTCCTTGCGATCGAGCAGGTCGGCTTCGTGCCAGATCAGCTCGATCGCCCGCGCGACCCGGCTGTCGGTGAACACCGCCGTCGCGGTGCGGGTGTCAGTCATCGCTCATCATCTGCTTCCACTGCTGATACGCGGCGCGCATACCGGTCTCGTCGGTGACATGGGAGGTGGGCCAGCCCTCCGGACTCGGCTTCTCGCGGGCGAGTCCGCGGTTGACCAGGATCGGCATATCGGGGCCGGCCTGCGCGCCACGCTGGACGCGGTCCCAGCCTTCGGCGTCATCGGGGGTGCCGAATCCGAAGGGCCCCTGGAAGTGTTCGTGCACCCGCAGCCGGGCCCGGTTGACCGGGTTCACGATCTCGGCGGGACCGTCGGGGCCGATGGCCACGTGCTCGATCGTGGTCTCGTCGGCCGAGATCGGGCGCAGCACGCGGAAGAAGGCCGCGGACATGGACACGTTCGGGAACAGGTTGAGGTTGAACCCGGTGCCGTGCATGGCCCGCACCAGTTTCCGGATGGCGGCATCGTCGAGGCCGGTGGTTTTCAGTTCGGCGACCAGATCGTCGAAACGGGCCTGCAGGGGTTCGCTGCCGTCGTCGGCGTCGAGATCGGAGTGTTCGGGCACCATCTGCATGACGCTGTGCCCGTTGCCCAGATCATGGGTGACCGCGGCCGGGTCGGTCATGAACGACATCATGTCGGCTGTCTCGGCGTCGACCGAGGCCATCCAGGACCGGTGCACGATCGGGAAGTGGTAGCCGTCGGTGGTGTTCTCCAGCTGGATCTTCCAGTTCCCGTGGAAGCTGAACCGGTGGGTGCCGAGCACCTTGATCGGGTAACCGCCACCCTGCTTCATGAAGCGGTCGATCCAGAGCTTCGCATCGCCCAGGAAGTCGGTGAGCGGTTCGATATCGACGTTGAACGTGGCGAACACCATGCCGCCGTAGGATTCCGTGCGCAGCTTCTTCAGCGACAGGTCGCCCTTCTCGACCACGCCCTCGTAACCGTCGGGGTACGGGATCCCGCGTAACTGTCCGTCCAGGCTGTAGGACCAGGCGTGGTATGGGCAGGTGAAGCCGTTGGCGACACCCGTCTTCTGCTCGCAGATACTCGCGCCGCGATGTCGGCAGCGGTTGAGCAAGGTATTGATCTGTCCCTTACGGTCGCGGGTCACGATCACCGGTTGCCGGCCCACATGGGTGGATTTGAAGCTGCCGGGTTTGGGGAGTTCGGATTCGTGGGCGACCCAGATCCAGGTGCTCTCGAAGATCCGGGTCATCTCCTGCTCGAAGATCTCCGGGTCGGTGTACATCCGGGCCGCGACCCGATCCTCATGGACCAGATCGGCGGGTGCGCGGTGTGGGAGCGCAGCGCTGTGCGCGGTCATGATGCCTCCTGGCGGGTTGGTCAGTACTGGCGCGGGGTGAGCGCGCGGCCGATGCGGGCCTCGATCTTCAGGAACTTCCAGAGCTTCCAGTCGCTGGTACCGACCGGGATGGTGCGCACCAGGTTGCAGGCCGCCTTCACGGTGTCGTGGCTGTCGGCGTCGGCGAGGAGATAGCAGGTCCACGGCCAGCTGTCGGACGGCCCGACCATGGTGGAGTCGTCGTCGATATCGCCGATGAAGTCGATACCGTCGAGGGCTTTGATGCCGTCCATCAGGCCGACGAAGGCGGTCCACACGTCGCCGGTGGTGACACCGCCCTCCGGAAGGTCGAAGAAGTTCTGGTTGATGCCGATACAGAAGAGAACGCGCAACGGGCTGTCGGTCACGAAAGGTCCTGTCGTCGAAATGAGCTGTTGGTCAGCGGAAACCGGGCACGGTGGGGGGCTGTCCCATCAGGACGGCGCCGGCGGCGTCGACCAGGCCCGGCCCCAGGAAGGCGTGCTGCTGCGGTACCAGCGCATCGCCGGCCCACTGCTGTAGCGGGTGGCCGTGGAAGATGGCGGCGGTACCCGAGATCTCCACCAGCCGGTTCACCACCGAAGCGGAGGTGGCGGCGATATGGGACGCCGCGAGCCGCAGATGGGCGTTCTGCTCGGCGGTCGCGGGATCGCCGCGCGACACCGTCTCCCACACCTCCTCGGTGACCTCGTAGAAGTAGGCGCGGGCGGAGCGCAGATCGGCTTCGGCCTGCGCGACCGCGGTCCGGTAGTAGGCGCGGTCGGCAAGCTTGGGCGCTCCGGTGATACCCGACCGGCCCGCACCGGTCTCGACCGCATGATCGAGGGCGGCCCGTGCCACTCCGGCACCGACCACCGCCAGCACCTGGGCGGCGTAGGCGATGGCAGGGTACCGGTACAGCGGCTCGTCCACGGTCGGTTCGCCGCCGCGGATGAAGGTCCACTCCCGCGGCACCACCACATCGCGCACCACCAGATCGAACGAGCCGGTGCCGCGCATGCCGACCACGTCCCAGTCCTGGACGATCTCCACCTGCTCGGGTCGCAGCACGGCGGTGCGGGGCTTGCCTTCGGTGCTCGCGTCACCGGGTATACCGACGCCCAGGACGTCCGCGCCCATACATCCGCTGGCGAACTTCCACCGTCCGTCGATCCGGAAACCGCCGTCGACCTCGGGGGCCGGTTGGATAGGAAACAAGCCACCGGCGAACACCACATCGGGGCCGTCGGCGTACAGGACGGCCTGGGTGTCCAGCGGCAGGGCCGCGAGATAGACCAGTGCCGAACCGAAGCTGGCCACCCAGCCGGTCGAACCGTCGACGACGGAGATGCGTTCGACGATGCGCAGGAATTCGGCGGGCGGCAAGGGTTCGCCGCCGAAGCGCCGCGGGGTCGCGGCGCGGTAGACGCCGGTTTCCTTGAGCCGTGCGACGAAATCCCGCGGTACATATCTCTGCTCGCCGAACTCCTGCCGCCGCGTGGCGAGCTCGGCGAGGACGTCGTCGAGATTCGCCGCGCCGGTCCCGGACCGGACCGTGGCTTGCGAGGTGGTCACGATCACCTGCTCCTGTCGTCTATGGGCTGTTATTCGACGGTAAGGAGATCGCGGTCACACGAACATCGGTAAAGCCCGCGCCCGGACGGGTGTGAACCACCACCCTCGTAGGGGAAACCTTCAGCTGCCCCCGGACGATCGCGAACCTGCAGTTCGGAAAAGCTACGCTGGCGCGATGTCCGTCGATCCGCGAGCCCCCGAACTGGTCGTCTCGGATTTCGTCACCATGATGAACGCCACCGAGGTGTGCGTCCTGGTGCACGACGCCGCGACCAAGAGCATTCTCTGGGCGAACCCGGCGGCGTGCGCCATGCTCGGCTTCGATCTCACCGAGATCCGGCCGCTGAAAGCACACGATATGAGCAGTTCCGCCCAGCAGTACGACCGTGTGATCGGGCGCGCCTGGCTCCAGGACGCCGTCGAGCACGGCGCCAGCCGGATCGAATGGCACTACCGATCCAAATCGGGGCGGATCATCCCGACCGACGCGGTGGCCACCCGGGTCGAGCTCGCGCAGGGCCCCGCGGTGATGGTGCAGTTCCGCGATATCGAACGCGAGCAGCGCACCGAGCGCGCGCTCCGGCTGACCACCACCTATGTGGACGCCCTGGCCCGGCACACCTCCACCATGGCCTTCGTCCTCGACGAAGGCGGCGAGATCCGTTTCGCCACCGATACCGCGCTCACTCGTCTGGGGCTGGACCCGGCCGCCGAGCTACCGGCCGGGCCACGGCTCATCCACTACGCCCAACTCCATCGCGACAACCGGCGAACCGACTGGGAGGCGGTGGCCGCGGAGGCCGACCCGGTCACCTCGGTGCGACTCGAGATCAACCGGCCGGACGGATCCACCTCCTGGCTCGACGGCAGCCTGGAACGACTGGACGAAGCCGGAGTACCCGCATACCTCATGCTGGTCCACGACGTCTCGGACCGGATCCGCGACGAGGAGAAACGCGGACTGGAACTCCAGCGGGAGAACTATCTGGCCCGCTACAACGCCATGGGCGATATGGCGATGGCCATCGCCCACGAACTCGGCCAGCCGCTGGCCGCCGCCGGCAACTATGTGGCGGGGATCCGTTCGCATCTGCCCGGCGGTGAGGTCCTCGACCACCGCGTCACCTTCGGCCTGGACGCGGCCCGCAAACAGATCGACCGGGCCGCGACCATCGTCGCCACCCTACGCGCCTTCGTCGGCCATCTGGAGCAGGTCGAGCAGGTAGCCGATCTGAACGATATCGTCACCGAGTGCCTGTATTTCGTCCGGTTACGGGCGCAGGAGGCCGGTGTCCGGGTAGAACTGGAGCTTTCCGGCGCTCCTATCGAGATTCGCTGCGAGCGGGTGCTCACCGGGCAGGTAATCGTCAATCTGTGCTTCAACGCCATCGACGAGATGGCGCTGTGCCCACCCGAATCCCGGCGCATCGTGCTCCGCACCGGAGTCTGCGATGGGGGCGGATGCTTCACTGTCCGCGATTACGGCCGCGGGGTGCCCCGCGATCCGTTCTCGGATTCGTTCACCTCGAAATCACACGGCAGCGGAATCGGACTGGCGTTGAGCTATCGAATCATCACCCGGCAGCACGGAAACATCTGGTGCAGGCCCGCGGACGGCGACGGATCGGTGTTCGGTTTCGCCCTGCCGGGGCCCGGGCCGAATAAGTAAAACCTTCAGCGCACCCGGAGGAAATCTCGATACCTCGAGGCGTAGATCACTCGTAGCGTCGATGCCATGACCAAGCAATTGACCGCCGAGCAGCGTGACTTCCGGGCTGCGATGTCGAATCTTTCGGCCGCAGTCAACGTCGTCACCACCAATGGACCGCGTGGTCGCGCAGGTATCACGGTCAGCGCTGTGTGCTCGGTGACCGACGCACCGCCCACGATGATCGTATGCGTCAACCAGTCCAGCTACGCGCACGCGATTTTCCAGCGTAACCAGCGGATCTGCGTGAATATTTTGAGTTCGGCCGACGAGGAACTCGCCGGGCATTTCGCCGGCGCCACGGGCATACCGATGGCCGAACGGTTCGAGTGGCCCATCTGGGACCACGACTCCGAGGACATCCCGATGCTGCGCACCGCGGCGGCGCGGGTGGTGGGCCGGATCATCAGCGATCACACGCAGGGTTCGCATTCGATCTTCCTGGTGAGTGTGCAGCGCGTCGATGTCCGGGAGGACACCGGCGCGCTGGTCTATTTCCAGCGGCGCTTCCACAGCATCGGCTCCGACCGACGATCGCACCCCGAGCAGGAGAACACCGGATGGACGACACGGACCACCGCATGACGCTGATGTGCTACAACGACACCCACGGTTACGGCTGGCGCCACGTCGACTTGTTCTTGCACGATGCGGAGGGTCGCGAACTCAACTGGGTGCACTGGCAGGTCGCCGAGGACGGCCCGGACGCCGCCGACCGGATCACCGCGGTCGCCGAACCCGGCCTGCGCCGCACCTCCGAGTGGCGGCACGGGGTGAGTGCCGGGGGTATGGACTACTGGTCGGCCGACGCGATGTGGGTGCAATCATGACCTCCGTCGAATCCTTGTACGCCCCGTGGTCGTTACGCGACCTGGTCGACGACATCACTGCCGGACGCACCGATGCCGCGGCGGCGTGGGAGCGGTCGGCCGCCCGCATCTCCGCCACCGAGACCACTCTCGCCGCGTGGGTTGCCCATGGTCCCCGGCCCGAATTCCCCGCGCAGAGCGGACCGCTGAGCGGTATCCCGGTCGGTGTGAAGGACATCATCGACGTCGCCGGATATCCCACCCGATGCGGTTCGGTGCTGCGCGCGGACAGCGAACCGGTGGACCGGGACGCGGAGATCGTCGGGCTGTGGCGGGCCGCGGGGGCACTGCCCGCCGGCAAGACCGTCACCACGGAATTCGCCTACTTCGCCCCGGGTCCCACAGATAACCCGGCGGCACCCGGCCATACGCCCGGTGGTTCGTCGAGCGGGTCGGCCGCGGCGGTCGCCGCCGGGCAGGTGCCGCTGGCCCTCGGCTCGCAGACCGCGGCCTCGGTGACCCGTCCCGCCGCCTACTGCGGTGTCGCGGCCCTGGTCCTGACCCGGGGCCTGCTGCCCACCACCGGCGTCACCGGGCTCGCGCACAGCCTGGACAGCCACGGCTACTATGCCGCGCAGGTGCGCGACCTGGCCTGCGCGTGGGCGGCATTGCGCGGAGTCCCCGATCCGTCGGCCGGACCCGCGCGGCCGCCACGGGTGGCCTTCTGGACCGCGGCACCGCTCGGCGCAGTGCAACCGGTGATGGCCGAGGCCGTCGCGACCCTGCGGGAGCGACTGCGCGCGGACGGTGCCACCGTCACCGATTTCGCCGCCGAGCAGACCATCGCCGACACCACCGCCGCACACAAGGTGATCATGGCCTACGAGGCCGCGCGCACCCGGACCACCGAACTCGCCCACGCCGACGCGCTGAGTGCGCCGCTGGCCGAACTGCTGCGCACCGGCGCCGCCACGGACCCGCGCGACTACGAGGACGCATGCGCCATCGTCGATCGGACCCGGCGCGCGGTGCTGGACCTGTTCGCCGGCTACGACGCCGTCGTCGGACCCGCCGCCCCCGGCCCCGCTCCGGCCGGTCTGGCCGCCACCGGCGATCCGGTGCTCAGCCGCGCCTGGCAGGCCCTCGGTTTGCCCGTGGTCACGGTTCCCGGCCTCCGCACAGCGGACGGCCTGCCGCTCGGTGTCCAGGTCATCGGACCACCGCATTCGGAGGCGGCGCTGTTGCGTACCGCGACGTGGGTGCAGGCCCGCACCGTGCCCGTCCCAACGCCATGACCTCGTACCGCCCGGCCCCCTCGCTCGTACGCTGCCCGGACGGCCGCGTATTCCCGCCCCGGGAGACTCGATGACCGCACTTCCCGAGCTCATCACCGACCTCTATATCGCGGGATCGTGGACCCGTGGTGGCACGGGTACGAGGGCATCCTCGCCGGCACCGAGACCAAGGCAGTCACTGTCGTGTTGTGAGTTCAGGAGGCAAAGATCGTGACCGAGAGCGAAACAATCGAGCGGTTGACCCGCCGGATCGAGACGCTGGAAGCCGAGGCCGAGATACGGCGGGTGCAGGCGCGCTATATGTTCCTGTGCGATACCCCCTGCCCCGAGTTCGGGGTCACCGACGACGCGCAGCGGATCGACCTCATCATGGAGCTCTACGCCGAGGACGCGGTCTGGGAGGGCGTCGGCGAGTACTACGACGATCAGTTCGGCCGGCTCGCCGGGAGCGAAGCCATTCGCGCCCATTTCGAACGGTTCTGGGACCCGGACAGCGATCCCGCCCTGGTACTCAACGCGCACTACCTCACCTCCGAACAGATCCGGGTGGACGGCGATTCGGCCACCGGCCAGTGGATCCACATGCAACCGTGGCTGTATTCCGACGGCACCGGGCTCCTGCGTTCGAGCCGGCTCAACAATGCCTTCCGCCGGATGGACGGATCGTGGAAGATCACGCGGACCCGGACCGAGAACGTCTTCGTCGCCCCGCTGCCGCACAATTTCGCGGACAGCTTCCCCGCTCGTTCGGTACTGATGAGGCCGTGATGGAGGTGCCCACGAGGTATGCGCCGAGTGATTACGCGAGTGTCCCACCGGGCTGCTTCGCCGTACAATCGACGGGTATGAGCGGGTCGGGCCCGGAGGCGGCAGCGAACCGTCATCGCACGGGGCCATGGTCCATGCCCCGAGCACAGAACCCGAGCGATATGTCCGCCCCCGTCGTCCATATTGTCGACGACGACGAGGACCTGCGCCAATCGCTGGCGTTCCTGCTGCAGAGCGTCGGGATCGACGCGCTGACCTACGCCACGGCGGCCTCCTTCCTGGAGGAGGCCGATCTGGACGAGGCCGGTGTCGTCATCGTCGATGTCCGCATGCCCGGCTTGAGCGGTTTTCAGCTGCAGGAGGAGCTCAACCGGCGCGACTATCCGGCACCGGTCATCTTCTGCTCCGCGCACGGCGATATTCCGATGTCGGTACGCGCATTGCGCGCCGGCGCGGTGGATTTCCTGGAAAAACCCTACGAGCCGCAGCGCATGCTCGAGGTGGTGCAGGAGCAATTGCTGGCCGCGGGCCGGGCGTTCGCGGAGCGCGCCGAACGTCTGCAGGTCGAGCGGCGGCTGGCCGACCTGACGCCCCGCGAACGGGAAGTGCTGCACCTGGTGATCGAGGGCAGGTCCAGTCAGCAGATCGCCAGCCGGTTGGGGACCAGCGTGAAGACCGTCGATGTGCACCGGGCTCGGATCAAGGCGAAGACCGACGCCGAGAGCCTGGGCACGCTGGTCCGCGACATCCTCGCCTACCGGGTCACGGTCTGATCCGGGTCAGAGTGTCCACCCCAGGCCGCGGCTGAGTTCTCCGGCCGCCGCCGACACGCAAGCGCTTGCGGTGCGCTCGAAATCCTCGGCTGTCATCCGGCCGGTGGACGTCGAGCACGCGATGACCGCGACGACCGCGCCGGACTGGTCCCGTACCGGAACGGCGATCGAGATCAGTCCTTTCTCCAGTTCTTCGGAGGTGAGTGCATAACCTTTCTCCCGGACGCGGATGAGCTCGCGCTCGAGTTGTCCGGCGTCGGTGATCGTTGTTGCGGTCAGCGGACGGAACTCGGTGCGGGCGATCACCTCGTCGAGGGTCGACCGCGGCGCCCACGCCAGCAACGCGCGGCCCATGGAGGTCGCATAGGCCGGGACGCGGGTGCCGACCGAGACATTGATGCTCATGATGCGCCGCACCGGAACGCGCGCGGCGTACACCACTTCGGCACCGTCGAGCACGCCGAGCGAGGCGGATTCGTGCAGCTCGTCGGCTACCGCGAGCAGATGCGGCATGGCTTGTTCCAGCAGCGTGTGGGTGGCCGAGTAATGCTGTCCGATGCTCAGGACGCGGGGTGTCAGCATCCAGCGCGGGCCGGAGCCGGCCACGTAGCCGAGCCGCTGCAAGGTCAGCAGGATTCGGCGGACCACCGGCTTGGCCAGGCCGGTGACCTGCGCGAGCTCGGCCAAAGTGGGATTCGGCCGGTCGCTGTCGAACGCGGTGAGCACAGCGAAACCCCGCTCGATGCTCTGAATGTAGTCGCGCTCGTTCTCGCTCATACGGCCCGATCCCGTTCCCTTCTTGACAAAACAAGTGACCACACGCACAGTAATCGGTACGCACAGCGTCAGCTTAGTACGCATAGCGTACCTTCTCTCTATCCCGGTTCTCTCCGAGGAGCTCGAAATGACCACCACCGAATCCGTCTCGCCCACCGCACTCGGCTCGGGCACCGCGGCCACCGACAAGTTCAAGGGCGAGCGGGTCACCGCCGATACCTCCCCGGAGCGTCTGGCCGCCATCGCCCGCGACGCCCTGGGCGCCCTGCACAAGGTGATCCTCGAGCACGGCGTCACCTATCCCGAGTATCGAGTGTTCAAGCAGTGGCTGATCGACGTGGGCGAAGGCGGCGAGTGGCCGCTGTTCCTCGACGTGTTCATCGAACACGCGGTGGAGGAGGTGCTGGCCCGCAGCCGCAAGGGCACCAAGGGCAGCATCGAGGGCCCCTACTACGTCCCGGACGCACCCGAACTGCCGGCCGAATGCGAGCTGCCGATGCGCGCACAGGACCGCGAGCAGACACCGCTGATCTTCTCCGGCCAGGTCACCGATCTCGACGGCAACGGCCTCGGCGGCGCGAAGGTCGAACTGTGGCACGCCGATGCCGACGGCTACTACTCGCAGTTCGCCCCGCACCTGCCGGAATGGAACCTGCGTGGCACCATCATCGCCGACGCCGAGGGCCGCTACTCGATCCGCACCCTCCAGCCGGCGCCGTACCAGATCCCCACCGACGGCCCCACCGGCGCGTTCATCACCGCGCAGAACGGCCACCCGTGGCGCCCGGCTCACCTGCACCTGATCGTCTCGGCCCCGGGCCGGGAATCGGTGACCACCCAGCTGTATTTCCGGGGCGGCGACTGGCTGGACAGCGATGTCGCCTCGGCCACCAAACCCGAACTGATCCTCGACCCGGTCACCGGTGAGGACGGCGTCAACCGCGTCACCTACAACTTCGCGCTCGACCCCGCCTGAACCGCTCCGCCGCGAGAAAGAGTTTCGATGTCAGACCTGTCGATCGTCTCGGTCGAGACCACCGTCCTGGACGTGCCGCTGGTACGGCCGCACAAGTTCGCCACCACCTCGATGAACGCGCAGCCCATCCTGCTGGTCGCAATCACCACCGGCGGTGGCGTCACCGGCTATGGCGAAGGCGTGGTACCCGGCGGCCCGTGGTGGGGCGGTGAATCGGTCGAGACGATGCAGGCTGTCGTCGAGCGGTATCTGGTGCCGGTGCTGCTCGGGCGCCGCGTCGACGAGATCACGGCAATCATGGCCGATATCGAACGGGTGGTGGCCGGCGCCCGCTTCGCCAAGGCCGGCGTCGACGTCGCCCTGCACGACGCCTGGGCCCGCTGCCTGGACGTCCCCGTCCACACTCTGCTGGGCGGGGCCTTCCGCTCCAGCGTGGACGTCACCTGGGCGCTGGGGTCGGCTCCGGTCGAGGAGATCATCGCCGAGGCCCAGGAGAAGATCGAGGCCCGCAGGCATTTCAGCTTCAAACTCAAGATGGGCGCACTCGACCCGGTCACCGATACCGAACGCGTCCTGCGGGTGACCGAGGCCCTTGCCGGACAAGCCGGCGTCCGGGTCGATATCAACGCCCGCTGGGACCGGCTCACCGCCCTGCGCCATCTCCCGTGGCTGGCCGACGGCGGAGTCCAGCTCATCGAACAACCCACTCCCGGTGAGCAACTGGAGGTCCTGGCGGAACTGAACACCCTGCTGCCGATTCCGGTGATGGCCGACGAAAGCGTGCACACCCCGCACGACGCCCTGGAAGTCGCCCGTCGCGGCGCCGCCGACGTGATCGCGGTCAAAACCACCAAATGCGGCGGCCTGCGCCGCAGCCGCGAAGTCGTCGCCGTCGCCCGCGCCGCGGGCCTGGCCTGCCACGGCGCCACTTCCATCGAGGGCCCCATCGGCACCGCCGCCTCGATCCATTTCGCCTGCGCCGAACCCGGAATCGATTTCGGTACCGAACTTTTCGGCCCGCTGCTGTTCAGCGAGGAACTACTGCAGGAACCGCTGCGCTACAGCGACGGCCAGGTACATCTGCCGACCGGCCCCGGGCTCGGGGTGGAATTGAACATGGACGCCGTCAAACGGTGGTCCCGGAACTAGGAACGAGACGAATGCAGCTCTACCACGTCCGGATGGACGTCGCCATCCCCCGCGACCTCGACGACGCCGTCCGCGCCGATATCGTCGCTCGCGAGAAGGAGTACTCCCAGGAGCTCCAGCGGGCCGGGAAATGGGTGCACATCTGGCGCATCGTCGGCCAGTACAGCAATATCAGCGTCTTCGCCGTCGACTCCCCCGCCGAACTCCACGAAATCCTCTGGAACCTCCCGCTCTTCCCCTATATGACGATCGACATCATGCCGCTCACCACCCACCCCTCCGCCATCGAGCCCGCCTGAATCGAACACAACCCATCCGCCGGACCGCCGCCGAAACACTCGGGGCGGTCCGGCCTGGCTTGCGGCACGCTCGCTTGCGCTTCACTCAGCCCTGGTTTCGGCTTCGAGGGACGGTATCGGGGCCACGGCGTCGATCAGGTTCCAGCGCAGCGCGGTTTCCGTGTCGAGGCTTTCGCCGGTCAGCATCATCCAGGCGGCGCGCCAACGCCCGATCCGCCGGGTGACGCCGACGGTGCCGCCCGCGCCGGGCACCAGGCCCATTCCTACCTCGGGCAGCCGGAACACCGTATCCGGCGCTGCCACCAGCCGCCCCGCGAAAGCGGCCATCTCGATCCCGGCCCCGATACACGCCCCGTGCACATGCGCCGACACCCGGTCGCGTAGACGGTCGATTATCCGCCACGGCGCTCGCTCCTGCCGGATGAGATAGGCAGCGATCAGGTCGCTCGCGGTCCCGAATTCGTCCAGATCGCCCCCGCTGCAGAACACCGGTCCCGCCCCACGTAGCGACACGTGTTCGATACTCGGGTCGAACTCCGCAAGCCGTACGGCCTCCAGCAGCTCTTCACGCAGCCGGAAGCTCAGCGCGTTGCGGCGGGCAACGTTATCCAGCGTCACGGTCAGTTGATCACCGGAGCGCTGCAGGCGCACGACATCGCCTTCCGGAGAGGGCGCGGTGCGGGACGGGCCCCGGTCGGCCAGCCATCGCCGGAATTCGACGCCACCCAGCAACATCGAGTAGACCGCCGCTTCGGCCGACAGCCCCGAAGCGGTGTCCAGCACAGCGGTCTGACGTAACAATCGCCCCAATGCCGCGCTCGCGCGTGGGCTGTGGCCGATCGCCGCCGCGAGGCGGTCGACCGCGACGGCAATATCCGTGCAGCCGACGACCTCGGGCATCTCGACACCGGGCGGCTCGTCCATCTCGACCAGGGTGAGAGTACTCGCGCGCACCAGTGGAGCCACCGCAGCGGGAATCGGGCCCCGCGCGACTCCGATGGTGAGCCGGAGTGAAGCGGCGACCGCCCCGGCGAACCGCTCGATGCGCTGCTCGGTCTCTTTTTCCCATTGATCGAGCGGAACGACCACGACGGGGTTGTCCGGCGAGCCGTCTGCGGCGAGCCCGAGTTCCAGGATCTCCGGAGCCCAGCTGGTCGTGGCCTCGTCCATCGGCATATCCTGCCACGGGGCGGGACGGCCGTGCGGCGCATCGGTCCAGGCCGGGTCTCCGAGCAGAAGCGCGGTACCGGGCGGATGAGCCTGGTCCGTAGAGCCGCAACCGGCATCATCGAGACAGCGGCCGAGCTCGCAAAGCAACCGCCAGGACTGCGCGGGCCGGCGGCACCCCCGGGGCGCGCACCGAGAGGGAGGATGATGACCACGCAGGCACTGGTCGCCTGGGCACGCTCAGGAGCCATGGCGTTGACCGGACGGCCCGGCGGACCGCCTCTGGCCGCGCCCGGCCGGCCGGCCCTTGCTGTCGAGGAGGCTCTGGGCCGGGTCGCCGCGTCCGCGGCGGTGCGCACCGGCGAAGTGCCGCAGCTGCCGGACGTCACCCTGCTGGCCGAGCGTGCCGCCTGCGCCGGGTTCACCCGTAACGCGCCATGGTCGTGTGGGGGACGGTTCAGGGCCGTGCGCGCGCGGGATGGTTTCGTGGGCCTGTCCCTGGCGCGGACCGTCGATATCGCTCTCGTTCCCGCACTCGTGGAAGCCGACGGGGTGGGTGACGTGTGGGCGATGGTGGAGGACTGGGCCCGCGCGATCACGGTCCGTGAGGCCGACGAACGCATCGCCTTGCTGAGCCTGCCGGGGGGCGGGCTACCGGCCCCGGGCACTTCCACCCAGCGAGCCCCTGTGTCTCGCAGGTCCGGCGGGCGCAGGGCCCGAGTCGGCGCCCGGCCTCGCATCGTCGACTTCAGCGCGCTGTGGGCAGGTCCGTTGTGCACCCACCTGCTGACCCGCACCGGCGCCGAGGTGATCAAGGTCGAAAGCGCCGCCCGGCCGGACGGCGCCCGCAACGGCTCCGCTGCGTTTTATTCCCTGCTACACAGCGAACAGCGCAGTGTCGCTGTGGATTTCGACGACGCCGCCGACCGCGCCCGCCTGACCCAGTTGGTGGAAAGCGCCGATCTCGTGGTGGAAGCCTCCCGACCGCGGGCGCTGCATCGCCTCGGCCTGGACGCCGAAACACTGGTCGACGCAGGAGTGTCGTGGCTGTCCATCACCGCCCGGGGGCGGCAGTCGGACCGGGTCGGTTTCGGCGATGATATCGCCGCCTCGGCCGGGCTGAGTGCCATCGATTGCGACGGCATCCCGGTGCCCTGCGGCGATGCCATCGCCGACCCGCTCACCGGGGTGGTCGCCGCGGCCGAGGCCGCCGAGGCGCTCTTGGACACCCGGGCCCGCCTGATCGATATCTCCATGCACGATCTCGCCGTCGTGGCCGCCGCCGACCCTCCCGCACCGCATACGGTTTCGTTGCGGTCCGGACGCTGGTGGGTCGACTGTGAGGCGGGAGCCTTCCC
Organism: Nocardia sienata NBRC 100364; assembly: GCF_001613205.1. Lineage (GTDB taxonomy): Bacteria > Actinomycetota > Actinomycetes > Mycobacteriales > Mycobacteriaceae > Nocardia > Nocardia sienata. The sequence continues at coordinate 80,136 of NZ_BDBX01000041.1, read as the reverse complement.
GGTTCTCGACCCCATTTCCAGGTGCGCCACCGGCCCCGCCCCAGAATTAGGGGCCCATTCACTGGAAGAGTTGCTGTGAGCTGGCTGATCCGCGATGTCGAGCTCGCCGACAGCACCACGGCTGTCGATATCCGTCTCGAGGGCGACAAGATCACAGAGGTGGGTTCGGCGCTGCCCGCACGCGGTGAGACCGAGGTGGACGGCCACGGTGCGGCACTGGTACCCGGTTTGCACGACCACCACATACACCTACGCGGCGCGGCCGCGGCTCGGGAATCGGTCGACTGCACGCGCGGCCTGGAGGTATTACGTGGTTCGCGGGCCGCCCGGATACGCGCGGTGGGAGCCGGGGTCTCCGTCGACCGTCACATATTGGACCACATCGTGCCCGACCGGCCGGTGCGCGTACAGCACCGTTCCGGCGCGCTGTGGATGCTCAACACCGCCGCACTCGCCGAACTCGAACCCCTTCCCCACCTGCCGGGGGTCGAACGTGACAGCAACGGGGCACCCACCGGGCGACTGTGGCGGCTGGACGAACTGCTGCGCGGAACCTGGCCTGCCCGCGGCGACCTGCGCGCGCTCGGGCAGGAGTTGACCGGATACGGCATCACCGGCGTCACCGACGCCACCCCCGGACTCACGGAGACCCCCCGGCTCCTGCCGCAGCGGGTCGCCCTGCTGGGTGAGCGGAAACTACTGCTCCACGACCATGACCTGCCCTCCTATCATGATCTCCTGCACCGTGTTCATGCCCTGCATCGACGCGGACTGCCCGTCGCCGTGCACTGCGTGACCCGAGTTTCCCTACTCCTCACCCTGGCGGTGTTCGACGAGATCGGCACGCTGCCCGGCGACCGAATCGAGCACGGCGCCGTCGTCCCCGACCCGGTGGCGCTTCGCGGGCTCACCGTGGTGACCCAACCCGGCTTCGTCGCGGTGAACCGCGAACGATACGTAACCGAGGTCGATCCCGAGGACCTGCCGCACCTCTATCCATACGCGAGCCTGCTGGCCGCGGGTGTCCATACGCTGCCGAGCAGCGACGCACCCTACGGCCCGCTCGACCCCTGGGCGATCATGCGTGCCGCCTCGACTCGCGAACTGGGCCCACACGAACGGGTTTCCGTACGCACGGTGTTCGAGGGCTACCTGCACGACGGCTCCCTGCAGCCCCGCACCGTGTCGGCCGGCGCACCCGCCGATCTCCTTCTGCTCGGGGCACCGCTGGGTGAGGCCCTCGACGCCCCCGACCCGTCGCTGGTCCGACACGTCTGGATCGGCGGACAACGGGTTTGCTGAGTTCTGCGACTACCTGCCGGGGGCGTGCATCCAGCCCACGAGGGCTTCCCCGGAAATGGAGCCGGCTCGCCGAGACCTGACAAGGCGTCCAGATGGTGGTCGAGCAGCGCATTGCCGAGGGCGGCACCGTCGCGTCCCGCAATAAGAACTACCGATGTGAGCCGCGAATTCGATCTCGCTGCCCCCTACCGCCGCGAGCCGCGGCCCGGATGGCACCCCGCGTGGCGAACCGGCGGGTACGGAGGTGCCGATGGCCGGGTTCGCGACATCGGGTGGCGGCCTCAGCGACCGCTACGTGCGGACGAACCGCCGCGACAATCCGCTTTGCTACCTGTGTTCGAGGATGCCGAGGAGCGCCGTCGGAACACGGACTTCGGTCCTCGCGTCGTCCGTCTGCGTTGTCCCTACCCCTGGCGGGCGGCAGACAGTCGAGGACGGTTCACCGTCCCCGTTGCGAAGCGGCCGCCGTTCGATCGAGCTGTGCGAGGGTCAGCAGATGGCGTGGCGGGTCGTCCGAAATCGTCGTTACCTGGATGCGGTTGCGGCCGTCGACGTGCAGTAACTCCCCGGGCGCCAACGATCGCCAGCCGGGGTCCTCGTCCGTGCGTTCGCTGGCCACGACCACCGCGGGAAAACCGGCCAGCTCGGCGCTTCGGGTACGGATTCCTGCTCGGCCCGCGTGATCGAGATGGCGTCCACCGTGCGGTCCGCCTGCCGCGCGCTCCAGCACGAACAGGTCGTGGGTGTCCGGATAGCGCAGCGCCCACAGACCGGAGTCGGTGGTCAACACCAGATTCAGGGCATAGACGGGCACCCGGTCCGCGAGCCAGCGGACGGCATCGGCGATGCCCGCGGTAACGTCGCCGTCGTGCCGATCGGTGCGCTGTGTGATGAGCGCGAAGAGCCGTTCGGAGTCGGTGTCGCCGTGCACAAGACCGCCATACTCACCGAGTTCGGCATCCAGTTCGTCGAGGCCCTGCAGCACACCGTTGTGGGCGAACAGCCGGCCGTGTTGTTCGAAGGGATGGGTGTTGCGTAGTTCCAGACCGCCGGTGGACGCGTAGCGGATATGCGCCACGAAGGTCGCCGATTCCCGTTCCCGCGCCTCACGGGCGAACTGCGCATCCTCATACGCGGCGATCGTTTGCTTCTCCACCCGCGTGGACCCGTGCGCGGTGAAGGTGCCCAGACCGACACCATCGGGCATGCGCCGACTCTGCTCCGACAGGCTGTCCGGCGCGTCCAGCAACCAGAATGTGGCCCGCACCCGCCGCGGTGCGGCCGACAATCCGAACAAACGACACATGGCACTCCCTGATCGGGCGTCGTCCGAGTGTGGCAGGTCGCCGGTCAGCTTACGCCGCCGGCACGGCATCGGGCCGATCACCCGCCGGCGCCGGGCAAGACCTGCGCAACGGTTTGGTCCCGGCACTCGTCGGCAGCCGCGGCCACACCTGCCGGCGTATCTGTCACACGGTCCGGCGTTCAGATAATGGCCGCGAGAACAGCTCGCCCGGCCGCGGGGTCGCCAACCGCGATCCGAGCACTGCCGTCGGGATAGCACTTCGCGGCGATACCGGCTCGACGCAGTGCTGTCGCCATCCCGGCCCCGGGGAGATAGAGGAAGTTGGCGTGACTGCGGGGTACCGCGATACCGAAGGCGCGCAGCGCGGTATGCAAGCGATCGCGTTCGGCGCCGATATGGCGAATTCTGGCTTCCAATTCGATGGTGGCGGCGTATGAGGCCGCGACGGCAGCGGTCGCGGTCGCCGAGACGCCGAAGGGGAGTTGGAGCCTATGGATACGAGCGATCCGGTCGGGGTGGCCGACAGCGTAGCCGATGCGGAGTCCGGCCAGGCTGTACGCCTTGGAGAAAGTACGGAGGAACAGCAGGTTCGGGTGGTGTCGCAGGAGTGCGATGTGATCGAGATGATCCGCCGGGTCGAGGAATTCACCATATGCCTCATCGAGGACAACTGTCGTGTGGCTCGGGATGAGGTCGAGTAACGCGATCAGCTCGGCTGCCGGGACCACGGTGCCGGTCGGGTTGTGGGGTCTGCACAGCACTACCAGTGCCGTGTGGGCGGTGAGTGCCCGGCGCGTTGCCCGTAGGTCGCACCCGCCTCCCTCATCGAGGGACACGGGTACAAGGGTGAGTCTCGCCATGTCGGCCATGATCGGATAGCCGTCGAAGGTCGGGACGGCGGTCACGAGCTCCGAACCGGGGGCGGCCAGTGCACGGAAGATCTGCATGGCCACTCCGGTGGCACCGGAGCCGACGACCACCTGCTCGGGATGTATCCCGAGGTGCCCGGCGATCAGTTCCGGAAGCTGCCGCGGAAGAAACTCCGGGTAACGGTTCGCCCGCGTGAGTGCGGCGTTGACTGCCCCGACCACGGAGGGAAGCGGCGGAAACGGGTTCTCGCTCAAGCTGAGATCGAAGCGCGGAGGAGAGTGGGCAGAGCGGGAGGTGGGGTGGGATTCCTCCGGCAGGGGATTTCTCACCGGGCGGCTCCCCAACATATTGCGGCCGCAGCGGCGAAGTCGCCCGCGTGCGCGAATACCGACAGCAGCGCGACGGAGCCGTTGCGGAGTCGGCCTGCTCGGTTCTCCTCGTCGAGCGCGGTGGGGAGGACGGCGGCGAAAAGATCACCGCATCGGTCGGAGTGGCCGGGAGGACGCTGCTCGGGCAGATCCAGCGCCTCGCGCGAGCTGCGGAGGAACAGCTGGTTGGGCCGGTTGGTGACAAGGTTGTCGATCTCGCGGTTGTTCATGCCGATCCGCTCGCACACCACCTGAGTGACCTCCGGGACCAACCGGATGCCACGGGTGAACACGAACTCGGTGAACGCACAGTGCCCGTCGCCGGGTACCCAGTACTCGCGGTCGCCATAGGTGGAGAGTTCCATATCTTTCTGGTGCGGTGGGCGTTGACCAGAAGCGCCTGGGTCTTTCTGAAATCGCGAACAGTCCAACAGATTTCATAGTACAAAGGCCGAGTCGGCGGCTGCAGGCGAATCGCGAGCTGGATAGCGTCGGGCCACAACAGAGCTACGGGACCGCCACACCCGGGGGCCGTGATCTCGCGTGCCAGTCCGTCGGGTACGTCGTCGACATGGTCGATACGGACCCAGTAGCGGGTGATCGGATTGAAATTTGGGCGAAGCGATGCAGCTCGCTCGGTGTGGTCCGGCCGTGTCGGGATTCGCTGCGCGGTCCACTCGCCTTCGGAGCAGGGTGCGCAGTGATCGGGTAGTTCTCTTGTTCGGTTCGAGACCACACTCGAAGCACTGCTCGGGCTGCTTTCGTAGTACTCGATGACTGGGCTGTCCTGTGTATCTGTCCGCCTGGTCGCGAGGACCAGATACCGAGTTCGCCGGCGCCGATCCGTTTTCCGAGCTCTGCGGGTGATCCGGCCGAGGCCGGAGTGTCGGCGTCGCCAGTTGTGGAAGCTCTCGGGACTTCCAACCTGGCGCATTACAGGAGCCTGGGACAGACGACCATCGCTTCGACGAAAACGGCACAGGCACAGAGAAGGGCGACGACTGTATACTTTGCGGAGGTAGCTCGGGCTGATGAACGGGGCGGCAGGACAACGATGGTCGCGGTTCGTAGTGCCCGTGGGGCGTCCGCCGCAGCGGTAGACCGGGCGTTCCGGGCGCTTTCGCCTCGCTCCCCCGATACGCAAATGCTTGTCGGTGCGGTCCTCCACGTGGACGGTCGGCCTCCAGAACTGGGCATGCTTCGGGACCACATCGCGGCCCGGCTACCCGCACTGCCTGCCCTGTCTTCGTATCTGCACCTCGGTGCCACGCGCTGGACCACTTCCTGTTACCCGGATCTCGCGGTACACGTGGCAGAGCGTGTGGCGCGCGGCTCGCACGAAAATCTGGAAAGCGTCGTAGCCGAGCTGACCAGGACCGAATTGCCCGACGATGCCCCGCCTTGGCGACTGTGGCTGCTCCACGGCCATACCCCACGGCAGTATGCCCTGCTGTATCTGGCCCACCACTACCTGCAGGACGCCGGAGGCGTCCTGCACACAGTGGAGTCGCTGTTCGGCCCGGAAATCCCCGCGGAGGCGTCCTCAGCGGTGTATCACGGCTTCGCCCGGCGTCTTCCCAGAGCCTCGGGCTATGGGCGTTGTCTCATGATGTCCGTCCGCAACGTTCGGCAGGCGAGAAAGTGGAGTGTGCCGCACTGCCGAACGACGCCCGATCGTACGCTCCACTGGAGCCGTGTACCCACCGACGCACTCGGATCGATCGCCGCGACTTTCGGCGGAACCCGTAACGATGTATACATCGCGGCTATCGCCCAGAGCCTGGCACAGTGGCTGGATACGATGAGCGATATCCCCGCCCGACCCGACCTGGCTTTCGCGGTGCCTGCCAATATCCGTGGGCCGGAGGAGGTGAACCTGCCTGGCAATCGGACCGCTCTCACCCACATCAGACTGCCCGCAACGCCTCTCGATCCGGCGCAACGGATGGTCAGCACGACCCGCGCGACCATCCCATTGAAATCTTCGCGTGTCCGAGCAGCGCTACGCGCCGGCGTCGATCACGTGCCCATGTGGCTTGCGCGTGCCACGGTGAACACGATCGCAGGTCGTAGACGTGGCCCGGTCGGCGCATCATTCATCGCCCTTCGTCATCGCCTGACCTTTCGGGGCAGCCCCGTCACTGCGGTATATCCGGTGATGTGCGCCCCGGCGGGGACCCCGCTCTCGGTACTCGCGTTCACCTACGAGGGTTACACCACAGTATGTTTCAGGGCGGATACGGGCTTTCCCGGCCTCGACCGGATACACCACACGTGGCGGGAAACAATCCGAACCTGGAACGCGAGCCCGCTCCGAAGCTGACTGTGCGATGCCGGGAGCAGCGATCGGAACCACCATCACGCTCATCCCGACTCCAGAACGGCCATCGGATCCACGGGGTTGGCACACAACTCGGCGCTCGGTTCTTACCGAGATCGGCGATGATCGTGCGCGGTTTGCCGACGCTCGCGGGCTGGTGGCCTTCCCACCCGCTATCGAAGCCATCGATGTCCTCAGGCCGGCATCAGGTGGTGGCTTTCGCACCGATCCGGCCGAGGCCGCAGCGAAGAACCGGTAGTCTGAGGTTCGCCCGGCGGTCAGCAAAGGTCCGTATGTCTTCTGTTGCAATTACTGGTGCGACCGGTTTTCTCGGTCTTCACCTCGTTCGTGAGTTACTCGTTCGCAATCACGATCTCATCGCCCTGGTCCGTGATCCAGGAGCGCTGGATCGGATCGCGAGATTTCTCGAACTCGTGGGCGAGTCGTCTCGGTTGCTGGACGCGCTGCCCCGGCGGATCCGCATCGTCGAATCGGATGTGTCGATGCCGATGCTCGGACTGTCCCCCAGGGCCTTTCAGCGATTGGCCGCCGACGTGGACGTCGTCTGGCACAGTGCCGCCAGCACCGAACTTCACGGCGATCTGGAATCGCTGCGACCGATCAACGTGGACGGAACACGCCACATACTCGAGCTGGTATCAGCGGGGCAACGTAGACCGCTGCTGTGTCATGTCAGTACCGCTTTCGTGGCGGGAGCCCGTCGCGAAGGAGTGGTGTACGAGTCGGAACTGGACCGCTCGGCAGGGTTCGAAAACGCCTACGAGGAAACCAAATTCGAGGCGGAGACGCTGGTACGGGACTGGTCCCGTCGATACGACCGGACTGTGGTCGTGGCGCGTCCCAGTATCTTGGTGACCAACCGACCGCCGCATGCGGATCTGCCGAGGCATACCTTGTTGGCCCTCGGACAGATAATGCGGGATGCCGCCACCCGCCTGTGCGGGACATCGCGGACTGCGGTACGCGTGGTCGGGCATCCGCAAGGGCACCTGAACTTCCTTCCGGTGGAACGCGCGGCGCAGGTCCTTGCCCGGCTGACCGAGGCAGAGCACCCGCGCCGGGTGTCGACCTACCACGTCGTGCAGGGACATGACGTTTCGGTGCGAGTGTTGATGGACCTCATGGAAACTCTGGCCCCTTTGCAGATGACGATGCAGTCCGCAGCGCCTGCGGAACAGACCGCATTGGAAGCGTTCCTCGACAGGTCGCCTACCGCGGCGATGTTGAGTCATCGCCGCCGCTACGACGACACCCGGACAGTGTCCCTACTCGGTCCGCCCACGTCACCGATCCGCGTCGACTTCGACTATCTGTCGGCGGGTATCGGTGCCGTGCCGGTAGCTCCGCCGGCCCCCGCCTCGGAAACAGGAGCTGAATATGGCACACGCCGCATACGATCTGCTCACCGCTGAAGCGAGAAACGATCCCTATCCTGTCCTGGACCGGCTGCGCAGGGATCGGTCGGTAGCCTTCAGCGAACAGTTGCGGGCCTGGATCGTCACCAACTACGCGGACGTTCGCTCCGGGCTGGCCGACCCGGCGATCTCCGCCGACCGAATCAGTCCGCGCCTGGCCCAGTTTCCCGAAAGCGAACGGGCCGGGTTCGTACCATTACACGAGGTATTGAGGCGATGGCCGTTGATGCTCGATCATGGTGAGCATGCTCGATTGCGGATGCCGATCACGCGAGCGATGACCCCGGCGATCGTGGCGGGTTTCCGGCAACTGATCCGTGATACGGTCCGGTCGATGCTGCGCGAGGGAGTCGAACGTGGTGGCATGGACATAATAACGGAGCTGGCCTTGCCGCTCCCGCTATACGTGACCTCGCGGCTCCTCGGTGTCCCCGATGACGCGGTGGATTTGCTGAAGCGCTGCGCTGTGGACATCGTCGACTTCTTCGGCGCGGAGCCACAGGCCTACCTGCCCCGCGCGGAGACCGCGATGGAAACCGTTCTCCAGACAAGCGACCTGCTACGTCCGATGGTGCGCGCCCGGCGTGAGCATCCGCGGCACGATCTGCTGAGCGCCCTGGCGGGTGATCCGGCGATGAGCGATGACGATATCGTCGCGGTCTGTCTGATGATGGTCTTCGCCGGTTTCGAGACCACGAGCAATCTGATCGGCAACGGGATCCTGCTGCTGCTCCGGCACCCGGAACAACTCGCCGCGGTGCGCCGGGATCGCGAGCTGATCCGGGGCGCCGTGAAGGAAACACTCCGTTACGAAAGCCCCGTACAACGAATCTCCCGCCTGACGACGGCCGATATCACCCTGCGCGACATCCGGATCGAAAAGGGCAGCCTCGTGTACTTCCATGCGGGCGCGGCCAATCGCGATCCCGCGGTCTTCCCGGACCCGGATCTGTTCGATATCCGCCGCGGTAGCGACCGGCACCTCGCTTTCGGTTATTCGGTGCACACATGCCCTGGTTCGACGCTGGCCCAGGCCGAAGCGGAGATCGTGCTCGACGAGTTGTGCCGCCTCGCACCCACTGTCCGGCTCACCGGTGAGCCGCTTCGATGGCGGATGAACCTGTCCGTTCGCTCGCTCGAATCCTTACCGGTGGCCTTCGTTTGATCGCGGCGGCCCGGCCTCGGATCACCGATGGGCGACCGTCACAGGCCCAATTGTCGGGCCATCGCGGGATCGCAGCGTTCCCCGGCGACGGCGGTCGCCGCAATCGCGGCCGAGAGGTCATCGAGTTCGGATTCGGACAGGATGAGGTCGGCCGCGAGCACATTCTCCTCCAGATACTTCCGGCGCTTGGTACCGGGAATGGCGACTACCTCCTCACCCCGGTGATGCACCCAGGCCAGTGCCAGCTGTGCTGCTGTTACACCACGGCGGTGCGCGAGCGCCTGTAGCCGGCCGACGAGGGGGAGATTGCGTTCCAGGTTCCCTTCGGCGAACCGCGGTTGCGTAGCCCTGCGGAAGTCCTGTGGTTCGAAATCGGCTGCCGCGGTGAACCGTCCGGTCAGGAAGCCACGGCCCAGCGGTGAGGCCGCCACCGGAGTCACGCCGAGTTCCCGGCATGTACTCAGAACGCCGTCCTGTTCCAGGTCGCGGGTCCACAGCGACCATTCGCATTGGACGGCCGCGAGCGGGTACACGGCGTGCGCCCGCCGGATCGTCGCGGCACCCGCTTCGGAAAGCCCCAGCTCCCGGACCTTGCCCGCGGCGACCAGCTCAGCCATCGCCGTGACGGTTTCCTCGATCGGAACCGTCGGATCGACGCGATGCTGGTAGTACAGGTCGATATGGTCCACGCCCAGACGCCGCAGTGACTCCTCGCACGCGCGCCGCACATAGCCAGCATCACCACGTACGGTTCTGGTGTATCCGTCCGCGGCACGGACCAGACCGAATTTGGTGGCGATAACCGCCTCGGCCCGACGCTCGGCGAGCGCGTGCCCGAGCAGCTTCTCGTTCTCGCCCCGGCCGTAGATATCGGCCGTATCGAAGAGCGTGACACCCAGATCCAGAGCCCGGTGGATGGTGGCGATCGACTCGTCATCATCGGTAGGACCGTAGAATTCGCTCATCCCGGCGCATCCGAGGCCCTGTGCCCCTACGGTCAGATCGCCGACTCGGCGTGTTCGCACCGGAAACCTCCTCCACGTTCCATCCACGTTGTCATCGCAACACCACTTTGTCGCGCATCAGGAAATCGGCCAGATATCCGTCCGGTGGACTACCCGCCTCCATAACGCAGGTCGGATGGCTGCCGATGTGCACATTGCCGATCGACGGCTCGGTGACCAGCCGGTCGATCAGTTCCTCGTCGTCGGTCACCACTGTCAGCACGAGCGTATCCCGCAGCGGCTCCGGCCCGTCGGCCCGCGACCACGGAGCGACCCATACGCAGGGGAAGGGCAGCTCGACACCTATGTCCGCAGTTCCCACCCGGTCCACCTGCAGCACCGCCGGCCGCAGCACCGCGCTGCCGTCGCCCAGCTCGTCCACGACTCCCTCGCCACCCAGCCGGACCCGCGCCCGCCGCCCGTGCCGCAGCAGGTACTGCTCGATCACCCGTGCGCTCTCCGATGAGCGCACGGGCAGTACCGCACGGTCGTCCTGCGGCGGCAGGCTCGGTAACTCGGCCAGCCGCGCGGCCAATGCCTCGGCGAGTGGCCCCGGATCCCCGTCGACCAGCACGGTTGTCGCATTCACACAGGTGGTACCACCGTCGTGGGCCACCGAGCGCACGACCATGTCCAGATGGTCACGCCAATCGGCACCGGCGAACAGGACCTTCGACCTTCCGGCACCGTGCGTGGCAACGGTACGGTCGGTCGCGTACCGACCGGCCAGATCCGCTCCGTACACCACCGCCAGGTCCGCGCCGCGGATCAGCGCGTCGACGCCCTCCGAGTCGGTCGGCAGCAAGTTCACCTGATCCGCCCCGAAGCCGGCTGTACGCAGCGCGGCGACCAGCCGGTGCGGGGTGAACGGGTCCTGCCGAGAGGGGCGCACCGCGACGCGATAGCCGAGGGCCACCGCCTCCAGCCACTGCGATTGCACGGCGGGGTGGTTACCCGCCGCGCCGACGGCGAGCACATTCCCACGGCGAACCCAGGTGACGCGGCGGTTGCCGAGTTCGGCACCGGGGCGGACATCGTCGTCCGCCGCCCCTCGCGGACAGGCGTCGGTTACCGCGCGTTCGACCTGTTCCGCGCAGGTCTGTATCCAGTGCGTCGCCCGGCGCACCGCGGTGATCGGTACACCACTGGCCCGGCAGGTCAGCCACTGATACTCGGCAGGCGACAGCCCGCACAGCGTGCTCGTGGCGAACAGGTGGCCCGCCTGCGCCAGCATGGCGATACGCTCCGCCGCCGGCGGCACCGACGCTTGTCGCAGGGCGGACAGTGCGCGACTCACGAATACCTGCGGCGCCAGACTGAGCTCGGCAATCGAGCTCCCGGCGACGTCGTCGACGCGTCGGCGGGTTACAGCGCGGAACGCACCGCGCGGGCCGAGCACGTCGAGCTGCACAGGGTCGGGCATCAATACACGCCTTCGATGACCGTTGTCCCGGCGAAGGCGGTCATCGAGGTGATGTCCGCGACCGAATCACCGAGCCGCCCCGGCGGCGGCTCGACCCGGACGGCGAGATCGCGTTCGGAGTTGTTGGGCAGCAACATCGATCGGCTGACGTGGTGCACGATCACCTGACCGCGCTCGCCGTACGCGACGGGTATCCGGGTCTCCGGATCGACGACCTCGAGGGTGATGTGCGGAGAGAAGGTGTCATAGACGCATCGGTCGTCATCGGACAGACCGGGACGCTCGATCGTCGTGCCCAGCATCGTGACGTTGCCGTAGTAGCCGTACAGCTCGATACCCGGGAACACATCGGTGCGCAGGAACCGGCGGGTATCCGGATCCATTCGCGCTCCTCCCCACACGATCAGCCGGACCTTGGCGTTGATCAGCTCGACCAGCTCGTCCTCCCGGCACAGCCGCTCCAGCAAGGGAGGAGTGCACACCAGCACTCCGACGTCTTGACTGCGCAGGATGTGCGCGCTCTGCGCCACGAGATGGTCGACATAGCGATCGGTGACGGCGGACTCTCCCGCACCGATCATCCGCTTCACCCAGCGTGGATCCATATTGATACAGAAACGGACACCTCCCCGGCGCCGGACCAGCTCGGCGGTCCAGTCACCGAACAGTTGCGGCCCGCTCGGGACCAGGGTCAGCCAGTTGACACCGTACGGGTGGCCGCGGGCGTCCATATCCCGCATCGCCCAGTCGATAACGCGATCCCACCAATCGGCCAGGAAGACAAGGCGTTTGGGACTGCCCGTCGTACCGCCGCTTTCGTAGACGCCGGCCACCGGTGTGTTGCGGCCGTACCCGCGCGGAATCAGGTCCTGGACCGGCACCGTGCGTAGTTCGTCGACAACGTTGGGAAACCGCCGGAGATCGGCGAAGGACCGGACATCGTGTACCGGGTCGAAATCGAGTGTCGCGGCGCGGTCGAGCCAGAAGGTCGAGCCGGTCTCCGGGGAGAAGTGCCAGCGGATGGCAGCGGCAAGGAAGTCCTCGGCGTCGAGCGTTTCGCCGATAGGCGGTTCCAGAACCGGGTCCGGGAAAGCCGGCATGCGGATTCCTTTCGATACCAACTGTTTTCGCTTCGAGGCGGGATACGATGATGCCTCGGCGCTCAACTCGATTGCTCTCTGGCGAATGCCGTCACCTGTAATGTACAGCCCCGCAAAGGAAGTGCGCTGTGAACTCTGACGAAGAGTCGATCATTGCTCCGGATCGTGGGCCTCGGGGAGACGGTGGGTTCGGCGTCGCCGACGACGAACGGCGCCTCACCGAACTCATTCGCGAAGCAGCCGCCCGGGCGCACGGAAACCACTCGGCCGACACCATCGCGATCGACCGGGCGTTCTGGGACTCGGGCCTCGGGTCGATCGCCGGCGTCCAGCTGGCCAACCTCCTGTCCGACGCACTCGACGTGCCCATCGAAGCGAGTGTCGTCTTCGAGTACCCGACCCCGCGGGCACTCGCCGGCTACCTTCGGAGCGTCCTGGCCCCCGCTACGCGCCCGACGCGACCGACCACGACCGCACCGGACCGCGTCACCTCCGACGAGCCACTCGCCATCGTCGGGATGAGTTGCCGCCTGCCCGGCGGGGTGGCATCCGCCGACGATCTGTGGCGCCTGATCGCCGAAGAACGCTCGGCCCTGTCCCCGTTCCCCGGCGACCGGGGCTGGGACCTGGACAGACTCTTCGACCCGGACCCGGACCACCCGGGCACCTCCTACGTGCGCCACGGCGGGTTCCTCGCCGATGCCGACTGCTTCGACGCGGCGTTCTTCGGCATCTCGCCCCGCGAGGCACTGGCGATGGACCCACAGCAGCGCCTGGTGCTGGAAACGACATGGGAAGCGATCGAGCACGCCCGGATCGACCCGACCGGCCTGCGTACGACACAGACCGGCGTTTACCTCGGTATGACCACCCACGGGTACGAGAACCTGTCCCATGAACCCGGCCAGGACGGCGCGTATCTGGGCGCCGCCGATTCGTTCGCGGTCACCTCGGGGCGGGTGGCGTATGCCCTCGGATTCGAGGGCCCCGCGTTGACGGTGGACACCGCCTGCTCGTCGTCCCTGGTGGCACTGCACTTGGCGGGTCAGGCGCTGCGCGCGGGTGACTGTTCGCTGGCCGTGGCGGGCGGCGTGTCGGTGATCTGCACTCCGAAGCCCTTCGTGCAGTTCAGCAAACAACGCGGCTTGGCGCCCGACGCCCGGTGCAAGGCGTTCGCCGCGACGGCCGACGGAACCGCCTGGGGCGAAGGGGTGGCGGTACTGCTGGTGGAACGACTGGCCGATGCACGCAGGAACGGCCATCGGGTGCTCGCGGTCATCCGCGGATCGGCGATCAACCAGGACGGCCGCAGCAACGGTCTGACCGCGCCGCACGGCCCCGCGCAGCGCCGGGTGATCCGGCAGGCACTGGCCGACGCCGGCCTGGGGCCGCACGATGTCGACATGGTCGAGGCCCACGGCACCGGTACCCAACTGGGCGACCCGATCGAAGCCCGGGCGCTGATGGCGACCTACGGTCACGAGCGTCCACCCGAGCGGCCGCTGTGGCTGGGCTCGGTGAAATCGAACCTCACCCATACTCTGGCCGCTGCCGGGATCGCCGGCGTCATCAAGGCCGTGCAGGCCATGCGCCACGGCGTGCTGCCCAGCACGCTGCACATCGACCGGCCGGCGGAGTTGGACTGGTCGGCCGGTGGGGTATCGCTGCTGACCGAGTCACGGCCGTGGCCACCCGTCGCACGTCCTCGCCGCGCCGGGGTGTCCTCATTCGGAATCAGTGGGACGAACGCACACGTGATCCTGGAAGAGGAGTCCACGCCCGACGGCACGGTCCGCTCCGGACCGAGCCCGTCACCCGAGCCCGGCACCATACCTTGGGTGGTGTCCGGCCGCGGCGGTCCCGCACTGCGCGCGCAGGCAGCCCGGCTCGCCGATCACCTGCGCTGTCACCCGGATCTCCAGATGGTCGATATCGCGTACGCACTGGCCACTACCCGCACGGGGTTCTCACACCGCGCCGTCGTGCTCGCGGACGACCGGGACGGTTACCTCGGTGGTCTCGAAGCGATCGCGGCGGGCCAGGAGCTGCCGGGCGTGGTTCGGGGGACAGCGACACCGGACCCCGAGATCGCGTTCATGTTCACCGGTCAAGGGGCCCAGCGTGTGGGCATGGGGCGTGAACTGTACGACCACTCCCCCGTGTTCGCGGACGCACTGGACACGGCCTGCGCCCATCTGGACCCGATGCTGGACCGGCCGCTGCTGGAGATCATCTTCGCCCAACCGGGATCCCCGGACGCCGAACTCCTCGATCGGACCGAGTTCACCCAACCGGCACTGTTCGCGTGTGAACTGGCACTCGTGCGCCTCCTGGAAGTGGCCGGGGTACGACCGGGCGTGCTGTTCGGCCACTCGATCGGCGAACTCGTCGCCGCACATGTCGGGGGCGTGTTGTCGTTGACGGATGCGTGCACCCTGGTCGCCGCGCGCGGCCGGCTGATGCAGGAGATGCCTTCGGGCGGAGCGATGCTGGCGGTCGCGGCCGGTGAACACGAAGCCGCCGAGTCACTGGCCGTGCACCACCTCGACCTGGCCATCGCGGCGGTCAACGGGCCACGGTCGGTCGTACTCTCCGGCGATGCCACGGCCATAGCCGACCAGGCCGCCTATTGGGAGTCGTCGGGGCGCCGAACCCGGCTGCTGCGGGTCGGCCATGCCTTCCACTCACCGCATATGGACGGCATGCTCGAACGATTTCGACAAGTGGCCGAGAGTGTCACACTCACCGCACCGCAGATCCCGATCATCTCGGGCGTTACCGGCGCTCCCCTCACGGCAGCGCAGGCCTGCTCCCCGGAATACTGGGTCCGGCAGGCGCGGGACACCGTGCGCTGCTACGACGCGCTGCTCCGGATGGACACCGGCGGCGTCACCGGGTATCTGGAGATCGGCCCGGACGGAGTGCTCACCGCACTCGCCCGCGACTGCCTGCCCGAGGCCCGGCAACTAGGTCCGATCCTGCGTCCCGGCCGGCCCGAGGCCCGCACTGCGGCGACAACCCTGGCCAGAGCCCACGTCCACGGCGTACCACTGCACTGGGAGACTCTCTTCGCCGCACTCCGGCCGAGAAAGATCGACCTGCCGACCTACGCTTTCCAACGGCAACGCTACTGGCCCGCGGGCCGGGCCGGCACCCGGACCGGCTCCGACGGCCACCCGTGGCTTTCCGCACCCGTGGAGCTCGCCGGCACCGCCGGACACGTCTTCGACGGCAAGCTTTCCCGCCGCAGCGCCTCCTGGCTCGACGACCACACCATCCGCGGCAATCCGGTACTCCCGGGAACGGCTCTGCTGGAGTTGGCATTGCACGCCGGTAGCCACCTCGGCTGTGATCGGCTCGACGAGCTGACCCTGCAGGAACCGCTGCTGCTGCCCGACGACACCGATATCCGGCTTCAGGTCGAGGTCGGTGCGCCGGGTCGCGACGGTGACCGATCGCTGACCATCTACGCCCGGCCGGAAACAGGAGTGGACGCCGGCGAGCCCCCACCGTGGACTCGGCATGCGACCGGAGTCCTGTGTTCCGGCGCCGAGCCACCGGCCGGCGATGTGCGGTGGCTCCCACCCGACACGGTCCCGCTACCCGTGGACGACCTGTATCGGCAGCTCGCCGCGCGGGGAATGGTCTACGGTCCCGCATTCCGTGGCCTGCGAGCCGCCTGGCGCTCGGATTCCGACGTATACGTGGAAGCAAGTCTGCCCGAGGGGGTTTCCGTCGGCGGATTCGGCATCCATCCCGCTCTCCTCGATACCCTTCTGCACGCCACCCTCGACACACTCGTGGACGCCACGCAATTCACGGTGTCGAGCGGATTGTGGCTGCCGTTCTCGTGGAGTGGCGTCACTCGGTACGCCCTGCGTCCCGGCACGCTTCGGGCCCGGATCCGGGTCGATGGTCCCGATGCGAGCGATTCGATGAAGTTGTCGCTCACCGTGTCCGACGAGTCCGGCCGGCCGGTCCTCGACGTCGCCTCGCTCATGTTGCGGCCCGTGCGGGTGTCCGAGGCCACGGTGTGCCCGCCTCCGGAGGTCGGCGCCGGTGTGGAGTACCGGCTCTCGGCCGCGCAATCCACGACGGAGGCCCTGTTCCGGGTCGACTGGGTCCCGGCCCCGGTACCGGACGCATCACCACGTGCCGCGAAACGCAGCGTCGTTGTGCTGGGCACCGACCGGATCGGCGTGACCGCCGCTCTCGCAACGAGCGGGCACTCGGTCCTGGCCGTGCCCGACTGGAACGCACTCGCCCTCGCGGTGGGCGCCGGAGCGCCGGCTCCAGAGGTGGTGCTGGTCCCCTGCGCCGGACCGGACGGGCATGGCACAGGCGTGATCCAGGCGGGACACGCCGAGACCGCCCGCGTCCTGGATCTGCTTCGTTCCTGGCTCGCCGACGAGAGTTTCGCCGACTCGCGCCTGGCGGTGGTAACCCACGAAGCGGTAGCGGTCACCGCGGGCGATCACGTCGCGGATCTCGCCCGCGCGCCGATCTGGGGGCTGGTCCGTGTCGCACAGACCGAGAATCCCGACCGCATCCTGTTGCTGGATGTGGACCGGGGCGCCGGCCTGCCGGCGGCGCTGAGCGCGGCGCTCGCGGCCGGGCAGACGCAGTCGGCGTCGCGGTCCGGCATCCTCTACGTGCCGCGCCTGGCGCGCGCGAATACCCGGACCGCGGAATTAGAGCCGCCCACCGGCGGCCCATCGTGGCACCTGCACCTCGAGGAGCCGGGCGACCTCGACCGGCTGACTCTCGTATCTCGCCCGCTGGCACCGCTGCCGCCGGGGCACGTGCGGATCGCCGTGCGCGCAGCGGGTATCAACTTCCGCGATGTGTTGGTCGCCCTGGACATCTATCCAGGCGTGTCGAGCATGGGGCGGGAGGCCGCCGGAGTGGTGACGGAAGTGGGCTCGGACGTCACCGCTTTCGCCCTCGGCGATCGGGTGATGGGCGTGTTCGACGACGCATTCGCCGCTGAGGCCGACGCCGATCACCGCTGCCTGGTACACATTCCGACCGGGTGGTCGTTTGCCCAGGCGGCCGGATTCCCCATCGCGTTCCTCACCGCATATCACGCCCTGGTCGATCTGGCACATCTCACAGCGGGCGAGTCGATCCTGATCCATTCGGCCGCGGGCGGTGTCGGCATGGCGGCCGTGCGGTTGGCCCGTCATCTCGGAGCCGAAGCGTTCGCCACCGCGAGCCCAGGCAAATGGGAGGCCCTACGCCGCCAGGGCCTCGACGATCGGCATATCGCGTCCTCGCGCACGCTCGACTTCGAAGAACTTGTCCGGCAGGCCACGGACGAACGCGGAGTCGACGTGGTGCTCAACGCCTTGTCCAGGGAGTTCACCGATGCCTCGCTGCGCCTGCTGCCACGGGGCGGGCGATTCCTGGAAATGGGCAAGACCGACCTCCGTGACCCCGACACCGTCACAGGCGAGCATCCCGGCGTCATCTACCGGCCGTTCGACCTCGCCGATCTCGAGCTCGACCGAGTCGCCGACCTGTTCCGGGCGTTGCAGGCGCTGATCGATGACGGGGCCATCGGCCCACTACCGGTCCGCGCCTGGGACATCCGGCAGGCCGCAGACGCACTCCGCTACGTCAGCAACGCGCGACACACCGGCAAAGTCGTACTCACCGTGCCGGCCCGGCCGGATCCGGAACGCACTGTGCTCATCACCGGGGGCACCGGCACTCTGGGCGCCCAGATCGCACGACACCTGGTAACCCGACACGGTGCGCGGCACCTGGTGCTGGCCGGCCGCAACGCACCGACCGCCGAGTCGGCTTCGGAACTCACAACCGAACTGGCCGCACGGGGAGCCGATGTTCGCATCGTGTCCTGCGATGTCTCGGTGCGCGACGAGGTCGCCGCACTCCTGGCCTCGATTCCCTCCCTGGGGTCTGTCGTGCACGCGGCAGGCATCGTGGCCGACGGTACCCTCGAATCTCTCGACACCGACCGCCTGGACCGCGTCCTGCGTCCGAAACTGGACGCCGCTGTTCACCTGCATGAACTGACCCGCGACCTGGATCTGGCCGAGTTCGTGCTGTTCTCCTCGGCCGCAGGTGTTTTCGGCAATGCCGGCCAGGCGAATTACGCCGCGGCCAACACATTTCTGGACGCCCTGGCCTACCACCGCCGGGTCGCGGGGCTGCCCGCCTGCGCGGTCGCGTGGGGCCTGTGGGCTTCACCGTCGCCGATCAGCCGCGGACTGGACCCGATCGGCCACCGACGCGTCACCCGTGGCGGAATGATCCCGCTGTCGACCGCCGATGGCCTCGAGATATTCGATGCGGCCCGCCGCAGCACCGCACCGATGACGATCGCGACACGGTGGGATCTGCCGGCCCTGCGCGCTTCCCGAGCCGAACAGCCGCCGATACTCCGCGACCTCGTTCCCCGGCGTGAAAGCAGGGCCGACGCCACCACCGAACCGCCCCGACACGACAGCGGCTCGTGGACCGACAAGCTCGTCGGAGCCACCGAACCAGAGCGGGACCGTCTCGTACTCGAACTGGTTCTCACGCAGGCAGCCGACGTCCTCGGCTACCCCGCGGGCCACTCGATCGCCGCCGACGAGACTTTCCGGGACCTCGGATTCGACTCACTCACCACCGTGGAGCTCCGTAACCGGCTGAATCGGCTGACCGGGCTGCATCTGCGCACCGAGGCGCTCTTCGACAATCCCGATCCCACCGCCCTCGCACGCCGAGTGAGCAAGGAACTCCTGCGAAGCCCGGCTGCCGATTCCTCGCAGTCGGCCGACCGGTGACCGGTCTGCTGCGGGGAGCCGACGGACGAACACATTTCAGACTCCGCCATCGATTGTCGAAGGGAGTTCAACAGCATGTCGAGCTGGTTGAACGACAAGCTACGCAGTGTCCTCCAGAGAGATCTCGCCCTCGATGTGGAGAACATCGGTCCCGACGATCGCTTGATCGAAGATCTGGGAATGGACTCGGTGGCATTCGCGATCGCGCTGGTCGCCATCGAGGACCATACGGGACTGCAGCTGTCCGGCCAACAACTGATGGAGTGCCGCACGGTAGGCGAAGTCGATACTTTGTTCCGGGTCGCGCTTGCGGGCGATCCGGGCCTGTCGGCGGATGCATAGCAGTCTCCACCCGGACCAGAGAGGAGTGCGATTGCCATGCCCGTCGAGATCGAATTGAGCAGCCTCGACAGCCACCACTTGCGTCTGGATGTTCCCGCACATCCGATGAATTGGGTTCTTGTGCTTGAACTGTCCCCCGACGGCGACCCCATCCGGATCGACGATGTACGAGCGCGAATCGCACAGCGGGTCGACGAGAGCGATCTGTACCGGTTGGTGCTGCCCACACGGCCACGACGCAAACCCCGTTTCACCCTCGCAGCGTCGATAGACCCGACCGAGCATGCGAAAGAGCATCATGTCGCGGACCGATTCGGGATGCTCCGGCAGGTGGAAGAACTCCTGGGCAGTCCGATGCGGCGCGATGCTCCGCCGTGGGACTTCACTCTGGTCCACCAGCAGGACACCAAAGCTCAGACGTTGCTGTTGCGCGTGCATCACGCGCTGTCGGACGGGTTCGGCGCGGCCGGCTTCATCGCCATGCTCATCGATACCGTCTCCGGAAGCACCGCCGAGTACCGGCGTTTTGTCGGCACGCCGCGATTCAAGGTCGATCCGGTCGGTCCGGTCACGGCCCTGGCGGCCGGGACACGGAGTTCTCGACTGCTCAGGCGTAAGGGCCGGCGCCGGGGACACGTGCGCCCGGTGGGGGATCGGGCCGAGCGTCGGGTAGCCGAGGTCACGGTCTCCACCGAGACGGTGCGGCAGAACCGACTGAAGCTGGGCGCCTCGACACAAGAGTATGTGTATGCGGTGGCCGGCCTCGCCTTCGCGCGGGCCTTTCCGGAGCACGCCGATCGTCCGCTACGCATAATGTTCCCGGTAACGCTGGATCATACGCTGGCGCATACGGGGAATGCCGCGTCGCTGGCGATCATCGAACTACCCGACGCGGCGGACTCATTGCCGAAGCGAGTCCACGATGTCCAGGCCGCGCTGCACGGATCGGATCCGTTGCGCCAAGCCATGGACGCCCCCAAGACCTCACACGGATTGAGCTATCTGCCATGGGCCGCCCAGGTGCTGATGACCCAGCTGATGGCAGCCGACAGCTGGGATGTGGCGGTAGGCGTCAATCCTGCTTTCAGTCCGGAGGACCGGCTGCTGGGTCGAGAGGTGACGAATGTCGTCGGCTTCCATCCGATGCTGGGTCGTGAGCTCGCGGTGACCGCCCTGATACTGCGCGATCGGGTCACGATCGGGATGATGGCGGACCCCGCCGCGTTGCCCGATGTCGGTCTGTTCGCCAAGCATCTGCGCGAACTCATGACGGGACAGGTGTGACGTGGGCGCGGCGCCGACCCGAGATCCCGATCTCGATCTGGTCGAGACGATCGATCGGGCCATGCGATCGGGACGAGGTCCACTGATGGTGTTGGACCCCGAATCCCGGCAATGGCAGCAGCGGCCTTGGACTTATGTCCGAGACTTGGGTCTCAGGATCGCCACTCGAGTGCTCGACGACGGTTCCGGTCCGCGACAACCGGTCGGTATCGTGGGCGAGACAACGGTGGAGGTTGTTGCCGCGGTCTTCGGTTGCTGGGCAGCGGGCAGACCGATATCGATCATGCCGATGCCGGTGCGGGGCAGTGATCGACGGTTATGGTCGGAATCGACGATGCGGCGGTTGCGCGCACTCGATTGCGGTACCGTTCTCGCCCACGGACCGGTGCTCGAATTACTCCGTGGTACCGCCGGTCATGTGCCGGTGCACGATCTCGCCCAGGTCGCCGGCTGGCGGTGGGACTCCGAGGCATCCCTGGTTCGGGTCCCGTCGGACAGTCCGGCGGTGTTACAGGGTACGGCCGGCTCCACGGGGACTCCTCGAACGGCGGTTCTCTCGCATAACGCCGTGCTCAACCACTTCTGGGGTCTATATGACCGGACCCGCGCCGGCAGCGACGATGTGTTGTGTTCCTGGCTTCCGATGTATCACGACATGGGGCTGATGCTCACCGTCTCCGGCATGGCCGCAGGCCTCGCGACGTGGCTCGCACCGACCAGCGCGTTCGCCAGGATGCCCTTCGAGTGGTTGAACTGGCTCAGTGCGAGTTCGGCGACGGTGACCGCTGCCCCGAACTTCGCATACAACCTGATCGGAAGATATGCCCGGCGAACGGAAAATGTCGAACTCGGAGCGCTGCGCTACATGATCAACGGTGGTGAGCCGGTCGATTGCGACGGCATGATGCGCTTCGCCGGCCGGCTGCAGCGATTCGGTCTGGCACCGGATGCGTCGGCACCCGCCTACGGGTTGGCCGAAGCAACGTGCGCGGTGACCGCACCGGACCCAGGGCTGGGCGTCCGCATCGATGAAGCCGCGATAGCCGAGAACGGCGCCACCACGACGATCCACCGACATGCACTGCTCGGTAGGCCTCTCAAGGGCATGGAGGTACGCATTGCCGAGTCGCCCATGAAGGTGCCCGTGGTCACCGGTCGCGATATCGGTCTGGTGGAGATACGTGGCCATTCGGTATTCAGCGGGTATGCGGATGATGTTGCTACGGTCGGCACCGCGGACTGGACCCCGACCGGGGATATCGGCTACTTGTCGGGCGAGGAGCTGGTGGTCTGCGGGCGGTCCAAAGAAGTCATCACCGTCGCGGGGCACAATGTCTTTCCCCAGGACGTCGAGCGGGTCGCCGCGCTGATTCCGGGCGTCCGACCCGGGGGTGTGGTCGCGACAATGTCCGCACAGCGCACCGAGGTACATACCGAACGCCTGTTGGTGGTTGCCGAGTTCAGTGGTAAGCGGGTCACCGGCACCGAAGATCGGATCATCGCCGCGGTAATGGCCGAATGCGGTGTTGTACCTGGAAGAGTGGTGCTGGTGAAACCAGGTGAACTACCTCGCACGACCTCCGGGAAGTTGCGGAGGCAGGAGGTGGCGACATGGTTCTCGTGATGTCGCCACGAAACACAGTGGATTGCGTCGGACAAGCGCAGGAGGCCTCGGCGTGGCGAATAATGCGGTGACGAACGGTACTTCGGCCGAGAATTTCTGTGCCGCGGTAGAGGCCGTGCTCGACGACAGATTTCGAGAGACGGTGGCGGAGGCGGAGCGGCAGGGCGTTTTTCCACGAGAAGTTCTTGCCCGACTCGGCGCTGCCGGGGTCTTCGCCGACAAATGGGCGGGAGGGTATCGGTTCCAACTCGCCGAACTCGTCGGGTTGCATACCGCACTCGGCGCGGCATGCTCGGGTGGCGTCGGTGTAGGGGTGAGTCTGCACGACTCGGCACTTGCCGTACTCTACCGATTCGCCGGTTCCGATCATCTCCGCTCGCTCCGTGCCGACGCGACGGCAGGCACCGCGGTGCTCTGTATCGGCGCGTCGGAGGAGACAGGCGGCTCGGACCTGCAGGCTGTACGGACGACTGCCGTCCGTGACGGTAACGGGTATGTGTTGACGGGGGCGAAAGCGTTCGTATCGCTGTCCAACGTAGCCGACTTCGCGTTGGTGCTCGCGCGATGCGTAGAGAAAGGAGACGACCCTCGGCCGGGGAACCTCGGTGTGTTCGCACTGCCCCTGACATCGGCGTCGGTGGGCAAACCGTATGACAAGCTGGGCGCGAACTCATTGGACACGGCCCCGATCGAGTTCGACACCTGGTTGCCCGAAGAGGCACTGCTGGGCCGTCCCGGCACCGGCTTGGCCGCGATAACCTGGGGATTGACGCATGAGCGCCTCTCGATCGCGGCTCAGGTCTCGGGCGCATGTGGCCGAGTTCTCGGCCTCACTGTTGCGCGGATGATGCGACGTGAGCAGTTCGGCAAACCCTTGTTCGGCCACCAGGCATTGCGCCTTCGGGTGGCCGAGCTGCACGCCAGGGTCGATATGCTACGACTAGCGTTGCAGGGGGTGGCGGCGACAGAGCAGATCGACGTACGAACGGCGGCGGGCCTGAAGGTCACCGCTGCGCGGCTGGGTCAAGAAGTTGTCGGGGAATGCCTGCACATCTTCGGGGGCGCCGGATATCTGACGGCGGAGACTCCGCTCGCCGGATGGTGGCAGGACATGCGGTTGTCCCGGATCGGCAGCGGCACCGACGAAGTGCTATGGGAACTCGTCGCCGCGGGGATGAAGCCGGATTTCAACGAATACGAGGCACTGTTCGGGCAAGCCCATCCCAGACAGGAATAGTCACGACCGCCTGCGCTCGCCGGCGGCCTGGATACACTGCGCTCGACACCGCTCACCCGTGCCGGCCAGTGGCACCCGGGCCCGGCGGCGCCGGATGGGGGTACAGGCGGTGCAACCGGTCCCACAGGTCGACGGCCGGGCATCCGGGCTCGACGTCTGCCACCACACCGAGTCACCATCGAGATCCAGACCCGGGACCCGAAGTAACGGCCGGTGGTGGACATCTATCTGCAGTAGCACCGACAAATCGCCACCAGACCATGTCCGCTCGAGTACCGGCGAGGACCCGGCCTCCGGTTCGGCACGGAACGGTGATGCGTCGAAATACCGTGTCATGCCGTGTGTTTCGCGTCTATCGGCATGTCGGTGGGCCGGTATATCGGCCGCTCCGGTCACCGACTCGCGCGGGGCAATCCGCTTCGTTGGCGATGTGGGGCCTACGCCCCGGTACGCGCCGGGTCGGCGGGCGGGTAGTAGAGGTCACGGCGCAGCCGTTCCAGGTCCGGCGCCGTGGACGTGGGGGTCGTCGGGGTGTATCGGTCGGTCCGGTGCAGTTCGAACGCCAGATCCCTGCTGTTCTCGAGAATCGCCAGGTACTCTTTGCGCCGGCCGGACAGACCGGGAATCATGCGGAGTAGCACGGGGAGGTAGCGGGTCACCGTGTCGATCTGGGCGCGTTTCTCGCTCACTTGGTGCTGCACCTGTTCGATGGCTTCGGCGCGGCGGCATCCGGTCTCGTGGCAGATCACCCGTACCAGGTTGTAGGGGACGTGGTCGGCCTCGTCCCGGTCCAGTGACACCAGGTCGTTCTCCACGAAGCCCACCCAGGACAGCAGGTCCTCGAGACGGCGGATCACCGGGTGGCTTCGCAGCGTCGACGGCAGTTCGAGGTCCTGGTGTGCCTCCAGGCAGGCAAGGAAGATCTCGGTCCCATTGGTCGATGCCCGCAGTGGCAGGTAGTCGACGGTGGTGGGGATGTAGCCGTCGATGCGGTGGTGGGCTTCGCGTTCGCAGGCGTGGAACCATTCCTCGACGTGGTCGAGGAACCGCTCCTGCCACCCGGTGCTGCGGCCCTCCCGCAGGCATGGCCACAGACTCGCCCACGCCGCCGCAACCGCGCCGGACCGCGGCGGTGCCTGCGGATCCTGGCGCAGCACGGCCACCAGTCCGCGGCGCAGCGCGGTGACGGCTTCGGGATCCCGCAGCCGTGGATCCTCGAACAGGTCATCCCACACCAAGAACAGCGCGGCCATCCCGGCGAGGGCATGTTCCCGGGCCGGGTCCACCGCGGCAGCGAACGGTATCGGGAACCGGAACGCTCCGGACCATCGGTGCTGGTGATCGAACTCGGTCGCCGCGGTGATCAGGCCGACCTCGGCCATCCAGTTCCGCAGCCAGGACATGGTCTGGGGCGAGAAGACCTCGCTGCCGACCTGGGGCTGCGCCGGCTGCGGAGAGGCCACGGGGCGGGCGGTACGCCGGTCGAGGATGGATCGGGCGTAAGCGGCCATCGCATCGCCCGCGCGCGGATCGACGGCCAACCCGGCGAGCCGGTCGACGGCCCGGTCCATGAACTCCTCGGCCACCTTGTGCGCCTCGTCCACGGCGCCGGAGGCGAGGACCAGCTCCCGGGCGCGGGCGGCTTCCTCGACCGTCATCGCCCGGCGCAGCAGGCGGGCGAGGTCGTGGTCGCGGGCGGCGGCGCGGATCACGGGCAGGGTGTAGATGCCCTCGACCAGGTCGGCGTTGACCGGCTTGCCCATTTCCTCGGCGGTGGAGGTCAGATCGAGGATGTCGTCGTAGAGCTGGTAGGCCAGCCCGAAGTCCCGGCCGAACCGCGCCGATACCTCCTCGTGCTCCTCGCCTCGTCCGGCCTGCATGGCGCCGACCCGGCACGCCAGCGACAGCAGCGCGGCGGTCTTGCCGCCGATCGAGTCCAAGTAGGCCTGCTCACTGCGGGAGGCCTCATACTGGTCGGCGGCCTCGATCACCATGCCCGCGCACATCTGCTCACTCGCGATCGCCGCCGCCAACGCCTCACGACGACCGAGCTCGATCAACATGCGCGTGGCCGAGGCCGTCACGCAGTCCCCGCCCAGCACCGCCATATGTGAACCCCACACCGCGTTCGCGCTGGGACGTCCTCGACGCTCGTAGGCGTGATCGATCACATCGTCGTGATACAGCGACCCCAGATGCAGCAGCTCCACCGCTGCCGCCGCGCGCACCGCCCGCTCATCGGCCGGCACCGAAGGACCAGTGAGCAGGTAATACGACAGCAATGTCAACGTCGGACGCACCAGACGCCGCGACGTGTTCGAGCCCTCGTCGGTGAGCGCGGTCAACTCCGGCCGGCCCGGAAACTGTACGGGCCCGAGAACATCTCGGACACGGTCCAGGTCCGCCTCCAAATGGGGAAAAACAGCGGAATCGATTACACCGGGCACGCGCACACTCCTGACTGGATACACCACTGGTCCACAA
Organism: Nocardia sienata NBRC 100364; assembly: GCF_001613205.1. Classification (GTDB taxonomy): domain Bacteria; phylum Actinomycetota; class Actinomycetes; order Mycobacteriales; family Mycobacteriaceae; genus Nocardia; species Nocardia sienata. Next base: position 54,077 of record NZ_BDBX01000041.1, on the reverse strand, counting down.
CCACTGCCGAACAGGAACATTCCACCACTTGCACACGAAACTTATTGGTGGAACCGGTGTTTGACATCAAACACCCGATCGATGGATCCACACGGGCGCTCAGGATGATTCACTTCACCTTCGCGGTTGGCGGATGAGGGCCCGCGCCCACGAACGGGTGGGCATGGCCTGTCCGGCGTCGTGAGTGATGGGTCTACGGGTTGATGAGGACTTTCAGGCTCTTGCGGTTGTCCATGTCCTGGTAACCAGCGGGGACACCGTCCAGGTCGGTGATGGCATCGAAGACCTTGCCGGGCTCGATGGTGCCGTCGAGGATGTCGGGCATCAGTTCCTCGATGTAGGCGCGGACCGGTGCGGGGCCGCCGGCGAGTCGGATGTTGTTGCGGAACAGGCTGCCCATCCCGATGGGAGCGTCCTCGTACTGCGGAACGCCGACTCGGCTGATGACGCCGCCGGGTCGGACGATGCCGAGGGCCTGGTCGTAGGCCGGTTTGTGGCCGACGGCCTCGAGTACCGCGTGGGAGCCGTGGCCGCCGGTGAGGTCACGAACCTTGGCGATGCCTTCTTGGCCGCGTTCAGCGACGATATCGGTCGCTCCGAATTCGCGGCCGAGATCGGTGCGGTCGGTGTGGCGGCCCATGAGGATGATCTGTTCGGCGCCGAGGCGCTTGGCCGAGAGCACTGCCATCAAACCCACGGCGCCGTCACCGATCACGGTCACCCGCTGCCCCGGGGCAACCTTGGCCATTGTGGCGGCGTGGTACCCGGTGCCGAACACATCGGCGAGGGTCAGCAGTGACGGCATCAGTGCGGAATCCGGTGCGACGGGCAGTTCTGTCATTTGAGTTGAGGTGCAGCCCACTCGAGTCAGCAAGCGACATCACAGTATGTGCGGCGGCGCACCGGGCGGTGCAGGCGGACCCGGCAACGGTGCACCGCCCGCGGGAACTCCTCCGAACGGCGGCTGAACTCGGCGGGGCCGAACTATTCGTCTGCGCGGGTTTGCCTGTGGGGTTCGTAATCCGGCGACGGCACATGAGAACCGGGTCGGCTCTGCTTCGGCACCGTCGAAGACCACGGTTTCAGTTTCTCCGCTGGACAGTGATGCACCGGTACGGGTCAGTCTGCGGCGATGATCCGGGCGCCGATCTCGTCGATTGGTGTTCCGCACGTGAAATGCGTTGGCGAGACGGTCGTCGAGCAGGTCCCACAATCTCGCCTGCGGCATCTCGCGGGCAAAGGAATCTCGCACCGTGGCGATGGCCGCGGTCGTTGCATGAACGATCGCGACCAACGGGAAGTCGGTCACCTGGTCGGCCGGGAAGCGTACAGGTCGCACCGCAGACGGTGGTGGTCACGCCAGCCCGACGGTCGCCGATGCAGCGCCGAAGGCGGGTGTATCGGAGTAGTGAGCAGTCAGCGAGATGGTGGCACGCATCGCGACCGGATCGATGGACCGGACCACGGCTCGAAAAGTGACGTCCGCAGGCCGATGCGCCGCGAGTACGACCGGTCTGGCGAATTGGACGTAGTAGGCGAAAACACGGTCCGCCGTACCCAGCCACTCGGTCAAACAGGCCGCACCGAGTCCCATGGTCAGCATTCCGTGCGCGGCGACGGCTTCCAGGCCCGCGTGCCGAGCGGCGGCATCGTGCCAGTGGATGGGATTGATATCGCCGGAGACGCCCGCATAGTGGACGAGTTCACCGCGCGTGAGTCGCACTGTTCTCGGCGCGAACTCCTGCCCCTGGCGGAGGTCGAGCACGGCGGTGCGCCGGACACTCCCTCGCGGCCGGACGTCGATGGCTTCCGGAGCCTGCGGAATCCGGATGGTCTCGGGTCCGGGCAGCTCCAGCATGGCGAGCGCTTCCGCGCTCGGTGAACTGCCGTGGTCGCGGCCGGCGAGGGTGGTGTGTACGGTTTGCACGAGAGCTCCGGTGTCATCGTGGATGGTGGTGGTGAGAGCGATGAGTTCACCACCTGCCGGTGTGGACCGGCGGGAGTCCACCGTGACGTCGTGCGTCAACCGGTCGCCTGCCGTCACCGGGCGGCTACTGTGAATCTCCTGCTCGACGTGGAGAAGGTGCGCGGGGTCGTAGCCGTCGAGCGCCGCGCGCATGAGCTTCCGATGTGCCGGGAAAGTGACCGCGGAGGCGAAGGTGATCGGCGCGAGCAGTCCGGGATGGCCGAGGGCGCGGGCCACGGCGTCCTCCCAATGGGCCGGATGGAAATCCTGGACGGCGCGGGCGAAGTCGCGGATCTTCTCACGACCCACTTCATAGTGATCTGTGGCCGTGTATCGGCGACCGACGGTGGGGTGAGAGCGCATGGCGAGCAATCCTCGGGTCAGTGCGGTGTCCGGGCGGCGAAGATCCGCTGGCCGTGCACGGCCAGCGGCTGCTCCGGCCCGGGCAGAATAAGCCAGGGCGCGAGATCGGCAGCGACGAGTTCGGCCCGCCATTGGGATTCGGTCAAGAAGATGCGGTCGGAGCCCGCGCGCACATCGTCGACGCCGGGGCGTACTCCCCCGGTACGCGGTGACATCAGGAAGTGCATCGAGGTGAGCAGTTGGGGGTGTTCCCGGCAGGACTCGATCACCAGTAGATGTCCGCCTGGCCGGAGCAAGTCGCGTAGTCGGCGCAGGGCAGCTCGGCAGTGGTGGGCATTGTGCAGCACATTGGCGGCCAGCACGATATCGAAGGATCGGGGCCGTGGGAGTTCGGCATTGAGGTCCAACAAGGCGAACCGCAGCGCTGGGTAATGCGCGAAACGGGTGCGGGCGGCGTCGAGGAAGAACGACGACACATCGGTGAAATGGTATTCCACCGGGCGGCCGTCGAGTTGCGGAAGGAGATCCGCGGTGGTGCCGCCGACCCCGGCGCCGAGTTCGAGGATCCGCACCGGGTGACGATCGCCGGAGAGCTCGTCCACCGCTCGTGTGATCACCCCGGCGGCTGCGGCGTTGAGGTACTGATTCACCGGATTGTCCCGGTACGCCGCATCGGCCGTGCGGAGGTCGCCGCCGGGGAACAACAGTTCCTGCGCCAGCACCCGGTCCTGCAGCAGCTCGAGGGCATGCCGGTTGGCGTCGGCGAAGAACCGTGAGAGCTGTGCGGGAAAGCCGATATCGGCGCAGACCCGCTCGAGCTGCGGTCGCGCGGGAGTAGGTATCGCCCGCAACGAGGCGAATCCCCGGTTCTCCCGGTGTTCCAGCCATCCGTGCTCGCTGAGCAGGGCGAGCCAGCGCCGCAGCACCCAACGGTGCCGCGACGCAACCTTCAGTATGGCGGCGAGGTCTTCCTCGGTGCGTGGCTCGGGCCCCGCCAGCGCGGGGCGCAGTACTGCTGCCATTGCCCGCACACCGAACAGATCGAGGTCCGCGCGGGCGGCGAGGCACTGGCGGGCATCGAAATACGCGACCGATTCGGCGGCCCGCCGCGCGATGGCGAGTGTCTCGTCGCCGGTCACGGTGCCTCGTTCAGCGGTGGGATGTTGTGATTGCACCGGAATGTGTTTCCGGGATCGTAACGAGCCTTCACCCGCTGCAATTGGGCATAGGACGCGGGATGGTAGGCACGGCGCACACGCTCGGGTGTGGCGGTGTCGTCGAGGATTCCGATATAGGGACCGCCTGCAGAGCATCCTTGCAGTGCCTCCACCACCTCGGCGATCCAGGCGCGGGAAGCGGTGAGGTCGGTCCCGGCGGGGCCACCGGAGAACATGACCGCGTGGTAGGCGGCGTCGTGGTAGCCGAACGCGGTCGCATCCGGCGGCATACGCTGCAGGACGCCGCCGAGTCGATGGACCGAGACCAGTGAGTACGGAGTCGGCATCCGCGCCGCGAGATCGACGAGCGCGTCGACGGCATCATCGTCGAATGCGCGGAGCCACTCGGTGCCGGTCGCGGTGCCGTGTCCTTCGTGGAACGCCTGTTCGGTGTTGCGTTGCAGCTCTGGATAGGTCACCGGGCGGATGAGATCGAGTTCCGGCTCGCCCAATCGGCGCAACGCTGTCAGTTCCGTTCGCGCTCGGTCGTCGGCGCCGAAGTGGGCGACGGTGACCGCGGCCATGGGCGGTCCTTCCGGCGCGGTGGGTGGCCAGTGCAGCAGAGTGGCGCGCAACGCCATTTCGTCGGACGCCTCGGCGCACAGCTCCTGGAAAGTTCGGAAGACACCCGGCCCTCGGTCGAGCCGGAACAGTAGTGTGCCCGCGTGCACCTGTCGGATCGGGTAGAGCTCGAGCTCGAGCGCGACCACGACACCGAAGTTGCCCCCGCCACCACGAAGCGCCCACAGCAGGTCCGGATGGTGGTCGCCGTTCGTGTGCACGAGGCGTCCGTCGGCCAGCACAACCTGCGCGGAGCGAACGCTGTCGCAGGTGAATCCGGCGATGCGCTGGAGCCAGCCGCTGCCACCGCAGAGCGTGGAGCCGACCACGCCGACCGTGGACACGTCCGCTCCGGTCACGGCCAGCCCGTGCCGATGGCAGACACGGTCGAATTCGGCCCACGTGACACCCGCCCCGACGACGGCTCTCCGGGTGGACGGGTCGATGGTGACGGTTTTCAGGCCCGAAAGGTCCAGCAGCAGGGAGCCGTCGGCAGCGGGATGCTGCGCGACTTCGTGTCCGCCGCCACGTACCGAGACGGGTAACCCGTGGTGCTGGGCAGTGGTGACCGCTGCCCGGACGTCCAGGACCCGGGTACATCGGACAACCGCTGCCGGTCGTTGGTCGATCACCGAGTTCCATCGCTGCCTGGCCCGGTCATAGCCTGGTTCGCCCGGTGTCAGGACGGCACCTCGGCAGGCGGAGCGGAGTTCGGTGAGATAGCTCGAAGGTGTGATGGTGGTCATGCGGCAGCGGACTCCTGGACGACAGCAATGGGCGGGAGCGACGGCGCGGTGGTGAGCAATTCGAGGTAGTCGGTGAGCACTTCCGGCATCCTGCGTCGCAGATATCGCGTGAACGGGTTGTTGCAGCGCGCGTGCGGTGGATCGTCGGGCCAGGCGGTCGGGTCCGGCTGGTGTTCGGGGCGGCCGACCGCGAGCAGTCGGCCGTCGGCGGAGTCCAGGAGTACCGCGTAGCCGGCCGGGAGCACCGCCGCGACCCTGGCCGGTTCGACAGCTTCCGCGGATTCGTGGTCGAGCAGCGCGTTCGGAATACCGGTGACCAGGGTCGCTTCCCGTCGTACCGAATCGGCGAGCGCGCGGAGCCGCCCGGCGGTGTCGCGGGCGGGCAGATCCCGCCACAGGGTCTTCCGGGCCGGCGCCGATGAGGGGGCGTCGACGGTCAACACCACGTCGTACCGGTATCGGGTGAGTTCGGTATCGGCTCGCATGGGCTTGGCGTAATAGGTGGCGCGCACCGATCGCGGATGTCGGCGAGCGAGGCCGGCGAAGATCCGGGGATCACAGAGCAGTTCCTCGTCTGCGTCCACGCGCGCTGCGGCGCACCGGTCGATCTCCTCGGCGCTGCGACCGGGACCGAGGGCCTGCTCCAGCCATCGGGCGAAATCGTAGGCGGTGGCAAGGTTGCGGATATCGCCGATGACGACGGCGCCTCCGGGTGCCACCAGGTCGAGCGCGTCGTCGAGCACCGCGGTGAGATAGCGCTCGTCGGGGAAGCATTGGGTGACGCTGTTGAGGAGTATGCAGTCCGGTCGGCCGTGCGGAGCCAGCTGCTCTATCGCGGCTGTCACTCGGACGTCGGTGAGGTGGTGCGCGGCGGCCTGCACTACCGATACGTTCGGTAGCCGCCGCGCGCGTAACCGCTGCACGACCGGTCCGGCCGGGTCGAGTCCCACATAGCTTCGGGTGAACGTGCGCAGGCGGTGTGCCAGCAGTCCGCTGCCGCAGCCGATTTCGAGAACGAATCGCGGGTTCCCGCGACGCACGAGCCCGACGGCGTGCTCGATCCATTCGAGCATGTGTGCGCTGGGGAACGGCGCACCGGTGTCGGAGGCCCGCCAGCCCGAGAGATCGAGGTCGTCGCCGTGCCGGAGCTCGTCGGACGAGTACACGAATTCATAGACATGTCGCCAGTGCTCGAGGTACTCGGTGACCAGGGCCCCGGGAGCCGGTCGCACGGCCACTGCGCCCGCGGTCGGGCGGACCATCAGAGCGCCGTGTTTCCGGTCCCACTGCGCCGAACCCACCCAGGGGTGTCGAGCGAGCACGGAGATCAGCTGTTCGGTCATGAGGTCCGCGCCTCGGACAGCGCTGCCAGCTCGGACGCGGCGAACATCCGATAGACGCGTTCGGGGTCGTTGGCGGCGTGCGCGCGTGCGGCGTGCACATCGCGCCAGAAGCGCTGGACTGTGCTGTCGGGTCGCAACGCGCGACCACCGGAGTTCTCGAAGAGCCGGTCGATCGCGGCCACGGCGCGTTCGGTGCCGCGGACCTGATCGCGGCGTAGCCGTAGCCGCTCACGTGGTCCGATCGGTCGCTCCGCCGCCGCCAGGCGGTGTAGATCGTCGATATTCTGTGTCAGTTGCCGCCAGGCCGCGTCGATCTCGGTGGCGGCGAAAGCGATCCGTTCCAACGTGGCGGGATCGTCCCGGAAGGCGTCACCGGTGTACCCGGTGTCCTTACGCGCATCACCGGGCAGCGCCGCGCGGACGCGGTCGTGTTGCTGTTCGAGATGGGCCCGGTAACCGCCGCGAGCCATGCCCACGACGGCTGCGGTGATAGCGCTGGTGTGCAGGCAGCCGAACGGGATCCGGTACAGCGGGCCGCCGTTGAACTGCTGTCCGGGTGTGCGGCACGCGGTAACTGCGTCGGAGCCGAGCATCCGGTGGGCGGGCACGAAGATATCGTCGACGACGATATCGTTGCTTCCGGTGCCACGCAGTCCGACGGCCTGCCACACATCGGTGATGGTGTAGTCGTCGGCGGGCACGAGGAAGGTACCCGAATCCACCGGTTCCCCGTCGACGATCACCCGCGCACCCAGCAGTGCCCACCGGGCGTGGTCACATCCGGACGCGAAACCCCAACTACCACGGAGCCGGTAGCCGCCCTCGACGGGAACGGCGGTGCCGGTCATTGCGTATGAGGAGCAGATCGCCGTATCGGGACCGGCACTCCAGACGTCGTCCTGGGCCCGGAGGTCGAACAGCGCCAGATTCCACTGCGATACACCGAGCACCGCGGCCACCCATCCAGTGGAACCGCAGGCCGAGGCCAGGTCGGTCACTGCGGTGTAGAAGTGGGCCGGGTGCGCTTGGTGCCCGCCTTGCCTTTCGGGCCGGAGCAGACCGAAGAATCCGGTGGCGGTCAACTCCGTGAGGGATTCCGCCGGGATCCGCCGGGCCTCTTCGGTGTCGCGGGCACGCTTGCTCAAGGTCGGCAGCAGGTCACCGACCGCGGCGAGTACCGCTGTGGTGGCGTCATCGGTCATTGCAATGTCCTCTGTGGCTCGATTGGTGCGGAGCGGCTGCGGCTCCGGGTCCGGGGATCCGGGTGAATATCAGCGGGTGAACCGCAACAGACCGGTCGCCTCGTCGAGGTCGACCTGACGTAGTCCGGCTGTGCGCGCCTCGGCGGTCAGCCGATCGGCGTCCGCCGGCCAGACGTGGTGTTCGGTGTGGACCTCCTGCATCAGGTCTTCACCTCGGTAGGTGCGGTAGGTCATCCGCCAGATCAGTGACTCCGCGTCCACCGGATCGGCTCGGCTCCAACCTTCGTAACGCAGGTCACCGGCCCGGGCGGTGGTGTAGCGCCGTTCCGGTGAGGAATCGACCCCGCCGGGGCGCTGCACCTCGACCACCGCGTCACCGCCGGCGGCGAGCGCGGCGGCGATCGCGGCCCATACCCGCGGACGGGTGGCGGTATCGAAATGCCCGATCACTCCGAGCGCCACCACCGCCGCGCACTGCTGCGGCAGCGGGGTCTCGAGGAACCCGCTGGGTAGCACTGTGATCCGTTCGCGCAGGTCTCTGCGAGCAGCCAGTCGCGACAGCAGCACGGCCCGCATCGCGGCCGCGGGTTCGACCGCCACGATCCGGGCGTCGGGCAGGGCCTCGGCGACGAGCACGGTGGACAGTCCGGTGCCCGCCCCGATATCGGTCACGGGGCCGGCAATCGTGTCCACTTCGGACAGCAACCGGGTCAGCACCGGTTCTACCGCGACCACGTAGGGGGTGGCCATGAGGTCATAGAACTCCGCAGCCGCGGCATAATCGTCGGTCACGATTTCTCCGAATCGTTCAGTCCGGACAGCATTTCCGAGATCAAGTGGGCGACCGTCGCGACGGCCGGCGGCCGCAGCAGCGCGTAGTGATGCGCCGCGACCGGCCTGTTGTCGATGGGGACGCCGGTGTACGCGGCCCACCCGAGGTCCGACAGGTCACCGCAGTCGTCGACGCCCATCCCGACGCCGGAGTTGTGCGGGGCCGGAATATCGGCCCGTACGAGCAACAGTTCGAGTCCGTCACCGTCCAGGTCCCCGGTGTGGTGACTGCCGAGTGCCCGCAGATGCCGGCGGAAGATGTCTTCCTTGAGCCGCTGGTCGGCCGGATTCGCGCGATCGACGAGCCCGGCGGCCGCGAGCCTTCTCCGGATTTCGGCGCGTTGCTGTTCGTCGGGGCTGCGATCGAACTCGGCCTCGACAATATCCATGCCGATCTCCAGATCGAGGAACGCGGCCATCGACCCGAGGTAGCGCGTCCAGAACCGGGAGCCGTCGACATGGTGGATCCGGTCGGCGATGTTCGAGTCGATCAGGACGAGCGCCTCGACGGTCGCGCCCGCGGCCCGCAAGCGCCGAGCCACTTCATGGGCGAGGATTCCGCCCATCGACCAACCGCCGACGCGGTAGGGGCCGACCGGCTGCTCGGCACGTATCACCGCTTCGTACACCTGCGCCATCTCAGCGATGGTTTCCGGTCCCGGCGCTCCGGCGAGCTCCGGGTCCTGGACCCCTATCACCGGTCCGCGGGTATCGAGCGTCCGCACCAGGTCGAGATAGCAGAGGACATCGCCGCCGGTGGGGTGGATCAGGAACAACGGCCGGCCGGTGCCATCGCGCAGCGGCACCAGACAGTCACGCGGAACCGGCGGTCGCGGTGACTCGGGGCGTGCCACGGAGGCTACGGCGGCCAAGGTCGGATCGGCGAGGAACTCGCGGGGTGTCACCACCAGGCCCAGTTCGTCACGTATCCGGTTGAGCATGCGGATGGCGTTGACGGAGTCTCCTCCGACTGTGAAGAAGTCGGTGCCGCGGTCGATTTCGCCGGAGACATCGACAATCCGCTGCCAGATTTCGGCGATGGCCCGTTCGGTGCCGGTCGCGGGCGCACCACCGACCGGCGCCACAGCAGGTGCGTCGCTACGCCGAGCCGGTTGTGCCATCTGGGGCACGCTCACTGTCGCCAGCCAGGTGTCCGGCCGTTCGACAAGCGCGGTCACGTTGTCGCACACGTCCGCGAACAGTGTGTCGAGCACGCCCGATGGGAACAGCTCCGCGACAGCATCCAGATTCACCGCCACCGAATCGTCCCAATCCCATTGGAATACCTGCATATCCAGCGCCACCTGCGGTGTGCGTACGCGTTGATAGAATTGGCGCACCTCCACCGTGTCCGGGGTACCGCCCGGTGGGTGGAGCCCGAGGGTGCTGTGGAAGACGACCGGTGCCTGCGGCGCGGTGTCGCGACGGCGCCGGGCGAGTTCCCGCAGTACCTCCACGCCGGCGACTTGGCCGTGGTCGAGCATCGTGGCGGTGGCTTCTTGCACATGCCGGGCGGCGTCGAGGAACGTCGGCCGCTCGGGCAGGGCGATATCGAGCAGCACGGTACCCGCGTAGGGACCGATGGCGTGATCGAGATCGCGGGGCAGGTGCAGCCGATTGAGGTACAGCACATTCAGCAGGAACCGGCGGTGCCCGGCGAGCCGGGCCAGGGCCAGAGACCAGCAGGTGGCGAAGGCGGCTGTCGGTGTGATGCTGTATTCGGCGCAGTATTTGCGCAGTACCGCCATCTGCGCACCGGTCACCCGGAATTCCCGGCGTTCCAGCGCCTCCGGCCGGACCTGGTCGAACGGCACCGCGAAGGGCAGGGCAGGCGCCGGGGGCAGATCATCGATCCGCTCCCACCACCAGTCGCGCTGTGACTGCCACTCTGGCTCGTCGCGCTGGCGCGTGATGGTCTCGACGTAGTCGCCGAAGTGGGCGGTCAGTGGGGGCAGGACCGTGTTCGGGTCGTCGAGATAGGTGAACAGCTCGGTGAACATCAACTGCACCGACCACCCGTCGGCCACGAGCAGACTGCACACGATATGCAGGCTCAGTTCGTCGCCGGGTAGCCGTACGGCGGTCACGGCGAACGGCCACGGGTCCATCCGCGGACCGCTACGCTGCAGCGCGGCGCGAATCCGGGCCAGTTGCCGATCGATCTCGCTGATGTTCGCATCACGCATATCGAGATGCGTGATGGGCAGCGCGGACAGTCGCGGATCATCGTCCGGCAGTATCTGCTGGGTACCGTCGGGAAGCAGGATCGCCCGGAGCATGGGCTGGCGCTCCACCTGCCGGCGCACCGCCGTGTCCAAGAGGGTGGGATCGATACCCGCGAGCCGGAAGTCGACATAGTTGTGTGCCGAGTCGTAGCTCAGGGCGTATCCGTGCTGCTGGCCCACCCAATACGCCTGCTGCAAGGGCGTCAGCGGGAAGGGCGCGGTCGGATCGTCTTGACGGACCAGTTCGACGGCGGCGGCCGAGATACCGGCGCGGCGCTCGTCGATCAGTACCACGAGTTCGGCGAAGGACAGATCGCCCACGAGATCGGCCACAGGGACCGCGACACCGAGCCTGGTGCGGACCATGGTGGCCATCCGGACCGCCAGCACCGAATCACCTCCCAGGCTCACGAAAGTGGAGTCGGGGCGCACCACTGCGGAGTCCAGACCGAGCGCCTGATTCCAGATGTCACCGACGACCTCGGTGACCTCTTCGTCCTGGCCCGTTCGGGCGGCGCCGGCATCGGCGGCGGTCCACGCCTGCGGATCCGCGACGAGCCGGCGCAACCACTCCACGTAGGAGGCGAACGCGGTATCGGCCGCCACGGGATCGAGCACGGTTTCGAGTACATCCCACTGCAATTGCAGGCCGTCGGCGTGCACGAACGCCTGGTGGTCGAGCCACACCTGCGGAGTTTGGCTCACTCCGTGCACGATCCGGCCGGCCCACTCCAGATCAGGCGCGCCGCCGACCAGTTCGACCACGTCGAGGGCGCTGGTGAACACGGCCGGCAGCAGCTGTCGCTGCCCGGTGCGGGTGGACAGTTCGGCCAGCACATCCAGGGCCGAGTATTCGCGGTGATCGATATCGTCGAACAGTCGCCGCTGGGTGCGCGCAGCGCGTTCGGTGAACGACCCCGCACCGGCGCGGTCCACCTCGTGGGCCAGCAGGGTGGTGAAGTCGCCAACCGTGGAGTCGATACCGGGCAGGGCCACCGGCCGGTCTATCAGGGTCAGCGCCAAGGTGAACCGGTCGTGCCCCGCCCAGGCGGCGAGCACATCCGCGTAGGCGGTGAGCAGCACCGCGGACGGGGTCACACCGTGTTCGGCGGCCAGGCTGCGCAGCCGCTGCCATTCGGCCGGCGCGAGCCGGGCCTCCCGCCGGCCGAACCAGGGCTGGGTCTGGGTGCGCGTATGCGTCGGCAGGTTCGGCGGGCCGGGCAACTCGGCCATCCGTTCCTGCCAGTACGCGGCCGCCCGGTGGCGGTCGGCCGAATCGGCACGAGCCTCGGTATGTGCCACGTAGTCGGCGAACCGGGTCGGCAGCGGCGGCAGCACCGAGGCCGGGTCTGTGTAGTACATCCGTAGGTCGCGATCGAGGACGAGGAAGCTGCCCGCATCGCAGATCAGCGCATCGATGCCGATGAACAACCGAATGGTGGTGGAGTCCAATACCGCGGCCCGCACATCGAACAGGGGCCAGCGGTCGGGCCGGTGCACCCGGTGCGACAGCCGACGCCGCAATTCGGCGAGCGTGTCCTCCCGCGCCTCCCGAGCCGAGGTGGTGAGGTCGTGACGGCGGATCCGGAAATCGGGGACTTCGGGCAGAATCCGATTTCTGCCGTCCTCGGTGATTACGGCGCGCAACATCTCGTGTCGCTGGATGACCTGGTTCCACGCCTGTTCGTAGCGGCCCAGGTCGAAATCCGTGCAGTCGTATTCGAGATAGATATGGCATGACACGTCGCTCAGGCCGAATGCGCCCGACCGCCCCACCCAGTACGCGTGCTGCACCCGGGTGAGCGGGAACGTCGGGTCTTCGGGAGACGAGACAGCCGCGACCTCGGGCGCCGGAATATCGGCGTCTGTCGCCGCGGGCACCGGCGATCCGGTCGCGGCTGCCGTGGCGGGTCGACGGCCCCGTAACAGTGTGGCGAAATCCGCCACGGTCGAATGCGAGAGCAATTCCCGCATACGGATATCGGTGTGTTCGCGCTCGTTGAGAATGTCCAGCATGCGGGTGGCGAGCATGGAGGTGCCGCCGAGCGCGAAGAAATCCGCCTCGGGGCCGGCCACCGTCTCACCGAGCGTCTCCGCCCACAGCGCGGCGACAGCATTCTCCTCCGGCATCGCGAAATGCGGGTGGACGACGAGCTCTGTCACATCGCCGTGATCCGCGGTCGTCGTGGCGCCGTTCGGCATCGGCGGCGGGGGGTTGGTCGGCCGTGGGGTGCGCGCGTGCCGGGCGGTGTCCGACGCTCGGGCGCCGCCCGTCGCGAGGTCGGGGCGGATGTCCTTTTCGGCGGCGACCACGATCTCTGTCGGCGGCGTGGGAGTGGTGCCGGCGAGGTCGCCGCTTCCGGCAGGTGCCCCCGCGGCGGCAGCGGGTGGGTCGGTCCAGATACGGCGCCGCTGGAACGGATAGGCCGGCAGGCGAACGCGCCGACGCCGGCGGTGCAGTGCCGCCACATCGACATCCGCACCGTCACACCACAACTGCCCGATCGCCGTGAGCAGGACCGCGCGGTCCGTACCGGTTTCCTCCTCGGCATCCGGCAGCGTGGTGAGCGTCCTGGCTGTCCGGGGGAGTTCATTGCGCCGCGTGAGCGCGGCGAGCGCGCTGCCGGGTCCTATCTGGACAACGCTGGTAGGACCGGCGGTCGTGGCGGCCCGCAGGGCGGAGGCGAACAGGACCGGTTCCCGCAGGTGCCGGGTGAAGTGTTCGCTGTCGACCGTATGGGCCCGACGACCGGTCACCGTGCTGTAGAACGGGAGCGTAGCCGGTGCGAACGCGACGGATGCGGCGGCCGCTCGCAGCGGTTCGACCGCGGCGGCCACCGCCGGTGAGTGCAGCGCCGCGTCGACGCGCAACCTGCTGCACTGGATCGCGGCGCGCCCAAGCGCCGCGGCGAACGCGTCGATCATCGCGACGGGACCGGAGACCACGCACGCGGTCGGCCCGTTGACCGCGGCCAGTGCGAGTTCCGGATAGCGGGTCAGCGCGGTACGCAGATCCTCCTCGGCGAGCGCGACGGCCAGCATCGCACCGGGTGCCGCCGCGGCCAACGCCAGCGACCGCACCGCCACCAGGTGAGCGGCGTCGGCCGGATCGAGAACACCGGCGACCACCGCGGCGGCGTATTCACCCAGGCTGTGACCGATCACACCGTCCGGTTCGATCCCGTGACCACGCATGGTCGCCGCGGTCGCCAGAGACACCGCGAACAAAGCGGGCTGACCGTAACGGATGTCGTCGGCATCGCGCCGGTCGGCACGGCCGGTGATGATCTCGCGGATGTCGTAGTCCAGCACCGGCCGCACGGCTTCGGCGCACCGATCGATCCATTCGGTGAAGACCGGCTCGTCACGGTAGAGACCGGCGCCCATTCCCGGGTACTGCGCGCCCGCGCCGGGGAAAGCGAAGACGATATCGGGCCGGTCGTCCGGAACCTGGCCGACGGCAACCGGGTGGAGGCCCGCAGGTGTGTCGGTCAGTACGGCAGTCCCCCGCCAGCCGGAATCCGGGTGTCGGCCGCGCGAGGCCGTGTAGGCGTAATCGGCTCGCTCCGCGGCCGCGACGGTGACAGCGTGGTCGAGCTGGGCGCGACAAGCGTCTTCTCCGGCGGCCGAGGCGAGCAGTAGCTGGGCGCGCGGGTCGTCCTGGCTCTGTCCATCCTGTTCGGGACCCTGCTCGAGCACGATATGGCAGTTGACACCACCGATGCCGAACGAACTGACTCCGGCGATACGGGTGCCGTTACGTTCCGGCCAGCCCCGGGTTTGCTCGATAGGTTCGAGAAGTCCACGGAGGCGTTCCAGCTCCGGATGAGTGGGACGCGCGTGCAAAGTCGCCGGGAGTTGTCGGTGCCACAGCGCCAACGCCGTTTTGATGAGGGATGCGATACCGGCCGCACTGTTGGTGTGACCGATATTGCTCTTCACCGAACCCAAGGCGATCGGCTCCGCCGCTGTCCGATCACCGAATACCGCGGCCAGCGCGGACAATTCGATTTGATCGCCCAGCGCGGTCGCCGTACCGTGCGCCTCGATGAGATCGACGGCATCGATTCCGATATCGGCGACCGCCAGCGCCTCGACGACGGCTCGCGCCTGACCCGCCGCCGAGGGAGCGGTGAAACCCGCCTTACCGCCGCCGTCATGGTTTACCGCGCTGCCCCGGATCACCGCATAGACGGGGTCGCCGTCGGCGAGCGCATCCGCGAGGCGTCGCAGCACCACCATGCCGACACCCTGACTGTGCACCATCCCGGTGCCGTCCGCCCCGAACGCCCGGGTGTGCCCATCCGCGGAGAAGATCGCCTCGGGCACGTGCAGATAACCACGCCCCTGCGGAACGATCAGCGATGCGCCCCCGGCCAGCGCGGTATCGCATTCTTCCCCCAGCAGCGCCTGCGCGGCCACGTGCACCGCCACCAACGAGGTCGCGCAGGTGGCCTGGACGGCTACTGCCGGGCCGGTCAGACCGAGACGGTAGGCGATCTGCTGCGGAAAGTAGTCGGTGAGGGTGCCCGTCTCCGCCTGAAGGCGCCCCAGCGGGTCCCGTTCGGCACCCATCCGATACGCGACGAGGTTGTGGTCGAGATAGTCGCTGCGCGAAGCCCCCGCGAAGACACCGACAGCGCCCCCACCCGCACCACCGCGGTACCCCGCGTCGCCCAGCGCGTCCCATGCGCATTCCAGCAGCAAACGCAATTGCGGATCCATCAGCGCGGCATCGTGGCCGACGATGCCGAAATGCTCCGGATCGAAGCGGTCCTGGCCGTCGATGACCGCCCCGACCGGGACGTAGTGTCGGTGCCCGCGCACATCCTCGGGCACTCCCCGGGCCGCGAGCTCGGCATCGTCGAACCTGGTCAAGCCCTCCCGTCCCGAAGCGATCAGGTCCCAGAAGGCGGCGAGGTCCGGTGCACCCGGGAATCGGCACGCCATCCCGACCACGGCGATGGCATTGTCGTCGTTCACGATTCGATCTCCAGTTCCGAGTCCACGATCAACCGGCCCCGTGTCATGGCCAGTACGGGGCAGGACGCTTCGACGAGCCGATGCAGCTCGTGATAGCGGGTAGGGTCGGGCCCGGCCAGCCTGGCGCGGACCCGGATACGTTCGGGCAGTGCCGGGTCGGTGAGCCCGAAAACGCCGCCGAGGTCCACCTCGGCGTCGACATCCACCGCGAGCGCGGTGATCTCGATGCCCAGGCGCGCGGCATGGAACCGGTAGGTCACGGCCTGGCAGGCACCGAGCGCGGCCAACGCCAACCCGATCGGGTCGGGGCCGGCGTCGGTACCTCCGGCCGGGACGGGTTCGTCGACCACGAACGTGTGCCGGCCGACGCGTACCCGCATTTCGGTGGGGGTGCCCGGCCGGTGTTCGGTCCGGGCGCTGAACCGTTGTCTGCGGTCGGCCGCGCGTGCGGTGGCGGCGCGCAGCCGGTGCACGGTATCAGTGAACGACATCGGCGAGCCTCGCATTCGATCGGTGTGCGCGCCGGCGGCGACCGCGGGCCGCGGCGCCGGTGAGATCGATGGTCACGGTCTGGCGCGCTGGGATATCCGGCGCGGTGTGTCCGATGATCCAGCCCACCAATCGCCGGATCGTGCCGAGCCGGAAGATGTCCGGCACCGTCAGCAACGGGGTGAGTGTCCGCAACTTGCGGTGAGCACGGACCAACGTGAGAGAGGTGGCGCCGAGATCGTGGAACGGCGTGGTCGTCGCCGGCTCGAACCCGAGCAACTCGGTGAAGACCTGGGTGACCATCGATTCGATCCGGGCACGGTCGGCCGAGACCGGCTTCGCCGGAGGGCGCAGAACGAGCTCGGCGGTGTCCCCCACCTGTGCCTCGGCGATAACCCCGTGCGCTGTGGCTGCCGTGTGCAGCCGGCGTACCCAGTCATCGGCGTCGGCCGCGGTAGCGCCGTCGACAGCCTCCAGACGCAGGGTGACCGTCATCCCCAGGGCTTCCGCTTCGCGCGCCGCAGACAAAAGCCAGTGGTCGCCGGGCGGGCTCGTCGAGTCGGCGGCGATGCCGGGAGTGTCCGCGAAACCTCTGGCGTCGGCGTTCCGGGTGATCGCGGTGTCGACGGGAGCTCTCGAGGGCACCGAACCCTGCGCTCCCGGTGCGACGCGCGGGAGCATCGGCCCACCGTCGAGGGTCGTCTCCCGCGTCCCCGGACGGGACCGGTCCGGTGATTCGGACTCTTGTGCTACGCCGGACCGCCGGAACGGATTCGGTAGCCGGGAATGATCGACTTTTCCGTTGGAGGTCAATGGCAGTGCCTCGACCGTCACCCAGCGGGACGGCACCATATATCGCGGTAGCAGGCGTGCGGCGTGCTCGGCGAGTTCCGTTGTATCGAAAGGAGTTTCCCCGGCGACCAGGTAAGCGACCAATTGCGGTCGATCGTCCGCCCCCGGCACCGCGGCGGCCACCGATCGGCGCACTGCCGGATGACGGGCGAGCGCGGCCTCGATTTCGCCGAGTTCGATGCGGTGACCGCGCACTTTCACCTGCCGGTCGACGCGGCCGAGGAACTCGATGGTTCCGTCCGGCCGCCACTTGCCGAGGTCACCGGTGCGATATAGTCGTCGGCCCAGCCGCGGGTGGTGAATGAACCGCTGGGCGGTCTGCTCGTCGTCACCGACGTATCCGCGGGCCAGCCCCCGGCCGCCGATGTGTAATTCGCCGGGGACACCTATGGGGCAGGGGTTCCCCTGTTCGTCGAGGATCAGGAAGAACTGCTCACGCAAGGCCCTCCCGTACGGCACACTCGTCCATTCGGACCGCACCTCCCGCACCGGGTGACAAATGGACCAGATGGCGGCCTCGGTCGCACCCCCGAGACTGATCACTCGCACGTGATCGCCGATCACCGCTCGGAGCCGCTCGGGCAACGACAGCGGTATCCAGTCACCGGACAGCAGGAGCACCCGCAGTGAGCTCAGCCGCGCCGCCGCCGCAGGATCGGCCTCGGCGTACTCGACGAGCATCTCGGCGAGAGCCGGTGCGGTATTCCACACCGTCACGTGATGGGCGCCCACCAGCTCGCACCAGTGACCGGGGTCGCGCAGCCGGTCGGCATCCGGAAGCACCAGTGCCCCTCCGGCCCCGAGCACACCGAACAGGTCGTACACCGATAGATCGAAGCTGAGCGCCGACAGTGCCAGGACCCGGTCGTCCGGGCCGATGCCGAAGCGATCGTTGATATCGTCGATCGTGGTTCGTGCCGCACGATGCTCGATCGCGACACCCTTCGGTTCCCCCGTGGATCCGGAGGTGAAGATGACATAGGCCAGCTCACTGTCCGCGACGGCTATGGGTTCGGCGACGGTGACCGCCGCGGGCATGTCATCGATCGGATGGACCCTGACGCCCTCGGGGAGCTCCACGACACCGCAGACCAGGGCGTGCGCAATTCCGGCCCGGCGACAGACCGACGCGATCCGCGTGGCGGGCCAGTCCGGTTCGACCGGCACGAACACCGCTCCCGCCCACAATGTCCCGTACACAGCAGCGATCTGCTCTGCGGATTTCGCCGCGACGACGGCCACTCGATCGTGCGGACGAATACCGGCGGCGAGGAGCCTTCCCGCTACCGCGCGCGCCCGGGTAGCCAGCTCACCGTGAGTGAGCGATCCCGTGGTGGTCACCACCGCGGTGGCATTCGGCCGCATCGCGGACCGGTGGTGCTGTGGTTGTGCGAGCAGCCCTGTCCCCAGACCGTCCGGCAGTGTTCGCACGCCTTCGAAATGGGGATTCCAGCCGAGTTCGACCGCGTCCCAGGCATCCTCGTCCTCGGCCAGGCGTCGTAGCAGGCGTTCGTGGGCGGAGAGCATGCGCGTGACGAAATCCGGTGGGAATGCCTCGGTGGCGGCATCCCAGGCCAGTCGCAGCCCGCCCGCCTCGTCCCAGACGATGTGATCGAGGGTGACCTGCGGTGTCTGCGATACTCCGAACGTCTCGTCACCCAACCAGCCCGCGGCCGGGCCATCGGGTCTACCGAGCCCGACACCGCTGGTGAAGACAACGGGGTAGCGCGGGGTGAGATCGGCGGCCTGCTCGCGCTGCACCTCGACCCCACTGTACGAGCGATGCTCGAGGTCCGCCCAGAAGCGCGTATTGACCCGCCGGGCGAACTCGGCGAAGCCCTGCCACTCTCCTGGGTTCACCTCGGGGATCTCGACCAGCGCGGTGGTGCTGAAATCTCCGACGACTCCTTCGGCCTCCGCACTGTCGGGGCGATCGAAGAGCGTGGTGTTCAGGCAGAACGCTTCGTCGGCTCCCCACCGCGCCAATGTGACCCCGAAGGCCGAGAGCAACACCGCCGTGGGGCTGAGACCGCGCTTCTTCGCGGCCGTGCCGAGTGCTGACCAGTGCTCCGGCGCCAATCGCGCCTCGTGCCGGCGGAAGCGAGGGCGGTGGATGGTCTCCGGGGCCACGGCATAGGGCAGCCGTGGCCCCGGCGGCAACGCCGGCAGACGTTCCTGCCAGTACCGGCGATCGCGGCGGCGACGCGATTCGTCGATGATGCGACGATCACGCAGAATTCGCAGAAACGACGTCGAAGGCCGCGGGAGGACGATAGCGGGGTCGGTCACCAGCTCACCCCACTCCCACATGAGCTGGTTCCAACTCGCCATATCGAGCACGATGATGTCGAATCCGATGAACAACCGCAGCGCCCCGGACGGCAGGATCGTCGCGTGGATGTCGTAGAGGGGCCATGTCGCGCAATCGCGGACCTGATGGGACTTCTCATCCCGTAACCGGGCCAGCGCCGCGGCGGCATCGTCGGCGGAGCCGCGTAGATCGCCTATCCCGAACCGGTAACGCTGTCCCGGTGGCAGTACCCGCTGGCGACCGTCGTCGGTGATGACAGCGCGCAACATATCGTGTCGTACCACCACGTGGTTCCATGCCGTTTCCAGCGCGGCGATCTCGGCGTGCGGGTCCGCGGTCACGAAACGGTCCGGATCACGGTCGAATTCGAAGTAGTAGAAGGTGGCCACCCCGCCGAGCGGCATACCCACTTCCCGCCCCACCCAGTACGAGGCCTGGATGGCGGTCAGCTCCTCCTCCGTCACCGACGTGGTCGCCGGAGGTGACACCGCTGGGCCGATCTCGGGCTGCGCGGTCCCAGCGCCGTCGCGGCGCTTGTCGACCTCCACGGCCAGCGACCCGACGGTGGCTCCCACGAACGACTCCAGCGGTACCCGGATTCCCGTCCGCTCGGCCAGACGCATGTGCAGACGCGCCGCGAGGAAAGAGTCCAACCCGTATTCCTGCAACGGAAGGTGGCCGGTGATGCCGTCCGCATCCATCCCCAGAACTGTTGCGGCGCATCGCCGCACTTCATCTTCTGTTGTCGGCATCTCCAGCCCTTGCTCGGCGAACTCAACGCGCTTACGCTAAACGACAATGACAACGATTTTCAACAATGGGAATGCGCTCGACTGCTACCGAACCCTGGGTAGATCGGGGTTACGTGTCTCGCCGCTGGCGCTCGGCACGATGGCCTTCGGCACCGACTGGGGCTGGGGAGCCGACAAGCTCGAGGCACGGCGCATTTTCGACGCCTACCTCACCCAGGGCGGCAATTTCCTGGACACGGCAGGCAACTACACCAACGGCACCGCCGAGGAATGGCTGGGCGAATTCGCCGCCGCCGATCGCGAGGCGCTCGTCCTGGCCACCAAGTACAGCCTGCTGCGGCGCCCGGCCGACCCGAACTCCGGTGGTAACCACCGTAAGAACATGATCGCCTCGGTCGAGGCCTCGCTGCGCCGGCTCCGCACCGATTACCTCGACTTGCTCTACCTCCACATGTGGGACGACCTCACCCCGGCAGAGGAGATCCTGCGGGCCATGGACGATCTGGTGCGCGCGGGCAAGGTGCTGTACATGGGCATCTCGAACACGCCCGCCTGGCAGATCGCACGGATGCAGACCATCGCCGATCTGCGGGGGTGGACACCCCTCATCGCCGTGCAACTGGAATACAACCTGACCGAACGCACCACCGAACACGACATGCTCCCGATGGCGCGCGAGCTGGGTCTCGGCGTGGTCGCCTGGTCGCCACTGGCCGGAGGTGTGCTCACCGGTAAGTACACCGAGACCGATCTACCCACGGATTCCCGTCGACCGATACTGGGACATACCCGCCGAGACCTGATCGACGCCAACGGCGGTCTCACCGAACGGACACTGTCCATCGCGGCGACCGTAGTCCAGGTCGCCCGGCAACTCGGCCGGTCACCGGCGCAGGTGGCCCTCGCCTGGCTGTTGCATCGGCCCGGGGTCACGGCGCCTGTCCTCGGCGCCCGGACGCGCGCGCACCTCGACGACAGCATCGGCGCATTGAACCTGGTTTTCGAAGACCATCATCTCGCCCGCCTCGAAGGTGCGTCCGTCACCGCGCCGGGATATCCGCACAACGTACTCGCCCGCCCGATGGCACGCCGCAGCGTCTTCGGCGATATGCCGGTTCGACCAGGCGCCCTCGGCTGAACCGTCCGACCCCGATCACGACAGGAAACCACGTTGGCATTGTTCGATTTGTTCACCGACCGCCTGCTGCGCAGACCCCGGGGCCCGCTGGCCCGGCTGATGTGGCGCGATATGAAGTCCCATCACGAAATCTTCCGCGATACGCTCGCGGAGTTGCGCCTCTGCGCCGACGACCACCTCCTCGAGGTCGGTTGCGGCGGGGGCACCTTCGCCGCGCGCGCACTCGAAAGCGGCTGCCGGATGACCGCGGTGGACCACAGCGCCGATATGGTCGCGCTCACCGGATCGCGCAACGAGGCCGCCGTCCGAGAGGGTCGGCTCGAAGTACTCGAGGGCGCAGCCGAGGCGCTACCATTGCCGGACCGGCACTTCAGCTGTGTGACCGCGATGAATATCCTCTTCTTCGTCGATACCCCGAAGACGCTGTCCGAACTGCACCGCGTTCTCCGGCCGAACAGCCGCGTCGTCCTGCACACGGTCGCACCCGATCCTCCGCGATCACTCATGCCGCCGCCTGTCGCCCGGCGCGCGCAGTTCCACTCCGACTCCGAACTCCGCACAATGCTGGAAGCCGCCGGATTGGGCATGTCGCGGGTCCGCCGCGTGGACAACACCTTCCAGGTTGTTACGGCCACCCGACACGACTGAGCCGAAGGGCCGGGCACACCCATTGTGTGCCCGGCCCGGCCAAACCCCATGGACGACGGAAAACACGGATGCAGAATCCGGCAGAGCCGGCACCATACCCCGGCCGGACCCTCCGGCCGCGACGTCGGTCGCCCCAACAACAAGCCGTGCTGGCCGCTCTGCGAGACGGCTACCGATGCCTGAGCGCGCAGCAGGTGTACCTCCTGATCCGCCACACCGGCACCGTGGATATCGGGCTGTCCACCGTCTACCGAGTGTTGCACCGATTGGCCGCCGACCGCCTTGTAGCAAGCCTGTACGACGAGGACGACACCGTCCTGTACCGGCTTGCCGACAGCGAAATGCCCCGATGTTACCTACTGTGCCGACGGTGTCGGCGATCACGATCATTTATCGATACACAACTCGAGGAGGACCTCGTAGGTCTCGCCCGCCAGAGCGGCTACACCCAGGTACATCACCGAGTCGCGCTGTACGGGCTGTGCCCAGAATGTAGAAGTACTCCCCCGGCCGCCGGGCAGCCGGGCGGTGAATGATCGCGCTATGAGCGGCAACCCAACCCGGCCACCACTCCGATGGGTTTGGCTCTGACACCGCTCCGGCGGCATCGCCTGGACCGCGGAACAGGCCTACGCATTGGTCGATGCACTCGAATGCGGCGACCGCACCACGGTCGCCGATTCGGCGGATGTTGCGGCCGTGGCGGGCACCGAACGGAAACTCCTCGGGGAGATGCCGGGCTGCTTCTTCGGTCAGGTATACGAAGGCTTCAATTTCCGCCATAACCGCCGCGATAGTCAAATAGACTCTGCCACAGTCTATTTCGTACAAAGGTGAGTGCGGCCCCAAGGCATGCTGGACTGTGCACGATCTGCGTGCGCTGAGCAGTGGGGAGGAACAGCATGTCCGGAACCGGAGAGGATGGGCAGCCAAGGCCCTATCCGTTCGGCATCACGAGACCACCCGAAAGATTCTGGGCCCGGTGGGGCCGGCAGACCTCGCCGCGAACCTGTGGCCCCATGAGTGCCAGACCTGCGGGCAGCACTTCGCGGGCATCCGTCCGACGGTCTATATCCAGGCGGGAAACCCTGCCATCGCGACAGCCGGCCTGCATCATCCCGATTGCCGACCGGCCCCCTGGGATGACGAGCGGTCGTCTGCCCCGCCCTCGGAAAGCGCCGGATGATGCAGGTCAGCGGCTCGGTGCCGGACGCGACCGCTGTTCTCGACGGTCACGGCAACATCAGCGTGGTCCTCGGCGATCACCGGGTCGCGTGGTCCTCCGACTGCGACCCCGAAGTCGCCGCCAGGATCCAGCAACTGGGTGGAGTAACCCTGCGGTGACGACCGCCTGCTATCCGGATCAGGACCTCTACGACCTCATCCAGGACTTCGCAGACGCCATCAGCGACGGCGACGTAGCCGGCGGCTGGGTGAAGTTGGTCCGCAGTAACTGAGGCCGCGAACGCTTCGCATCCAGGAGGATTCGATATGACCGATAGACCAGCCGTCGAGGATCTCCGGCAGCGCGCAGACGAGGCCCGCCGCCAGTATCGCCGCCAGTTCCTCGCCCGTCTGCCGGTGACGACCGTGCTCGCCCTCACCGGCGTGAGTCTGTATGCCGCGTGCGCGACCTTCGGGATGCGGTGGGCCCGGCCGGCTGGCGCCTCGGGGTGGGAAGCGGCGGTGTGGCCGGTCGCGGTCACGGCCACCACCATGCTCGCCTTCTACTGCCGGGTACGGCTCGTTCCCGAGTGGTACCCGAGCCAGGCCCCAGGTACCGCTACACCGGGCCACTACTGGCCCTCGCGTGGCGGTGGCCGCCTTCCTCGCCGGTGCCGGAGAAGACCGTGGTGGCTGGGTGATCGCGGCACCACTTGCCCTGGGTGTATTCGCCGCAGCCGTGGTGCGTCTGGGCGGGGACCTATGGCTACACCCCTGACTCTCCGACACCCGCGCCCGGCAGCCGGGGCGACCCGGCGGCGTATCCGGCCGCATAACCGCCGACGGTGCGCCGCCCACGGGCTGCTTCTAGGCTCACAGAGTGTTGGTTGACCCGAATCGTGGCAGTAGCCGGCCGAAGGTATCGCTGAAGCGGTCGCCCGTGCCGGCGGCCCGGGCGGTCGTGGACTGTGGGATCTACTGTGACGGGCAACGGCTGGCGGGCCGATCGCTCGGTGATACCGCTGGCCCTGCCCTTGCAGACGCTCACCCGGCCCGAATCCGGCCTGAACAAAGAAGTTCGCCGCTACCTGCGGGATGTCACCGACCATCACACCACCGCCGCCGAACGCGTCCACGACTTCGACGACGCACTCTCCGCGCTGATCAGCGCAACCCTGGCCCGGATCGCAGTGCGGCAGAACACCGACATGCGAAAAATCTCCGCACTGGTCGCCCTCGCCGCTGTCCCCACCATGATCGCCGGAATCTACGGCATGAACTTCGAGCACATGCCCGAACTCGAACAGGTCCGGGGCTACCCCACCGTGCTGGCGGTCATGGTACTGACCTGCAGCGGATTGGTCGTAATGTTTCGCCGTAACGGCTGGCTGTAGTAATCCTGCGCCTGGCGCCGGCGCGGCACGAAGATCGATTACCGTCGGCCGCGCGGAACGGCGCGGACGCGCTGGGCGCTGTAACGATCGCCCGCCCCTGCAGCACAATGAAGCCGGTCCAGCCCTGCGGGCAGATCCTCATCCTCGCGCGGGGCGAGACCGCCACCTCCACGGCGTCAGACGAGGAAGATGAAACCGGCGCCGCGGCCAGTCCTTCCCAGAGAGCTTGGGCTCTTGTCAGCACCGAATTCCCTGGCATGGCCGTATTCTGCTCACCGCGCGGCTCACGTGCCATCGCATATCCCAGGCCTCGGCCAGTGCTCGATGCGAATCTGACCGCCCGAGGATATAGGTCGCCACGAAGCCTTACCGTTGTTCACGAATCGGCCATTTCCGAACAGTGAGTCCTTGTCAATCATCGCTGACCAGTGATAATGATGGTCGAGTATGTCCAACAATGCATCAATTCATGGACACCCCCGGCTATCGGAAGCTGGAGTTCGATCATCGAGCGCGGCCGAGGAAGCCGCAGGCTCGACGATCGGACCCCGGCCCGGATTGTCGATACCCTCGCGTCAGTCGGTTGTTCAGCGGTGTATCGGTTGGTCGGCAAGGGCTTCGGTAACGGTGAGGCTGTCCTCGTACACGGCGTATCGGGTGATCAGTCCGTTTGTGACTGTGAGGTGGAGCGCGCACAGAGCCGTGTACGGCCGGCCTGTGGTTTTGACCGTCTGGCCGATATCGCCGAGCACGACCGCGTTTCGGCCGTCGACCAGGACTTGTGATGTTTTTCCGGCCGCTTTCTCAGGGATGTGAAAGGCGGCGAGTGCCCGGAAGTGGTCTGCGACGTCGGCGCGAGTGGAGCGAGGCCGGATCCACGGCACCGCCGGGTGGCCGTCGACCGGCCAGTTCAATACCCATTCGACGTGTTCGGCGAACAGCTCGGCGATTCGGTCCGGGTCGCCCTCCCCCAGTCGGTGGAGAAACTCCTGCACGGTGGCGCGAGTGCCCGTGTTCGTCTCGGCTGGGGTGTTCACGGTGAACTGGTGGTCTGAGCGGATGAGCCCGCTCTCTACGAGAGTGACGAAGGTGCGGCCGGTCCAGGCAATGCCCCCTCCTGCTTCGGGGCCCATGTGAGTGGTGAAGGTAACCATGTCGTGGTGACCGGTCGCGTCGCCCGCGGTCCAGAAGATGTTGCCCGCATCGCGCACCAGCGTGTTGTGCGCCTCGGTGATCCGCGCTTCGAGCGCATCGTGACCGTGATACCGCGCGGACTCGGTGGTCTCCACACCGTCCACATCCCACAGGTCGGTGATGAGGCGACGGCGCGCCACCGGGTCCGGTTCGTTCCACACCGCGACGTAGCGGTCGACGAACTGCTCGATATCGATGTCGAAGTCCATGCATCGGACGTTATTGCTGCTTCACTGACATCTTGTGTCAGTGAAGCACGGCAGACTCGATTGCATGCGTGCGAGCCGACTCGTGTCCATCCTGCTGCTGCTACAGAACCGGGAACGGATGACGGCACAGGAACTGGCCGACGTGCTGGAGGTGTCCGTGCGCACTGTCTACCGTGACATGGAGTCTCTGAGCGCGGCGGGCGTCCCGCTGTACGGCGAACCCGGTCATGACGGCGGATACCGGATCCTCGGAGGATTCCGGACCCGGCTGACGGGATTGACCGTCGATGAGGCCGACTCACTGTTCCTGACCGGGATACCGACGGCGGCTGCCGACCTGGGTATGGGCGCGGTCGCCACCGCCGTGCAACTCAAGCTGATGGCCTCGCTCCCGGCCGAGCTCCGCGACCGCGCCGGCCGGATCGCCCAGCGGTTCCACCTCGACGCCCCGCGGTGGTACCACGAAGCCGACCGCACTCCACATCTCGGGGCGGTCGCAGACGCGGTGTGGGACAGCCGCACCGTGCGGATGCGTTACCTGCGCTGGACCGAACCTCACGAGATCACCCGGACCGTGCACCCCTACGGGCTGGTGCTCAAGGCCGGTCACTGGTATCTCGTGGCCGCCACCGCCGAGGAACTCCGTACCTACCGCATCTCGCGGATCATCGACCTCGATGTCCTCGACGAGCGAATCGACCTCCCCGACGAGTTCGACCTGGCCGACTATTGGCAGGACTATCTGAAGAACTTCGACGCGCGCCGTCACCGAGACGAGGCGACGCTGCGCCTGTCCCCGAACGCCTTCCACCGACTGCCCTATCTGTGGGAACCGGCCACCATCGAAGCCGCGCACCGGAGTGCAGCGCCCGATGCAGATGGCTGGACCAGGGTGACGGTCCCGATCGAGTCCGCCGAACAGGCACTGCCAGAACTGCTCAAACTGGGCGCCGACGCCGAGATCCTCGACCCACCAGCACTCCGCGCCCACCTCACCGGAACACTCGACGCCATGACCCGCATCTACCAACGGTCGAACCGACAGTACGCGGCCGTTGCCGACTCTGAACGATGGCCCGCCGCAGGACAGTTCCACGCATGATACCCACCCCGATGCGCCAAACCCACAGCGTGTTCATTAATGGGTGCATACTGAATAATCGAACAACCACAACCGTCGCCGAACAGCGATGATTCTTTGATTAGTGTCCAGAAATGCATCGATCGATAAACACCAGGCGGCTACCACGGCGACAGCCGGCCGGAGGCGCTGGCTCGGGCGGCATGACCGTGCGGGGTAGAAGCCCTGCGTTCGGGCGCGGTTTCGCCACTATGATGTCGAAGTGTCCGGAAGCGACAGAGGGCCAAGGCAAGTCGAACTCATCGGCCCTGTTGCTCAAGTGTTCACGTATTCGATCGCGGCCGGTCTGATGCTGTTCGGGCCTGCTCTGGCGTTGGCAGGCGATTCGTTGTGGGATTGGTTGTGCCCGGCGATCATCACTTTCCCGATCGGCCTCGCCATCGCGGTGACCACCTACGGGCAGAGATGGGACGCGAAGCGGTTCCGGGCCGTCGGGGTTATTTCGACGGCGGAGATCATCGCGGTCCGGATACATAAAGGGGGCGAGAATCCGGATGTTGCCGAACTTCGGGTCCGTATCAGTGGGCCGGGTTTCGATGCGTTCGAGGCGGACTGCGAGGTGCCGGCCGTTCGCCCGCTTCCGCGGGTCGGTGACCGGCTCCAGGTGGTAGTCGATCCCTCCGACTACGCCTTCGCAATCGGCTACGACCACTTGTTCGAGCAGGACTGACCGGCTCAGCTCAAAGATCGGAACCGGCTCACACGACACATTCTGGCAGCGGCCTGCTGTGAAGCAGATCGGTCCTCAGATCTCGCAGAGCCGCAGAAGGACGGCGAGACACCCGGTCTGCCGAGCGCCACTGCGTATTCGAGGGCGGTGTTGGACAGTCCTGCGGTGAGCGTGACCGTGCGGCGAGACAGTACCGCCATAGCCGCCCGGTGCCGTCAACGCCCGTGGCAGCGAGGTTTTGCCGCGGGAACAGCTCGGTGTCGCCGCCGCTCCTCGCATCATCGCCGCACTCGGCCGAGGCACGACATTGCGCGTGGACTGCTCAACGACTCGGCCTACTCATACACACCTTCATCGCCCTCGGCGTCGCCTCCGCCGCCGTAGTCGCCGCCGCCGTCTTCGCCGCGAGGCGGCGTCTGCCCCGCACGCCCTCCCTCGGAGGGGGTGGTCGTGCCGTCAGTCCAATGTTCAACGGCCACACATTGGACACCGTCCGCGAGCAGCAACCGTCTTGGCCGGACGCTCAACACCGCCGATCTGGGTCACTTATCGGCGACCAGCAGGCGAGACCGCGCCGGGGAGAGGGCTGTCTATCTGCGGTGTACCCCAGACAAGGGTTCCGGTAGTAATCGCCGAAAATCTCACGATGT
This sequence comes from Nocardia sienata NBRC 100364, assembly GCF_001613205.1. GTDB lineage: Bacteria > Actinomycetota > Actinomycetes > Mycobacteriales > Mycobacteriaceae > Nocardia > Nocardia sienata. The sequence continues at coordinate 26,028 of NZ_BDBX01000041.1, read as the reverse complement.
TCGGCATATGGCCTGGTCAGGGCTTAGCCATGGGGTCCGGGAACATGGACGACAAAAGGCACGCTTAGCGAGTTACCGCAGATAGCCGCGCACTATGTGCGGTAACTCGGTCTCCGAGCTGCCGTAACTGCCCCGGTGCCACGGTCGACTCACGAAACTATGTGCGATAGCGCCCGGGGTCGGCGCGACTCTCGGCCGCCTGGAAGGCCGATCGAGTGCTACCGGATCGCCGTATGGAGCACGTGCGACCAGAACAGCGGGGTCAGGCCGCGCTCGTCCTCAGCGGTGAGTACACCATCCCAGTCCGGGTATAGAAAGCGCAGCATCAGCCCGAATCCGAGCTTGGCCGGCGGCCCGCTTCGTGGCGACCAGGTCCGGTTCCTTGCCCAGCAGCGTCCACTGGTCGATCAGCCCAGGTCGAACTCAACATGAACACCCGGCTCGACCTCGGAGGTCTGTGAACCGGCTTCCTGCGGTCAGCCGCGCACGTGCAGTCCGAAACCCGTACGACCCGCGGGCTCCAGTCCTTCCTTCAGGTGCAGCGAGGGGATCTCGTAGTCACCGAAATTCTGCTGCCGGAACGCGATCGGTTCGGTCGATTCCAGGGTGAGCAGACGCTGCTCCCATGCCTTGGCGACATCCGGGTAGGCATCGTCGGTCATCCGATCGGTGCCGTACAGCACGAACGGCGGCAGCACCTCGATACCCGGGTAGTAGAGGATGCCGTGCTGGATCGGGAACAGCAGATCATCGATGGGGCCGTTGATACCGCGGGCCGCGTAATGCGATTCCGGGCCACCGACGTCACCGACAGCAGCGCCTTCCTGCCCGCGAGGGTGCCTTCGCCGAAGCGCTCGCCATACTTGGTGTCGCTGTGCTCGCCGACCCCGTACGCGAAGTGGTGGGTGAACACCCGGTCTACCCAGCCTTTGAGGATCGCGGGCATCGCATACCACCACAGTGGGAACTGGAAGATGATCGTGTCGGCCCACAGCAGCTTCTGTTGCTCGGCGCGGACGTCCGGGGTGAGCGTCCCGGCGTCGAAGGCCCGGCCCGAGTCCAGGGCGACCTTCAGCGGACTCGAAGCGTCGGGGCCGTAGTCCGCGGCGTCCACGACCGCCTTCCAGTTCATCGCGTACAGATCACTCACCCGTACCTCATGCCCGGCGGCCTCCAGCGTGGACACAGCGAGGTCCTTCAGCGAGCTGTTCAGCGACTTCGGCTCCGGGTGGGCATAAACGATCAGCGTCTTCATCAGAACTCCTTCGAATCAGGTGCTTTCGATCCTGGGCGGCGCAGCCCCCGGCGTTCAGGGACGCCTTTTCCATCGGACTGGACTTCCTGGTAACGGCAGGACCACCTTCACGGGCACCACCGCGGCCATACTGAGGGCATGGATGACCTCGCGGGCTTTCTTCGGACCCGGCGTTCCCGGGTCGACCCGGCGGCCCTCGGCATACCCACCGACAGGCACCGCCGGGTCGAAGGTCTGCGCCGCGAAGAGATCGCGCACCTTTCCGGAGTCAGCGTCGACTACTACGTACGCCTGGAACAGGGCCGCGCGACCCAGCCCTCCGAGCAGGTCCTCGACGCACTCGCCCGCGTCCTCGGCCTCGACGAGACCGAACGCGAGCACCTCTACCGGCTCGCCCGGCAGCGCCGTCGGCGCGCGAAGGCACCGGGCGGGCGGGTCCGGCCGGAGCTGCTGCGCGTCCTCGATCTAGTCGCCGACGCACCTGCACTGATCATGGACCACCGCCTGGACGCGCTCGCCGGGAACCACCTCGCCGGACTCCTCTATGGCCGGTCGATGCCGGGCCTGAACATTGCCCGGCACATCTTCCTCGAAGAGGCCGAGCGCGGCCTATACGCGGACTGGGAGAAATGCACACTCGACGTGGTCGGGCATCTGCGCCTGGCTGCCGGCAAATACCCCGAGGACCCCCGCCTGGCCTCGCTCATCGGCGAGTTGGCGATGGGCAGCGAGCGCTTCCGCCGCCTCTGGGCCCGCGCGGACGTGCGCGCCCGCACACATGGACGCAAGGCGTACCGGCACCCCCTGGTCGGACTGCTGGAACTGCACCAAGAGAACTTCGCACTCCCGGACGGAACAGGTATGGAGCTGATCGTGCTGTCCGCGACCCCCGGCAGCCCCGCCGAAGACGGGCTACGCCTGCTCGCGCGCCTCGGCGCGGACAATGGCTACGCGCATCCCACAATCAAGGCTCAGGTCCGCGAATAACTCACCGACGCCACCCCACCGACGGGAGCGCCTCAACACTGACGGTTTCCCGGCCCGCGGCGAAGGCCCGTCAGGTGTTCCGCAAGCCGATCGCCTACCGGAACACCCGCCCCCACGCGCATCAGCCCATGTCGAAGATGTTCCGTCGCAGCGAAGTCAGCAGGATCGACCTTCAACTGCCAGGCCGCCGTTTACTCGTCGTTCCGGCGGCGCTCCCCGTGTTCAGAAGGTGACGACGACCTTGCCGCGTCGACCCCGCGCGGCGAAACGCTCATGGGCCTGTCGGATCTCGTGAATCCCGAAGGTGGAATCCGCCTGGACGCGGAGGGCTCCCTGATCGATGTATCCAGCCAATTCGCGCAGTCGAGCGCCGTCCTCACGCACCTGATTGACCGTGGTCCGCACCGAGCGCTCCGACAGATCCGGCACCGGACCGGCCTGCGTCGCGATCGAGGCGTATCGACCGGCGTCGGCCACAGAGTCGATGACAAAGGCACCAAAAGTGTCGAACACAGCGTCGTAGCTGTGGTGCGGCAGTGCGGCCGGGTCGGTGGTCGCGAACTTCGCGCCATACGCGACAGCGAGGTCAACATCCGCATCGCGCGAGACCAGCGCGTCGACGTGGATACCCCGCGCACTAGCCACCTGAAGGGCTACATTCCCAACTGCACCCGCCGCTCCTGCGATCAGCAGGCGCTCGCCGGCCGATACCGCCAGCCAATCCAATGTTTGTAGGGCTGTCAAACCGATCAACGGTACGGCGGCAGCCTCGACAAGGCTGACTGAGGCAGGGGCAGGCGCCACCGAATCGGCCGGCATGACCACCACATCGGCCCACGTTCCCCGGCCGGTATCCAGCTGTTGTGACATCCCGAACACTCGCTCACCGGGGTGCAACCCACTCGCGCCGGGCTCGATCACGATACCCGCGATGTCCCACCCGAGCGTCGTAGGAAACGGCGGCGTTCCTTCGCCGATGCCCCCTTCGCGTGTCTTGTCGTCAACCGGGTTGATGCTGGTGGCGATGGTACGGACCGCGTTCACACCGAGCGCGCCGACAAACTGTTCAAACGGTTGCGCGGCGCGCGGTTGGACGGCAGCTACGAAGACGCGATGCGCAAACTGCACCGCGTCGACCTGCTGATCCTCGATGAGCTGGCTCTGCACCGGCTCGAAGCGGTCGAGATCAACGATTTCTGCGAGCTGATCGTCGAACGCCACCGCAAAGCCTCGACGATCATCACCAGCAAGCGGGAACCCCCGAGATCCTGACCATGATGGCCGACCCGCTCCTGGCCCAATCCGCGATGGACCGGCTGCAATCGGCGGCCTACGAACTCGTCGTCGAGGGCGAGAATCGACCCCGCGCCGGTCGCGGAATGGACCAAAGAAATCCAAACCGAACGTGAATGCATCACCGCGCAGATCGCAGCATCAGAAGCTCAACGACGCGCACATACGAAAATGACCCGAACCGGAATCGAGCAACTCACCAGATCGCTGGACGGCATGATGGCCATACGCCGCAAGGCGGACCCTGCGGACAAATTAAAGGTGCATCGGCAACTCGGCCTGATACTCACCTTCGACCACACCACACGAACGGTCGCGGCCGAAGCCATCCCACAACCACCCGTGGGCGTACTGGTTGTGTCCGGAGGGGGAATCAACCACTACGCCCACGCGCTCACCAGGCAACACATCCTGTATGTCTAACTCGAGTTTCGGTGGGTTGCGGCGAGGAACTCAGCCACCCGTCTAGCAGACCTGCCCTCCACCACCTGATAAGGCAATGACCAGGCCATACCCGATCATCATCGGGATGATCCCTACGCTGCTCACGATTCGCCAGGGCCGGCCGATCCGATGGCGATACGCCCACAGGTACATCAGCAGAACAAGTCCGACAGCCAGCATGATTCCGGCGCCTGCCACCTGAAAGATCTGAGCAGTCCTGAACTCCGCATCGCGTACGGCTTTACCGGCACTAGGTGCGTCGTCAAAGACGCCCCCATAAGACGCGTCGCAGTAGTCCCCGCCCCCTCGGGTGAAGAGTGCATAGCCGCCCAGGAAGATGGCCGGCCCGAGGACGATCGAGGCCGCGGTATATACCCCCACGAGCACAACTGGCCACCTACTGGCTTCGAGGCCCTCCGCGCTCGCCGGCTCTTCCCCGCGCATCACCGCCATGCGAGCACTCCCGTTTCCCGGCCACAACACTACGATCGCCGATGGTATCGAAGGATTCGATCACACCGGCGTGAACGGTGCGCGGCGGTGCCGGCGCATTCCGGGCGTCCCTCGCCGCGGCCTTCCACCCTGCACCTGTGGGTGGCCGCGATGACCAGCGCGCCGGATCCGGCTGGGATACACCACTACCCCTGAACCATCGCGTCGGTAGGGGGCGGTGGCCGGGCAGGTCAGGCTGGTATGCGGGGATCGGGATGGTGGGCCGGGGTGATGTTCCCTCGGAGGGGTTGAGGCGGTGGCAGCCGCGACCGAGCAGGATCGAAAGTTTGATGACGTCTTCGCGGTATCGGCCCCAGATGGTGGCTTGGCTTCTGAGCAGGTCACCTCCTCGAGGTCGCGCAGGTCGAGAAGTGTCGCTCCGGTGAGGTCGGCGCGGGACAGATCGGCGCCGAACAGGCTCGCTCCCGAGAGGTCCGCGCCGGAGAGGTTGGCCATGCGCAGGTTCTTGCCGTTGAGGGTTACGCCTTTGAGGACCCGCACCGAACAGGCTGAGTCGAGGTGCCCCTCGAGGAGCTGAAGCCGGACTTCGATCGCGCCTACAAGGCCCTGGCCAAGCAGGTGTATGAGGCCGTGAGGTTGGTGACGCCGGCGGGGAGGCAGCTGGCTGGTGGCCGGTTCCCGGCGGCCGAATGGGGTCGATGATAGTTGTACTCGGAACGGACACAGCAGAACCTCCGACGACACGTCTCAGCGGCAAGGGTCAGCAATTACCGCGCTGATTTGTCTCAGGTGACGGGTATCAGCGAATACATCCACCAGTGTCGGCGTGGGAAGTCGAACTTGAGATTTCCCGCGTACATCTCGCGAGTTTCCCCGGTGTCGGGATCGTTCACCAGAACGGTGGGCCGGGGAATGTCTTCGGGTGCCACTTCGGTGGCCCACAGCTCATGCCATTCCGGCGCCTGCGCGCACGTGCGCACGATCTCGGCTATTCGTTCGGGTGGGACCAGGCCGGGACCCATGATGCGAAACGCGTAGACCATCAGGTGGGTCTGACGACGCCATTGGGGAAGCAGGGCTCGTGCCGCCGGGTGCAGCATCATCCATTCGAGGATGTTGGTGCCCGGATCGCAGCCCGGGAACCATTGGGCCCATGCGTCGTTGGCGGCGAGGACGTCAAATGTCGGTTGCGATTGGAAGCAGGCAGGGTGCGGAATGCTCTTCAGGACAGCGAGATCCGAGCAGAGCACGGTCTGGGACTCACCGCTGAGCGAGGCATTGAGGCGGGTTGGAAGTGTGAGGCTGATGATGTGATCGCACAGGGTCGGTGGCACGGACAGGGCCTCGAAGAGAGCGGAGAGTGCGTCGAGAGTGGGTGTGCGAGACCCTTGTTCGATCTTCTGGATCAATCCGGGGGACAGGGCGGCCGCTTTCGCAAGCGCGGCACGCGTCATCCCTGCGGCCTCGCGGCGTTCTCGGAGATAGCGTGCGATCGTGCGATGGGCGTCGGTCACGCGAACGCTCCTTCCTCACGGTCGAAGTGGGACAAAATGGGACATCGCACATGTTTGACCATGCGCGATCCGTTCCGCAAGACTCGGATTCGGTCGTTCGACGAGGCACGACCACCGGAGAGTCGATGTTGCCGCCACCGACGACGCGCCGATCGAGGAGGGGTCGCGGGTGCGTTTCGGCGAGACAGCGTCGGTCGCTCGGCGCGCCCGGGCGGGCCCCGCTGCCGGATGAACGGATACGGAACATTCTGTTCGAACGTCATGTGTTCGGCGGGAAACGGATCTGGAGGGGACGGCACGGACGGAACTCGATACGTGCCGAAGTCATCAGCAGCGGGGTGGTTCCTGAACCCACCCGCATCCGCACACGCGTGTGATGAAAGAGCCTCTCGGCCGTCTGCCGGTCGGAAAACTTCTGTTACGAAACATTATTAGCGGTCGGGACCGTGCGTCTCGACAACCGAGCGCAGGGGGAAGATGCATCGTGTGGCAGTGGAGTAAGTTCGTCGCGGAGCGGGCCGCAGCAGCGGGATGGGCCGGCTGGCATTCCCGCGAACCTGAGCCGACCATCCTCGACACGCAAGACTGGAGGGGCAACGCCGATCGCCCGAGCGAGGGAATGGCCGCATCGGCCGACGTCCTTAAGATCCCGGGCACGATCGAGGTGAATCGCCCCGGCGAGTCCGACGAACCCCGCACCACACCACGTCCCGCGGCACCCAAAGCACCCGCCAACCCGACACGAAACCTCCCACTCGACCTGCATCAACATTCAGCCTCACCGCGAGGGGTGTTCCGGTGGCGTCGGTGATCAGGTGGTGCTTGGAGCCGGGTTTCGCCCTGTCGACCGGGCTGGGACCGACATGGTCCCTCCTTTCAGAGCCCGCAGATGCGAGGCCTCGACCAACGCGGTGGACAGGTCCAGCTTCCCCGCCGAGCGCAGTTCGACCAGTACCTGATCGTGTCGACACGGACGTGGAGGGCGCCTTGTAGCCAGCCTCTGCGACTGACCGTTTGACCACCTTGGCCACCGGTTGCGTTGCCCATTGCCACCCTGTAGCGATGTAGGCCATCGCAGCGATGGGTCAATCATGGAAATTGAGTTGTCAGACGCGGTGCCTTTCGCGACGAGCTCCTTCGAGCCGCCGCACGGGCACAGGATCGGGGACTGTGGATTTAACGGAGTTTCCGGCCTGATTCGCTGACCGGATGGTCAGCGGGAAGGTGCCGTTATGACGACACTTGACGCCGTAGCGAAGAAGAAGGCCGAAGAGTCGGCCGAACAGCAGGCAGCAGCGGAACTGGTCCGGATGGCCAAGGAGCAGCGCTCGGGCCTTCAACTCCGGGTACTTCTTCGGTGCTGCCGCACCGTGCTCGATCCTGGACCTGGCGGAATATGCTCAGAGCCCTCCAGGGAAGCGGGAAACTATGAGGACCCCACACGGGTGCCCCTACACCCGAGGCATCCGCATCGACGTGGTGGAGGCTAACGCTTGTCAGATCTTCATCACGAATACGGACCCCAGGGCGACAGCCGCGGCAATTATGCTGATCATGGCGAGGTTGGCGAGTCGGAAGTTACGGCGAGCAATGATCGAATTCGCCCAGATCTGCTCCGCTACTTGCGCCAGCAGCTCGTCGCGATCACGAACGAGTTCAGCCAGTTGCTGCTGATAGATCGCCAGCACGGAACCCCGAATCCGTGCCACGGTGGCGAAATGCAAGAGATTTGGCCGCTCACCACCAGCGCTCGTCCGCGGCCATAGAACCCCCACCGAACACAGTGCAGCAGCCACGGCCAAGCCGCCGGCGAGGCCACCGCACACGGTGACGACCGCCGAGTGCGGCTCCTGTAACACCACCATGAGGATCTGCCCGAGCACCCCGGACGTCGCCAGTATCGTGACTGCCTTGAGCTCGGCGTGGCGAACCAGGCCCAGCACATGGTCCAGCATCCGCCACACGTCTTCGACTCCGGAGGGATCCGCCTCACGGTCAGGTGGGAGCACTTCCGGACATCCGCTATTTCTGGGGCGCCACGGTACATTCATGTGTTGTCACCAGTGTCTTCGAGCACCTGATTTGGGTGATCGAACGCGCCGACCGGGGGCAGTTCGGTGACCGGCACTGAAGCAAGCGCCGCAACTTCCTCGACGAAGTGCGTGAAGAGAAGGTCCATCTTCTCCGAATCGACTTCGATACTGTCGAATTGGCCGTTCTCAATCAGCTTGGTGAGTACATTCAGACGCTGTCCAAGCACTTGCATGCTGTACGAAGCGATCATGACCCCAGCAGCAGCGGTCAGGCTGCATAACCACTGTCACCTGATCGTGCAGCAGCCCCCTTTTGGCGGCGCTGCAGATCCGAGGCCCATTCACGGGCGTAGAGAAACTCCTCGGCCAAGATCCGGTTGTAGCGTTCCACTTTCCCGTTGTGCCGGGGCGTGTAGAGAGTGATCCGCTGGTGGCGGGCCCCGAGAAGTACCTTCGCGAAGTCGCGGGCCGTGTAGCAGGCGCCGTTGTCGGTGACGATCCGCTCAACGGCGGGGATGAGCAGCCACGGCCACACAGTTTTCTTCTTCGGCGGCTGAGGTGGCGGGCAAGCGCTGGAGGGCTGCGCAGGCTGCGATGGATAGTGCGTATTGGTCACGTGCCCCTCAATGTTGTATGCGCAGTCACGGTCTCGGCGTATGGGAATCCGTTGGGAACTGTGGCGCGGTACACGTTTGAGGAGTTCGATATTTGGATGGGGTACCCGTTGGTCGACGGGTCTTCCCGTTCCTCTTGACTGCCTCCTAAGGTTCCGCCGCCTGAGGATCCTGCTCGGGTGTCCAGCTCCGGACTGTCAGCGTGGTCGATCGCGCAGCGGGCAACTTGCACTCGCTCGGGTCTAATCGTCTGCGGCGACTATGAGGTGGAGCCTTCGCCTGGTCGGGTCGATCGTGACGATTTCATGGAACTCGGTGTGTATGAACCCGTAATCGTTGACCGCCGAGGACTCCAGCCGCGGAAGTGTGACGATGCTCGTGGCGGCGCGAGCCGGTCCGAAGACTTCCCGGTCGATCACCTCGCGAAGCGAATCTGGAACTACACCACACTGATCGACCCAGTGCGTCACGAGTGTGACTATGGAATCGGCTGATGCAGGCGTGTACGAGTTCGGGGAGAGTCGGTCGATCCAGTACGGTCCGTGGCGAGTGCCTGTCGGGTCCACCCCGCCGCCGATGTAGTCGTCGCGGAAGTATTCGTTACTGATCAGCGCGGTGAGCAGGTCGTGATCGGCTGGCGGGGGACTGGCGATCGTGAACTTCTTGACATCGATCCATTGTCTCGAGGGGTTACCGCCCTCGGGGAAGTCCAAGTCCCGGAAATTGATGAAGGTAGAACCCTCGTATTCCAAGTTCGCCGATGGCTGCACGCGCTCGTCCTTGTCTGATGGTGTGGTTACAGGTCACTGCCCCGGTATGTGCCATCGTTTGATCGTCATACCAGGTACGTCGTTGAAGTCCAGTGTCGGTCCGCCAGACTTGCTGAACGGACGATATGTCACCGTGGACTTGGGGTCGCCCGATACTTCCCAGACCTCGATGTTGCCCTTGGGAGTGGACTTCACTTGCGGTGGGCCGAGCTTTTCGGTCAGTTCAGTGCGTGCCGCGTCGACTTCTTTCTGGGAGACCATCTGCACGCCGGTCGCATCCTCGGTACCGATCAACTTTCCGGATTCGTCGGTGACGACATCCTTGACCGCCTTGGACTTCTCTTCGGTGGTTTTGGCCACCGAGGTCGATTCCGTGCTCGAACCGTCGTCAGGGCTTGCGTCGTCGAGGTTGACACGCAGCGCGATAATCCCAGTGAGGGCGGCGGAGATGGGGTTGAGGTCGGGGAGGGCATCGAATTCTTTGACGATACCCACGGCGGTTGCGGCGACGGCGGTGACGCCCAAGAGTCGGTAGAGGCGGCTGGCCTGATAGATACCGCGGATGGTGCTGACGGTTGCGGTGGCCGTACCGGCGATACCTGTGGCGCCAGCGGCGAGGCTGCCGCCGAAACTGAGCCAGGATGCTGCGATTGCGGCGGCGGCGATCACACCGATCTCGACCAGCAGGGTGTTGATTTCGCTGGTGATCTCGTTGCTGATATCAATGGTGGCGGTGCGGTAGTTCGCCACCGGTGCAGCCATCGACTGTGTCGCACCGGCGAGTTGGTCCGCCGCCGATTTCATAGTGCCGAAATGGTTCGTAATGAGTTGCGCGGTACGCGGCTCATCCATACCGGCCAGCATGTCGGCGATCCCGGTGATACGTGATGCTGCTCCGGTGACGGCGTTGTGACTGGCGAATGTTGACCAGACCGTCTCGGCAGTTGCGAGCTTGTCGACGTCACCGTTGGGCAGCTTGCCGAATTGCGCGACACTCTTGCTCGACAGGTCGTCGAAGAACTCTTGAACCCCACCGTTGTGACGCCGTTATCAGCGACAGAGGTCGGAAGCTGCACAGAATGGATCATCACTTCCGCTGTCGGCGGACGAGGCGGGTTGCTCTTGTTCGCGATCCCGTGTTTGTATCCGATCGCGTACAGCACATACCCAAAGTTCGTCAGCGCGTCAGCCAGGTTCGTGCCTGCGCTTGCCTTGGACGGTGACGGCGTCGTTGTCAGGGAGTTTCATACGCTTGTCGATCCGGGGTGTGATCCCGGTCCGGTCCGCATCCACGGTCTGACTCGTGAACTTCTGAGTGGGGCCCCACGGTTCGAGAACATCGAGGCCGACCTGACCCAGTTGTGGGCGGGTCGGGTCATGGTCGCGCACAATGCGGGTTTCGACTATGGCTTCCTCGCGGGCGAGTTCGGCAGGATCGGAGCGAGCCTGCCCGTCCGTAACCGGTTGTGCACCCTGGCGCTCGCACGTCGCGTCGCGCCTCCGGTACCGGATTGTCGATTGGCCACGCTCGCGACCTACTACGGCATCCGGCAGCAGCGCGCGCATGACGCAATCGACGACGCGCGGGTTCTCGCGGCGGTACTACGGTCCTTGGTCACGGATGCTGCTCATCTCGGTATCGCGCTACCGATGCTGGCCTGCCCGCCCGACCGTCCTGGTGCAAGGAGGCGCTCGGCGTGGCCGAGCACCCCGCCGAAGACCATCTGCGAGTTCGAGTACCCCGGTCGCTTCACCGACGGTGGTGTGCTGGTTCAGGGTATGAAGGTTGCCTTCACCGGCGACACGCGCGTCGATCGTGCGCAGCTGATACCCCGAGCCGTAGCGGCGGGGCTGGATGTGACCCGGGCCGTCAGCGGACGCACGAGCGCCCTGGTGACCAACTCGCAAGAATCGCTCACCGGTAAAGCTCGCGCCGCGCGTGCTCACGAGACACCGATCATGACCGAACAATCATTTCTGATGCTTCTCGAACGAATCCGGCCGGGGACTCCCAAGAATGTGTCCTCGCCGGCCGGAGAGATGGGAAGCAGGTCACGTACACGCACGGAGACTGCCGAGCTGTTGGCCGGGCGACGGGTTCTGGTACTCGGCGGTCCGCATGATGCGGCTGTCGGCGCACGGAACAGGATCACCGGTCTCGATGGCTCCGTGGCGGTCAATATGTCGGCGAGTGTGTCCAATGTTCTCGCTCTGGCGGGTGCGCAGAACGACCCGCGACTGGGCCGAGCGGTAGCCCGGGGCCTTCCGGTCCACGGAACTGAACTGTTGGACAGTGCCGGCCGAGCCTCCCCGCGTGGAGCGGATGCCCGGGAGATCGTGGAACCACACATCATGTGTCGTGGACGCAGGATGAATCGTATGAAGTCGACGTCGTGGGGTTTCTTCTCGACAGCGGCGAAAAAGTACGCCACGACCCCGATTTTGTCTTCTACAACCAGCCGACAGGTGACGGCGCCTGGCTGACCGCCGACGGACCCAGCGAACAAACCGTCGAACTCTCTGTCGAACAGCTTCCGCAACAGTGCGCACGGGTCGTAGTCGCTGCAGCGATCGACGGCGACAGTATCACTTTCGGGACGGTGGGTGCGATCGAGATCGAGGTCACCGCGGGCAGCGAATCAGGCGTTTTCGCACGTGCCACGCTGGACGCCGCGACTGAGGAACGCGCTCTGATACTCGTGGAGGTGTATCGGCGCGGCGAAGCCTGGCGACTGCGGGTGCTCGGCCAAGGTTACCCGTCCGGACTCGCCGAGCTCGCCCGGTTGTATGGAGTCGATGTGTGTGGGGAGTAATCGTCGACGGCCCGCGTGGATGGCATCCAGGAGATCACCGGATACACCGAGTCCAGCGGTCGTTCTGCCACTCGGCCATTTCGTCGATCATCTTGTTGTTGATAGTGAAAATCGTCTGTTTGGACACTGCGGCGCCATACATGTCGTCGATGTCCTCCGTTATGTAGTTGAGGCGCAATGGTGTTGGAGGGTGGGATGGTAGAACAGCTCGACGTAGACAATGCCGAGGAGGGCATCGGCAGGACCGTCGACGGTATCGGCAAGGCGGCGCGAGCCGCTTCATCGCAGTTCGCCGGGCGGGTCGGCAACGTCAAGGACGCTGCGAGAGGCAGGGTCGAGAAGCTGACTGTGAAAGGGCCGGACCCCTACGAAGTGGCCGTAGCGGAATACAACAGCGTCTTCACGGCGATGGCCGACAGGGGCCAGTCTCTGTTGCGTCAGCGCGAACGTTCGACGGACCTGATCGAGCTGGTCGAGCAGTTGGTGAACAGCATCGCGAAGACCCCGAAATCATTCGATACCGACTTCGACGAGATCGAGGCACATCGGAAACGGTTTTTGAATGCGGAGAATTTCGCTCGGAAAGAGCTGGAAGCAGCACGGTTGTCGGCTGCCGGCGCCGGTGCCGGGTTCGCGGCGGGTACCGCGGTAACGGGCCTGGCACCGTCGGCGGCGATGTGGGTCGCCACCACCTTCGGGACAGCGTCGACCGGCAGCGCGATCTCGACTCTTTCCGGGGCGGCAGCCAGCCAGGCAGCACTGGCGTGGCTCGGTGGCGGTGCGCTGGCTGCCGGTGGCGGCGGCACTGCGGCAGGCACCACACTGCTTGCGCTTGCCGGCCCGATCGGCTGGACAATCGCGGGCGCAACCCTACTCGCGTCGATCGCCCTGTTCGCGAAGAAGAAGTTCGAGAATCGAGAGGCGAAGCACGAAACGCTGACTGCGATAAAGCACAACACCGCCCTCGTCGAAGGCATGGATGCTCAGATCGACGACCTTCTCCAGCGGACGACCTTGCTCCGCGAAGGGCTGGTGAAGAGTTACGGCGAAGCCTTGGTGTACTTCCGCGCCGATTTCCACGCGCTCGCCCCTGCCGAGCGGTCGGCACTCGCTACGTTGGTGAACAACACGAAGTCGTGCGCGACCATGCTGGGCATGCGCGTCGAACAGGATGTCGCTGGTGAGTGACGCTGCCGAGCTCGTCACGAGCGCCCAGGAGCAGGCAGTTGCTTCCTGGGTGAGCTATCTCAACCAGCTCCGCATAGACAACCTTCTGAGCGCGCTCAGCCAGCAGGACGAACACCTTCGGGACGCGCTCACTAGTGTCGATGAAGCCGTCAGGAAGATCGACCTCGAGGTGGTCGCCGCCAACCGCGGCGGACAGCGTGGCATGCACGGCTTCATCGCCGAGATCGCCGAGGTCGGGATCGGCAACGCCCGCAAGCAGATCCTCGGCCACGAGGCCGACTACCAGTGGGTCAACGACAACGGACCCGTCGACCTGATGCGCGGAAGTGTCGAGATCCAGCAGAAGTTCGCCGCAGCGGGTGGCCGCTTCTCACTGAGCGCGATCACCGGGCACCTCCAGAAGTATCCCGAATACGTGCGCAACGGCGGTAAATACCAGATCCCCCGTGATCACTTCGAGATGATCCAACGGCTACATGCCCTGTCGCCCGAGGAAGCGAGCAAGCTACTGTCACGCAGCGGCGACGGACCTTCCCTCAGAGACTGGCAGCGGGTCCAGGCGTTCTTCCAAGACAGATCGGTCGGCTTCGAATCGCTCGAACCCTCGACGCTCGAATACAACGAAGTGCAGCGCGACGCCTACACCTCGACCATGGCGGCCGAAAAGGACCTGCTTCGCGCCACGGACCGGTCTCTGCGCGACGATGCCTACCAGCGCAGTCGGCCGACGCTGCGAGGAGGAGGCACGGCCGCACTCACCGCCGCCGCGACCGCGGGCGGGACGGCGTTCGTACTGGCCGTGGTCGCCAAACGCCGGGAAGGAAAGCGGCTCAATGAGTTCAGCGGGCGCGACTGGATCGACCTCGCAGGCGAGACCGGCTCAGGTTTCGGCACGGGCGGCGTCCGAGGACTGAGCATCTACGCGCTTACGAATTTCACCGCGACCTCGGCAGCCGTCGCCGGCTCGATCGTTACCAGGCATGTGGGGTCCAGTTGAGCGGAAACTGGCGCTAGAGGGCGCTGACTTCCGAGGTCCTGTGCCCTGGAGGTCAATTCGCTGGATCGGCGGCGGCGGGCGGGCATGTGGTGGTTGCATGTCGGGTTGTGGGTGATGAGGTCGGGGCCGGGTATGGCCAGTTCGGTGCGCTGTCGCGGGTCGAGCTGGAGCGGTTCTTCCATCTCGATGACACCGATCGGGAGCTGATCGCGGCCCGGCGCCGGGACTCGAACCGGCTCGGTTTCGCGTTGCAGCTGGTCACGGTCCGCTATCTGGGGATGTTCCTCACCGATCCGCTCGATGTACCGGTCGAACTGGTGGAGTACCTGGCCGAACAGCTCGACATCGCCGATCCGTCGTGCGTGAAGTCCTACACCGACCGGGAGAAGACCCGGTTCGAGCACGCGTGGGATATCCAACGCATCGAGGGTCTGATCTCGTTCGCGCAGGTCGAGGCCGAGCTGATTGCGTGGGTCACCGATCAGGCGTGGATGACCGGAGACGGACCGAAGGCCCTGATCGCCGGTGCGGTGGGCTGGCTGCGGGAACGCAATGCCCTGCTGCCGGGCATCACCACCCTGGAACGCCTCGTAGCCGACGGCAAGGCCGACGCCGACCGGCGACTCTGGGCGCAGCTGGCCGCCCAGCTGACCAGCGGGGAGGCCGGGGTGCTGCTCGGATTACTGGACACTCGGCAGGAGAACCGCCGCCGGTTCGTGGAGCTGGAGCGGTTGCGTAAGGGCGCGTTCACGCCGACACCGACGGGCATGAGGAACGCGTTGGCGCGGGTACGGGATGTGAACGCGGTCGTTCCGGGGTCGGTGGATTTCGCGGCGGTGCCGGCGCGGCGGGTGATCGCGCTGGCCACGCACGGGTTGACCGGTAAGACCGCGCACCTGCGGCGGATGAAATCCCAGCGGAAGCGGCTGCTGGCGCTGCTTGCCGCGACGGTGTTCACTTTGCGCGGCAAGGCCATCGATGACGTTCTGGAACTGTTCGACCTGCTGATGGTCACCAACTTGATGGCCAAGGCCGAACGCCAGTCCCGCGAGGAGAAGATCAAGCGTTACCCGCGGGTGAGCCGCAACGCCGGCAAGCTCGCCGCCGCGGTGCGGGTACTGCTGGAGATGAGTGAGAACGAACCGGAGCTGTCCCTGGATCTGGTGTGGGATCTCATCGAGAGCACAGTGTCCAAGGCGGAGCTGCGGGCCGCCTTGGACGCGATCGATGAGCTGGTGCCGCCAGCCGATCCGGAGTGCGACTCGCACAAGCTCGAGGAGCTGGCGGGACGGTTCGCCACGGTGCGCGGGTTCTTGCCCGCGATGATGCGCCACATCGACTTCGGTGCCACCGCCGACGCGGCGCCGGTACTCAAGGCGGTGGTCGCACTGGCGGAGATGATCTCCCCACAGCGCACCGGCCGCAGCGGGCTACCAGCACGGTGGCTCGATGCCCGCCGGGTGAACCATGACCTGATCGCCGGCGGCTGGCAGCGCTTGGTGTACCCGCCGGAGCGGCCGGCCGACACCGTCGATCGGGCGGCCTACACCCTGTGCCTGCTCGAGCAGTTCCATCGGCATCTCAAGCACCGCAACATTTTCGCTGAGCACTCCTCGAAGTGGCGTGACCCCCGCGCGCATCTGCTGTCCGGCATGGCGTGGGAAGAGGCCCGCGACCGGGGCATGAACGCACTCGGCCTGCCGGGCAACCCGCATGAGATCTTGGGTGAGCTGGCCCAAAGCCTCGACGGCGCCTATCGGGAACTCGCCGAACACCTGGGCGACGACACTTCCGCGTCGGTGGACGAGGACGGGAAACTGCACGTGGCCGCGTTGTCGGCGACGCCGGAGGAGCCGAGTCTGGTCGATCTGCGGCGCCGCACCGCAGCGATGATGCCGAGGGTTGACCTGCCGGAAATGGTCTTGGAAGTGATGGACTGGTGCCCGGAGTTCGGCGAGTCGTTCACCCATGTCGCCGGGACCAGCGCCCGCGTCGCCGACCTGGGGGTGTCGGTGGCCGCGGTGCTGTGCAGCCAGGCCATGAACGTCGGCCTGGTCCCGGTGACGACGCCCGGCGCCGACGCGCTGACCCGCGACCGGCTGCGCCATGTCGATCAGCACTATCTGCGAGCGGAGACCCTGTCCGCGGCGAACACTGTGCTGGTCAACGCCCAAGCCGATGTGCCGCTGGTCGGGTTGTGGGGTGGCGGGGCCGTGGCCTCGGTGGACGGGATGCGGTTCGTCGTCCCGGTCCGGACTATTCATGCGCGACCCAACCGGAAATACTTCGGGCCGAAACGGGGCGCTACCTGGCTCAATATGCTGTCGGACCAGGCGGCCGGGCTGAACGCGATGGTGGTGTCGGGCACGCCCCGTGATTCGTTGAACGCCATCGACGTGATCCTGCGGCAGCCGGAGGGCAGCAAGGTGCCCGACGACATCATTTCCGACAACGGGTCGTATTCGGATATCGTTTTCGGGCTGCTGCATCTGCTGGGCCGCAAGTATCGCCCGCAGCTGAAAAGCCTGCCCGACCGGCGGCTGTGGCGCATCGATACCTCCGCCGACTACGGCCCCCTGGACAAGGCCGCACGCGGACGCATCGACGTGGAGAAGATCTGCTCCCACTGGGAAGACATGTGCCGGGTGGCGGTGTCGATGAACCGTGGTGAAGTCTCCGCGCACGAGGTCACGCGCATGATCTCCCGCGACGGCAACCCCACCCACCTCGGGCAGGCCATCGCCCACTACGGCCGGATTTTCAAGACTCTCCATATTCTTCGGTTGGCCGATGACGAACCCTACCGGCGGGAAGCCAAGGCCCAGGCCAACCTCCAGGAAGGCCGCCACGATCTGGGCCGCACCGTCTTCCACGGCCGCAAGGGCGAACTGCACCGCGCCTACCTCGACGGCATGGAAGACCAGCTCGACGCGCTCGGGCTCGTATTGAACATCATCGTGTTGTGGAACTCGGTGTACCTGAGCCGTGCCCTCGACGAGCTGCGCACCCAGGGCTATCCGGTCCGTGACGAAGATGCCGCGAGGCTGTCACCGTTCATCCGTCGCCACATCCGCATGGAGGGCCATTACAGCTTCCACCTGCCCGACCTGGGCGGACGCCACCGGCCGCTGCGCGATCCAGATGCCGGAGACGAAGACGACTGACGGTTTCGGGTGAGGAAAACAGATCAGCGGTTCGGCCGACGGCGGGCGGCTGGGTCGGTGTCGGCCTGGAACCGGCGCAGCCCCTCGTCGGACACCCGAGCGTATTTGGCGAGGCTGCGGACCGAGGTGTGCCCGCTCAGCTTCATCAACACTGGCGTGGACGCGCCGTCCTCGGCGGCGTGGGTGAGTCGGGAATGCCGCCATTGATGCAATGTGTAGGGGCCGTCGCCGAAGTGTGCGGTGTAGGTCTCGAATAGTTCTGCCGCGCGACGGTAG
The DNA here is from genome assembly GCF_001613205.1 of Nocardia sienata NBRC 100364. Lineage (GTDB taxonomy): Bacteria > Actinomycetota > Actinomycetes > Mycobacteriales > Mycobacteriaceae > Nocardia > Nocardia sienata. Next base: position 8,227 of record NZ_BDBX01000041.1, on the reverse strand, counting down.
GACAAGCGGGCTCGCCCGGTCACCGGATCCACATCGTTGCTGGCCACCGAGGGGCGGGCCTTGCGGTCGGTGAGGAACAATGGGCCCCGGCGCCGACCGGCGAGCATGCGTGGCAGCAGCCGCGCGGTGCCGGTCTGCCAGGCGATCCGCTCACGCGCCCCGCCCTTGCGGGTCACCACCGCGCACCGGTTCACCGTGTCCAGATCGGGCACGTCGAGCATCAGCACTTCCTCGGCGCGGGCGGAGGATTCATACAGCAGGTGCCACAGCACCCGCTCGCGCAGTGGCGCATCCGATGTCAGGATCTCGGCGACGCGATCACGCGAGAGTGCCTTGCTGGTATCCGGCGGTGCGGGACGCGCCTTCAACCGCACCAGCGGATCGGCGGCCAGCCAGTCCTGTTCGGCCCAGTACGTGCACGCCGATTGCAGGGCGGTCAACCGGATGTTGAACGTCTTGGCTGCTTTGTCGCCCCACATGAAGGTGAACCAGCCGGCCACCCGATCCGGCTGCGACCCCAGCAGCGCCACATCGGTATCGCGGCCGAAGTCGGCCACGAGCCGGTTCAGCGCCGTAGCGTAGGTCGCCTTCGTGTTCTCGACCGTGATCGCCGCCAGATAGATCGCCACGGCATCACTGAGCCGGACCCCGCCGACCGCGCTCGGGAGTCTCCGAACCTGCCCCATCGCACCACCCTCCCGTCGCTACCGCAGATAGTTTCCCGAGTCGCCCCCGGGTTCGGGGTGTATCGCACCAGGACGACTCGGCAGTTACCGCACATAGTATGTCACTATCTGCGGTAACTGCTTAGCGCCAGATTTCGCAGATGTGGTCGATGTTCGAAGTGGTCTTGTCAGCAGAGTTGCATTCACGAAGAGATGGCGACGGGTGTGCGGTAGGTGCGTGGGTCGTCGATGGCGTCGAGTAGATATCTGGCAAGGTCGGCTCGTGAGGTTCGCGGGCCGACCTTCGCTTTCGCGCCTACGGAGATTCGCGGATGCCTGGCTGCGGGGTCATGGGTCAGACGTGTCGGCCGCACGGCGGTCCAGGTCAGCTCGCTGTGCGCGAGTTGGCGTTCCATTCTTTCCATATCGGTGTAGACCTCGCGCATGATCCGGTGCAGCAGCCGGGCGAAGAGCCTGCTGACCAGGTCCGCATCGGATGGAATGCCCACCCCTGCGGAGGAAAGGACGAGCAGTCGACCTCTGGGCCGCAGGGCCGTCATGATCGTGGCGGCGCTGTCGGAGTAGAGCGTGGTGGGACCGCGTCCGGCGGCACCCAGCGCGGAGATCACCACATCGTGTTCATCGAGAAGTCCGTTCAAGGCCCCCGGTCGGGTCGGATCGGCGGTGACCACCGTCAATCCCGCTGCTGGACCGAGGCTTCCGGCCCGGCGGACGACGGCGGTGACACGGTGCCCACGAGCCAGTGCCTCGTTCACAATCATCCGCCCGGTGCGGCCGGTGGCCCCGAGGACGGCAATGGTGCTCATGAGCGGGCGGCCGGGCGGGAGGCGGGCTGGAATGTGAAGGTGAGGGCCTCCATGAGCCGCTTGCGCTGGGTCTTCTGTACCGCCGCGATCCGCCACTGGCCGTCTGCATCGCGGATCACCGTGTAGGTCGCGAGCTTGCCCAGCTGCTTCGGCGCCCCCTTCGAGGACTCGCCGCGCGCCACCACGATGGCAGTGTCGCTTCCGTAGGTGCGGATTTCAATAATCTCGACGGTGAGGCGGGTTCCCTTCAGGAAGCTGTCGAACAGCACCTGGTGCCCGCGGCCGATCTCCGGACCGCCGTGGTAGACGGTGCCCATGTAGGTGACGTCGGTGGCGTCGGCGGTGAAGCATTCGCCGTAGGCAGTGCCGTCGCCCCGGGTCCACGCCTGTGCGCTGCGCTCGATGAGGGCGCGAATGGCGGCGGTGTCGGTGGTGGCGTTCATGGTGGTGAGCTCCTTCAGTGCGCGAGCAGGGCCAGGGCGGCCCTGCGGGGAATGAGCCGCAGTGCGGCGGTGAACAGTTGATTGGTCCGGCTGGTCGCGACGACGGGACCGGCCTTGCCGGACAGCGCTTTTCGGGCGCGATCCACCACTTCACGAGGTGACTGGACCAGCCAGGGCGGGACGTCGTCCGCGGTTTGTGAGGCGGTTCGCGTGACACCCGGGCACAGGGCCAGGACGTGCACTGCGCGCGACTTCTGTTCGTGCCACAGCGTTTCGGAGAAGGCGGTGACGAAGGCTTTGGAGGCGCTGTAGACACCGATTCCCGGCTTCGGGATTTCCCCCAGCGTGGAGGACACGTTCACCAGCGCGCTGCCGGGTGCGGCCGCACCGAGGAAGGCGTGCGCCAGGACGACGACCGCGCGGCAATTCACCTCGATCGTGGTGAGCGCGGATTCGAGCGGCAGCTCGGCGAAGTCGCCGTGGGTGGCGGTACCGGCATTGTTCACCAGCAGCGTGTATCCACCGTGCCGGAGTAGTGCGGCGGTCGCCGCCAGCCCTTCGGTGGTGGCGAGATCCGCGGCGAGATAGTCGTGCCCGTTCCCGAGCTCGGTCATGAGCGTTTCCAGTCCCTCGGCGCCCCGCGCCACCCCTGTCACCGAATATCCCTGCGTCGCGAGCGCTACCGCGAACGCTCGACCGATACCCGCACTGGCGCCGGTCACGAGTGCTCTCATCGCTCGGCCTCGGGCTTGGTGTCCGCATCGAACAGGAATGAGATGCGTTCCATGACGGTCTGGCGCTTGGTGTTCTGGAAGGCGGCGATGCGCCACTTTCCGTCCTGTTCGCGCACCAGGGTGTAGGTCTGGGTCTTGGACAGCTCGCTCGGGCGTTCGTCGTCGTACCGGTCGCCGCGGGTGGTGACGATCGCGGTGTCCGCGCCGAAGAAGCGGATGCCGAGGTAGGAGTCGGCGAGCTTGCTGCCCTTCAGGAATCCGTTGAACAGCGCGCGGTGGGACTCGGTGAGATCGCGACGGCCGTCGTAGTAGGTGCCCACGAAAGTGGTGTAGGTGCCGTTCTCGGTGAAGGTGGCGCCGAAGGCGTCGGCGTCGCCCTGCCCCCAGGCCGCGGTCATCTCGGCCAGCGTCGCGCAGACCCCCTGCAGGTCCGCGGCGGTGCCGCCGTCCGGTGTGACGCTCGTGCACTCGGCAATGCCCTGGTTGCGCACGTCCGAGGTCTGGTCCAGCCACACATACCCGCCGGCGGCGGCAATGCCGAGAGTGAGTGCGCTCGCGCCCAGCACCTTCACGACGGTGCGGCGACGGGACTTCGTGGCCCTGGGGGACGGTAGGCCGACGGAATCGGCGGAGTGGGTGGACGCCGTGGTGGATTCGGTATTGGTGGTGGTCGCGGTCATCGCGGGGACCTTCCTCGTGCTATTCTCCCTGCCTAGAAGATTTCTCTTCTTAGGAGATGTCTCTTCGTTTAGGAAGAGAATATGAGGAAGGTGGACCCCTTGTCAACGGATAGGCAGAAAGACGACCCCAGTCAGGTCTTCCGGCGGTACCTGAGTTCTGTTGTGCTGCATGCCCAAGCGGGCGCCAGAGCCGTCGGGCTGGGCGCCACCGACCTGTACGCGCTCAACATCCTGGAACTGAGCGGGGCCATGACACCCGGCGAACTCGGCGCCCGCACCGGTCTGACCACCGGGCCCACCACCCGGCTCATCGACCGCCTGGAAAAGGCCGGGTATGTGCGTCGCGGCGCTGACCCCATCGACCGCCGCAAGGTGATGGTCGAGCCGGTCGCCCAGCCCGCCGATCTCGACGACGTACTCGCCCCCGCCCGCCGCAAGATCGGCGACATCATCGGCGGCTACACACCCGAACAGCGGGAATTCCTCTTCGACTACTTCGCACGGGCCGCCGACGCCTTCCAGCAGGCGGCGACAGAAATCAGCGCCGCACGCCCCGCCGCAGACTAGGGCACGTGCATTCCTGCGCTGGGGGCTGCAAAACGCGTGTGTGGCACCGACGCCTACGCCGGACAGCCACTCAAAGGAGTACTCGCCGATCTGGAGTGCTGCGGATCCCGGGCTCGTCTGTGAACAGCACCTCGACACCGCCCTGCTCGGCCCGGCCGATCACCTTCAGCTTCCCCGCCGGCTCCATCGCGGCGCTCGCCCGAGAACTAGGGAACGGCGCTGCGATGAGTGCTGATCAGAACAGGGTGTCGCGGACCCGCAGCGGCCGGTAGCCGGTGGGACCGAGCTGGGCGAGTTCGGCGTCGATATCGACCTCGACCGCGCCGAAGAAAATGATGTTCTCGCTGTGCGCCGGGCTGACGTGGGCCAGAACATTGGCGTCGATACGGCGGCCCTGACGGCGCATCTGGTCCACCGCGAGCGCGTAATACTCTGTGGTCCAAGCGATTACTGCGTTAGTGGCCACGGTCAGGCACCAGGCTTGTTCGGTCTGGGCTTCCAGGTGGCGTGCGCGGAAGGCGCCCTCGTGGGCGTAGATGAGGCCGCGTTTGAGGGCGTGGATGGATTCGCCCTTTAGTCCGGATCGGTCAGGTACCGGCAGGCGTAGATGGTGCGGCGCATCGCGCCGTACTCGTTCAACGCTGCCGCCGGCGCGTTCCGCCGACCCCAGTCCGGAGCCCCGGATCGACGCCACCATCGGCGAAGCCCTGGCCAGGATGGACAGCGCGGACCGGATCATCATCACCGCCGATCACGGCAACGACCCAGCCGCCGGAACCGGCCACACCTACGAATTCGTGCCCGTACTGGATACCCGGCCGCCGACCCTCGATGGGACAGCCGGACTGGCGTGGATCGCCCACGCCATCAGCACCGCCCTACTCGGATACCGGCCCACGCGCCACCGCTAACGCCAATTTCCGCTCGACTGGACCCCCCGTGCCTACCACATCCTTGAGCATCGCAGAGCAAGCGAACAAGTTGCGCCGGGACCAGATCGACGAACTCGAGTTCATCGAGAACTCCGAGAGCATCGCCTTGGAGGCCGCAGTACGCGCGCTGTCCTCGTTCGTCGGCCAGGCGACTATCCCCATACCGGTCCTCGGCGCCGTCATCGGCACCACGGTCGGCGCTGTGATGTACAAGGCCGTCGCATCGTCGTTGACAAAGCGAGAGGCGGCGCTGATCGAGCGTTACCTCGACGAGCAACTCGCCGCGGAGTACCAGGCCACACTGGAAAAGGTGTACCAGAGCATGTCGGACTATCTCGGGCTGCTCGAACGCGCCTTCTCACCTGATGTGCAGGTCGCACTCGTCGGATCGGTAGAGCTAGCGGCGGAACTCGGCGTGGCTTCGGACGAACTCTTGGATTCCGACGAGAAAGTCGACGCCTACTTCCTCGATTAGCGAGAGGAAGGCCCCAGCCGGCGCGGCAACCTATTCAGTTGGATCTTGGTCGATCGGCCGGTTACGACAACTCGCCACCCCTTCTGGATCCTCCTCGTAAAACACTCACCGAGCTTATTGGTCGTAGGCGTCCCAAGGTCCCACGGAGTCGCCCTTGGCGGAGTCATAGTCGGCCAAGCCGACGCGGCCGCGGGAAGAGGTAAACGGGAGGATGCGAGTCCCGTTCCGGGGTCGCGTGCCTATCTGGCGTCTACTACTCGATATGCAGGAGATGTTGCCTGGTGAGCGCGTGGGCGTAGTGGTTGATTCCCCCTCCGGACACATATGCCACTCTTTCTACCTGCTGTTATGTGGTGTAGGTATCAATTAAGCGAGCCATATGCGCAGGTCAGCGACATGGGGGCTCAAGTCGGGTTCAGCTGAGACAGTCCTGAGAACCAACTCATGTATGTGTTCCTTTCGCGCCGGCCAACCCACATCGCGGCGCTGCCGTTGCCGGAAACCTGGATTTGCGCCCCGCTTGATGAGGTGCGGGTGTCCTCGCTGGCTGTGGGCTATTTCGTCGGGAGGCTGGGTGAGTGCCGGCATGTAGAGCGTGACCCGTGGGGGAGGGTCGACGAATCAACCGCGGCATCGTCGGGATCGGGTGAGTCGATGCCTGACTGCGAATCCGTGGGCTTGCGAGCCGCCTACGTCGCTGGCCAAGAGGTCGACCTAGTCGTCAGAAAAAGGTCGGTCGGATCCCCGACGGTGGCGGATGGCGTGTCCACGGTGAGGGCTCGGAGCAGGCCAAGGCCGCTGCCCGCGCCAAGACCCGCGCTGCCCGAGCCGGCTACGTGTTCCTGCATTCGGCAGTCGACGGGTTCTCTCGACTGGTACACGCCGAGCCACTCGGTGATGAGAAAGCCTCTACTGCTGTCGGGTTCGTGCACCGGCCACGAGTGTTCTTCGTCGCCCACAGCATCACTTGCCTGAACCGGATCGTCACCGACAACGGCGCGTGCTGCAAGGCCGTGACTTCGCGAAGGTCCTCCCGGGGGCCCGTAACCAGCGGATACATGCCCCGGGTAACGGGAAAGTCGCACGTTACAACCGGATCCTGGCCGGGGACTTCCCCTATGCCCCGGGAATGGATCTGCAGCGTCAACGGGCGCTGCAGATCTGGAACATCCACTACAGCTACCATCGGCCCCATACTGCAGCCGACAATCGACCCCCGGTAAGCCGATTGCGCTCCGGCGTCACCAACGTCACGGCCTCATACACCTAAGCCCCGTGGAACCGTGACATGGTTGTTCGGCCGCATGACCAAGCCGGCGCCCGGCATCGGGATCAGCTGGTGTCTGCGTGGCCAGCAATCGCGGATAAGCGGAGCGGGCGAGCCCCGTAATCTTGCACGCGAACCTTCGGGCATGCCCATCCGATCCGGGAGCATGTCTACGGTGCATCGCCTGGCCGCCTGGCCCAGGATCTTCTCTTGCTGATCTCCCGCAGGGCGTCATTCTCCAGTTCGGCGTCGGCGAGCAGCTGCTTCAATCGGTCGTTCTGTTCCCGCGGATCCTCGATTTCTTTGGCGAATCGGTGTCCATACCGCCGTACTTACGGCGCCAGTCGCGCCACAACAAATCCTGTCGTATATGGCGGGTAACAATGTCGCGATGCCGTGCCGACCCGGCCCGGCGGCCGACGGGTTCGTGGTTACCTGCTCTTTCGGTGGGAGCGTGGATCGTCGCCTCGGGGGTGTCCGAGTAGCGCGATATATTCGAAAGCCGAGTAAGGGGTTGTATTTGAGCAAACGCAACAAGGAACCGGGTAGAGCCGAGATGCTGGCCGAGCGGCGTGCGCGCCGCGCCGAGCAGCGCGTAGCCGAGGGGCTGCCTCCGCTTGAGACGATGAGCAAGGGCGCCAGGCGGCGTGAACGCCTACTGAAGGTGAAAGCTGAGCGTGTCGCGCGAGGGATGCCTGCAGCTAAGCCGTGCAACCAATACGACACCTATATCTCCTCGGCGCGGTGGCGGAACAGGCGACGAGAGTACTTTGCCACTCATCGCAGAGAATGTGCGGGATGTGGCGCGACACAAGGGATCGCGCTCCACCACAAGACCTATGTACGAAAGGGAGCAGAGCTGGATGCCGACTTGGTGCCGGTCTGCCAGCCGTGCCATACCGCGATCGATGTGTATCACAAGGCGAAGAAGTCGGGGAGTCTTGCCGCGAATACAGACATCGTCCTTGAACATGTAAGGAGCACAGGGAAGCCTGGCTCGCACCCGCTACAAACTTCGGCGCAACGTTAAATTCGCCCCAAGCAGGCGCCGCAGAAGGGCGAGCCTCGGCGCAGCAAGCGTGCGCAGCAGTACGACGTCTACATGGCGTCAGATACCTGGGCGCAGCGGAGGAACGAATACTTTGCCACTCATGAACGCAAGTGTGCTGGATGCGGTACTGCGCAGAGTATCTCGTTGCACCACAAAACGTACGAGCGATCCGGCAAAGGAAGCGAACTCGATACCGACCTCGAGCCGGTATGCCGACAGTGCCACGCAGCCATCCATGCCTACCATAAGCTGCGGCTGGGCCGCCTGGAACACGCAACGAACACCGTTCTGGAGCATATACGTGCGACCGGGCGTGCCGGAACGTACCCGCCGACCGAGCAACGACGACGTGTCCGCTACAAGCGGAAGCGCACCATCACAGCGACCTAGAGGATGGCCCAAACTGGCCCGACTCAGCAAGAAGTGTACGCGTAGGCCATTCCGCGCTGGAACAGGCTTCGCACCATCGCGATTAACCTAGTGCTGGCGATAGTGGGAAACTGATACTCGATCGCCCTGCTATCTCTAGCATCTTGCTACCCAAACGAATGACAACATGACACGGTTCTTTCTTGGCGCACGGGGC
>NZ_BDBX01000040.1 GCF_001613205.1 Nocardia sienata NBRC 100364 | reverse complement strand
CTGGGGTCAACCGACCGGGCCGGGATTGCCTGCGTCGGCGGTGGTAGGTCCGTTCGATCCACGTCACGATCGCGATCCGTAGTTGTTCGCGGGTGTCCCACCGCTGCCGGTCCAGCACGTTGCGTTGCAGGAGGCTGAATGGGAATTAGGATTCAGCCGACTCGTCGCGTACGTCGACCAGCACGGCCACGCCCGCGTCCCGCAGAGCTACATCGATGAGACTCTTTTACGGCTCGGCGTATGGGTCCTCACCCAACGGCGGAGAAAAACCAAGGGCGCCATCTCCGAGGAACAGGTCGAACGGCTCGAAGGCTTGCCCGACTGGACATGGAACGCAAAAGAATGACACCACACGATGGACCGACCTGTCGTGCTAGTGAACGCCTCGGGCGCACGCCGAACGTGCGAGCATTGCGATCAACCACTGACGCGCCGCCCTACGAATCGTAGTTCGTTGCCCCCCGCAGGTGGCGTTGCTGATCGCAGATCAAGGCTGAACAGCGTCGTGGGACCTGAGCCAGGATCCACGACGCTGTCCCGGTTCGGTCGGCCGCGGCTTGCCGGTGACCACTACACCCACCACAGGGTCAGCGCCAACCTCGCCGCCGCGACCCGCCACGACACGCGCTGATACATGAACCACCAAAACGAGGAGTAACCCGCCGGGCCAAACACAATAAGAAAGGTCAGACCCAGTCTTAGACCGGGCCTGACCTGCCATTTCTGTGGAGCTTAGGGGACTCGAACCCCTGCCCCGCTCAAGGCGCTAATTGCTAGTCCCTGCGACACCTAGCGAACACTCGGCGCAGCCGACGAAGTACAGCGAGTCGTACATGCGAGCAGCAATTTCGAATGGTTCCGCCCCTCCCTGTGGCCGGCAATGCGGCTGCGCCCCGACCGCCGCAGCCCGGTCCCCCTACGCGCGCGCTGGACCAAGTTCCGCGGCCGCGTGTCGTCCCGACCCTGACGTGGAAGCGCCCCGAGGAACGCGACAGCCTCGCACCGATCGCTCCCGCATCGCTCAGTGGGAGTGCACACCGCTGGCATGGGTCAGGGCGAGGAACATATCCTCGGCAGCCGCCGGTGAGATACCCAACGGCGGTGGCGACTTCGGCGATGGTCGCGGCGGTGTAGGTGCCGGTGCGTAGACACAGTTGCCGCCGCAGAAATGCTACGGAAAAGGTGTCCGAAGAGGACACGAACACCTACACACTGTCTTGACCTGCGGATATATCAAGAACAGTTCATAGAATCTAGGCATAATTGCAGGTCAGATAGTCGATTTTGTGTCCGGAGGGGGATCAGAACACTTGAATCGCAGCAGCTGCACCGGGGTTCGGTGTGCATGCAGCCAGAGTACACCGGTGTTGTAGTTGTTCCTGGTCAGGTCATGAACTCCTCTGGTTCGTAGGACTGTTGCGGGCGAGGGGGTGTGGTTGCCCGGTCAACGCTGAGAGTGCCTCGGCGCATTCGGGCAGGGATGCTGTGGTGTAGATCGGGGTGGCCGATAGGCCTGGGTTTTTGTGTGCGGCGTAGCGGCGGGCGATGGCTTCGCCGTAGTGACGCTCGACGTAGGTAAGGGTGGTGTGCCGGAGCCAGTGCACGGTGACGCGTTTTTGCTTCGGCCCACGCGAGATGGTGGTGGAACCGGTTGTGCAGGTTGTCGTAGCGCCGGTCGGTGATCGGTTTGCCGTTGCGGGTCCGCAACACTTGATGCCGGGCCGGTGCGGAGGCAGCGCCGCGGTTGGCGACGTGGTCGAGTAAACGGTGCATGAGCAGGGGTGTGATGGGGTGCCAGGCGTCGACACCGCCCTTGTGGTGCAGCAGAACAGTGCAGTCGTCGGTACTGAGGTCGTCGACCCGTAGCTTGAGTGCCGCTTCGCGTCGGCAGGCGGTTTCGATGTGCAAGCGCACGATGAGTGCGTCGAGTTCGGGGTCGTTGCCGGTTTCGATGGCGATGCGCCCGAGTTCGGCGACTTGGCGTGGGGTGAGGGCGTGGCGGGTGCTTTCCAGTTTCGGTGGCATCGGCACTTTGGTGGCGGGGTTGGCGGCGGGGGTGATGAGGCCGTCGAGTTCGGCGAGCCGGTAGAGACGCCGGATACCGTGCAGGAGGTTGCGGGTCGCGGCACTGCCGCCGCGCCAGTTCGACCGGATGACCGCGCCGGCTTTGTATCGGTTCATCAGTTGCAGGATCTCGGTGGGAGTCGGATCGGACAGGCGTCGAGGGCCCCATTCGGTGAGCAACAATCGCCAGTAGGCGCCGTAGCACTCTTGTTGGGCTGCGGATTCGGTGGCGAGTATGTGTGGGATGAATCGGTCGAAGGTCGCTTCTGCCGGGGTGGGTGTGTGCGGCGGGCTCGAGTATCTGCGGGTGAGGGTGTTGCGGAGCGCGGCGAGGGTGTTGTCCTTCATGACTCGCTCCCCCGCAGCCCGGGACAGTGGGCTTGTACTGCGGCGGCCAGGATCCGCGGTGGCAGGACGGCGAGTATCTCCGCGCTGGGTGAGGCGGCGACCAGGACCCGATCGCCCGGGTAGAGGCCGCATCGGTTCCTGATCCGCGAGGGCAGGACCACGAAACCGGAGGCCGGTAACTGGTGGCCCTGTGGTGCGCGGCGGATCACGATTACCCCCTGTTGCAGGGTCATCGATACTGTCTGTCCTGGCTGCCAGTTCAGTTCCCGGACCGTGGCGCGGGCGGCGAGCCGGCCTCGATTGTCCATTGCGGTCACCGAACAGTGCAGATCAGTGGGGGCATGCTCGCCGAAGGTGTCGGGGAATGCGAACTCGGTGACGAGATTGTCGGATACCGGTGTGGGTGTGGGTGTGGTCTCGGGGTAGAGGCCGCCGAAAAATTCCTCCGCCATGCTCATACCGACCTACCCGAGCTGGGTGGGAACGGGGTACTGGGGCTCGGCAGCGGAAACCACCTGGTCAGTGGGCCGATGAGTAGCTTCGTGTCTTTCCGCCGGTGTCTCGCCGTGAAATCACTAGCGGGTCGGGCCGTCGGGCTACCGATCGAGGTTGCCCTGCTGTTTCGCGGTTCGAATCGAGGGTCGGATCCGTCGCGGCGGGTTCGGTGGTATCGGCGATCATGGTGGCCGATGACGTGGATACCGGCTGGGATCGACCGCGCACGAACGGTTACGGCCGTGGGTGGATGGGGCATAAGGCACCGCTTTCACGCCTGCCAGCTGACTTCCCCACCACCAGAGTACCGGCTACGCCGTCAGCACGAAACCACCCCGCAACAGTAGCCAGGCTTTTCATTTCGCGTGGCCATTGAAGCCGGCCCGTCCGGCCGAGCGCAGATCCCGACCCGTCAACCGGGCCGACGAAGGTGAGGTGCACGGCGTTGACGGCGGACCTGCCGGGCGCCCGGATTTCACACCGATGAGCTTCCGCATGCATACCCATGCAGTGCACGGCCAAGGAACCTGGGCAGTCTCCGGTGACGTATCATGTCCACGGTGCAGGGATTGTGCCTGCATTCCATTTCGCCAGCATAGCGTTGTCCACCAGCCGAATCCCGGTACGCTCGGCGGTCTGCCGCGCCGAACGGGTGAAACGCGACGTGGTGATCAGCACTGCGACGTCGTAGTTGTGCCAGGTGCTGAGGCCACCGACGAACTGCTGCATCTCCCGATCCCCCACTGCATGGTTGATGCTGTAGCGCTTGGCCTGCACGATCAACCGCCGCCCATCGGCGGTGGTCGCGACGACATCGGCCCCGCGATCCCCGGCACCGCCGCTGACCTCGACATCCCGGCACCCCGCCGACCGGCACAACGAGGCAAGCGCATGCTCGAACTGCTTGTCATCCATCGAGTGGAACGGCAGCACTGCCCGCAGCTGATCCTGCGCACGTTCCACCCGGCGGCGCCGCAACCAGTAGCGGGCATAGAACGCGCCGCCGATACCGGCCACCACGGCGATCATCCCAACGACGATGATCACGGCATTATCGCGAGCGAACTGCATCACCGGAACCCCCACAACGAACACGGCGATCCCGGCCATCCCCAGCACACCAGCACTGGATGAGCGGCGGCGACGTCTGCCCACCTGCACTCCCCTGCTCCATGAACCCCTGCGATATCGATCAGGCCGAACTGTAGCCCCAGGCCCCGACAGACTCGGCTGAACCCAGTCCAGGGGTTCACAGCGCTTCCGATCAACACAGCAGTCGTCCAACCAATCTCGGATTCATTTCCATCTCCGCGAGAAAAATGTTGACGCAGAGCCGAATACAGCCGACGCCGCGGCCCAATACATAGGATGATCGATCTATGGTCGCGCTCGAAATCGACGACGTACGGCCGGACGATCCGGTGATCGACGAGCTCATCAGGTTGGGTAAGCGCTATAGCCGAACCCTGGGAATGATGCCAGCAGGCGCTTTCAGGGACGCCACCTACCAAGGCGGCCTGCTGGCTGCCAAGATCGAGGGTCGTCTCGTCGGCTATGCCCTGTTTCGGCTTCCCCGCAACAACCAGGTCATGCTTTCACACCTGTGCGTCGACGCCGAGGCACGAGGATCGGGCGTTGCCCATGCGTTAGTGGATGGGATCACAGCCAGACACACGTCCCGCCTGGGCATTCGGGCCAAGTGTCGCGACGATTACGAACTCAACCCCATGTGGGAGGCATTGGGCTTCCACCCACGAGGTACTGCCATCGGCCGCGGAAAAGATCGCAGCCCAATGACCGTATGGTGGCTGGACCACGGCCACGAGGACCTGTTCAGCTTCCTCACCGAACCCGAAATGCTAGACGACGAGCCCGATCTGATCGAGGCGGCCCTCGACCTCAATATCCTCATGGACCTGCACACGCGAACAGCCACTCGCAGCGCACAGAGGTCCCAAGTATTGGTTGCCGACCACCTCGTGGGTCGTCTTCGCCTGGTCGTCACCAACGCTGTCGATCGCGAACTCGCACAGCATGCACGGGTCCAACGAGCACCGATCGAGCGAGCCGCGAGCCACTACCCCCGGCGAGCTGCGGCCGCAAGCGAAGCCGAAGCCATATTCACGCAACTGGTCCGAGCATCGAACGGCCTCGGCGAGAAGCTGTCCATCCAGGACGAGGGGGATCTATGGCAAATCGCGGAAGCGGTGGCCGCCGGAGTCGGTGTCCTATTGACCTGGGACGACGGGATGCGCAAACGGTTCAAGAGCCTGCAACCAACTGTGCCGGCTCTGGCCGCCTTCCACGTCCTGGATCCTGACCACCTCGTCACTCACCTGGACAAGGTGGCACGAGCTTGGGCTTACCAGCCCGCAAGGTTGCAAGGCAGTGCATACGACCGCGTTCGAGCCAGCGCGGACGACGAAACCCGCCTACTGGAATTTCTGGGCCGGACTTCAGGGGAGACCCGCGGCGAACTGCGTGACCTGCTGCGCAGGCTCGCGCGCGAAGATGTGCCGCGATGGCTGATCCACACCAGCGACGAACCTGCCATCGCCTGCTACGCCGCACACCTCGACAGCCGGGTCATGCGGGTGCCTTTCCTGCGGACCGCCGGACACCCGATGTCGGACACCATCGCCCGCCAACTTCTCTGGCTTCTGCGCCGTGATGCACGGGAACAGGGAGCATATGTCATCGACGTGTCCGATCGACACGTAGGCGGCGTCCTCACACGCGCGATGGCATCCGAACCGTTTCACCACCACGATCATCACAGGTACGCCTGGGTTATTCCGGTATGCGGGAAAAGCCACGAGATCGGCCAGGCCGCCAATGAGGCGCGTCAACTCGTCGATGCAGCGCCGGGACCATTGTTGCGCCCCGGCCTCCCCCCTCGCACTGCTGCCGAGATCGAGCGATCGCTGTGGCCAGCCAAATTGACCGATAGCGCCCTGAGGCACTACATCATCCCCATTCAGCCCCGGTGGAGCGGGGAACTGCTCGGCTACCCGAGTCAGCTCACAACCCGCCCCATCGAGCTATCGCTCGGCCGCGAACAGGTCTACTACCGAGCCGCCGATCGCAAGCTGACCGCACCCGCCAGAATCTTGTGGCGAGTCAGCCAAGGACGCAACACCTCCGCAGAGATCATCGGCACATCGCTACTCGACGCAATCGAAGTCGACACCCCCACACGCCTGCATGCCACTTTTCAGCACTACGGAGTATTCGACCTGCCGCTGCTGGAGAAGCTCGCCAAGGACAGACCCACAGTGCAAGCCGTACGGTTCTCCGACACCGAACTATTCGACACACCCATCTCCAACAGCACCTACAACCAGCTGAGGAACCAGCACGGCGGCCCAAAAGCGTTCTACGGACCTCAACCCATCGAACCGGAGCTCTTTGCCGCCCTATATCGCTCCGGGACTACCTAACCCGAGCAGAACCCGAACCTGCGCGTCGAACGTGCGTTCGACCATGCCCGCAGATAAAGTGCGTGCCATGATCGCGACACCTGCACCAGAATACGGGCATCCACCCGCGCCCCGCCCGCTGCTCCTGTCGCTCCGCCCCAGATTCGCCCATGCCATCCTCGACGGCACGAAGACCGTCGAATTACGACGCACCCGCGTATCCGCGCCCCCCGGGACGCTTCTCGTCCTCTACTCAAGCTCGCCCGTCATGGCCGTGGTCGGCGTGGCAACACTCGCGGAACGCGATACCGACAGCCCGGAGATCATCTGGCGACGATACCGACGGCAAATCGGCCTGTCACGAGCGGAATTCTCCGACTACTTCACCGGCACCGAGCACGCCACCGCCCTTACGATCGTCAACCCTCGGGCACTACCAGAATCGATGACGCTCAGTTGGTTACGATCACACGCCACATTCCAACCTCCCCAGAGTTACCGATACATCACCCCCACCGACCCCGCCCCCCTCGCCGAACTTGCCGTGGCTTCGTCGAGCTGATCGAACCGGTCTGTCAGGGCGGACGGTGACCGGAGAGGCCGAGGTGGCCTGTCTCGACGCAAGGAGGCATCGCGTCGGAGAAGTCGCGGCCGAGGCCCTCTCGGCAGCAGAAGGTTTGGATGCTCCGATTGCCCAGGAATTGGCGCACACGGTCCGAAAAGTGAGTGTCACGCTGGGCCGGTGGTTTGCCGAGCAGCACCTGACAGTGGGGCATCAGCGACTGCGCCCCAGCGCCTGTCGAAGATCGTCCGTGAACGACCGCCGGGAAGCGTGTCTGGAGTTTCTGCAAACCGCAACCTCCTTCCTCGCTCGCATCGAGCGCGGCGATCAGGTCGACCTCGCGGGTCTCTTTGCGCAGCACGCGCAGTTCGTCGGGGCGCAGTTCCGACTATCCGATGATGACGGTCCAGGACTTCCGGCCGCCGGGCCGGAGCCTCTGCGCGGGTTTTAGTTTCGATGGCGTATTCCCTCCCGGGCTCGGACTACCACCGGGGCGGCTGGCTGGACAGGCCCCCGGCCTGACTGGCTCCGAGAAGGCACTGCTCGTCGATGCGTAACTGCCGGGCACGCGCCGAGTATGGCGGTGCATCCGATCGACTGCTGCCGCCGCCCAGCGCGACCCACGAGCCAGCCAGACCGAGCACTGCCCGAACCAGCCGCCACACCAGTTACGCATCAGTGCACCGCATCGTAGGTCTCAGCCGGCGAGCACCTCGGCATCGTACGGGTAGTGCCATCGATCGAGCTCCGCAAGACCCTTCCCAGCCCCGCGGTCCAGCACCATCTCCCACCGCAGCATAACTGCCATCACTGGCATAACTCCTGAAGCTCCATGACTCCCGAAGCTCCATGAGTCGCGAAGCTCCATGACTCCCGAAGCTCCATGACTCCCGAAGCTCCATGAGTCGCGAAGCTCTATGACTCACGAAGCTCTCGTACCCGCCAAACATTCCTTTCTCACATTTGCTGCATAGTTCGGTTTTTCAGGGAATTGCCCGTTTCCGCGTTCTTCCATTGCCTGCCTGCGCAATCATCACGGCCAAGACAGCGTGAAAATGATTTCATGAAATCAAGAAATCTAGGACCTCCTTCCTCGGCAGCCGCCAACGGCTTTTGCGAGCCAAGATGCAGACATGTCTGCATCTTGGCTCGCAAAAGCCGTTGGAGTGCAGGTGTTATAGCCGATGTGTCTGTGATATTAAATAGATCACATCAACCATCGGAAGGAAAATGGAAAGTTGAGGGAAAGTCGCAGGTCTGCGCATCCAGAAGTTGATGAAAGTCGCCCGCTTGCATTCGGACGCAACAGCATTGGCGTCCCGGTTCCGCCAGCTCAGTGTATGGTCACTTCTCGCAACAAGAATCTGGTTTCGGACCACCTCAAGGAGACCACCCGTTGAAATGCCCACCCTCTCGGCATGTGCGCACGCGCACCACCGATTGATTCCTCTCAGATGCTGGCGGCAACGCCGCATTCGACACATCGCGGTGCCCCGCAGTAGGCCTTGACTGTGCCGTCCCTGTACAGGGTCACCGCACCCGCATCTTGATCCAGGCCCGCGCTTCGCCCATCGAGGGCGAACCACTCGCTACCACATCGGCAGGCCAAGGAGCGCTCAGCATCTGAGGGCTGGCGACGGCTGTCTATAGAAATCACGAAGGAGTCAGACATGGCTTACCACCACCCACTCGGTCCGGACGGCACCTGGAAGACGGGTCAACGCGTCCCGGCCACGGGAGTTTACGTTGATCAACACGGTGTCGCCTCTACTCACAGGAGGCACGACACCTTCCCGCCTTGTGTCGGCAGGAATGGTGAAGTGGCCTTCCGGTATTTGATCAAGGTCGCACAGCTTGCTGCGTAACCGTCTTGTGTGATGCGTCCTGGAGAGTCACGGGTCCAATCGGGCTCGCTAGGGGCACATCCTGCCACCGATCCGGCCGACGTGCTGAATCCGTTGCCACAACTGTGATTTTTAGCCCAGACCAGAACCACATTCGCGCCTGCTCACCAGCCTCCAACCTGATGTCTCGGACCGAGGGTCGCGGTACCCAATGGTGCTGGAGATCCGTTCGCAGCGCACGAGCGGGATTCCCTGTGTCGGCTGGTTTTCTGGATTCTGTCCTGTGAGGATAAGTCTCACCATTTCGCGTGCAGGAGGTCGGTGTGGCTTCGGGACAAGTATTGACACGGGTAGTCGCGCCCACGGCACTGACCGCTGCGATGTCGACGGGCTTAGCGGTGGCGGTGAATTACGCGACCGGTGGGGACCATTCGCTGTGGATGTGGGTAGCCGTCGCGGTGCTGACCGCCGGAGTCTTCGCCGCGTCGTTGTGGACCCAATCGACCCAGTCTTCCACTCTCAGCAACGAGTCCACTCGGGGAGTCTTCCTGCGGAAGATCAAGTCCCAGGGCGGGATTAGCGCTGATGGAGTCCGGTCCTCGGGCACCGGAGTAGAGATCGCCGGGGGGCAATTCGGTGGGGATATGGAGTTCAAGAACATCACCGGGGGCGATGCCTCACACCCATGATCCGTGGGCGACAGTCGGGTGCACCGCTCTACGACTTCGACCGAGTCCATGTCGGCGGCGATCTGCGAATCTCGCACCATCTCCACCTCGGCATGGTGCCGGCCAGCAGTCTGCATGACGGGAGGTCGCGCTATATTTCGCAAGTGCGCGAGTTCCTCGCACCCATCGACGGGCTGCAAGGTCGGGAACACGAACTCGACCAGCTAACGGGGTTCTGCCACGGTGAGCAGCCCTACCTGTGGATCAAAGCGAAACCGTGGGCAGGGAAGTCCGCCCTCTTGACCTGGTTCACACTGTTCCCACCATCGAAGGTGACGGTGATCGGGTTCTTCATTACCGACCGCCTCGCCAACCAGAACACGCACACCGCATTCACCGCCGCTGTCCTGGACCAACTCGGTACCCTGCTACCCGATCAACAGCCACTGATCGCCGCCACAACACTCACTCGTGACGGCTTGCGCAACGATCTGCTTAATCTCGCCGCTCGCAACGAAGCCGACGCCGGCCGCCGGCTGGTGCTCGTCGTGGACGGACTGGACGAGGATACCGGCACTCCGCCCATCGTGACACTTTTACCCGCCCGGCCGGATCCGAACCTGCGGGTCATCGTCGCCAGCCGACACGGACCCACACTGCCCATCCCTCACGGGCACCCCCTTACCAAGGCCCAGCCTCACCCACTCGCTTCCTCACCCTTTGCTGCCGATGTCAGAAGCAAGGCCGTCCGCGAACTCCGCGCCTTGCTGCGTGGCCCTGTCGAGCACCGTGAGCTCCTCGCACTGATCACCACCGCCAACGGCCTGACCGCCTCCGAACTCACCGACCTCACCGGCATGGCGCCGTTCGAGATTCATGAACTGCTGTACGCGGTCGCCGGACGCAGCCTGCGCACTCGTTTGGCCTACTCCAGTCTCGACGACACCGGAGACCCCGTCTACGCGCTAGCTCACGAAACCCTGCAGCGCACCGCGGAAAGCCTGCTCGGCACCACCTACACCAACAAGTGCCTGGACCGATTGCACGCCTGGGCCGACCGCTACCGCAGCCTCGGCTGGCCCACCGACTCCCCCGACTTCTTACTACACCGCTATCTCTCCGTCCTCGACAGACACAACGACCTCCCACGAATGATCACTGCCGCCCTCGACACCACCCGCCACGCCCGGATACGCATGCGGACGGGGAGCGACTGGATCGGCCTAAACGAAATCCGCCTCGTGCAGCAACGCATCTATGAGCAGCCCGCCCCGGACCTGCTCGCGACCGCGCGGTTGGCGCGCTATCGTGATCACCTACACAGACGCAACGACAGCATCCCCCTTCAACTGTGCACTGTCTGGGCTGGTCTGGGTAACCTTGAGCGCGCGGAAACTGTCGTCCGCAGCAACGCCAATCCGCAGGCGCGAGTATACGGACTGATCGACTTGGCCGTGACAGTAGCGGCGACCGATCCTGAGCAAGCCGATCGACTCATCGACCAAGCAATCGCCGCGGCTTCCCACATCTCGCAGACAAGCATGCAGGGCTTCGCCCTCGCGTACGTAGCCGAGCAGACTGCAAGAATCGACTTCGATCGCGCAGAAGCCATCGCTCACAGTATCGCCGATGCATACCAGTGCACCCAAGCGCTGATCTGGTTGGTGCACAGTGCAGTGATCATTGCGCCTGACCGCGCTCCACGCCTGGTTCGTGAGGCCGACGCCGCCTCGCTCGCCATCCACGACCCTGATCATCGCGACATGGTGGCAGGTTATTTGGCGACCGCGAGGGACCCCCTGGATCTCGACGAATCGGAAACCATCGCCGACGCAATCATCGACCAGTCGCAGAAGTTCAGCTTGCTCCTCAGACTCGCCCGTCTCGCTGCCGTCACCGACCCGGCCCGTGCCGCAGCACTCATCGAGAAGGCGGAGGCCGCGGCCCAAGGGTTCTCCGACATGGAACGCAGGGCCAACGAGCTCGTCCGTGTCGCTGCGGTCGCGATCAGTATCGATCCCGGACGGTGGGTGCGAATTGTCGATGAAGCCGAGGATATTGCTCGCAGCATTCTGGACGACGCGTGCCGGGCTCGAGTACTCGCTCGATTGGCTGAGGTCGTCATCGAGTTCGACTCGGAACGTGCTGCGAGTATCGCGTTCAACGCGGAAACGATAGCCGTGGGCGAGGCTGAAAAGGGCGTCAGCGACTATGTCCTCGCTCGCCTAGCCCCGTTGCTCGTGGGTATCGATTCGGATCTCGCCGAGGCCCTGGCACGTCAACTCAACGACCTGGAACAGCGAGACTACGCCCACACGCATGTGGCGATCACGATGGCGAGCGTCGACCTCGACCGCGCTGGATCGCTGGCTCAAGATATCTCTGACTCGGTGCAGCGTAATCAGGCGTTCGTGCAGATGGCGATAGCAGCAGGCGCCGTCGACCTCGATCGCGCCGAGATTCTGGCACATCGACTCCCAGCACTTGAGGAGCGGGCGTATGTACTCGCCGCACTAGCCGAAAGGGCCGCCACGGCCGATCCTCCTCGCGCTGGTCGACTAACCGACGATGCAGAAGCTATCGCGCGTAACCTTCCTGAAACTACTCAACAAACCCACGCTCTCGGCACCGTAGCCAAGGCGATCGCCCGGACCGATCCCGACCGCGCTGCTGGACTGGCTGCGGACGCGGAGAAGACCGCCCGCAGCATCACTATCCCCGCGCAGCAGGACCACCCGCTCATCCACCTCGCCAAAGCAGTAGCCAGCTTTGATTCCGAGCGCGCCGAAGCCATCACCCGCAGCATCACCGACCCGGCGCAGCGAGCTTATGTACTCGCCGACCTCGCTGCTGCGGCCGCAAGCCACGATCCGGATCGCGCGATGCGTCTCGCACACGAAGCAGAAGTCCTGGCCAACAACATCCACGAACCCCTACACCACTACTCCACACGAGCGGACGTGGCCAAAGCGATAGCGCGCATCGATCCCGACCGCGCCGAAGCTATCGCCCGCGCCATCACCGATCTCGGATTCCAATCGGCAGCATTCGCACAGCTCGCCGCCGCATGGGCACTCTCCGCACCCGATCGCGCCGAGTCCATAGCCCGCAGCATCCACGATCCCATCCAGCAGGCAAACGCCCTCACCCACCTCGCACAAGTAGTCGCAGCAACTGGCTCCTCCCTCACTGGGATAGCCGGCCACGCTGAAGCCGGTGCGACGTCACTGAACGTCTTATGTGCCACTTCTGAACTCGCATCGAGACAGCCCGCGCGCCTACTCGCGATCGCCTTGTCCGTCGCACCATGGGAGAGGGCTCTGCCCGCCTTGCCTGTGGTCGCCCCGACTGTCCTGCATGCCCTCACAACAGAACTCGTGGTTGGTAAGGACTCGATAGGGACCCATAGACAGGCAGATCAGATACCGTCCGACTAATCAAAGACCAAGCGGCTTGCACCCACGGTCGGCATCATTCTGACGATCTCCGTCGCGGTTTGTGGATGGATCACCATTCACAAACCAACAAACCGCCGCCTACCGCTCCTGATCCGATGACGAACCGGCACGCCGAAGAATCCAGTACTTCGTGGCCGGGTCGAGGAACCGACGGCCAGATTATCTGCCGAATGTTGCAAAACGCGGCACTAATATGCGTATACGTCGCCGGCTCCAAGTAGGTCCAGTGCAACTCGGCAAGGGATATAGTCGAAGGACTGCAGAATCAGGTGCTCTAAGCCTCGTTGCCGGGCCTCATTGAGTTCGCTTGCGAGTAGCGACAGTAGGTGCCGAACATCAGTTGCTGCGTAGTCTAGCTGGGCTGCGGTCAGTTCTTCGGCTAGCCAATTTGAACGTTGCTGAGCTTTGCTGATTTGGATTCCGAGCCGACGAGACAGGATTGGCATCAGGCTATGCTCACTATTGTCCAGCTGCGGGTCAAGTATCTTCGACGCGACCTTTGTGCAGGCGACTGAAATTGGCGATGCCCGCCACTGGTAGCTCATGAAGCGCAGGTCGAACGGTGCGTGATGGAACACCTTCATCACCGCTTTGTCCTCAAGAAGGCCTATGAGGCGTTCCGGACGTTCGCGTCCGCTGAAGCGAACAACCGCGATGGCCTTGCCAGCTGCGACTTGGCAGGTGGCAATTCGGTCTGCTCTCCAGTCGAGCCCTGATGTCTCGATGTCCCAGGCGACCTTGCCCTCCGCGCGACACAGCTTGAGAAAGCTCTCGTCCAGATCTGCGTGGTGGAGCTGCGTGTTAGGACTGTGCATCATCTCCGTCAAGAAACCCTCCTACGGTGCCAACTCGCTTTGCGCTCTGATGGCTTCGATATCGCGGTAGACGAACGTAAACAGTGATCCGCCGTCCACCACAAAGGTTGGCACAGAGGTCTGACGTTCTCGAGTGTGTGAGTAGAGAGTGACCACCGCGCGCTGTGTTCCGAACCGGTAGCAGCTGTAGAGGAGGTCCCCTTTGCGCAGCCAGACCTCAACCTGAGCTCCACCGGGCTGACTCATAGACCGGAAGTCAGTGATCGCTTCACGGACCTTGGCTCGGATCTCCCCGGTTGTGATGCTGAACCGCTGCGCGAGGTTGCTCATCGTCGCGTCATCGTCGGGGTGGGGTAGGAACACACGTATGCGGGCAGAGGGGTTAGTAGCGGCCTGGATGATGCGGCCTCGATGTATATTGCGCCATGTGCTGGCGTAGGCGACCACGATGTCGAGCTTCTGGACGTCAGCGAACAGATCGGACCAAACGACGTCGCTGAGATACTGGTCAGTAACTCGCTTAATGCCGGAGTTCTGAAGATCTGTACCAAGGTTCGCGATTTCCATCACCTCAGCGGTGAAGTTGCGGCGCCCCCACTGTTCCCACGCCAAGGTCACCAGGCCCGTAGCTAGCAGCAAGCCGCCGAGCTGGCTGACGAAAGCGGACCATGGTGCCCATTTCTCGGAGGAGATACTCGAAGCCAGCAGAAGGGCGACGCCGCTGCCGGACATCGCCCATGCGAGGTGTCCAATGGTCAAATTGGTAATGCGCCTCGATTGAGACCGTTCCGCCATGCGATGACCATACTTGCCCTGCCTCGGTCTGGGCTGCCAACTTGCCACTAATACATAGGCATTCAGCGTGGACGAAGAAGACGATCAACAGCCCTGGTTGCGGACAGTTTAACGGCTCGGCAATGCCTACGAACGGTCCACCGCCGGGCGTGATCGGTACTGAAGGCCGCGGTAGCTCTGCCCGATGTTTGGATCCGAGACACCGAGGACCGCCGATCCGCACCGCGCGCCGCATACCGTCGGCGGCGCGCCGATCGCCCTGGCGAGCGCGACGGCCTACACGGTGTTGCCGCCCAGGCCAACGGATCACTGAGCGGTGGTGCAGTACTACTTCCCGACCTGAACTGGCCACTGATCGGCGCACTACGCCACCTCGAACAGCAGCCCCGCCCAGTAGGCACACCGATCACGCAGGCTGTCGGATCCATCCCTGCGAGCGTCCGTGAAGCCTTCATCGGCGAAGCGCTGCCGACCGACGAACCCATGAGGTATCCCATCTCCTTGACACGTGATATACAATGCCCTTCCCACCGATCCCGGACTCTCCGCGCGACCATTCGCCGCCAGCTCAACCGGCCCGAGACCCACTCGATGACACACACGGCGGCCTCAAACCCGCAATGCCATCGCCTGGGCACCACAGTGCTGGCACGACACAACGCCTCCAAACACGTCCTACAGGCACTCCGGCACCAACGACAGGTGCCCACCGCCGCCCATCGAGAACCGCCGACTAGTCAAGACGATCTCGCCACCGAATACTCTCAGTCCGGTCTCGGTGGACCGAGCAGGGAAACAGGCGCCGTCCTCTACTCACACTGGAGGGGTCCCCCAGAGGCCGCACGTCATCCTGGCCCTGGCGTACCAGCGCGTGGGATTGAGATGCGCGACGGCGGTGGCGACTTCGGCGATGGTCCCGCTGGTGTCAGTGCCGGTGCCGAGACACGATTGCTGGAGCAGAAATGCCACAGATATGGTGTCCGAGGAGAGCGCTAACACCCACACAACGCCTTGACCTGCGGATATGTCAATACTAATTCATAGAATCTGCATATAATCGCAGTTCAGAAGGTCGAAAGAGTGTCCGGAGGGGGATCAGAACACTGGGTTTGCAGCAGATGCACCGGAGTTCGGTGTACATGCAGCCAGAGTACACCGGCGTTGAAGTTGCTCCTGGTCAGATCATGAACTCCTCGGGTTCGCAGGGCTGTTGCGGGCGAGGGGGTGTGGTTGCCCGGTCAAGGCTGAGAGCGCCTCGGCGCATTCGGGCAGGGATGCTGTGATGTAGATCGGGGTGGCCGATAGGCCTGGGTTCTTGTGGGCGGCGTAGCGGCGGGCGATGGCTTCGCCGTAGTGGCGTTCGACGTAGGTGAGGGTGGTGTGTCGCAGCCAATGCACGGTCACACCTTTGGCATCGGCCCAGGCGAGGTGGTGGTGGAATCGGTTGTGCAGGTTGTCGTAGCGGCGATCGGTGATCGGTTTGCCGTTGCGGGTGCGTAGAACCTGATGTCGGGCCGGTGCGGCGGCAGCGCCGCGATTCGCGACGTGATCGCGCAGGCGGGTCATGAGTAGGGGTGTGATGGGGTGCCAGGCATCGACGCCGCCTTTGTGGTGGAGTAAGACAGTGGAGTCGTCGATGCT
>NZ_BDBX01000039.1 GCF_001613205.1 Nocardia sienata NBRC 100364 | reverse complement strand
CCCCGCGGTCCCGCCGGCCCGCGCACCGGGCGTCCCCGCCGCGTCCGGTGCGGTGGCAGGCGCCGGGGGCGGCGGTGCGGCGGGTTCCGCGAACTCCGTTGCCGCGGGGCGGGACGCGGCCGCACCGGCGGTTCCGGGCTCCGACTGCGCTGCGGCCGCGGTCTGTACCTGCCGGTGCAGCGTCTCCAGATCGCGGCCGAGGCTGCTCAGCCGACCGCCGAGCGTGGTGAAATCGCCGGCGAGCGTGGAGAAATCGCCGGAGACCGAGGTGAACGCGCCGGACAGACGGGCGACCAGCGCCGGATCGATCGAAGTCGTCATACCTCGATGGTCGGCGGCCACCGGGCGGCGCGGATGAGTAGGACTACTCGGGCCGGTGCCGGGATCTACCCGAATTCCGGATCGTCGAGGCCTTGTTCGATCACGTAGCGGGTGAGCTCGACCCGGTTGGCGAGCTGCAATTTGCGCAGGGTGGCCTGCACATGGTTCTCGACCGTGCGATGGCTCAGATCCAAACGGGTCGCGATCTGCTTGGCGGACAGGCCTTTGGCGACCAGCCGCAGCACTTCGGTCTCCCGGTCGGTGAGCGCGGGCCGGTGCGGTGCGCCGGGATCGGCGGGGGCGGTGGCCATCCGGCGGTACTCACCGAGGACCAGGCCGGCCAGCCCGGGGGTGAACACCGCCTGCCCGGCGGCGGTCGCGCGGACCGCGGCGACCAGTTCGGCGGCGGAGGCGCTCTTCACCAGATAGCCGGAGGCCCCGGCCTTCACCGCCTCGAGCACATCGTCGCGTTCGCCCGACGCCGAGAGCACCAGGACCCGGCTCGCCGGGGACACTCGTAACACCTCGGCGGTGGCCAGTGCCCCGTTGCCGTCGGGCAGCTGCATATCCATCAGCACCACCTGGGGCCGGGTGGCGGCGGCCCGGCGGGTGGCGGTCGCGGCATCCTCGGCGGTGGCGGCCACCCGGAAACCGGCCTCGGTGAGATCGCGGGACACCCCTTCGCGCCAGATCGGGTGGTCGTCGACCACCATCACCGAAATCGCTTCCGTCGCCTGTCCGGTCACGCCGCCGCTCCTTCCGCGTTCGCGCCGTCCTCATAGTGCCAGAGTCGCGGGATACGCCGGCGTGGTGAACACGCGGAACAGGTCAGCCGCGCGGGATGCGGAACTCCCATTCGGTGCCTTCACCGACGGTGGCCGCGGTGAGCAGTTCGGCGGTGCCGCCCAGGGCCGCGATCCGGCCGGTGATCGATCGCGACACTCCCATCCGGCCCTCGTTCTCGGCCTCGCTGAGCCGGCCGGGCGCGATCCCGACCCCGTCGTCGCGCACACTCACGATCAGCTCCGGGCCGGTATCCTCCAGTAGGACGAACGCCCGGGCCGCGGGGCCCGCGTGCAACTCGACATTGGTGAGAGCGGCCGCGACGGCGGCGGCGATTTCCTCGGCGGTCCAGCGGCCGAGCCGCACCGGGTCGCCGGGGGTCGAGACCACCACGTCCGGCGCGGCGTATGCGGTGAGCAGGGGGCGCAGATCCACGGTGGCCGCGTCACCGCCGGGCGCGGCGCCTTGTTCGGAGATGAGCCGCCGCAGCGCGATCTCCTGTTCCCCGGCGCGCTGGGCCAGTTCGGTGGCCGGGCCGCCGATCGCGGTGCCGCGTCGTTTGATGTAGGAGAGGATCTGCAGGACACCGTCGTGCACCTGCCGTGCCAGTCGTTCCCGTTCCTCGGCGGCGGCGGTGAGCCGCACCGCCCGCTGGAGCTGCTCCTGCGCGCGTCGCGCCGTATTCGCGGCCAGCCCCAGCGCCAGGCCCACCGAGACCAGTACCGGGGCGGTGGCATCGGCCCACACGTCCTGCCCCCATTGCTGGCGCATGGTGATGATGGTCGCCGCGACGGCCAGACCCGAGGCGATTCCGGCGACCGGCCCGCGCAGAATGGCTGCCGAGATCACCGCGTTCGCCGACCACATGGTGGTGGGCAGGGGCTGATGTCCGTGGTACCAGTCGTAGTCGGCGACCAGCGGTGTCGCCGTGATCAGGCCGAGGACCACGACATGGTCGCCGGCCACCACCAGCGTGCGGATGCGCGCGGTCTCGGGGGTGTGCCACCGGGCGAGCAGCAGCGCCGAAACTCCCGACCAGAGCACCATGAGCGCGATGAGAACCCAGCTCAACCGCTGGTTCTCGTAGTACCGCACGGAGGCGATCTGCTGGCCCACCGCGTACAGCAGGGTGACCAGCCGGAAAGCCTGCACTGCCCGCCACAGCGGCGCGGTCGCGGCATCGGCGGGATCGGGTTCGCCGGTCCGGTGCGGGCGCGTGGTGGTCATATCCGGACTCTAGGGAGCCGAAGCGGCGATCGGTGGGCGAATGTCGGGTCCGGTACCGGCCGCTCCGAGATACCGCGCGGCCCAGTGCCGGTCGAACCAACCCGGGGCCGCCGCCCGGAAACGCCGCGGGCTCCACGAGCCCGCACCCGCGGGTACGGCACCGACGAGTTCGACGCCGGTGACCCGCGGCAGATCCGCGCGGTTGGTCCGGGACGCGAGGTCGGGTCGTTCGGGCCACGAACCCACCACCAGGCCCGCGCATTCCACCCCGGCCTGCCGCAGCGCCCAGGTGGTGAGTTCGCTGTGGTTGAGGGTGCCGAGACCGGGCGCGGCGACCACCAGCACCGGGGCCGCCAGTTCCCGGGCGAGATCGAGCAGGGTGAATTCGCCGAGCCGGACCAGCAGTCCGCCCGCGCCTTCCACCAGTACCAGGTCGGCGGACCCGAGACCGGTGATGGCGGCGGCGGTTTCGGCCAGGGTGAGCAGCGGGGTGCCGCAGCGGCGGGCGGCCGTGGCGGGGGCCAGCGGTTCGGGGTAGCGGGCCGGTTCCACGGTCCGGGTCACTCCGGCGAGTGCGGTGACGACGGCGAGATCACCGGGTTCGCCGGGGGCGATACCGGTCTGCGCGGGTTTGCAGACGGCGACCTCGCGGCCGGCCGCGCGGGCCACCGCGGCCAGCGCCGCGGTGGTGACGGTTTTGCCGACCTCGGTGGAGGTGCCGGTGACGAAGAGCAGAGTCATCTCGCCACCGCCCCCGTGCCGCGGGCCCGGTCGAGGACCGGGGTCAGTACGGCGGCGATGGTGGCGAGGTCGGCGGCCGACAGGTCGGCGCGGGCGGTGATCCGCAAGCGGGATGTGCCCGCCGGCACCGACGGGGGCCGGAAACAGCCGACCTCCAGGCCTTGTTCGCGACAGGCCATCGCCGCTTCGTAGGCGACCCGGGGGTCGCCCAGCACCACTGGGACGACCGCCGAATCAGGGGTGGGCACAGCGGCGATCCGGGCTATCTCGGCCGCACGGTCCAGCACGCGCCGGGGAAGTCCGCTGTCCCGGCGCAGGATCCGCAGCGCGGCGCGGGCGGCACCCACGGCGGCCGGCGCCAGGCCGGTGTCGAAGATCATGGTGCGCGCCGTGTCGATCAGATGCGCCCGGACCCGCTCGGCGCCGAGAACCACACCGCCCTGGGCGGCCAGGGCTTTGGACAGGGTCGCGGTCACCACCACATCGGGTTCGCCGGCCAGACCGGTCTCGTGAACGAGTCCGCGTCCGCCGTCGCCGCGAACACCCAGCCCGTGCGCCTCGTCGACGAGAAGTACCGCGCCGTGGGCGCGGGTCACCCGGTGGAGTTCGGCCAGCGGTGCGAGGTCGCCGTCGGCGCTGAACACCGAATCGGTGAGTACCACCGCGCGTTCCTCGTCGCGAGTGGCCAGCAGCCGGCGTACCGCGCCGACATCGCGATGTGGGGCGATCTCCACCCGGGCGCGGGACAGCCGGCAGGCGTCCACGAGGGAGGCGTGGCAGCCGGCATCGGAGACGATCAGCGAACCCCGCCCGGCCAGCGCGGTGACGGCGCCCAGGTTGGCGGCGTAGCCGGAGGCGAACACCAGCCCCGCCGCGAATCCGGTGAATTCCGCCAGTTCGGATTCGAGAAGTTCGTGGTCGGTGGTCGTCCCGGTGACCAGCCGTGAACCGGTGGACCCCGCGCCCCACCGGTACACGGCCTCGACGGCTCCCGTGATCACCTCGGGGTGCCGGGCGAGCCCGAGGTAGTCATTGGAAGCCAGATCCAGGCCGGTCGCGCCGGCCGGGCGCGGTCGTAGGCGCCGTCGTAGTCCGGCGGTCGTGCGCGCGGCGGCGTTGTCGTCGAGCCAGGCCAGTGGATCGGGGGTCACGGGGGCACCATACTTGAACGGTGTTCAAGGTGGTGTCGAGTGTCCCTCGGTCGGGGTCTCGCGCCCCGCTGTGGTCAGCGCGTCTCGGCGCCGAGGCGGTGCCGGATACCGGCGGTGAACAGTTGCAGGCCGAAATCGAAGCGGGCCGTCGGATCCTCGGACGCGGCGAGAACGCCGGTCTCCGCGGCGAGGGCGCCGGCGGAGTCCATCTGCAACCGGGACTGTTCGTCGACGGTGTGCCCGAGCACGTAGTACAGCAATGTGTACGCGGCGAGTTCGGCCTCCGCGCGCGGGATCCCGGCGCGGATGACCGCGGCGGCGAGCCGTTCCCGGCCCTTGCTGGTGGTCAGGCGGGAGGCGTAGGTCGCCGAGACCAGTTCCGCGCCGTCCCGGTAGGTGAGCAGGCAGTCGCGCAGTCGATGGGCCAGTTCGGCCAGTGCCCCCGACCAGTCGCCGGCGCGCACCGGCTGCTCCATCGGGGCGAGGATCCGGTCCGCCACGGCGCCGAGCAGGGCCTGTTTGTTCGGGAAATGCCAGTACAGCGCGCCGGGCTGGACCCGCAGCGCCCCGGCGAGCCGGCGCATGGTGAGGTCGGCCAGGCCGTACTGGTCGAGGATGGCGATGGCGCCGTCCACGACGTCGTCCCGGTGTAACTGCACGGTGCGGACCTCCCGATATCGCTGACTCACTCTGACGCTACCCCAGCCTGAACACTGTTCAAGCTTTGGCGCTACCCTGTCCTGAACACCGTTCAAGTTCCCGGGATCCGCGCAGAGCGGAACCAGGAAATACCTTTCGGACGAAGGGATCCGCCCGTGACACAGGCACCCGTCGGGACACCCGATACCGCCGCGACCACCGAAGATGTGCTGGCCCTGGCACGGGACCAGGTCCTGGGGCGCGGAATCGGGCTGACCCGGGAGCAGACCCTCGCCGTCCTCCGCCTCGGCGACGACCGTCTCGAACCTCTGCTCGAACTCGCCCACGAGGTGCGGATGAAGTGGTGCGGTCCCGAGGTGGAGGTGGAGGGCATCATCAGCCTCAAAACCGGCGGTTGCCCGGAGGACTGCCATTTCTGCTCCCAGTCCGGCCTGTTCCAATCGCCCGTGCGCGCGGCCTGGCTGGATATCCCGAGCCTGGTGGAGGCGGCCAAACAGACCGCCAAGACCGGCGCCACCGAATTCTGCATCGTCGCCGCGGTACGCGGCCCCGACGAGCGGCTGATGGCCCAGGTCGCCGCCGGAGTCGAGGCCATCCGCAACGAGGTCGACATCCAGGTCGCCTGTTCGCTCGGAATGCTCACCCAGGATCAGGTCGACCGGCTGGCCGCGATGGGTGTGCACCGCTACAACCACAACCTGGAGACCGCGCGGTCCTACTTCCCGAACGTGGTCACCACACACAGCTGGGAAGAACGCTGGAATACGCTGCGGATGGTGCGCGCGGCCGGAATGGAGGTCTGCTGTGGCGGCATCCTCGGGATGGGCGAAAGCCTGGAACAGCGCGCCGAATTCGCCGCCGACCTGGCCGCACTCGAGCCCGACGAGGTCCCGCTGAACTTCCTCAACCCGCGGCCGGGTACGCCCTTCGGTGACCTCGAGGTCCTCCCGGCCGCCGACGCGTTACGTGCCGTCGCGGCGTTCCGGCTCGCCTTGCCCCGGACGCTGCTGCGGTTCGCCGGTGGTCGTGAGATCACCCTCGGCGATCTCGGCGCCCGCCAGGGCATCCTCGGTGGTATCAACGCGGTGATCGTGGGCAACTACCTCACCACCCTCGGCCGTCCCGCCGAACAGGATCTGGACCTGCTCGGCGAACTCGAGATGCCGATCAAAGCGCTCAACGAAACCTTCTGATCGGCGATGTCGGCCGGGGAAGGACCGAGGCCATGAGTACTGTCGGCGATATGGACGCGCGCTACAACCCGTTCACGGGCCGGCCGATCGTGCCCGGCCTCGACGAACCGATCGCCCGGGCGGTGGAACTGGGCCTGGAACCGCCGCGGTTCTGCGAGCACTGCGGCCGCCGCATGGTGGTGCAGATCGACCCCGACGGCTGGTGGGCGACCTGCTCCCGGCACGGGCGGATCGATTCCGCCCGCCTGGAAAGGCGGTAGAGATGGCCGGGCGGAACCGAGCCGGGACACGTCGTGAAGTGCGCGCCGCCCTCGTCCTGATGCTCGCGGTGGTACTGGCGAGCGCGCTGGTGGGGGCCCTGTGGGGTCTGCTGGCGCCGACCGAACGAGTACTGGTGGTCGAGCCGGGCCGCGGCGCGGCGCTGGTCGGGGAGAGCCTGCACCGGTTCGACGCGACGGCGCTGTTCACCGGTGCCGGGGCGGTCACCGGTTTCCTCTCGGCGGTGGTGGCCTGGCGCTGGCGCCGGATGCGGGGTCCGCTCCAGTCCGCCGGGCTGCTGCTGGGCTCGGTGGCCGGCGCCTGGATTATGGCGTGGTTCGGGAATGCGGTTGTCGCCTGGGACAATCCGCGGCCTCATGATCCACCGGTCGGTCAGATCGTCGCTTTGCCCGTGGAGTTGGGCACTCAGCTCGCGCTGGTGGTACAGCCGCTGCTGGCCGGACTGGTGATTCTGCTGCTGGCCGGGTTGAGTCCGGCCGAGGATCTCGGGACCGGTTTCGCCAGTGCCTTCGGCGACTCCCGGCCCCAGCCCTACGCCGAGTCGGAGGGCGACGGCGTTGCCTATGAACCCGTCCCGTCCGGCACCGCGCCTGCCCATCCGGCCCGAGCCGGTGCGCCCGCCGGTCTCGGTGGAGATGCCGCCGGCGGCCCGCCCGCCGCCCCGCCGAGCCCGCAGCGCTGAACTGGCGGGCGCGCAGCCGCGGCCTCCCACGCTTGGGCAATCGGTCCGCTGTCGCGGGCGGCGGCACCCGCATTCCAGGTCGTCGTCACGAACGTGCTGCACGGTGAGCCGCCGGCAGTCCTGCGGAACGCGCCGGCCGGCGCTCGGCATACGACGGGTGCGCGTGGCGGTCCGGCCGCTGTGTCGCGGCGGCGGCCGGCCGGTACCAGGTGGTCCGGTGGGCGGCGCGGTCGCGCGGCCGGTTGGCGGGGTTGTCACAGACGGTCGTAGGCTGAGCGAATCCGACGGCACGACAGGGAGATTGCTTCGTGGGGTTCACCAGTGCGCTCGTGGTCGAGGAGATCGATGGGACGTTCTGGAAGGTCCGGGAACCGCTGGGTTACGCGGGCGCGGCAGAGCATTTCGAAGTACCCGCCGGATTCCGGACCGATTTCGCGTCGGTACCGCGGCCGGTGATATGGCTGATACCCCGCTACGGCGTGTACACGCGGGCGGCCATCCTGCACGACTATCTGCTCCGCTCGGAGCTGGTGAGCAAGGTCGACGCCGACGGGTTGTTCCGGCGGGCGCTGCGCGAATGCGCGGTCTCGCTGCCGCGCCGCTGGATGATGTGGGCGGCGGTGCGGTTCGGCAGCCGGCTGCAGGGTATCTCCCCGGCGGCCTTGGCGGTGTTCACGGTGATCGCGGTGTGGTCCATCCTGTTCCTGCTGATCCCCACCGTGGTGGTGACGGTGTTCCTGCTGCTGTTCTGGGTGGTCGAGGTGATCGTCTGGCCACTGGACCGCGGGGCCCGGCGCCCGGAGAAGCAGCCGGTACCACGGCCGCAGATGCGGACCTGACCTGCCCGCTCCGCGCGAGCGCATACCGGTCCGCGCGAGCGGCTCCGCTGCCCGGCCGGCCGGCTCCGCGGCGGTCGCTACGCCGGCCCCTCTCCGGCTCCTTTGGTTGCGCGGCGTGTGGGCGGCCTCGGGTGCCGTGGCGCGGCTGGTTCGGGCCGGCGTGCCGGGGCGGCGGGGTCGTGCTGTCAGGCGCGGGGCCGCAGCGCGGCGAATTCGTCGGTGACGCGCAGTCCGGAATCGGTGAACCGGTAGACCGAGGCGGGACGTCCGCCGGCTCGTCCCGGGGCGGCGGTGTCCCCGGTGGGGGTGATCACCTTGCGCCGGGTCAGGACCCGCTGCAGGTTCGTCGTATCGACGTCGTAACCCAGTGCGGCGCAGTAGATCTCCCGAAGCGTGGACATGGTGAACCGATCCGGCGCCAGGGCGAAGGAGATATTGGTGTAGGAGAGTTTCGCGGCCAGTCGCGCCCGGGCGTGTTCGACCACGATGCCGTGATCGAACGACATCTGCGGTAGTGCGGCCACCCGGTGCCAGGAGGTGTCCTCCGGTAGGCGCGGGTCGGCGGTGAGGGGAACCAAACCCAGGTAGGCCGAGGCGATCCGGCGCGGGCCGGGGACGCGGTCGGGGGCGCTGAACACCGACAGTTGCTCGAGGTGGTCGACCTCGCGCACGTCCACCTTCTCGGCCAGCTGCCGGCGCGCCGAGGTATCGAGATCCTCGTCGTTGCGTAACCGGCCGCCGGGTAGCGACCAGGTGCCGCGCTGTGGGTCCAGCGCGCGCTGCCACAGCAGGACCGCGAGTTCCCGCTGCTGGCGAGGCGGACGGCGGTCGCCGGCCGGTGTGCCGCCCTGGCCTGCGGCGTTTCCGGCGGGGAAGTGGCGAACCTGGAACACCGCGGTGAGCGATTCATGGATGGTGCTAAACTGGTCCACGTTTTCGATCATAAGTCGAAAACCTGGTTGAGTGCGAATCGGCAGAGGGGCCGATCGCGCGGAGGAAGGAGCGACCATGGCGACGATGGGAGCGGAATTGGCCCCGGCGCCGGGTACCGCACTGCGGGAGCGGATCAGCGACGGGCCGTCGGGCTACACCGGGGTCGAGGCGACACCGGAATGGGCGGCCGAGGTGAAACGCCTGGCCCGGCAGCGCAACGCCACCATTCTCGCGCACAACTACCAACTGCCCGAGATCCAGGACGTGGCCGATCACGTCGGTGACTCGCTGGCACTGTCCCGGATCGCGGCCGAGGCGCCCGAGGAGACGATCGTCTTCTGCGGTGTGCACTTCATGGCCGAGACCGCGAAGATCCTGAGCCCGGAGAAAACCGTGCTCATCCCCGATGAGCGCGCGGGATGCTCGCTGGCGGATTCGATCACCGCCCAGGAACTGCGCGACTGGAAGGCCGAGCACCCGGGTGCGGTGGTGGTGTCGTACGTGAACACCACCGCGGCGGTGAAAGGGCTCACCGATATCTGTTGCACCTCCTCCAACGCTGTCGACGTGGTCGCCTCGATCGACCCCGGCCGCGAGGTGCTGTTCCTGCCCGACCAGTTCCTCGGCGCACACGTCAAGCGCGAGACCGGTCGCGAGAACATGCACATCTGGATGGGCGAATGCCACGTGCACGCCGGAATCAACGGCGACGAACTCAACGAGCAGGCCCGCGCGCACCCCGACGCGGAACTCTTCGTGCATCCCGAATGCGGCTGCGCGACCTCGGCGCTGTACCTGGCCGGTGAGGGCGAATTCCCCGCCGACCGCGTGCACATCCTGTCGACCGGCGGCATGATCGACGCCGCCCGCGCGGCGAAATCGAATCAGGTGCTGGTCGCGACCGAGGTGGGCATGCTGCATCAGTTGCGCAAGGCCGCTCCGGGCATCGATTTCCGGGCTGTGAACGAGCGCGCCGCCTGCAAGTACATGAAGATGATCACCCCGGCCGCGCTGCTGAGGTGCCTCCAGGACAACCGCGACGAGGTGCACGTCGACCCGGAGACCGCGGCGCTGGCCCGGCATTCGGTGCAGCGGATGATCGAGATCGGCACTCCCGGCGGCGGCGAATGACGCCGGTCCGGGCGTGACACCGTCGGCGACGGACATGGAGTACGGGATGACCGATCGACTCGACCGCCCGTGGGAGGCCACCGCCGACCTCGTCGTGATCGGCGGCGGGGTCGCCGGGCTCACCGCCGCGCGCGCGGCCGCGCGGGCCGGGGCCCGGGTGCTGATTCTGAGCAAGGGTGGCCCGTCCGATACCGCCACCCAATACGCGCAGGGCGGTATCGCCGTCGTCGCGCCGCACGAGGATTCGGTGGATTCCCATGTCGCCGACACCCTCGCCGCGGGCGGCGGGCTGTGCGCTCCCGACGCGGTGCGCTCCATCGTCGCCGGTGGCCCCGACGCGGTGGCCGCCCTCACCGATCTGGGTGCGGTCTTCGACCTCGGCCGGGACGGGCAGGTCTCGCGGACCCGGGAGGGCGGGCACAGCACCCGCCGCATCATCCATGCCGGTGGCGACGCCACCGGTGCGGAAGTGCAACGGGCGCTGTCGGCGGCCGGACTGCCGGTGCTGTTCGGGACCGCGGTGCTCGAGGTCGTCACCGACGCGTCCGGGGTGCAGGGAGTCCTCGCCGTTTCCGAGCGCGGCCTCGGCCGCGTGCACGCGCCCGCGGTGCTGCTCGCGACCGGCGGGCTCGGGCAGTTGTACGCGTTGAGCACCAACCCGGCCGGCGCTACCGCCGACGGTGTTGCCCTGGCGCTCTGGGCGGGCGCGGCGGTGGCGGACCTGGAATTCGTGCAATTCCACCCCACCGTCCTGTACACGCCCGACGGTTTCGGCCGGCAGCCACTGATCAGCGAGGCGGTGCGCGGCGAGGGGGCGCGCCTGGTGGACTCGCGGGGCGACTCGGTGACCGCCGGTGTTCATCCACGCGGTGATCTGGCGCCCCGGGATGTGGTGTCGCGGGCCATCGCGGCGCGAATGCGGTCGCTCGGCGCCGACCACGTATACCTCGACGCCCGGGAGGTCCCCGAGTTCACCCGGCGGTTTCCGACGATCACCATGTCCTGCCGCACCGCGGGTATCGACCCGCGCCGCGATCTCATCCCGGTGGCGCCCGCCGCGCACTACCAGTGCGGCGGTGTGATCACCGATCTGCACGGGCGTACCGACGTGCCCGGGCTCTACGCGGCCGGAGAGGTCGCGCGCACCGGGCTGCACGGAGCCAACCGGCTGGCCTCCAACAGCCTGCTCGAGGGCCTGGTGATGGGTGAGCGGGCGGGGCTCGCGGCGCTGGAGCGGCTGGGCGAACCGGCGACTGTGACGGGTGGTCCGGCAATGGGCCGTCCGGTGCTGCCGCGACCTGTGCTCCAGCAGACGATGACCGAGCACGCTTCGGTCGTCCGCGACGGTACCGGGCTGGCCCGGGCGGCCCGAGCGCTCGACACCGCGCGCGCCGGCGAACCGGCCGTCTCGGCGGCCGCCGTACCGGCGCCCCGAGCCGAGACGCCCGCGGACGCCGTGGCCCGGGTCGAGGACGCCGCGCTCACCGTGACAGCGCGGGCGCTGGTGCTGGCGGCGCGAGTGCGCGCCGAGAGCCGCGGCTGCCATACCCGCTCCGATCATCCGCAACCGGCGCCGGGCTCGGCTCAGCCGATCGTGGTCCGCCTCGACGAGGGCGGGGCGCCGCGAGTGGTCGCCGAACCGACGCCGCTGGCGGCGCCGTCGTGAGCGGTCGGGTGGCCGCGGCGGGCACGACTCGCCCGCGGTCGGATCCGGCCGGCCCGGTGTCCGCCGACGAAGCGATCCCGGGCATCTGTGCGCCCGGATCGAGAACCAGGAGAAGGCAATGACGTTGGATTCCGCTCTGGATCCCGCGGAGGTCCGCGCCCTCATCCGTACCGCGCTGGACGAGGATCTGCGCTACGGGCCCGATATCACCACCGCGGCCACCGTCCCCCCGGACGCGGCGGTGAAGGCCGCGGTGGTGGCCCGGCAGCCGGGCACCGTCGCCGGGATCGATATCGGGCTGCTGGTGCTCGACGAGGTGATCGGCGCCGATGGCTACGAGATCACCGAGCGGGTGCCCGACGGTACCCGGATCGCGCCCGGACAGACGGTGCTGGCACTGGTGGCGCCGACCCGCGGCCTGCTCACCGCCGAACGCACCATGCTCAACCTGATGTGTCATCTCTCGGGTATCGCCAGCGCCACCGCCGACTGGGTGGACGCGGTCGAGGGCACCGGCTGCCGGATCAGGGACAGCCGCAAGACGCTGCCGGGTCTGCGCGCGCTGCAGAAGTACGCGGTGCGCGCCGGGGGTGGAGTGAACCATCGCATGGGTCTGGGCGATGCCGCGCTGATCAAGGACAACCACGTCGTCGCGGCGGGTTCGGTGGTCGAGGCATTGCGGGCCGTTCGCGCCGCCGCGCCGGAGATCGAATGCGAGGTCGAGGTCGACGATCTCGACCAGCTCGACGCCGTACTCGGCGAACAGGTACAACTGGTCCTGCTCGACAATTTCCCGCTCTGGCAGACCCAGGCCGCGGTCCAGCGCCGCAATGCCGTCGCACCGGAGACGAAGCTGGAATCCTCTGGTGGACTCACCCTCGACATGGCCGCGGACTACGCGCGCACCGGCGTCGATTTCCTGGCGGTGGGCGCGCTGACCCATTCGGTCCGGGTGCTGGACCTGGGTCTGGACATGTAGCGGCACTGTGCGCTTCGCGTGCGGAACATCCGGCGCATGCGCGCGGTTGCTTGTTGCGTACCCGGGCGAAAGGGATGACATGTCGAAGCCGGCCGATGCCGCCTATCACTGGAACGGCGAAGCACTGGATCTGGAGGCGTATCTGGCGCGGATCGGATACACCGGCCCGCGCACTCCGACGCTGGCCGTGCTGCGCGAGCTGGTGGCCGCGCACACCACCGCGGTGCCGTTCGAGAACCTGGAGGCGGTGCTGGGGCGGCCGGTGCCGCTGGATCTGGAATCTCTGCAGGACAAGCTGATCCGGCGGCGGCGCGGTGGATACTGCTACGAGAACGTCACCGTGTTCGCGGCGGCGCTGGAGCGCTTCGGATTCGGTGTCACCGGACTGTCCGGCCGGGTCACCATGGGGTCGGGCGGGTTGCGTCCGGCCACCCATGCGCTGCTGCGGATCACCGTCTCCGATGACGACCGGGTGTGGCTGGCCGACGTCGGGTTCGGGGCAGGGCCGTCCGAACCCTACCCGCTGGTCGAACGCCCGGACGAATTCACTCTCGGCGGCTGGCGGTTCCGGCTCGAACGCACGTCGGGCGAACTGGGTGGCGACCAGTGGGTGCTGTACCAATTCGCGTTCGCGGGCTGGGTGGATCGCTACACCTTCACGCTGAACCCCCAGTACCGGATCGACTATGAGGTGGGTAACCATTTCGTCTCCACCTCGCCGCGCTCCCCGTTCACCCAGCGGCCGTTCGTGCAACGGTTCCTTCCCGGCGTCCACCACACGCTCGACGGCCGCACGCTGACGACCGAGTATCCGGACGGGACGAGTGTTTCCCGGGAGCTGGAACTCGCGGAGTTGGCGAAGGTGCTGAGTGAGGTCTTCGATATCGAGATCTCGGCCGAGGATGCCGAGACGCTGATCGCCGCGCCGTGGGCGACACGCTGACCGGCCCCGGGCACCGCGCGGCCGGCATCGCCCTCGGCGCCGGGTCCGCAACCGGCCC
Source organism: Nocardia sienata NBRC 100364 (assembly GCF_001613205.1). Taxonomy (GTDB): domain Bacteria; phylum Actinomycetota; class Actinomycetes; order Mycobacteriales; family Mycobacteriaceae; genus Nocardia; species Nocardia sienata. The sequence goes on along the minus strand of NZ_BDBX01000039.1, from coordinate 124,159 downwards.
GGCCGGTCTTCGTGGGAGTTGCCAACAATTTCTTGTTAGATTCCGGATATGAAGATCGCGCATGAGGACGTCCCCGGCAGGTTGCGTTCCCTGCCGACGCGACTGATCAACCAGACCGCGCTCCTCGCCGGCCGCGCCACCGAACAGGCGCTGGCCGATACCGGTTCACGGCGATACCACTACGCCGTGCTCACCACACTGCGGGAGGCCGGCGCAGCCAGTCAGGCCGAACTCGGGCGTCGCACCGGTATCGACCGCAGCGATATGGTGGCGGTTCTCAACGAACTGGTCGCCCGCGGTTTCGCGGATCGCACCGCCGATCCCGAGGACCGCCGCCGCAATATCGTCACCCTCACCGAACCGGGTAACGCCCACCTCGACGACCTGGACCGTAGACTGGACCGGGCGCAGGACGAACTGCTCACCGCGCTCTCGGCAGACGAGCGGCGCACGCTCGTCGGTCTGCTCACCCGCATTCTCGACGCGCATGCGGCGGCCGCGGCCCGCGCGCAAGCGTGACCGGGAGCCCCGACGCGGCAACGGATCACGCGGCGCGCCCGGCTCAGCGGACGCGCATCACGGCCCGCCTGCGACTGCGTGCCCACCGGGGTCCGGCCGGCGGGGCGGTTGCGGTACGGCCGAACCCGCCAGGAGCTGAACCAGGCATAAACCGGCCAGCAGCCAGATGACCGGCTCCCAGGACCCGCACCACATATGCAGGGCGCTCTGCGCCGCGACCCCCACACCCGCCAGTGCGTAACCGATTCCGTGGGTCGTCGCCGACAACACCGTCACCGAGCCCTGGCCGGGCGCGCGCAGTGAGATCAGGCTCAGGATGAGCGACAGAGTTCCCAGCCCCACTCCGATCGCCGCGGCCCACAGCCACGGCGCCGTCTGCGGATACCGGGACAGACCCAGTAGGCCCAGCGCGGGGGTCACGGTGGCGACGACGAGCGGCAGAGCGCGGCCGGGTCCGTCCGCGCGGCGCACCCACCCGGGCAGCAGCGCAGCGGCCGGAAGCCCGGCGGCGGCCGCGATACCGAGCAGCAGTCCCGCGGTGGCGGGGTCGGTACCCGCCTCGCGATAGAACGACGGCAGCAGATTCATGACGCCGAACGCTGTGGTCGCCCACGCGGCGAACAACACGATCAGCGACCAGGACAGTCGTCCGCGCGGAACCAGTATCGACCGCAGGGGCGGCGCGGGTGAGCCGGTCGCGTCCGGGCCCGGGTCGCGCCGCAGCGCACACACCCACAGCACCACGGCCACCGCGCATACCGGCGCCCACAGTCCCAGACCCCACCGCCACGAACCGGCCGCGCTCACCGGTGTGGTCAGGAATGCCCCGGCGGCGCTGCCGATACCGATGGCGGGCGCGTACAGGGCCGTCATCCGAGTCGCGCCGTGCGCGGAGCGGCCGGCAAGGACCGGTAGCAGGGTCGCCACCAGCGCGGTGGCCAGCGCCGTTACCGTCGTGCCGGTGATCAGCAGACCGGGCCCGCCGAGAACGCGCACGAGCTGGCCGACCGCCATGATCGCCAGCGCGCCGGCGAAGACACGCGCCGGATCCCATGCCGCCGCCAGCCGCGGTGTCAGCAGACCGCCCACCGCATAGCACCACAGCGGCAACGTGACGACCCAACCGAGGACCACCGAGTCGATGCCGGTGGCGGCCGGCACGAATTCCAGCGCCGCGCCGAGACCGGTGATCGGTGGGCGCAGGCAGAATCCCGCGAGGACCAGCGCGGCGGCGCCGAGGAGCCAGGCCCGGCCGGGCGGACCGGCAACGGTGTCTTCCCCCAGCGCCGGCGCTCCGGTCATCTCGGCACCGGGGCGCCGTTGACCGCGGCCGTGGCCGGCGCCGCCGGACGCGAGCCCGGCGTCAGCCCGAGCAGTTCGCTGATATTGCGCCAGGCGACTCGTTCCAGCAGTTCATCGTCGGCAGCGGCGTCCAGCTCGTCCACCCGCCACCGTGCCCGCAGCGCGGCCAGTTGCGGACCCACCTCCTCCATCGGATAGTCCAGCGCCATCGCCACCCGGTCGGCTCCCGCCCCTGAGACCGCCGCCCAGAATGCGACCGGGTCGGTCACCCCCGAGGTGGTGACGAACAGGTTGGTGCGCAGATAGTGCGAGGGGGGATGATCGAGCCGCAGGCCGTGCCGCTGCGCGTTCGCCACCTGCCAGCGGGAGTCCAACCGGGACGGGGCGGCGAGCAGGCCTTCACCGGCGTGGCCGAGGATCACGGTGAGCCCACGGGTCGCCGGACGGTCGAAGACACCGGCGCACAGCAGACGCAGGAAATGGGCGGCCGTCTCGACGCCCCAGCCGAACAGGGGCCCGCGTAATTGTGGATGACCGGCCGTCCACGCCGCGGCGTCCGGCGCATTCGCCGGATGGAGATACAGCGGAACATCGAGTTCGGCGACTGCCTCCAAGAAATCCCGGTACTGCGGTTCGTCCAGGTAGGAGCCGCAGGTGTGGCCGTTGATCAATACTCCGACCAGGCCCAGCTCGCCGATCGCGCGCTGCAGCTCCCGGATCGCGGCGGCGGGGTCCTGCAGCGCGACCGTGGCGAAGCCGGCGAACCGGTCCGGTGCCGAGGCCACCACCTCGGCCAGCCAGTCGTTGGTGCGGGCCGCGAGGCGGGTGGCCTTCGCCGGGTCCGGCTCGATCTGGATACCGGGCGCGGTCGGCGACAGCACCTGCACGGTGATGCCGTGGGCGTCCATCGTGGCCAGTCGCTCGTGGCCGACATCGCGCAGCCGGTGCTCGGCCTCGGCCCAGTACGCGGCGTCGAGGTTGTTACGGGCGCCGTCCAGATACTCGCTCAGGAAATACGGGAGCACGTGCTCCTCCACGGTGACGATCCGCTCGGGGCGCCCGATGGGCTGTGGCATGACTTTCCTCTCTTTTCGATCCGCGGTTTCCGCGGTCAGCCGACCACGACGTCACCGCGCACCACTGTCGTGCGGTCCACCGCGTCCGGCCGGGCCGCGGGCAGCAGGGCCCGGCCGACGAACGCGTCGGTACCGAAGCCGGGGCCGAACCCGGCGCCCAGCAGCGGAGCACCCCGTGCCGGGCGCAGCGCCGGATCCGCCGCGATCAGCGCGATCGCGTCCAGCACGGCCGAGGACATGAGGTTGCCGCGGGTCAGCGACTGCCACGCCGGGGCGACCTGGTGGGCGTCGAGACCAAGGGTCTGCTGGACATCCCGGATGATGTTGTTGCCGCCCGCGTGCAGGGCACAGACGGCCAGATCCGCCGCGGCCCACCCTTGCCTGCCCAGCAGCGCCCGCAGTGTGGGTGCCACGGCCGGGATGGAACGCACCGCGTCGGTGGTGAGCCGGAACCGCGGCCCCTCGTCGGTGACGACCCAGGTGATGGCGTCCGAGGTGCCGGGCACCTCGTAGCGGGCGATATCGAGCAGCTCTATGCCCTCCTCGAGCGAGGCGGACACGACAGCGGCTGCCGCGGCGTCGGAGAACAGCGTGCTGGACACGATATTGCCGACCAGCCCGGCTTCGTCCAGCTCTGTTTCGACATGGAAATGCGGCGACGCGGTATCGGCGGTGACGATCAGGACCGTGTCGCCGGGGTGGGCCCGCAGCCACGTGTGCGCCAGCGTGATCGCGTGCGCGCCGCCCCGGCAACCCATCCCTGCCACCGGCAGCGCGGCGCAGTCCCGGCGCAGCCCCAAGGCCTGCGTCAGCGCGCTGATCGGGGACGGCATCGACATCAGCGTGGACGACTCGAGGATCACCACATCGATATCGGTGCCGCTGCGGCCCACCGAATCCAGCGCTGCCCACGCGGCGGGCACCGCGTAGGCGTGGAATGCGTCCCAGGCAGCGGCATTGCGGGCCGCGAACCCCCGCATACCCATGATCTCCTCGGTGCGCAGGTGCATCGGATGCACCTCGATGGCGAGCCGGCCGGCCATGGTGAGGGCACGCTCCACCGCGTGGGCCCGCGGGCTGCCGGGCGGGAACACCCGCTCGTACCGGTCGCGCACAGCCGCGACGAGTTCGGTGTGCGGTATCGCATGTGGCGGAACGGTCACCACCGGGACCGATACTCGGGGATGCCTGACGGGCGGATTCACTGAGTGCGTCCAATCTCTGCTCCGGCGCGTCGCCGTCGGCCACGGGTTCTCGTGCCGGCGACGCTGCCGAACCAAGGATCACCGACACCGCGGACCCCCGGACAGTAGGGAGATCCCTACATTCGGGTATGCGGGGACGAGAAACTCAGCGCGACAGAAGGACTCGGGGTGGCTACCATCCTCGGCCAAGGCCCGGAGAGATCGGCGAACCGGGCCGCTGGGCCCGGAGGTAGCGAATCGGTGATGTCACCGGGACGAGATGGCCTGTCCTTGGTGGGCAGGACGGCGGAACTGCAGGAGATCCAGGCGGCGTTGCTCGCCACCCGGCAGGGAGCCGACGCGGCGATCCTGATCACCGGCGAACCGGGTATCGGAAAGACCCGGTTGCTACGGGAAGCCGCCGACCGGGCCGCGGAGCTGGGCTTCCAGGTGATGTATGGGGGTGGCACCGAACTCGAGCACGAGATTCCCTACGCGGCCGTGATCGACGCCCTCGACGAACCGCTGAGCGCGCTGCGCCGCGCCGATCTCACCGCCCTCGGCCGCGACAGCCTGGCCGAACTCGGCCGGCTGCTGCCATCGCTGGCGGCATGGGCGGGGCCCTTGGCGACCACCCTGCAGGTAGAGCGGCATCGCTGTCATCACGCCATTCGGTCGGTACTGCATCGGCTCGCTGCCCGGCGGCCGGTGTTGCTGGTGCTCGACGATGTGCAGTGGGCCGATCACGCCTCCGTCGAAGTGGTCGTGCATCTGTTGCGGCACCGGTCGCCCGGGCTGATGTTGCTGCTGGCCCATCGCCGTCCGTCGCTTCCCGATATCGCGTCCGCGGCCCTGTACCGCGCCGCCTACGACCGCACCCTCACCGTGCTGGAACTCGGGGCGTTGTCGCTGGGCGAAACCGCCGAACTCGTCCACGGCGAAGATCTGGACGACGGCGAACTGACACAATTGCACGATCAGTGCGGCGGTAATCCCTTCTATCTCCAGGAACTGGCCCGTGTCTGGCGGCGATCGGCGGCCGCGGCGGCCGGCGATGGCGGCACCGGCCCGCTCGAGGTTCCCGCCGCGATCCGGGTGGCACTGGCCCAGGAGATCCGCGCATTGTCCCCCGATGCCCGTCGGCTGCTGCACGCCGCGGCCGTAGCCGGTGGTTCCGTCGAATGGGATCTCGCTGTCGAGATAAGCGAACTGACCCCAGCGCAGGCTCGGCGTGCGACCAACGAAGTGGTGGAGACCGGCATCGTGCACGGGTCGGCGACACCGGGCCGGCTGGTGTTCCGGCATCCCATCGTCCGCCTCGCCGTCTACGAGGCCGCGGGCTACGGATGGCGCACCCAGGCCCATCGCCGCGCGGCGACAGCGCTGGCCCGGCGCGGTGCGGCACTGGCGGTGCGCGCCCACCACTGGGAGCGCTGTGCCACGGTCGGCGACGAACAGGCGATCACCCTGCTCACCGAGACGGGCGTGGCGGTGGCACCCCGGGCCCCGGTTGCCGCGGCACGCTGGTTCCGGGCGGCGCTGCGGCTGCTGAGCGACGACGCACCGGCCCGACAGCGGCTCTCACTGTCGCTTTCGCTCGCCGACGCGTTGAACGCGACCGGCCGGCTCGGCGAATGCAGCGAGGTGCTGCGACGCGCGCTCGACCTCATTCCCGCGGAGGCCGTCACCGACCGAGCCGGTGTGCTGACTCGGATCGCGCTGACCGAGCAGGGTCTCGGCAACGCCACCGAAGGCGGGCGGCTGCTGACCGCGGCATTGTCGCTGACCCCTGCGGGCAGTCTCACGGCGGGCGCGCTGCAGCTCGAGCTGGCCAAGAACCATTTGATGATGCGGGATTGGGACGAAGCGGCCCGCGTAACCCGGCAGGTGCGCAGCGGCGCGCAGGACTGCGCCGACCAGCGGTTGTATCTGGCCGCGACCGCGGCCGATGCCTATATGGGCACCCTGCAGTGCGGGGACTCGCTCGTGCAGGCATCGGCCCGCCTCGATGAGGCCGCTTCGGCGCTGGACGCGCTGACCGACACCGAGGTCGCACCCGACCTGCTGGACGGGCTCACCAATGTGGTGTACGCCGAGGTATCGCTGGAGCGGTTCGCGTCCGCGGCCGCGCACGCGGCGCGCGGTATCCGGCTCTCCCGGGATACCGGACACGGCAGACATCTGGTGGAACTCCAGCATCTGCGCGCACTCGCCTTTCTCATGCAGGGCCGGTTGGAGGCCGGGCTCTCGGCCGCCGCGAGTGCTGTGGAAAGCGCTCTGTTGCTCGGCAATTCGCCGATGGTGGCATTGACCGAGGCGACCCGCTGCTGGCTGCTGATGCTGTTGGGCCGGATAGCCGATTCTCTCGCCTCCGGGGCGCTGGCCGTCCGGGTGAACGCGCAGGCGCCGAACGCGCTGTTCGCCTGGCATGCTCCGCTGGTCCACGGGGCCGCGCTCATCGAAGCGGGCCGCTACCGCCACGGCCGCCGCGAACTGCTCACCGTCGCCGGGGGACACGAGCAGCCGCCGATGTTCCCGACCACGATGCCGTACTTCTACCGCTATCTCGTCGACAGTGAACTCGCACTCGGACGTGTCGACGCCGCCGAGCAGACCACGCGCCAGGTCGAGAGCATTGTCGGCGCGATGCCGATGTTGTCCATGCGCGCCGGGGATGCCAAATACTGCCGGGCCAGAATTCAGCTGCACTGCGGAGACGACGCCGCTGCCCGCATCACCGCCGAACAGTCCGTCGCCGCCTACGAGGCGGCCGGAACCCCGGTGGAGGCCGCTCGGGCGAGGCTGCTGCTCGGGCACGCGCTGTCGGGCTACGACGAGGCCGCCGCCGAGCGGGAGTTCGACAGCGCGTTGAGCACCGCGGAGATCTGCGGTGCGGCGCGGCTGGCCGAACGGGCCCGGCTGGGCTTGCATCGGGTGGGTGGACGTCGGCCCTCGCGGCGCCGCGACCGGCCGCCGGCGACCACGGATCGGCTCGGCGACCTGACCGAGCGACAGACCGAGATCGTGTCTCGTGTGGTGCTCGGCCGGACCAACAAACAGATCTCCGAAGAACTCCACCTCAGCGAGAAAACCGTCGAGGCCCACCTCACTCGCCTCTACACCAGACTCGGCGTCTCGTCGCGGACCGAACTCGCCGCCGTGGCCAGTGGCAGCTGGTCGACCGCTTCCGGCGGCTCACTCCCGGGGTGACGGAGGGCCCCGCGAAATCAGCAGTCGCGGACCACGGTGCGCTCCCGCTCGCCCCGGTACCGCGGACCGGGTAACGAACAGCAGCCGCAACGCGTCACCGTCGGCTTCCCGAAAGGCGCGGATTCGCGTATCGGACAGTGCAATTCGGTAGAGCGCCCGCTCTCATGCGGTGAGTTCCCGCTCCAGCGGGGTGCGGAACCGCGGGATCGGGCGCATCTCACCGAACCAGCCGGCGGCGCGTTCGGCCTCCGCGTCGACCAACGCGGTGGCGTCCGCGCCGATATCCTCCAGCAGCCGTGTCACGATCTCGCCGTCCTTGCGCTGGGCCCAGCCGCCGACGATCCGGCCGTCGTACCAGATGGTCGGCCCGATATTGCCGTTGCGGTCGAAGAGCCGAGGCCGATGTTCACCCAGATACCAGGCGCGCGACTGCCAGCCCATCGGAGTCGGATCCAGCGCGGGTAGCAGTGCGGCCCACGGCGACGGATCGGCCACCGGTTCGAGGTCGTCGGCCAGGAGTACGCCGGTGCCGCCGTCCAACTCGACCGCTACGGTCTCCAGCCCCGCCAACGCCTTGCGGACCTGACCCAGTGTCCAACCGGTCCACCATTTGATATCGCCGATGGGCGCCGGGCCGAACGCGCGCAACCAGGCCCGGACCAATTCGGTACGGGCTTGGTCGATTCCGGGTCCGGCAAGTGGCCCGGACAGCCAGGATTCCACCGGCGCCCAGGAGTACTGGCTGCTCGACCAGGTGCCGTTCGGCCGGGCCCGCACGATCCGGCCCTCGGTCCCGAGCAGCACCAGCACCCAGCTGGTGATACTCGTCGGCCGTGAATACGACTTCTCCGGCGCGGTATTGATCTGTGTACGCAGTTCGGGCACGTCCTTGCTCAGCTGGGCTCCGGTCGCACTGCCCCGGGCCAGCAGGGCTCGGTGCGTGCGATCGGCGACATCGTCGAGCCAGCCGGCCGCGTCACCCTCGCCGATACCCGCCTGTTCCAGATACCGCGCATAGGTGCGGCGCTGTTTGACCGCCAGATCGGCACCGCAGGAGGCATGGAGCACGGGCACCAGGTCGACCGGCGCGACGAACATGGTGCGCCGCATGGCCAGCATGCGCACCAGCGACCTGTCCTCGTACAGCGCCCGCTCCACCTGCGCCGGGCCGAGGTCGTGACCGCGCGCCGCCACGGACAGGTGCACGGTGGCCGGGTCGGTGGCGTGCAGCACCACCAGCGACCGCGCGATCTCGGCCGGATCGGCGCCGCGGTGCGCAGCGGCGAGCCGGTGCCGGACGCCGATCCGGGCACGGCGCTGCGCAGTACTGATCGAATACATGGCCCGGATGCTAGCGGCGAGATCCGACATCCCGGCCGGTCGCGGCGCGGTTGCGGCGAATGTGTGCCGCGCCGTGGAATATTCGAAGGATGAGCAGACGCGTGATGAGCTTCCTGACCGGGGTGCTGTTGACGGCGTTGACGGCGACGCTGCCGGCCGCCGCACCCGCCGGCGCGACCCAGGCGTGCTCGGTCCAGGCCCGGCCGGTCTCACTTCCGGTCGACGGCGAGCAGGCCACCGGCCTCATCTACGAACCGCACGGCTGCGCGGTCGGGAACGCGTTGATCGTCGCGGCGCACGGGCACAAGGGTTCGGCCGCCCAGTATGCCGAGTACGTCACCGCGATCGCCGCGCGGACCGGGACTCCGGTCCTGTCCATGGATATGCGGGGCAGTGCCCGGTGGCCCACCGGTGAGTGGAACCTGTGGGCCGGATGGCAGGACCTGGTCGCCGCGACCCAGTGGTACAAGGGCTCACATCCCGGCGTCGCGCGCACCATCCTGTGGGGCTGGAGCCAGGGTGCGATGACCTCCGGCCTGGCCGCCGCCTACGGCCCGGCCGGACTGTTCGACTACTGGGTCGACACCTTCGGCCCGTCCGATCTGGCCACGCACTGGGCGGGGCCCGCCTCGGACTACCCCGCGCTGCAGGCACAGATCCAGCGGGACGCGGGTGGCTGTGTCCCCCTGGCGTGCCCGCTCGCCTACGCGGAACGGTCGCCGGCGCTACAGGCCGGCCGGATGGGTATCCGGCATGCCTTCCTCATCCACGGAACCGCCGACGAGGTGGTGCCATTCGCGGCCAGTACCCAGATGCGGGCCGCGCTGATGCTCGCCGGCAAACCCAGCACGCTGTACTCGATCGTGAGCGGGCGCACCCTGAACGGAGCGGTCGAACCGGGCCGCCACAATGTCGGGCCGGCCCTGTTCGAGGCGGGTTGTGTGGTGGAGCGGCTCGCGCTCGGGACCGAGCCACTCGACGGTAACCGCGACTACGTGGTCGATGTCGCCCGCGGCGTCGTGGCCGCGCCCCCGCCGCCGCCCGACGCCAAATGCGCCGCGTAGCGGAGTTGTAGCGATCAGAGCGATTTCACCCAGTTGGACAGCAGCTGCGCCCCGGCGTCACCCGACTTCTCCGGATGGAACTGCGTCGCCGAGAGCGCGCCGTTCTCCACCGCGGCCAGGAACCGGCCGGTGCCGTACTCGCACCAGGTCAGTCCGGGAGCGGCGAGGTGGTCGCTGGGAGGCAGCTCCCAGCTGCGGGCGGCGTAGGTGTGCACGAAATAGAAGCGGGTGGTGGGATCCATACCCGCGAAGAGCACGCTGTCGGCCGGCGCGGTGACGGTGTTCCAGCCCATATGCGGAAGCACCGGCGCGTCCAATTTGTCGACGGTGCCGGGCCATTCCCCGCACCCCTCGGTTTCCACACCGAACTCCACACCCCGGTCGAACAGGATCTGCATCCCCACACAGATACCCAGTACCGGCCGCCCACCGGCCAGACGCTGCCCGATGATCCGTTCCCCGCGCACCTCGCGCAGACCGGCCATACAGGCGGCGAAGGCCCCGACACCGGGGACCACCAGGCCGTCGGCGGCGAGCGCGGCCTCGGGATCGGCGGTCACCTCCACCTGCGCACCGGCGCGCACCAGCGCCCGCTCGGCCGAATGCAGATTGCCCGACCCGTAATCCAACAGAACCACCGACGTCATAGCGCTCCCTTCGTCGAGGGCACACCCTGGACGCGCGGATCGGGTTCCACGGCGGCGCGCAGCGCGCGGGCCACCGCCTTGTACTCGGCCTCGGTCACATGGTGCTGGTCGCGGCCGTAGAGCACCCGGACGTGTAACGCGATCCGGGCATTGAGGGCGATCGATTCGAAGACGTGCCGGTTGAGCACCGTCGAATACGGCGCGCCGGGATCGTTGCGGCCACGCACGGGTGCGCCGGGGATGACGGCGTGCAGCAGGTGATCGGGTTCGCCGGTGTGCACACAGTAGGGCCGGCCCGAGACGTCCACCGCGGCATGCGCCAGGGTCTCGTCCATCGGAATGTAGGCGTCGCCGAAGCGGCGGATGCCTTTCTTGTCGCCGAGCGCCTGTCCGAGCGCCTGCCCGAAAACGATCGCGGTGTCCTCGACGGTGTGGTGCGCCTCGATCTCGATATCGCCGTCGGCGCGCACGGTCAGGTCGAAACTGGCGTGGGTGCCGAGCGCGGTGAGCATATGGTCGTAGAACGGGACCCCGGTGGCGATATCGGTCTTGCCGGTGCCATCGAGGTCCAGTTCCACCACGATGCTGGATTCCCTGGTGGTGCGCTCCACCCGCGCGGTTCGGTTCATACTCACTTCCGTCTCGGTGCTCAGCTGTGCGCTGTCGGTTCGGTGGTGGCCAGTTTCGCGCTGACCCGCAGGAATTCGTCGTTCTCGGCGGCCAGCCCGATGGTGGCGCGCAGATAACCGCCGATCCCGACATCGCGGATGAGCACACCTTCGTCCAGGTAGTGCTGCCAGGCGCGCGCGGCATCCGCGAACTTCCCGAACAGCAGGAAGTTCGCGTCGCTGGGGACCACCTCGTACCCCAGCTCGGTCAGCCCCCGGGCGACCCGGTCGCGTTGCGCGGACAGTTCGGCCACGCTCGCCAGTGTCTCGTCGGCATGGCGCAGCGCGGCCCGCGCCGCGGCCTGGGTCACCACCGACAGGTGATAGGGCAACCGCACCAGCAGCAGCGCATCGATGACCGCGGGCGCGGCGACTAGATAACCGAGGCGGCCGCCGGCGAACGCGAACGCCTTGCTCATCGTCCGGCTGACCACCAGTTTGGCGGGGTAGCGGTCGATCAGGCCGACGGCACTGGGTGCGGCGGAGAATTCCGCGTAGGCCTCGTCCACGATCACGATTCCGGGGGCGGCGTCGAGGATCCGGGCCAGATCGGCGGGCGCGATACTGTGCCCGGTGGGATTGTTGGGGCTGGTCACGAAGACCACGTCGGGTCGCCGTTCGGCGAGGGCGGCGAGGGCGGCGTCGATATCGATCGCGAAATCGGCACCCCGCTTGGCCTCGACCCATTCGGTATCGATGCCCCCGGAGATGATCGGATGCATCGAATACGAGGGTACGAAACCCAGTGCCCGCCGGCCGGGCCCGCCGAACGCCTGGAGTAGCTGCTGCAGGATCTCGTTGGACCCGTTGGCCGCCCACACATTGGCCGCGTCCACCGCGACCCCGGTCTGCCGGGTGAGGTAGGCGGCGAGATCGGCGCGCAGGGCCACCGCGTCGCGATCCGGATAGCGGTGCAGATCGGCGGCCGCGGCCCGGACCGCCTCGGCCACATCGTCGATCAGCGCGCGGCTCGGCGGATGCGGGTTCTCATTGGTGTTGAGCTGCACCGGCACGCTGAGTTGCGGTGCGCCGTACGGGGATTTACCGCGCAGGTTCTCCCGCAGCGGGAGCGCGTCGAGACCGATGGCGGATCCGGGAATCGCGGTCGCGGAGGTCGCCGCGGCGTCGGGGGCGGTCACGACAGCGCCTCGAAACGCGCGCGGACGGCCTGGCCGTGGGCGGGCAGGTCTTCGGCATCGGCCAGCGCGACGACATGCCCGGCCACATCTTTCAGGGCCGTCTCGCTGTACTCCACCACGTGGATTCCGCGCAGGAAGGTCTGCACGCTGAGCCCGGAGGAATGCCGGGCACACCCGGCCGTGGGCAGCACGTGATTCGAGCCGGCGCAGTAGTCGCCGAGGCTGACCGGGGCGTAGGGGCCGACGAAGATGGCGCCTGCGCTGCGTACCCGGGCGGCCACGGCCGCGGCATCGGCGGTCTGGATCTCGAGGTGTTCGGCGGCGTAGGCGTTGACCACCCGCAGACCCTGCTCGATATCGTCGACCAGCACGGTGCCCGATTGCGTCCCGGTCAGCGCCGTGGTGACCCGGTCGGCGTGTTTCACCACCGTCAGCTGCGCGGTCAGCGCCGCGTCCACCGCGTCGGCCAGTTCGGGGCTGTCGGTGACCAGCACACTGGCCGCGAGCACATCGTGTTCGGCCTGACTGATCAGGTCGGCGGCCACATGTACCGGATCGGCGGTGGCGTCGGCCAGCACGGCGATCTCGGTGGGACCGGCCTCGGCGTCGATCCCGACCAGGCCGCGGCAGAGCCGTTTGGCGGCGGTCACGTAGATATTGCCGGGGCCGGTGATCAGATCGACCGGCAGGAGCTCGGCGCCGTCGGTATCGGTACCGCCGTAGGACAGCAGCGCCACCGCCTGCGCCCCGCCGACCGCCCATACTTCCTCGACGCCCAGCAGCCGGGCGGCGGCCAGGATGGTGGGGTGCGGGAGCCCGCCGAACTGTTGTTGCGGCGGTGAGGCCACCACCAGCGATTCCACTCCGGCGGCCTGGGCCGGGACGACGTTCATCACGACGCTGGACGGGTAGACCGCGTTACCGCCGGGCACGTACAGCCCGACCCGCTCCACCGGAACCCAGCGCTCGGTCACGGTCCCGCCCGGCACCACCTCGGTGGTGGTGTCGGTGCGCCGCTGATCGGCGTGCACCGCGCGAGTGCGGTCGATCGCGACCTCGAGCGCGGCGCGTACCGCCGGATCGAGCTCGTCCAGGGCCGTGGCGAGTCGCTGCGCCGGGACACGGACGGAGTCCGGGGTGACACCGTCGAATTTCGCGCCGAATTCCAGCGCCGCGGCCGCGCCGCGGTCGCGGACGGCCTCCACCACGGGCCGCACCTGATGCAGTACCGAGTCCACATCGACACCACCGCGCGGCAGCGCGGTGCGCAGTTGCGCGGTCGTGGGAGTGCGACCGCGCAGATCCACGCGGGCGAGCTCGATACGGGATGTCATGGTGGTTTCGGTCCTTGTCTCCGGCCTGGGTACTCAGCACAGGGTGCGGTTCCAAGCCTAACGGGCCGCAACCACCGAATATCCGCGCGGTCGGTGATCAGGAGATCCGGGTGTAGACGAAATCGAGCCAGTGCTCCCAGCTGCGCGGATCCAGCTCGGAGTCCGAGCGCTCCCAGGTGGCGCGGAATGTGGTCCCCGTCTCGTCCAGGTTTCCGGTGAACCGCTGGGAATGACCGGGCGCATCGCGCCACACCCGCCACAGCGGTCCGTCGAAGGAACCCTGGTAGACGCGGTGCTCGCCGAACTGGTCGTAGTGCAGGATGACGAGGCGCTCCTGGTAGAGATCGTCCGCGCCGACGAGCCAGGTCCAGCTGACCCCCGGATCCGGGACCGTGTAGCGGACCGTCAGGAATCGTGCGTCGGGCATCCACTCGATCGCCGTATGCCCGGTGATATCGGGGTACAGGCTCGTGGTCGTCTTCCATTCCCCGGTCATCCTGCCCATCGCGGACAGCGCGGACTCGGTCATCTACGCGTCTCCCATCGGTGGGGCGAACTCTGATGTTCAGCTACAGCGGCGACGCAGTTCCGCCACCCCCTCGCCCTCGAGTTCGTCGAGGACCACCGGACGGCCAACCATCGCCAACGCTAGCGCCTCGCCCCGGCCCCGTACCGCAGGACCGGACCCTTTGACCCAGTCGAAATCTGTCGCGGCGAACTGTAACCCCTTCGTATACCGCCCGGGACGGGCGAACGGGTCGGGCCGGTCGAGCACGGCGCGCAGCCGGTCGGCGGGGATCTCGCGGGGCCGGCCGAGCGGGCGGCGGATGTCCTGCTGGTGGACGAACAGGTCGACCAGACCCAGCCGGGGCCACCAGCGCGATACCGACCCCGCAGCCGCGGCGAACTCCGCCAGCAGCTGCGCCGGCGTCCGCCGCGCACCGATCGCCGCCATGGCGTTGTTGACGCCGTCGATGGAGAAACGGTTACGCACCGTGATCCCGGCGTACTCGGTGAGCGAGATGCTGTCGTAGCGCAGATGGGCCACCAGCTCCCGCACCCGCCAGCCGGTGCACAGGGTGGGCGCGTCCCACTCCGCCTCGGACAGCTCCCGCAGCAGGGCGGTCATCTCGGCGCGCTCGTCGGCGAGCATCCGCCGAATATCCATGTCGCCCACCATAACCGGCCGGACTCCGGTGTGTCCCGGAGCCGACCGGCGGTCAGCGGGTGTCGCTGTCGATCAGCAGACTGCCACCGGAGCTGATGATGCGCAGGGTCGGAGTACGGGTCTGGCCGCCGTAACTGAGATTGTTCACCCGCATATCCACCGAACCGTCGGGATTGTTGCCCTTGTACGCCTCGATCCGGCTGAAATTCTGCACGGTGCGGGTCGACCAGTACTGCTGGAACTCCTGCTGGCTGCCGTACACCTGCTGGGCGGCGGGGGTCAGCAGCGACCAGGACCCGGCGGGATCGAGATAGAACTGTTCGATGAGCTGCCCGGCCTGTACCCATTCCACCGAGCCGGTACTGGCCGTGGCACCGAGCGCGGGACCGCTCGAGGCCGGGGTGTCGGGCGAGTTCGAGACGGTGGCACTGGTGGTGGTGTCGGCCTGCGCCGAACCGCTGTCTCCGGAGTCGGCGGAGTTGAAGAACAGCACCCCGCCGACGACCGCGGCACCGGCGATACCGCCGATCATCACCGCGCGTTTGACTCCGCCGCCCCCGCCCGCTTTCTGCGCGACGGGCTGGGTGGTGGTCGGCGGATGCCCGGCCGGCCGGCGCGGCGGCCGGGACTCCTGCTCGTTACGACCCGGCGACCGTGATTCCGGCCGTCGCCGGGGCGGGGCGTCCTCGGCCGGGGGGCCGTACCGGCCGGGGGCCGGGGATTCCATGGTGCTGACCGCGGCGCCGCCGTGGCCGTTGCGACCGTGGCGGTCGAAGGCCTCGCGCGCCGGAACGAATCCCGCGTGCTCGGCCGCGGCGTTCTCGTAGCCGGCGAATCGGGCCAGTGCTTCCCGGGCCTCGCGCATGTTCGGCCGGTCCCGGGGATCGGAGCTGAGCAGATCCAGTACGAAATCGGTGGCGGGGCCGGCATTCTGCGGTTCGCTCACCTGGCCGTTGGCCGCGGCGTAGAGCACCTTGAGCGGATTGCCCGATCCGAACGGCGGCTCACCCTCCAGTGCGTGGAAGAGCGTGGCGCCGAGAGCGAAGACGTCCGCGGCCGGCGTCGGATCGGCGCCGCGCGCCACTTCCGGCGCGAGATAGGCGGCGGTTCCGCAGATCAGGCCGGTCTCGGTGAGCGTGACATCACCGGTGGCCCGGGAGATACCGAAATCGGTGATCTTCACGGTGCCGTGATCGTCGAGTAGCACATTGCCCGGTTTCACATCGCGGTGCACGATCCCGGCCTGATGGGCCGCGATGAGCGCCGAGGCCACCTGTTCGCCGATCCGGGCGACCTGCGGTAGCGGCAGCGGCCCCTGCGCGGACAGCACCTGCGCCAGGCTGCGGGATTTCATGTACTCCATCACCAGGCACGGATCGCCGCCGTGCTCGGTGATATCGAAGACCACGATGGCATTCGGATGCTGGAACCGGGCAGCGTTGCGGGCCTCCCGGGTCGCGCGCTGGCGGAGCACATCGCGCTCCGCGGGCGGCAGACTGGGTTTGATATGGATCTGCTTGATCGCCACCGACCGTTGCAGACGCTCGTCGACGGCACGCCAGACCACGCCTGTGCCGCCGCTACCAATCTGCTCGACCAGGCGGTAGTGATCCGCGATCAACTGACCGGTATCGATGGCGCCTACTCCGAACCTTCTCGAAATCGTGACATGCCGCGTCCTTGACCACTCACGCGTCCGGGACGAGTGTAGCGGGCACCTCGACCGCCCCAGTGGGTGATGTCACCTTAGCGGGCGGCCGGTCGTGGAGGCGTGCCGGCCGGAGGGCGCGCGGGCGCCGCCCGCGAAACGTGGCGAACGCCGGGCGAACCTGCCCGCCGCCACCGCTGGACCGGCCGGGCGCGGACTGCGGATGGGTCACGCCCGGCCGCACCTACTAGGCTGTTCCGAGTGAGTCTTGTGCTGCTGCCCGCTGTCGATGTCGCCAATGGAGAGGCCGTTCGCCTGGTACAGGGCGCGGCGGGCAGCGAAACCAGTTACGGTTCGCCCCGCGACGCGGCTCTGGCGTGGCAGGAGGCCGGCGCCGAATGGGTCCATCTGGTCGATCTCGACGCGGCGTTCGGCCGCGGCTCCAACCGGGAACTACTCGCGGCGGTCGTCGGTGAACTCGATGTGGCCGTCGAACTGTCCGGTGGGATCCGCGACGACGAATCGCTGAAGGCCGCGATGGCCACCGGCTGCGCCCGGGTCAACCTCGGCACCGCCGCCCTCGAGGACCCGCAGTGGTGTGCCCGGGCGATCGCGGAGTACGGCGAACGGGTCGCGGTCGGGCTCGATGTGCAGAAGGTCGACGGGGAATACCGGCTGCGCGGCCGCGGCTGGGTCAGCGACGGAGGCGACCTGTGGGAGGTACTCGAACGGCTGGAACGCGACGGCTGCTCCCGCTACGTCGTCACCGATGTCACCAAGGACGGCACCCTCACCGGACCGAACCTGGACCTGCTGCGCGAGGTGTGCATGGCCACCGACGCGCCGGTGATCGCCTCGGGCGGGGTGTCGGCCCTGGCCGATCTCACCGCGATCGCCGAACTGGTGCCCGAGGGTGTGGAGGGGGCGATCGTGGGCAAGGCCTTGTACGCGGGCCGGTTCACTCTTCCCGAGGCGCTGGCCGCCGTACGTTGAACCGCGACGATCGAGGTCTGAGGCGATGACCAGGACAGACAGTGAACTGGCCACTCTACTGGCGACCGCCGCCGAGGTCCTCGACGGCGTGAGCGCACGCTTTCTCGAGGGCCGGGGCGCGCCCAGTGCGGTGGCCAAGGGGTCGCGGGATTTCGCGACCGAACTGGATCTGGAGCTCGAACGCACCATCTCCGCCCGGCTGGTCGACCGGACCGGTATCGAGGTGCACGGCGAGGAGTTCGGCGGCCCCACGCTCACCAGCGGCACCGCCTGGGTGCTGGACCCCATCGACGGCACCTTCAACTATTCGAACGGGCATCCGCTCACCGGGACCTTGCTGGCGCTGATCCGCGATGGTGAACCGGTACTCGGCCTGGCGTGGTTTCCGCCGCTGGGCCGCCGGTACGCGGCGGTCGCGGGCGGCCCGCTGCTGCTCGACGGAAAGCCGCAGCCGCCGCTGGCCCCGGCCGTGCTCGACGAGGCGATGATCGGGTTCGGGGCGTTCAACATCGAATCCACCGGACGGGTACCGGGTCTGTTCCGGCATCGGGTCCTCGGTGCGCTCAGCGCGCTGTCCTCCCGGGTGCGGATGCACGGGTCCACCGGTATCGACCTGGCCTTCACCGCCGAGGGCACGCTGGGTGGGGCGATCGTCTTCGGCCACCACCCGTGGGACAACGCGGCCGGCGCGCTCATGGTCCGGTGCGCGGGCGGCGTGGTCACCGACCTCGAGGGCGTGGACTGGACCATCGAATCCGGTTCGGTGCTGGCGGCCGCGCCGGGTGTGCACGCCGAACTGCTGGATATGATCGCCGCGACCAGGGGCAGCGGGTACACCGCCGTCTCCGAGCGGGTGGACACGGCCGGTCCGCGTGGCGGAGAGGAGAACACCTGATGACACTCGCTACCCGGGTGATTCCTTGCCTGGACGTCGATTCGGGGCGCGTGGTCAAGGGCGTGAACTTCCAGAACCTGCGCGATGCCGGTGACCCCGTGGAATTGGCGGCGGTCTACGACGCCCAGGGCGCCGACGAACTCACCTTCCTCGATGTCACCGCCTCCAGCGGCGATCGCGGAACCATGCTCGACGTGGTGACCCGGACCGCCGAGCAGATCTTCATCCCGCTCACCGTCGGCGGCGGGGTCCGCACCGTCGAGGATGTGGACCGGCTGTTGCGCGCGGGAGCCGACAAGGTCTCGGTCAATACCGCCGCCATCGCACGGCCCGAGGTGCTGCACGAGATGTCGCAGCGATTCGGGTCGCAGTGCATCGTGCTGTCGGTGGACGCCCGGACCGTGCCCGAGGGGGAGCCGGCCACCCCGTCGGGCTGGGAGGTCACCACGCACGGCGGGCGGCGCGGGACCGGAATCGACGCAGTCGAATGGGCGATCCGCGGCGCCGAACTCGGGGTGGGGGAGATCCTGCTCAACTCGATGGACGCCGACGGTACCAAGGCCGGTTTCGATCTGCCGATGATCGGCGCGGTGCGGGCCGCGGTCTCGATCCCGGTGATCGCTTCCGGTGGTGCGGGCGCGGTGGAGCATTTCGCCCCGGCCGTGCAGGCCGGTGCCGACGCCGTTCTGGCCGCGAGCGTGTTCCACTTCGGTGATTTGACCATTCCGCAGGTCAAGGACGCCATGCGCGCGGCAGATCTGGTGGTGCGGTGATGGATCAGATCCTCGATCCGGCCATCGCCGCCCGGCTCAAACGCAACGAGGCCGGCTTGGTGGCCGCTGTCGCGCAAGAACGCGCCACCGGCGAGGTGCTGATGATGGCCTGGATGGACGACCAGGCGCTGGCGCGCACCCTGGCCACCCGCCGTGCCACCTACTATTCGCGGTCCCGGCAGCAGTACTGGGTGAAGGGCGAGACCTCCGGGCACACCCAGTACGTGCACGAGGTGCGGCTGGACTGCGACGGTGACACCGTGCTGCTGATCGTCGATCAGGAGGGCGCGGCCTGCCATACCGGTACACATACGTGCTTCGACGCCGATGTACTGCTGGCCGGAGAGTAGGCCGGCGGGTCAGCGTCGCGAATCCGAGGCGGTGGGCGGACCGGACCGTCCGAGGGCTGTTCCCAGGTGGGTAGTGAGGGTCTCGCCCAGGTCGGCCAGGGCCGCGGTCTGTTCGGCGTCCAGGGCCTCGAACACCAGCCGGCGCACCACGTCCATATAGCCGGGCGCTGCCTCCAGGACCTTCTGCTGGCCCTCGTCGGTGAGCAGGGCCAGCACACCGCGACGGCCGGTGGTCGGCGTGCGGGTAGCCCAGCCCATACGCTCGAGCTTGGACACTACATGCGACAGCCTCGATAGCGATGAGTTAGCTCTGTGCGCGAGTTCGCTCATCTGCAGTCGCCGGTCCGGCGCCTCCGAGAGCAGGGTGAGCACCCAGTACTCGAAATGAGTGACCCCGGACTCTCGCTGCAGATCGGTGTCCAAAGCCCCGGGCAGGCGGTTCAACAGTGCGACCAGCGCGCGCCAGGCGCGCCCTTCGACCGGGTTCAGCCAATCCGTCACTTGTCCGCCTTCTCTCCACCCCGGCGACGATTGCGGCAGCGGTCGCTCGGCTATGAAGAGTTTGCCACGACTTCGCTCGGTCGTGTGGCATCTCGGAAACAAGGTGAGTTCACTCACAGGGCCCGCGCGGACCCTGTGAGGGGTCAGGCGTCGGTGCGGCCGCGCAGGAACTCCAGGGCCTTGTCCGCGTGCACATTCGCCCGCAGTTCACTGCTGATCACGGTCAGGATCCGGCGGTCGGTACCGATTACGAAGGTATGCCGTTTCACCGGCATCAGCTTGCCCAGCAGACCACGCTTGACGCCGTATTCCTCGGCGACCGTGCCGTCGGCGTCGGAGAGCAGCGGATACTCCAGTCGTTGCGATCCCGCGAATCCGGCCTGCACGTCCACCGCGTCGGCACTGATCCCGGCGCAGCTCGCGCCGAGCGCGGCGAATTCGGCGGTGAGGTCGCGGAAATGACAGGCCTCCGCGGTGCACACAGGTGTGTTCGCGGCGGGGTAGAAGAACAGCACGAGCGGCCCGTCGGCCAGCAGGGAGTCCAGGGAGCGCAGTGTGCCGCGCTGATCCGGGAGTTCGAACGAGGGGGCGAGCGAGCCGATCTTCATACCCGGACAGTACTGCGGCGGCGTACCGCGCGGGGTGCGTCGCGACGCCTTCGGGTGGAACTGGAATGATAGGCAGATGCACGGCGCGCATACTCCCGCGACTACCTCCCGCGAACAGTTCCTCGAACTCGCTGCCGAACACCGGGTCGTTCCCGTGACCCGGAAGGTGCTGGCGGATTCGGAGACGCCGCTGTCGGCCTATCGCAAACTGGCCGGTGACCGCGCGGGCACTTTCCTGTTCGAATCCGCGGAGAACGGCCGATCGTGGTCGCGCTGGTCGTTCATCGGCGCGGGCAGCCCGTCGGCGCTCACCGCCGTGGACGGCGCCGCCACCTGGCTCGGCGCGACTCCGGCGGGTGCGCCATCGGGCGGCGATCCGCTCGAGGTGTTGCGCGAGACCCTGGAACTGCTGCGCACCGAGCGGCTGCCCGATCTGCCACCACTCACCGGCGGCATGGTCGGTTACCTCGGCTACGACGCGGTGCGCCGCATAGAACGGCTGCCCGAGTACGCGCTCGACGATCTGCGACTGCCGGAGATGGTGCTGCTGCTGGCCACGGATTTGGCCGCGTTCGATCACCACGAGGGCGCGATCACCCTGATCGCCAACGCGGTGAACTGGAACGGCACCTCCGAGAACGTCGACGCGGCCTATGACGACGCCGTCGCCCGGCTGGACCGGATGACCGCCGCCCTCGGCGCGCCCGCCCCCTCCACGGTCTCGGTGTTCGATCAGCCCGAACCGCAGTACCGGCGCGCCCGTACGCCGGACGAGTTCGGCGCCGGCGTGCGTCGCCTGGTGTCGGAGATCGAGGCCGGTGAGGCGTTCCAGGTGGTGCTGTCGCAACGATTCGAGATGGACTACGGCGGCGCGCCGATCGATTTGTACCGCATGCTCCGTGCGGCCAACCCGAGCCCCTACATGTTCCTACTGCACATCCCGGACGGGGACGGCAACACTGCGTTCTCCATCGTCGGCTCCAGCCCGGAAGCGCTGGTGGCGGTGCAGGACGGGGTCGCGACCACGCATCCGATCGCGGGTACCCGGTGGCGCGGCGCCACCGAGGAGGACGATCTGCTGCTCGAGAAGGGGCTGCTGGCCGACGAGAAGGAGAACGCCGAACATCTCATGCTGGTCGACCTCGGCCGTAACGATCTGGGCCGGGTGTGTGTCCCGGGGACGGTGCGCGTCACCGAATACCGGCACGTCGAGCGGTACAGCCATGTGATGCATCTGGTCTCCACGGTCACCGGGCGGCTCGCCCCGGGCAAGATCGCCCTGGACGCGGTGCGCGCGTGTTTCCCGGCGGGCACGCTCTCCGGGGCGCCCAAGGTCCGTGCCATGCAGTTGATCGAGGAACTCGAGCCCACTCGGCGCGGGGTGTACGGCGGGGTGGTCGGCTACCTCGATTTCGCCGGCGACGCCGATACCGCGATCGCCATCCGCACCGCCCTGCTCAAGGACGGTATCGCCTACGTGCAGGCGGGCGCCGGTGTGGTGGCCGACTCCGAGGCCGAATACGAGGACACCGAATCCCGTAACAAGGCGATGGCCGTACTGCGTGCGGTCGCCGCCGCCGAAACGGTGCGCGCCTTCGACGAGGGGACCGATGCCGACCCGCGGCGGGACGGGGCGCGCGAATCCGCCGCAGCGGTGCCCGGGGGCGGCGTATGACAGCGGCGGGCGATCCCGGGCCCGACGGCCCACGCGGTTCCGCCTCGGACGGGGCGGATACCGGCGCCCCTCGACCGGACCCCCTGGACTGGGGCGACGAGAAATCGCCCGCCACCGAACCGGCCGGGCCCGCCCCGGGCAGCCGGTACCCGGTGCCCGCGATCGGGTTGCTCGCCGTGGCCGCGGCCGCGCTGTGGGGGTCCTCGCGATTGACCTGGGTCACGGTGACCTCGGCGGACGGACTCACCGAACCCCGTACCGACGAGCTGAACGGTGGCGTCTGGTTCGGCGCCCTGACCCCGCTGGCGCTGGTGCTGCTGGCCGCGATCGCCGCGATCCTGGCGACCCGCGGCTGGATACGCCGGCTGGTGGGCGTCCTGGTGGCGTTGATCGCCGCGGTGACCGCCGTGCCGGCGCTGGCGTTGCTCACCGGCTCCGGGGCCACCGAGCAGCGAGCGGCGGCGCTGGCCGAACTGCCCGGCCGGGCGCAGGTACAGGAGGTGGTGACGGCGCCGGGCGCCGCCGTGCTCGCGTTGGCCGGGGCGCTGGCCGCATTCGGTGCCGGGTTGCTACTGGCCCGGATGCCGGCCGGTACGAAACAGCTGTCGGGCAAGTACGACGCGCCGGCCACCCGCAAGGCCGCGGCGACGCGGGCGGTGCGGGAGGGACCGGCGGATGGACCGCTACCGGAGCGAGTGCTGTGGGATGCCCTCGACGCCGGTGCGGACCCGACCGATCCTGCGGACACGGAGTCGGCGGCACCGGGCGACACACCGGACACGCGCGATACCCGTTCCGATACGTCGGGAAACATTTCCGGCGCACCCGGAGGCGCCGAGAACCGGCCGGGTACGGCCGGAAAGGCGGATTCGAAGGAATCCGGCGACGCCCCTTAGCAGGTCGGCCGGGGCGGTGTGATCCGCCCCCGGCGTCACGGCGCCGCGCGCTTCCATTTACTCTTGTTCAGCATCGGTGAGACATCGCCTGGGGGAATCCTGCAGGCAGTAACTCGCGTCTCCCCAGAAAGGATTCGAGCCAGATGACGGTACTCGACTCGATTCTCGACGGGGTCCGCTCGGATGTAGCCGCTCGGGAAGCGGTGCTGGACTTCCCGGCGGTGAAGGCAGCGGCCGCCGCCGCGGCCCCGCCGCTCGATGCGAAGGCCGCCCTTCTCGAAGACGGTATCGGCGTGATCGCCGAGGTGAAGCGGGCCAGTCCCTCCAAAGGAGCACTCGCCGAGATCATCGATCCGGCCAGTCTCGCCAAGGCCTACGAGGACGGTGGCGCGCGCGTGATCAGCGTGCTCACCGAGGGCCGCCGCTTCCACGGATCGCTCGACGATCTGGACGCGGTCCGGGCCAGCGTGAACATCCCGGTGCTGCGCAAGGATTTCGTCGTCGGTCCCTACCAGATCCACGAGGCCCGGGCCCACGGCGCCGATGTGATCCTGCTGATCGTCGCGGCACTGGAGCAGGACACCCTGGCCTCGCTCATCGACCGCACCGAATCGCTCGGGATGACCGCGCTGGTCGAGGTGCACACCGAGGAGGAGGCCGATCGGGCCCTCACCGCGGGCGCCACGGTCATCGGTGTCAACGCCCGCAACCTGAAAACTCTCGAGGTCGACCGGGACTGCTTCTCCCGGATCGCCCCGGGCCTGCCCACCGAGGTCATCCGAATCGCCGAATCCGGGGTCCGCGGCACCGCCGATCTGCTCGCCTACGCCGGTGCCGGCGCGGACGCGGTACTGGTCGGCGAGGGCCTGGTCACCAGTGGCGATCCCCGCGCGGCGGTATCCGAACTGGTCACCGCGGGCACGCACCCGTCCTGCCCCAAACCGGCCCGGCGGGGGCGATGATGGCCGCGGGCGGTCCCTCGTCCACCAGTGCTCCGCTGCCCGCCGCCAGCCGGGGGGTGGCCCAGCGTAGCGAGCACGAACCCGACGAGGGCGGCCACTTCGGTGTCTACGGCGGCCGGCATGTGCCCGAGGCGCTGATGGCGGTGATCGAGGAGGTCACCGCCGAATACGACAAGGCCCGGCTGGACCCGGACTTCCTCGCCGAGCTGGACCGGCTGCAGCGCGACTACACCGGCCGTCCGTCCCCGGTCTTCGAATGCGTGAACCTGGCCGAGCACGCCGGGGGCGCGCGAATCCTGCTCAAACGCGAAGACCTGAACCACACCGGGTCGCACAAGATCAACAATGTGCTGGGCCAGGCCCTGCTCGCCAAACGGATGGGCAAGACCCGGATCATCGCCGAAACGGGCGCCGGGCAGCACGGTGTCGCCACCGCCACCGCCTGCGCGTTGTTGGGCCTGAAATGCATCGTCTACATGGGTGCCGTGGATACCGCGCGGCAGGCGCTCAATGTGGCCCGGATGCGGTTGCTCGGCGCCGAGGTCGTCTCGGTGACCCTGGGCTCGCAGACGCTCAAGGACGCGATCAACGAGGCGCTGCGTGACTGGGTCACCAATGCCGACGACACCTACTACTGTTTCGGCACCGCCGCCGGCCCGCACCCCTTCCCGGTGATGGTCCGCGATTTCCAGCGGGTCGTCGGGCTGGAGGCCCGCGCGCAGGTGCAGTCGCTGACCGGGCGACTGCCCGACGCGGTGACCGCCTGTGTGGGCGGCGGCTCCAACGCCATCGGGATCTTCCACGCCTTCATCGACGACCCCGGCGTCCGGCTGATCGGGTACGAGGCGGCCGGCGACGGTGTGGAGACCGGACGGCACGCGGCCACTTTCGCCGGCGGTTCCCCGGGTGCGTTCCAGGGCGCCTACTCGTACCTGCTGCAGGACGAGGACGGCCAGACCATCGACTCGCATTCCATCTCCGCCGGACTGGACTATCCCGGCGTCGGTCCCGAGCACGCTTTCCTGAAGGATATCGGCCGCGCCGAATACCTCCCGGTCACCGATACCGCCGCGATGGACGCCCTGCTGCTGCTGAGCCGCGCCGAGGGCATCATCCCGGCCATCGAATCGGCGCACGCGGTCGCCGGGGCGATCGAACTCGGCCGGGAACTCGGCGAGGGCGCGATCATCCTGGTGAACCTGTCCGGCCGTGGTGACAAGGATATGGATACCGCCGCCCGCTGGTTCGGGCTCTTCGACGATCCGGACACCGGCAAGGAGAACGGTCAGTGAGTTCCGATTCCCGACTCGGCCCCACCTTCGCCGCCTGCCGGGCCGAAAACCGGGCCGCGCTCGTCGGATATCTGCCCGCCGGATACCCGGATCTCGAGGGATCGCGCCAGGTCGTGCGCGCGATGGTCGAATCCGGTTGCGATATCGTCGAAGTCGGTGTCGCCTACTCCGATCCGGTGATGGACGGGCCCACCATCCAGGCCGCGGCCGATCAGGCCCTGCGCGGTGGGGTCCGGGTGCGCGATGTGTTCTCCGTGGTCGAGGCCGTGACGAGCGCGGGCGCGCAGGCCGTGGTGATGACCTACTGGAACCCGGTGCTCAAATACGGTGTGGACCGTTTCGCCCGCGACCTGGCCGCGGCCGGCGGTGCCGGGCTGATCACCCCGAACCTGATCCCGGAGGAGGCCGGCGACTGGTTCGCCGCCTCCGAGGCCCACCACCTCGACCGGATCTTCCTGGTCGCCCCGTCCTCCACCGAGGAGCGTCTGGCCGCCACCCTCGAGGCCAGCTCCGGTTTCGTCTACGCCGCGTCGACCATGGGTGTCACCGGCGCCCGGGACGCCGTCTCGTCCATGGCCCCCGCGCTGTGTGCTCGTATCCGCGAGCACAGCGAGATTCCGATCGGGGTGGGCCTGGGCGTGCGCTCCGGCGCGCAGGCCGCCGAGATCGCCGCGTACGCCGACGGTGTGATCGTCGGATCCGCGCTCGTATCGGCGGCGGCGCAGGGTCTGGACGCGGTCCGCGCGCTCACCGGCGAGCTGGCCGGCGGAGTCCGCGCGGCGGCTGTCGCCTCCTGATCGGTGTGCCGCCCGTGACACACGGGTGGAGCCCGTCCTTGCCTGGATAACCGGCTCGACTACGGTTGCCCCGTGACCGTTATCGCCGCACCGGATACCGTCGCGACCGCCGGAACCCCCGGCGGCGCCGTCCCGCACGCCGCCGATCTACTGGCCTACCTGCCCAGCCCGCCGCAGGGCGTCTGGGATATCGGGCCGTTCCCGCTGCGGGCGTATGCGATCTGCATCATCATCGGCATCATCGTCGCCATCGGGTGGGGGGAGAAACGCTGGCAGGCCCGCGGCGGCGAAGCCGGCACCGTGCTGGATGTCGCGGTCTTCGCGGTCCCGTTCGGTCTCATCGGCGGACGCCTCTACCACGTCGCCACCGACTGGCAGAAGTACTTCGGCGCCGACGGCAATCCGATGGACGCGCTGAAGATCTACCAGGGCGGGCTCGGCATCTGGGGCGCGGTTTTCTTCGGCGCCATCGGTGCCTGGATCGCCTGCCGCATCTACAAGATCCCCCTGCCCGCGCTCGGTGACGCCGTCGCCCCGGCGATCCTGCTGGCGCAGGCCATCGGGCGGCTCGGCAACTATTTCAACCAGGAGCTCTACGGCCGGGAAACCGAGCTGCCGTGGGGTCTGGAGATCTATCTCCGGTTCGACGATTCCGGCCGGCTCGACATGATGAACGGTGTCTCCTCCGGCGAGGTGCATTCGATCGTGCATCCCACGTTCCTCTACGAACTGATCTGGAACGTGCTGGTGGTTGTCGCGCTGGTATTGATCGACCGGCGTTTCCGGATCGGCCACGGCCGACTGTTCGCCCTGTATGTGGCCGGTTACTGCTTCGGCCGGTTCTTCGTCGAACTCATGCGTGACGACGAGGCCACGCAGATCGCGGGGATCCGGATCAACTCGTTCACCTCCGGTCTGGTGTTCCTCGCGGCGGTCGCCTATGTCCTGTTCGCGACCAAGGGGCGCGAAACTCCCGAGCAGCTGAGCCCGGACGCGGCCCCCCGGCCGTGGCCGTGGCAGCTGGGCGCATTGCGTGCGGCGGGAGCCGCCGGCGCGGCGGGTTCGGTGGCGACGGCAGCCGCTCCCGCCGACGAGGCGGTCGAGGACACCGCCGGTGACGCGGCCGAGGACACCGGGGCGGACGCGGCCGAGAACACCGGAACCGCCGGTGCCGCATCGGCTTCCGGGCCTGTGACGGGGAAGGAAGCGCCCGGCGGCGCCGAGGAGGCCGATTCGGTCACCGCGGACTCCGATGCGGCGGAGGCGAAGTCGGGTTCGGGCACGGCTGCGCCGGAATCGGCGGCGACCGCGACCGAGTCATCCGATGGTTCCGTGGCGGAGAAGGACGGTGACACCGCCGAATCCGCTGCTCCGCGAGCCAAATAGGGCTCCGTTCGGCGTTCGGTCCGGGCGTCTGGCAGCATCTTGGCGGAGGGGAGGCGACATCAGGTTGTCTTCCGCTGCCGGGGGCACCGACCAAGGAGGAATGATGACCGATCCGTACCAGCAGGGTGGGCCGCAGTACGGCCCACCCGGAACCGGGCCGGACCTGAGCAAATCGCCCGGTGCGCCGGGTTACCCGTCCCAGCCGCAGCCGCAGCCCTACCAGTCCTATCCGTCCCAGCCGCAGCCGTACCCGCCCCAGGGCGGCCAGTACGGGGCGCCTCCCGGCTACGGCCAGCCGCCGGTCGGTTACGGCCCCCCGATGGGCCCCGGCGGATACAACCCGATGGACCCCGAGGCGCCCTACGGCCGGGATATGAACGGTGTCCCGTACTCGGACAAGCAGAAACTGACCGCCGGCCTGCTGCAGATCTTCCTGGGCGCGTTCGGCGCGGGACGGTTCTACATCGGTGATACCGGTATCGCGATCGCCCAGATCGCGGTCACCTGGCTCACCTGCGGTTTCGGGGGGATCTGGCCGCTCATCGACGGCATCATGATGCTCACCGGCAGTGTGCAGGACCCGCAGGGACGTCCCCTGCGCGAGAACTGACCCGCCACACACTTTCCACAGACCCCCGGCACCCCGGGGGTCTGTTCCGTTTTCCGGATGGTTGGCGTGTCGCTGTGCGGTGGGGCGTTGTCCACGCCCGGGATGCGGTCGCGGGCACGCCGACTTCGGGTGCCGTAGCGTGGAGTTCACCTTCGTGTAGCTATGCAGTTAAATCCGTATGGCAGATTTAGCTTCGCAGGTCTACCCGCTGATTCGCCGCACGGTGGGGTCGGCGGATCGCCCGGGGGTGGAGGCAACGGGACAACTCGGCAGGATTAGGCTCGACACGTGATGCGACGGACGAAGATTGTGTGCACCCTCGGCCCGGCCACTGCCACCGAGGAACGTATTCGAGAGCTCGTCGAGAGTGGTATGGATGTCGCCCGGCTCAATTTCAGCCACGGCGAACACTCCGACCACGCCGAAAACTACAAGAAGGTGCGGCAGGCCTGCGATGATCTCGGCCGCGCCGTCGGCATACTCGCCGATCTGCAAGGCCCCAAGATCCGATTGGGTCGCTTCGCCGAGGACCGGACGGTCTGGGCGACCGGTGAGACCGTGCGTATCACCGTCGACGAGATCGTGGGCAGCCACGACCGCGTCTCCACCACCTACAAACAGCTCGCCGCCGACGCCAAATCGGGCGACCGGCTGCTGGTCGACGACGGCAAGGTCGGACTCGAGGTGATCCGCGTCGAGGGCAACGACGTGGTGTGCGAGGTGACCGAGGGCGGCCCGGTCAGCAACAACAAAGGTGTTTCGCTGCCGGGTATGGACGTTTCGGTGCCCGCGCTCTCCGACAAGGACATCGAAGACCTCGAATTCGCCCTCAACCTGGGCGTGGACTTCATCGCGCTGTCGTTCGTCCGCTCTCCCGCGGATATCGAACTCGTCCACGATGTGATGGACCGGGTCGGCCGCCGGGTGCCGGTGATCGGCAAATTGGAGAAGCCCGAGGCCATCGACAACCTCGAGGCCGTGGTTCTGGCGTTCGACGCGGTGATGGTGGCCCGCGGCGATCTCGGTGTGGAACTGCCGCTCGAGCAGGTGCCGATCGTGCAGAAGCGGGCGATCCAGATGGCGCGGGAAAACGCCAAACCGGTCATCGTGGCGACCCAGATGCTCGAATCGATGATCGAGAATTCCCGGCCCACCCGCGCCGAGGCCTCGGATGTGGCGAACGCGGTGCTCGACGGTGCGGACGCGGTCATGCTGTCCGGGGAGACCTCGGTCGGTAAGTACCCGATCGAGACGGTGCGCACCATGGCCCGCATCGTGCACGCGGTGGAGACCGAATCCACCAACGTTCCCCCGCTCACCCACACGCCGCGGACGAAACGCGGCGTGATCTCCTACGCGGCCCGGGATATCGGCGAGCGCCTCAATGCCAAGGCGCTGGTGGCCTTCACTCAGTCCGGTGACACGGTGCGCCGGCTGGCCCGGCTGCACACGCCGCTGCCGTTGCTGGCGTTCACCCCCCTTCCGGAAGTGCGCAGTCAGTTGGCGCTCACCTGGGGTACCGAAACCTTCATCGTGCCCACCGTGGACAGCACCGACGCCATGATCAAACAGGTCGATCAGGCGCTGCTGAGCATGAACCGGTATCGCAAGGGCGACCTCGTGGTGATCGTCGCCGGCTCCCCGCCCGGTACCGTCGGTTCCACCAACCTGATCCATGTGCACCGTATCGGCGAGGAGGACCACTGATGACCGAGGATCGCGGAGCCGCCCGGTGAGCGCGCCGGTCGAGGAGACCGAGACGGACAACCACACCGATCTCGACACCCTGCTGGAACTGCTCGATCTCGACGAGGTGTCCGAGGACGTCTTCCTCGGACACCATCCGGAGAAGGTGTCCAGCCGCACTTTCGGCGGCCAGCTCGTATCCCAGGCGGTGATCGCGGCGGGCCGGACCGCCGGCCATCGCCCGATCCACGCGCTGAACGCTCATTTCGTGCGCGGCGGCGATGTGAAGAAGCCGATCGAGTACCACGTGGAGCGGCATCGCGACGGCCGGGCATTCGCCAACCGCACGGTCACCGCCACCCAGGACGGCCAGGAGCTGTTCGTCATGCTGGCCTCGTTCCAGGAGTGGGGTAAGGGTCTCGAGCACGCGCACGAGCGGCCGGAGGTGCCCGACCCGGAGACCCTGCCGCGGATCCAGGAGAGTTTCGCCGGGTTCGAGGACAAACTCGAGATGTTCGTGAACGCCCCGCATCCGATCGATATGCGGTACACGAACGACCCGGCCTGGATTCTCAAGGGCACCGGGGAGAAGCTCAACCACAACCGGGTGTGGATGCGCGCCGACGGCACTCTGCCCGACGATCCGCTGATCCATGTCGCGGCACTGAGCTATTCCTCCGATACCACCGTGCTCGATTCGATCATCACCACCCACGGCCTGTCGTGGGGTCTGGACCGGATCGTGGCCGCCACGGTGAACCATTCCATCTGGTTCCATCGGCCGTTCCGTTTCGACGACTGGGCGCTGTACTCCACCGAATCACCGGTCGCCGCGGGATCGCGCGGCCTGGCCACCGGGCGGTTCTACTCGCGCGAGGGCGATCTGCTGGCCACCACCGTGCAGGAGGGCGTGATCCGGCACTTCCCGGCCCGCCGCTGAGCCGACGTGAACTGCCGGATCAAAGCCGCTCCGGCAGCAGCGGCTCCCGGTCGGAATCGGTGCGCTGCGCGGCGCTGAGGGTGAACGGGGCGCCGGGGCCGTGGGTGTCCAGGCCGCGGAGCAGCCGGTGTTCGAGGGCGGCGAGATAGCCGTCGGTGAGTTCGGCCGGATCGCCGGCCAGGCTCAGCGCGATCTCGAATGTCGCGTGCCCCTGCGGCTGCGCCCCCGGATTAGCGGTCCGCCAGCGATCGTCGAACTCGCGGTGCCGGGAATCGTCCTCGGCGACGGGCAAGGTGAAACGCCACGCGCAGATATCACCGTCGCCCAGATGCTCGTCCAATTCCGCTCTGACGGTGTCGACGAGATCGTCCAGGATTTCCGGTGTCACATAAACATGAAGCGAAACATCCGAAATGCGTTTCGGCATGCCTGATTCCTGTCGTGTGTCGAACCTGCAACGGGATCGGATTCTTGGATCGATGGTCCGGATGGCGAGTGTAGTGCCCGGAACCTGAAATGTCATGACGCATGTCGCTATTCGCGGCCCGTCGGAGCGTCGGCGGTCCGGAGGCGGGTTCGCAGGGCCCGGCCTGCCTCGGTACGGCGGGGAATCCGGGAGGCGTATCCGGCGGGGAGACCGGGCGCCGGTCGGACCGGTGTTCTGGCCGGAGTCCTCACGCGTACCAGCCGGTGTGCTGGGCCGCGATCAGCGGTGAGAGCCGGTTCGTCGCGGCACTCGGCTGCACCACCAGCGGCGGCCGGCCCCAATGCTGAGCCCCGGGCGTGGCGGCGGGGGCCAGCGCCACCAGCAGCGGCACGAGGGCATCGGCGATACGGTCACCGACCTCGCAGTACGCCTTTGCCGACAGGCCGACCGGGTCGGCGATGTTCTCCCGTCCGACCCGGGACAGATTGTGTCGGTGGCGATGCAGGTCGGCCACGGTGCGGGCGCCGGTGACGCGGGCGATCCGGTAGGCCTCCGGCAATGTGAAGGTCCGGGAGGCCGATCCGGCAGTCATTTCGCCGACCTCGTCGCGAATGTTCTCGGTCATGGTGAGTACGAGATCCGCGCGATCGATATGCTCTGGCCTGAGTTTGCGAGCACGGAAACCACCGGGATCCCCACCGAGCCCGGTGATGGCCTCGGCCGCCCGCGGTTCCACCGGAAAACCGACCAGGGCCCGGGTGCCGGCACTTTCGGTGGTAATGCCGGAGAGCCGGTATTCGACCGCGATGGAACGGGTGAGCCGTTCGGCGATCACCGAGCGGCACACGTTTCCATTGCAGACGAACAGGATGTGCATAGCGGCAACGGTAATTCGCGCTGTCTGCGGCCGGCACCGTCCTCTGTGTAATATCACAGCGCTTCGGGTGTCAATTCATATGCTTGTAGCGTGCCGTACACGAATCCGGCCCGAGTTTTCCCGGCGGTACAAAAAATGTTTCCGTGAATACTGTGCCGTTGCCCGCGGTGGTTCCGCGCCGCCCGCGCGGTCAGTTCGAATCCGATGCGATCGGTCGCGGATGCCCGGCGGGTTTCTGCGGCCGGTTCACCCGGTTCGGGTGAACCGGGGCACGCAACGTGCGGCGTACGGTCGCCGGGGTGTGCCCGGAAGAACCGTCGAGCGAGGGGAAGGTGGCTGCTCATGGCCGGTTCTGTGGGTTCGGCGGAGTGCGAGATGACTCCGGAATACGCGCGCACGGTGGCGCGGACGGCGTATCTGTGGGGCTGGCCGCTGGTGAACATACACAACCGCCGCGTCGCGATGGCTCGGCTTCCCGAGCCCGGACTGCTGGCCGGTGTCGTGCCCGCCGGTCCACCCGGCACGCTCGGCATGCTGGGCGATTACCTCCGGCCCGAAGAACGCCTCGTGGCGTGCCCGGATCAGGACGTCGTCCACGGGTTCGGGGTACTGGACGCGCGGCTGGAGCCCTCGGTGCTGCAGGTGCCCGAATTCGGTGACCGGTTCTGGGCGTATCAAGCGCTGGATCAGCGCACCGATTCGTTCGCCCGGCTCGGCGCCGTGTACCGGACCGCGCCCGGGTTCTATCTGCTCGCACACCAATCGTGGACGGGCACGATCCCCGCCGGGATCACCGCCGTCCTCCGGTACGACACCCGCTGCGCGGTGGTGATCCCGCGGGTCTTTCTGGACGACACCGCGCGCGACCGTGCGGTGATCGCGCCGCTGGTGGACCGGATCACTATGTATCCGCTCTCGGAGTTCGACGGCAGTGTGCGTATCGCCGACCGGTCGGCGGCGCCCTCCTTCGGCGACGGTTCGGCGACCCGCGGCCGGAGCGAGACACGGTGGGTGAATCCGGAGCAGTTCTTCTGCGTACTCGGTCAGGTGCTCGACGAGGTACCGGCGCGGCCGGGTGAGCAGGCGCTCTACGGTCGGTTCCGGGCAGTGCTCGCCGCGGCCGCGCGTGACCGCGAGATCGCGGAGGTGCTGCGGCAGTCGGCGATCGACACCGATGCGGTGGTGGGGGAGTTGTTCGAGTTCCGCACTCTGGGAATTCCGGTGGCCGGGCACTGGACCACCCAGCACAACGGCGCCGCGTTCGGAACCGACTACCTGTCCCGGACCGCCACGGCGAAATCGAATATCTTCGCCGCCCCCCTGGACGAAACCGCTTACTTCTACCAAGATTTCGACGCCGGCGGCGAGCGCCTGCACGGCGCCCGCACCTACACGGTGCACTTTCCCGCCGGGCAGTTGCCGCCGGTCCGGGGTTTCTGGTCGCTGACGGTCTACAACAAACGGCACTTGTTCCACTCCAACGAACTGGATCGGTATTCGCTGGGGACCAGGAACCGGGAACTCATCTACGGTGACGACGGATCACTCACTCTCACCGTCGGTGGCCCCGGGCCCAGCGATCCGAAAAAACTCGCCGATTGGCTGCCCGCGCCCAATGGCGAATTCTCGTTGTGCCTGCGCGCCTACTGGCCCGAATCCGGCATTCTCGACGGCAGCTGGTCGCCTCCCGCGGTCACGCCGCAGGTGTGATCGCGGCCAACCGTCCGGTAAGCCCCTGACCGGGCGATGCCCGCCGGTTGGCGGAGGGTTAGGGCCGCGGAGTGCGGGCAGCTGCGGACGCACAGCGGACCGCGCGCGGAGAAGAGGAATGGAACGGAGCGGGAAGTGCCCTCCGACCTTGGTGCCGAGTGTGGGACTCGAACCCACACGTCCTTTCGGACAACGGTTTTTGAGACCGTCGCGTCTGCCAGTTCCGCCAACTCGGCGCACCGGGTGCACATAGTATCCGCTGCGTGCCCGGATCGGCGAATCGCGGGGGTCGCGAGAGCACCGGAACCGTGTTACGCAGGGTATATGCACCGCCGATCACTGTGAAAGGTAGTCTCTACACCACCCGATCACGTGACGGCGGATCGACGGCCGTGCCTCGGCCGGGATCCGTCGTCCGTGCTCTCGGGACGAGGCATCGGAACCAGAGGGGTCGTTTATGAGCACTAGTGCGGACGCCGCGGCGAAACGTGTGGTCGTCGCCGAAGACGAGGCGTTGATCCGGATGGATCTGGTCGAGATGCTGACCGAAGAGGGATACCAGGTGGTGGGGGAGGCCGGCGACGGCCAGCAGGCGGTGGATCTCGCGGTGGAGCACCGGCCGGACCTGGTGATCATGGATGTGAAGATGCCGCGCCGGGACGGAATCGACGCCGCGGCCGAGATCGCCTCCAAACGTGTTGCGCCCGTGGTCATCTTGACCGCGTTCAGTCAGCGTGACCTGGTGGAGCGGGCGCGCGATGCCGGTGCCATGGCCTATCTCGTGAAGCCGTTCACCAAGTCCGATCTGGTTCCGGCGATCGAGCTGGCGGCCAGCCGGTTCCACGAGATCACCGCGCTGGAGACCGAGGTGGCGGGCCTGTCCGAGCGGTTGGAGACCCGCAAACTCGTCGAACGGGCCAAGGGTGTGCTCATGCAGACACAGGGGCTCAGCGAACCGCAGGCCTTCAAGTGGATCCAGCGCACCGCCATGGACCGCCGCACCACCATGAAGGCGGTGGCCGAAGTCGTCCTGGAGAATCTCGCCCCGCAGTAAGCCCCGCGTAGCGGCCTTAACAGCCCGGAAACACAAACCGGAAAATAATTTGCGACGACATCATCGGAGATGATCCGAATGTGACACGGGATCAACATGCCGGAGCTATGTTTCTCACGAGTCGGAGTCTTCGGCTCCCTCGGCGCCGGCCGAGGTTGATGAGGAACATAGGGGTAGATCGTGCTCGGTTCGATATGGCTGTCGGGTGCCCCCCGGCGCGGACGCACGGTACGCGGAATACTGAGTCTCGGGGCTGCCGCCGCGCTGGTCCTGACCGGATGCGGTGACAAGACCGCCGAAAGCACGCAGGCATCGGGAGCGGGGGAACTGTCCATCCAGCCGCTGATGCAGATCGACTCCGCGGGTAAGGAAGTGCCGGCCGCCGATACCGGGGCCGCGGCCGATCCGGCCGGCGACGGCACGGCGACCTGCCCGCCGACCACCACCATCGCCATGGCCGGCGCGCTGACCGGCCCCGACGCGGCGCTGGGTATCAATATCGTCAACGGTGTGAAATTGGCGCTGGACCAGCACAACAAGGCGAATCCGGGCTGCCGGATCAATCTGAAGGAATACGACACCGAGGGCGATCCGCAGAAGGCCAGCCAGGTGATCCCGCAGATCGTGAACGATCCGTCGGTGCTGGGCGTGGTCGGTCCGGCGTTCTCCGGTGAGACCAAGGCCACCGGTCAGATCCTCAGCGATGCCGGGCTGGTCGCGGTCTCCTCCTCGGCCACGAACGCCACGCTGACGAAGAACGGCTGGAAAACCTTCTTCCGTGGTCTGGCCAATGACGACGTGCAGGGGCCTTCGGTGGCGAAGTACCTGGTCGGTACGGCCGGCTACAAAAAGGTGTGCGTGGTCCAGGACAACACCGATTACGGTGTCGGCCTGGCCCAGAGCATCACCGCCGGCCTGGGCGCGGCCGCCGATCCGGCCTGCGCGGCCAGTATCAAGAAGGGCGACAAGGACTTCTCCGCCACCGTCACAAAGATCTCCGGTGCCCGGCCGGACGCGATCTTCTACTCCGGGTACTACGCCGAGGCGGCGCCGCTGGTGCAGCAGTTGCGGTCCGGCGGGGTGGAGGCGACCTTCGTCTCCGCCGACGGCACCAACGATCCGCAGTTCGTCTCCCAGGCGGGCGGCTCGTCGGAGGGCGCGCTGCTGTCGTGCCCGTGCGGTCCCGGGCCGGACGAGTTCTCGCAAGCATATGAGGAACTGAACGGCCAGGCCCCGGGCGTGTACTCGGTGGAGGGCTATGACCTCGCCACCATCCTCGCGGCCGGCATCGATGCCGGCAAACTCACCCGCCCCGACCTGCTGGAGTTCGTCCGCGGGTACAGCGGGGACGGCCTGGCCCGGCACTACCAGTGGAATGCCGACGGTGAACTGTCCTCCGCGCTGATCTGGGTCTACAAGGTCGGATAACGGCCGGCGGGCGGTACGCGCACCGGCACTCGCCGGGGCGCGTACCGCGCGCTGCCCGGGTGAGGGTCCGATGATGATGAGGGCGGATTTTCGATGACAGCATCCTTGCCGGCCGCCGCGGCCGTTCTCGCGCAGGGATCGATCGACTTCAACTACCAGGGTGTTATCGATCAGTTCTGGCGGCTCACGGTCGACGGTTTGTCCTACGGTGCGATATACGCGCTGGTAGCGGTGGGGTACACCCTGGTCTACGGGGTACTCCGATTGATCAATTTCGCGCATTCCGAAGTGTTCATGCTCGGGATGTTCGGGCAGTACGTCGGCCTGATGCTGCTGGGGTTCGCGCCCAGCGGCAATGTCTACAGCCAGGGCGTGATCCTCACGGTGACCTATATGGGCCTGGCGATGCTCTTCGGGATGGCGGTGTCGGGCGCGGCCGCGGTCGGATTGGAGCGTACGGCCTATCGGCCGCTGCGCCGCCGCGGTGCCAAACCGCTGACCTTCCTGATCACCGCGATCGGTATGTCGTTCGTACTCCAGGAGTTCGTGCACTTCGTGCTGCCGAAGCTGTGGCCGGACCTGGGCGGTACCAATGCGCAGCAGCCGATCATGCTGGTCGAACCGACGGTGCAGTTCACCATCGGCGGCGCCGACGTCACCAATGTGACGCTGGTGATCGTGGTGTCGGCGGTGACGCTGGCGATTCTGGCCGAGGTGCTCATCAACCGCACCCGGTTCGGGCGTGGTATCCGCGCGGTGGCCCAGGATCCCGATACCGCCACGTTGATGGGGGTGTCGCGGGAACGGGTCATCATGTTGACGTTCCTCATCGGCGGTCTGCTGGCCGGCGCCGCCGCGATGCTGTACGTGATGAAGATACCCAACGCCGTCATCTTCTCCGGCGGGTTCGTGCTCGGTATCAAGGCGTTCAGCGCCGCGGTACTGGGCGGGATCGGGAACCTGCGCGGCGCCCTGCTCGGTGGTCTGCTGCTCGGCCTGGTCGAGAACTACGGCCAGATGCTGTTCGGTACCGAATGGCGGGACGTGGTGGCGTTCGTGGTGCTGGTGCTGGTGCTGTTCTTCCGGCCCACCGGCATTCTCGGTGAAAGTCTCGGAAGGGCCCGCACATGAGCACCGTGCAGATCGAGAAGGCCGCCGGGCACGGTCTGGGCGACGAGATCCGCGCCTGGTGGGCCGGGCTGAGCCGACCGGCGCAATGGGCGGTGGGTATCCCCGCCCTCGCGGTGCTGGCGCTGTTGCCGCTGTTCCCGCCGCCGCTGCTGGGCACCCCCGGGACCAGTTTCGGCGGGGTCATGGCCCAGTTCGCCATGTACGCCCTGATCGCCATCGGCCTGAACGTGGTGGTCGGCCAGGCCGGGCTGCTGGATCTCGGGTATGTCGGCTTCTACGCGGTCGGCGCCTATACCGTCGGCCTGCTGACCAGCCCGAACAGTCCTTGGAACCAGACCGACGGCGGCTGGCTGCACTCCGATTGGGCGTGGCTGGCCTGTGTTCCGCTGGCCATCCTGGTGACCGCGGTGTCCGGGCTGATCCTCGGTTCGCCGACGCTGCGCCTGCGCGGTGACTATCTGGCCATCGTGACCCTCGGTTTCGGCGAGATCGTCCGCCTGCTCGCCGACAACCTGGGCGAACTCACCAACGGCAGCCTGGGTCTGTCCGGTATCGCCTACCCACACATCGGCGAATCGGAAGCCCGGCCCAACGGGGTGTTCTCCGCCGGGAACGTCGGCGACCCGACCGGTTCCGACCTGATCGACCGCGCCAACTCCGGGACCTGGTGGTACTGGGTCGGCATGCTCGCCGTGGTGGCGGTGCTGCTACTGGTGGGCAATCTGGAACGCAGTCGGGTCGGCCGGGCGTGGGTGGCCATCCGCGAGGACGAGGACGCCGCCGAGATCATGGGTGTGCCCACGTTCAAATTCAAGCTGTGGGCGTTCATGATCGGCGCCGGTATCGGTGGCCTGTCGGGTGCCCTGTTCGCGGGGCAGGTGCAGTTCATCAACCCGACCGGGTTCAACATCATCAACTCGATGCTGTTCCTGTGCGCGGTGGTGATCGGCGGCCAGGGCAACAAACTCGGCGTGATCGTCGGGGCCTTCCTGGTGGTGTATCTGCCCAACCGGTTGATGTCGGTGGAGATCATCGATGACGAGACGACCGGATACGTCCAGCTCGCGGTCGCGATCGCGGTGGTCGCCGCGCTGCTGATGGGCTGGCGGCTGCGGGCCCGGGACCTGACCGGCCCGTGGCGCTGGGTGTATCTCACCGTGGCCGTGCTGGCTGCGGTGTACGCCGTGCTCCTGCTGAGCAGTGTGCTGATGTTCTATTCCGGCGGTGCGCAGAGTCTCGGTGACCTCAAATATCTGTACTTCGGAATCGCACTGGTGGTGATGATGATCCTGCGACCCCAGGGTCTGTTCCCGGTCCGGCAGAAACTGCTCGCCTACGGCCGGCAGATCGTGCGGGCCGTCCGCCGGCCCGCCGCGGAGGAGACGTCGTGACCGGGCCGAACGCGGGTGACGCGCTGTTCGACAATGAGGACCTGGCGGCCGGATACGCGACCGGGCAACCGATCGAGTCGGCCGGTGAGGTCGATGTGACCGCCGTCGATCCGGCGCTGGCCGACGCGGCGACGGTGGCCGAGGTGGTGGCAGCGCACCGGGAGATCCGGACCGAGGTCGGGGCGCCGCTGCTGCGGACCGAGAACCTCACCGTGAAGTTCGGCGGGCTCACCGCCCTCGATGGGGTGAGTTTCGAGATCCGGCGCGGGGAGATCCTCGGCCTCATCGGGCCAAACGGCGCCGGGAAGACGACCTGTTTCAACGCGATCACCGGGGTGTACCGGCCCGCGGCGGGCGCGGTGTACTTCGACGGGAAACCGCTCACCAAGAGCAAACGCAACGCGATCACCCGGCTCGGGATCGCCCGCACCTTCCAGAATGTGCGGCTCTTCGGCGAGATGACCGCCCTGGAGAACGTGGTGGTGGGTACCGATGCCCGGCACCGGACCTCGGTGCCGGGAGCGATCCTGCGGACGCGGCGGCATCGCCGGGAGGAACGTGACGCGCTCGAACGCGGAATGGCGCTGCTGGAGTTCGTGGGGATCGCGCCGCGCGCGGTGGAGAAGGCCCGCAATCTCTCCTACGGCGATCAGCGGCGCCTCGAGATCGCGCGGGCGCTGGCGACCGAACCTAAGCTGCTGTGCCTGGACGAACCGGCCGCGGGGTTCAATCCGAGCGAGAAATCCGCGCTCATGGACCTGATCCGCAAGATCCGCGACGACGGGTTCACCGTGCTGCTGATCGAGCACGATATGCGGCTGGTGATGGGAGTCACCGATCGGATCGTGGTGCTGGAGTTCGGACGCAAGATCGCCGACGGCCTGCCCGAGCAGATCCGCACCGATCCCGCCGTGATCGCCGCTTATCTGGGTGTACCGGACGAGGAACTGACCTCGGCGGAGCTCGCGGCGTCCACGGTGGCGCTGCGCGCGCAGCGGGACGCGGCGGATGACGCCGGGCACGGAGCGGAGGAGCGGCGATGACCACGGCACCGGAGAAGTTCGCGAAGGACACCGGCACCGAGCCGCTGCTCGAGGTCGACGATATGGTCGTCGGCTACGGAAGAATCCAAGCCCTGCACGGTATTTCGCTGCGAGTCGCCCCTGGGGAACTGGTCACCCTGCTCGGTGCGAACGGGGCCGGCAAGACCACCACCATGCGCGCTCTGTCGGGGTTGTTGCCGTTGACCCGCGGGCAGATCCGGTTCGAAGGCCGCGATATCAGCCGGGTGAAGGCACACGAACGGGTGATCGCCGGGCTGGTGCAGGCGCCCGAGGGCCGGGGCGTGTTCCCCGGGATGACCGTGCAGGAGAACCTCGATATGGGGTGCTACGCGCGGCCCTTCGCGAAGAAGACCGAGTACGCGGCCACCCTGGACCGGGTCTTCGAACTGTTCCCGCGGCTGCTGGAGCGGCGCAAACAGGCCGGCGGCACCCTCTCGGGCGGTGAACAGCAGATGCTCGCCATCGGCCGGGCGCTCATGGCCCGGCCGCGGCTGCTGCTGCTGGACGAGCCGTCCATGGGGCTGGCGCCGATGGTCATCCAACAGATCTTTCGGATCATCGCCGAGATCAACGCCTCCGGCACCACCGTGCTGCTGGTCGAGCAGAACGCCCGGCAGGCGCTGGCCCGCAGCGACCGCGCCTACATCCTGGAGACCGGGGAGGTCACCAAGACCGGGCGCGGCCGCGAACTGCTGGACGATCCCGCGGTGCAGGCCGCCTATCTGGGCGTCGGGTGAGGTCCGCGGCGCGACATCGGGTGGTGCCGTGCGCGATCGGCCGGTGTCCGCGGCGGTGCGTCGGTTGCGGTCGGCCCGGTGCCGGGTCGCGTCGGGTGCGCGGTCGGCCCGGTAGTCGGCCGGCCGGGTGTGGCCGGCCCGGTGCGTGTCGGGCCCGTCGAGATCGGCCCGGTACAGGTGGCGTCGGCCGGGGCCGGTCCGCCGGCTGTCGGCCGAGGTCGACCCGGTACGGGAGTGGGCGGGTGTCGGTGGGGGTCCCTAGACTCTCGGGGTGTGACCTCACCGACCACTGCGCAGCCGACGACCTCCGCCTCCGCCGCCCCGGGCTCCTCGGGAGATCGGCCCACGCTGCTGCTACTGGACGGGCATTCGCTGGCCTACCGGGCCTTCTACGCGCTTCCCGCGGAGAATTTCCAGACGGTCACCGGGCAGACCACCAATGCGGTGTACGGCTTCACCGCCATGCTCATCAACCTGCTGCGCGACGAGAAGCCGACCCATGTGGCGGCCGCCTTCGATGTCTCGCGGCAGACCTTCCGGGTGGAGGCCTACCCGGAGTACAAGGCCAACCGCTCGGCCACTCCCGACGAATTCCGCGGGCAGGTCGAACTCACCAAAGAGGTTCTGGGCGCGCTCGGCATCCCGGTGATGGCGATCGAGGGTTACGAGGCCGACGACATCATCGCCACGCTCACCACCCAGGCCGTCCCGCAGGGGTACCGGGTGCTGGTGGTCACCGGCGACCGTGACTCGATCCAGCTGGTCTGTGACGATGTGACGGTGCTGTACCCCCGCAAAGGGGTCTCCGATCTCACCCGGTTCACCCCGGAGGAGGTCGAGAGGAAATACGGTCTCACCCCGGCGCAGTACCCCGATTACGCGGCCCTGCGTGGTGACCCCAGCGACAATCTCCCCGGTATCCCCGGCGTGGGGGAGAAGACCGCCGCGAAATGGATCCGTGAGTACGGCGATCTGAACACGCTCGTCGACAAGGTGGACGAGG
Source organism: Nocardia sienata NBRC 100364 (assembly GCF_001613205.1). Lineage (GTDB taxonomy): Bacteria > Actinomycetota > Actinomycetes > Mycobacteriales > Mycobacteriaceae > Nocardia > Nocardia sienata. Next base: position 82,673 of record NZ_BDBX01000039.1, on the reverse strand, counting down.
TCCGCGGCAAGGTCGGCGACTCGCTGCGCGCCAATCTGAGCAGTGTGGTGCTCAACCGGCAGCTCACCGAGATGGTCCGCGACGTCCCGCTGCCCTACACCCCCGATCAGCTGGCCCAGGGGGCCTGGAACCGGGAGCGGATCCACCAGCTGTTCGACGATCTGGAGTTCCGGGTCCTGCGCGACCGGCTCTTCGAAACGCTGGCCCCGCCCACCGTGGAGGCCGAATCGGGCTTCGAGATCAGCGGGCGCACGCTGGAGCCCGGCAGTGTCGCGGACTGGCTCGCCGAACACGCGAAATCCGGTGCCCGGCATGGTATTTCGTTGTCGGGCACCAGCACCCCCGCGGCCGGTGACGTGCGTGCGCTCGCCATCGCCGCCGCGGACGGCGAATCGGCCTATATCGATATCACCGCCCTCACCGCCGAGGACGAATCGGCGCTCGGCGCCTGGCTCACCGATACCACGCATCGCAAGGCCCTGCACGAGGCCAAGGGCGCACTGCACGCGCTGCGCGGTCGCGGGTGGACGCTGGGCGGTCTGAGCAGCGATACCGCGCTGGCCGCCTATCTGGTCCGGCCGGGGCAGCGCAGCTTCAACCTCGACGATCTGTCGCTGCGGTACCTGCATCGGGAACTGCGCACCGAGACCGAGGCCGCGCCGCAGCTCTCCCTGCTGGACGCCGAGGACGCGGTCGACGCCGAACTCGCGCAGAACGAGATGTTGCGCGCCCGCGCGGTCGCCGATCTGGCCGACGCCCTGGACGAAGAGCTCGCCAAGATCGAATCCACGCCGTTGCTCGACGAGATGGAACTGCCGTTGCTCGGAGTGCTCGCCGAACTCGAGAACGCCGGTATCGCCGTGGACACCGATCAGCTCGGCGAATTGCAGCGGCAGTTCGCGGACAAGGTCGCCGAGGCCGCGAACGCCGCCTACGACGTGATCGGCAAGCAGATCAATCTCGGGTCCCCGAAGCAGTTGCAGGTGGTGCTCTTCGACGAACTCGATATGCCCAAGACCAAGCGCACCAAGACCGGCTACACCACCGACGCGGACGCGCTGGAATCGCTCTACGAGAAGACCGAGCATCCCTTCCTGCAGCATCTGCTCGCCCACCGCGACGCCACTCGTCTGAAGGTCACCGTGGACGGCCTGCTGAAATCGGTGGCCGACGACGGCCGGATCCACACCACCTTCAACCAGACCATCGCCGCCACCGGGCGGCTGTCGTCCACCGAGCCCAATCTGCAGAACATTCCCATCCGCACCGATACCGGCCGGATGATCCGCGACACCTTCGTGGTCGGCCCGGGCTACGAATCGCTGATGACCGCCGACTACAGCCAGATCGAAATGCGGATCATGGCCCACCTCTCCGGGGACGAGGGCCTGATCGAAGCCTTCAATTCCGGCGAGGACCTGCACAGTTTCGTCGCCTCCAAGGCGTTCGACATCCCGATCTCCGAGGTCTCCCCCGAGGTGCGCCGCCGGATCAAGGCCATGTCCTACGGCCTCGCGTACGGTCTCAGCTCCTACGGTCTGTCCGCCCAGCTGAAGATCAGCACCCAGGAGGCGAAGGAGCAGATGGATATCTACTTCGCCCGCTTCGGCGGTATCCGCGACTATCTGCACGCCGTGGTGGAGCAGGCCCGCAAGGTGGGTTACACGCAGACCCTCTTCGGCCGCCGTCGCTACCTCCCGGACCTCGACCACAGCAACCGCCAGCGTCGCGAGGCCGCCGAGCGGATGGCGCTCAACGCCCCGATCCAGGGCACCGCCGCCGATATCATCAAGGTCGCGATGATCAACGTGCACAGCGCGCTCGCGGAATCCGGGCTGCGTTCGCGGATGCTGCTGCAGATCCATGACGAACTCGTCTTCGAGGTTGCGCCGGGTGAGCGGGAACAGTTGCAGGAGTTGGCCCGGGAGCAGATGGCCTCGGCCATCGAACTGTCTGTCCCGCTCAGTGTTTCGGTCGGCGTCGGGCGCAGCTGGGACGCGGCGGCGCACTGAGTCGCGCGGGTGGCGGCGGCGGTCCGGATCATCCGCCCGGACGGGTGATCGTGGGTGGCCCGGCCGGGTGCCGTGCTGTGCGGAGCGGACAGCGGTCGTGAGCGATTTCTGCCGTGAGGCGTCGTCCGCCCGCGCCGATCCGCGTTCCGGAATCGGGATGGACGGCGATTGCGCGCCGATCCGTGGAGGATTCGGCGCGTGGCCTGTGCCCGGTATCGGGCGTAACTGTTTATGATGCTCCGCGAGTACTGCTTACCGATTCATCGGCGAATCTCGGCTGCGGTACGGATATTGCTTCCGCGGTAATCGCCTGGAAACCGGTTCGCCTGCGCGATCCGGATTTCGTAACAGTCGGCGGTGTCCGAGTTCGTGTGAATTTTCGATCCGAACATGAGGACTGGAGCACGATGAACCGCAAGTATTCATCCATTGTGGCCACACTCGCCGCGGTGATATCGGCCGTCACCGGCGCTGTCTCCACTGTCGATACCGCGGCGTGGGCAGCGCCGGGGCAGATCGATTCCGGTGGGCTGCGGGTGGTGGCGTCCGCGAATTCCAGTACTTCCGAGCCGTCCGGTGATACGGCGATGGGGGTGCCCTTCGCGCACGCGGTCAAGGTTTCCGGGGACTTCTCGGTCGCCGCCGAGGTCGGGTCACCGCTGCGCGCCGGGGAGATCGTCGCGGGCTATCTGCTCGGCTGCGCTGTCGATATAGCCAACGGCATCTCGGTCGCCATCGCGCCGAGTGTCGCTGTCGCCACCGAGGTCGCACCCGAGGTGGGTGTCGATCTCGGGGTCGATCTCGGCCTCGGGGCGGTCGCACCGCCTTCGGACGAGCAAGATCCCGAGGCGGACGAACAGCAGATGATCGATCCCAACCTCGACGTCGTAGCGCCGCCCGAGGTCGGCGTCAGCGCCGGTGTGGGTGCTGCCCTGGCGCAGGCCTTCGGTATCGAGAAAGGCCTCGCCGGCGAGCTCGCGGTCAACTTGGCGCCCGGCACGGTGACGACGGCCGTGATCGGCGCGGCGGAACTCGACGAGGAGTCGACCTTCCCGTACACCTTCGCCCACAGCAATACCCCGTTGCAGGTCAACGGCTGTCTGTCCCCGGCCTCGGCCATGCCGTTCGTCACCGTGCGCGCCGATACCGCCGGCGGCAGCGTGCAGACGACGGGTTACGGGACATCGTTCACGTTCTGAGCACACCCGCGGGGGCGGCCGTGCTCGCGTGTCGGGGCTCGGGGGTGCCGACGGCTCTCGAAGCGCGGCCCGGGTGGCGCGCAGTGTGTGGTGAAGGTCACCCGCGCGTTGCCGGAAGTCGAGCACGGTCGGCCGGCCTGCCGCTCGGCCGCGTGTCGTGACGGTATGGCCGTCCATCACCGCCGACGCCGCACCGGCTGCGCGCGGGGCGAGGACAGTCCCGGGGGGCGACCACGAGAGCTCCGAATCGGCATGGGAAGGCACCGCTTCCGCGGTAGGAGAGGCGCGGGCCCGCGGGCCGGCCGCTGCGTGGTCGGCGGCCGACGCGGATCACTCGGGTCTCATGGTCGGCAGCGCGGCACCTGTTCGGCCACCGCTACTCCGGCGCCGTTTCGGGTTGCTTACCGGTGACCAGGGAGAACGGTACTCGGCGGTAGGCGAAACGGCGGGCGAATATGGTTGCCATCTTCCCGGGGAGTCTTTATTCTCGACCCCGTGCAAATTCCTGCCGCCGGCCTGTGCGCCGCGCCGATGTTCGCAGATCGCGACGGTGCGGTGCTCCTCTCGCGTACCGCGGAGTCGGCTCGTCGGCTACTTGCCGTAGTAGTAACCCGCCGTAGCGGGGTCTGATTCGGACCGGCCCCCTCGCTGCGGGCCCCCCTTTTCTGCTTTTGCTGGTCCCCCAAACCTGCCGACAATCTCTGGGAAGACCTACGTGCTCATGACCACACTGACTCTGGAAAACGACGCCCTGACCACGGCCGCCCCGCGCAGCCTGCGTACCGAATGCGCGGAACTGACGGCCGGCCAATTCCACGACCGCTACGGCGAATGCGCCGGTCCGATCCGGCTCGCGGGCTGGTCGTCCACCGGTGCGCGCGGTGGCGCCTTCACCGCGACTCTCGAATTCGCGGGCTGGTCCCGTTCGGTCGTGGCGGCGGGCAGCCCCATCGCCGCCATGACCTCGGCGCTCTACGAAGCCGGCTACCCCGTCGAGATCCTGCGGTTCCATCAGCGCCGCACGGCGGCGGGCACCGCGACCTTCGTGCAATGCGAATGCGACGGGCGCCGTGGCTGGGGCGCCGCCCTCGCCGCCGACGGCGCGGAATCCTCGGTGCGGGCGATGATCGCCAGCGTGAACCGCCTGGGGGCGCCGCGCTAGCGGGCTACCGGCCGCTTACGGACGTCGACACGACGGCGGGCTCCACACCATCCCCGGAAAGTGTGGAGCCCGCCGTCGTTCGTCGATTCTATTCGGCTGCTTCGCCGTCGGCCGCCTGCTGCTCGGCGAGTTGCTTACGAACCTCGTCCATATCGAGTGCCTTCACCTGGGACACCAGATCCTCGAGCGCCGCGGGCGGGAGCGCCCCGGGCTGCGCGAAGACGAGCACACCCTCGCGGAAGGCCATGATGGTCGGGATGGACTGGATATTGGCGGCCGCGGCCAGGCCCTGTTCGGCTTCGGTGTCGACCTTGCCGTGCACGACATCGGGGTGTTTCTCCGACGACGCGTCGTAGGTCGGGGCGAAACTGCGGCACGGTCCGCACCAGGAAGCCCAGAAATCGACGAGTACGACGTCGTTACTGGTGACTACGTCATCGAAATTCTGCTGCGTCAGTGTCTGGGTGGCCATGACGTCCTCTCGTGGTCGGTATTCAGGCTGTAACGCCGGCCCCGGCCGCGGTGTTCCGCGGCGGTGTCGTACGCCACCGGCCCCCACCCTACGTGGCAGGGTCCGCGGGCGCGCCGGCTCCGGTCAGCCGTGTTCGGCCACCGCCCACGCCCGGCGCCGGTCGCCGTCCCAGCGCCGGACGCCCACCACGGTCGCGGTGGTGTCCCGGTCGGCGGCCACCGCGGCCACCGCGTCACCGATCCGCTGCGGGAGGACCCGCCGCGCCAGCGTGACATGCGGTGTCCACTGGTTGGGGCGCAGGTTGGCCGGGATATCGGGACATGGCTCGATCACCTGGTGGATGCGGCGATGCCAGGCCAGCAGCTGTTCGGACGGAACCACCGCCCGCACCAGGATCGGCCGCCGCGCGCCGAATACGAGCACACCGCCGAGACGTACCGGGAAGGGCCGGAACGGCAACCGGTCGAGTTCCTGTTCGATCCGCGGCCAGATCTGCCGGGCCACCGCCACCGTGATATGCGGCCGGTGGCCTTCGGTGTCCCCGTCGCGTCTGCCCTGCCCCAGTCCGGGCAGTCCCGCTTCGGCGAGCAGTTCCCACTGCCGCCGGATACGTTGCTCGGCTGCCTCGTCGAGCAGTAATTCCACCGACTGCACCATGCTCTGCAGACGGTAGCGGGTCGGGCGCCGGAGCACCGGGGCGGTGGTTCCAGGGTGCGGCGCGCCCGGAGATCAATCTTGCGTTACCCGGGGTGTGCCGCGGGCCGCGGTCGCCTACTGTGCCTGACAAGGTCGACGAGCGGCCGAGGGTCCGATTCTTCGTGAGCGGCAGGTGGTGGCGGTGATGGATCGATCCGGTGCCCGGGTGCGGCGCATAGTGTGCGGGCTGGCCGGTCTCGCGCTGGTGGCCGGGTGTGTGACCAATGTCGAGGACACCGGGCCGGTGCCGCCCAAGGTCGCGGTGCGCGCGGTGGACGCGCTGGCCGCGCGGGTGCCGGCCGATATCGCCGCCGCCGGGGAGGTGGTGGTCGGGGTCAATGTGCCGTATCAGCCGAACGAGTACCGCGACCGCCACGGTGCGATCGTCGGTTTCGATGTGGATCTGATGGACGCGGTCACCGCGGTCCTCGGGCTGCGCGCCCGCTACACCGAATCGGCGTTCGAGAAGATCATTCCCGCCGTCCAGGCCGGTACCTACGATCTGGGCATGTCCTCGATCACCGATTCGGTGGAGCGGGAGAAGCAGGTCGATTTCGTCACCTATTTCAGCGCGGGCGTGCAGTGGGCGCAGCGCACCGGCCGGCACGTCGACCCTGCGAACGCCTGCGGTAAGCGCGTCGCGGTCCAGGCGACAACGGTGGAGCACATAGAAGAAGTCCCGGCCAAGAGCGAAGCCTGTGTCGCGGCGGGCCGGGACCCGATCATCATCGATGCGTTCGACGAGCAGAGCGCGGTGACCAATGCGCTGGTACTCGGCCAGGTCGACGCCATGTCCGCGGATTCCCCGGTCACCGCGTACGCGATAGCACAGACCGACGGCAAGATCGAACCGGCCGGCCCGATCTTCGACGCGGCGCCCTACGGATGGGCCGTCGCGAAAGGGTCGCCGCTGGCGCCGGTGCTGCGCGATGCGCTGCAGCACCTCATCGACAACGGGCAGTACCGGCAGATCACCGAGAACTGGGGTGTCCAGGAGGGCGCATTGCGCAACTCCGTGATCAACGGTGCGAGGGAGCCGACGTGATGACCGCCGATCCGTTGGGGGCCGCCGAACCCGAACCCATCGCCGCTGTGCCGTTGCGGCGGCCCGGCCGCTGGGTGGCCGCCACGCTGATCCTGGCGCTCGCCGGGTTGTTCGTCTACGGCGCGGCCACCAACCCCGCGTATCGCTGGGATGTGTACTGGCAATATCTCCGCGATACCCGGATCGCGGCGGGCGCGATGGTCACCCTGGAGCTCACCGTGCTCGCGATGGTCATCGCCGTCGTACTCGGTACCACGCTGGCGGTGATGCGGCTGTCGCCGAACCCGGTGCTGCGGGCGAGTGCCTGGGTCTACCTGTGGGTGTTCCGCGGGACCCCGGTGTACGTGCAACTGGTCTTCTGGGGCCTGGTCCCGTCGCTGTACCAGAACGTGGCGTTCGGGGTGCCCTTCGGCCCGCGCCTGTTCGAGGTCGATGTGCAGAGTTTGCAGGCCGGGTTCGCCTTCGCCGTGATCGGGCTGGGACTCAACGAGGCCGCGTATATGGCCGAGATCGTCCGGGCCGGTATCAACTCGGTCGGCGAAGGTCAGCGCGAAGCGTCCATCGCGCTCGGCATGTCCTGGTCCCAGACCATGCGGCGGACGGTGCTGCCGCAGGCCATGCGGGTGATCATCCCGCCGACCGGCAACGAGCTCATCAGCATGCTGAAGACCACCGCGCTGGTCACCGCCATACCGCTCAGTACCGATCTGTTCGGCCGGGCCCGCGATATCTACGGGGTCAACTTCCTGCCCATCCCGCTGTTGCTGGTCACCGCCACCTGGTATCTGGCGATCACCAGCGTGCTGATGGTCGGCCAGTACTATCTGGAGAAATACTTTTCGCGGGGGATCTCCCGGCAACTGACCGCCAAACAACTCCAAGAGCTGGCCGACGCGCGCGGAGAGGTGCGGGCGAAATGAGTGCGACGGAACCGATGGTGCGCGCCGACCGGGTCTGCAAGAGTTTCGGCGCGCTACGGGTGCTCGAGGGCATATCACTGGATGTCCGGCACGGCCAGGTGATGTGCCTGATCGGGCCGTCGGGTTCGGGAAAATCCACTTTTCTGCGGTGTATCAACCATCTGGAGCAGGTCGACGCGGGCCGGTTGTACGTGGACGGGGAACTTGTCGGATACCGCGAGAAAGGCGGCAAACTCTACGAGTTGCACCCCCGCGACGCCGCCCGTCAGCGGCGTGAGATCGGCATGGTCTTCCAGCATTTCAACTTGTTCCCGCATCGCACCGTGCTCGCCAACATCATCGAGGCACCCATCCAGGTCAAGAAGATCCGCCGGGCCGAGGCGGTGTCGCGGGCGAGGGAGCTGCTGGACCGGGTCGGGCTCGCCGACAAGGCAGGCGCCTATCCGGCACAGTTGTCCGGTGGCCAGCAGCAGCGGGTGGCGATCGCCCGGGCGCTGGCGATGGACCCGAAACTCATGTTGTTCGACGAGCCCACCTCCGCGCTGGATCCGGAGCTGGTCGGTGAAGTTCTCACGGTCATGCGTGAGCTCGCGGCCTCGGGTATGACGATGATCGTGGTGACCCATGAGATGGGTTTCGCGCGCGAGGTGGCCGACCAGCTGGTGTTCATGGACGGGGGAGTGGTGGTCGAGGCCGGGGCGCCGGAAGATCTGCTGACGAATCCGACGCACGACCGCACCAGATCGTTTCTCTCCCGGCTGCTGTAGCGACCGTCCGGCCGGGGCGTCAGGATGGCTGCCAATCGGCGGTGACGGTGCCGGTACGCTGCACATACTCCAATCGGTCCAGGTCGTTGTCGATAGCGCTGTCACTGAACCGGAGGTCTTCGAGGCAGCTACCCAGCCGCTCGGGTGGGATCGCCCGGACCGTTCGCAGCAGGTCAGGATCCAACTGCTCGCCGGCCCAACGCTCGATGAACGGGGAGATGATGGCGAAGTCCTGATCGCCGCGTCGCGGGTCGGGCGATTCGGGTCCGGACTGCCCCAGATCGAAGATGACCAGATCGTCATCGGGACGATGGCTCTCGATGTTCCCGTCGTAAGCCGGCCGGAAGTTCGTCTCGTTCCCGTCGTGGCTACCGGCCACGAAATGACCTATCGCGGCCTGCTGCTGTTGCAGCACCGGGTAGCGGCCGACATCCTTACTGGCCTTCATCGGGACGAACAGTTGCGCCATGCCCGGCCCGCGTGGCCCGTCGACGAGTGCCGTCGGTGGCACCCGCGGCGCCTGCAACAGTTCGAATATCCGGAACCCCGCGACCTCTCTGCGCGCCAACTGGCCGGACACGTGCGGCAGCCAGTTCAGGCCGTCGTACATCTCCAGATCGTCTGGTTTGTACACGTACAGGACGCCGTCTTGATCGCGTGTGACATAGATACCGTTCGCGCTGCTGGGCAGTGTCTCCGAGAGTTCTTCGTCGATCACCAGGCGCCGCGTCGCGACGTGGTGTTCGGCGCGGCTCGGTGTGTAGGCCGGAAAGCGGCCGCTGGGCGGCACGGCTCCGCGCGCGCCCGGCTCCGCCACGGAACGCCACTCCATCGGCAGTTCGAAATCGCGGTCGCTGGTGGTCAGCTCTTCGATCAGTACGTCGAGGTGGTAACTGTAGTCGCGAATCAGTCCGGACCGGAATTTACTCACCCGGCCGGCGAGATTGGTCAGGCGCAACAGTGTCTCGTCGGTGATGCCGCGCCACGGGGACAACGCATTCATTGCACTACGTTCGGCTCCGGCGCGGCGGTTCCCCGGAACCGGCCGATCGTCGCCGCCGGACTTCGGCAGCGGCGGGGCCGGGGCTTTCGTCGACCACCCGGCTATATCTGAGCGGGCGCGGCAGCAGCAGAGCGCGCATGAAGGCGGTCCCGTCCTCCGCGGTGACGGTCTGCGAGGTGCCCGGAACGCGGAGGCCGTCGCGCAACCACCGTCGCGCCATCGGACATCCACCGGCTTCGGCGAGCGTCAATGCCACGGTGCCCGTTGCCGCGAGACGGAATTCCGCAACTCGCCGGTACCGCGTCGCCACCAACTCGTAGACGGCGACCACGGTCGGTTCGGGGTTCTGCTGCGGCATATTCGGCTTTGTCCTGCTGTTTATTCTCGCGCGGTTCGTCGTCCGGCACCGGACTCTTCGAACCACAATGACATTCTCGGAGCGGAATTTCACCATATGCGGGTGGGCCGACGGGGCGCTTCGGCCGCGCCGCGCCTCCCGGCACGGCGCGCTGGCGGAGTCTTCGGGACCCGCGGTGGCACGCCCGTATCTTGGCTGCGGCTCGCGGTGGACGGTGTGGCGGTCGCTATCGGAAGTGGACCCGGGCGGTGACCTGTTCGGTGAATTCGCTGGTCGACGCCAGACCACCCAGATCGGCTGTCGCGATACCGGCGGCGAAGGTCGCCGCCACCGCGTGTTCGATCCGCTCCGCTGCCCGGGCGAGCACCGGCTGGTCGCGCCGGTCGGCGAGCCAGCGCAGCAACATGGCGGCGGACAGTTGCGCAGCCACCGGGTCGGCGCGGTTGTGCCCGGCCAGATCGGGGGCCGCGCCGTGGACGGCCTGCGCCATCGCCCGGTCGGCCGAGCAGTTGAGAGAGGCGGCCGTACCCAGTGAGCCGCCGAGTTGTGCGGCCAGGTCGGACAGGATATCGCCGAACAGATTCTCGGTGACCAGCACATCGAAATCGCCGGGGGCGCGAACCAGATGCGCGGCGGCCGCGTCGACGTGCTCGTCGGTCACTGTCACACCGGGGTACTCGCGCGCCACGGCATAGCAGGTATCGCGGAACAATCCCATGCTCAGCGGCAGCACATTCGCTTTGTGCACGATGGTCACCCGGCCGCGCCGGGCGGCGGCCAGCCGGAAGGCCTCGTGCGCGATCCGTTCGGAGGCCGCGCGGGTCACCAGGCCGACCGACAGCGCGATATCCGGGGTGGGACAGAACTCCCCGGAGCCGACCGCCATGTTCCGGTCGGCATAGAAACCCTCGCTGTTCTCGCGGACGACCACCAGATCGATATCCGGCGCGAGCGCGGCGACGCCGGGAAATGCTTTCACGGGCCGGATATTGGCGTACAGGCCGAAATGGCGCCGGATCGCACCGCCGGGGGCGATGCGGTGCTGCGGGGGATAGGAGGCATTGTCGTGCGGGCCGAGGATCCAGCCGTCGGTGTCGAGCAGACCGGTCAGGGTTGATTCCGGTAGGGCGGTGCCGAATTCGTCGATGGCCCGCCGGCCCATCGGCAACGGGACCCAGTCGACCTCGGCCGCGCCGGCGGCGGACAGTGCCTCGTCGACCACCCGCCGCGCCGAACCCACCACTTCGGGCCCGATCCCGTCACCCTCGATCACGCCGAGGCGGAGCCGCTCACCCAGTGCTGTCCGTTCCATCCGCACATGGTCGCAGGCAATCGGCGGTGTCCGGCCGCGGGGCCGGCGGTTCGCGATTCGTATCGTGCGCACCCGGCCCGGCGACCTTCATGCTATCTTGGTGATATCACTTTGATAGAGGGAGGATGTCATGACATTCCGGAACGCCGCGCGGGTCAACGGGTTCGTCGTGCTATTGATCTGGCTGGTGCTCACCATCGCGCTGGCGGCGGTGGCGATCGCGGGATTCGCGGCATTCGCACAGCACCAGAACGCCGCGGGATTGGCGGGGGCGATCGTCGCGTGCGTGCTGGGGGTGATCCTGCTGCTCGGCATCACCGGCCTGACGGTGGTGAATCCCAACGAGGCCAAGGTCGTCCAGTTCTTCGGCCGCTATATCGGCTCGGTGAGTGAGCCCGGATTCTTCTCGGTCCTGCCACTGACCGATCGCCGGAGTATCTCGCTGCGGGTTCGCAACTTCGAAACCCAGAAACTGAAGGTCAACGACGCCGACGGTAACCCGGTGGAGATCGCGGCGGTGGTCGTCTACAAGGTGGTCGACAGTTTCAAGGCGGCCTTCGCCGTGGACGACTACGAGGAATACGTGGAAACCCAGTCCGAGGCCGCGGTCCGGCACCTGGCCACCACCCACCCCTACGACGCCCACGACGCCGGCCGCACCAGCCTGCGCGACGGCGCCGAGGTCGCCGAGGAACTCACCGTGGAATTGCGCGACCGCACCGAAACCGCCGGGATCGAGGTGATCGAGGCGCGGATCACCCACCTCGCCTACGCCCCGGAGATCGCGCAGGCGATGCTGGTCCGTCAGCAGGCGGCGCAGGTGGTGGCCGCTCGGACGCAGATCGTCGAAGGAGCGGTCGGCATGGTCGGACTGGCGCTGAATCGGCTCACCGCCGAGGGCATGGTCGAGCTGGACGAGGAACGCAAGGCCACCATGGTCTCGAATCTCCTGGTGGTGCTGTGCGGTGACCGGCCGACGCAGCCGGTGGTCAATGCGGGATCGCTGTACAACTGATGGCCGAGCGCAAGAAGGTCCTGCTCCGGCTCGACCCCGCGATCCACGACGCGATCGCCAAATGGGCGGCCGACGATCTGCGCAGCGTCAACGCGCAGATCGAGTTCGCCCTGCGGCGCGCGCTGGAGCAGGCCGGGCGCTCCCCGCGGCCGTCGCGCGGCGACGGATCCTGATCGGACCGGAATCCCGGCTCGCTCGTTTTCGAGCGAGCCGGGAGATTCTTGTGTCCGTCACCGCCGAGGTGTCCCGCGTCCGGGCCGCGTCCGCGGCGCACTCTGCTCTTCGACGGGAGGAGCGCTTACCGTCGGGACCTACGGCCGGTCGGGTTTATGGCTCACGAAGATGGCCGTTCCCGGGAACAGTTGCCCGCGTAACGGACTCCACTGGCCCCATTCCCGGTCCAGCCATTCCGGCCACTCCGGTTCGACGATATCGTCGAGCAGCAGTCCGGCCGCCACTATTTCCCGGACCCGGTCGCCGATGGTGCGGTGGTGCTCCGCATAAGTGCAGCGGCCCTCGCTGTCGATCTCGGTGTACGGGGTGCGGTCGAAGTAGGGGATCACCGCTTCGAGGCCGTCGGGACCGGGATCGTCGCGGAAGATCCACCGCATCGGATGGTTCACCGCGAACACCCAGCGCCCGCCCGGCCGCAGTACCCGCGCGACCTCTCGCATCACCAGGGCGGAATCGGCGACGAAAGGGACCGCGCCGAAAGCCGAGCAGGCCAGATCGAAGGATTCGTCCGCGAACGGCAGGGCCTCGGCGCCCGCCTGCACCAGCGGCACGCGCGGTCCGCCCCGCGCCATGGCGGCAAGCCCCCGTGACAGCATTCCCCGCGAGATATCCAGTCCGACCGGATGGGCTCCCCGGCCGGCCAGCCAGCGCGCGCAGGGCGCCGATCCGCAGCCGACCTCGAGTATCCGTTTACCGGTGACCTCGCCGAGGAACCGCATATCGCCCTCGTGCAGGCCCTCCGGGCACCAGACGAATTCGCCGCCGACACTGTCGACACCGAGGAAATCGCCGTGCGTATCGTGGTACTGGCCGGCGTCGGCGTCCCACCAGCGCCGGTTCGCGCGTTCGCTCTCGGCCGAGCCGATCCGCAGGCGTGCCGCACCCGCGGTGCCCAGCAGTTCGGTGGCCTGAGCGTGGCGATCTTGAACGAGGTCGTCGGACACGATTTCAAGCCTATAGATTCGCTGCGGGGGGTCGTTTGCCCGCCCGGTTCCGGGTCGCGTACGCTGAACGCGCAAGTGATCACACCTGGAGCCGCTGGGTGTATCGCAGCGTACCGAAAGTCTCAATGTCCGCAACCGATCACAATCCGTCCGGAGCAAACCGCCACATGCCCACCACCGTCACCTCGCCGCAGGTAGCCGTTAACGACATCGGCTCCGCCGAGGATTTCCTCGCCGCCATCGACGCCACGATCAAGTACTTCAACGACGGCGATATCGTCGAAGGAACCATCGTCAAAGTCGACCGCGACGAGGTCCTGCTCGACATCGGTTACAAGACCGAAGGCGTCATTCCGTCTCGCGAGCTCTCCATCAAACACGATGTCGACCCGAACGAGGTCGTTTCCGTGGGCGATGAGGTGGAGGCTCTTGTCCTCACCAAGGAGGACAAAGAGGGTCGCCTGATCCTGTCCAAGAAGCGGGCGCAGTACGAGCGCGCCTGGGGCACGATCGAGGAGCTCAAGGAGAAGGACGAGGCCGTCCGCGGCACCGTGATCGAGGTCGTGAAGGGCGGTCTGATCCTCGATATCGGTCTGCGCGGCTTCCTGCCCGCCTCGCTGGTCGAGATGCGCCGGGTCCGCGATCTGCAGCCGTATGTCGGCAAGGAGATCGAGGCCAAGATCATCGAGCTGGACAAGAACCGCAACAACGTGGTCCTGTCCCGCCGCGCCTGGCTGGAGCAGACCCAGTCCGAGGTGCGCAGCGAATTCCTGCACCAGCTGCAGAAGGGCCAGGTCCGCAAGGGTGTGGTCTCCTCCATCGTCAACTTCGGCGCCTTCGTCGATCTCGGCGGTGTCGACGGCCTGGTGCACGTCTCCGAGCTCTCCTGGAAGCACATCGATCACCCCTCCGAGGTGGTCGAGGTGGGCAACGAGGTCACCGTCGAGGTGCTCGACGTCGACCTGGACCGGGAGCGCGTCTCGCTGTCTCTGAAGGCCACCCAGGAAGATCCGTGGCGGCAGTTCGCCCGCACCCACGCCATCGGCCAGATCGTGCCGGGCAAGGTCACCAAGCTGGTGCCGTTCGGTGCGTTCGTACGCGTCGAAGAGGGCATCGAGGGCCTGGTGCACATCTCCGAGCTGGCCGAGCGCCACGTGGAGGTCCCGGACCAGGTCGTGGTCGTGGGCGACGACGCGATGGTCAAGGTCATCGACATCGACCTGGAGCGTCGCCGGATCTCGCTGAGCCTCAAGCAGGCCAACGAGGACTACAGCTCCGAGTTCGATCCGTCGAAGTACGGCATGGCCGACAGCTACGACGAGCAGGGCAACTACATCTTCCCCGAGGGCTTCGATCCCGAGACCAACGAATGGCTCGAGGGCTTCGACAAGCAGCGCGAAGAGTGGGAAGGCCGCTACGCCGAGGCGGAGCGCCGGCACAAGATGCACACCGCGCAGATGGAGAAGATGGCGGCCGACGCCGCGGCCGAGGCCGCGGGCGGCGGCGGTTCGTCGAACTACTCCTCCGAGAGCGGCGCGCAGTCCAGCGCCGGCCAGCAGGAGTCGGCCGGCGGATCGCTCGCCAGCGACGCCCAGCTCGCGGCTCTGCGGGAGAAGCTGTCCGGTAACGCCTGAGGCGAATACCGCTAGCGGATAGCCGAACGTAGGAAGACCCCGGCCCCCATCAGGGGACCGGGGTCTTCTGCGTATCCGACCGGTTCTGCTCAACCGGTCGAAACGGTGACAGAACCACGTTGTTTGCCGCTCTGGCCCGGCTGGATGACCGCGGGTTTCCCACTCGGTGCGCGAGGTCGGCATCCGACCCGGACATCGAATGCCGACGCAACCCGCATGAGTCGAGTCCTACGAGACACCTCAAAGGGTTGAGGCCCGTCTCGCCCCTTGACCGAAGGTGCTCAAAGGTCGCACTCCATGGACGGACCACCGCACATCGCATGCGCGAAGCGCGAGTCTCGAGGCCGAAACGGCGAGACCGAGGGGGCCTCGAGCCCGCGGCGCCGAAGGCGCCGCACATGAACACAGCACAACAGTGGCCCGGTCCGAGGACCGGGCCACCGTTGTCCGTCGAGGAACTAACCTGCCGGGACCGGGACCCAGCGCGGCCAGACGATCGACGGACGCGGGCGATGAGCGGCAAGACTGTGACGAGGCGCGATAGTGAAAAGGCTGAGCCAGGGGCGGCGATTCTTCGCCAGATACGCCGCCACGGCCGGAATGGTGAGACAGTGCACCCGCCCCGGCGCTCCCAGCCGGTGCCGGCCTGTGCGGTAGTGCCTGATGCGCATGCTCGTTCCTTTGCTATCCGTAACAGAAGCGGTGAATCGGGGCGTGCACTCAGGCCGAACACTAACGCAGCAGCCGGCGTAATCAGGACATTTGCGCCGTTCTGCCACCCGTGGGCGTGTCGAGCGGGTAATGCGTGAAACCTCGCCGCCATGCCGGTAGGGGCGAATGCGAGACTGAGCGAATGTTACGAATCGGCCTCACCGGCGGTATGGGAGCGGGCAAATCGACGGTCGCGCGAGCGCTCGTGGAACGGGGCGCGGTGCTCATCGACTCCGATGTCATCGCGCGGGAAGTGGTCGCGGTCGGCACGCCGGGGCTCGCCGCCCTGGTCGAAGCGTTCGGTGTGGATATTCTCGCCGCGGACGGCAGCCTGGATCGTCCGGCGCTGGCGGCCAGAGCGTTTCGCGACGACGAATCCCGCACCACCCTGAACTCCATCACCCATCCGCTGGTCGGGCAGCGCACGGCCGAACTCTTCGCCGCCGCCGCGCCGGACGCCATTGTGGTTCAGGACGTTCCGCTGCTGGTGGAAAACCATATGGCGCCCTTCATGAACCTGGTGCTGGTGGTGGATGTCGCCGCCGAAACCCGCATCCGGCGCCTGGTCGAATTCCGCGGGGTGGCCGAGGACGACGCGCGGGCGCGGATCGCGGCGCAGGCGACCGACGAACAGCGCCGCGCGGCCGCCGATGTGCTGCTGGACAACAACGGCCCGGCCGCAGCGGTCGAGGCCGCTGTGGCGCGGCTGTGGGAGGAACGGTTGATCCCATTCGAGGCGAATATGCGTTCCGGTAGCGCGGTGCGCCCGGTGCCACGGCTCGTGGACCCGGATCCGGGATGGTCCGCGCAGGCGCAGCGGCTGATCGCGCGGCTGCGAGTGGCCGCCGGTGCCGCCGCGGTGCGGATCGACCATATCGGCTCCACCGCGGTGCCCGGTCTGCCCGCGAAAGATCTTCTCGACCTGCAGATCACCGTGCCGGATCTCGCCGCGGCCGACAGTATCCGCGACGCGCTGGCCGCCGCCGGGTTCCCGGCGATCCCACAGCACACCCACGACAATCCGAAGCCCGGTGCCGGGGCCGAGGTGGATCCGGGGCATTGGGAGAAACGCGTGCACGGCAGCGCCGATCCCGGGCGCCCGGCCTATGTCCATCTGCGGGTCGCCGGAGGGCCCGGGCAGGTGTTCGCGCTCGCCTTCCGCGACTGGCTGCGCGCCGAACCGGCCGCGCGGGCGGAATACGCCGAGGTGAAGCGGAAGGCGGCGGCCGCGGCGGGCGGGCTCGATCGAGAGGAAGCCGTCGCCGCCTACCTGGCGGTCAAGGAACCCTGGTTCGATGCGGTGTACCAGCGGGTGCTCACCTGGCGGGCCGCGCATCCGGAGTAGCGGTAGGGGGACGTGCCCGGGCTGTGACCCGCTCCGCGCAGCGGGCCGGTCGGGTTCGGCCGCGCCGTGCCTGGCCGGCTGGGGCGGGTCAGAGCCAGCTGAGCGGCATATCCAGCGAGGCCGTCCAGGCCAGGAAGTCGTGTCCGTGGGCGGCGATACCGTCGATGGCCCGGGTGGCCGTGGCCACCGCTCGCTCCGCGGCGCGGGGGTCCAGCAGGCCCATGGTGTGCGCGGCCAGGAGCTCGTCGACATCCAGGAGTTCGGTCTCCCGGCCCGTGCGAACCACCAGGTCCAGATAATGGTCCACCGAGCGCCATTTCTTCGGCCCGACCTCACCGAATTCGCCGATGTCGAGGTAATAGTCCTGATCGCGTCGATGGGCCGGATGGAAATGGAACACTGTCGCGCGCAGGTTCAATTCGGGGAGCAGCCACGATTCGATGTAGTGGAATTGCGGGTGGTCGGCGGTCCGCGCCATGTACAGCCCCCAGGGCTCGAGGTGGTAGCGCTCCACATCGCGGACGAAACCTTTCGGGTCGGTGTTCGTCAATTCCGCGATATCGAAGTACTCCACCTTGGGCCGGTGGACGTCCACGGTCGATGCCTCTGTCACAGCTGCTGAATCTACCCACTCGACTGTCCGCGCGTGGGGGCCGCCGCCCGTCGCGCCGGGACCGGCCGCGGGATGTGTGCTCCGGCACCGGTAGCGGGCGGGATTCTGTCGGTGTGCGCGCCTAGTCTTGGGACATGGCATTCGCAACCGAACTCCGTGCGGCCGGCGTCAGCGGGACCGAGGCCGACGGGGAGACTCCGCTGGCCCGATCGGAGTTCCGCCCGGTCGGTGAGATCGAACGCACCGGTGGGCGGTTCGAGGTGGTCAGCCCCCATCGGCCGGCCGGTGATCAGCCCGCCGCGATCGAGGAGCTGGAGCGCCGGATCACCGCGGGCGAGCCCGATGTGGTGCTACTCGGCGCCACCGGTACCGGTAAATCGGCGACCACGGCATGGCTCATCGAACGGCTGCAGCGGCCGACACTGGTGATGGCGCCGAACAAGACGCTGGCGGCGCAGCTGGCCAACGAACTGCGCGAAATGTTCCCGCACAACGCGGTGGAGTATTTCGTCTCCTATTACGACTATTACCAGCCCGAGGCGTATATCGCGCAGACCGATACCTATATCGAGAAGGACAGCTCGATCAACGACGATGTGGAGCGGCTGCGCCATTCGGCGACCTCCGCGCTGCTGTCGCGCCGGGATGTGGTGGTGGTCGCGTCGGTGTCCTGTATCTACGGTCTGGGTACGCCGCAGTCCTATCTGGACCGCTCCGTCCTGCTCGAGGTGGGTTCGGAGGTCGATCGCGACGCTTTCCTGCGGATGCTGGTGGATGTCCAGTACACGCGCAACGATATGTCGTTCACGCGGGGCTCGTTCCGGGTGCGCGGCGATACCGTCGAGATCATCCCCTCCTACGAGGAGTTGGCCGTCCGTATCGAATTCTTCGGCGACGAGATCGAAGAACTCTATTATCTACACCCGCTCACCGGGGATGTCGTGCGCAAGGTGGATACCGTGCGTATCTTCCCGGCCACGCACTATGTGGCGGGCCCGGAGCGGATGGAACGGGCCGTCGTCGCTATCGAGGCCGAGCTCGAGGAACGCCTCGCCGAGCTCGAGCGCAAGGGCAAATTGCTCGAGGCGCAGCGGTTGCGGATGCGTACCCAGTACGACCTCGAAATGATCCGGCAGGTCGGATTCTGCTCCGGTATCGAGAATTATTCGCGTCATATCGACGGCCGGCCCGCCGGTTCGGCACCGGCCACCCTGCTGGACTATTTCCCCGACGATTTCCTGCTGGTGATCGACGAATCCCATGTGACCGTGCCGCAGATCGGCGGGATGTACGAGGGGGATATGTCGCGGAAGCGCAACCTCGTGGAATACGGTTTCCGGCTGCCCTCGGCGGTGGACAACCGACCGCTCACCTGGGAGGAGTTCGCCGAACGGATCGGGCAGGCGGTATATCTGTCGGCCACCCCCGGCGACTACGAGCTCGGCCGCACCGGTGGCGAGGTGGTGGAGCAGGTCATCCGTCCCACCGGCCTGGTCGATCCCAAGGTCGAGGTGAAACCCACCAAGGGGCAGATCGACGACCTGGTGCACGAGATCCGGTTGCGGACCGAGCGCGACGAGCGGGTCCTGGTCACCACGCTCACCAAGAAGATGGCCGAGGATCTCACCGACTATCTGCTGGGTCTCGGTGTGCGGGTGCGTTATCTGCACTCCGAGATCGACACCCTGCGCCGGGTCGAGTTGCTGCGCCAGCTACGGCTGGGGGAGTACGACGTGCTGGTCGGGATCAATCTCCTGCGCGAGGGCCTGGACCTGCCCGAGGTCTCGCTGGTCGCGATTCTGGACGCCGACAAGGAAGGCTTCCTGCGCAGTACGAAGAGCTTGATCCAGACCATCGGCCGGGCCGCCCGCAATGTGTCCGGTGAGGTGCACATGTACGCGGACAAGATCACCGACTCGATGCGCGACGCCATCGACGAGACCGAGCGCCGGCGCGCCAAACAGCTCGCCTACAACGCGGAAATGGGTATCGATCCGCAGCCGCTGCGCAAGAAGATCGCCGATATCCTCGATCAGGTCTATTCCGAGGCCGGTGACGAGGTGGAAGTCGGCGGTTCCGGCCGCAACGCCAGCCGTGGCCGGCGGGCGCAGGGTGAGCCCGGCCGGGCGGTCAGCGCGGGCATCGTGGAGGGACGCGATATCAAGTCGATGCCGCGCGCCGAGCTGGCCGATCTGGTCGCCGAGCTCACCGATCAAATGATGAACGCGGCCCGCGAGCTGCAGTTCGAGCTCGCGGGCCGGCTGCGCGACGAGATCGCCGACCTGAAGAAGGAGTTGCGCGGGATGGACGCGGCCGGATTGCAGTGACCGGATCCGGACGCCGCCGGCCACCGGGCTCAGGCCTGCGTGGCCATCCATTCGTTCACGCGCCGCTCGGCCTCCTCGCGGGAGACATCCTCCACCCGGGTCATCACGACCCAGCGATGGCCGAAGGGGTCCTTCAGGGCGCCGTACCGGTCGCCGGTGACGAAGGTGGCCGGGTCCTCGGCCACCCGGGCACCGTGCTCGCGGGCGCGGGCGATCACCGCGTCGACATCGGGGCAGTAGTGGACCAGCGAGGTGTGCACCCAGTCGCCGCTGGGTGCCAGCACGTTCTGGTCCGGTACCGGGATCCCCAGCTGGATGGTGGAATCGCCGATCTTCAGTTCGGCGTGGGCGGGCTGCCCGTCGGGCATATCGTTGCGCGAGATCACTTCGGCGCCGAACACCGCGGTGTAGAAGTCGATGGCGGCGTTGCCGTCGGAGACCGCGATGAACACGGTGATGGAGTGGTAGCCCTCGGGAATGGGATCGACTGCTTTGCTCATGCCTGTGACTCTGCCGGGCGCGCGCCGCGAATTCTTGTAAGAAAGCGACAGCTCACGACTGCTCCGCCAGGACCCGCCGATACACCCGAGCCGCGGCGTCCGGCGGGCGGCGATCGCCCGCCGTTTCCGGCAGCCTGCGCCGCGCCGCGCCCACGGGCCGGAGCCGGGCGCGAAAACTTGCCTCCGGCCGCTCGGTATCCAGGGGTGCGCCGGGGCAGCTGTACACCCCGCGTGGTCCCTCCCGATTCGGCGGGCGCGGGTACCGGTGGCCGCCTGCTCCGGCCGGACGGAGTCGCCGCCGGACCGGTAACCGGATGTGTGCGCGTATCCGTGCGCTTGTCACCCTCCGGCGGCCGGAAACCGGCGCCGATACGCGTCGGCGCGGAAGGCCGTGGCCATGGTTGACATGGGAATACCGGCTCCCGGTGTCCCCGCGGCCGGTGACCGTAAGGCGATCCTGCATCCCCACGAGCAGGAGCGATACCGCACGCTGAACCGCCTGCCGGTGGGCGGCGCGGTATCGGACTACGTGGACTGGTACTGGTCGGTGCGCTGGGATATGCGCGGCCGGGCGCCCTACCACGCCGAGGTCCTGCCGTACCCCTGTGTGCACATCACGTTCGAACGCGACGGCGACCGCCGCGGTGGCTTCGTCAACGGCGTCTGCACCAGGAAGTACGTCCGCGAACTGATCGGCCGGGGGGAGACCTTCGGCGTCCGGTTCCGGCCCGGCGGGTTCGGGGCGTTCACCGGGCTCGACGTCGGTGCGTTCCGGGATCGCGCGGTACCACTGCAGGATGTGCTGCCCGATACCGGTGACCTCGTCGACCGGGTACTCGCCGAACCCGGCGATACCGGCCGCCGCCGCCTGGTCGAGGAATATCTCGGCACCCGTGCGCACCGCGAAGACCCCAACTACCGGCTCGTGCTCACGATCGCCGCCGCGATGGCCGGCGATCCCGAACTGACCCGGGTCGATCAGGTCACCGAGCGATTCGGAGTACCGGTGCGCACACTGCAGCGGTTGTTCCGTCGCTACATCGGTGCGGGTCCGAAATGGGTGCTGCGACGATATCGGTTACAGGACGGGGCCGATCTACTGGCCCGCGGTCGTATCGCGGATCTGGCGGCGCTGGCCGCCGAACTCGGTTATTTCGATCAGGCGCATTTCACCCGTGAGTTCACGGCCGAAGTCGGAATGGCTCCACTGGAATATGCCAAGAATTCGTTACGCTCGCGCGATGAGGTGACCTCCAAGGTTCTGCCGGCCTCATGAGCGCAAGAGCGCATCTCGGCGCAGCGGTACCGTCGGCGACAGATGAGGAGCTGTACATGGATGTCGTGGTATTGATCGGCCGCGTGATGTTCGTCATTCTGTTCCTGAGTTCGGCGCTGGGGCATTTCACCCAGACCAAGGCCATGGCGGGCTACGCGCGGGCCAAGGGCATACCGGTGCCGGAGCCGGCCGTTCTGGGGTCCGGGCTGCTCATGCTGCTGGGCAGTATCAGCATCCTGTTCGGGATCTGGGCCGATCTGGGCGCCCTGCTGCTGTTGCTCATGCTGGTTCCCACCATGATCATGATGCACGCCTTCTGGAAGGAAACCGAGGCCGAGGCCACCCAGGCGGAGACGATCCAGTTCAACAAGGACCTCGCGCTCGCCGGTGCCTGCCTGATGCTGTTCGCGTTTTTCGCGCACACCGAGGAATTGGGCCTCACGATTACCGGTCCGCTGTTCTCCCTCTGATCACGGCCGAAATGCGTGGGTTCCTCCGGGGCCGGCGGGCCTGCACTGTGAGGAAAGTCCTACGGCGCCAAGGCCGTTGGTATTCATTGTGACGCCTCACAGGTTTACCCGTATCGGCGGGAGAAGTGCCAGGTAGACGTGACGTTCGTCGTTCGTCCGGTTCGAAATGTGAAACGTCACCGCCGTCGAACACGTCTGTGATGTACAACGAATCCGGTTATTCGGGCCGGTGTTCCGGTTATGGTCTACGCAGTCGCCGCGCCGTCGCCCGACATTCCACGAGCTCTCGGCGCGGCCGCGTTTATACCCCGCACAGTTGGAGGAGAGAATGACCGCCTACCGGACCATTGTCGTCGGTACCGACGGCTCGGACTCGTCGTACGTCGCCGTGGAAAAGGCCGCGTCACTGGCCGGAGCCGCGGGCTCGACGTTGATCGTGGCCTGCGCCTACTATCCGACCGACGACCGTGACGTCGCCGCCGCGAGCGATATGCTCAAGGACGAGGCGTACCAGGTTCGCGGTTCGGCGCCCACCAACGAGATCCTGCGCACCGCCCGCGACAAGGCCAGTGCTGCCGGGGCCAAGGAGATCGTCGAGAAGGCCATTGTCGGTGAGCCGGTCGAATCCCTGCTCGACCTGGTCAAAGAGACTCAGGCGGATCTGCTCGTGGTCGGTAACCGGGGCCTGAACACCCTGGCCGGCCGGCTGCTGGGCTCCGTGCCCTCCGATGTGGCGCGTAAATCGAAGTCCGATGTGCTGATCGTGCACACCGTGCGCTGATACCGCGGACCACCGCCCCGCCCGGAGCCCGGCTCCGGACGGGGCGGCCGCGTTCCAGCGGCCTCACTCGGCCAGACGCCGCAGCTCCGGTGGGAGATCGCCGCTGTGCACCACGGTGAGCCGCTGGGTGGCGCGGGTGATCGCGACGTACAGATCGTTGCGGCCGCGCGGTGACTCGGCGATCACCGCACCCGGCTCCACCAGGTACACCGCGTCGAACTCCAGGCCCTTCGCTTCGGTCACCGTCAGTACGCGTACGTATTCGCTTGCCACCCCGGATAATTCGTCCACCAGGGCAGCGGGTGTCAGCACGGCGGCGGTGCCCGGACCCTGCTCCTCGGCGAGCAGACCGGAAAGCTTCGCCGACAGGTGCGCCGCCGGGACCCGGTGTGCCCGCGGCGGCACGCCCGAATCGCGCACCGAGCGTGGCACCTCGGCGGTGGGGTCGATCGCGGCCAGTACGTCCGCCGCCACCGCCATGATCTCCGACGGAGTCCGGTAGTTGACGGTGAGCTCGGTGCGTTTCCACCGTTTGGCCACATACGGCTCCAGCATGTCCGCCCAGGACCGCGCGCCCGCCGGATCACCGGTCTGCGCGATATCGCCGACCACGGTGATCCATCGATTCGGGATCCGTCGCATCACCATTCGCCAGGCCATCTCCGACAGTTCCTGCGCTTCGTCCACGATCACGTGCCCGTAGGTCCAGGTGCGATCGCCCGCGGCGCGTTCGGCGGTGGTCTGGCGGTTGCGCACCTGCTGGCGTTCGGCCAGCTGGCTCGCGTCGATGAGGTCGTAGGCCATCAGGATCTCCGGGTCGAGTTCGTCCTCGAGGTCCTGCGGGGCCGATCCGGTCAGGATGTCCAGGGCGTCCTGGGCCTCGGCCAGCTGGGCGCGCCAGCGCCGCCGGGCGCGTTCGCGTTCCTCGGCGTCGTCGGTGCCCAGGAGTTCGGCCAGTTCGTCCAGCAGCGGAGCATCGGCGGCGCTGAATTCGCCGGTACCGGTGCGCAACAGTTCGGCCCGGTCGGCCGGATCGAGCACCTTGCCGGCGGCGCGCTCCAGCCGGTCCGGGTCGGCGAACAGATCGCCCAGCACCTGCTGTGGGGTGAGCATCGGCCACAACTCGGCCAGCACGCGCTGGACTTTCGGGTCGGCGCGCAATTCGTCGCTGATCTCGGACAGATCCGCCGCACTGAGCAGGCTGCGGCCGTTACCGGCCGGGTCGGCGCCCATGGTCTGCGCGAGCTGATCGGTGAGTGCCTCGATCACCATCGACGCGAAGATGGGCCGCGCCAGGTTGTGCGGGCGACGTGAGGAGCGGGCCCGGCCGCGGGCCCGGGTGACGATCTTGCGGTCCAGGGTCACCGGATAGCCGTCGAAGCTCAGGGTGATCGGTTCACTCGGCACCTGCTGGCGATCCCGAACGGCGTTCTTCAGGATGCCCAGCACATTCGTCGAGCCCTTCAACTCCCCGGCGCGCAGCGAATCGGTGAGCGTGGCCTTCACACCCGGGTACAGATCGCCGATGGTGGACAGCAGCACCCCGGTCTCACCGAGCGACGGCAGCACCTGACCGATGTAGTCCAGGAAGGTGGCATTGGGGCCGATGATGAGGACGCCGCTCTTGGCCAGTTGCTGGCGGTAGGTGTACAGGAGATAGGCGGCGCGGTGCAGGGCGACCGCGGTCTTACCGGTGCCCGGGCCACCCTGCACGACCAGCACGCTCTTGTGCTCGGCGCGGATGATCGCGTCCTGTTCGCTCTGGATCGTCTCGACGATGTCGGCCATCTGGCCGGTGCGGGCGGCGTTCAGCGCGGCCAGCAGGGCGCTCTCGCTGCCGACACCACCGTCGGAGGTGGTGACCCCGGCCCGGTGCGCGGCCTCGAGATCGAGGTATTCGTCGTTGACCGCGGTCACCCGGCGGTTGCGGGAGCGGATGTGGCGCCGCCGCAGCACCCCGTCCGGTGCGGCGGTGGTGGCCAGGTAGAACGGCCGCGCCAGCGGGGCCCGCCAATCGAGCAGCAGGGGTTCGTAGTCGTTGTCCTCGTCGAGGATGCCCAGCCGGCCGATATAGCGCTGTTCGGGATCGTTGTCCGCGGTGCCGAGATCGATGCGGCCGAAACACAGGCCGTGCTCGGCGGCGTCGTATTTGGCCAGGTCCTCGGTGTAGAGCTGGGTGAACGACTCCCGTTCGGTGCGGGCCTGCGGGGTCCCTCCGGTTTCCAGCAGCACGGTGCGCAGCCGGTTGTCGGCGTAGGCGCGCATCCCGTCGAGCCGCTCGTACAGCACCGACAGGTACGCCTGTTCACGGTCGAGGTCCCGCGTCGCCGTATCCGGGGGCGCCACATCGGGAGCCGGTTCGGTGGGGCGTTCCTCGGTGCGGTTGTCGGGCAAGTTCGGACTCCTTCTCACCCACGGAGGGACAGGCTCGGCGGGGCGCGGCGGGATGGCGTGCACAGAGTTGTCGAGTCTACTGCGGGTTCGTATCGGATGTTGTTCGCGCAGGTCACGCCGGTGCGATCACGAGACATGCGAGTTGTCGCCGCGCAATCCGCGCCCGCGCGTGCCATCGCGGCGGCTCGGCGATTTGGCCTCGTACATGGCCACATCGGCATCGTGCAGGACCGCTTCCGGGGTGCGCGTATCGCCGGGTTCCAAGGTGGTCACCCCGATGGACGCGTTCACCGCGATCCGGTGCCCCCGCGCCACGATCGGTTCGGCCATGGCCGCCCGCAATCGCCGGACCAGCGGTTCGAGCTCCTCGTCGCCGGGCCGCCCGGCCAGCAGGACCAGGAATTCGTCACCGCCGAGCCGGCCCACCAGATCCTCGCTGCGTAACGCGCGCTGTAGCCGGTGCGCGACGATCCGCAGCACCGTGTCGCCGATGGCGTGGCCCATCGTGTCGTTGATGGATTTGAAGCCGTCGAGGTCGATGAACATCACCGTCGACACCTGGTGGGTGCCCGTGGCCTCGAGTGCTCCGGACAGCTGGGACAGGATCAGCGACCGGTTGGCCAGTCCGGTGAGCGGATCGTGGGTGGCCTGGTATTCGAGCTGCCGGCGACTGGCCAGGTATTCGGTGATATCGGCGAACGAACACACCGCGGCCGTGCCCTGTTCGTCGGGGTTCAGCAGCCGGCTCGATACCGCCAGCCAGCGCCGCTGACCGTCGGGACGGACGACCGCGAAAACGTAGGCGATAACGGTTTCGCCGGTGGCCAGGGTGCGTGCCACCGGATGCTTCTCCTTGGGCATCGATCGGCCGTTGGAGTCCAGCAGTTCCAAGGGGAGCGTCGTGATATTGGAACCCACCAGCGGTGTCCGGTCGTCTATTCCGAAGATCCGGCGGGTGGCGGGATTGGCCGAGGCGATGGTGCCGTCCCGGTAGATGACCGCCACACCTTCCTCGAGCTGGGAGACCACCGTGGTGAAGTGCTGCTCGGCCCGCCGCTGGGCGCGTTCGGCCGCTTTCTGGGCCGTCAGATCGTGGATCACCACCTGGTAGGCGAGGCGATCGTGCCAGGCGGTGAGCACCGAGACGGTCTCCACCGGTACCTCGCGCCCGTCCAGTGCCAGTAACACCATCTCGGTGGGTTCGGACGCGTTACCTGTCGCGGTCAGACCGGCGATGCGCTCGTACATGGGCTGGCGGTAATCGGGGTGCACGAAACGGGCGATGTGCTGGCCGAGGACCTCGGCCAGGTTCTTGGCGCCCATGATCCGCAGGGCCGCCGGATTGGCGTAGACCACGATGCCGCGTTCGTGGACACAGATGCCGTCGGGGGAGTGCTCGACCAGGGAGCGGTACCGATGCGCGAGTTGCTCGGCGGCGGACGCCCTGCGCTCTCCCATACCAACCCCCATCGTCGGCGGACCCGGACATTCAAACACGGCTCTACTCCGGTATCCACACGCATAAAATCGGACATAGTGGACGTGATCTCGATTGATCACGCCAAGACGTGTTCCCGGCGGTGCCGAGGGCGGGGACCGGCGAGGAGATTGTCATGGCGGGGACCGGTTTCAGCATCGATCTTATGTCGATCACCGGGATCGGTGCGGTCACCGGATACGGCTGGGGGCGCGAGACCTTCTGGGAGGGAATTCTGAGCGGGCGTTCCGCGGCCCGGTTCGAGCCCGGCTACGGAATCGACCCCGCGACCGGGGGCTGGGCCGCGCTGGTGCCCGAGGGTGGCGATCCCGCCTACGGCACCCGGTACGGGCGCGCGGTGTTCGCGGCGGTCGGCGAGGCGGTCGCCGACGCCCGCGCCCGCGGGTGGGAGCCCGGCCCGCGAGTCGGACTGGTGCACGCGGCCGTCCTGGGCGATGTCCGGCATCAGCGGGACTTCTCCGGTCCCGCCGGTGCCGGGTTCGGGGGCCGGGACTTCTTGCGGCTGCTGCCGTCCACCCCGGTCTCGGTGGTGACCCAGGCGTTCGGCTTCACCGGCCCGGTGATGGGAGTCTCGGCCGCGTGTAGCTCGGCCAATGTGGCGATCCTGCAGGCGCGACTGTGGCTGGCTGCCGGTCTGGTGGACGATGTGGTGTGCGTGGCCTCGGATCTGTCGGCCACCCCGGAACTGGTGCGGCAGTTCGCGAAACTGGGCGCCGCGGCGGTCGACGTCGAATCACTGCAGGGATGCCGGCCGTTCCAGGAGGGCAGCCGCGGATTCAGTGTGGGGGAAGCGGCGGTGGGGTTCGTGCTGAGTCGCGGCTCCGGCCGGGCCTACGCCCGGGTCCTCGGTGGGGCGATGAACAGCGAAGCCCACCACGTGGTCTCGGTGGAGCCGAGCCACGACCGGATCGTGGACTGCGTGCGGGGCGCCCTGTCCGACGCCGGCGTCGGCGCGGTCGATATCGGTTACCTCAACGCGCACGGCACCGGTACCGCCCAGTGCGACCGGGCCGAACGCGATGTGCTCGCCCGCGTGTTCGGCGACCGGCCCGCGGTGTACTCGATGAAGCCGCTGGCCGGGCATTGCCAGTCCGCGTCGGGTGCCGTGGAGATCGCCGCCGCGGCGCTGGGGTACGAGCGCGGGATCGTCCCGGCGCCGCCGACGGTGGCGCCGGCACATCCGCGGCTGCTGAACGGGCCGACCCCGGCGGGGCCGGGGCTGACCGCGAAGCTGTCGCTCGGGATGGGCGGGATCAACTCCACGATGATCCTGGGTCCGGCCGTCTGACGGCGGCCGGGACCGGGAGGAAGTGGCCGGTGCCACGCCCCCTGGACACCTCGGGTTGGCCTACTCTGGATTGGTGAGCCCGTCCGGCCGGCGCGTGCCGCCGACTGCCGGCGCCCGCTCCGGGACCTGGTAGGGGCGCCCCCGAGCGAGGGTGGGCGCGGTCGTCGTGCCACGCTCCGTGAACCGTCAAGGTCGGCTGTCCGGCGAAACTTGTCGGTGGTCGGTCCTACCATCACCGCGGGCCCGCTCTGTGGCCCGGGCCGCGGATACCGGCCGGGCGGATCGGGCCGTTCACCGCGCTGTCGCGGACACGGTGTGACCCCACACGGTGCGAACGGGCGCGGCGGCACTATCGACGACGAACGATGACGAGAAGGGACCGACCTGGTGGCGGAACGCCTGACTGTGCGCGGAGCACGGGAGCACAACCTCAAAGGGGTCGACCTCGACCTGCCCCGCGACAGTCTCATCGTCTTCACCGGTTTGTCCGGGTCGGGTAAGTCCAGCCTGGCGTTCGACACGATCTTCGCGGAGGGGCAGCGCCGCTACGTGGAATCGTTGTCGGCCTACGCCCGGCAGTTCCTCGGCCAGATGGACAAACCCGATGTGGACTTCATCGAGGGGCTCTCACCCGCCGTCTCGATCGACCAGAAATCCACCAACCGCAACCCCCGGTCCACGGTCGGCACAATCACCGAGGTCCACGACTATCTGCGGCTGCTCTACGCCCGCGCCGGCGTCCCGCATTGCCCGGTGTGCTCGGAGCTGATCGCCAAACAGACCCCGCAGCAGATCGTCGACCAGGTTCTGGCCATGGAACCGGGTGTCCGGTTCCAGGTACTGGCGCCGGTTGTGCGCACCCGCAAGGGCGAGTTCGTCGACCTCTTCGACCAGCTGCACGCGCAGGGCTACGCCCGGGTCCGGGTGGACGGGGTGGTGTATCCGCTCACCGATCCGCCGAAGCTCAAGAAGCAGGAGAAACACGATGTCGAGGTGGTGGTGGACCGCCTCGCCGTGAAACCGACCGCCAAACAGCGGCTCACCGATTCCATCGAAACGGCGCTGCGGCTCGCCGACGGCATCGTGGTGCTCGATTTCGTCGATCGCGACGAGCACGCGCACGACCGCGAGCGCCGTTTCTCCGAGAAACTGGCCTGCCCCAACGGCCATCCCCTCGATATCGAGGACCTGGAACCGCGCTCGTTCTCCTTCAACTCGCCCTACGGCGCCTGCCCCGACTGCACCGGTCTGGGTATCCGCAAGGAGGTCGATCCGGAACTGGTGGTGCCCGATCCGGAGCTGAGTCTGGCCGACGGGGCGATCGCGCCGTGGTCGCGCGGGCAGAGCGCCGAATACTTCCTGCGGCTGCTGTCCGGATTGGCGGCGGCGCAGGGTTTCGATCTGGACACCCCCTGGCGGGACCTGCCCCCGCGGGCGCGCAAGGCCGTCCTCGAGGGCAGTTCCGACCAGGTCCATATCGTCTACACCAACCGCTACGGCCGCAAACGCTCCTACTACGCCGATTTCGAAGGGGTCATGCCGTTCCTGCAGCGGCGGCTGGACTCCACCGAGTCCGAGCAGATGAAGGAGCACTACGAGGGCTATATGCGCGATGTGCCGTGCCCGGTCTGCAACGGGGCGCGATTGCGGCCGGAGATCCTGGCGGTCACCCTCACGGCGGATTCGGAGCGGAAGTCGATCGCCGAGGTCAGCGAACTGTCCATCCGCGACTGCTCGCAGTTCCTGAACGCGCTGACGCTGGGCGAACGGCAGGCGGCCATCGCCGGCCAGGTGCTCAAGGAGGTGCAGGCGCGCCTGGGCTTCCTGCTCGACGTCGGCCTGGACTACCTGACCCTGTCCCGGGCCGCGGCCACCCTCTCCGGCGGGGAGGCGCAGCGTATCCGGCTGGCGACCCAGATCGGGTCGGGCCTGGTCGGGGTGCTCTACGTGCTCGACGAGCCGTCGATCGGTCTGCACCAGCGCGACAACCGGCGCCTCATCGAGACGCTGACCCGGTTGAAGAACCTCGGCAACACCCTGATCGTGGTGGAACACGACGAGGACACCATCCGGGCCTCGGACTGGGTGGTCGATATCGGTCCGCTCGCCGGCGAACACGGCGGCCGGGTGGTGCACAGCGGCACCTACGCCGACCTGCTCACCGACGAGAACTCGCTGACCGGTGCCTACCTGTCGGGCCGGGAACGGATCGAGATCCCGCTGGTGCGGCGCCCGGTGAACAAGAAGCGGCGGGTCACCGTGGTCGGGGCGACCGAGAACAATCTCCGGGGTATCGATGTGGCGTTCCCGCTGGGTGTGCTCACCGCGGTCACCGGTGTTTCCGGGTCCGGTAAGTCCACGCTGGTCAACGACATCCTGGCGACCGTGATGGCCAACAAGCTGAACGGGGCCCGGCAGGTACCGGGCCGGCACACCCGGGTCAACGGCCTCGATCAGCTCGACAAGCTGGTGCGGGTGGATCAATCGCCCATCGGGCGTACGCCGCGGTCCAATCCGGCCACCTACACCGGGGTGTTCGACAAGATCCGCAGCCTGTTCGCCTCCACCACCGAGGCCAAGGTGCGCGGGTACCAGCCGGGCCGGTTCTCGTTCAATGTGAAGGGCGGCCGGTGCGAAGCCTGCTCCGGCGACGGCACGCTCAAGATCGAGATGAACTTCCTGCCGGATGTGTACGTGCCGTGCGAGGTCTGTCACGGCGCCCGCTACAACCGGGAAACCCTCGAAGTGCACTACAAGGGCAAGACCATTGCCGAGGTCCTCGATATGCCCATCGAGGAGGCCGCCGAGTTCTTCGAACCGGTGACCTCCATCCACCGCTACCTGTCGACCCTGGTCGATGTGGGGCTGGGGTACGTGCGACTCGGGCAGAGCGCGACCACATTGTCCGGTGGGGAGGCGCAGCGCGTGAAACTCGCCGCAGAACTGCAGAAACGCTCCAACGGGCGGACGGTCTACATTCTCGACGAACCCACCACCGGCCTGCACTTCGAGGACATCCGCAAACTGCTCGCGGTGATCAACGGCCTGGTGGACAAGGGCAACACGGTGATCGTCATCGAGCACAACCTGGACGTGATCAAAACCGCGGACTGGGTGATCGATATGGGTCCCGAAGGCGGCTCGGGTGGCGGCACAGTGGTCGGTGACGGGACACCCGAGGACATCGCCGCGAATCCGGACAGCTACACCGGTCAGTTCCTGAAGGAGATCCTGGCCGAGCCCGCCGCCCCGGCGCCCGCGGCCGCCGGTAAGGGTGCGGCGAAAAAGTCTGCCCCAGCGGCCCGCAAGGCCGCGGCACCGGCGAAGAAGAAGACCGCCGCCTCAGCGGAAGCCGCTGCGGGGGCGCCGGACCCACAGAAGGCGAAACGTCTCGCCCGCAAGGCCGCTGCCCTGCGCTGAGGACGGAGTCGGGCCCGTCCGGCACGATGCCGGGCGGCCCCAACAGCACCCGCTCCCGATCTCGCGGCGTCGGCGACTGCTCACACCGGGGCCGGTTGCGCCCATTCGCCTGGACCGGCGGAGAAGTCGGTTACCGGTGTCCAGCTCGGAGCGTCGAGGTACGCACTGCCGTGACCGGGTCTGGGACATGGCCCGGGTGCGGAGCCGTAAATCTTGGTCGTCGGTGGTCGCCGGGCCTATCGGGCAGCCAACGGATGGTCCCGGCGAGCGGCGATACTCGGTTGCCGCCCACCTGTCGGCCGACGCCGGGAGCATCCGTGGAGGTCAGTAGACCGGGCCGGTGTACTTCTCTCCCGGGCCGGCGCCGGGCGCGTCGGGGACGGCCGAACTCTCCCGGAACGCCTTCTGCAGTGACTGCAGCCCCTCCCGCAACGGTCCCGCGTGGGGACCGAGGTATTCCACCGAGGCGGTGATCAGCCCGGCCAGTGCAGTGATCACCCGCCGCGCTTCGTCCATATCGCGGCGCGGGCTGTTGTCCGGATCGTCGTCGCCGAGCCCGAGTTTTTCCGCCGCCGAGCTCATCAGCATCACGGCGGCACGGCTGATCACCTCCACGGCGGGGATTTCTGCCAGTTCGCGCACATCGCCTTCGGGCTGTTCGGTCATGATCCCAGGCTAGAGAACCGCCGACGGGGGCCGGTGCACCGGTCCGGCGGCGCGCAGCATCCGCAATTGGCCGATCTCGGTCACGTTCTTCATGAGTTCGGCGTCTACCCAGGCGGCCAGATGCGCGACGGTCAGGCCGGCCTCAGCCGGCCACGGGTAGGAGGTGGCGGCGTCGAGCTCCGCGTCGCCGGCGCGGTCGAACACCGCGAGCCATTGCTCACGCAGGGTGTGCAATCGGTCCCGCGCCGCGACGATATCGCCCGCCCAGTAGACCTCGGTTCGTTCCGGTACCGGCCTGCCCTCGGCGTGTGCGACGGCCGAACTCCACCACCAGTCGATATGCCAGGTGAGCCAGCCGATGGTCGGCACCGGCACGGGGTCGGGTTCGGTCTCCGCGAAATCCGGGCGCCAGCGGCCGTCGGCACCGCGGTGCACCGTCCAGCTCGCCGCGGCCGGCGTCCAGTGCGTATCGTCGTCGGTCAGGGGCTCGAGATGCAGCTGGGCCAACGACCAGACGAGGTCGAATTGCCAGCGCAGCAGGTCACGTCGGCTGCTCACGGCCGTCGAGCCTGGCACGGTGCCGGCGGCGGGGCAAGCGGTTTACGCCGGGGCCCGGGACGCGATTCGCCGGATCGAGACACCAGCTGTTAGAATTTTCGGCGACGACCGCCCCGGTCCTGTCCGGGGCAGACAAGTGGAGCCCGACTCCCACCGTTGCCGGCGAGTGATCGCCTGGTCAAACGGTCCGGTCACCCGCCTTTCACAGGTGGGTTCGCGGTCCGCCTCCGGCGTGCTCGCGGCGCAGGCGGGTACGACCTGCGCGGACCGGTCGACATCGGGCCTCGTGGCGGCGAAATACCGCAGCGGGGCCTTTGTGTTGAACAAGGGGTTCATTTCGAGCGGTCGTCGGACGACACCGCTAGACCTAGGAGGCCCCATCAGCACTGAGACCCGCATCAACGATCGCATCCGTGTTCCCGAGGTCCGGCTCATCGGACCCGGCGGTGAACAGGTTGGGATCGTGCGTGTTGAAGATGCACTACGCGTCGCCCTGGAAGCAGACCTCGACCTCGTAGAGGTCGCGCCGGACGCACGTCCGCCGGTCTGCAAGATCATGGACTACGGCAAGTTCAAGTACGAGACCGCGCAGAAGGCGCGCGAGTCCCGGAAGAACCAGGTCCAGACCGTGATCAAGGAACAGAAGCTGCGGCCCAAGATCGACGATCACGACTACGAGACCAAGAAGCGCAATGTGGTGCGCTTCCTGGAAGCCGGGTCGAAGGTCAAGGTCACCATCATGTTCCGGGGGCGCGAACAGTCCCGGCCCGAACTCGGTTTCCGGCTGTTGCAGCGGCTGGCCTCCGATGTGGCGGAATTGGGTTTCGTCGAGACCTCGGCCAAGCAGGACGGCCGCAACATGACGATGGTCCTCGCCCCGCACAAGGGTGCGAAGACGCGGGCCAAGGCCGCCGAGGATTCGGTCCGGTCGCAGCCCGGCGCGGCGCCGAATGCCGGTCGGCCGGTCGCGCAATAACAACGGCTTCTGCCGTGAACACTGCGGCGTCCCGCCGCACATATCGCGGCGAACGCCGCAGCGGTATTGCGTCGAGCCCGCAATAACGCTGATCAGTACACCTGGTCCGCCCCTGCGCGGGCACGACACAGATTGAGGTTGCCATGCCGAAGATGAAGAGCCACAGCGGCGCTTCGAAGCGTTTCAAGGTGACCGGTAAGGGCAAGCTGCGCCGTCAGCAGGCCAACCGCCGGCACCTGCTCGAGCACAAGCCCACCCGCCGGACTCGTCGTCTGGACGGCACGGAGTCGGTCGCCGCATCCGACATCCGCCGTGTGAAGAAGCTGCTGGGTATCTGATCCCCTTCCCGGGATCGATACCGTCCGGTACCGCCTCCGCGACCGGACGCCGAAGAACCGACCCACTCGGGTGCGCTCGACGGGGCACCCCCAAGATCGATTAGGACTGACCAGTGGCACGCGTCAAGAGGGCCGTCAACGCTCAGAAGAAGCGCCGTTCCATCCTCGAGGCCTCCAAGGGCTACCGCGGGCAGCGCTCGCGCCTGTACCGCAAGGCCAAGGAACAGCAGCTGCACTCGCTCACCTACGCCTACCGGGACCGCCGGGCCCGCAAGGGCGATTTCCGCAAGCTGTGGATCGCGCGGATCAACGCCGCGGCCCGCGCCAACGACATCACCTACAACCGTTTCGTGCAGGGCCTGAAGGCCGCCGGTGTGGAGGTCGACCGCAAGATCCTCGCCGAGCTGGCCGTCTCCGATGCCGAGGCGTTCGCCGGTCTGGTTGCCGTCGCCAAGGCCGCGCTGCCCGAGGATGTCAACGCCCCGGCTGCCTGAGTTGTGATTCCGGGTCCGGACCACTGTCCGGCTCGTTGCGGAAGGCCCCCTCCTTCGGGAGGGGGCCTTCCGCGTTTTCCGTGTCTGTGTCACCGATGGCGGTGGCCGAGTCGAACGGGTGGAGGTCTGCCCGGGCGGCGCCTTCGTGACCAGGATGAGCGCGGACGGCGGCGACTTCGCCCCGCATCTGGACGCCTGTTTCCCCGACGAACGGGAACGCCTGGCCTTCACCACCGCGCTCGACAGCAGCCGGCGGCCGGCCACCGGGGAGATCTGGATGACCGCGGAGATCACTGCGCGTGACGACCCGGACGGTACCGGCTATCGCGTCCTGGTCCGGCACGGCGATCCGGACACGCGGGCCCGGCACGAGGAGCTCGGTTTCGCGCGGGGGCACGGTCACCGATCAGCTCGCCGCGCTCGTCGAGAGCGAGGTGCGGGCATGAAACTCGTGCTCACCGAATTCCTCACCCTCGACGGTCGCGCCCGGGTCCCGAATCCGGGGCGGTGGGTGCGGCCGGGTTGGTACGGTGGCTGCTCGCGATGATGGGGCCGAGGAGTGACCATGAACCGTAGAGTGCGCAACGTTGTTGCCGCGGGCGTGTTTTCGCTGTCGATCGGCCTGCCGCCGGCCTCGGCGGCCGCGGAGGGAATCGCGGTGCGGCCCGCCCCGCCCACCGAGCGGATCGACGCGACGACGGCCCCGTTCGATCCGATCTGCCCGTTGTGTTTCGTCCGCGAATTCCTGGAGACCTTCTCCTAGTCCTCTCCGGGATGCTCGACGTCGAGTTCCGCGGACCAGCCGTCGGCCCACGCCGAGATCGGCCGGAGATGGCCGAGCAGCCGATTTCCGGACTCGGTGAGCGTGTAGCCCGCATCGGCCCGCTCCACGAGGCGGGTTTCGGTGAGTTCGCGCAACCGGCGGGTCAACAGGCTGGAGGACATGTTGTCGCACCGTGCCCGCAGATCGCGGAAGGTCACGGGATGTGCGGCCGAGTGCAGTTCCCACAGCACGCGCAGCGCCCAGCGCCGGCCGATCAGATCCAGTAGCGCCATGACCGGCCGGCCGGTGGACGATCCGCGTACCGGCCTTCCGGGGCCGGGGATCGAGGACGCCGATTCGGCTCTCATTCGGGCCGCACGGGCAGCGGTGCGCGCTCGAGCCGGGCGCGCATTCCGGCCATCGCCGTGCGCAGGACTGCGAACGGCCGCAGGAACAGTGTGATGTGGACGAGCCGGCCGGTCGAATCGCGCTCTTCGTGGAGGACACCGTGGAGCTCGTCGCCGCCTGTGGATGCGGCGAAGCGACTGAACGTGGTGGTCTCGCCCTCCTGTTGTTCGATCAGGGTGGGGTTTTCGATGACCTCGCCGATCAATCCGAGTATGTGCAGTGCCGCGTCCCGACCGCGATAGTCGGTCACCGGGCTGGAGAACACCACAGCGTCGGCGACGGCCGCCGCCAGGACGTCGATTCCGCCGGTCTGCCATGCCGTGAGCACAGGTGAAGTAGTCCGCATGCCTCTAAAATAGAGGCATGCGGACGGATTGTCACCGAGCGGGCGGCGGTGGCGGCTCGGTGAGGCGCGCGCCGGTACCCTCTACGATCTCCTGGTGCCCGACCGATATGAACCCATCGACGTGCGGAATCCCCGCGTGGTGGCCGCCGTCAAACTCCATCGTGGCGTAGCGCGCAAGCGGGCCGGGAGATTCCTGGCCGAGGGCGCGAATTCGGTCGGCGCGGCCCTCGGGGCCGGCCGGGTCCGCGAACTCTTCTACTCCGCCGAGGGCGCCACTCGCGAGCATGCGCTGATCGCCGGAGCCGAGGCCGGCGGTGTGCGCACCACGCTGGTCTCCGACCGGGCCGCGCAGGCGCTGGGGGAGACGGTCACGCCGCCTGGTCTGGTGGCCGTCTGTGATCTGGTCGATGTGCCGCTGGAGCGGATCGTGCCCACGGACTCCGAGGCGAGCGTTCCGCGCATCCTGGCGGTGCCGGTGGCGATCGCCGATCCGGGCAACGCGGGCACCCTGATCCGGGTGGCCGACGCGGTCGGCGTGGACGCCGTGGTGCTGGCCGGTGACAGTGTGGATCCGCACAACGGCAAATGCGTACGTTCCTGCGCGGGCAGCCTTTTTCACGTGCCGATCGTTCGCGCCCGCGATACCGCCGCGGTGCTCGACCGCATCGAGGCCGCGGGTATCACCACCGTGGCAACTGCCGCCGCCGGTGAGGTCGATCTCGAAGACGCCGGCGAACTGTTCACCCGGCCGGTCGCCTGGTTGTTCGGTAACGAGGCCCACGGCCTGGAGCCGGAGGTCGCTCGCCGGGCCCGGCACCGTATCCGGATCCCGATCCGGGGGCGGGCCGAAAGCCTGAACCTGGCCACGGCCGCCGCGATCTGCCTCTACGCGAACTCGCGTACCCGCTTCGGACCCGGCTGATCACGGCGTCGGCCGAGGTGCGCCGATCCCGGTCCGGAGCGGCGCGGATTCACATTCCGTGCTCGTCCAGATCGGTGAGGATGTCGCGGGCCCAGTCGGCCGCGATGGCATCCGGGCCGGTGACCCGCAGCGCGGCCATCACGGTGAGCAACATGCCGGTCGAGAGGAATCGTCGGGTGTCGGCGATCGAGGCGCCGGTGAGTTCCCGGACGAGCCGGTAGATGCGGCCGTACCGGTCGCGGATGACCGGGCCGATCTCGGGATCGCCGGCTGCCGCGAAGGCGTGCAGGAGCACCTGCAACAGTGTGCGCTCGGCGAGGAAGTGTTCGTAGGCCTCCGACAGCGCGTCCAGGGCGGTTTCGGGTCCGGCACCCGCGGCGGCCCCGGAGAAGACCTCCTCGATGCGATCGCAGACCTGGGCGACGGCGGCGAGAAATAGGCGCTGTTTGGAGCCGAAGAGGCGGATGACGTACGGCTGGGAGACGCCGGCCCGGCGGGCGATCTCGTCGGTCCGGGTGGCCGCGTAGCCGGCTTCTGCGAAAGCCTCGATCGCCGCGGTCAATACCTGAGCCCCCCGTTCACCGGCGGTCATCCTGGTCCGGCTCGTCGATTCCGGCATGGTCCTCCTCGTCGTTCCGTGCGCTCTTGACAGGTTATCAGTCGATGCATACCGTCGTGACAAGACTAGTTATCAGTCGATTACAACAAGGACTGGATATGACCGAGATACTGAGCCAACCAGCTGCGCCACCACCCGCGGCGGCCTCGGCGATCACACCGCCGGCCGACATCGGTCGGCGGCCACTGGCCGCCGTGCTCGCCGCGGTCGGTATTCCGATGTTCATGGTCACGCTCGACAATCTGGTGGTCACCAACGCGCTTCCGGTGATCCGTGCCGAACTGAACGCCTCACTCGGCGACCTCCAGTGGTTCGTCAACGCCTACACCCTCTCGTTCGCCGCCCTGCTGCTCACCGCCTCCGCCCTCGGCGACCGGCTGGGCCGCCGCCGCGTGTTCCTGGCGGGTATCGCGGTGTTCACCGCCGCCTCGGCGGCCTGCGCGCTCGCCACCGATCCGGCGATGCTGGTCGCAGCGCGGGTGGTGCAGGGCTTCGGCGGCGCCGCGGTGATGCCGCTGTCGTTGACCCTGCTCTCCGACGCGGTACCGGAGCGGCTGCGCAGTGCGGCCATCGGGATCTGGGGCGGTATCGCCGGGCTCGGCGTGGCCGTCGGACCGCTGCTCGGCGGCGCCGTGGTCGACGGATTGAGCTGGCAGTGGATCTTCTGGGTCAATGTGCCCATCGGCGTCCTGGTGCTGCCACTGGTGGTCTGGGCGCTGCGTGAATCACCCGGCGGTGGCGGGCGCCTGGACCCGATGGGACTGGTCCTGGCTTCGGCGGGCGTGCTGGCGGTTGTCTGGGGCATCGTGCACGGCGCCGACGACGGCTGGGGGTCGGGCGGGGTGCTCACCGCACTGGTCGGCGGCGCGGTGCTGCTGGGCGCGCTCATCGTCTGGGAGCACCGGGCCGCGGCCCCCATGCTGGCGCCCCGGCTGTTGCGGATCCGCGCCTTCGGCGTCGCCAATGTGGTGGCCTTCGCCTTCTCGATCGGCGTTTTCGGGTCGATTTTCCTGCTCGCCCAGTTCTTCCAGGTGGTGCAGGGATACAGCCCGCTCGAATCCGGTATCCGGACCATGCCGTGGACCATGGCGCCGATGGTGGTGGCCCCGCTCGCGGGCCTGGTGATCGACCGTGTGGGTGCCCGGGTCCTGCTGGTCACCGGCCAGGCACTGCTCGCGGTGGCGCTGGCCTGGATGGCCGCCATCACCTCGGTGGACGTCGGCTACGGCACGTTCGTGGCGCCGCTGCTCCTCGCGGGAGTGGGGATGGGCCTGACCTTCGCGCCGCTGGCGACCGTGGTGATGGGGGCTGTACCGGATGCGGACCGCGCCGTGGCCTCGGGTACCAACAACACCGTGCGCGAGGTCGGCGTGGCGGTGGGTATCGCGGTCCTGGCCTCGGTGTTCGCCTCGTAAGGTGCGTATACGGACCCGCAGAGCTATGTGGACGGACTGGTACCGGCGGTCTGGGCCGGAGCGGGGATCGTCGCGGCCGGGGCGCTGGCCGCCGCAGGGCTCCCGGGCCGGGCAAGTGTGCGGGAACCGGTGAGCTGACGAGTACTGTCCGCCGCGGCGGGTGGAACTCCGGTACGGGATGGATCGGTCGGCGGCGCGCACCGGCGCGTCGCCGCTCAGCGTTCGCGGACCGAGACCAGCGATTCCGTGGCGCCCACAGCAACGGCCGGGCCGGGCGTGCGCTGCCGCCGGCTCGCCGTCGCGTACAGCACGACCAGCAGCAGGCTGAACCAGACGTAACCGTTGCCGATCACCTTGTCCCAGGCCGACCAGTCCAGCTCCCGGCCGTCGTTACCGGGCAGGTCGCTGTGTTTGGCCAGCACGAAGACCACCGCGGTGACAACTGCCGCGGCATACCAGCCACGCGCCCGCGGCCAGGGCCGGGTCGTCGCGTAGCCGATCATCGCCAGCAGCGCGGGTGCCACCCATACCCAGTGATGCGACCAGGAAATGGGCGAAACGAGCAGCGCCACCACCGCGTTCACCGCCAGCGCGATCACCGGGGGTGTCCCGGTGCGCCGGATGGCCGCCACCGCCACCGCCACGAGCGCGAGGGCGGCGAGCAGCCACAGCGCTGTTGCCAGGGTGCCGGTGACCTCGAAGCGGGCCAGGACGGCCTGAATCGACTGGTTGGTCTGGAACTCCGAGCCGCTCAATCCACCGACATTGCCGAACCCGCCGAACCAGTACCGCACCGACTCGTCGGGCATCACCGCGAAACCGATCGCCGTGGCGATCGCACCGCTGATCGCGGCCGTCACCGCGGCCTTGTAGTCCTTGCGGATCAGGAAATACAGGATGAAAGCCGCCGGGGTCAGTTTGATCGCCGCCGCGATACCGAGCAGCATCCCGCGCGGCCAGCGCGGATTACGGGTCAGGCAGTCGGCGGCGACCAGACCCATCAGGATCAAATTGACCTGGCCGAAATCCAGGGTGGACCAGACCGGCTCGAGCAGCAGCGCGAGCGGGGTCGCGGTTGCGGTGACCACCAGGGCGAGTTTGCGCTGGTCCTGACGCGGCCAGACCTGCCGGGCCACCAGGAACAAAGTGATCGCCAGCGCGCCGATCGAGACCACCAGATAGGTGACCACCGACGCGGCCCACGGCAGTAGTGCGTAGAGCCCGAGCGCCAGCGCGGCGAACGGCGGGTAGATGAACGGAAGGCTGATATCGGCGGCCGTCTCCGGGAGATGTCCGTAGAGATCGCCGCCTGCCCGCCACTGTTCGACCCCGAGCCGGTAGACCTCGAGGTCGATGTACTCGCCGCTGATGGCGCGGAACGGATCGATCGGGTGTGACATACACACCCACGTCACGACCACCGCCAGCGGCGGCAGCAGCCAGACCGCCTGCCGGCGGGCACGCCCGGCGAGCGTCTCGGTGCGGGTCAAGGCGTTCGTCATCGGAGGGGACTTTACCGGTTGACGGTGCCCGCGTACCGGGCAGTGAGCGGCGGGGGATATCGACGTGAGTCCGATCCCGGCCATCTAATACGATTCCACCAGCAGCAATACGGGCGCCGGAGCCGACCGGGCCCGCTCACCGATGCCCAGGGGAGAGACGAGTAGACCGTGGCCGACGACACCGACGCAGGCGCAGCGACCGGCGGGCAGGAATCCGCCCTCACCGAAGAAGCCCTGGCCGCCGCGGCCGCGGCAGCCGAGAAAGCCTTCGCGGCCGCCGCCGACCTGGACGCCCTCGCTACCGCGAAAACCGAGCATATGGGTGGCCGGTCGCCGATCGCGCTGGCCCAGCGGTCGCTGGGATCGCTGCCCAAATCGGAGAAGGCCGACGCCGGTAAACGAGTGAACAAGGCGCGGGCACGAGTCTCGGAGGCGTTCGAGGAACGGCAGCGGGTGCTGCTGGCCGAACGCGATGCCGCGGTGCTGGTCGCCGAGGCCATCGATGTCACGCTCCCGGCGAACCGGGGGCCGGTGGGTGCCCGTCATCCGATCACCGTCATCTCCGAGCAGGTAGCCGACGTGTTCGTCGGAATGGGCTGGGAGGTCGCCGAGGGCCCGGAGGTGGAGACCGAGCATTTCAACTTCGACGCGCTCAACTTCCTGCCCGATCACCCCGCGCGCACCATGCAGGACACCTTCCATATCGCACCGGCCGGTTCGCGCCAGGTTCTGCGCACCCACACCTCCCCGGTCCAGGTGCGGTCCATGCTGGCACGCGACCTGCCGATCTATGTGGTGTGCCCGGGGCGTACCTTCCGCACCGACGAACTCGATGCCACCCATACCCCGGTGTTCTCCCAGGTCGAGGGCCTGGCCATCGACAAGGGCCTGACCATGGCACATCTGCGCGGCACGCTGGACGCGTTCGCGCGCGCCCTGTTCGGGCCGGAGACCACCACCCGGATCCGGCCCAACTACTTCCCGTTCACCGAACCCTCGGCCGAGGTCGACGTATGGTTCCCGGACAAGAAGGGCGGCGCCGGCTGGGTCGAATGGGGCGGTTGCGGCATGGTCAACCCCAAGGTGCTGATCGCCAGCGGGATCGACCCCGACGAGTACAGCGGCTTCGCGTTCGGTATGGGGCTGGAGCGCACGCTGCAGTTCCGCAACGGCATTCCCGATATGCGCGACATCGTCGAGGGCGATGTGCGGTTCACCCTGCCCTTCGGTATCCGGTCCTGACCTTTTTCGAGCGAGAGAGCGAACGTCACAGTGCGAGTAGCGCAGTCCTGGCTGACCGAAACGATCCGCCGTACCGTCCCCGACTGGGAGGTGACGCCGGAGGAACTCGACGCCGGATTCGTCCGGGTCGGGCTCGAAGTCGAAGAGGTCGACGAGCTGGAACGGGTGGGCGGGGATATCGAACACCCGCTGGTGGTCGGCCGGGTCGCCGAGATCACCGAACTCACCGAGTTCAAGAAACCCATTCGGTTCTGCAAGGTCGATATCGGCGCGGAAGAACTCCAGGAGATCGTCTGCGGGGCCACCAACTTCGCGGTCGGTGACCTGGTCGTCGTGGTGTTGCCCGGCGGTGTGCTGCCGGGCGGTTTCGCCATCTCCTCCCGCAAGACCTACGGCCATATCTCCCACGGCATGATCTGCTCGGTCGCCGAACTCGGTATCGGCAAGGACCATTCGGGCATCCTGGTGCTGGAACCCGGCACAGCCGAACCCGGTACCGACGCCAACGAACTGCTCGGTCTCGGCGATACCGTGATCGAGCTGAACATCACTCCCGATCGCGGCTACTGCTTCTCGGTCCGCGGCCTGGCCCGCGAACTGGCCTGCGGTTTCGATCTCGAATACGCCG
This sequence comes from Nocardia sienata NBRC 100364, assembly GCF_001613205.1. GTDB lineage: Bacteria > Actinomycetota > Actinomycetes > Mycobacteriales > Mycobacteriaceae > Nocardia > Nocardia sienata. The sequence continues at coordinate 40,400 of NZ_BDBX01000039.1, read as the reverse complement.
ACCCGGCCGTGCGCACCCTGCCCGAGGGGCCCGAGGCGTGGCCGGTGGACGTGGCACCGGAATCGGGCTGTACCCGCTTCGGTGTCCGCCGGGTCACCGGTGTCGATCCGCACGCGGTGAGCCCGTGGTGGTTGCAGCGCCGGTTGCTGCTGGCCGGTGTGCGGCCCATCTCCCCGGCGGTCGACGTCACCAACTACGTGATGCTGGAACTCGGGCAGCCCCTGCACGCCTTCGACGCGGCGAAACTCAGCGGGGGTCTGGTGGTGCGCCGCGCGCGTCCCGGTGAGACCCTGCGCACGCTCGACGAGGTCGAACGCGAACTCGACGCCGAGGATGTGGTGATCGCCGACGACACCGGGGTGGTCTCCCTGGCCGGTGTGATGGGTGGCGCGTCCACCGAGGTGGACGCCGCGTCCACCGATATCGTCCTCGAGGCCGCCACCTGGGATCCGCTGTTCATCTACCGCACCGCCCGCCGCCACAAGCTGGTGTCGGAGGCGAGCAAACGCTACGAGCGGGTGGTGGACCCGGAACTGAACCTGGCCGCGCTGGACCGGGCCGCGTCCCTGCTCGCGGAGATCGCCGGCGGCACGGTGGAGCCCACGCTCACAGATATCCGGCTGCCGCTGACCCCGCCGGAACCGATCCGGATGGATATCGACCTGCCCGACCGGGTGGCCGGTGTCCAGTACGCCCCCGGCACGTCCGCGCGCCGCCTCACCCAGATCGGTTGCCATGTCGAGGTGGCGGTCGATGAGGCCAGCGGGCACGGTCAGCTGGTGGTGACCCCGCCGAGCTGGCGGCCGGATCTCGCCCAGCCGGCCGACCTGGTGGAAGAGGTGCTGCGGCTCGAGGGCCTGGAACAGATCCCGCTGGTGCTGCCGCAGGCGCCCGCCGGTCGCGGCCTCACCCCGGTGCAACGCCGCCGCCGTGCGGTGAGCCGGGCGCTGGCCTTCGCCGGCTGTGTCGAGGTGCCGCCGCCGGTGTTCCTGCCCGCGGGTGTCTTCGACACGTGGGGACTGGACGCCGACGATCCCCGCCGCATCACCACCCGGGTCCTGAACCCGCTGGATGTCGAACGCGCCGAACTCGCCACCACGCTGCTGCCGGGTCTGCTGGAGATCGCGGCCCGCAATATCTCTCGCGGCGCCCGCGATCTGTCGCTCTACGGGATCGCCCAGGTCGTACTGCCCGGTCCGGATACCGCACCGGTGGCACCGCTGCCGGTGGACCGCCGCCCGACCGACGCCGAGGTCACCGAACTGCTGGGCTCGCTGCCGGATCAGCCCCAGCACGTCGCGGTGGTGCTCACCGGTCGCCGGGAACCCCGCGGTCCGTGGGGTCCGGGGCGGGCCGCCGAGGCCGCCGACGCCTTCGCGCTCGCCGATGTGGTCGCCGAGGCCGCCGGGGTCGAACTCGAACGCCGGCCCGGCAAACACCTGCCGTGGCATCCGGGACGGTGCGCCGAGCTGACGGTGGACGGTGTGGTGATCGGCTATGCCGGCGAGTTGCATCCCGGGGTGCTGGAACGCTCCGGCCTGCCGCCGCGCACCTGTGCCCTGGAACTGGATCTGGACGCATTGCCGCTGCGCGAAGCGCGGCCCGCGCCGGCGATCTCGCCGTTCCCGGCCGTGCTGCAGGACGTGTCGGTGAGTGTCGCGCACGATGTTCCGGCGGCGGAGGTCGAGAGCGCGCTGCGGTCCGGCGGCGGGGAACTGCTCGAGGATATCGCGCTGTTCGACGTGTACGCGGGCGCGCAGGCCGGAGAGGGGCGGAAATCGCTCACCTACGCCCTGCGTTTCCGGGCCGCCGACCGCACCCTCACCGAGGACGAGGCCAGTGCGGCGCGCGATGCCGCCGTGGCCGCCGCAACGGATGCGGTGGGCGCGGTGATCCGTTCCTAGGAGAGCCGTTCTCGGGCAAGGTGGTCGGTCCGTCCGAACGGGGGGACCGGACGTCGTAGGCTGGTCGCATGACTGAACCCAGCACAGGCGATCCGGGCGCGCTCGCCGCGCGGTTGGCGGCCCTGCCCGACGAGCAGTTGCTGGCCGTCCTGGTGGTGGCCGCGGCGGGTCGCGACAAGCTGGCCCCGCTGTACGAAGCCGCCACCCGGCTGCTGTCGGAAACCGGGCGTAGCGCGTCGGTGCCTGCTGTGATTCCGGGCACCCCGGAGTCTCCCGGCTATGGGCCCGGAGCCGACCTGGGTTCGTCGTCGCAGGTGGACGGGGGTGTCGGCGCGGCAGCCGGGCCGGGTGGGAAGGCGGCCGGTTCGGTCGGCGGTTACAGCGCTTCCGGGGTGCCGACGTTCGGGTCCGTTCGCGATAAGGTCGAGCGGCGTTTCGGTACCGCGTTCGGTACGCGGGCACTGGGTAGGCAGAGTCCGGCCGGCCGTGGCGCCGACGAACAGTGGGAAGCGCGTGAACAGGCCGCGCGGGAACGTCTGGCACAGATTCGCACCTCCTTGCACGAGGGCGAAGGGTCCTGATCCCGCCCGGCCCGCGCCGGAGCGACAGGGTGGAGCCGATGATGCGATACCTGCGCCGACGCTGCGCCCCGCGCCGACCGCACGAAGCTGCTCCGAAGGAGAATCTGTGACCGAAACCGCCGCCGATACCGCACGCGTACTGGCCGGCCGGCTGCTCGACGCCCAGGTGCGCTGGCTGCTCGACGAAGTGAGCGGGGACCGGTTCGCCGAAGTCGTCGCCCGGGACGTGGCTGCCGCGCTCGAGATCGCGGACACGGTGCGCGCGGGCGAGGTCGTCGAAGTCGAACAGCTCGAGCAGACCGTGGCCACCCTGGTCGACAAGGCCGGCGGCAGCGCGGTGCTGGCCGACACCGCCGGTCTGTTCGCCGACGCGATCTACGACAGTATCGCGGCCAACGAGGACCACACTCTGGGCGAACTGGTCGAACGCGAACCGGTCGAAGCGCTGCTGCAGAAGATCGTGGATATGCACCAGACCCAGGAACGGGTCCTGCAACGACTGACCGACAGTCCGCTGGTGGCCACCGTCGCCTCGAAGTTCGTCGACAAACTGGTCGGTGATTTCGTAGAGGCCAACCGGCAGCGCGCGGAGAAGATCCCCGGTATGGGAGCGCTCATGTCGATCGGGCAGTCCGCCGCCGACCGCGCCCGCAAGGTCGCCGAATCCAACTCCATTCTCGGCGATATCGCGGGGAAGGGCGCCCTGTACGCGCTCAAACGCACCAACAACGCGATCCGGGAGATGCTGCGCGATGCCCCGGTGCACGACGCCACCATGGAGTTCTGGGATCTGCACGCCGACGAACCGATCAGTGGCCTGCGGGAGTACCTGACGAAACAGGATCTCCACGAGTTGGTCGGGCTCTGCTACCGGATCGCGGTGACGACCCGGGAGAAGGAGTATTTCGGCCTGCTGGTGGCCGAATGCGTGCAGGTGTTCCATGAGAAGTACCGCGACCACACGCTCGCCGCGCTGCTCACGGAACTCGGGCTCACCGGCGAGGACATCGTCACCGAGATCCTGCGCTACGGTCCGGCGGTGGTGGAGGCCGCGAAACGGGACGGTGTGCTGGCGGGGTTGATCCGGGAACGGCTGGAACCGTTCTACTACTCCGACGAGGTCCTGGCCCTCCTGACGCCGGCCGCGTAGGTACGCGGGCGTCACGACTGTGGGTCGTCTCCGAAGTCGAACCGGTATCCCGCGGGAGGAGTGCGCGGGTCCGCGGCTCTACGGACGGTGTGGCGTTCGCCCGGCCCGACAGGATGAGTCGGCGCGCCGAGAACCGGTGTGACCGGCGCGGAGGTCGTCGGCTCAGGAGGAGCGCACCTGTTCGGTGTCCTTCTTGTCCAGTTCGGCACGCTCGGCGAGTAGATCGCGGATCTCGGTCAGCAGGGCGATATCGGCCGGTGTCGACGGTTCGGCGTCCACGTTGTTCCGGGCGTAGAAGCGCTTCTGCATGGTCTTCATCGGCAGGATGAGCGCGAAGTACAGCACCGCCGCGACCATGACGAAATCGATGACGGCGCTGATGATCGGACCGAGCGCGATGAAGGTCGCGGGTTTGCCGGCGAGCAGCGTGACACCGAAACCGAACTGGCTGCTGCCGCCGAGAACGGCCAGCAACGGCTCCACTACGCCCTTGGTCACGGAGCTCACCACCGCGGTGAACGCGGTGCCCATCACGACGGCCACGGCCAGGTCGATGACGTTCCCGCGCATGAGAAAGTCTTTGAAACCTTTGAGCATCAATCCACTCCGTATCGAACGCTGCTGTTCACCGCCGTCCCGGCCCCGGCCGCTGATCGGTATCGCTGCGATCGAGGTCCCCGGCGCTACACCGCAGGTGATAGTGGCAGCCGGGATTGCGCCGCGCAAACCGACGGCGATCGGATGCGCGCTCTGCCCGCTGTGATTCGCCCCCTGAGGGGGCGTCGCCGAACCGCGGCCCGCGCCGCGCCGCGCTAAGGTCGAGGCATTGCCGGGGCGAACAGCTACCAGGAGGAACCGTGGCATCGACGTCACTGCTGGGCCGAGCGGTCCGGGGCTTCAACACGGGAGTGGTCGCATTGCTCGACGCCCCGGTGCTGGGCCCGCTGCTGGGCAAGGGGTTCGTGGAGATCGAGTACGTGGGGCGGCGCTCGGGCCGCACGTTCCGGACTCCGGTGAACTATGTGAAGAAAGACGGCGGCCTGCTGATCGGCGTCGCTATGCCCGACAAGAAGACCTGGTGGCGCAACTTCCTCGGCGAGGGCGCGCCCATTCTGCTGCACATGCGCGACGGTGATCGGCGCGGCCACGCGACCGCCCGGCGCGACGAGAAGGGGCGCGTCGGCGTGCGAGTCCGGTTCGACGAACCCGGCTGAGTCCGGGCGCGGGTATCCGGGCGCAGGTGGGAGGTTCGTCGCGGGGCGCGAAAACCGCGGTGCGGTAGAGCGAGCGAGCCGGTAGTCTTCCTGCCGTGTCGAGCCCCGAGGCATCCAGAGCAGGGCTGTCGGTCATCCCCGTCAGCCCCTGAACTTTCGCCACCCGATTGCCGTGCCGCCTTTCGCCGCACGGTCATCCGGTGATTCCCGGTCGCTGACCGGGGTGACGAGACGTTCCCTGTCTCTTCCACCTCGGAGTCCTTCATGCCTTTCGCTCTCTACCTGCTCGCCCTGGCCGTTTTCGCCATGGGCACTTCCGAATTCGTACTCGCCGGTCTCGTCCCGGACATAGCGGCCGATCTCGGTGTGGCCCTCGGTGCCACCGGTCTGCTGACCTCTGCGTTCGCAATCGGAATGATCGTCGGCGCACCGCTGATGGCGGGTCTCGCCCGGAACTGGCCGATCCGGACGAGCCTGCTGGGTTTCCTGCTCCTGTTCTTGGCCGCGCATATCGCCGGCGCGGTGACCGGTAGTTTTCCCTTCCTGGTGGCCACCCGGGTGGTGGCCGCCTTCGCGAACGCCGGATTCCTCGCGGTCGCGTTGACCGCGGCCGCCGCGCTGGTCTCCGCCGGGCAGCAGGGCCGGGCGCTGGCGATCCTGCTGGGCGGTACCGCCCTGGCCACCGTGGCGGGGGTGCCGGTCGGTGCGCTGCTGGGGGCGGTGCTCGGCTGGCGGGCCACCTTCTGGGCACTGGCGCTCTTGTGCCTGCCCGCGGCGGTCGGGGTCCTGGCCGGAATCCCCGGGCGTAGGCGAGGAACCGCCGCCCCCGACCTCCGTCACGAACTCGCGCAGTTGCGACGTCCGCGGTTGCTCGCGGTCATGCTGCTGGGGGCGCTCGTGAACGCGGCCACTTTCGGCAGCTTCACCTTTCTCGCGCCGTTGGTCACCGGGACGGGCGGTCTCGGCGCGCTCTGGGTGCCGGTGGCGCTGGTGCTGTTCGGGGCGGGGTCCTTCGCCGGTGTGACGGTCGCCGGGCGTTTGTCCGACGAGCACGCCGCGGTGGTGCTCGCGGTCGGGGGCCCGCTGCTGTGTGGTGGCTGGTTCGCGCTCGGGCTGATCGCCGACCGTACCGTTGCCCTGCTCGTCCTGGTGTGCGTGCTGGGTGCGCTGTCTTTCGGGGTGGGCAGCACGCTGATCGCGCGAGTGCTCTACGAGGCCGCGGGCGCTCCGACCATGGCGGGTTCCTATGCGACGGCGGCGTTGAACGTCGGTGCCGCGGCGGGGCCCGCGATGGCGGCGCTCGCCCTGCAGGCCGGTTGGGGTGATCGGGGGCCCATGTGGGTGAGCGGTGTCCTGGTGGGGGTGGCGCTGCTGCTCGCACTGCGGTTCCGCGCAATACTCACCGCGGCCGTGGCGACTCGGTAACCGGAGCCGTCCCCCGGCCGAGCGTCGAGGGGCTCGTATGTGCTGATCGCCGCGCCCGATCCGGCCGATCGGGCCGGTGTGCGGCTCCTCGATCCGCCGGGCGCGGATCGAGGAGCCGTGACCCTACCGGATGTCGCGGCACGTGTGACCGAGCCGGGCGAGCGGCAGAACCGTTGTGCGAGAGTGGTTATCGGAGGGTGAACGGCGAGTGGTGTGAACGGAACGTAACAGTGTCCAGAGTTCGACGACACGCGACCGGAATCGGTGTGCCGACCCCTGCCGTTCGTTAACCTCACCAGACCATCCGGATCGGCCGAATGGTGTGGCGCAACGGCCAAGGGTGATGGAGGTACCGAGCGTGGGTACACCGTCGGCGATCGGTACACGGGCCCGCGGCCCGCGGCTGTATCACGTACACCAGGATCATCCGCTGGCCGTCGCGCTGCTCGCGGAACTCGCCATCGACCACAGCATCCGCTACGGGGGCACCGCCGGTGCGATCCACCGGCGGCTCCGGGACTGCCCGGCCGCCGATTACTCCGCCCCCGACGGTGATCTGCTGGTGCTGGTGGATCACGGCGACCCGGTCGCGGGCGGCGGCTTCCGCCGCTTCGATACGACAACTGCCGAGATCCAACGCGTCTGGACCGCGCGCGAGCACCGGCGCGGCGGACTCGCGACCCGGGTACTCGCGGAACTGGAAGCCGAGATGGTGCTGCTGGGCTACCGGGAGGCTCTGGTCACGGCCGGAGACCGGCAGCCCGAAGCGCGTGCGCTGTACAAGGCGGCGGGCTATACGGAGGTGGGTTCCGCTGCCGCGCGTCTCGTCCGGTTCGCCAAAGCGCTCGGTGCCGGAGCGCGGCAACTCGGCCCGGCGGCGCCGGGTACCGGGACGCGAATCCGCGGCCGGGGTCGCCGCCGCGGGTGAGCCGAGCAGGCCACCGCCGACGTGGGCGCGCCGAGCAGGCTACCGCCGATGGGAGTGAGCCGAGCAGGCGACAGCGGCGCCGCGAATCCGCAGGGCCGGGACCGGCCGCGGGCGAGGTCCGATGGTCGCCGCGGCAGTATCCTGGCCATCGGTCCCGGCCCACCGCGGCCGGAAAGGATTCCCGTGCTCGCATCCGTACTCTTCGCCGTGCTCGCCGCCGGTCAGCTGGCGCTCGGCAGCCGGTGCGTTCTGCGGTTCCGGGCAACCGCCGACCGGCTGTTTCTCGTACCCGCCGTGGTGTGCGCGGCGTTGGCCTACGATAACGCGGTCCTTGCGGCGGGCCGCTGGGTCGGCGCCGGTACGACGCTGGAAAGCTGGTCGGCGCCCCGCTTCGTCGCCCATATCGTGCTCACCCCGCTGTTGATGCCGTGGGCGTGCGCCGCCGCGGCCCGGGCCGGCGTCGGGTGGGCGCGGATTCGGTGGGTACAAGCCGCGGTCGCGGCGGTGACGGCGGTGGTGATCGTGGTGGGGGTGGCCGGCGAACTGACGCCGCTCACACTGGAACCGCGGGAGTGGGCGGGCACCGTGCGCTACACCACCGCGCACGCGTCGGCGGCCGGCCTGCTGGCGCCGGTGGTGACGGTGGTGGTCGTGCTGTTGGCGGCTGTGGCGGTGTGGCGGGTGCGGGGTTACCGGCGCTGGACCGTGACCACCGTGATCATGACCGTGGTCTCGGCGGCGATGCCACCCATGCTGCTCACCAACTGCGCCGAACTGGTGTTCACGGCAGGCGTGGTCGCTACCGCCATCTGGCTGGCGGAGCAGTCCCGGGTGCCCGGCGCCGTGGCAGGCGCGGTGCGCTGAAGTATTTTCCGGCCGTGCGATGAATTCCGGTCCCGGGGCCCGTCGTGTGTGATGTCCATACCGGCCGGGGGCGAATCATCCGGCCGGACCCGGTACGGGCATGCCCCGCAGCGAAGGAGAATCGGATGGCCAACGGTAAAGACCTCGCACTGTCGCATATCGGTGTGCTGGTCGGCGATCAGCAGGAAGCGCTGGAGTTCTATCGAGACGTGATCGGCCTCGAGGTCCGCGCGGATCTGCCGCTGGGCCCACTGCGCTGGGTCACCGTGGGGCCGGCCGGACAACCCGGTATCGAGTTCATTCTGGAGACCCCGTCCATGGTGCCCGACCCCGAGCAGAGCGCCGAGGCACAGCGCCGGCTGGCCGCGGGGGCACACGGCACGCTGATCTTCGTCACCGAATCGGTGGACGAGACCTTCGCACGGCTGCGCGACGCCGGGGTCCGGGTCACCCAGGAACCCGCCGACCAGCCCTACGGGGTGCGCGACTGCGGTTTCGCCGATCCCTGGGGGAACTTCCTGCGTTTCTCCCAGCCACTGGGCTGAGGCGGTAAACGAAAGGCTTCACCTGTGCCGATAGCCGGGTTCCGCGGCATCCGGCGCATACAGTCGGGGTCCGGCCGTGTGCGTCGTCACAGCTACCGGCACGGTGGCCGTCCATACTTCTGATCATGGGCGATGCGCAGACCGGTGAAGGAAACGACGCGACCCTGCCGCTGCGCGAGGACATCCGGTTCCTCGGCGGCGTGCTCGGTGACACCATCCGCGACCACGAGGGCCCTGAGGTCTTCGACCTCGTGGAACGGGTCCGGGTGGAGGCCTTCCGTGTCCGGCGGGAGGAGGTGGAGCGCAGCGCGGTCGGTGAAATGCTGGCCGGGGTCGATATCACCGTGGCACTACCGCTTATCCGGGCGTTCAGTTATTTCGTTCTGCTGGCCAATCTCGCCGAGGACATCCAGCGTGACCGCCGCCGCGCCGCGCACGAGGCAGCGGGAGAAGCTCCGCAGGACTCCTCCCTGGCCGCGACCTACCGGAAGCTGGACGCGGCGGCGGTGCCGGGGGAGCGGGTGGCCGAACTGCTGGCCGACGCGCTGGTGTCCCCGGTGATCACCGCGCATCCGACCGAGACCCGGCGCCGTACGGTGTTCGACACCCAGACCCGGGTCACCGAGTTGATGCGCCGGCGGCAGCGCGCCCCCGAATCCGAACGGGAACAGCTCGAGCTCGAGATCCGGCGCCAGGTGCTCACCCTCTGGCGTACGGCGCTGATCAGGTTGTCGCGCTTGCGTATCCAGGACGAGATCGCCGTCGGCCTGCGGTACTACGAACTCACCTTGTTCGATGTCATTCCCGCGATCAACGCGAGCGTGCGCACAGCGCTGCGGTCGCGCTGGCCCGAGCAGCGATTGTTGCCGAAGCCCATGCTGCGTCCCGGTTCGTGGATCGGCGGGGACCGCGACGGCAACCCGTTTGTGACGGCGGAAGTGGTGCGTACGGCGGCCGCGCAGGCCGCGGGGGTGGCTTTCGCGCGCTACCTGCGCGAACTGGTGCAGCTGGAGAAGACGCTGGCGCTGTCGGCGCGGCTGGTCCCGGTGACCCCGGAGCTGCGCGCACTCGCCGATCGCGGTTATCCGGATCCGAAGACCTACGCCGACGAACCGTACCGGCGGGCGCTGTACGGCATCCGGGTCCGGCTCACCGCGACCGCGCGGCGGGCCGTCGCCGCGCTGGCTCCCGAGGCGGCGGGTCCCTGGGAGTTCGAAGCTTCCGCTGCCGGTGAGGGCGCCTCCGGCCCTCCCTACGGCACGCCCCAGGATCTGCTCGATGATCTCGACGCCGTGGATGCCTCGCTGCGCGCCGGCGGGGACGCACTGCTGGCCGACGACCGCCTCGCGGCGCTGCGCTGCGCGGTGGAAACCTTCGGGTTCCATCTGCAGGGCCTGGATATGCGCCAGAATTCCGAAACCCATGAACAGGTGGTCGCCGAACTGCTGGCCTGGGCGGGCGTGCATCCGGATTATCCGAGCCTGTCCGAGTCCGACCGGGTGGACCTGCTCACCCGGGAACTGCGTACCCGCCGGCCGCTGCTGGGACCGCGAGCGCGGATCGGTGAGCCGGCGGCCAAAGAGCTGGGGGTCGTGCGCGCGGGCGCCGCCGTGGTCGCCGCGCTGGGTCCGGACGCCGTCCCCAACTACATCATCTCGATGTGCACCTCGGTCAGCGACCTGCTCGAGGCCGCCCTGCTGCTCAAGGAAGGTGGGCTGCTGGACCCGGGGGACGCGGACAGCGGACCCTCCTGCCCGGCCGGGATCGTGCCGCTGTTCGAAACCATCGAGGATCTGGCAGCCGGGGCGGCGACGCTGGCCGCGGCGTTACGGGTGCCGGAGTACCACGAGCTGGTGGCAGCGCGCGGAATGCGGCAGGAAGTGATGCTCGGCTACTCCGATTCGAACAAGGACGGCGGATATCTGGCCGCCAACTGGGCGTTGTACCGGGCGGAACTGGACCTGGTGGAGCTGGCGCGCGAACACGGGATCCGGTTGCGGCTCTTCCACGGCCGGGGCGGCACCGTCGGGCGCGGCGGGGGCCGCAGCTACGACGCGATCCTCGCGCAACCCGCCGGCGCCGTGCGGGGTTCCCTGCGGCTGACCGAACAGGGCGAGGTCATCGCGGCGAAATACGCCGAGCGCGGGGCGGCGCACCGCAATCTCGAATCGCTCATCGCGGGCACCCTCGAATCGACGCTGCTGGACGTCGAGGGTCTGGGTGCCGACGCCGAACCCTCTTACGCGCTCATGGACGAACTCGCGGCCCGGGCCCGCGCCGCCTATGCGCGCTTGGTACACGAAACACCCGGCTTCGTGGCGTACTTCCGGCAGTCGACCCCGGTCGCCGAGGTAGGCGACCTCAATATCGGCAGCCGTCCCGCGTCCCGCAAACCCACCAACTCGGTCGCGGATCTGCGGGCCATCCCATGGGTGATGGCCTGGAGTCAGGCCCGGGTGATGCTGCCCGGCTGGTACGGCACCGGAACCGCGCTCGAGGAGTGGATCGACGGCGACCCCGAGCGGCTCGCCCGGCTTTCGGACCTGTACCGCAGGTGGCCGTTCTTCCGCACCGTGCTGTCGAATCTCGCCCAGGTGATGGCCAAGAGCGACCTCGATATCGCCGCCCGCTACGCCGAACTGGTCGACGATATCGATCTGCGTGAGCGCATCTTCGGGATGATCGAGCGCGAACACGCCCGGACCGTCGCCGTGCATGCCGCCATCACCGGAAACGATCACCTGCTGGCCGACAATCCGTCGCTGGCCGAATCCATCCGCAACCGGTTCCCGTACCTGGAACCGCTGAACCAGATGCAGGTCGAACTGTTGCGCCGGTTGCGGGCCGGGGACGATTCCGAACTGGTGAAACGCGGCATCCTGCTCACGATGAACGGTTTGGCCACGGCGCTGCGCAACTCGGGCTGACCACTGCCGGCCTACCGGGCCGGTACCGGTGCGGGCTGGTGCTCGTCTCGGAACGGGCTCGACATCACCCGCGGCGGCGCCGGTCGTCGTACCGTCGGCTGTATGACGACCTGGAGTGAATTCACCGCCGAGGCGCCGCGGATCAGCGAGATCTTCCGTCGTCGCCACGCCGCGACCAGCAATCTGTGCATGCTCGCCACCCTTCGTTCGGACGGGTACCCCCGGATCAGCCCGGTGGAGCCGCTCATCTTCGAGGAGAAACTGGTGATCGTCGGAATGCCACGCACCACCAAGTTCCGGGATCTCGCGCGCGATCCGCGCTTCTGTCTGCACACCGCGACCGAGGACACGATGGTGGCCGACGGGGACGCCAAACTGTTCGGTCTGGTGATCGATGATCCGGATACCGCGTTGCACGCGCGTTTCGCCGAATACCTGTACGAGGACAGCGGCCTGGATCTGCGGAATCAGCCGTTCGAGCACTTCTTCGTGGCCGACCTGACCTCGGCGTCGGCGGTCGAGGTCGACGACGATCTGTTGCGGGTCATCATCTGGAAACCGGGCGAAGGCGAGCGCGTGGTCGAGAAGCGTTAGACCCGCGGTTTCAGGCTCGCGGGTCGCCGCGTTGTCACGGCACGCCCGCCAGCCGCAGCGCTGCCGTGGTCGCGGCCGCGGCCATGAGGGCCGCGGGCAGGGGTGCCCGGAACCGGTAGAGCACACCTGCGGTCAGGACTCCCGCCGGACGCGCGATTCCGGCCGCGCTGCCGTCCTCGGTCAGGGCGGTGGTGCACACGAGGGCAGCGAGTACGGCGACGGACGCGTTCTCGAGAAGCGCGGTCGTCCGGGCGGAGACAGCGATCCGTGACTTCAGTACGGGTCCGGCGAGGCGGAACGCGAATGTTCCGGCCGCCAGTGCGAGGGCGGCGCCTACCAGGTATCCGAGGTCGTTCATCGCGCCCGCGGCGGGAGAATTGTGCAGGCGGCGGCCACGGCGGCCAGCAGAATCGGCAGGCCGGCGGGCAGCAGCGGAGTCGTGAACAGTGCGAGAGCGGACCCGGTGAGGGCGCCGCGCCGGACCGCGGGTTCGCGCAGCGCGGGCATGATCAGCCCCAGCAACACCGCCGGTAACACGGCATCCACCCCCAAGACACCGGGGTCGGGCACCGCGGTGCCGAGCAGTCCGCCCAGCAGTGCCCCGCCGGGCCAGACCGCCAGAAGGCCTGCTCCGCAGGCCAGGTAGGCGGCCCGGCCGTGGCCGGTGGTGCGCTGGGCCAGCGCCACCCCCACGGTCTCGTCGTTGAGCAGGTGCGCGTCGCGGAGGCCGCGCCACCCGGTGCCGAGGACCTCGGCGACCGCGAGGCCGTAGCCGATATGGCGTGCGTTGATCAGCAGGCCCGCGCACAGGGCGGCGAGCGGGCTGCCGCCGGCGGCGACGATCCCGACGAACAGGAATTCCGAACCGGCGGCCAGGACGAGCACACCGAGCGCGACCGGGAACCACAGCGGGAAACCGGCCGCGACCGCCGTGGCCCCGTAGGACATACCGGCCACCGTGACCGCGGCACAGAGCGCGGTGATCAGTGATCGGGTCGGCGGATCGACTGTTCGCCATAACGAACGCATGACTACCATAGTGAACATGGATGGCGCTGTTCGTCAAAACGAACAAGATAATGCTGAACCGAACAATCGGCCGGCCGGTCGCCCCGGAGCGAGTGGCGACCGGACCCCGCAGCAGGTGATCGCCGCGTCGCTGCGCCGCGAGCGCCTGCGCGCGGAGCTGTCGCTGACCGAGGTGGCCCGGCGGGCCGGTATCGCGAAATCGACCCTCTCGCAGCTCGAATCGGGCGGCGGCAATCCCAGCCTGGAGACACTGTGGGCGCTGTGCCTGGCGTTGGAGGTGCCCTTCTCGCGCCTGCTCGACCCGCCGCGTCCGCAGATCCGGGTGATCCGGGCCGCGGAGGGGCCCGCGGTGTTCTCGGCCGAGGCCGACTACCGGGCCACGTTGCTGGCGGTCGGCCCGGCGGGGATGCGCCGCGATATCTACCGCGTCGCCGCGGAACCCGGGCCGCGGCGGGCCTCCCGGCCACATCTTCCCGGGACCGTCGAACATGTTCTGCTCGGCGCGGGTCGCGCGCTCGTCGGGACGGCCGACGAGCTCGTGGAACTCACCCCGGGCGACTACATCGCCTATCCGGCGGATGTCCCGCACGTATTCGAAGCCCTCGCGCCCGCGACAGTGGCCACGCTGATCTCCGAATATCCCTGACGCGCCGGTGCCCGGCCGCTCGTCACCGTCCGGTGAAACGGGGCGTGCGCCGCTCCAGCATGGCGGCGACGGCTTCGTCGTGATCGGCGGTGTGGTGCGTGAGTGCCTGCATCGCGGCGGAGAGCTCCAGCAGTGTTTCCAGGCTCTGCTGCTGGCCCTCGCGCAACAGCCGTTTGGTCATCCGCAGCGCGTGCGGTGGATTGACCGCGATCTCGGCGGCGAGCCGGTGTGCGGTCTCGAGCAGTCGATCGGGTTCGACGACTTCGTTGACCATTCCCCAGTCGAGTGCGGTGGCGGCGTCGATGGCGGCGCCTGTGAACGCCAGCTGGCTGGCGCGGGCCATCCCCACTGCCCGCGGCAGCAGCCAGGCGCCGCCGTCCCCGGGGATGAGGCCCAGGCGGACGAAGCTCTCCGCGAAGGTGGCGGTGGTCGCGGCGATCCGCATATCGCACATGAGGGCGAGGTCGCAGCCGGCGCCGATCGCCGGGCCGTTCACCGCGGCGATGGTGGGGATCTCGCAGTGGTACAGCGCCTTGGGAATGCGCTGGATACCGTGCCGGTAGCCCTGGCGTAGGTCGGCCGGAGCGCCGCCGAACATTCCGGCCTTGTCCCGCATGTGCTTGACATTGCCGCCGGCGCTGAACGCGCTACCCGCTCCGGTGAGGATGGCCACCCGGATCGAATGGTCGCGGTCGGCGGCCCGGACGGCGTTCTCCAGTGCCTCGATCGTCGCCTCGTCGGAGATCGGGTTGCGCTGCTCGGGATTGTCGATGGTCCAGACGACGACGTCGCCGGTGCGCTCCACGCGCACGGGTGCGGTCACGGTAACTCCTCGGGCCACGGTGCTGCGGTCATCGGCAACAATGCCGGATCCGGTCGGGCGGGGCGAGCGTGAGGTGCGGTTCGGCGCGGCGGCCCGGGTCTCGGCGGGGCGCCCGGCTTCTCGGGCGGGTGCGTTGCCGGGAGCCGCCGGAACCGGTCCGTTCCGGTGGTTGCGTTCGTGGGCCAGCCGCGCGGTGAGGCCGACGAGGGTGCGGGTCCGTGACTCGAGCCGTGCGAGTGCGGTGCCGAGTTCGCTGTCCGGGACCGTGGTGAGGTCGCAGGAGAGCAGTGCGTCGACGGCCTGTTCCAGGGCGCCGAGCCGGTCCCGAAGCCCACCGTTCGAACACATGTTCTAAATGCTAGCGGAAGAAGCGGCGGTCCTACTGCTGCACCACCGCGAAGAGCCGGCCAGCGGTGGTCCGGGGCGCTGCTGGTTCCGCCTGTCGGCAGGAGGTGTGCGGGGACCGTTTGTGAATGAGATTGCATGGTCGTGCATAATCATCACATGGCTGATCTCACGGATATGCCCGACCGGAACGGACCCCTGCGCGTGGCCGTCGCCGGTGCCAGTGGTTACGCGGGCGGGGAAGTGCTGCGTCTGTTGCTGGGGCATCCGGAGTACCGAGCCGGGCGCCTCGAGATCGGGGCGCTGACCGCCGGTAACAACGCGGGCACCGCCCTGGGCGCGCTGCAGCCGCAGTTGCTGCCACTGGCGGACCGGATCCTCGCCCCCACCACGGCCGCCGAACTGGCCGGCCACGACATCGTATTCCTCGGCCTGCCGCACGGGCAGTCGGCGGCGCTGGCGGCCGAGCTACCGGAATCGACGGTGATCATCGACTGCGGTGCCGACTTCCGGCTCACCGACCCGGCCGCCTGGGACCGCTACTACGGCGGACCCCATGCCGGAAGCTGGCCGTACGGTCTGCCGGAGCTGCCCGGAGCGCGCGAGGCATTGCGGGGCGCCACCCGGATCGCGGTCCCCGGCTGCTACCCGACGGTCAGCAGTCTGGCGCTGGCTCCCGCGGTCGCCGCGGGCATCGTCGAGCCGACGGTGCACGTCGTCGCCGTCAGCGGTACTTCCGGGGCGGGCCGCAAACTCGATGTCGGCCTGCTCGGGTCCGAGGTCATGGGGTCGGCGCGGGCCTACGGCGTGGCCGGTGCGCACCGGCACACCCCGGAGATCACACAGAACCTCTCGGCGGTCGCCGGCACGCCGGTGAAGGTGTCGTTCACCCCGGTGCTCGCGCCCATGCCGCGCGGCATTCTGGCGACCTGCACCGCGCCGGTACGGGTGGACGCGGCGCAGGCGCGGGCCGTCTACGAGAAGGCCTACGCGGACGAGCCCTTCGTGCATCTGCTGCCCGAGGGTGCCCTGCCCCAGACCGGATCGGTGCTGGGTGCCAACTCGGTCACGCTGCAGGTCGCCGTCGACGCCGACGCGGGCCTGCTCGTGGTGATCGGGGCGATCGACAATCTGACCAAGGGCACCGCCGGCGGCGCGGTGCAGTCCATGAATCTCGCGCTCGGCTTCGACGAGACCGCCGGGCTGTCCACCGTAGGAGTGGCACCGTGACCACCGCACAGAACGGGAACCTCGTGCACAACCAGGGTGTCACCGCACCGCTGGGCTTCCGGGCCGCGGGGATCGCCGCGGGTATCAAGGCCAAGGGCGGCCCCGACCTGGCCCTCGTCTTCAACGAGGGCCCCGACTACGCGGCGGCAGGTGTGTTCACCAGTAACAAGGTGAAAGCCGCACCGGTGCTGTGGTCACAGCAGGTTCTCAAGGCCGGACGGCTGCGCGCGGTGATCCTGAACTCCGGTGGGGCCAATGCCTGCACCGGGCCGGAGGGCTTCCAGGACACCCACCGCACCGCGGAGGAACTCGCCGCGGCACTGAGCAACTGGGGCACCGAAACCGGAGCCGGGGAGATCGCGGTGTGTTCCACGGGCCTCATCGGAGACCGGTTGCCGATGGACAAACTACTGCCCGCGGTCACCGAGATCGTGCACGAGATGGGCGGCGGGATGTCCGGCGGGACCGATGCCGCGCACGCCATCATGACCACCGACACCGTGCCGAAAGAAGCCTCGCTGCACCATCCGGACAAGTGGAATGTCGGCGGGATGGCCAAGGGCGCGGGCATGCTGGCCCCCGGTCTGGCGACCATGCTGGTCGTGCTGACCACCGATGCCGTGGCGAGCGCCGGGCAACTCGACACTGCGCTGCGGCGGGCCACCAGGCTCACCTTCGACCGCCTCGACGTGGACGGTGCGATGTCCACCAACGACACGGTCCTGTTGCTGGCCAACGGAGCCAGCGAGGTCGCGCCCACTCAGGACGAACTCGACGCGGCCGTGCTCGCGGTCTGCGACGATCTGGCCGGTCAGCTGATGGCCGATGCCGAAGGTGTGACCAAGCGGGTGCTCGTCACGGTCGAGGGGGCGCGCAGCGAGGACGAGGCACTCGTCGCGGCCCGGATCATCGCCCGCGACAGCCTGGTCAAAACCGCCATGTTCGGTTCCGATCCGAACTGGGGGCGAGTGCTGGCCGCGGTGGGCACCGCACCCATCGAACTGGACCCGGATCTGATCTCGGTGTCGTTCAACGGTTTCCCGGTCTGCGTCGACGGGACGGGCGCGCCCGGCGCGCGTGAGGTCGACCTGTCCGGCGCCGATATCCATGTGGTCGTCGATCTGCGCCTCGGCGACGGCACCGCCACGGTCCGCACCACCGATCTGTCCCACGGATACGTCGAAGAGAACTCGGCCTACAGCTCATGACCGACGCGTTGCGCGAACTTTCCGCGCTGGACAAAGCCCATATCCTCGCCGGTGCGCTGCCCTGGCTGCAGAAATTCCGCGACAAGGTCGTGGTCGTGAAATACGGCGGCAACGCCATGATCGACGACGGCCTCAAACGCGCCTTCGCCGCCGATATGGCCTTCCTGCGCACCGTCGGCGTGCACCCGGTGGTGGTGCACGGGGGCGGGCCGCAGATCTCGGCCATGCTGAAACGCCTCGGCCTCACCGGGGAGTTCCGCGGCGGCTTCCGGGTCACCACGCCCGAGGTGATGGATGTGGTGCGGATGGTGCTGTTCGGCCAGGTCGGCCGGGAACTGGTCGGGCTGATCAACGCGCACGGGCCCTACGCCGTCGGGATCTCCGGTGAGGACGCCCGGCTGTTCACCGCGACCCGCCGCACGGTTTTCGTGGACGGGGAGGCCACCGATATCGGACTGGTCGGCGATGTGACCGATGTGCACCCGGACTCGGTGCTCGACCTCATCGGCGCGGGACGGATTCCGGTGGTGTCCACCATCGCCCCCGATGCCGACGGGGTGGTGCACAACATCAACGCCGATACCGCGGCCGCCGCGCTGGCCGAAGGGATCGGCGCCGAAAAACTGGTGATGCTCACCGATGTCGAGGGCCTGTACACGAATTGGCCCGACCGTTCCTCGCTGACCAGCGTGATCGACACCGACGCGCTGGCCGACCTGCTGCCGTCTCTGGACGCGGGGATGGTCCCCAAAATGGAGGCATGTCTGCGCGCGGTCCGCGGTGGCGTATCGAGCGCACACGTCATCGACGGTCGCGTACCCCATTCGGTACTGCTGGAGCTGTTCACCGGGGAGGGAATCGGGACCATGGTCACACTGCCGGCGAACGAGGAAAACGGAGTCAGAGCATGAACACTGCGCAACTGCGGCAACGTTGGTCGAACGTGATGATGCGCAACTACCCCACTCCGGAGGTCGTGCTGACCCGGGGGACCGGCGCGGTGGTGTACGACG
This sequence comes from Nocardia sienata NBRC 100364, assembly GCF_001613205.1. GTDB lineage: Bacteria > Actinomycetota > Actinomycetes > Mycobacteriales > Mycobacteriaceae > Nocardia > Nocardia sienata. Next base: position 21,974 of record NZ_BDBX01000039.1, on the reverse strand, counting down.
CGGACGGCAACCGCTATGTCGATTTCGTGGGCGGGATCGCGGTCAACAGCCTCGGTCACGCACATCAGGCCATCCTGAACGCGGTGATGGACCAGCTCGGCACGCTCGGTCACGTCTCGAACCTGTACGGCAGCGAACCGGTGATCGAGCTCGCCGAGCGGCTACTCGGACATTTCGGTGACGGTGACGGCCGCGCCTTCTTCTGCAACTCCGGCACCGAGGCCAACGAGGCGGCCTTCAAACTGGCCCGGCTCACCGGCCGTCGCAAGATCATCGCCTGTGACGAGGCGTTCCACGGCCGTACCATGGGCGCGCTCGCACTCACCGGTCAGCCGTCCAAACGCGCGCCGTTCGAACCCATGCCGCCGGGAGTGGTGCACATTCCCTACGGAGATGCCCGGATCCTCGAGCGCGCGGTCGATGCCGATACCGCCGCGGTCTTCCTCGAGCCGATGCTCGGGGAGAGCGGTGTGGTGGTACCGCCGCTGGACTATCTGGTGCGGGCCCGGGAAATCACCGCGCGGGCCGGGGCGCTGCTGATCCTGGACGAGGTCCAGACCGGTATCGGCCGTACGGGCAAGATGTTCGCGCACCAGTCGTTCGGTATCACCCCGGATGTCATCACCCTGGCCAAAGGACTGGGCGCGGGTCTGCCGATCGGGGCGGTGCTGGCCACCGGGCCCGCGGCCGAACTGTTCACGCCCGGTATGCACGGCACCACCTTCGGCGGTAATCCCGTCTGCGCGGCCGCGGCCCTGGCCGTGCTGCGCACACTCGAGGACGACGGCCTGCTCGAACATGTCGAATCGGTGGGTAAGCGGCTCAGCGACGGCATCGCGGTGCTCGAGCATCCGCTGATCGCCGATGTGCGCGGCGCCGGACTGCTGATCGGGATCGGACTCACCGCCGCGGTGGCGCCCCGGGTCGAGGCCCGCGCGCGTGCCGCCGGATATCTGGTGAACCCGGCCAAACCCGATGTGATCCGGCTGGCGCCGCCGCTGGTCCTCACCGAGACCCAGGCCGACAATCTCGTGCTGGATCTGCCCGGGATCCTCGACGAGGTGCTGGCCGAAACGAAAGGACCGCGCGGATGACCGCCTCCCTACAACCGGCCACCGCTGTCCGCCATTTCCTGCGTGACGACGATCTGACACCGGCGGAACAGGCCGAGGTACTGGCCCTGGCGGCCGAACTGAAGAAGAACCCGTTCGCGCACCGGCCGCTTGAGGGCCCGCGCGGAGTCGGGGTGATCTTCGACAAGAACTCCACGCGCACCCGGTTCTCCTTCGAGCTGGGTATCGCCCAGCTCGGCGGGCACGCGATCGTGGTGGATGGGCAGACCACCCAGCTGGGGCGCGACGAAACGCTGGCCGATACCGGTCGGGTCCTGTCGCGCTATGTCGAGGCCGTCGTCTGGCGGACCTTCGGCCAGCGGCGGTTGGAGGAGATGGCCTCCACTGCCACGGTTCCGCTGGTCAACGCGCTGTCCGACGAATTCCATCCCTGCCAGGTGCTGGCCGATCTGCTCACCATCACCGAGCACAAGGGCGGGCTGCGCGGGTTGCGGCTGGCCTACTTCGGCGACGGCGCCAACAATATGTCCCATTCGCTGCTGCTGGGCGGGGCCACCGCCGGACTGCACGTCCGGATCGCCGCACCCGCGGGTTTCCTCCCGGCGCCCGCGGTGGTCGCGGCCGCCGAGGCCCGCGCCGCCGAAACCGGCGGCAGCATCGTCGTCACCGAGGATCCGATGATCGCGGCCGACGGCGCCGATGTGCTGGTCACCGATACCTGGACCTCCATGGGCCAGGAGAGCGACGGCCTGGACCGGGTCGGCCCCTTCCGGCCGTACCAGGTGAACACCGAGTTGCTGGCCCGGGCCGGTGCCGATGCCATGGTGTTGCACTGTCTGCCCGCGCATCGCGGCGAGGAGATCACCGACGAGGTACTCGACGGGCCGCACAGTGTGGTCTGGGACGAGGCGGAGAATCGGCTGCACGCGCAGAAGGCGCTGCTGGTGTGGCTGCTGGCACGCAAGGACGCACCACGACGATGAGCGAGGCCCGGATACATTCGACGGGACCGGTCACCGCCGCCACCCGCGCCGGCCGGCAGTCGCGGATCATCGCGCTGCTGGCCGCGCATCCGGTGCGCAGTCAGACCGAGCTCGCCACCCTGCTCGCGGCGGAGGGGATCGAAACCACCCAGGCGACGCTGTCGCGTGATCTGGACGAATTGGGTGCGGTGAAACTCCGGGCCGCCGACGGCGGCGCCGGCGTGTACGTGGTGCCCGAGGACGGCAGCCCGGTGCGCGGGGTAACCGGTGGCACGGGGCGGTTGGCCAAACTGCTCGGCGATCTGCTGGTCTCCACCGATGCCAGCGGTAACATCGCGGTCCTGCGCACCCCACCCGGCGCCGCGCATTTCCTGGCCAGTGCCCTGGACCGCGCCTCGCTGCCCTATATCGTCGGCACGATCGCGGGGGACGACACCATCGCGGTGATCGCGCGCGAGCCTCTCACCGGCGCCGAACTGGCCGCGAAGATCGAGAACCTCGCCTGACCCGTGCGTCCGCGACCCTGCGCCCGGTCAGTACCTGGGTCCACCGGCCCGCACCGACGTGCGATACGACAGCCACCGCCCGGTGGCACGTGAGGCGACGCAGACGAACGCCACCGCCGACAGCAGCAGCAGTGGGCCGGTGAGCGCCAGGACCGCCAACTCATGCGTGGCGACGGCGGCTACCGCTCCGGCGATCGCCGAGAGCACCCCGATCACCGAGCTCACCAGGGTCAGCACTCGACCCGACCGTCTGCCCGTCAGCAGCAGCAGGCCGCCGCTGACCCACAGCAGGGAAACGACTCCGATGAACCCGAGCGCGAGTACGGAATAAACGAGATCCGCACGCCCGGCGGGATCGCCTGCCACGAGCATCCGAACGGTCTCCACCAGCCCGACGCAGAAGATGAATACCGGGAACACCGCGACGAGCAGGGTGGCGAGACCGGCGGTGAGGGCGGTCCCGCGGCCGGGGCCGGGCGCGGGTGCCTGCGGCCACGGCCGGGCGTCCGCCGCCCACAGGTCGGCGACCGGCGGCCGCGGATCGGTCACCACCCGGGGCGGCGCCGGAAGCGGTTGCGGCCGGGAGACGGGGTCGGCGCGGAATTCCGGCGGAGTGGGGACGGGCACCGGCCGTGCGACCGGCACGGGCATCGCCGGGGTGGCCGGTGGTGCCGCGGTATGCCTGCCGTGCAGGGCATCGCGTACGGCGGTGATGAACTCACCGCAGCTGTCGAACCTTTCGTCGCGCTGTTTGGCCATCGCGCGGGCCACCAGCGCGTCGACGGCGGTGGGCAGGTCGGGGCGGGTGGCGGTCAGCCGCGGCGGTGGTTGCGAGATATGCCCCATCACGACCTGGCCGGGGTTCGTGGAGGCGTACGGGGGCCGGCCGGCGAGCACCGCGAACAAGGTGCAGGCCAGCGAGTACTGATCGCAACGATGATCGACCACCGCACCGGACAACTGCTCCGGGGAGCCGTAGGCCAGCGTGGCGGTGAACGCGCCGGTGGCCGTCAATTTGGTATTGGCGTCGGTGAGCCGCGCGATGCCGAAATCGGTCAGCACCGAATGCGATTCACGCAGTGATTCGGCATCGGCGATGAGGATATTGGCCGGTTTCACATCGCGGTGCAGCACGCCCCGGCTGTGTGCGTAGTCGAGCGCCGCCGCGGTCTCACCGAGCAATCGGACCGCGGTCTCGGGCGGATGCGCGCGAGCGTCCCAGCTCGCCGCGTCGGTGCCCCGGATGTATTGCATGGCGATCCACAGGTGCCCGTCGTCGGTCCCGCGGTCGAATACTCCGACTATGCCCGGATGTTCGAGCCGGGCGACGACATCGGCTTCCAGCTCGAACCGGCGGGTGAGTTCGGTATCGCTGCCCACCTCCCGGTTCAGCAGCTTCAACGCGACATTGCGCGGCAGTCGCGGATGGCGGGCGAGGTACACCGTGCCCATACCGCCCTGCCCCAGCACTCCTTCGATCCGGTATCCGGCGAAGGTCGCGCCCACCCCCAGCACGGCTGCTCCCTCCACACTCATCGGAATGCCGTGACGCTACCGCATGTGCGGTGAGGTGTTCCGGGCGCCGGACTTCCGGGCGCTTGCGTACCCGGGGCCGCTGTGGGTCGGTCACGAGCTGCGGGGGCATCGGCCGGTACCGGGCCGGCCGGGGGCAGCCGCTCAGTGGTTGTTCACCAGATCCCGCAGGAGAGGTGTGGCCATTTCGATACCCGATTTGCCGAGGGCCAGGGCCGCGTTGCCGTAGGTGACGACGAAATAACCGATCGTCTCGTAATTGTCCTGCGCCCACTGCTGCAATGTCTGCACGGTTCGTCCTCCTCCACCTGTCGAGCGCCGATCGGTGTGACCAGCGTCTCATAAGGTAAGTAGGCGAGGAAGGGGCGACCACTTATCGCAACCATTCTCCGGCCCGGTATAGCGCCAGGTAGCGGGCGTGACCACCCCGATTATGAATGAGATTGCACCATCGTGCATAATCATTTGTAGTGGCGGCGCGAGCCGAACCGGCAGCGGGTCAGCATACTGCTGAGAAGACGGCGGGCCGCGCGCGCAACATCGCCCGCACCACCCGAACATCATCAGCACCACCCGAACATCATCCGAGGAGCACCAGAACATGTCCGATCGCGTCGTACTCGCCTACTCCGGTGGGCTGGACACCTCCGTGGCCATCAGCTGGATCGGCAAGGAGACCGGCGCCGAGGTCGTGGCCGTGGCCATCGACCTGGGGCAGGGCGGCGAGGATATGAACGTGGTGCGTCAGCGTGCGCTGGACTGCGGCGCCGTCGAAGCCGTCGTCGTGGACGCCCGCGACGAGTTCGCCGACGAGTACTGCCTGCCCACCATCCAGGCCAACGCGCTCTACCAGGGTGAATACCCGCTGGTTTCGGCCATCAGCCGCCCGCTCATCGTCAAGCATCTGGTGGAGGCCGCCAAGTTCCACGGTGCGGACACCGTCGCGCACGGCTGCACGGGTAAGGGCAACGATCAGGTCCGCTTCGAGGTCGGCATCGGTGCCCTGGCCCCCGACCTGAACGTGATCGCCCCGGTCCGCGACTACGCCTGGACCCGGGAGAAGGCCATCGCCTTCGCCGAGGAGAACAAGCTCCCGATCAATGTCACCAAGAAGTCGCCGTTCTCCATCGACCAGAACGTCTGGGGTCGCGCGGTCGAGACCGGGTTCCTCGAGGATCTCTGGAACGCGCCCACCAAGGACGTCTACGACTACACCACCGACCCGACCGTCAACTTCGAGGCGCCCGACGAACTCATCGTCACCTTCGAACGCGGCATTCCGGTCGCCATCGACGGCCGCCAGGTCAGCGTGCTCGAGGCGATCACCGAACTGAACAGCCGCGCGGGCCGGCAGGGCGTGGGCCGGCTCGATATGGTCGAGGACCGGCTCGTCGGTATCAAGAGCCGCGAGATCTACGAGGCCCCCGGTGCCATCGCGCTGATCACCGCGCACCGCGCGCTCGAGAACGTGACCCTGGAGCGGGAACTGGGCCGCTACAAGCGGCAGGTCGAGCAGCGCTGGGGCGAGCTGGCCTACGACGGCCTGTGGTTCTCACCGCTGAAGCGGGCGCTGGACGCCTTCGTCGCGGAGACCCAGCAGCATGTGTCCGGCGATATCCGGATGGTGCTGCACGCCGGGAACGTCGTGGTCAACGGCCGGCGCAGCGACCAGTCGCTCTACGATTTCAACCTGGCCACCTACGACGAGGGCGACAGCTTCGACCAGTCGCTGGCCAAGGGGTTCGTGCAGATCCACGGCCTGTCCTCCAAGGTCGCGGCCAAGCGGGATCTGAACCAGAAGTAGCGCGCAGCCGGTACAGCCGACCGAGACGTGGGAGAGGTAGTGGGCACCAACGAAGGCGCGTTGTGGGGTGGGCGGTTCGCCTCCGGTCCCGCCGAGGCGATGGCGGCGCTGAGCAAATCGACCCAGTTCGACTGGGCGCTGGCGCCGTACGATATCCGCGCTTCCAAGGCGCACGCCCGAGTGCTGAACAAGGCCGGGCTGCTGTCGGAGGGTGATCTGAGCGCCATGCTCGCCGGCCTGGACCGGCTGGCCGCCGATGTCGCATCCGGCGCCTTCGCGCCCGCGGAATCGGACGAGGACGTGCACGGCGCGCTCGAGCGTGGCCTCATCGAGCGGGTCGGCCCGGAGCTCGGCGGGCGGTTGCGCGCCGGACGTTCCCGTAACGACCAGGTCGCCACGCTGTTCCGGATGTGGCTGCGGGACGCGGTACGGCGTATCGCGGCCGGGCTGCTGACGGTGGTGGACGCCCTCGCCGATCAGGCCGCGGCGCATCCGGACGCGGTGATGCCGGGCAAAACCCATCTGCAGGCGGCGCAGCCGGTACTGCTGGCCCACCATCTGCTCGCCCACGCGCATCCGCTGGTACGCGATATCGACCGACTGCGTGATTTCGACAAGCGGGCCGCGATCTCGCCGTACGGGTCCGGTGCGCTCGCCGGGTCCTCGCTCGGCCTCGATCCCGAGGCCATCGCGGCCGAACTCGATTTCACCGCCGCGGCCGCCAATTCCATCGATGCCACCTCGGCCCGGGATTTCGCGGCCGAGGCCGCCTTCGTCCTGGCGATGATCGGGGTCGACCTCAGCCGGATGGCCGAGGAGATCATTCTGTGGAGTACGCCGGAATTCGGCTACATCACCCTCGCCGACGCCTGGTCGACCGGTTCGTCGATCATGCCGCAGAAGAAGAACCCGGACGTTTCCGAGCTCACCCGCGGTAAAGCGGGCCGGCTGATCGGCAACCTCACCGGACTCCTCGCCACCCTGAAGGCCCAGCCGCTGGCCTACAACCGGGACCTGCAGGAGGACAAGGAACCGCTGTTCGACTCGGTGGCCCAGCTGGAACTGCTGCTGCCCGCCATCGCCGGACTGGTCTCCACCCTCACTTTCCACACCGATCGGATGGCCGAGCTGGCGCCCGCCGGTTTCACCCTGGCGACCGATATCGCCGAATGGATGGTCCGGCACGGGGTGCCGTTCCGGGTGGCGCACGAAGCGGCCGGCGCCTGTGTGCGCACCGCCGAGGCGCGGGGTGTCGGGCTGGACGAACTGACCGACGAAGAGTTCGCGGCGATCGATCCGGCGCTCACCCCGCAGGTCCGCGAGGTGCTGACGGTGGCGGGCTCGGTCGCCTCGCGTAATGCCCGGGGTGGGACGGCGGGGGAGCGGGTCGCCGAACAGCTCGGCGAGATCCGCGCGGCCGCCGGGCAGATCCGGAGCTGGCTCGACTGATCCGGCGGCCGGGCGGCCGGTCGTCCGGGGACCGGCCCCGGTGCACCGGCCTGCCCGCCCGGCCGGCGCGGAAACGACACCGGTACGCGCGCGCCAGGCGACCCGGCCGCCGTTGCCGGCCTCGCGATCGTTCCGTGGTGCGTCGAGCGAGGCCATCCTCGACGGCTCACAGTGAAAGATTCGACTACATAGATATGCGCATCTGACTATTAGTCGGCCACCAAGCGGACCCGGTCGGAACGCTGCGCGATAAGCGAGCGCCACGACCGGTCCGGGGATATCCGGCCCGGTCGCCTACCGGGCAACCTCCCCGGCCACGCGATGAGACAAAGTAAGGGGACCGGGATAACGGCCGGTTGCTGTCGGCCGATGAAGCCGGCATGGAATTCATACTGGTCGCACTCGCGGTGGCCTATATAGCTGTTTCCGATTTTCTCGGCAGTATCGCGCAGGCGCTGGGCTCCGCCGGGATGTAGAAGCATGGTGTCGTCGACGACATCCGGTGCCGCACCGGCTGCGGGCTCAGGCCGGAACCGGCGGCCCGGCGGCGGCGATCTCCAGTACTCCGGCGAGCCAGGGACTGAACCCGTCCGGGTCTTCCCGTAGCCGGGTGCGTAACTCGTCCGGGCGCATCCAGCGGTAGTCGGCGACCTCGGCCGGGTCCGGCTCCGGTCGCGCATCGTCGAGCACACCCACCAGCACGTGATCCCATTCGTCCTCGACGAACCCGGTGCGTGGGTCACCCGCCCGGTAGCTGTAGACACCGACCTCGGTCAGCGGTACACGCAGACCCATCTCTTCGGCCAGGCGTATGCCGGCGGCCTCGATCACGGGAACGCCGGGGGCCGGATGTCCGCAGCACGTATTCGACCAGCGTGCCGGGAACCGAGTCTTACCGGGGGCGCGCTGCTGCAGTAAGGTCCGGCCCGCGGTATCGAAGATCAGCACCGAGAACGCCCGATGTGGGCGACCCGGGGCGCGATGGGCCTCGGCCACCGGGCACGCCCCGACCGTATTGCCGGTGGAGTCGACAAGTTCGACGGGCAGGGTTTCCCGGTCGGTGGTGGCGGGTGGGAGGGTCGGGTCGGTCACGATCCTCACCCTATCGGCGCGGGCGCGGGGTTCCGCCGAGGTGGCGGGTACATGATGTAGATGTCACAACGGACCTCACAGGTACGGGGTGCGATATGGCAGGCTTTGGGCATACCGCAGAGTTTGTGAGGTATGCCACGCCACAGGTAGGGCTGGGAGCGGAACGTGAAGTTGAGTGTGCGAGGTCTGGCGGGGACGGCGCGGCGGGTGATGTCGACCGCGCAGAACGGGCTCGAGGTGATCCGTTTCGGCGGACTGGGCAGGGATACCGAGTCCTCGCCGTTCGAGATCGCCGAGCGACGGCCCATGTACCGGCTGCGCCACTACTTCCCCGCGGCCCCGACCTCCGGCCCGGTGGTGCTGTTCGTACCGCCGCTCATGGTCAACGCCGATATCTGGGACGTCAACGGCGACGACGGCGCGGTCGGGATCCTGCACCGCAGCGGTATCGACTGCTGGGTCATCGATTTCGGTTCGCCGTCGGTGGAGGAGGGCGGCTGGAAACGGGACCTCGCCGACCATGTACTCGCGGTCAACACCGCCATCGACACGGTATGCGCCGCGACCGGGCGCGATGTGCACCTGATGGGGTACTCGCAGGGCGGTATGTTCGCCTATCAGACCGCGGCCTTCCGGGCGAGCAAGGGGATCGCGAGCATCGTGACCTTCGGCAGCCCCGTCGATATCGTGGCCGGGATGCCGCTGGGCCTACCGCATGCCGCGGTATCGGATCTGGTGGACTTCGCCGCCGACCATGTTGTGCCCCGGCTGCCGATCACCGATCGAATGGTGCGTATCGGGTTCCAGCTCCTCGACCCGGTGAAGACCGCCAAGGCCCGGATCGATTTCCTGCGCCAGCTGCACGACCGCGAGGCACTGCTGCCGAAGGAACGACAGCGGCGCTTCCTGGCCAACGAGGGCTGGATCGGCTACGCCGGGCCCGCCGCGGCCGATCTGCTCAAACAGTTCGTCGTGCACAACCGCATGATGCTGGGTGGTTTCGTCATCCGCGATCAGCCGATTTCGCTGGCCGACCTCAAATGTCCGATCCTGGCCTTCGTCGGTGAGGTCGACGAGATCGGCCAGCCCGCGGCGGTGCGCGGTATCGTGCGCGCCGCGCCGCGCGCCGAGGTCTACGAGTCGACGCTGGTCTCGGGGCATTTCGGATTGGTCGCGGGATCGGTCGCCACCAAGTTCACCTGGCCACAGGTGCGCGACTGGGTGGGCTGGGTCGAGGGTGGAAATCCGCTGCCCGAAGAGATCGTGCCGATGACCGACCACGTCGCGGAGGGAGTGCCGCGTACGGCGCTGCGGCGTGCCGTGCACACCGCGGCTGCGCTGGCCGAGGTCGGCGCCGAGGTGGGCCGCACTTTCGAACATCTGGCCGCCAATACGCTGCGTGGATCGGTGGGCGTGGTCGAGGGCGCGGCGCGCACCTTGCCCAGGCTGACCCGTCTGGGCACGATCGAATCGACGACCCGGATCTCCATCGGCCGGCTGCTGGCCGAACAGGCCCGCCGGTCGCCGCGCGGCGAATGCTTCCTCTTCGACGACCGGGTGCACACCAATGCCGCTGTCGATATCCGGATCGACAATGTGGTGCGCGGCCTGATCTCGGTCGGGATCCGGCCCGCCACCCGGGTCGGGGTGGTGATGGAGACCCGGCCCAGCGCGCTGGTGACCTTGGCGGCGTTGTCGCGTCTGGGTGCCGTCGCGGTGCTCATGGCCCCCGAGAGCGACCTGAACACCGCCCTCGCGCAGACCGGGACCACGGTGCTGGTCTCGGACCCGGAGAACATGCACCACGCCGTCGCCACCGGGGCCCGGGTTTTCGTCCTCGGCGGCGGCGACGCCCGCGGCCTGGCGGTGCCCGCGGGCACCGATGTCGTGGATCTCGAACAGATCGACCCCGAGCGGGTCCGGGTGCCGGGCTGGTATCGCCCCAACCCGGGACGCGCGCGGGAACTGGCCTTCATCCTGGTCGCCGGCGCCGGTGACCGGCTGGACATCAAATACATCACCAACCACCGGTGGGCGTTGTCGGCGTTCGGTACCGCTTCCGCGGCCGATCTCGACCACAAGGACACGGTGTACTGCCTGGCGCCGTTGCACCATTCGTCCGGTCTGCTGGTGAGTCTGGGCGGAGCCATCGCCGGCGGGAGCCGGATCGCGCTGGCCCGGTCCCTGGACCCGGGTCGCTTCGCCGAAGAAGTCCACCGCTACGGGGTTACGGTCGTGACCTACACGTGGACGATGCTGCGCGATATTCTCGACGCGGACGTTTTCCCGGAGGGACACGCGCATCCGATCCGGCTGTTCATCGGCTCGGGAATGCCCGCCGGCCTGTGGCGTCGCACCGTGGAGCAGTTCGCCCCCGCCCGAGTACTCGAGTTCTATGCCTCCATCGAGGGCGATGTGGTGCTGGCGAATGTGCCGGGGGTGAAATTCGGCTGCAAGGGACGGCCGGTGCCGGGGACCGCACGGGTGGAACTGGTGGCCTATGATCCGGTCTCCGGCCAGGTCCAGGTCGACGACAACGGGTATGCCAGGCGGTGCGCCGATAATGAAGTCGGGCTGCTGATCGGCTCGGCCGGGGCGAGCGTGGACCTGTCGCTGGGCGGATTGCGCGGGGTCTTCGAACCGGAGGACTCCTGGCTGCCCACCGAGAATCTCTTCCGACGCGACAGCGACGGCGACTACTGGCTGGTCGACCGGATCGACACCGTGATCCGGACCCGCCGCGGCCCGGTGTTCACCCAGCCGATCGTGGATGTGCTCAACGATATCGCCGCCGTCGATATGGAGGTGGCCTACGCGCTGCCCGCGCGCGACCGGGTGCTCGCCGTCGCGGCGGTGAGCGTACGACCGGGGTTCCGGCTCGACGCCGGCGATATCACCGAAGCTCTGCGCTTGCTGGCGCCCGACCAGCGCCCGGACGTCGTCTATGTCGTCGACGATATTGCGCGCAGCCCGTCCTTCCGGCCGTCGGCGCACGCGGTCAAGGCGGCCGGGGGGCCGCAGCCGGGCCCGCTCACCTGGTGGTACGAACCGGAATCGGAAACCTACGAAGTGCTCGACGAGGCCGACCCGACCAGATTGTGATCGTCGCCGGCCCGGTATTATTCAGCACCGGTACGCGGTGACCGCGTCGAGCACCCGGTGGATCTGGTCGCGGGTGAGCATGGGCCACAGCGGTAACCGGACAATGCTCGCCGCGAACCGGGCGCTGCGAGTGCACGGATAGGGGGTCCGGCCGTACTTGAGCCCGGCCGCACTGGAGTCGAGCGGGACATAGTGGAACGGCGCCACGATTCCGCGGTCGGCGAGATGCCGGATGAGGCCGTCGCGGGCCTCTTCGGTCGGCATCCGCAGATAGAACAGGTGGGCGGTATGGCGCCGGTCCGGTGGCACCGACATCGGCACCACCCCGCACTCGGCCGCCCAGGAACCCAGCCCGGCCGCATAGGCGTGCCACACCCGGTGCCGGGCGCGCTGAATGGTGTGGAATTCGGCGAGCTGGGCGTCGAGCACGGCGGCATTGAGCTCACTGGGCAGATAGCTGGACCCGAGGTCCTGCCAGGAGTATTTGTCCACCTGACCGCGCAGGAACCGGGCGCGGTCGGTGCCCTTCTCCCGGATGATCTCGGCGCGGCCCATCAGGATGTCGTCGGAGAGCAGCAGCGCGCCGCCCTCGCCGCAGTGCACGTTCTTGGTGTCGTGGAAGCTCTGGGTACCCAGTGTGCCGAGAGTGCCGAGCGCGCGTCCCCGCCAGGTTCCGCCCAGGCCGTGGGCGTTGTCCTCGATGAGCGCGAGACCGTGCCGGTCGGCCAGGTATTGCAGGGCGGCCATATCGGCGGCCACGCCGCCGTAGTGCATGACCACGATCGCCTTGGTGTGATCGGTGATAGCCGCCGCCGCGGCCTGGGGGTCGATATTGCCGGTGGTGCTGTCGATATCGACGAAGACGCAGGTCGCACCATGGACCGCGAAGGCCGCGGCGGTGGAGGTGAACGCGAAGCTCGGGACGATCACCTCGTCGCCGGGACCCAGTTCGAGCAGGAGCGCGGCCAATTCCAGCGCGTGGGTGCACGAGGTGGTCAGCAGCACATGGCGGGCGCCGGTGATCTCGGCGAGTTTCGCGGTGGCCGCGGCGGTGAACGGGCCGTCACCGTGACAGTGGTCGGAGTCGAGAACGGCGGTCACATTCGACAGTTCCGCGGCCGACCGATAGGGCCGGCTGAAGATGATCCGCCCGCTCACCGCGCCGCCGCCTCGGCGGGCCGGTGCCCGGCCGCGGCCGTCATCTCCTCCGGGGACCGGGGCGTCGGTGATTCCACCGTCAGATACAGCGGTTTGCCGACCAGGATGTGCAGAACCACCCCGAGGTATTCGGCGATGAGGCCGAGCGAGAACAGCACCGCCCCCGAGCACAGCAGCAGCACCACGATGATAGAGGCCCAGCCCTCCGGGTCGGCGCCGTCACCGGTCAGCGCCGTATAGATGATCACGCCGGCCGGCACCGCCCCGGCCAGTGCCAGCGTCACACCCAGCAGGCTCACCAGGCGCAGACCGCGTGTTCCGGTGCACAGCACCATCTTCCAGAACAGGGAGAACAGTCGCCGGTAGTTGTAGCCGGATTCGGCCCGGCCCTCGGTGCGCAACAGCACGGGGACCGACGCCGTGCGGCCCACGACCCAGGTCAGCGCGACATCGAGATAGGCGCCGTTGGCCGCGACCTCGGCGAGCCGACGCCCGATATCGCCGCGGATCAGCCGGAAACTCTCGAATCTGGTGGAGGCGGGGAAGGCGAAGAGTGTGGCCAGTACGAGTTTCGCGCCGCGCGAGGTCAGGTTGCGCAGCGGCCCGTGCGGCCGGGTGTTGGTGGGCCGGGAATAGACCAGGTCGGCGCGTTCGCGATACGCGGCATCCAGAAACGCGGCGAGACAGGCGGGGTCGTGCTGGCCGTCCTCGTCCATGGTCACGACCCAGCGACCCCGAGCGGCGGCCAGCCCGGCGATGGTGGCCGCGTCCTGTCCGTAGTTGCGGCTCAACCAGATCACTCGGACCTGCGGGTATTCGCGGGCCAGCCGCTGTAGCACGAGATCGGAGCGATCGGGACCGTGATCGTGTACCAGCACTATCTCCGCGACGCGGAAGCCGATCCCGCCGGGCGTCACGGTGGGCACGCCCAGTGCGGCCAATTCCCGAACGAGGGCGGCGACGGTCTGTTCGCCGCGGTACACCGGCACCACAACCGAAATACCGCACACTCCGGGCGAATCGGATTCGAAGCCCTGGGGCGGGGAGTCGGTGCCGGGTCGTAGGGCCGCGGTGGCGAGATCTGGGACGGAGCGGGCCGCCGGTGGCCGATCGGCGGCCCGGGCGGACGCGAAGCTGGGAGAAAACGGCATTGGCGAGATCGACTTTCGACGGTGGATAACGCGTGCCGGGTCTCGATGACGCTGGTGAGCCCGAGAAATGCGAACTCTAGCAGGTGCGGTGCCGACGATGGGGCCGGATTCGCAAGCGCGTCGTTCCGGCCGCGGAACCCACTGTGGGCGGTAGGGTCTGGGACCCGTGGCGGATGGTCGAGCCGAGAGTCGGCGGGATGTGTTCCGATGGGGTCTGGTGTGCGCGGCGGGGGTGGTCGCCGCCTATCTCGCTGTCCTCCTGGCGAATTCCCGGCATTTCTACACCGACGACACCGAGTCCCAGTACGCGCCGCTGTGGGTGATGACCGGCCGGGCCCTGCGGGAGGGGAGATTTCCGGTATTGGTGCCGGAGAACTGGCTGGCCGGCAACTACGCGATCGAGGAAACCGGTCTACTCAATCCGCCACAGCTGCTGATCGATCTGCTCGCGGTTTCGGTGGACGATCTCGCGCTGTACGCGACGCTGGTCAAACTGCTGTTCGCGGTCGTGCTGGGACTCGGCGTATACCGGATCTGCCTGGCCTACGGCGGCCGCCCGGCCTGGTCGGCGGTGGCCGGAGTGGCCTTCCCCTGTAGCGGATTCCTGCTGTTCTTCGACGCCGCCAGCTGGATGACCGCGTTCACCGGCACCGCCTGGCTGGTGCACGCCTGGGCGTCGGGTGTGCGCTACGCCCGCGGTCGCGGGGGGCCCGTCCCGGTGTTCGTCTTCCTGTACCTGACGATTTCGGTGCAGTACGTGTTTCCCGCGGTGGAAGCGGCCGTGCTGTTCGCCACCGTGCTCATCGGCGAATTCGTGTACCGGCGGCAGTGGGCGCCGGTGGTCCGGCTCGCCCTGGTGGCCGGGTGCGCCGCGGCGGCCGGTCTGGCGACCTATCTACCGAGTCTGCTCACCGCGGATGTCACCTGGCGCGGTGCGTCGGAGATTCGCAACGACCAGTTCCTGACCGTGCCGTGGTCGGAATCGCTGAACGCCAGCCTGCCCAGTACATTGCCTGCCTTCACCTCCTGGTGGGGGTATGTGCAGCCGCTGCCCATGGTCTATATCGCCTGGTTCCTGATTCCGGCGCTGGCTTTCGTCGACTGGCAGCGCGCCGCGGGTGCGGCGCGGGAGCTGAGCGGGCCCGCCCTGTTCGCCGTCGTGACCCTGCTGTGGACCGCCGGGCCCGGAACCATGGGCCCGCTGCGCTGGCCGGCCCGCGTACTGCCGATGGTCGCGCTGGCGCTGCTGGTTCTCGTGTGCGTCCTGCTCGGCCGGTTCGGCTCGGTGGCCGGAACCCGCCGCCGCGGTATCGCCGCCGCGGCACTGATCGGCCTCCTGCTGGCACGCTCCGCCGCGGCCGCGCCGGAGGAGGTGCTCGGCCACCTGGTGGCCGCGGCGGGAGTGGGTGCGCTGGGGGCGGTCGTGGTGTGGCTGGGCCGGACCCGTGGGCGGGCCGCGGCCTGCCTGCTCACGCTGGCCGCGGTGGCACCGATCGCCTATCTCCAGGTGCACGCGGCCCAGCCCACACCCATGAGCTGGAATCTGCCCACGAAACGGTCGGAGATGAAGGCGGCTTTCCCCGACTTCCCTGGTACCACCCTGCAACTGGGCGACCGGGCACTGATCGCCCCCGGCGAACGCACCCTCGACGGCGCCTACGGTTCGCTGGCCTTCGGTAACTACGCGAAGAACCTGGAAGTCGACTATGTGGGCGGCTACACCCCCAACGGTCACTTCTATTTCGGCCATCTGCTGTGCATGCGCTGGGACGTGAGCGTCTGCCCCGACGCCTATCGGCGGGCGTTCGCACCGGAACCCGAGACCGGGCGGGCCCCGGTGGATCTGATGCTCGTCGACCGCGTGGTCCTGCACCGTGCGCTGTTCCCCGGGGCGCCCGAGCAGCCCGCGCCCGCGGGGTGGAAATGGGTGGCCTATCCGGGGCACGAGCGGTACATCGCGGTCCTCGAACGCGAAACCGGCCCGGTCTCGGGACGCACCGGCCGGGTCGCCCATACCGACGGTGTCATCGTCGGCGCCACCGCCGAATCAGCTACTACCAGCCGGGTCCGGGTCGATTCGCCCGCCGGCGGCCGGGTCGTTTTCGCGCGGCTGGGCTGGCCGGGGTACCGCGCGCACCTCGACGGCCGGCAGCTCCCGATCGATGTGGTTGCGAACAGTTTCGTCGCGGTGGATATCCCGCCCGGCACCCACGGGGGCGAACTGGAACTCACTTGGCGGCCGCCCGGCTGGAAGATCGGCGCCGTGCTCGCGGCAGCCGGACTGCTGGGTCTGGCGGTCCTGGCGACCGAGCACCGGCGCGGCCGCCGGCGTCGCGCCGAACCGGCGGCTGCACGGTCTGCCGAACCGGCGGCTGCACGGTCTGCCGAACCGGCGGGTCCGCCGACTGCCGGACCGGTGCCCACGCCGCCCGTCGAGCCGTTCACCGGCGAACCGGATACGGTCGCCGCGCCCTCGTGACCGATTCCGCCGGGCACCCGGCCACCTCCCGCGACAGCCCGCTCGCGGAACCCGCCGACCCGGGCCCGCTGCTCCGGCTCGTGCGTCGGCGGGAACTCGCCTTCGCGGTCGTCGGCGCCGGGAACACGGCGATGGGGATCGGCCTGACCGTCGGGTGGTTGTGGGTGCTCGGGACCACCGTGCCACCGTCGGTGGCGGTGGGCGCCGCGTACGCCACCGGTGTCGGGATCGCCTTCGCTCTACAGCGCAACCTCGTGTTCCGGGTCCGCGGCCGGGTCCTGCGGGATTTCGCCGCGTTCGTCGCCGTCAACAGCGGCGGCCTGGTAGCCAACGCCGTGCTGCTCGAACTCGCTGTCACAGTGCTCGGTTTTCCCCGGGCGCCTGCCACGGTCGGGGTGATGGGCACGGTCGCGGTCGGCAGCTACTTCGGCCACCGCTCTATCTCGTTCCGGCGACCGGTAGGTTGAATCCCATGTCGGAGGAAACCATTCTGGACCCCACCCTGCTGAGTCTGCTGGCGTGCCCGCAGGACAAAGGTCAGCTGCATCTGGTGCGCGCCGCCGACGGCGCGGATCTGCTGTACAACCCGCGACTGCGCCTGGCCTACCCGATCGACAGCGGTATCCCGGTGCTGCTCGCCGACGAGGCGCGGCCGGTCGACGACGCCGAGCACGCCGATTTCGCCCGCCAGTACGGGCAGTGATGCTCCGGGTCAGGGCTCACCGGTGGCGGTCGAGTCCTGACCCAGATCACCGGTGAGATAGCGCTGCACCGTGGGCCCGACGGCCGCGACGACCTGCGACAGCGGCAGTCCGCTCACCGGCTGGAGCGCCAGGATCTTCCGGGAGATCACCAGTCCCGCCATCTGCGAGGCGGCCAACGCCACCCGGAGCCGGCCGTCGTCGGTATCGGTGGCGATGCGCTGCCGCACCCGCTCCAGCACCACCGACAGCAGAAAGTCGCGAGCCAGCGAGGTATCTCCACTCGCCACCAGACTGCGGACCAGCGCCACCGCCCCGGCGCCCGCGGGGGAATCCCACAGGCCCACCACCGCGGCGACGATGGTTTCGCCGAGCCGGTCCAGTGGTACCGCGTCCACCTGCCGCAGCACGATCTCCGGGTCCACCGGGAGTTCCACCACCGCGGCGAACAGTTGCTGCTTGGTCCCGAAATAGTGGTGTACCAGCGCCGGATCCACCTCGGCGTCCGCCGCGACCGCCCGGATGGAGGTTTTGTCGAATCCGGATTTCGCGAACCGCTCCCGGGCGGCGGCGAGGATCGCGTCCCGGGTCCCGGACCGGCCGGGACGGCGGCCCGGCCGGGTCGGACGCGGGTCGGCGGGTTCCGCCGCGCTCATGCGGTACGGCGGCGTAGCGTGGCCGCACCCAGGCACAGGGCGACCGCCGCGAACGCCGCGACGATCGCAAGGTCCCGCCACATCAACCCGGTCGGGTCGGTGTGCACCGAGACTTCGTGCAGCGCGTCGACCGCATAACTGAGCGGCATGACATTGCTGATCACCTCCAGCCAGTCCGGCAGCTGAGCGCGGGGTACCAGCAGGCCGCACAGGAAGATCTGGGGCGCCGCCACCAGCGGCATGAACTGCACCGCCTGGAATTCCGTCCGGGCGAACGCGCTGCACAACAGCCCCAGCGCGACCCCCAGCACCGCGTCCACCATCGCGATCAGCACGACCCATCCGGGATTCCCGGCGGCGTCCAGACCCAGCAGGCCGAACGACACCAGGCAGGCCACCGCCGCCTGCGCGGCGGCCGCGAGGGAGAACGCTGTGCCGTATCCGCCGAGCAGGTCGAGTTTGCTCAGCGGTGTGGTGAGCAGTCGTTCCAGCGTTCCGGAGGTGCGTTCGCGCTGCATGGCGATCGCGGTGATCAGGAACATCACGATGAACGGCAGAATGCCGAGCATGCTGATCCCGATGCGGTCGAACGGGGTCGCGGACTGCGTGGGCGGGGTGGGAACATCCCGGTAGATGAAGTAGAGCAGGGCCATCAGCAGGGCCGGTACCACCAGGATCATCGCCACCGTCCGGTGATCGTTGCGCAGCTGCCGCAGAATCCGGGTTGTCGTGGCCAGATACGCCCGCCCGGGGCGGGGTCCACTCGAGTAGGGCCCACCGGACCCGGACCGGTCGGCGTCCGGGACCGCGGTCGATGCCGCGCGCTGCCCGCTCATACCGGAGCTCCCATCGTGATGAGGGCGAGAAACGCCTGTTCCAGGTTCTGTTCACCGGTGTGTTCCCGCAGTTCGTCGGGACTCAGTTGGGCCAGCAGATCGCCTTCGCGCAGGAGCAGCAACCGGTCGCAGTGCTCGGCCTCGTCCATCACATGGCTCGACACCAGCAGGGTTGTCCCGCCCGCCGCCAGTTCGTGGAACTGTTTCCACAGCTCCACCCGCAGCACCGGGTCCAAGCCGACCGTGGGTTCGTCGAGAACGAGCAGCTCGGGCCCGGCCACCAGCGCACAGGCGAGCGAGGCCCGGGTCTGTTGTCCGCCGGACAGTTCGTCGCCGCGCTGTGACTGATGGTCGAGCAGCCCGACCGCGCCGAGGGCGGTGTCGACAGCGTCTCGACCGGCTCCGGAGAGCGCCGCGAAGTAGGCGACATTGTCGCGCACGCTGATATCGGCGTAGATGCTCGGCGCCTGGGTGACATATCCGATCCGTCGCCGCAGCGCCGCGCTGCCCGCGGGTAGCCCGAGCGCGGTGATCTCCCCGGCCGCCACCAGCTGGGTTCCCACGATGCTGCGCATCAGCGTGGTCTTCCCGCAGCCCGACGGGCCCAGTAGCCCGCTGATCGAACCGCGCGGAATGGTCAACGAAATATCGCGCAGCACTTCGCGTTTGCCGCGCCGAACAGTGAGGTTGCGCACCTCCACCGCGGCGGTCGCGCCGGTATCGGGCATGGTCGGCCCCTATTCATCGGGTGTTGAATTCATTATGCGATGAATTATTCGCCGACCGGTCCCGGCCCGCAAGACCCGGGCGTGATCGATTTGTCGACCCCGCTTACCTGTGCCGGGGATCTCCTCCGGTCATGCCCCTGCGGTACCTGGTCGGCGCGGGCTGCGACAATCCACGCCGTGAGTGCTGAGGAACTGGCAGTTGATCCGCTGACCGCCGCCCAGCGTCTGCTCGGCTCGATTCTGTGGTCGGGCCCGGTCGGCGCCCGCATCGTCGAGGTCGAGGCATACGGCGGTGATCCGGCCGGCCCCTGGCACGACCCGGCCGCCCATTCCGGCCGCGGCCGGACGCCGCGCAACGCGGTGATGTTCGGTCCGCCCGGCCACCTCTACTGCTACCTGAGCTACGGCATGCACACCTGCGTCAACATCATCAGTGGACCGGACGGTGTGGCCAGCGGCGTGCTGCTGCGGGCCGCCGAGATCGTCGCCGGTCACGAGACGGTGCGCGGCCGCCGGCCGGGCGCTCGTACCGAAGCGGACCTGGCAAAGGGCCCCGGCAACCTGGGGAGCGCGCTCGGCATCGGCCTGGCCGACTACGGCACCGATGTCTTCGATCCCCGATCCCCGATCCGGCTGGAACTGGGCCGTCCGATCGACCCGGCGCGGATCTCCGCCGGACCGCGCGTCGGGGTGAGCAGCGAAGCCGATCGCCCCTGGCGCGTCTGGCTGCCCGACTCCCCGGCCGTCTCCACCTACCGCCGTAGCCCTCGCGCCCCGCGTATCGATGAATCCGCCTGATCGGCAGTCCGCCGCCCCGGGCCGGTCGCGCGCCAGGTACCACCAGGGGGCGACCGGTCCCGCCGCGAAGTCCCGGCGCACTTCGTAGCCTCGGCCGCGGGCCTCGCTCCCCGCACGTGCCGGGCAGGCGGAACACCCTGCGGGCTCGACCGGGACTCCCGGGGTCGTCCGAGCGCGGGCGCTGTCGCGGTGCCGTCTCGCGCAATGGTCCCGCCGCTCGCCGGGCTGCTCTCCGCCACGTCGGCGCACCGCGGTGGCGATGGCCGCACCGGGCGTTATGTGGTTGCGGACGTAGGCGAAGATGGAGCCGTGAGCAGCGACATCATCGACGAACTGACCTGGCGCGGGCTGATCGCGCAGTCCACCGACCTCGACGCGCTCCGGGAGGCGCTGGGCTCGGGCCCACGCAATCTCTATGCCGGTTTCGATCCCACCGCGGCCAGTCTGCACGCCGGCCATCTGGTGCCGCTGCTGGCGCTGAAACGGTTCCAGCGGGCCGGTCACCGGCCGATCGTGCTGGCCGGTGGCGCCACCGGACTGATCGGTGACCCGCGCGATGTCGGTGAGCGCACGATGAACTCCGCCGATACCGTCGCCGCCTGGGCGGATCGGATCCGTTCGCAGCTCGAGCGCTTCGTCGACCTGGACGATTCACCGACCGGCGCGCTGATCGTGAACAACATGGACTGGACGGGCTCGCTGAGCGCGATCGATTTCCTGCGAGATATCGGCAAGCACTTCTCGGTCAACGTGATGCTCGCCCGCGACACCGTCAAACGGCGCCTGGACGGGGAGGGCATCTCCTACACCGAGTTCAGCTACATGCTTTTGCAGGCCAACGATTACCTGCAGTTGCGCCGTACGCACGACTGTGTCCTGCAGGTCGGCGGCTCGGATCAGTGGGGCAACATCATCGCCGGCGTGGAACTGAACCGGCGGGTGGATGGTGCCGCCGTCCACGCGCTGACGGTGCCGTTGGTGACCTCCGCCGACGGCAAGAAGTTCGGCAAGTCCACCGGCGGTGGGAGCCTCTGGCTGGACCCGGAGCTGACCAGCCCCTACGCCTGGTACCAGTACTTCGTGAACACCGCCGATGCCGATGTCGTGCGATACCTGCGCTGGTTCACCTTCCTGGACCGCGCCGAACTGGCCGAATTGGAGCAGGCCACCGCAGAGCGGCCGCATGCCCGCGAGGCGCAGCGCCGGCTGGCGGCGGAGATGACCACGCTGGTGCACGGAGCGGAGCACACCCGCTCGGTGCAGCTGGCGAGTCAGGCGCTCTTCGGCCGCGGTGAGCTCCGGGATCTGGACGAGCCGACCCTGGCCGCGGCGCTGCGCGAGGCCGCTGTCGACGGGAAGGTCGCCGAAGTCGCGCCCGGCAACGACACGATCGTCGATCTTCTGGTGGCATCCGGCCTGTGCGAAAGCCGTGGCGCGGCCCGTCGAGCGGTCAACGAAGGGGGCGCGTCGGTCAACAACGAGCGCGTGAAGGACCTCGATTGGGCTCCCGAAAGTGGCGATTACCTGCACGGACAGTGGCTGGTCCTACGCCGCGGCAAGCGGAATTTCGCGGGTGTCCGGCGGGCCTCGGGAAATTGATCTTGGTGGGCTGGGTCACACTTTGGCGATCCGGCCCACTCGATCGCCTTCTCGCAAGCCTCTGAACTGCGCAAACGCCCTGCCGAAGTGGCGATTTGACGTAGCGTTCCCCGCCGCGTAACTTATTCAACGTCAGAGCGACACGGACACCGACCAGGGGCCCGGAGCGAGGCGGAAACGCCGAGCCGGAGGGACCAGGGACAACGAGGTAGTACGAGGAGCGCCTGGCGGACCGGCCGAAGAGCGGAGTTTGACTCTGAGCCACTGGACGGTTAAGCTAGAAAACCTGCCCCATTGAAGCCCTGGTTGAGTCCAGTCGCTGAAAT